>JANQJU010000007.1 GCA_028281495.1 SAR324 cluster bacterium
CACGGATGTTTTCCCTCAGCCGTAACCAATTTCTATAATGGGGATGCCACCTCGCAGCCCTTATTAAAAACCATCCACAAGATGATGGAAGCCAAAGAAACTGAGGGATCAACGATATGAATGATACTTCGAACCCCAACCCCGTCCTTACTATAGACCCCATGAATCGCGATTTGGCCACCCGATGGAAAACAACTCTTGGGTTGATTCCCATCTGTCATCTGTTATTGGAGCAGGAGCCTTTATGGTTGAATCTGTTGTGGCTGGACCAAGGCCAAGGGACCATTCCCGATACCTTTCTGCCGGGGAAATCGATCAATTGAAGTTCCCCTCTCTGAGATAATCAAACTCTAAAAACTCGAACATCGAGTATTATAAGAATTTCAACCCGTTGTTTGAGTTTCAAATCGGTTGCTCCGAAGATTCAATTTATGTATAGCATTACATATGGAATTGATTCTTTTTGAAAATGAGCCCCTTATCCTGTTTTTGCGTAGGCAGCCTACATCCAGAATGAACGTCAAATCCCACCGCCCTACATGAGGCCGCTATGGAAATCGAACGCCGAATACACACTCGTCATCCGATGGCAATTGAAGTGAACGCAACGGTCAAGAATAAGTGTTTTGCCGGAGTCACCAAAGATATTTCTAAAGCCGGATTGGGGATTTTCTTACCTGTCAAAATGACGCGTGGAGATCGATTTGCAGTGGAAGTTGTCTTGTCAGAGACATTCCATTTTACAGGCGTCGTGGTTATTTCCAAACGGATCAAGTGGCGGTGCTATTTCTATGGAGTGCAGTTCTTGGAGGTTCAGCAAGAGACCACAGATGCTTTTCTTCAGCACATCGAAGCAATGGGATTGGAAATCAACTCTTTCTAAATGTTGCCTTCCATAGCCATTCTTTCCGCACCCATACCTCTCTTTTCATTTCTGATTTCCCCATCACTTTTCTTGCAAGACATGGCTGCCATCCCAATTTTCAGGGACCTGCTCGGGATGGGCTTCAAAATGTTGGCACCGCTGCATTAACATTTCTACAACCGGTTCGTGAGGGTACTGTTTGATTAAGGCTTGGAGCAGGGTCTGAGCCTCTTGCCACTTTTGTTCGAGATAATGCTCAAACGCGTGTTCGTATTGGGTTTGCAGATTGAGGAAGGAGGTTGAAACAAGGTCCTTGCTTTGAGCCACCAATTCATACACCTTCACCCCAGTCCGTTTTCCTTTCACTGTGATGATGTCTAAGAATCGACAATGAAAGTCATCACGAACCGCTAGATAAGTCTGTTCACTAATAAGAATGGAAGTTTTATAGATGCGATTGGCACTTTCCAACCGTGACGCCAAATTGACGCTATCGCCGATGATCGTATAGTTCAATCGTGATTCGGAACCCACATTACCCACAATCACCTCACCCGTGTGAATTCCGATTCGGGTTTGCAACATGGGTTTTCCTTCTTGACGCCAAGTTTTGTTGAGCGTCGGCAGTATCCGTTGGCATTGCAATGCCGCTTGACAGGCCAAGGCTGGAGTATTGGGTAAAGCTACGGGTGCTCCCCAAAAGGCCATGATGGCATCCCCAATGTACTTATCAATGGTACCACGCTCTTTCATGATCACTTGAGACAATTGGTCCAAATAATCAGAAAGGTGCAGCATCAAAGCATCCGGTTCCATCGTTTCAGAAAGTGTGGTGAATCCAGCAATGTCGGTAAATAAGATGGTCAATTCTTCTTTTTTTCCTCCCAATTTGGCTTCATCTCCGGTCAACACCAACTGTCGCACGACATCGGCGGGAACGTATTTCTTAAATGATTGCAAACCCTTTGCGGCTGAAAACAAAGACTCACTCAGGACCTGCACTTCCTGAAAACCGGAATCGACCCGATGCACCTGTTCGAACTGCAAATCCTTGATATTTTCCGTTTCCTTAGCCAATTGCATGATCGGGCGCGACAATCTGCGGCCTAGCCAATACACGACAAATAAAGAACCCACCAAAATGACAAGCGTGAGCAATAGAGCTTTTTCTAGCGTTTCATTGATCGGACCGAGCAGGTCGTTTTCTGGAATGACAACCCCGACCATCCATCCTAACGGAAATTGGCCTGAAAGCGGTTGGAACACGCTGTAATAATGCTGCCCTTGAACCTCGGCAATTAATGTCGGTTGTTTTAAGTCGATATGCTGTTGATAGGCTTGTTCAATCCAGGAGTACGGCAGATCTTTCAGTTGAAGAGGGGACAACTCACCATTTGCAGGATCTTCCTTGACCAGTGGCAGGTCTTCGGAAAATGCTAGAACCTCTCCATTTCCATTGATGAGGAAGGTGCGGCCGTTTTGGCTAATGTACTGCTCAGAAAAAAATTCTGAAAGTTTCCGCAAAGGGATATCCACACCAATCACACCCGCTAATTCACCCTCGGGAGTGAGCATCGGAAAGCTGGCGGTAAGTCCTGGGACTTTGGCTGTCTGAAAGATATAAACATCGGTCCATTGGATACGGTGGAGATCAAAAATGTCTTCGTACCATGGATGATCTCTGGGGTCGTAGTCGGTCGCTTCTGTGTGGGTTTCTAAAACTTGGTATTCTTCATCGCGATACCACCAGGTTTGTTTTGCCAAATCTTCTGCCGAAGAAGAGTCTTCAGATGCCAAAGAAGAGTCTTCGGAGGGAGGGAGCTGTTCGGACTGGCTCTGCTGGATTTGTTCCGGAGTGAGGTGGAGGTCTGGAATCTCGTTATCGGCTTGAGAAACCAACCGGGTGGCATATCGGGGATAACGACGAGATTGGAGAAAACCTCCGTCTTCATCTCCGATATAAATGCTGTCGACATAGGGCAGAACTTTGAGTTCTTCCCATAAGGCTTTCCATATCGCCTCACGGTTTTGCAGCAGTTGGCTGGCTTCCAACGTCCTACCCAGGCTCGTGATTTGAGCTGCCGGAGTGCCTAGAAATGTTTCTGTTTTTTCTCGGACTTTGGCCGATAACGTTTGAGTAATCTGAGTGGCAAGCTGAGAAACGGCTTGGTTCGATCCGTCATAAAAAATAAAAGAAAAACTAACTCCTACCAGCAAGATCAACACCACGAACACCTGAATGATGCCCATGTGAAAGCTGGTGACTCTTCGTTTTAACAAGGGATGTCTCCTCCCAACTCAATCAAGGTGAAGATGTTATATTCGGTGAAACCTGCTCATGTCAAAGGTGTTCAACGTAAGCAGTTAGGATGGACAAATCTACTGAAAATGGAGGGGGCGTCAAGATAGTTCAGCGTTGAGGGACCAACGAAGGAGGTGCCATCTGACATTTGAAATCGAGAGAATGGAAGGTACTGCTAGCAGTTTTCTTCATTTTTGAGCAAACAAGGATACGTTTTGACTTTGAATGGAATGGATTTTTCTCTAGCGTAATTTCAGTTTGTGTGAACCCTTTAGAATTTTTCCTCTTTTCCTGATTAACAATTATGCCGCTGTATACTTATATTTGTTCGGAATGTGGATATGCTCTGGAAGAACTACAGAAGTTCAATGATGCCCCGCTGACCTTATGTCCGAGTTGTGGGCAATCGTCTCTAAAAAAGCAGGTCTCTCAAATTTCGATTAAACCGAAATGGGTGACGATGTTAGATACACATGGCAAAAACCCGCCTGGAACCGCCACACATTCCACTTCCAAATCATCCGAGCTTCCTTCGCAATCCTCTCCCGCTCATAGTCACGATCATAGTCACGGTCATGCTGGGCATTCATGTGCATTGCACAAGTACGGCTCGCATGAGTGAACGGGGCCGTTCCTCTGCTGGATTTCTCTCACAGAATACCCTACAAGGGATTGCTCTTGAATGACCAGATTCTCAGATCATCTTTTGTTTCACGAGGTGTGACATGGCTAATCGAAAAGAGGTGTTGTCGGACATCATCATGACCACGCTCAACAACACAACGAATTGGGATGACTTCCAGCAAGAAGTGAAACGTCAAAAAAATCTCTCTAAGCTGGATCGAGTGAACGAAAAGTTGAGTCGAATGCGCAAACAAATCCGATCGGGGCAGTCCACTATGAAACAGAAGGACGAGGAATGAAGTCTAGGAATGGAAGCAGGTAGAGCAAAGGTAGAGCAAAAAGTGAGGAATGAATGGTATGTGAGAGAGCCATCCTTCGATGTGGGAAGGATGGCATGGAATTGTGGTTTGAAATAGGACGAAAAATTTCAGACCTAAATATGGATGTAATCGCCGAGTGCTCCATGAGCGGCTTCCATGATCGCTTCCGACAAGGTAGGATGAGCATGCACATTTCTCGCGATCTCTTCGATGGTGAGTTCCGCAGCCTGCGCTAAGGTGAATTCTGTCAGCAGCTCGGTGACTTCTGGCCCGATGAGATGAGCCCCCAAAATTTCACCATATTTTTCATCAACAACAATCTTCACGAAGCCTTCCGTTTCTCCTAACCCCAAGGCTTTGCCATTGACTCCATAAGGGAATCGAACCACTTTGACTTGATGGCCTTTTTCCTTAGCTTGGGCCTCTGTCAAACCCATTGAAGCCACTTGAGGATGGCAATACGTGGCCCGTGGCATCATGTCATAATCGAGCTTCGGCGTGGGGTGCCCGGCAATCACTTCGGCAGCGACAATCCCCATAGCGGATCCCACATGAGCCAGCATCAATTTGGCTGTTACGTCACCAATGGCATAAATATTAGGGACATTGGTACGCATTTGGTCATCGATCACAATGGCCCCTCGGTCGGTGTTCACACCCACTTTATCCAATCCCAGTTTATCGCTATTGGGGACGAAACCGATGGCGACCATCACTTGATCGGCTTCCAAGGTTTCTTGCCCTTTTGGTCCCGTCACGGTGACTTTCACGGAAGGTCCAGAAACATCGATGTTTTCCACTTTGCTATTGACCATTGTACGGATGCCCGATTTTTTGAAAGACTTTTGCAGTGCATCGGAGACATCTTTATCTTCATTGGGAACAATGGTGGGTAACATTTCCACGATGGTTACGTCGGAGCCGTATGCATTCCAAACCGTGGCAAATTCCACACCGATGGCTCCGGATCCGACGATCACAGCCTTTTCAGGAACAGTTTCTTGGAGAATGGCTTCCCAATAGGTCAAGACCTTCTTTCCATCTATGTCCACTCCGGGAATCCTACGAACATCCGACCCAGTGGCAATGATAATATTTTGGGCTGTCAGGTCATAATTTTTCCCATCTCCATCGGTGATGCTGAGCGTATTGGCGTCTTTGAACTCCGCAGCGCCCATATGAACCGAAATGTTATTCTTTTTACACAAATAACCAATACCCTTGGTCAGCTTTTCAGAGACCTTCCGAGAACGCTTCACTGCAACAGAGTAGTCGACTTTTAAATTGTCATAGGAAAAACCAAACTCTTCGCCGCGCTCCCGAATCGTGTGAATGACATCAGCATTTTTGAGCAATGATTTGGAAGGGATACATCCCACATTCAAACACACACCTCCCAACCATTGTTTGTCGATCAGCGCGGTTTTCAATCCTAACTGGGCTGCTCGAATAGCGGCCACATACCCACCCGGACCGGCACCAATGACAGCAACATCATAGTCTGTGGCTTTTGTAGTCGAGGCAGTGGGGGCTGGGGCCGGAGAAGGGGGAGCTGCGGGGGCAGGTGCTGGAGGAGCCTCGGCAGTTGCGGCTGCGGGGGTGGATCCAGACAGTTCCGCGTCTCCTTCGGCAATGAGATCTGCCACGTCTTCGTTTTCGTCCTCGCTGAGAACCGCAATGGGCTGCCCGACAGCAACTTTGCCACCCGGCTCGATGAATTGGTGACGCAAGTAACCTTCATTCACGGATTCGTATTCCACAATCGCTTTATCCGTTTCGATGTGGGCAATCACTTGTTCCGATTCCACATACTCTCCAATTTGTTTTGCCCATGATTCGATCACCCCTTCTTCCATAGTGGGGCTTAAGCTGGGCATTCTAACAATATCCGCCATGATGATCCTTCTGATTTGAGTTGGGTTGGGATGAAATTACAGCATGAGTGTAATCGGATTTTCGAGGATACGCTTCAATGTTTTCAAAAATTTGGCACCAACGGCACCATCCACGACGCGATGGTCACAGGATAGGGTAAGACGCATTTGTTTGGTCTTGATTACATTTCCCTCCTCATCCAACTGCAATTCGTCGGAAGCTTGGGCAATGGCCAAATTACAAGACTGGGGGGGGTTGATAATTGCGGTGAACTGCTCGATACCGAACATGCCTAAATTGGAGGTACCAAAGGTGCCTCCGGTGAACTCGCTGATGGCTAATTTTTTCTCACGGGCACGTCCAGCCATATCTTTGGTTTCACGAGCAATTTGTCCCAGACCTTTTTGATTCACTGCTCGGATGATGGGGGTGATGAGTCCATCGGGCGTAGCAACGGCCATGCCGATGTTGGCATTTTTGAATTGAATCATTGCTGTATCGGTGAACCGAGTATTCACGTCAGGATGTTCCATCAAAGCGTTCCCACAAGCTTTGATGATCATGTCATTGAGGGAAACCTTCACTTCTCCAGTGGCATTGAGTTTTTTGCGCAGGGCCAGCAAGGCGTCGACTTGGACTTTGGTTGTTAAAAAGAAGTGCGGAATCCCTTGGGTTGCTTCGAGGAGACGATTCGCAATCGTTTTACGCATACCCGTGAGGGGAATTTCTTCATATTCGCCTTCGATTTCGAGATCAGGAGCCGGAGTCTTCGCCGGAGCTGGTTTAGGTGCAGGTGCTGCCGCTGGAGCCGCCTTGGGCGCTGCTGCTTTGAGTTGCACTGCCTGTTCAACATCAGCTTTTACCACTCTACCATTGGGACCCGAACCGCGAATGGTAGCGATGTCGATCCCTTGTTCGGCTGCTATTTTTTTGGCGAGAGGTGAGGCTTTGATGCGTCCTTCGGTGCTCGGTGCAGGCAAGGGGACATGAACCTCTGGTGTAATATCCTCCATGCGATGAGCAGTGGCACTGGCTTGGGCATCGTGGTCCGGTTGGGTCATTGGAATGGGTTTCGCGGCTTCCTGCGATTCGGCGGAAGCGATCAAGTCAGCAACATCTTCCTCTGCCGTTTCTGAAATCACAGCAACAGGAGTACCGACTGGAACCGTATCTCCAGGTTGAATGAAAAAATGGCGGATGATGCCATCTTCCAACGTCTCGTATTCCACCACGGCTTTATCCGTTTCAATGTTCGCCAACACGTCACCAGATTCGACAGTATCTCCGACGTTTTTGGCCCAGGATTCGAGAGTCCCGGTTTCCATACTAGGACTCAAACTTGGCATATTGATGATTGTTCCCATAATTTCCTTTTTTTGATCGATTTGTCCGGTTTACACAGAATCAAGCACAGTGTGAGAGGGATTTATGCCCGGTAAGTGACTTGCTTGACGGCTTCAATAATTCGGTCGGGAGAAGGCAAGGTCGCGATTTCCAAATTTTTAGCATAAGGCATGGGGTTTTCAGTAGAAGTGACTCGAACAATCGGAGCATCCAAATAGTCGAAACAACGACTATAGATTTGATCACCAAATTCGGCTCCCACTCCACAAAATCGCCATCCTTCTTCGACGATAACCACTCGATTGGTCTTTCGAATGGAACGGCTTACCGTTTCAATATCAAAGGGCTTGATCGTTCGGGGGTCAATCAGCTCAACATCAATATTCATTTCCTGGAGGTGGGGGATGGCCGCTTTCACAAATTCCACCATACGGCTGTGGGCGATGATGGTCACATCGGAACCTTCTTTCATCACATTGGCCACACCCAGGGGCACCAAGTGCTCTCCTTCGGGAACCTCTCCAGGCACCCCATACAGCAATTCGTTTTCTAAAAAGATCACCGGGTCGTTATCACGAATGGCAGTTTTTAATAGGCCTTTGTGATCGGCTGCTGAAGAGGGAGAAATGACCTTCAAACCGGGCATGAATGCAAAGATGGATTCCATACAATGAGAATGTTGGGAAGAGACCTGAGCCGCAGCACCATTGCAGCCTCGCATGACCATAGGGACATTAAACAGGCCCCCAGACATATAATACATTTTGCAGGCATTGGAGACGATTTGATCCATCGCGACTAAACTGAAATTAAAACTCATGAACTCCACCACAGGACGAAGGCCGACCATTGCGGCACCAACGGCCAATCCAGTGAATCCGTTTTCGGCAATGGGAGTATCGATCACCCGGCGTGGTCCGAATCGGTCCAGAAGTCCTTCGGAAATTTTGTAAGCGCCATTGTATTCGCCCACTTCTTCGCCCATCAAAAAGACAGTGGGGTCGCGCTCCATTTCTTCGGTGATGGCTTCGCGCAAGGCTTCTCGAATTGTAATCTTTTTAGTACCCATGAGGCTCCTTCTACTGGAAATCGAAAGTCAGTTGGTTGAGTGGTTTTCAAAGAAAGGTCGGTGCAAAGATCACACGCTTTGCAAAGGTCAAGAGGCAGCCGGGTGTTCTTCTTCATAGAAAACGTGGCGTCCCAATTCGCTCAGTGTGGGTTCTGGGCTTTCCTCAGCAAATTTGACGGCGTGAATCACTTCAGCCTTCACTTCTTTGTCCATTTGCTTGAATTGATCTTCGTTGATCCATCCGGCTTCGGAAAGAGTTAGCCTGGCCCCAACAATCGGATCGGCGTGTTTGTAAGCTTCTAGTTCCATTTTGCTGCGGTATTTTCCCGGATCGGAAACGGAATGTCCGCGGAATCGGTAGGTTTTTGCTTCGATGAGCACCGGGCGGGAAGTCTGACGACAGATGCTAATTTGCTCTTTCATGGCACGATAGCATTCAAACACATCCATGCCATTCATGGGCAGTCCTTCCATGCTATAGGCGTTGGCACGTTGGAAAAGTTCTTCAATCGCAACCACGCGGGCCACATCTGTTCCCATGCCATATTTATTATTTTCAATGACATAGATGCAGGGCAGGTTCCAAATTGAAGCCAAATTCAACGATTCGTGAAACGCTCCTTGCGAAATGGCGCCTTCTCCGAAAAAGGTCAAACTGACTTGATCGGTTCCCAAGTACTTTGCGCGAAAAGCGGCTCCGGTTCCAATTGGGATCTGTCCGCCAACGATACCGTGGCCACCCAAAAAGTTGAGTTCTTTGGAAAAGAAGTGCATCGATCCGCCTTTTCCTTTGGCACAACCTGTGGATTTTCCAAACATTTCGGCCATACATTCATCAGGCGTTAAACCTAAAGCCAAACCGAAACCATGATCCCGATACGAGGTCACCAAGTAGTCGTCTTTGCGCTTGGCCCAAACGGTCCCAATGGCGATTGCCTCTTGGCCATTGTAGAGATGACAAAACCCACCGATCTTCCGTTGCTGGTACATTTCGGTGGTGCGCTCTTCAAACCGACGAATCAGCAGCATCATCCGCAACATGGCTATCGCTTCTTCTTGTCCTAATTCGTCTAAAGTTTTTTGTAATTGATCACTGATTTTAGGGGGAGATGTTGTCTCTGCAGATGGGGCCTTGTTCGCTGTAGATTTCGACTTCGCCGTCATAAGTTTTCCTCCTTCCGAGGTGTATAAAAGGATCGTATGATTTCTATATGCTCAGTTCTTGTACGTTTCATAAAAAAATAGTTATATTGAAATGACTCTGTGTTAAGTGTCTAGAGACGACACAAGGTTGAAAATAGTACCTCTCATTGGAAAAATTCAATACTTTTCCCCAACGCATTCCTCGTCGCGCCAAAGGATCAAAACCAAAAACGGAGACCACTTTCATGCAAAGCAAATACTATATTGAAAACCGCATCTGCTGGGTACGTTATCAAGAAGATCGAACCTTCGAGGACGCACAAGGTCTAATCGATGAAATTCGTGCTGTATGGCAAGACGAAGAGATCGGTGGTGTGATTTTGGATTTAACAAAAATCGAAATGATGAATTCCAGCGGAATCGGGCTTTTGGTTCAAATGACCAAGGAAGTCTATGATGAAGAAGTGAGTTTCGTGATCATCACGAACCACTACGTCCATCGCGTTTTACAGATGGTGGGCCTGGAAGAAATGATCCAAATGACCGAGACTGACTCAGAAGCCAAAGACGCCATATTGCTTGCAACTTAATAAGAGCTATGGAAGCCTAAATTTTGACCCCCCTGAGACCTTTCTGGCCTAGTTCAAAGTAAGGAGATGTCATGACACGGTTCACTCATCCCTACACTAAAATTTCTGTCTTTTTTTTCTTTTTCCTAACTGTTTTATTACTGTCTATTGGTTGTGGTTCCACAAGCAATAATGACAACGATACCAAGGAGACCCCTCCGACTGAAGAGGTGACCGAGACAGAAGTTTCACAATCTCGAAATTTGCCCATCATTCGAGGCAATGTTTCCAATGGTTTTGCGATCACCAATGCTGCTGTGTTTGTGGTGACCCCGGATAATTCGGAGCCACAGCAAGTGGCGACGACGGATGAAGAGGGAAACTACGACTTCGAAGCAGCGAGCACGCTGACAGTTCCATTTTTGATTTTTTCTCAAGCTGTCGATGAAACAGTCGTCAGCTCGGTCGTCCCTTCGGTTCCCAATGAAGGCGAGCAGCAAACAGCGAATGTCAACCCCATGACTCAAGTTGTGACCCAATCGGTTTTAGGGGAAGATGCACCTGCGGTTTTGCAACGTTTAGCAGCACGCCGGATCGACGGGGCTGTCCACCGATTGGTGGCGATCGATCTGAACCTAGTGAACCAAGACGACCTGTTTTACCGGACTGGGGAAACCTTCTCTCTCACCGCTTTTAATGAATCGGTTCCGTTCCGGCTTTTTGACAGTGCCACCTTCACCGCTAAGACCGAGGAGGACCCGGCTGCGGGGGGATTCCCAGATAGTCTGGTTGAAACTCTGGCGGCTCAAGACTCCACTCGTACTGTTTCTGAGATTTTATCAATATCGGTTGACCCGAACGATCCCACTTTTGGATCAGGGTTGCTGTCTAACCCAGAGTTCCAAGCCAATTTGTCAGGAGAGTTGATATCCCAAGGACGAACGGCTGAAGACGCGATTGCATTAATCACAGCGGCTCCGAGTAGCGCCAATGCCGATGCAGAAGCCGCCGCCGCACAAATGATCGAAAATACGACCAAATTTTTGAATGTTTTTGATAGCTCCGTACGGGAAAGCATCAATAGTTCTGGAGTGGACACAGACTCCGCTACGCTCATCATCCGAGCTGCAGCGGCGGCAACAGGGCAAATCGTCAGCTCTACCGGAGTGGGAAGCGGAGATGCCTTGGACAACATTATTAATAATGCGGTGCAATCGGCCACGCCGGCGTTGATCAATGTAAGTACCGATCCTTCAAACGAAAGCTTATTAGGATCAGGAGGGTTGGGGACCCTGCTTTCAGCAGTGGGCAATGAAGTTTCGGAAGTTGTTGTGGATACCGCAGGAGATTTAACTGCCCCATTAGATACCGATGCTGTTGCCGCACTACAAACCCAAGTGAACAATTTTGCTCAAGTGATGGCAGCTCCATTGTCCGCATCTTTGCAAGACCCCGAAGTGGCCTCACTGCCTGCGGTTCAACAAAATTTATTGTTGAATAATGTATCCAATCAAGTCTCTACCGCCCTGGCTCCATTCATAGGAGATTTAGCCCAGGATACGATCCCTGAAACCGTTCAAAATGTAGCGAATAATACAGCAGGCCCTTTGCGAGAATCTTTGAAAACGGTGGTTGCCGATCCCACTACAGCCAGCCTTGATGCCGTTTCGATCAGTGAAGTCCTTGAAACCGTTGCCGATGTTTCAAGACAACAGCTCCAGCAATTCGATTTGACTGCGGCAGATGCAGACCTCATCGCTGCGACTAATTTGGTCACGAATTTGGGAAAGGTGGTCACTCAAACCACAGCAACAGCCAATGAATCGGCAGGTGGCTTGACCGATCAACGAGCCAAAGCCAGCGTACTTTCTGCAACCGTGTCACAGGCTTTGGATCAAGTCGTTGAACTGACCTCACAAGGTCAATTGGATTTAACCGGAGAGGACCTCCCTCTAGAGGCCCAAACGGCAGCCGACAATATTGCCCAAGTGGTCGGCAGCGCCTTGAGCGACTCAGTTGCAGGCACTTCCAATCGTCGGGGTGAAAATCTGGATGTCTTAGTCAAGAGTGCCGCTGCCGAAGCCACCCAACAACTGGTTGAGACGGTAGGAGACTTAACCGCCCCTGTGGATGTCGCTTCAGTACAAACCGTTGTCGCTGAAAAAGCAGTAGAAGCGAGCATCGCCTTAGAGCAAACCTTTCAGCAGATTGAAAATTCTGGTGTCGATTTGGGAGCCATCACAAAATCTTTTGAAGAAAACGGCTTGAATCCAGAAGCCATTTCGGTGGTGGCTGTCCAAGTGGCAGAAACCTTTGGTACCGGAGAAGGTGATGCCGCAGTTCCTTCTGATGCTCTGATACAGGCTGCGGGGCCAATTGCAGAGGCCGCCGCCAAATCTGCCAACAATGCGTTGGGGAAGGGGGCTTCGTTAGACAATGTAAAAGAACTGGTTGCTGTCTCCACCACCGCTCTAAAAGATATAGGTGAAAGTGGAGATTTCCTGACCATCAATAATAGTGCTAAGGCGTTAACCTCAACCATTGAATCGGTAGGAGGCAGCGACAACTTTGATTTTGAAGAATTCCTCGAAGTCACCCGTGACGTGGGTTCTGTTATTACTGCATCGGCCCCGACACCCGTGGATGATTCTTCGGGAGTGGATTCTCAGCCTGCGAACTTCAAAGATTTGTTGTCTTCAGTGCAACAAAAAGTCAGTAGTGGTGAACCGATTACCTTAGAGGAATTGGTGGCCGATGCTCCCATTCAAGATATCGAGCAAGTGGCCGCTGTGAGAGATGAACAGCTGCAAGCAGCCGCTGATTCCATTCAGGCCGCTGATGATCGATTCAATGCCATCCAACAAACGGCTCAAGATGCGGTGGAAGCAGGTGGTGCGGATTTGGAAGCCGTGTTCCAACAATTCAACCCAGCTCAACAAGAACTGGAGATTGTGGAAGAGTTTTTAGCCGCTATTGGACCCGTCGCCGTTGATCCCACGCTAGATGACCCCGGAGCAGACGGTGTTGTCGATCCTGGGGTCGGAAATCCGAATCCGGATGACCTCATTGGTGATGGAGGCCCAGCCGGTGATGGGGGGATACTAGACGGTGGTGATTTGCTGGGGGGAGACCCCCTGGACCCCCTGGGTCCTGCCGATGGGACCGGGGATCCCCTTGGTGAGGAAGACGTTCTAGATCCATTAGCGGGTATTCCAGGAGAGGAAGACCTTGGTGATCAAGAAATCGGACCCAATCCGATCAATTCAGCTATTTTTGAGCAAATTGCTGCTGCCGCCGCCGCATCAGCGGTAGCGGAACAGCAAGCTGCTCAAGCTGCTGCCCAAGAAGCGGCAGCAAAAGCAGCCGCAGTATCCAATGGCCCATTTTCGTCGATACGGGTGGGGTCAGCGGAGTTACTGACGGGAGCATTCACCTCCAATTCGATCACAACAGTGGTGCAATCGGATATCCAATTTGCAGGGGCGGCCACTGGAAATACCTTGATTCAATTGGCAGCAACAACCAACAGTGTGAACTTCACAACCTTGACAGTTTCCGTCCAAAATCTTTCCACAAGCACGACAACAGAAACCCAGTTGAATACCTTGTTTTTTGATGGGGACACGTCGCCTCCAACGGTCTCGATGGCGTCTGCTTCGGTCAATGGGGCCGATGCGAACAATGCGGTGAGCAGTAGCTTGGATTCTACGGTGTTGTTCAATAGTAATACAACGGGGGGAAACACTCTGGTAATCAATACCACGCCCTTGCTACAGGCTGCTAGTGCCGGATCAGAACTCACCCATGACACGCCTTATCTACTCACCGTCAGTTTGGGGGGGGGGCAGAGTTTCAGCCCTTCTTCCACTGAAATCAACACCCTGCAAGGTTGCTTTTATCTTTCATCTTCTGGGGCGGAAGCCCCCTTAGGCTCGCAGACACAGTGCAAAAATCTGTTGGGCGTTTCTGCCATTGGGTTGGAGCGGTGCAACACGCCGAGCCAACTGACCATCAATAACATCGACATCCCTCTCACCAATCCTCCTACTGTGGGGCAACCTTCTCCGGCAGCGCCGAGCAGTGGATCAATCAGTGGGTCGACGCTGAGCTGGTCTACCGTGAGTGCCACCAGTGGAGGAACCATCGGTTACGCCGTATTTAAATGTAGCGATCCTGCTGCCGTCAACGTTAGTAGTCCCGGAGAGAACTGGGAATTGGTCAATAGCAACGTGACTTCTGCTTCGACTGCCATTGATTCTGCCGAAAACACTTTACCTTATTTGATCATCCCATTTGAGAAGGTCGATTCTTCGACGTTGCTCAGTGGGACCACGGGGAGTTGCAAAGACTTCCAGGATGGAAACAATGAGGTGCGTTGTTTTGGCAATTTTCTTGATTTTCAGAATGCAAAATAGGCTATTGATCCCTTCGCATTGTAATTCTATCCCTCTCACAAGCGACACGGTTGCATGAAAAAATTAAAAACTTTGTTTTACGAGCACCTCATCCAACCGATTATCAACAGTGTCGCCCCGGTTTCCCAAGTGAGTTGGGGAGTCGCGATTGGTCTATTTGTTGGGCTAACACCGACAATGGGCATTCAGATGTATATCGCGGCTTTGATTTGGGCTATTTGCCGTTATATCTTACGGTTTCGGTTCAATTTACCGGTTTCAGTGGCGATGGTGTGGATCAGCAATCCGTTGACCGTGGTGCCGCTCTATTATCTTTTTTTGGTGACAGGTTACTTATTTTTCGAGTTATTCAATTGGCCTCATATGCCCTTAAGCTTCGAAGCGTTTCGGGAACGTTTTAATGAAATTTCTTCCTCCGAGAGCAGTTGGGAAGTGATTGTAGAAGGGACGCGATTTTTGCTGTATGATTTAGGTCTGCCGATGCTCACGGGGAGTATGTTATTTGCAATTCCGATTGGCATTGGTTCGTATTTTGTAACTGTCCACTTCTTAACCCGTTATCGTAAATACAAAGCGAAGCAAGAAAACATTTCTTATGAAGAATGGCGGCTTCGTTACGAGACTCCCAATTAATCGTGTTGTTAGGAAAATATCGTGTCAAATGCATTCGCTCAGGATTCCTCATCATTACAACCTTTGAAGCAGGTTCGTGATTTGATTCAAAGTGAGCAGTATGAAGCTGCTTGCCAGCAATTGGAACAATTGACACAACAGCCTTCTGGTAATCCTTCGGAATGGTACTACCGCTTGGGCAACCTGTTTTACGAAGCTCAAGCTCCAGAGCGCGCCCAACAGCTTTGGGAAAAATCAGTGACCTTCTCTTATCGGGTACCGCAGTCTTCGGTGCAGCCTTTGCTGGCTAGCCTGCGCCGATTGATTTGGAATACGATCGGATTGAGCATTCTTGCGATTCTCAGCATGTATCTCCTGATCTTATTGTTGTTTCCTCGGCAGATGAACATGTGGGACATGTTCATGATGGCCATGAATGCCCCGGGTTCTCAAACGGAAGAACAAGAACCCCTCACTCTGTGGGATCAGTTTTGGAATAACACGCGACCTTCCACCGAACGTTCACAGTATTTGACCCAGGAACAAACCTGGGATTTTCTAAAACAGCAATTGGAACGGGTTTTTTCAGACGACAAACCCGTTGTTGGCTCGGCAGAAGAGCAGTGGATTGATTGGCTTTATCGGATGCGGTATGAGCAAAGCTACCGCAGTGGCCCCCTAGACTACCATTTGTTAGTCGGACGGGGTTTGTTCAATATGCGCAACTTTGATGAAGCGATTGCTATGCTGGAACAGGGTATCGAAAAGGCAGACAATCCCATTATCAAAGGAACGCTTTATCAAGAACTCGCAACCACTTACTACTATCAAGGCTACCGACTGCAGCCAGATGGTTTAGCTAAATATGATCTGGAATTGGTCCGAAAGTCGGTGGAAGCTTACGAGCAGGCAGGACGCTATCTTGAGGATTCCTATCTTTATGGAAATTTAGGGTGGGGGTATTACTTACTCGAAGATTATCCGCGTGCCATTCACTATGGGGAAAAAGCATTGATGCTGAATTCTCAGCTTAATTATGTTCAGATGAATTTGGGAATTACTTATTTGAGAATGAATAACTACGATAAATCTTTTGCTGCTTACCGAGAGGTTGTGGACCGTTCTCCTGATTTTTTGGAGTATGAAGGAGGCCTCCGGGATCTCCAAGAACTCATCCGAGATTTGCCTGGGGAATACCCCTTTGCCCACTTCATTTTCGGCTATATTTACCATCAACAAGGAAACTATCGGAAAGCTCAAGAAGCCTTCCAAGAGTTCCTCCGCTATCCATTTCCCGACCACTCCTGGAAGTCCGCCGCTCGCCAAATACTCAGCAATATGCAGTCTGGCTGAGTTCCAGGCATAGCACTTGATTTTTTACAACACACGACTACCTTGAAGGGCGTTCGTAGGCCTGTCATGCCAAACCCACGCAGTGGTTTCGTGTGGCTTGGCAAGGCCGATACGATCTCCGTCTTTTATCTCCCCAACAACTCAATTTGTGCAAAAGCAAGAGCCTTATGGATAAATCGAATCTTCATGTAGCCATCGCAGGATTGGGAACTATCGGCAGCGGTGTGGCCACCCTATTGTTGGACCATGCACAAGCCAAAGCCCCTGTGAAACTCAGCAAAATTTTAGAAAAAAACCCTCACGGTCCTTATGCCCAACCCATTTACGATCAACACGCAGATCTGTTCACGGATGACTGGGAACAGGTGGTCCGCGATCCTGCGATTGATGTGATTGTTGAAACGATTGGAGGCCGTAATTTTTCCAAAACCTTGATTCAAGAGGCCCTCAAACATGGCAAGCACGTGGTCACTGCTAATAAAGATCTCATTGCCACCCATGGAGCAGAGCTTTTATCGCTTGCTGATGAGGCAAAAACACATCTTTTGTTTGAGGCCAGTGTTGGGGGAGCGATTCCAGTGATTCGTTTACTTCAAGATTACTTTTCCCTCTCTGATGTGCAGGAGGTGATGGGGATTTTGAATGGCACGACCAACTATATATTGAGTGAGATGGATGCCAACAACATCGCCTTCGATCAAGCTTTGAAAGATGCTCAAATCAAAGGCTTTGCGGAGCCAGATCCTACCAACGATATCAAAGGTTATGACGCACGATATAAGATTGCGATCCTTACTTATTTGATCACACAAACTTGGCTTTCTCCTGATGCGATTACTGTAGAAGGGATCGATCATTTGGATCTGCCTGATTTTGAGTATGCGGCCCGGATGAACCGAAAGATCAAATTGGTGGCCTATTTGAAACGAGACGGTCATCACTTGCAGGTCTTTGTACTTCCCGTGATGTTGCCACAATCCCATTCTGTTTCAAAGGTCGGTGGTTCGACCAACATCGTGACGGTTGTAGGAAAGTATTCAGAAGAAATCTCCTTGATTGGCCAAGGGGCTGGAACGCGCCCTACGGCGTCTGCGATTGTTTCCGATATTTATAAAATCTTGGAACATCCCAAACCCAAGCCACTTCCCGTTTCCAATACCTCAAATGAACTTGTTCCATTTTCTGAGTATCGATTCAAGCACACACTCAGTTTTACCGTCACAGACCAACCCGGTATTGTTGGTACGATTGGAACGATTTTAGCCAAGCATCAGATCAACATTTATGCGTTGGAACAATTGCCACAATACCATCATCAAGGTCAGCAAGAAGGGACGATCATTTTCACATTGACCCTAGAAGCTTGTGTTGAAGGTACGGTTCAGAAAGCCTTGTCGGAAATCAACGCAGCCGCTTTCATGGTCAAACCGGTTTCAGTTTTACGAGAATTGTGTGAGGCCTAAATCGAGGGGGCATGTTGAAGTGGAAAATAGGCATTGGAATCCTGGTCAGTTGGATCGGGATGGTGAGCATAGGAGGGGCACAAAGCATCTTGAGTTCCGCAGACTGGATCGAACAGAATATCGCTGTAGAACCCGTTGATCCCGCGGAAATCGTGCCCGCCGTTCAGATTGCCGATACTGTTACCGAATCCAATCCTCCACAGGAAGACAACATCGAGATTTTGCTGCCTCCCCAGCGTTCGAGCAATGGAATTTCATTTCAGACGGTTGCCGATACTCTACGTACCGATCCCGAAAAAGCTATGAAGGATTTGGACTATATCCGCCCAATCCTACTTCCTGAAGAGGCCCTGATTCTGGAAATTCAAATTGTCTATGAACGCCTGGAATATGACAAAGCCGAGGTGCTCGCGAACGGCTTTTTAGAAAGCTTCCCAGACAGCCCCAACCGGGTTTTGGCCTATTATTACTATCAGAAATCCCGCTGGCAGCTTCGCCAGCCTTTGGAAGCGAAGCCCTCGCTGCAAGCGTATGCACTCCGCCAGTTGCCTGCATCCTATCAGACAGACCTCCTTCGTATCTTTGCACAAGATGCGAGTCGTAAAGGTGATTTCCTCACGGCTACCCGCTATCTCATTCAAGAGCTGGAAACCCCTTCGACGTTACAGCAGGTGACTCCTGAAGAGGTGTTAGAGCTTTTGCAAACCGTGACCCAAGCAAAGACTCTCCATACGATCGAAACTCGTTATGCACGGCTGTCTTTCATTCGGCGGGAAGTGCCATATTATCGGTTACGATTGTTAGTGGAAAACAATCTGTATAAGGAGGCGACACCCTTAGCTAAACGTTTGGTGGAGCAGGAGCAGTCTCAAAATCGGAAAGAACGAGTGGCTGAGTTGAAACGGCTTCAGCAACGGATTGCAATCAACGCCAAAGTCAATGCTCGACGGATTGGAGTGATTTTGCCGCTGAGTAGTCCGAATGCCACCATAGCCCGTCTTTCGGCAGAAGTGCTTGAAGGGTTGCGCTTGGCTTTGATCACGCCCCCCAATCGAATGGAAGCATTGCAAGAGAATCAAGATGTTCCAGAAGTTGAAAAACAGGACAAACCAATACCTGCGCCACCGGCAGCCAAGGTAGAGATTATACTGCGTGATTCCGGCTTGAATGCAAAAAACACGCTGAAAGCCATGCAGGAATTGGTGGAAGATGAGCATGTGATTGCAATCGTTGGTCCGTTGATTCGCCGCACTTCAGAGGCTGCTGCACAAGAGGCGCAGCGCCTACAAGTTCCATTGATTTCTTTATCGATCACTTCGACGATTCCGGACATTGGTTCTTATGTGTTTCGTAATAATCAAAGCTGGGAACAAGAAATGCGTGCCTTGGCCCGATATGCTTTTGATTATCAAGGGGCACGGCAGTTTGCTGTGATTTATCCACAAACTCGCGAAGCCAAAAACAAAGTGGCTTATTTCTGGGATGAAGTGGAACGATTGGGTGGAGAAATTCGAGGGATTTCGGATTTTGCGACGGGACACCAGAACTTTTCACAGCAGTTCGATAGTCTCACCGGGATCAATCGCTATCTCAGCAATGCCGAGCGGCGTTTCATGGAAAAGCTCGAAGAGGAACAAACTCCTATCCGTGATTTTGATGCGGTTTTCGCGCCTATAGGAACACGAGGCTTACGCGATTTGAAAGTGCTCTTGCCGTATTCGGTAGTGTATCAAATGGATACAATCAAATTCTTGGGAGATAGTGGCTGGAACAATTACTCCGTGGTTTCTGCTTTAGGGAAGGCTGTATCGAGTCCCATCTTTGTCGATGGATTTTTCCAGCAAACTCCCCAATCGCATGTCCAAAAATTTGTGAGATTGCACGAACGGTATTTTGCCCGGCATGTCAACTACACGGGGCCGAGTTCCTATGCCGCCTATGCCTATGACACGCTGCATATCCTGCGCACGTTGTTGAGCGATTCTCAAAACAAGAGTCACCTCCAATTACAACAAGCATTGCTGAATATGTCTCCTTATTTGGGAGTGACCGGAGTGACCACGTTTTTAGAAAACGGCGAAGCTCATCGCGAAATGAAGATCTTAACCGTGGAAGCCGGTAAAATCATTTCACTGAATTGATCGGCAACTTTTTTGACCTATAGGACAATATGCAATGGTCTGAAGAACAAAAGACATCGATTCAAACGACCTCCAAACTTTATTTGGATAAGGCCTTGGAGTGCTTCGACACCGCTTCCATTTTGCTGGATAACGACAAGTTTCAGCATTCTTGTCAGTTTTTACAGAATTCATTACGGGCGGTGATTGATTGCTATTTTACCGTTTATGGTGTGGCGGTTCCGGAGGATGATCAACAACGTGTGGCACAATTCCAAAAAATCAATCAGCAGTCACAATTGATGACCGACCGTTTTGCACAAACGCCTCAAGCGATCTTGGCTTTAAAGGCAGAACAGTTTCAAACAAAAGGTACCTCACGAAGCTATGAAAAACTGTTTGATCAATATGCGGATCTTCTGCATCGGTTACACTTCCGCTACAATCAATTGCTGCGAACGGATTTAGCCACACAAGATGATTTGAGTCGGTTTGCGAAACAGCGAAAGGTGAAGCAAGGGTGGTTATTGGGGGTGATGGCTACCATCGTTTTGGGGATTGTAGGACTGTATGTGCACTATACGCTGAAAAGTCCTTCGAATTATTTTGTCTCACAGATGCAGTTTTTTTGGGTGGCAGATCCCAACACCAAATTCAATGCTGAACATCAGCAGTTAATCCGAATCAAAGGCAATGGAGCTTTTGCAGAATATCAAATCACCATCAACCCGGCACAACCCGTGGCTAGGCTGCGTTTGGACCCGACCGATCTATTGATCGAAACGGCTGAAGTGGATTTTATCGAGATGGCCGATTCATCGGGAAACGTTGTGCATCGTTTCGATTTCAACCGAGGTGACCCTGCATGGCAACCGGTTAATAGTGAACCGCCTTCAGAACCGGACGGTACCTGGGCTCTCGAACCAACAAACACCGATCTCTACATCATTAGCCCTCCGTTTCCACAAAAAGAAGTGCAGACCATTCGGGTGCGTGCACGTTTGGTTGATCCCGTGCCGTTTTGGAAATGGTTGCTGGCTCCCAACCATCCAGAAATATGAAAGATCAACTCTTCCAAAAGCCGTTAGACCCTTCTCAAAAATTCAAATTCGATGAATCCGTGGCCGCTGTATTTGATGACATGTTGGAACGGTCCATTCCATTCTACCGGGAAGTGCAGCGATTGACGGGCGAACTCGCACAAACGTTTTATCAACCGCAAAGTCGCATTTACGATTTGGGCAGTTCAACGGGCATCCTGCTCCATTATTTGGCACACTTGCTTGCTGAGCGTAGTCCCTATTTGGTTGGAGTGGATTCCTCACCTGCCATGATAGAGCGATCACAAGAACGCCTTCAAAGACTCCCAGAAACCGTTGCCTTGGAACTGCACTGTGCAGACATTCTAAAAATTGCTGTCACACAAGCTTCAGTTGTTGTGATCAACTATACATTGCAATTCTTACCTTCGGAGCAACGTCCCTCATTGCTACGTCGGATGCAGGAAGGCTTATTGCCGGGCGGAATCCTCATCTTATGCGAAAAAGTAGCCTCGGCTGATGAACGCATTCATGAATTACAACAAACGTATTATGAGGATTTCAAGAAACGCAATGGTTATTCTCAAACTGAAATTGCTCAAAAACGAAAGGCGTTGGAGCAGGTGTTGATTCCTCAAACCTGGCAGCACAATTTGCAGATGTTGCATGAGGCAGGGTTCCAGTCCACCGAAATACTATTCAAGTGGTACAATTTCGTGGCTTTGCTTGGAGTGAAATCAGACGTACCTCTACCGTAGGAACCGGCCTCGAAATCGCAATTCTATCTTAGAATAAGGGCATGGTGTCCGCTCAGAAAGTATGAAATGGCTGAAGACTATTTAGCGAAGTTTGCTCGTAAGATTGAATACGGAGCGATCCAGGAAGTTCGAGAAGAACGGCAAGCGTGGTTTCAACGTCAAAGCAATCAGATTTTTGAGGCCGCGATGCACAGCCTTCCAGATATCTCCACATCGTATTGTGCTTGGGAAGATGTCGTTTCCATTGGAGCACCAGAGGAGTTATCCGAAGCACAACAAACCTCTTTGCAAGACGCATTAAAAGCCTTTATCCCGTGGCGAAAAGGCCCCTTTAATATTTTTGGAATGTCCATTGATGCCGAATGGCGAAGTGATTGGAAGTGGCAGCGTATTCTTCCTGAATTGCAGGATTTGAAGGGGAAACGAGTGGCGGATGTGGGCTGCAATAATGGTTATTATCTATTCCGGCTGGCTTCTTTGGAGCCGGAGTTAGCGATTGGTCTGGATCCGACGGTACGGTATTGGTACACGTTCCAATTTCTTCAGAAATTTGCACAACGTCCCAATTTGCAGTTTGAATTGCTAGGGGTGGAACATATCCATCATTTTCCTAAGTTTTTCGACACGGTTTTGTGTCTGGGAATTCTGTATCACCATCCCGATCCCATTGGTATCTTGCGAAAGATGCTCACGAGCCTCAAACCTGGTGGGCAACTGATTGTCGAATCGGCGGGCATTCCTGGAAATACATCGATGGCGCTCTTCCCAGAAAAACGCTATGCCAAAGTTCCAGGCACCTGGTTTGTCCCCACCTTACCTTGCCTTGTCAATTGGATACACCGTGCGGGATTCCGCGAGGTGACGTCTTTTGGTTCGATCCAGCTCAATACCGAAGAACAGCGCCGTACCGAGTGGGCACCCTACGAAAGCCTCTCCGATTTTCTAGACCCTACCGATCTCTCTTTAACGGTCGAAGGCTATCCAGCGCCATGGCGTTTTTATGTGAAGGCAGTGAAGCCGAAGCATTGAGAACCGATAGCTGTGGCAATTTAAAGACGTCGTGTCAGAAATAATGCGATCAACACCAATCCAATTCCCATGCTTTGTTGTAGGGAAATGGGCTCAAGGAACACGATCCATCCTACAACAACTGAAGTGACAACTTCGACCGCTCCTGCAAATGAAGCACGTTCAGGCCCTGCTTTTTCCACACCAATCGTGGTCAATAGATGGGACGCCGATCCACTGATTAAAATCAGACACAGCATGCCCAGCCAACCGTTGATACTATGAGGAGTCCAGACAGAAGGCTGTTGAATCAAAGCACCTACTAGCATTGTAACGACTGCTCCGCCCGTGATGAATCCCAATCGAGGCCTTGGACCCAATACTGTCAAGGGGCCACCCAAGAAGAATAAGAGGATTGTCCAGGAAACCGGGGCCAAGAATGCAATGACAACATGTTGAACGGACAGGTTCGATTGTGAAAAATCTTGGCCGACAATGAGACTGATCCCCAGAAAGATACTCAGTACGCCAATCGTTGCTTGAAGGCTGGGCCAGCACCGCGAAAGGATGACTTTCACGCCAAGGACCATCGCCGGGTAGGTGAAAAAAATAAGGGTCACTGTGGCTATCGAAAGATATTTGAGCGCTTCAAAATAAGCGGCCCCTCCAATACCGACACTCGCTCCGCCGAGGATAGAGAAAACGACCGCTCGTCGTTGGTCAGAATTGTATTTTGGGAATTCCCGCAGCCCCAGTGGTAAAAACAGCAAAACGCTACCTAAATAGATATAAAGGGAAATCATAATTGCAGTCAGTCCATCCTCATTCAGGAGTTTTCCAAATAGAGGTCGCAATCCTGAAAAAATGGCACCGAGCAACACGAGTAAAACGCCTATATCTCTTGGGGACATGGTTGAAAGGAAGTGAAATTGCGTAAAGTGCGAATTAGATAGAATTAAAAAGTAAAATTGAATCGTTACTGCATGATTAGGAAATCTTGATCACCAATATCCGTAATTTGTAAATCTCAGCTTCCAATGTTGTATTTCTTGAGTTTGCGATACAGGGTGGCTTGAGAAATGCCCAGTACGGCAGCTGCTTTCCCACGATGATAGCCCGTTTGTTCCAGAGCACGGAGGATGGCTTCTTTTTCGCTCATAGGAGGAGTTTCTTCTTTGGGGGGAGGGGTGGTCATTTGCTTGAATTTAGTGGGTAGGTGGTCTCGTTGAAGAAGGGTGGTTTGGCTAACGGCGAAAGCGTGTTCGATCACATTGTAGAGTTCGCGGACATTGCCGGGCCAGGTATAATTGAGCAGAGGCTTGAGGAAATCGGGGGCGACTCCAGAAACGTTACGGTGTTCTTTGCGATTGATTTCTTCGACAAAAGCCGTGACTAGCAACGGAATGTCTTGGATGCGTTCGCGCAAAGGAGGGAGTTTGATCGAGACAACGTCCAATCGGTAATAAAGATCTTCTCGAAACACCTCGGCTTCAACCAATTTTTGAAGATTCCGGTTGGTAGCCGAAATGATCCGCACATTGACCCGGACCATCTTGGTTCCTCCTACCCGCCGGAAGGTCTGGTCTTGGAGAGCACGGAGCAGTTTCACTTGCAATTCAGGAGGAATGTCGCCGACTTCATCGAGAAACAAAGTGCCGCCGTTGGCGAGTTCGAAGTGTCCGGGTTTGGAGGTTTGAGCACCTGTGAAGGCCCCTCGTTCGTGTCCGAAAAATTCGCTTTCCAAGAGGTGGCTGGGAATGGCGGCACAGTTGATCGCATAGAAAGGTTTTTGGGCACGTCGGCTGCGTTCGTGCACTTCTTGGGCTACCAATTCCTTGCCGGTGCCGCTTTCGCCTTGGATGAGGACGGTGGAATTGCTCGCAGCTACGGTCTCGATCAATTGAAAGATTTCGTGCATGTGGATATCGCCACTGACGATCTTACCAAAGGCAGTTCCATGTGAATTTTCCCGCAACATGCGTTCTTCTTCGCGACGATTCTGAAATGCGAGAAGCCATTGTGCGGCGGAAATCTCCGATTCCAATCGAGTGATGGTGAGGCGAATTGGAATCATGGCTCCATTGGGGCAGAGCAGTTGGGTGTAGAATTCACCCGGATCCTTGGGATGATTCACATAATCCATGAGAACACCAGAAGGCCCTGCCAACGGACTGCCCAAAACGGCAGCAGCGGGTTTGCCGCTCATTTCTGATTCCTCCACTCCTAGCATTTGGCAGGCTTTAGAAGAAATCATTTGGACGCGAAAATGAGAGTCTAGGGTCACTACCCCTTCCGCCATTCCGTCAAAGATACTTTTGAGATGCCGATTCACACTTTGTAGCGTGTGAATGTAATTCTGCACGCTGAGGGCTGAGCGAATCCGTGCCCTCAATACTACGGGGCTGATGGGTTTGTTGAGGAAATCCACGGCCCCCACTTCCAAACACTCAGCGAGGCGTTGTTCGTCTGTATCGCTTGTAAGCATGATGACCGGAATGGAATGGTACTTCGGATGTTGTTTGAGTTGTTTCAGCAGGCTCACTCCATCAATTTCTGGCATGTAGATGTCCATTAAGATCAAATCTACCGCTTCTGCATCCAGGGTTTGTACCAAAAACGTTGGATACATCGTGGATGCGGCGCGGTGTTCGAAGGAGGTAATCCAAGCAGTCAACTGCTGAATAATATGTCGGTCGTCATCCACAATAAGGATTTTTGCCATGGTTCACTCCAGTTGGATTCATCAGCTAAAACTTTTTGGATTCACCAGCTAAAACTTTATAGCATCGATTATCGGCCCCGATATGCTAGCGCTTCCCGGATCAATCGCGAGGCCGCATCCGCATCACGGGCGAAGGTAGCCTCTTCAATTCGTTGCAGAGTTTGAGAGTAGGACGAGGCATATCCTTCGCACATTTGCATCATCTTTTGAATCTGATCAATAATATTCCCTGTCAAATAATGGGGAATTTGGGCCAGAACCTCGAATTCTTGATGGAGTTGTTGTTCGATATCGGTTGGCAGCTCGGGTAAAGGAGTGGCGTTGATGGAATGAGGCTCTGTTATCGAGGATGAAGAAACTAAAGGGGCTTTATAGCGCAGATGTTTATTCAACAATGCAAAGAGTTTGGGCCACTCGACAGGCTTGGTCAAGTAATCGGTGAAACCAGCCGCTTTGGCCTCTTCTTGTTGTTCTTGGAAAGCATCGGCAGAAAACGCGATAATCGGAATCGATTGGAATTCAGGGTGAAGCCGGATTTGACGAATGGCTTCCAGACCGCTCACTTCAGGCATATGCAAGTCCATCAGCACCAAATCGGGTTTGAGGGAGAGCGTTTGCGAGATTCCATCTTGGCCATTATACGCAAGGTGGACTTCCAAGCCCATCTCTCGGAATAAAGCTTGGATCACATCCTGGTTCATTTTGTTGTCATCGACTACCAAAATGCAATTGTCGGGAGCCAAACGAGAGGTGTCCAAGGTGTCTTCTTCCGAAGGGAGGGTGGCCAATTCCACAGCCTCTAAGGGAAGTGTGACCCAGAATCGAGAACCTTGGCCTTCGATGCTTTCCAGATGAACACTGCCGCCGAGCAGTTTTGTCATGCTTTGGGTGATTGCCAACCCCAAACCTGTTCCACCGTAGCGGCGAATTCGAGCGTTTTCCACTTGTTCAAACGCTTCGAAAATCGTGGTTTGATGTTCTTTCGGAATACCAATGCCTTGATCTTCGACTTCCATGACGAGATCCTTTTCGCCGAGTCGTGCACGCAACCAGACCGATTTGCCTTTTGGGGTGAACTTGATGGCATTGCTCACGAGGTTGATTAGAATCTGATTGAGTTTGGTACGGTCCGAACGAATGGCCGTAGGGAGGCGAGAGTCCCATTCGTAATTGAATTTCAGCCCTTTTTGATACGCCTGGTTTTTGTGGATGTGGAAGATTCCCTGAATGAGCAATTTCAAATTCAGGGCTTCCAAAGTCAATTGCATCTTACCTGCTTCAATTTTGGAAAGATCCAAAATGTTATTGATCAACTCCGAAAGGTTCTCCCCACTGATTTGAATGTTTTCGAGGTACTGCTGAAAGGTTCGTGGCAACTGGAGATCATGAGATTGCTTCAAGAGGATCTGGCTGAAGCCAACAATCGAATTCAACGGCGACCGGATTTCATGGCTCATATTGGCTAAAAACTGTGTTTTGGCCCGGTTGGCCGATTCGGCTTGGTTTTTAGCAACACGGGCTTCTTCTTCTGCATGTTCGCGTTCCACCATGCCTTCTTGCAGTTGTTGGTTGACTTGCTGTAGCTCCGCAGTACGTTCTGCCACCAGTTGCTCTAGGTTGGCATAAAGGGTCGCATTTTCTAAGGAGATAGCTGCTTGCGTGGATAAAATTTGGAGCAGTTCCAGGCGCTCCGGGGTGAACGTGGCGGCGGCCAGATTGTTTTCAAAGTACAAAATTCCCACCATTTTCCCATGATGGCGGATTGGAGCACACAAGATCGATTTCGAACGATTCGCCACCACATAGGGATCATGAACAAACCCTCCCACCTCAGAAGCGTTGGATAAAATGACGGACTGTCGAGTTCGGGCCACGTAATTCACGATGCGTTGCGAAAGTGCATCGGACTCTTCGACAGGTAAAGATTCCAACACACTCCACGATCCCCGTTCGCTATGGGCAAAGGCTTCGACATACCAATTTTCGTCTTTTTCACGAAGGAGGCAGCCTTGCTCAGCCCCCGCATTTTCCAACATGATTTCGATCAATGTGCCCAGCAATCGGGATAAGTTCAATTCTCGGGAAATGGCTTGAGAGGCTTTGAGGACTGTCATCACATCGAGTGTTTCGGAAGTCGAGCCACTGACAGGAGAAGTACTCATGGTGGTTTGTGTCACCGAAGGAGCAGAAAACACAGGCTGTACCAGAAGATGGGGATGCTGTTGTTCCAATTTAATCACTTTCGCTTTAGCGTCCCATCGTTGATACAAGTAATGCGCTTCTCTTAGATAGGTGCGTACAATACGATGACGCTCCAAGGTTTCGTAAAACCGGGCGGCCCGCTCACCTGCCAAGGCAGCATTTTGGAGGAATTTGTGCTTCAAGGCTTTTTCAAGCGCAAAGTCGTAATATTTCATCGCTTCCTCGGTATGCCCATCGATTCGAGCCAATTCGGCACGGAGCAAATTGGCTTGATGTTCATAAGTATCGGGAGCGAATCTGGCCCACGATTCGATTTTTTGTAAACAGGGTTTCATCGACGTCGCGTCGTTGTTGGCAGCATAGGCGAGGCCTGCATGGAAATAAAAGGCGGTATTGATGAAAATACCGGGGGTGGCTACCACAAAATTGGCGGCTTCTTCTGCATATTTTCGAGCCACTTGTGGATGAAAATACACATTGGCCAGCATCAACTGACAGATCCGTACGACGGCCAATGTGAGCATGTTTCCTTGAGAGACATGCTCTTGCAAAGTCTCTTTCACACCAGGCCATTGGTCTTCAGAAAATCGATACCATTCCTCGGTCGACTCACGCAGATTGTACAATGAGGCACGCAGGGCATACATGATTTGCAGGGAGTTTTGATCAATGCGAACCAAGGTGGGCAAGTGGGCTTCGATGACATCTGAGATTTCAGGCAAGGTTTCCGAACCAAACAAACCCATGTACAGACGATTGGTCACGCAATAAGCTGCCCATTGGTAGTTGCCTTGTTCAATTCCGCTGTAATGTCCTCGCATCAAGGCTTCACGAGAAAGTTCTAAAGTGCTCTGGAAATGTCCAATATGCCCCCACCAACAATTGAGCAGGATTGCCTCATAGGGTTTCACCCGGTACTTTTGCTCATAGAGTCGCAATGCGAGATTGCCGATTTCATAGGAAAGTTTGAGATCATCAACATAGCCTGCCAACACAACGGAGGCATGAAATACGTATCCCAATGCCGCATAGGGACTGTTGCCATAGGTCGTTGTGATGTCCACCATTTTCAAAATGATGCTAATCAAGAGTCGCGATCCGGCTGCATACGCAGGGGGACAGCAAGCATACAACATTTCCAAAGCGAGTAGCTTGTCTGGTGCTTCCAATTCGGGGAGGTCGAACAGATGATCCGTTTGACCGTCAAGCCGTTCACGAAGACGTGCCACTTCCTCATACAACTGTGCATCGGTGAATTCTTGCAAGGGTTCGCCCACATCGGCCAATCCTTCTTGTCCCACTTCCAAAGCTTTCCAGAGTTCGTTTTTCATCCGATAAAGCGTGATTTGGTATTTTTTCACTCTCAACGAATCACAGGAGGAACGGGCATGACGTATCGCTTCGTCGAAAGAGGCGAGGGCGTCATCCCACTGAGTGAGGAGGTAGTCCACCTGTCCCGTTTCGACAGTCAGCGCAAAGGTGAGGTCATAGTGAGTCTTCCAGCGGGATTGGGGTAAAAACGACAATCCTGTGGTGGCATAATGCAAGGCCGCAGGGTAGGCTGAAGCGCGTTTGGCTTTCCGGGTTGCCTGCAAATTCAATTCGGCGAGATGGTCTTTTTCCTTTCGTTTGCGAATCAATCCTTGGCCTTTGTTCAGGTGATCGACGATGCTAAATAAGTGCTCTCCACGTGAGGCTTCTGGAATGCGTTGCAACAACAACCGGCCAATTTTCAGGTGGCATTCTGGGCGTGCTGTTTCTGCCATCACTGAGTAAGCCGCTTGCTGCACCCGGTCGTGTAAAAATTGAAACCAGACTTCTTGAGGCAGCAGTTCTTCGCCATCCAACCATTTGTAATCTTCTTCCAAAGGCAGCACCAATCCTTGCTTCACGGGTTCCCATAACAGATGCCAAGTGTCAGGAACGGTTTTTTCGCTCACCAATGCCAAACTTCCTAAGCTGAAGGTGCTGCCAATACTGGCTGCTAACGACAACAGCTTTTGGATGCCTGGCTCAAATTTTCGGATGCGGTGCACCATGAGATCCACCACATTTTCGGTGCCTTTCATGGCTTGAATCACCGAGAGGTTCCACGACCATTGATTGGTCGAAACATCGAAGTAGAGGTGATCTTCTCGGTGCAGCGTTTGTAAAAACATATTGATGAAAAACGGATTGCCTGCGGTTTTTTCATAAACCAACTGGGCCAACGGTTCGGATCGATCCAGGGGACCATGCAGCGTATCGGCAACCAATTGCTGCACATGGGAAAGTTGCAACGGGGCTAAGGCAATACGGCGAACTGGGTGCGTTTCTTCAATTTCACGAAGCAGATGAGGCAGAGGGTGAGTTTCTCCAATTTCGGTGGTTCGGTAAGCCCCGATGCAGAAAAAATGGAGACTTTGCGGATCGGTCAACAGATGTTTCATGAGCTGCAAAGTGGGCAATCCCACCCATTGCAGGTCATCTAAAAACAGAACCAAAGGATGCTCTTTCTGCGCTAGCACCCGGCAGAATTTTTGGAAGACTTCCTTAAAGCGATTTTGATTTTCCACACTGTCTAAGGCAGGCACCGGTGGTTGAGAACCCAAGAGCATTTCCATTTCAGGGATCACATCGATCAGTACTTGAGCATTGGTGCCCAACGCCTCCAAAATTTGCGATTTCCAATAGTCAATGCGCGATTCACTTTCGGCAAGAATCTGACGTACCCAGTCTTGAAAGGCTTGAATCAACGCCATGTAAGGACGTTGCTGCTGATACTGATCGCTTTTCCCCGCCAGAAAGCAACCCCGTGCATGCACCAGCGGCTTGTGAATTTCATGAATGAGCGATGTTTTGCCAATCCCAGGATGTCCTTCCACCACCAACAACGTGTTGCACAACTCGCCATGGCGAACTTGCTCAAACGTATCTAGGAGAATCTCAATTTCTGCCTCTCGTCCATAGAACTTTTGTGGAATTTGGAAGACGACGGAGCGGTCATGTTCTCCTAACGGGAATGGTTCGACATGGCCATGTTCTTGCCACTGAATCCAACACTGTTGCAGGTCGTTGGCCAAACCATGAGCACTTTGATAGCGGTCTTCTGCATTCTTGGACAATAATTTCATCACGATATCGGATAAGGGACGAGGCACCGTCGGACGAAGGTGGTGAGGCGGTGGCGGAATTTTAGCAATATGGCAATGAACCCATTCCAAGGGGTCGTTTGCAGTAAAGGGCAAACACCCACATAAGAGTTCATATAAGGTGATTCCCAAGGAATAGAGGTCAGTGCGACAATCAATAGCCCGGTTCATACGTCCGGTTTGTTCGGGAGCGATGTAGGCGAGCGTGCCTTCCAATTCATGAGGTGGGAGAGTGGTTTGGGTTTCTTGAACCAATTGGGATGACAAGCCAAAATCAATGAATTTGACTTGTCCCGAATCCAGATGAATGACCAAGTTACGCGGTTTGACATCTTTATGGATGACTTTCTGTTGATGGATGCTTTCCAAACCGGTTGCCAACTGCATCACAATCGGAAAAAATTCTGCAAGGGTCAGCCCATAAGATCGGATGACTTCGTGGAGGCCCACCGCACCAAAGTCTTCTTCGATCAGTGCAACGCCATGCTCGAAACGTTTTCTAGAATAATAACGGATGATGTGCTCGCCTTGCAGTCGATGCCCTACCTCAAACTCATGATGAAACCGATTCACCTCCTTTGCTGATGGAAACGGATCGGTGGGCACCTTAATAATAACGGGGCGTTTCGTTTCTGTAACAGTGCCTCGATACACACTAGAACGATGACCCGTGTACAGCTTTTCTTGAATGGTATAACCAGGGATGGATTCGGGGGGCATGAAAGGGATTCTCCATATACTTTTTAATCATCGGACTTCGGGTTTCTGCCTCGGTTGTGGTTATTCTGAAATTCATCAATTGATTTCACCCGCAACGACGCTCCTTTTTGTTTATAAATTTCATACATCATGATGGCCGCTGCGACCGAAATGTTGAAGCTGGTTACCATTCCTACCATAGGAATATAAACCAAATCGTCACAAATCTCCTGGATCTCGGAAGACATTCCTGTGCTTTCAGATCCCATGATGACGATACATTTTTCAGGGAATTGATATTCGGTGAGTTGGCAAGCTGTTTTTCCAATTCCCGCTCCAATAAAGCGATATCCTTCAGCCTTTTTGACTTCCACAAAAGAAGACAAATCCTTCACTTTGTTGAACTCAATCCACTGGTTCGCACTGGAACTGGTTTTTTTACCCACTCGATTCACCGGTGGGAATTCGTTGTAGGTATAATAAAGATGGATGCATCGAATTCCCAAACCATCGGCTGTTCGGGAAACTGCAGCCACGTTGTGGGGATCCCATACGTTATCCATCATAAATTCCACATGGGGGATCTTGTTTTCATAATACGCTTCAATGCGTTGCTGACGGGCTTCGTTCATGGTGTTGTCATGTCAATAGATGAGATGTGAATGAATTGAGATTGGGTAGTTTGAATCGTGTGACTTCACTTATAGAGCTTCCGAAACTTCGTTGCAAATTTCCTCCTATGTACGCCAATAGTTCTCCCACAAGAACTCATTCAAATCTTATTTGCGAATCATTAAAATTTGTTTTGGAATTTTATTTATTTTCGCATATACGAACTAATAGTTTTCGCCTTATGATTCACCTTGTCAATCAGGTGAAGGGCATCCCATGAACGACGATTCATTGAACGACGATTCATTTCTCAATTTTTCCATGACTTAGGAGGACTATGAAACTCAAACAAACCGCATTCACATTGATAATGACCGCACTGTTGGCAATGCCTTCGGTGATTTGGGCCAATGGTGAGGTGGTGAATGTGTATTCATCACGTATCGAAAAGTTGATCAAACCGGCTTTTGATGCTTTCACTCAAGAAACGGGCATTAAGGTGGAATACCTGACTGCTAAAGAAGCTGAATTGATCGAACGGCTTACCGCAGAAGGCAAAAACACCAAAGCTGACGTACTGCTAACCGTGGATGCAGGAAACTTGTGGCTCGCCAAAAATAAGGGTTTGCTTCAGTCTATCGATTCCGAAGTCTTGAGCAATCAGGTGCCTGCACATTTGCGAGATCCGGACGGCAACTGGTTTGGCCTCACCGTGCGTGCTCGTACCATTGTGTATAGTAAAGACCGGGTTCAACCTTCGGAACTTTCCACCTATGCCGCCTTAGGAGACTCCAAATGGAAAGGGCGCTTGTGCTTGCGAACCTCTAAAAAGGTGTACAATAAGTCTCTCGTCGGCACGATGATTAAGTCGATGGGAGAAGACAAAGCAAAAGCCATTGTGGCAGGATGGATGGAAAACGAACCTTCGATTGAAGCCAAAGATTCCGGAGTGCTGAAAGCCATTGCTGCTGGAAAATGCGACGTGGGTTTGGTGAATACCTATTATTTAGGACGTGAATTGAAAAAAGATCCAAGTTTTCCAGTAGCATTGTTCTGGGCCAATCAGGAAGAACGTGGTGTGCATGTGAATGTTTCCGGTGGGGGGGTGACTCAACATGCCAAGCATAAAGAAAATGCCATTCGGCTTCTGGAATTCCTCAGTTCAGAAAAGGCACAAAATCTTTTTGCTGACGAAAATATGGAATACCCCGTCAATCCTAATGTGAAGCCGAGTCCCTTGATTGCCGAATGGTGGGGAAATGTCTTCAAGCAAGACCCGGTGAACGTGGCTAGTGCAGGAGAATATCAAGCCGCTGCTGTGAAACTGATGGAACGGGCTGGATATCGCTAAACCGGACTGATAAGTTACCGTCATTTTTTTGACGGACCGGTAAGTGATAATCGAGGTTCACTGAAATTTTTGTTCTGCTTCGGCCTCTGTTGTTGGAGGCCGTGGCAGAATCCAGCCTTCGTGTTCCGAATTTCCTCTGTATACTTTCCTTTATGCGACTCTCTCCGTGGTTTATTGTTCCTAGCTTGGTTTGTTTGATTGTCGCCATTCCTATCCTCACCATTCTCATTTCTTTATTCCAACCCCGTTTTGAAGTCTGGCAATACCTGTGGGAAACTCGTTTGCTTGATTTGATTTGGAACACCCTACGTTTGGCGGTTGGTGTAGGTGTGGGGACGTTCCTGTTGGGGACCAGCTTGGCATGGTTGGTCGTTATGTATCAATTCCCGGGAAAACGATTTTTTGAAGCCATGTTGTTGCTGCCTTTGGCCATGCCTGGGTATGTGATTGGTTTTGTATTTCTGTCCCAATGGGATTATGCCGGCACCATCCCTACGCTGTATCGACAATACTTTGGCTATACGGCTTGGTTTCCTGAGGTTCGCTCTTATCCGGGGGTAGTCTTGGTGTTAACCTTGGTTTTGTATCCGTATGTGTACCTACTTTCCCGTAGTGCTTTCCGAGAACAAAATGCTTCGTTGTTAGAAGCCGCTCGTAGTTTAGGCGTGTCCCGACGACAATTATTTTGGAAAGTCGCCTTGCCCTTGGCTCGTCCTTCGATTGCAGTGGGGGTTTCATTGGCTTTAATGGAAACCCTGGCGGATTTTGGAACCGTGGGGAACTTCTCGTATGATACGTTCACCACAGCCATTTATCAGATGTGGTTTGGCTTATTTGATAAAGCAGCAGCCGTCCAATTGGCAGGCATGCTGTTGTTATTCAATCTAATGTTATTCTACTTAGAAGAACGGACCCGTGGACAATCGAAATATTATCAGATTCATGGTTCCACCCGTCGACCGGAGCCATTTCAACTGAGCCGGGGCAAGGTATGGATTGCCGTGCTCTATCCAAGCTGTGTATTAGGGATGGCGTTTGTGTATCCAGTGACAGTGCTCATTGTATGGGTCGTGCAAGACCTTTCAGAACGCTTCGACGAACGCTATTGGAAATTGCTGGAAAACACCTTGTTGGTTTCGGCCACAACGGGGGTGTTGACCTTGTGTATTGCGGTATTGATGGCTTATAGCAAACGTCTTTTTCCTGGTAAGCCTATGCACTTGGGAACTCGTTTGGCTAGCATGGGATATGCTTTACCCGGTTCAGTCATTGCCGTTGGGGTGTTGGTTCCCTTGTCCACCCTGGATCATTGGTTGGATGATCTTGCCACCTCGTGGTTTGATTTAAGTATAGGACTTCTCTTTACGGGTTCCATGTTAGGGATGGTGTTTGCCTATACGGTCCGGTTTTTAGCAGTCGCTTTCAATCCGGTGGATACCAACTTATCCAAGGTCACTCCTACAATGGATATGGCCGCTCACAGTCTAGGAGCATCGCGTCGGCGAGTGTTAAGGCGAATCCATCTCCCCTTGATTGAAAGTGGCATGATTACGGGATTTATCATCGTTTTTGTGGATGTGATGAAAGAGATGCCCGCCACTTTGCTGCTGCGTCCGTTCGGTTATGACACTCTCGCGACTCGAATTTGGGAATTGACTTCCGAATCTTATTGGGAGGATGCAGCACTTCCCGCATTGACCATTGTGTGCTCAGCCCTGATTCCCGTATTGCTTCTGATCAAATTGAGTAAAAAGACCTAACCCCATCCGGAGACCTCCTTGAGCAACTTCCTGTTAGAATGCCAGTCTCTCACCAAACGTTTTGGGCACATCACAGCAGCAAACCAAGTCGACTTGCAACTCCATCCTCAAGAGTTCTTAGCCCTGCTCGGTCCCTCCGGCTGTGGCAAGTCTACAATTCTACGAATGATTGGCGGGTTTGAAGCCCCAGACCAAGGCAGCATTTTTTTACACAATCAGACGGTTGCCAATGAAGACGGAATGGTCCCTCCTGAATATCGTCCGGTCGGGATGGTATTCCAGGACCTCGCTTTGTTTCCTCATCTCACAGTAGGAAAAAACATTGCGTTCGGTTTGAAAGGAGAAAAAGAGGAAAAGGAAGAACGTATCCACACGATGCTCGAATTGGTGGGTCTTCCAGGAACCGCTAGTAAAATGCCGCATATGTTATCAGGTGGAGAACAACAGCGCGTGGCTGTGGCCCGTGCCTTAGCCCCCTCCCCCCAATTGATTTTACTAGATGAACCCTTCAGCAGCCTGGATCAACAGTTGCGTATTCAATTGCGTTATGACATTCGGGAGATTCTCAGCCAAGAACAAGTGAGCGCGATCTTTGTCACCCATGATCAAGAAGATGCTTTTGCCTTTGCTGATCGAGTGATGTTGTTGCGAGACGGCACGGTGATCCAAACAGGCACTTCTGCTGAAATTTATCATTATCCCTGCAATCCGTGGGTGGCTTCTTTTGTAGGCGAGGCCAACTTCCTTCCGTTTAACTTTGGTAAAACGCTAATGAACGATGATGCTCTTCACAATGAGTTTCCCCCGAATTGTTCTCCCGAATCCTGTGAATTGATGATACGCCCAGAAGATTGGTCTGTGAAACCGGCTGACTCGATAGCTCATGGTATGATTCAGCACATCGAATTTTCTGGCGACCAACAAGTTCTTAAAATCGAAGTTGCCTCCTACCCTATTCAAGTGCGCGTTCCCTCACGCGAATCGTGGCGCAGCGGAGCTGGTGTCGAACTGGCTATTGAGCACTGCTTGGTGTTTCCGAAATAATGGAACGCACCTTGAATCATTCGATATCGCGAATGACATGCTTGCTTTCCCCCTCAATCAACAGGAATTTCTATCCAATGTAGAAGGTTCGTAATACTACGTGGAAAGGTTCGTAATACTACGTGGATTTGAACAGAGAAAGGACTCCGTATGAAGCTACAATCGATTTATTTGCTTTTGTGCGTACTTGGTACACTTTTGCCGCTATCGCAATTTTTCCCATTTCTGATGGAACATGGTTTGGACGTCGTTTTGTTTTTTGAACTACTATTCGCCAACCCCATCAGCGGCTTTTTTGGGTTGGACGTGATCGTTTCTGCCGTAGTGCTTATCGTGTTTATCGTGGTGGAAGGGAAGCGTTTGAAGATGCCAAATCTCTGGATTTCGTTTTTGGGATTGATGGTTGGGGTTTCCTTGGCCTTTCCATTGTTCTTGTGGTTGAGACAACGTCATCTGGACCAAAACTCGTGAATAGGGTTTCATCTTAAGCAGCTTATTGAAGATCAGGACAACAAAATAAGGTATCGAGGAACCATTTAAAAAGATGCTTCTATGGCGACTATTGGCATTGTATGCCCACTATGGGTGGAAGCCCAACCCTTGTTAGCATGGCACCCGCAGCCGCATCTCTATAAGTTCCACAAACGTACTTGGATTCGACTGGAATGCGAATCCCATACGTTTGTGGTTGTAGTGAGTAAAATCGGATGCCAAAAAACTGCAACGGCGACCCAATTATTACTCGATCACCACCGTCCTAAAATTGTAATCAACTTCGGCACTGCCGGTGCTATTGCTTCGCACATTCAAATTGGTGATATGGTAATTGGCACGGCGACCGCAGAATATGAATCGCCAGTACCTTATTCCGAATTGGTGGAGACATCGCTCCCTCTCCTCAATGCCGCCAAATCATTCCTTTGGACTCATGATTTTTATCAAGCTGAGACAGTTTGTCATTTAGGACCCATTGTTTCTGCGGATCGTAATATCGAAAACCCTGAACAAAAACAGTATCTCTGGCAGCGCTATCAGGCATTGTGTGGGGATTGGGAAAGTGCAGTAGTGATGCGAATTTGTCGAGATTACGGCATTCCTGCAATCCCTTTTCGTGTCGTGACGGACTATGGAGAATTCCAAGTCAAAGCGGAATTTATGGAGCATCATCAAAAAGTATTGGAACAAGCAGCACAAGTGCTTAAAAATTATTGTAGAGTGGTGGAGAAGGAGCTTCCCTGATGGAACGGTTTGCAGGAGGGGTGCAGAAGCCATTTGAAATTCTGTTCCAAAATTGAACACACAACTATTGGATTGTTCCAAACTGGTTTCTCAATTAAATGTCATGTTTTTGATAATCTTGTGTAAGTGTCTGTAATCAGAGGTAAAATTACTAATAAAACAACAAAGGTACAAAATAAGCAGAAAATATAAGGAATTCCCTAATTTTTCCTTATGAGGTGCTTATGAAAAAAGTTTTATTGGTAGAAGACGATTTGGTATTGGGCTCGACTTTAAAAAATGCTTTGGATTTGCATGATTGGATTGAACACGTTGAAGTGGCTTCCAATTACAATCAAGCATTGGAACTGCTAATGCAGAAGGAACAAAAATTTGATCTATTTTTCATCGATCTCGATCTGTTTCCGGGCAAGAATGGGTTGGAACTTGCCCAGTATATTCGAAGGCTTTCCCGATATCGGGAAACACCGATTCTGAGTATCGGCCACCATCCCAATCTAGTGACCATTGGTCAGTTGGGCCATACTCAGTGTTTGAAAAAACCTGCGGATTGGTTTGCATTAGACGAGATGATAGAAAGCTTATTGAAAGATGAAGAATCATGATATAAGTCTCCCTTGCGTCGCCCTGAGCCTTGCAGTAGTATCGTATCTTGTTTTGAGCAACAGGGCACCGCACCCTTAGATCTCGCAAAGGCTTCACCCCGCCCCATTTTTTGGACGACGACTTCTTGCCAGACTCGGTCAGGTCTCCGGATGCATGGCCCGCTTCAGTAAAAAAACTGCCTAAATTTGTTAGATCGTGTACTGGACTGACGTTTTGATAGAGGCGGTGATTGTTTCACGGTTTTCCAACCCAAAGAAACCATGAATAAGTTGTTGATCATAGAAGACGAACCCGTTGCCCGTAAAATGCTGGGCCGCACCTTGGCAAAAGAAGGGTATGAAGTTTTCACAGCGGCCAATGGGGTAGAAGGCCTGGAGCTATTTCGGTTGCATCAGCCGCAAATCATTATTTTGGATCTCAATATGCCACAAATGGATGGAATCGAATTTTTAATGCGATTGAATCCACAGGTGATGAATCCGTATTCGGTGATTGTGCTCACAGGACAACGCAACCCCAGTAACATCAAGAAATGCTACGAGTTGGGGGTGCATTCCTTTTTACGTAAACCTGTGGATTATTACGAACTGATTGGCCAAGTGAAGCACACCTTTGCTTTGCAGCATTTCTCCTTGGAGTTGAAGCAGGAAATCGAAGCCAAAGAAACGGCTTATCAACAATTGGAAGTCCAGCATAAGATTCTCAAAGCCACTTTTGAAGGAATGGCAGAAGGCGCGCTGACCTTAGATCGCAATCTTCATATCAAGATGATATCCGAAAAAGCTTGCCGCATCATCAACATTGCCGAAAGCCAAGCGCTGAACAAACCTGCTGTAGAAATTTTAGGAGATGTATTAGCAGGGCCGAAGAGTGAATTGAAATATTGTGTGAAAAACAAACAGGAACGAAGCGGCATTCAATCACAGCTGCTGTGTCAATCTGGAGCAATGGTTCCGGTATCCCTCTCGGTGATTCCCCTACAAACGGTATCGGTTGACACCGATTGGTTGCTACTTTTCAAAGACATTCGCGAGGAAGAACGGATGCTGCGGGAAAGAGGGCGTGGTTTTTCCTTTGGACCGATGATCAGCTGCAATCCCCGAATGATGGAAATCTTCAATCTGATTGAAAATGTTGCGCCTAGCGATGCGTCGGTGTTTGTGCAAGGAGAAAGCGGTACGGGGAAAGAATTGGTTGCACGCGAAATTCATGCACGGAGCAACCGGGCGCAAGGTCCGTTTCATGCAGTCAATTGTGCCGCCATTGCCCCCCACCTGCTAGAAAGCGAGTTTTTCGGACATGAAAAAGGAGCCTTCACAGACGCACATCGTGCCAAGCAGGGGCGTTTTGAGTTAGCAGATCGAGGCACCTTATTTTTGGATGAAATCAATGAGATTCCCCTGGAGTTGCAAGGGAAGCTGTTACGAGCACTAGAAGAAAAGAATTTTGAACGAGTGGGAGGGACTAAGAACATTCACGTGGACATGCGTGTGATTGCAGCAACTAATAAAAACATCCAAAAAATGGTCGAAGATGGAGATTTCCGTAAAGATTTGTACTACCGTCTTCATGTGGTTCCGATCTATCTTCCACCGTTGCGAGATCGGCGTAATGACATTCCATTGTTAGTTTCTGCATTTATTGAAAAATTCAACAAGCGGGACAATCGGCAGGTGAAAGACATCACCTCGGATTCCTTTCAATCTTTGCTGGAGCATGCCTGGCCAGGCAATATCCGAGAACTTTTCCATGCCATAGAATATGCTTTTGCTACAAGCAAAGGCACACTGTTGCATGCCCATCATCTGCCCGATTCTTTGCAGCGTCTTAGTTTTTCCAAAGAGTCGCCTCTCGCTACAGCCGAAAATGAGCGAGAGCGAATCTTGGCTGCGCTCCGCCAAACCAATTATCGAAAAGGAGAAGCGGCGGCTCTATTAGGCATCAATCCGTCGACTTTGTATCGCAAGCGTCAGAAACTTGGAATTTAAGAGAAGGGGAAAGATATGTCTTTGGTTGTTGATCAAACCTTGTTGGCCGTCGATCCACCGAATGATTTGGTGCAACGGGCAGAGTATGTCCAAGACGAATTTGTGAAACTGATTTTGAATGTGGACACTCAGGATTCCGAATACTTAGGACGGGGTATTTGGCTTGCCAAGCGGGCGGTGGACGAAATTTATGCCTCTGATAACCCTAAGCTTGCTGGAGAAATTGCAGAAATCTTTCTCACGAAGATCGAAGATGCCTTGCATTTTGGCCATAATTCAAAATTGCATCGGGATCTCAACCGTGTGATCACCAGCCTGTTGATTGAACTGGAAAAGAGTGCGATCACCGACCAGCTGACAGGCCTGAACAACCGAGGTTATTTTGATCGTCGTCTGAAACAAGAAGTTGAACGCGTCAGCCGTTATGGTCATCGCCCATTCAGTTTGATTTTGTTGGACATAGATCATTTTAAGAAATTCAATGATCGCTATGGCCATCAAACGGGTGATGATGTGTTGCGTGTGGTCTCTAAGTTGATTCGTGAGAATCAACGAAAATCCGACATCTCAGGGAGATACGGAGGGGAAGAGTTCTGCTATATTCTACCGGAAACTGAGGTGAGCGGTGCTAAATCCTTAGCAGAGAAACTGCGCAAATCAGTGGAATCGTTTCCGTTTGTCGTGGAGATTGATCACGATGGTGAAATCGAGTGCAGTCCAGTTTCTCTTACTATCAGCATTGGAGTGAGTGGTTTCGAGATCCATCAGTCGGTGGATGATATTTTGCGTCATGCCGATCAAGCCCTGTATCAGGCTAAGCACAAAGGACGGAACCGGGTGGAAGTGATTTGATCGAAAACAAAGAAAGAATTTTAATATGGAAAAACGAATCTATCTAGAAACTTTAGGATGTGAGAAAAACCGGGTGGATTCCGAGATCATGTTAGGTGCTCTGAAACAACAGGGATATCGTTTGACGATGAAACCTGAAAAGGCCGATGTGATTGTAGTGAATACCTGTGCTTTTCTCACTGCTGCCAGCGAAGAATCGATCAATCGTATTCTGGAGCTGAGCGATTACAAATCGGAAGGTCAATGTGAAAAATTGGTCGCTACCGGGTGTTTGACGCAACGTTATCGTGAGGAGTTGTTGCAAGAATTGCCTGAATTGGATGGGTTGTTGGGGTCCAGTGGTTTTGATCGCATCCCGTATCTCATTTCTCAAATCTATGAGAATGCAGGACACCCCCAGGTAATGATCAATCGTAAAGCGCATTACCAACAATATGAAAGCCAAGAAAAACTCAGAAGCACCCCACAACATTTTACATATGTGAAGGTTGCGGAAGGTTGTTCAAACATGTGTTCTTTTTGCAATATTCCTTATCTTCGTGGAGGGTTCAGCAGCCGTTCTATCGATTCTGTTGTGAAAGAGGTGAGCAGCTTGGTCAAGCAAGGCGTGAAAGAGATCAACATCATCTCTCAAGATACTTCTTCTTATGGAAGAGATTTGGGGCCTGATGTGAATCTGGCGGCTCTGATGAAAGCGATCAGCCAGACTGAGGGGGATTTTTGGATACGGCTGTTTTATGCGTATCCCAATACTTTTACTGAAGAAGCGATTGAAGTGATGGCCACTGACCGAAGGTTCTGTCGATATCTGGATATGCCTTTTCAACATATTGATGACGATGTCTTGAAAAAAATGAACCGCAAAATCACACAAAGGCAAATTCGTGACAAAATTGATCAAATTCGTCAGTACATGCCTGATTTGGCTTGGCGAACTACCTTCATTGTTGGCTTTCCGACTGAAACGGAAGCCAGCTTTGAAACATTGGCTCAATTTGTAGAAGAAGGCCATTTCCACCATGTGGGCGTGTTTACCTATTCTCATGAAGATAACATTCGCTCTGCAAAATGGGGGGATCCCGTTCCCAATACTCTCAAACGGGAGCGCAAGCAACGCCTCCTGGAAATTCAACATGCCATTAGCCATCACCGTAATGAGGCCTTGGTTGGCAAAACCTTGAAAGTTCTAGTCGATGGCGTTTCAACAGAGACTGATTTGTTATTGCAAGGCAGATCAGAATACCAAGGACCCGAGGTGGATGGATTAGTTTATATCAATGAAGGGGAAGCTAGGCCTGGGCAATTTCATACTGTCGAAATTACCGATGCCCACCCCTATGATTTGATTGGGCGGATTGTTCCTGCAACAGAAACTGTATCCGAGCCCATTGCATACCCAGAACCGGCACCATTCGCCTAAAGTTAATCCAGTAAGGAGTTTTTATGTCAGGACATAGTAAATGGAGTACCATCAAGCACCGCAAAGGTGCTCAAGATGCCAAACGCGGAAAAATCTTCACCAAGCTGATCAAAGAAATCACCATCGCCGCGCGCCTCGGCGGCGGAGATCTTTTGGCAAATCCTCGATTGCGGGCTGCTGTGGCAAATGCCAAGGGGCAACGCATGCCTAAAGACAATATCGAAAGAGCTATCAAAAAGGGGACGGGTGAGCTAGACGGTGAAAACTATGAGGAGATCGTTTACGAAGGGTATGGTCCCAATAACGTGGCTGTGATTGTGGAAGCCATGACCGATAATCGGAATCGCACGACTTCCTTTGTTCGTAGCATTTTCAGCAAGCTTGGGGGCAATTTAGGTTCTACCAATTCGGTGCAGTATATGTTTGATCGCTTAGGGCTGATCTACATCGACAAATCCAGTATTGAGGAAGACGATCTGACGGAGATCGCCTTGGAAGTCGGCGCTGAAGACATTCATACAGAAAACCCGGACCAATACGAAGTGGTGACCTCCATGACCGATTTTGCCCAAGTTCAAGGAGATTTTGAAAATCGAGGTGTCGAAATGAATCAAGCGTCTTTGTCTTGGGTACCCCAGAACCGTATTGAAATCGATGATGTGAAAAAAGCAGAACAGGTGATGAAACTGATTGACTTGCTGGAAGACAACGATGATGTGCAGAATGTCTATTCCAATTTTGACATCAGTGAAACTGTGCTTGCCCAGATGTCGTGAGATGATGATCATCGGAATAGATCCGGGCAGTCGTAAAACAGGTTATGGAATCATTGAACGGGAATTCAATCGGAATCGTTATGTGAGCAGTGGCTGCATCCATTTGGAACAAAAGCTGCCTTTAGCGGAACGTTTGTTGATCCTTGCGGACCGTTTGGAAGCGATCCTACAAGAGTTCAAACCGGATTGTGGAGCGATTGAAGAAATCTTCTTTTCTAAAAATGCGAAATCTGCCCTCGTGTTGGGACATGCGCGTGGGATTGTATTGTTCAAACTCGCGGCTCACAAAGTAGCCATTTATGAATACACGCCCTTGCAAGTCAAACAAACAGTGGTTGGAGCGGGGCGGGCGTCCAAAGATCAAGTGCAACACATGGTTCGTATTCTTATCAATCAAAAACAAAAACCGATGGTAGAAGACGAGTCGGATGCGCTCGCAGTAGCCATCACGCATTCTCATTTTATTCCGCACTTACAACGCTATGATCGCCTATCTTGAAGGAACCGTTTTGCTCAGTCATGCGGATTATCTGGTTATGAAGACCACCGGAGGCGTGGGTTATCAAGTCTATGTTCCGCAGGTTTTGCTGATCCAAGCGAGTGAAAAAGTGTTGAGTCTGCACATCCATACTCACATTCGCGAAAATGATATCACATTGTATGGGTTTTCTTCGCTAGGAGAAAAACAGTTGTTTGAAATGCTGATTAAAACTTCGGGCGTGGGGCCTAAATTGGGAATGGCTGTCCTCTCCGTATTGCGTCCTCAGCAATTGATTCAAGCAATTCAGTCACAAAATGTGGGTTTGCTGAATTCTGTTCCAGGAATCGGCAAGAAAACCGCAGCGAAATTATGCCTTGATATGAATGATCATCTCAAGAAAGCCCCGGTGGTTGGGTTGGATATTGGGGCTTCTACAATAACACAGCAATCCCTTCCGGCTTCCCATGCGGAGGAACTGGTTTCCGCCCTGACAAATATGGGATTTTCGGAGCGGGATGTGCTATCTATCTTAGGTCAAGTTCAAGCGGAGGCACAATCATTTGAAGAACAATTTAAGAAAGCTTTGGCTTTACTCACCTCTATCCGCTGATTGTTTTCAGAGAAAGGTTCACTATGGGAAGTTTGAATAAAGTGATGTTAATCGGGCGTTTGGGAAAAGATCCCGAAATTCGTTATACGCAATCTGGAAATGCGGTGGCGAATTTTACGATAGCGACCTCAGAAGTTTGGAATGATCAACAAGGTCAACGCCAAGAACGAACAGAATGGCATAGCATTGTTGCCTGGAACCGTCTTGCTGATTTAGCGCAAAACTACTTAAAACAAGGCAAGCTCGTTTATATCGAAGGACGCCTCCAAACCCGCAGTTGGGATGACCAACAAACAGGGCAAAAGCGTTACAAAACAGAAGTTGATGCACGCACGATTCAATTTTTGGATTCGCGTACTGAAGGCAGTGCAGGAAATGCAGGCTATCAGCCTCCACAACAAGCGGCTCGTCCTGCAGCACCTCCTCAGGGGGCACCCCCACAATATCAACAGCCAGCTGCTCCAGCCTATGGGCCTCCTCAAACGCCTCCAGCCCACAATGCAGGCCCTCAAGGCGGACATGAGCCTCCTGGAAGCGATTCTTATATCGAAGACGATATTCCATTCTAAACGTTTTGATTCTATCCATTTCTCTTTGTAACGCTTTTTTTCGTAATCGTTTTAAACAAAAACATGATGGAAAAAAACACGTATCGTATTCTAATCGTTGATGATAGCCGGTTTGTGAGGTTGTCGCTTCGGCAAGTTTTTAATAAAATTTCGGAGTGCAACTTTGACCTTGTGGAAGCAGACAATGGTCGAGAAGCATTGGACATTCTTGCCGACGATGAAAGCATCGAATTGGTCATCACGGACATGACCATGCCCGTCATGGATGGTTTGGAACTCATTCAACGTATTCGTGAGCAAGAACGTTACGAAACGTTACCCGTGTTAATTTTGACATCAATTGATGATGAAGCTGCCAAAGTCCGTGCGTTTGCGTTGGGAGTAACCGATTATGTGACCAAACCTTTTTTGGTTCCAGAACTTCAATCACGGACGCTAGGATATCTGGAGCGACAACGTGCGTTTCATGCTCTCGTTGAAGAAATCCATGCCCGGAAGTTCGCTGAAGAAGCCCTGCAAGACTCCTTTCATACGATCAAAAATCAGCAGGCTCAGATGGACGAAGATTTGAAGATGGCTGAGGAGGTGCAAAAGCAATTATTCACGAATTATCAATCGGCAGCTTATCTGAAAATTGTAACTCGTTATCTACCCCACTCTCATGTGTCTGGAGATATTTACCACCTCAAGGAAAACGATGACGGTGACTATGATTTATTTTTAGGAGATGCTACTGGTCATGGAGCGGCTGCGGCTTTAACCACGATCATGGCGAAAATGGCACTCGACGAAAAAATTGAAGACCCTTCTTTGGTGCCAAATATGTTTCGTCTGAATCGTATCTTTGAAGATCGTATTCCAGAGGATCGTTTCCTATCTGCTATTTATGCTCGTTTGAAGGCAAATGGCTTATTGACGACCGTCAACGCAGGTCATCCTCCTTTGATCGTCATTCCCCAAGATGGTGGTGACCCGGTGCAATTGAAAGAACAAGGCACTCTGTTGGGGATTCTACCAAGTGAATTCATCGAGTATGAGGAAAGTTCCTATCAAATGAATCCTGGTGATCGGGGGTTTTTATATACCGATGGTTTCACAGAGCGAACCGATTTAGAGGAAAATCTGTTCGGGATTGATCGCTTGGCTGACTTTCTTCATCAGAATCAAAATGAAGATTTGGACACTCTCCTAACAAAGTTGCTGGACCACATGGAAGAGTTCGCCTGTGGCACTCCCCCAGATGATGATGTGACCATCGTTGCCTTTGAATATATTGGTAGCTCAGATAAATCGGAGTGAATTCAATTGGAATGTTTCTGTATCGATTAAGGAAAGAATGAAAGTAACCCGTCAAACGATCCAGGATGTAGAGGTGGTTCGCCTGGAAGGTCAATTTGCCTTATTAGGAGTGAAAACGGTTCGCACTGAAATAAAAACTCTGATTGAAGACCCGTCTATCTTGAAGATTTTGATCAATATGGCCGGTGTAGATATGATGGATTCTTCAGGAATTGGTTATCTCATCACTTGTTATAAAACTGCCAAACGTCGTCAAGCTCAGTTGGTATTGTGTACATGTCAGCCAATTGTCAGAAAAATTTTAAAGTCAACAAGCTTAGACAATCTAATCACGTCGTATGAATCAGAGGAATTGGCTCTAATCGAATTAAGCATTTAAGGAACTAAATGCTTCTGAAATTGTAGCAGGATTGACAGGCTTGGAGAGAATGGTATGAGCGCCTTGAGAGGACAGTTGTTCAGCAAGAGCGGTGTTTTTGGCGCTTGTGATAAAGATTACAGGGATAGCTTGTAATTTAGGAGTGGTTTTAATCCATCGGAGCAGGGTTTCTCCATCCATGAGCGGCATATTCAAGTCAGCCATAACGACATCTGTGGGATTTTGTTTCAGTAAAGCCAAGGCTTCTTTTCCGTTACTTGCCTCTACCACTTCCGCTTCAATACCGGCAATTTCGAGACATCGGCGTATGAACATCCTTGCGGTTGCCGAATCATCTACTACCAGAATACGCTGCATGGAGATCTCCTTCCAAATTGACTCAAGTTGACCAGACGTAACGTGTTTATCTGCAAGACATTCTGTAACTCAATAGAGCACTATGTGCAACACAAGAGCAGGTTAAGCCGCTTGTTTATTGAGAATACTTGCTAAATCTAAAATCAGACTGATCCCTCCATCTCCAAGAATCGTACATCCGGCCAAGTGTGGAACATCTCCCAAATAGTTTGGCAATCCTTTCACTACCACTTGGCGTTCTCCTACGACTTCATCGACAAACAAACATAACCGTCGATCATCATCTTCCACAACGATTAAGATTCCCTCGGTGAGGAGGGTTGAAGTCGGGACCAGATGGTGCAACTGGTGAAGGCGGACGACTGGAATGAGTTCTTCACGAATTCGGACCAACTCCAAGCCTTCCGTGGTAGTCGTGATATGTTCTTGCTTTGGCTGCAATGATTCGCGAATTGCTACAATGGGTACCACATAAATGGACTGACCAACTCGGATCAACATTCCTTCAATAATCGCCAAGGTCAAAGGAATGCGAAGCAAGAACTCTGACCCTTGTCCGGTCACTGAGGACACATCAATTCGGCCTCGGAGTTTTTCAATGTTACGTTTCACAACATCCATTCCCACTCCTCTACCGGAAAGGTCAGTGACTTTTTCAGCAGTTGAGAAACCAGGAGCAAAAATCAATTTCCAAACTTCCGAATCGGGTGGATCGGCATCAGGTTCTACTAATCCTCGTTCTTTAGCACGACCTAAAATTCTTTCTCGATGCAACCCCCGCCCATCATCTGAAATCAAGATCCAAATTTCGTTTCCTGCATGTCGTGCTTCGAGCACAATAGTTCCCATTTCCGGTTTACCAGCAGCAGCTCGCTCTTGAGGTGTATCGATACCATGATCGACGGCATTGCGAACAATATGGAGCAAGGGGTCTGCAATTTGTTCAACAACTGTCCGATCCACTTCTGTTTCTTCTCCAACCAGTTGCAATTCGACATTTTTTCCTACTTTCTTGGAAACATCGTGGACTACGCGCACCATCTTACGGAAAGTCCCTGAGATGGGAAGCATTCGCATGGACATGGCCACTTCTTGAAGATCACGTACATTTTTATTGAGTTGTCGGGCTGCCTTAACGAATCGTTCTAAATTCAAATCATGCAAATCTGGATTGTTGGTAACCATGGCCTCAGAAATTACCAACTCCCCCACGAGATTAATCAGTAGATCCACTTTATCTAGGCTCACTCGGATGTCTTGCCGTTTGGGTGGAGCCGCTTGCGTATTTGTATTTTGTTTCGCTACGGGCGCAGGAGCCGCTTTTTCTTTTGCAGGTTTGGCGGCAGTTTCTTTTGGAGCTGCTGGAGCAGGATTGGCTTTAGGGGTGGCAACCACAGGTGGAGCTGCTGGAGCAGGGGTGGCAACCACAGGTTTGGGTGGAGGTGGTGGCTCGGGCGCTTTGGGTGTTGGAGTTGGAACAGCCATTTGTGGGCGTGGTGGTGGCTCGGGTGTTTTGGGAGTAGGAGGTGGAGCTGGAGTAGCCACCCGAGGCTCTACTAAGGGGGGTTCGGGTGCTGAAACAGGATCGGGAGTCGATGGCTCAGAAAAGCTCCCTTCTTCCCATTGAGTTAGTTTGTTTAAAATCGCTTCGTAGTCTGGCAGTAAAAGTTTCTTTTTCTCAGCAAGCGATGCAATTCCATGACGTAAACAATCAATCGTCTGAAGTAAGACTTGGACTGCGTTTTCAGCAATTTCTAGATTTCCAGACCGCATTTGTTCAAGTATAGCTTCTGCTTTGTGGCTCAACGATTCGACGGGAGCGAGTCCTAAAAAACCAGAATTGCCTTTTAATGTATGCACATTCCGAAATGCTGTTTCGATGAATTCATTTGATTCCACTTCATCAGATAATTTCGCTAGTACTAACAAGGCCCCTTCTGTTCCCTCCAATTGCTCTTCAGCTTCCTGAATAAAGCTTTGTACCATCTCAGGAGTCAGCAATAGATCAGAAAGATCTACTTCAAAAGCTTGAGTGGATTTTTCGACTTCTTCTGAACTCACTTGTGATGCTTGTGATTCTTCTCCAGGAGGTGGACTAGCAGTAGTGACTTCTTGTTGGGCCGCTGAAACTGTTGGTTCTGGTTGTGGTTCTGGGGCACTTGGTTCTGGTGCGGCTTCAACTACTGAGGGGGCTGGTTCTGAAAATTGCGGAATGGGTTGCCCTTCCGATAAAGCGGTAAGCTGTGCTAATACATTGCTGTATCCGGGGAGCTCCAATCGTTGTTTACTGGAGACAGATTGGATACCGTGCCGCAAAGTGTCAATGACCTTTAACAGAATGGGAATTCCTGAATCTCGGATTGTGGTATTATTTTCTTTCAGTTGCTCTAGTACATTTTCTGCCTTATGACTCAAGGTTTCTACTTGGGTTAGGCCCAGAAAGCTGGAATTACCTTTGAGTGTGTGCATGTTACGGAAGGCAGTTTCAATAAACTCTTTTGTGTCCACTTCTCCTGGAATTTTGTCGAGTACAAGCAAAGCTCCTTCTGTGGATTCCAACTGTTCGTCAGCTTCCTGAATAAAGCTATGTAACATTTCTGGGGTTAAGAGAAGTGAGTCGAGATCCACCTCAAAAATATCTTCGGGAGCAACAGGTGGTTTCACTTCACTGGCAGGCGAAGGAGATTGTGATACAGCATCCTCCTCTGAGGAAGCGTTGATCGAAGTGGCAGAAGGTTCTGGCTGCAGAGGCCCTGATGGGGCCGTCCCCACCTCGGATGCTTCAGTAGACGAAATCATGGTTGACTCCATTGTGGGTGAGGGGGAAGAGAATGTTGTTGGTGGTTTCCCTTCTGCTACAGCTTCAATACTTTCTTCTAGTTCTTGGATCATGGTGCGGGCTGAATCTTCGAAACCTTGGTCGTGTAACTGCGTTTCCACTTGCTCGAGCATTGAGCGGATGAGGTCACATGTCTTGGTTAGTGAATCCAGGTACTCCACTTGCAAGGTTGTGGGGTCCTTGCGAAAAAGTTGAAGCAAATTCTCAGCTGTATGAGTGACCTCTTTAATCGTGTCGAGGTTTAAAAAGCCTGCACCCCCTTTTAACGTGTGAAACAATCGAAAAACGGTATTGATTGTATCGGTTTTTTCGGACAAATCGTCCGTTTTTCCTAGGTTGATAACCATAGGTTCGACTGTATCCAACATATCCAAACTTTCGGATACGAAGTCGAGTAGCATTTCTTCCTGTTCGGCATCCATAAAATTTCCTAAATGGGATTAGGTGCTGGCTGAAACCAAAAGCACAGAATCTTTTATTTGAGACGATCCAGCAACGGTTCCATCGCATTTTTCAATTCGGTGGCAATAACTCCTACATCAGAAGCCTGCAATTCAAATACCTCTGGTTGAAAATAGGTATTCATGACCGTTAAAATTACGGATACCTGATCCACTTCCTCCTTCACTAAAGCCGATTCCATAATAATCTTTTCTTGAACGAAATCATAAATTTCAGAGCAAACGAATTCGAGAATTTTAGGCCCCGAATTTTGTTTTAGGAATCTGATCAGTTCTTGCAAGCGGAATAAAATTTTTTCTAAGCTGAGGCGGTATTTGAGGTGCCGAGTAGGGGAAGTATCTCCCCAGTTGGTGGGGTCCAAACGAAACCATAGACTTTCCATATCTTGCATTTGGTAGACTAACTCACGGAATAAATAGTCCCCTAAAGTGTCTTCTTCAGATGTTTTGAAAAAGTAAGCTCCTTTGGCAGTGAAGATCCGTTCGGTGATTTTCATGCATTGTCCTATTTGATAAATGTCGAAACCCTAAACTTCTTCCCCTTCATAGCAAATCTAATAGTGACCCGCAATGGAACATCTCTCTATCGTGAGAAAGTGTAAACTTGTACTATAGATATAGAGCCTTAAATTTCTAAGCTGATGTATTCATGCTTAGAATCGGACACTCCTTCCATCAACGTTTTGGTAATTTGATTGAAACGCCGCTCTTTGCCGGGTGGTGGCTGCAAACAAACACCTTCTTCATGATGCCAAAATACAATGTCATTACGGAGAATACGCTTTTGGTTTAGAATCGAAACCATTCCCTGTTCAAACTCAGCAAATGCCTCGGTTTCGACCCAATCTCCTTCCGTATTTTGGTAAAATAGTTTAGGGGCATTGAGGACTTTTTCGACGGGTACCACGACCATATCCAAAGGACGGTCGATAATAATGTAATCGTTCACCACATAGCCCTGAATTTTTTCTGTGCTGTTTTCTGAAACCTGAGCAATGTCTGCCCATCCACGAAGAGTGAGTATCCACCGTTTCTCCCAAGCTTGGTCGAACCATTTTCGAACAGTTTGTTCTTGTGGTTCATGTTGAAGCTTCAGTTCCGGAAATAGGTCGCTTAAGGAACAATTGAGAACTTCTGCTAACTTTCGCTTTTTCGTGGGGCGAGGAATCTTTTTCTCATTTTCCCAATGACTCACCGATGAAATATCTGATCCTACTTTTTCAGCCAGTTCTCGGATCGTCCAGCCTAAGGCCTCTCGCCTTTGTCGAATAGTATTCATTCTTTACTCTCTTTCACTAAGGTTATTGTGCTCCGGGAGAGCCGATGCGCAATTTTGTAAAGTTTACATGCAATATAAAAAAATTTTAGAAAAAATACAACAAAAAGACAACGAAGTAACAACATGCGGAGCATTTTTTCCCATTCACCATAACCTGTTAATTTTAAAGGGTTTCTTGGTTAGTTCTATGGGCTTTATGTTGGCATGATTTTTGATTGAAATGAAAACATAGTTTATCAAATCTATCCAACATTTTAATATTGTTTTACCAAATGGTCTAAATTTTAGATTCAGAAAGGAAAGTATGGGTTGGTTCAGTAAAACGCAACAAACTGAAGAAGCTGGACAAGAACGGGCTATCATTTACCTGCCACCAGAAGCACTTCAATATGTTTATGTAATGCCAGCAGAAGAGTTCGAAAATTTTCAAAATTCGCCGGAGTTTGTTCCAGGGGGGCAATTGATGGAAGTGTGCCGCCAATATGGCTATAGCTTGAGGAAAGTGGCTGATTTGCGTGACGAAACCATTACGTTCCGCCAAGCAGATCGAGGAGCGTCCGACAACTCAGCAGCCTTTGCGGCACAGACCGCCGAGCCAATCTCCGCTTCCTCTGATGCGGCGGGTTTGGAACTTGAGCTTGTATAAAGAGGTTATGGAATGGGGTGGAAGGAGATATGTCCTTCTTTCCATTCTGCGATAAGCTTCTGACCAGATCGCACCTCACCTTTCAACAACGAACGGCTGAGAGGGGTTTCCAATTCCTTTTGGATAACTCGTTTTAAAGGGCGTGCCCCATAGACCGGATCATACCCTAAATCAGCAAGTGCTTCAGCAGCTTGTTCAGAAAGCGTGAGCTGAATTTGTCGATCATTCAAACGCCGTTGTAAATTTTCCAATTGGATTTTTACAATCGATTTGATCTGCTCTCGCTTTAATGGGTGAAATACAACAATATCGTCAGGGCGATTCAGAAATTCTGGTCGAAAATGTTGACGCAACTCTTTTTCAACGGTTTGGCGCATTTGGGCAAAATCGGCACCTTGGGCACTTTGATCTAGTAATAAATGACTCCCCACGTTGGATGTCATTAAAATTAAGGTATTTTTGAAATCCACCTTATGCCCGTGCGAGTCTGTCAACCTCCCTTCATCTAGGAGTTGAAGCAATAGATTAAACACATCGTAGTGAGCCTTTTCGATTTCATCAAAAAGAATCACACTGTAAGGGCGTCTTCTCACTGCTTCTGTGAGTTGCCCACCTTCGTCATATCCTACATAACCAGGGGGAGCCCCGATAAGTCGAGCGACCGCATGGCGTTCCATGTATTCCGACATATCGATCCGAATCATATTTTGCTCGTCATCAAATAAAAATTCTGCCAACGCTCTAGCAAGTTCTGTTTTGCCAACACCGGTTGGTCCTAAAAAAATGAAACTTCCAATGGGACGATTGGGGTCTTTAATACCTGCCCGTGCCCTAAGGACAGAATCGGAAACCGCTTCGATTGCCTGATTTTGTCCCACGACTCTTCGATGTAAATGTTCGGGAAGATGGAGAAGTTTTTCGGACTCACTTTCCAGCATTTTTTGTATTGGAATACCAGTCCAACGGGAAACGACTTCAGCGATGTCTTCGTCACTCACCTCTTGCCTTAAAAGCCGAGCCCGGCTTCCATCCAAGCTTTCTTCGGTTTGTAGCGCTTTCAGTCGATTTTCCAATTCAGGCAATTCTCCATATTCCAACTTGGCCGCTTTTTCGAGATCGTAGTTTCGTTTCGCTTTTTCAATTTCCAAACGAATGTCTTCAATATTTTTCTTCACATCATTCAGTTGTTGAATTCCTCCCTTCTCGCGGTCCCATTGTAGGGTCAGATCGTCCATTTTTCCTTTCAACTGGACCAATTCTTTGGACAGTTTGTCGAGTCGAGTTTGGGAGGCTGGATCGGTCTCTTTTTTCAGTGCTTCTTTTTCGATCTCTAGCTGCAAAATGCGTCGAGCGATTTCATCCATTTCTTGAGGCATGGAATTCATTTCTACACGAAGCTTGGCAGCAGATTCATCAACCAAGTCAATTGCTTTGTCAGGCAAAAAACGATCTGAGATATATCGATGTGATAAGGTTGCGGCAGCAATCAAAGCGTTGTCTTTGATACGAACCCCATGGTGGATTTCGTAACGTTCTTTTAAACCGCGTAGAATTGAGATTGTATCGGCAACATCAGGTTGCAGCACCATCACCTGTTGAAACCGACGCTCAAAAGCAGGATCTTTTTCAATGTATTGTCGATATTCATCTAAGGTAGTGGCACCGATACAGTGCAATTCACCGCGAGCCAACATTGGTTTAAGAAGATTACCAGCATCCATGGAACCTTCTGCCTTTCCAGCGCCAACTACCGTGTGCAGCTCATCAATAAACATCACGATGTTGCCATCTGACTCTTGAACTTCTTGCAATACTGCCTTCAAACGCTCTTCAAATTCCCCTCGAAATTTTGCGCCAGCAATCAAAGCTCCCATATCCAAGGTAATGATCTGTTTATTACGGAGGCTTGCAGGAATATCCCCACGAGCAATACGTTGCGCTAGTCCCTCAACGATAGCGGTTTTTCCGACTCCTGGTTCACCAATCAAAACAGGGTTATTCTTTGTACGGCGTGAAAGCACTTGAATCACTCGGCGGATTTCTTCGTCACGTCCAATGACAGGATCCAATCTTCCCTGATGAGCCATCTTTGTTAAATCTCGTCCATAACGCTCTAAGGCTTGATAGGTTGCTTCTGGATTGGTCGACGTCACTCGCTGGCTGCCTCGAACTTCCTTCAAGACGGACATGACACGTTCGCGAGTGATTCCCCGTTTGGCCAAGAATTCTCCAGCAGGTTCTCTTTTGCCTTCTGAAGCTAGCGTGATCAATAAATGCTCCACACTGACATAATCATCATTCAGTGCTTTTGCTTCGTCTTCTGCTTTTACTAAGGCGTGATTAAGTCCTCCGCTAATATAGGTCTGACGGCTTCCCCCAGAAATGCTAGGCAACTTGGATAAGGATGTTTCTAGGTCTTGTTGTACTATCGTCATAGTAGGGTCTATTTTTTCTAACAAGCGTGGCACCAATCCCTCTTTTTGATCCACGAGAGCATACAACAAGTGCAGTGTATTCACTTCTGAGTGTTGACGCCTTATTGCTGCCGCTTGCATGGCCTCAATTGCAGCCTGGGCCTTTTCAGTCAGTTTTTGTGGATTCATGATGGGGTCCTCCAGTTCTGTTCGATTTGTACTAGTATGATTATGATATATCATCGTAAGAAGGCTGCCATTGGATAAGATGGGGCTTCTTCGACTTATAAGTGCAGTTATTTGATTAAATTGTTAGCACTCACTTTAGTAGAGTGCTAACAAGGTGTCAATAATATTTTTAAACCTTTTTGTACATACCTATTATGAAATTTGAGAGATCCCGCTTCACATTATTAGTTGAACTCTTGGCAAGACCTCTGAAATTCAGGGTGCTGCCAAGCCGAGCATTCTCCTTGTTTGCAGGCTTTTTTCCAATCACGACAAGCAGATTCCGGCTTGCCGACTAACCAAAGAGCGTATCCTCTACCTACAAGAGCTTCTGATAAATGAGGTTCTCGCAGTAATACTTTTGAAAAATCTGCAATTGCAGCCTCGTGTTGTTCTAACTGTAGATAGGCGAATCCACGGTTCTGATAAGCTTCGACGCCATGAGGAGCCAGTTTCAGAGCTTGAGTGAAATCAGAAATCGCTTTTGCATACTGATGCAAATCTAGATATAATTCTGCTCGATTCTGATAACGCTCTGGGTGAGGGGCCAATTTTAAGCTTTCAGTATAATCTTTGATCGCTTTTTCATATTGATGCAAAGCTTTATAAACATTGCCCCGATTATTGTAAGCTTTAGCATTTTCTGGATTAATACGAAGGGCAAATGTGTAGTCTTCCAAAGCTTTTTCATATTGGTGTAGAGCAAAAAAAACGGTACCCCGGTTGATATAGGCTCGGAAGCTATCAGGGTTGAGATTCAACGTTTTATCAAGATGCATTAGGGCTTTAGAGTATTTTTTCTGAGAGACATACAAATTGCCCAAGTCAGAATGGGCTACCCAAGCTTCTGGATTTTTTTTAAGGGTTGCTTGCCATAAAGTTTCTCGGTTTTGATAGGTTGAGCTTTGATTCCAAACCAAAAAGCCCAATATGATTAAAATTCCAAGGCTTGCAACGTAAGGCAAATATATAAACTCGGAATTTCTTTGTATTTTTTTTACTTCACTTCTCAAAGAATCTTTCTCCAATTTTCGAGAGTAGCCTTTTTGAGAAGATGACACTCCAATAAGAATTTTATGAAAATGTATTTGCAGTAGAGTCGAGAATTTTGTGATTCCTTGCCCTAATAGAATGATAATGGATAAACTCGCAAAGTACCCCCAGTGATTGGAAACGAGTGAAGATCTAGCCCAAGCGATGTCAAAAAAACCTAAGACAGGAAAAATAGCAGCTACAAAGCTTCCAAAGATTATGAATATTGGTTTGCTCCAATTGTTATATTTCCAAAGCGATATGATAAGTAAAAAACAACAACTGATAAAGGGCAGATAAGAAGAAACTTGGCTAGTATTAATTTCCCATTGAGGGTAAATGAATAGAATAGGATGAGGCCATATCAATTTATTTAAGTAAAAGTAGCAGACAAAAGCTGCATTTAGAATTCGTTCAAGGAAGTTGAATTCTGGTGAGGATGATTGCGCTCCAAAGGCATAGGATTCGAACCAAACAGTTATTCCAGCGTTTGCTAAAGCAATCAAAAAAAAGGGTATTAGTCGGATTGTATCAAAAGCCTTCCAGGGATGATGTAACCAAAGTCTGCAAAACACTATAACCACCGGTAACATGACTGCAGCTCCCTTGCTTAAAAGTGCAGCTACAAAAAAAACTAAGGCAATAATGTACCATTTAATCTTTTTGGTATCCTCAAAATAAAGATAACTTACTATAACAAGAAGATAAAAAAACATTGCCATTACGTTCTTTCGCTCTGCTATCCATGCGACCGACTGTACGTGCATAGGATGCAAAAGAAATAAACCGGCAGTGAGCCAGGCTCCCTGGAAACGGCAATATTTCAATATTCCCCATAGTAGGAGTCCATTAAAGAGGTGCAGTAAAATATTAATAGAATGTGTAATAGGAAGGTTTGATCCGAAAGTTTGATACTCTAACCAAAAACTAGTTCGTGTGATTGGAATATAGGGCCACACATGATTATTGTTAAGCGGTTCAGTCCATATAGGTACCAAACCTTGGGGGGATTGAATTAGAGGATCATGTAGAAAGTATTCTTCGTCATCAATGATAAAAGTTGCGGTTACAGCAGGAAGGTAGGCAAGTAAGGTAAAAACAATTAAGAAAAGAAGTGGAATTCGGTTTGTATATAAAAGTTGGGAAGGGAGAGCCATAAAAAGGGCAATCTCAATCAAGAACTACGACAACTCTAGCTTCTCTTAAAAAACTTTGTGTTCCCGCCATTTGTCGTAAAGCATTTGCATCATTATTTGAAATCACCAGATCTGTCTTGTTTTTACCCGCACTGTTCAAAGCCCTAAGAATTAAGGGACTTCCCTTGACCCGATCATTCTGTTTAGCTTTTTCTATGTCTTTTAGATAGCCTGCCATACCATGTTTCACGACAAATTCACGGTCCACATAAGCTGAACCATAGATTTCTTTGCCATTTTCGTCGTAAACTTTTGGAGACATCGCAGGCTGTACGCCAGTTTGTCGAGCATCAATTATTAACCCGGTGTATACTTGATTTGTATTGATGGCACGTGACGTATTGCTAGTGCCCGGTGGGGGAGAAACTTCAGAAGTAATTGGTGCGGGTGGGCTAATTTCCGTGGTGGGTTGCAACGCAGCATTTGCCGCTTGTCGAAACATCAATTCTTCAGGAATAGTTTTTGATAAGCGAGCTTCCATCCGAATCTTAATAGTTCCATCTGAAAAATATCGAGCATTGCCTACGGGACGTAATCCATGGAGATAGCCTTGAATGCGTGTCCGAATGGTGTCATTTGCCACCATCGCATCTTTAACGGTCGTTGCCGAAGAGAGATTGACTCCTTTCACCATTTCTAAAATGTTGCGGGCTGCGTCTAAACGCGCCGCACGGAGAGCACTGGCGTTCCGTAAGGCTGAATTATTTGCAGTTTGGGCAGGAACTCCTATACCTTCCGAAATCACGACTCCCCGATCCCAATCAATACAAGCGGAAGGGCCATTTTGAGTACAAAGCTCATCAATACTTTGTGCATGCAGGCCTCCCCAGATCACCACGCCACAAACCAATAAAAGGATACGCTTCATATTTTCTCCTGATAAGGTCAATAGTTCTTCTATTTCAATATACAACGCTATTGACTAACTTGTGGCGTTTCCGGTTCATTCTATCACGCACATTTTCCTAAGTTACACATCTTTGATACTCAATTGCATTTTACCTCGGCGATCAAACCCCATAACCCGAACAGTTACTTCTTGTCCCTCTTTTACAAACTGATGGACGTTCTTTACTCGTTCCTTAGACAAGTTCGAAACATGAACGAGTCCTTGCTGTCCAGGAAAAATTTCTACAAATGCTCCAAAATCCATAATCTTGACGACAGGTCCAGTATAGACAGCTCCAATTTCTGCTGTTCGGGTGAGTTCCTGTACCATACCAAGGGCAACATCTACGGCTTCATGATCGGTGGATACTATGGATACGATACCATCATCATCAATGTTGATTTTAACACCCGTTTTATCAACAATATTCTTAATGACTTTTCCTCCAGGGCCAATGACATCACGGATTTTATCCGTTGGAATTTTATGCGTTATACAACGAGGAGCATAACTCGACAAACCTTCTCTTGAAGTATTGATTTCTTGATTCATGATTCCCAAGATATGCAATCGTCCCTCTTTAGCCTGCGCGAGAGCACTTTCGATAATGGACCGGTTCAATCCACTTACCTTGATATCCATCTGAAGGGCTGTAATCCCTTTGTTTGTGCCTACAACTTTGAAATCCATATCTCCAAGATGGTCTTCATCTCCTAAAATATCAGACAGAATCGCAGTTCGTTCTCCCTCATAAATCAAGCCCATTGCAATTCCTGCGGTCGCGTTTTTAAGTGGAACTCCGGCATCCATCATCGCAAGTGATCCAGCACAAACGGTTGCCATTGAAGACGAGCCATTTGATTCTAAAATTTCTGAAACAAGGCGCAATGTATAAGGAAAATCGTCCCGTTTGGGTAAAACGGTCATTAAACCTCTTTCTGCTAAGAAACCGTGTCCGATTTCGCGACGTCCCGGACCTCTAGGAGATTTGGCTTCACCAACTGAGAATCCCGGGAAGTTATAATGCAGCATGAAATTTTTATAATAGGAGCCAGATAATGAGTCTATCATCTGTTCATCTTCTTTGGTTCCTAAGGTCGCGACCATCAATGCTTGAGTCTCACCCCGTGTAAATAGAGCGGAGCCATGTACTCTTGGCAATATACCGATTTCACAGGTGATATGGCGAATATCGTTTAAAGATCTCCCGTCTATCCGAATGCCATCATCTAAAATTTTTGACCGCATCTCCCGCTTTTTTAGGTTCGCGATAGCCTTGCCTATATCTTTTTTCCGGTGTTCATCGGATTCTTCATTGCACAACTCTTGAGTCACTTCTTCAACTATTGAATCCATTAGAGAATATCTGGCCAATTTTTCTTTCGTTGCCAAGGCAGCTTGTACTTTAGGCAAAGCAAGTGACTCTACTTGATCCTGCAATGCTTGATCTATTTCTGGTACAATCACATCACGTTTTGGTTTCCCACAGCGTTGCTGCAATTCTTCTTGAATTCCTATTATTGGTTGAATTTGTTCGTGCCCGAACATGATTGCATCAATCATCACATCTTCACTGACTTCGTGGGCTTCTCCTTCAACCATTAGAATTGCATCTTTAGAACCCACCATGAAAATGTTCAAAGAGCTTTTCTCTTGTTCCTCGGGGCTAGGATTGGCAATAAATTGGTCGTCGATCATTCCAATTCGTATCCCGCAAACAGGAGTACTATAAGGAATATCAGAGATCAATAAGGCTGCGGATGCTCCAATCATTGCAGCAACGTCTGGTCCATTGACCAAATCATAGCTCAAAACGGTTGCAACAATGACCGTTTCAGCAGAAAAATGAGGATTAAATAAGGGGCGTAAAGGGCGATCGATAAACCGAGATATCAAAGTCTCCTTGTCTGACAACCTGCCTTCTCGTTTAAAAAAACCACCGGGTATTCTCCCAGTGGCATAAGCTTTTTCCACATAGTGTACAGCTAATGGGAAAAAATTCTGATCTGGGTCTGCTTCAGGAGCGGCTGTTGCTGCTACTAAAACCATTGTATCGCCATAACGTACCACTACGGATCCATTTGCTTGTTTGGCCATCCGCCCCGTCTCGATAGACAAATGGTTACTGCCAAATTGTGTCTCAACTAATTCCATTTATTGGTACTCCGTCAAAATGTGAGTAAGAGAAAGATTATTTACGGATTCCCAAACGGTCAACAACGGTCCGGTAACGCTCCATATCTTTTTTCATTAAGTAGTTCAAGAAACTGCGTCGCTGACCGACCAATTTCAATAAACCTCTTCGGGAATCATGATCTTTCGGTTTTTGCTTAAAATGATCAGTAAGATAGGTGATTCTAGCCGAAAGCAATGCAATTTGAACCTCCGGAGAGCCAGTGTCATTGCTACCGCGACCGAACTTTTCTACGATTTGTTGTTTTTGTTCTTTGCTTAACATGAGTTCCTCTATATTAAAATTTTTTTAGGATGGAATTGATAACTGCCATTTTGACTAATAACCGACCCAATGGCGACTAGATCATTGTCATTATTGATTACCTTGGCGGATACGAATGGTTCCTGCAATTGTTCGATATGGGCATCTGTGGAGCGGATCAAAATAGGTTGACCTTGAACTAATCTTCGTTGTTCCTCAAACGTTATGCGGATCGTTTTCCAATCGGGTAACAATTCAACAGGATTAATAAAACTGGAAAAATCTCCTCTTTTCTCTGCTTCAGTCAATTTTTGTAGAGAGCAGGCATTCTCTATTGAAAAATATGGTCCTAAAGCAATTCTCTCCAATTCCACCAAATGAGCACCCACCCCTAAATCCTGCCCAATATCGTCAACCAAAGTGCGGATATAAGTTCCTTTAGAACACTTGACCTTGATTTTAATGAATGGGATCTGGACAGATTCGACACAAATCGATTCAATATGAATTATGCGGGATTTACGAATAACAGGTTTACCTTGACGGGCTAGCCGATATGCAGGTGTTCCGTTTTGTTTTACTGCTGAGTAAATCGGGGTGAGTTGAGATTGTGTCCCTCGATATTGATGTATGACGTTTTCGATAATTGGGTCGTTTAAGTGGTCTATCTCACAAAACTTGGTAATTCGACCTTCGGCATCAAATGTATCGGTTCTTTCTCCTAACTTAAAAATTGCTCGATACTCTTTATCTAGCTCGTTAAATAAAGGAATTAGCTTTGTCGTTTTCCCTAAAAAAACGGGAAGCAATCCTGTTGCTAATGGATCCAGTGTTCCTAAGTGTCCGGCTTTTTTTTCTTGAAAAACTTTTTTCAGTGTCTTCACTATACTAAAGGAAGTGACTCCTTTTTCTTTGTAAACATTAACAATAAAATTCAAAGTTTTCTGTCCAATTCATCTTCCTCGCTGGTCTGCCTTAGTAGGTTATCTAGTTTTAAGCTATAATCAAAACCTGTGTCATAAATAAAAACCAGCTTAGGAGTGTTACGGGTTTTGAGAGTTTGGCCTAAACAACGGCTGAAAAAACCTGCCGCTCGATTAAGAGATGATGCTAATTCTTCAATTTGTTCTGGAGGAAAAGTCGCAAAATATACTCTAGCAAAGGATAAATCTCTTGATGGTTCCACTCTACTAATTGTAACTTTTTCAAATCTAGGATCATTGCTCTCTTTTAGAAGAATCTCAGAAAGCTTTCTTTGAATGAGAATTTTATTGAAATCTTTTTTTTTTCTACGCATGGGTTACAATCTCGCGGATTCCTCAACTTGGATATAAGCTTCAATAATATCTCCAATCTGTACATCTGGATAGTTTATTACAATACCACATTCATAATTATTAGGGACTTCTCTAACATCATCCTTAAATCGTCGTAATGACGTCAAATCACCACTATGCACGACATCTTCATCTCGCAAAATACGCACGTGTGCATCACGTAGTAATTTTCCTTCTGTAACATAACAACCCAAAATTTTCCCTTCTTTCGAAGTATTGAATAGCTGACGAACCTCACAACGCCCGATGACTTCATCTCGCAATGTAGGTTTAAGTAAGCCTTCCAAGGCTTTTCTGACATCTTCTATAGCATCATAAATCACAGTATAGAGACGAACATCTACATCTTCTTGTCCGTTTACAATTTTGGCTTTATTATCCATATTGGTATTAAAACCGATAATGATGGCATCAGAAGCTGATGCCAGCATAACATCTGTTTCAGTAACATTTCCAACTGCAGTATGTATGAAGCGTACTGATACTTGTTCATTTCCGATCTGCGACAAAGATGATTGTAAAGCTTCAACAGACCCTTGTACATCTGCTTTGATTAATATTTTTAGTTCGACATGTTCTTCTGAGCTAATTCTGTTGAAAAGATTTTCTAGATGCAGTTTTTGCTGTTGATCTGCTGCTGCATCTTTACTCCGTTGTGCACGAGATTCTGCTATTTGACGGGCCGTTTTCTCATCCGCTATCACGATAAATTGTTCGCCAATGGTAGGAACATTGTTGAATCCTAAAACTTCGGCAGGGATAGATGGTTTTGCAGATAGAATAGCTTGTCCACGGTCATTGAACATTGCTCGGACTTTACCAAATGTTTCTCCAACAACGTAATGATCACCAACAGTAAGTGTCCCTTTTTGAATGAGAACAGTTCCTACCGGACCTCTGCCCTTGCTAATTTGAGATTCGATAATTACTCCACGCGCGTTTCCACTTGCTGGTGCTTTTAATTCCAGAATTTCAGCTTGGAGTTGTACCATTTCCAATAGGTTTTTAATACCTTCTCCAGATTTAGCAGATACATGGGCGAAAATTGTTTCTCCACCTAAATCTTCAGCGACTAAATTGTGTCCTAACAACTCTTGCTGAACCCTCATTGGATTGGAATCAGGCCTATCAATTTTGTTTACAGCAACGATAATAGGAACTTCTGCAGCCTGTGCATGATGAATTGCCTCAATTGTTTGAGGTTGTACTCCATCATCTGCTGCCACTACGAGAATTACAATATCCGTAATATTAGCTCCTCTAGCCCTCATTGCAGTAAAGGCTTCGTGCCCTGGAGTGTCTAAGAAGGTGATGGCTCCAAAGTCAGTTTCTACATGATAGGCTCCAATATGCTGGGTAATGCCTCCGGCTTCTTTTTGGGTAACATGTGTGGATCGAATTTTATCTAGTAATGATGTTTTACCATGATCTACATGTCCCATTATAGTTACAATAGGACCCCGGGACACTTCTTCAGCAATGCTTTCTTCCTCTAACACATCTTCTATATTAGAGGTATCCAGCTCTACATCGATGTTAAAGTCTGCTGCAACTAAAGCTGCATTTTCTCCAGAAATGACTTGGTTGATGCTAGCCATGGTACCCGCGGACATGAGCTTCTTGATAATTTCAGTAACTTTAATACCGATAGCCCCAGCGAGTTCTCCAACAGTGATGGATGATCCAATCTTAATACTCTTCTTCCTCGGATTGAATGTATGTTTTGTTTCTTGAACAGCAGCTACTTTACTTTTATTTTTTCGGTCTTTCTTCTTTCTTGGACGCTCCCAAACTTCAACCTCTTCTTCTTCGATTTTAACCATCGAAATTTTTTTAACAGGTTTCTTAGCACGGGAATCGGTAAATCCTTCTTGCGAAAACCTTGCTCCTTTTTTGTCTCGCTTTCCTTCTTTTCCACCCTTGCTTCCCTTTTTGTTTTCCTGCAATTCAGGGGATTCAAAAACAGTTTTCTTATTTTTGTTTTTACCTGTTTCAGTATCTAAAGCATTGGGCAAAGATAAGTCTACATTGGGTTGTATTGCTGTCTTTTGGTCAGTGAGAGTTTTGGGTTCATCTGCAACTGTTTGTGGCTCATCGGGAGGAGTATTCTGTGTCTTTTCCGGTTCTTGTGAAGGTTGTTCAACTTCAATCGGCTTTTCATCGGTAGCTGCTAGGTTTTCAGGCGTAGATTCTTTTTCACTTTCATTTTCATTTTCTGTTGATTCAGGAATATCTGCTGATTGAAAAGTTTCTGTAGGACTCGTTTGTGGAGCTAGGTCAGGGGTAATCGTTTCTTGAAGAACCTCTTGAGGTTCTTGGGGTTCTTCAAATTCCTGATTTTTTCTTAGCTTCCGCAATCGTCGAGGTTTTTTGTCTTGGGATAATTCTGTTTCACTTGCTGGTTGAGCAGACTTTGCACGGCGTATAATTTTACCACGGCGAGGAGCAGATGCCTCAGATTTTGTCAATGAAGAGGGAGCTGAACCAGATATACTTTGCCGAATGAAGTTAGCTTCCTCTCCATTGAGTTCGCTAAAATTGCCTTCTATCGTAATTCCAAAACTGCGTATTTTTTGAATCAGTTGTTTGGACGGCATATTCAGTTCTTTAGCCAATTCAAACACCCTTAGATCAGTCATAACTTCTTCTCTATATTCACTGAATTTCGACTTAATTTTCAGATTAAAAATATTTAATGAAGTAACAAATGGAAGTATAAAAACACATCCAAAAACGTTTACAAAAACAATATTATTTCAGAGCAAGGTTAGATCCTTGTGGTCTACGCTTTTTTTACGAATGGAAATCATTTCCCCAGATTTTCACCTTCCGTGATCGCCTCTGTAGAGCTATCTGTATTTTGGGTTTTCTCTTCAGAATCATGAATAGGAGATTGTTCGATAGCTTCGCTACTGGTTTCATTGGGCACTGCTTCATCTGGAGCCTTTTCTTTATTGGCTTGATTGGAACTCGCGCTTTCTCCTGCCTTTTCTAGCTCCAATACTAACTGCTGTTCAATAGAGCGAGTAGAGCGTTCTTCTAATGCAGACGCATTAATTTTGTAACCAACTAACTTGGAAGCCAATCTCACATTTTGGCCTTGTCTACCAATCGCTAGGGATAACTGATCAGATTCCACCCACACGTTGATTTCTCGTTTGTCTTCATCGATTTCCATGCGCATAATTTCTGCGGGAGCCATCGCATTTTGGACGTATGTTGGTAAATCTTCATTCCATCTTACAATATCAATTTTTTCACCTCTAAGTTCACTAACAATTGCCTGTACACGACTTCCTCGCATTCCTACACATGCGCCTACTGGATCTACATCAGGATCACTTGTGTAAACAGCTACTTTGGCCCGTTTGCCTGGCTCTCTTGCAGCATTGACCACTTCAACAACCCCATCATAAACTTCGGGCACTTCCATTTCAAACAATTTCATTAAGAACCCGGGATGAGTACGGGAAAGGGCTAATTGAGAAGGTTGTTTGGGATCATTAGTAACATCCATTAAGTAGACTCGAATGTGGTCGCCACTATCAAACCGTTCTCCAGTGATCTGTTCTTTTTTAAAGAGGTAGCCTTCTGCTCTATTAAAGTTAATAGCAATACGTCCTCCTAGTTCTGTACGAAGGACAGAGCCAGTTAATATTTCTCCTTTGCGTTCTTTAAAAGTATTGTAAATCATCTCTCGTTCGGCATCTTTGATTTTTTTAAAAATGAGTTGCCGAACAGATTGCGCGATACGGTTGAATTCTTTGTGATCAATTTCATACTCGACTTCATCGCCTTCTTCAGCCGATTCATCCATTGTTTGAGCTTCTTCGAGCGAAATTTCATTTTCAGAATCTTGGAGATATCTGACCACTCGTTTGTATTGAAAAAGTTCGATTTGTCCGGTTCTAGCATCCAGTTGTGCTTCAACTGTATTGTATTTGTTTAATTTTTTACGTGCTGCTGCTGTAACAGCCTCTTCCACAATCCGAATTACTTTATCCCGATCAATCCCTTTCTCCTTAGAAAGTTCGCTGATCACCTCTAGCAAATTTTCTTTCAATGTTTACCTCTTTGATGTTAAGGGCTAAAATTCCAATTTAGGGTCCAGATTTGCCTGCGCCAATAAACTATACGGAATATCAATACTTTCCTGATTTTCTAAAACCAACAGGAAGTTTTCTGATGTAGCAGAACGCAATTCGCCTTTTAACTGCTTTTTCCCATCGACTGCTTGAAAGAGATGTACTTTTATAGTCTTTCCCAGAAATCTTTGAAAATGTTCCGGTGTGATAAGAGGGCGAAAAATGCCAGGAGATGAAACTTCGAGGGTGTATTCTTGTGGGATAGGATCTTCAAGTTCCAAAATAGGAGCAATCAAGTCATTAATTTTAATACAATCATCAATACCAACTCCCTCAGTATGATCAACGAACAATCTCAGAAACCACTGTTTGCCCTCTTTCTTATAGTCCACATACCACAATTCATAGCCTGCCTGCTCTATAGGCGATATCAACAATTCAGAGATGTGTGCAGTTAATTTTGACATGGCTTCTTGAGTAAGAAGAAACAGGCCACGAATTTATTCTATTGCTATATTTTGCTAAAAGAGGCCTCCAAGAAATTAAACGGCAAGGCTAACATCTCTACCGAAATTTGTCGAATGGTTTTTATAGTGATAAAAAAACCAAATTTTACTCTCTGATGCTCCTATGTCTGTTCTTCTTCTATTGTCAGTAATCCTTGCGACCTTTATCGGTTTTGCAGTGCATCGAGCCAATGTCTGCACAGTGCGAGCCATACTAGAACTGTACACTACTAGACAGATTTTTTTGTTAGCAAGCTTCATCAAAACAGGATTGTGGGTAATCTTGATTGCTTTGCCAGTGACATGGCTGTTCCCTGCCACCCTTGTCCCAACACCAGCCTATGCTGTGACTTGGAGTAGTGTGCTCGGCGGTCTAATCTTTGGGATGGGGGCCGCCATCAACCGAGGCTGTGCTTTTTCTACGTTGGAGTATTTAGCTGATGGAAAATTGTTCATGCTAGCAACACTGTGTGGTTTTGGAATCGGAATGATAAGTATGTCTTTGTGGGGGGAGGAGTTTTTGCCTGAAACATTGTCATACTCATCATTCCTTTGGGAGTTGCCTCATGTGGTACAAGGAGGTGTTTTCTGTATTGTAGGATTGTGGGGGGGATGGGAAATCTTTCGATTGTGGCACTCACGAGATCGAAATCGAGCATGGTGGCAATTGCTCCGTGCCGATCCTTATCGACTCTCTACCGCTGCATTGTTGATGGGACTCTGCGGCGGACTGCTTTTCACCATGCATGGATTGTGGAGCTACACGCATTTCTTGAAACTGGAAGCTGAATACATGTTAGGCATGAAAATGGATCTGCCTCGGCTTCACCTTTTTTTGTTCCTTGCACTACTCAGTGGGATGTTAATTTCGTCTTGGGATCGCCATAGCTTCGGCATTCAGTTTGGGCGGGTTTCGGATTGGATTAGTCGACTCGGCGGAGGAACGATGATGGGAATTGGTGGTAGCTTGATTCCAGGGGGCAATGATGCGCTCATTTTATATGCGATCCCTTCCTTATCACCTCATGCGTTGCCTGCTTTTGGCGGAGTGTTGCTAGGCATCGCTTTGGTGATTGGCTTCATGCGCTTGATTCAGAAACCGGTCATGGCGATCAACTGTAGTGGGGACATTTGTGGCCTGATGTCAGACGCCAAATCGGTGGAAAGCCCCAGAAAAAATAAGGTTCAATACCGTTAAAGCCGCTGTTTTGAATTTCTTCACATGTTGTTAGTCCCTTCAATGGAAATGCTTTTTCAATTTCCTCGCATTTGATTCCAATACCGGCAATCTCCTAAACGACATCCTTCTTGAAAATCCTGCATAGCCTGATGGGTTTGTTTCAATTGATGGTATGCCAAGCCACGATTGTTATAAGCAATAGCGGATTGAGGAGCTTGTTCGATGGCATGGGTGTAGCTTTTCACGGCAAGTGCGTATTGTTTCAGGTTCCAATATACCAAACCTTGGGTTTGGTAAGCTTGGGGATTCTGAGGCTGAAGTTGGATTGATTTTTCGCAATCTTGTAGGGCATGGGAGTATTTGCCCAAATCAAGATAGACTACGGCCCGATTGCCATAAGAAGGGGCATGGGACGGATTGAGTTCGATAGCCCGACTGTAGTCTCGCAAAGCCTGTTGTAATTGTTTTTGTTGATATGCTGCTAACCCCCGGTTCATATAACCCATGGGGCTTTCTCGAATCGATAATTCTTGACTGAAATTTTGATAAGCCAAGCCGTACTGGTGACTGTGTAAATGATACAATCCAAGCTCGCTATAGGCCACCCACGATAGTGGATTATGTCGTAACAGAGTCTCATAAAGTGTCTTAGAATTGCGATAAACATGTGTTTGATTCCAGGTGAGTGTTGCACACAGTAGTACAATGATTCCCCCACAGCCCCATCGCATCCATCGTGTTTGCTGAGGGTCTTTCCGGGAGAGGGCATCCAGTAGCCACAATCCTCCTTGAACCAGCACAATCCAGACCGCCAAACTAGGAAGGTGTATCCAATGGTCGGCCACATAGGAAAATCGATGCCAACTGTTGTCGAAAAACCCCATCACTGGAAACAGCATTGCTCCATAGCCAAGTGTTGCCAAGAGTAAAGGACGCCCCCAGGTGCGGAAGTAAAAGCACAACCATCCTAAGACAATCAATCCACTAAAGAGAGGGAAATAGTGTGTCCATTGAGACGCTTCAAAAATCCAACGGGGATAGGTGAACAGTAATGGATAGGGGATCACCAATTGTTTCAGGTAGAAAAATGGAACATGGCTGGCTATCAGCAATTGGTCTAGCCATGAGCCTGAGAATTCATCTCCATGAGCACCAAATGCCTGGGTTTCAAACCAGACACGCAAGGTCGCAATGCCTAAAGCCAACAGGAAAAAAGGAAGGTGAGTCCAAACTTCTTTTTTTGACCAAGGGTGATGCTTCCATGTGTGCAATAAAACAAATAATACAGGAAGCATTACCGTAGAAGTTTTGCTCAACAGTGCAGCTAAAAATAACCCCAATAGGGTTAGGTACCATTTGAGATTTCGTTCGGAAAGAAAACGAGCGAAGGCCCACAACGCCAGTATAAAAAAGATTCCAGCAAGACCATTTTTCCTCTGAGCAATCCAAGCGACGGACTGGACATAGATTGGATGTGCGGCAAATAACAACGCGATAAACCAGGCTCCTCGAATTGTCCATTGACGTAAGGCGATCCACAGCAGCACAGCTCCCGAGCCGTGTAGAAGAATGTTGATCCAATGACTTACAGCAAGATTGACTCCGAAGATTTGTCGTTCCAGCCAAAACGATGTTCTTGTGATAGGCAGATATGGCCAAACGCCATTGTTGTCCAAGGGGGCGAACCAGATACGAAAGATGCCGCTAGCAGTTTCTGTGGCAGGGTCCTCTAAAAAGTAAAGGCGGTCGTCCATCAAAATCCCCGCTTGGCTGGCAGGATAATAAATAACACATGTGAGTATGAGGAGAAGGAAGCCTTGCAGATAAGTTAGGTTTTTCATAATTCTTAAAGTTTTGATTTGGCAATGAAGTCAGATCAGGTTTGAAAAAATGATGCAAAGGAGACTCTATGGCTACCTTGGAAGAACAAGTTTTGGAAGTTTTAGCACGACTCGATCTGCCCTATGAACAAATTGATATCGATCCCAGTTTGGCAGATACCGCTGTGTTTTGTGAACGTTTCGGATTCCCTTTAGAAAATTCATACAACACGATCATTGTAGCCTCCAAAAAAGAACCCAAACAGTATGTCGCGTGCATCGTGCCTGCTCACACCAGGCTGGATGTAAACAAACGAGTGAAAAAATTGATGGGAGTTTCAAAGGCCTCCTTTGCCTCTGCCGATGAAATGAAGATGCTAACAGGTATGGAAGTTGGAGGGGTGACGCCTTTTGCATTGCCGGAAGGACTCCCCATCTATGTGGATGCCCGCATGAGTGCCTTAGATTGGGTGATTTTGGGAGGTGGAGGGCGATCCATGAAAATTAAGATCACCCCGCAAGTTTTTGAAAAACTGGGTGCGGAAGTCGTGACGGATCTAGGTCTCGCACGTGTTTGACAAGAACTGCTCCAATTCTTCTCGACTGGGCATGGACGATTGTGCCCCTAGCTTGGTGGCCGTCAATGCTCCAGCAGCATTCCCCAAACGGACCGCTTCCAACAAGGTTTTTCCTTCTGTGAATGCGACTGCAAAGCTGCCAATGAAGGAATCTCCCGCTGCTGTCGTATCTACAGGCTGAATCGAGAAAGGTGGAACGACAGTTTTGTGGTCTCCTTCGATCAAAACTGAACCATGACTCCCCAATGTGAGGATGATGGTAGAAACCCCCAAATCGCTTAAGTGTGAGCCTGGAGTAGCTGACTCCAAATCAATCGGCTGACCGCATAAGATTTCTGCTTCGGTTTCATTGAGTACAAGGATATCGACCAAGCTCAATAATTCTGAAGACAAGGGCTGAGCTGGAGCGGGATTGAGTAATATTTTCACCCCTTGGGATTTGGCAACCTGTGCGGCAGTGAGTACCGATTCCACAGGAATTTCTAATTGGAGCAATAAGAGATCGGCTGAGGCAAATACCGATTCTGCTGCTTTAACATCCGCTATGGTGACTAACGCATTTGCACCAGAAGCCACTACAATGCTATTCTGGCCGCTATGTTCCACCACGATGACAGCCACCCCAGTCGCGTTTTGCTCTCCTACGGTCACATGAGTGGTGTCGATAGCGGCAGATTGCAAACTATGAATTAATTGTTCACCAAACGTATCTTCTCCGACACGACCCACCATTGCGACATCTGCACCGAGTCGAGCTGCCCCATAAGCTTGATTGGCTCCTTTGCCTCCTGGAATAGCTTTGAGATCTTCTCCACCCAACACCGTTTCCCCCGGCTTAGGGATATGGGGGGCACGTACCACCAAATCCATATTCAAGCTTCCGACGACCACAATTCGAGATTTCATAAACGCCTCCCTCATTTCACTGCATCGTAGAGCATTTCCATGAACCTTTCTCTAGAGGCTTCGAGAACTACTTCCACATTAGCAGTTTTGCCTGTAGCACTCAGGTGGTCCACGACCGTTTGTCCTCGGCAGAGTTCGCTATGGATTTCGACGTCTACATAGAGCTTCTTGGAAACTGTGATCACACTTCGGTCTAAAGCGACTGCCATGGCAATAGGATCGGGAAGGTCGAATCCATCCAGTTTAGTTCGCTCCAAGGCGAATTCCATGACGGTTTTCTGAATGTCCATACAAAATTTTCCCAAATCACTCACTTGACTCAATTGGGCTGCATCTGCCTGATTAAGCGTCGCATAAGTACGGGAGATGTCCCAACCGACCATTGTAATGGGGATACCGGATTCGAATACGATTTTGGCTGCTTCAGGATCCACCCAAATATTGAATTCTGCTGCTGGGGTGATGTTGCCATAACCCTGCCCAATCCCACCCATCACGATACATTCGGTGACTTTGGAAGCTAAAGACGGATCTTGTAATAAAGCCAAGGCTACATTGGTCAGCGGTGCCAAGGTCACCAAGGTGATGTTTCCCGCAAATTTATTAATGGTATCAATCAACACGGGCACAGCGTGACCTTCTGCTGGGGTCCGGCCAGAAAGTGGCAAACCAATATCCCCCATTCCATCAACGCCGTGGACGTGTTGGGCCATTTGTAACGGGCGTAACATTGGTTGAGCCAATCCACGATAGACCGGAATGGACTCCCCACACAATTCGACCGTGTACAGGGCGTTTTGTAATCCCTGTTCTATTCCTACATTGCCTCCGACCAAAGTGATTGCTTCGATTTGGACGTCTGGATGTTTCATCGCCATGACCAAGGCGACGGCATCGTCGGAAGCGGTATCGGTATCGATAATAAAATGTCGCATACGTTCCTTTCTAAATTCTAGGTTGGATCGATAGTGAAAAGAAACCTTCCACGCTAGCTTTCTTCCTTTACTCCCTCTCGTCAGTCCTTGCAACGATTTGCGGTGAGGATTCTAGAAGTGATGTCTTAAGATGGCTCTTCACAAAGTTGATAAACGTCCTCACTTTCAAAGGCATCGTTTGGGTAGAAGGAAAGACAATATAGATACCTGCTTGGGGAAGTTTGTACTGAGGCAACACCTCCACTAAAACTCCTGATTCTATTCTCGATTGAACCATGAAGTCAGGCAAGACCGTGATCCCTACGCCTTCGCATAAAAAAGCCAACAGGGCGCGGCCCGTGTTTGTCCGTATATGACCGGGGGTAGGAATGCTGATGCATTCGCCATCAGGACCTTGGTAGGCCAGTTGGCGTGAGTTCGATAAGGGGTTGAGTGTGATCCATTGGTAAGATTGTAAATCGCGAGGAGTTTGGGGTTGAGGAAACTGAGCGAGGTATTCCGGAGTTGCACAGGTAATTCGTCGGGTAGAACGAAGCTTGGTAGCACGCAAACTAGAATCTTTCAGGTTTCCTAATCGGATTGCCAGATCAATCTTGTGTTCTAAAAAATCCAAATTGGCGTCATCCAAAACTAATTCGACACCCACCTTAGGATATCGTTTCATGAATTGAGCAATGATCGGGATCAGGTAATCCACGCCATAGTCTGTATCGGCAGTGATTCGCAACAGACCAGAAGGTTCGTCATTGAGATTTTGGAGGGCCTCTTGGGTGTTGTCCAAAGCCTTGATAATCTGTTGACACCCTTCCCAATAGACTTGTCCTGCCTCAGTGAGTCGCAGCTGCCGCGTGCTTCGGTGGAATAAAGTGACTCCGAGTTCTTCTTCTAAGTTTTTAATGTGTTGACTTACCATCGAGGGGCCAATACCGAGCCGTTTGCCTGCTGCTGAAAAGCTTCCTTGTTCCACGATCTCCTTGAAGAGCAAACTGTGTTCAATGGCTTTTTTGGAACGCATAACGGTTTGAAGTTGGGGGGAACAATCCAATGCTGCCGGAATGCAATCCGACAAAACCAAGTTGGGCAGTATAACGCTGAAATCCAACAACCAAATTTTATTATTCAGTTTGAGTAACAAGTATCTTCAGCGAACCGTGTATTGTTTCCCTGGTATCCTCCCATTACGATGTTTCTTGGAAATGCGCATTCCACGATTGAAACTTTTTTCAGGAACGATCTTTTTGAGGAACCTTTTTATTGGGGATATTTATGTCGATTCACCAGCGCTTTGTATTCAAAATTTTGTGTTCAATCTTGGGATGTCTGTGTTTGCCTTGGATGGTGTGGGCCAGCAATCCATCTACGGCCATTCTCAAAAAAATTGCAATTGAATATTACACTCAATTGTATTCGCCAGATTACGAGAAGGCGATGCAAACTTATCTACATGATGATTATATCGAACATCAAAAAACTGCCAAATACAGCCGAGCAGGATTGGCATCTTATGTGAAATCGCGTTTGGAAACGTATCCAAACCATCGGGTGTTGATTTACCGAGCTGTCGCTCAAAACGATATGGTTTTCTTGCATGTAGAAGAAAAACGAGGCCCTGGTGCCGAAATGACAGCCGTTGCTGAGCTGTTTCGTTTCGCTGAAGGACGAATCATTGAACATTGGATGGCTTTCCAGGATTTTCCGAAGAAGCTAGAAAAACTAGGGAATTTCAATGGGGTGGTCGCAGGACCGAATGTGAACCCAAACAGTCAGGCGGGCCAACAGTATGCCCAAGCTACAGTAGATGCAATGATCAAAGCTTTTGTGAAATTTGAAACAGAAGGCATTCTGAGCAGTTTCAGCCCACGCTATATTCAACACACGATAGGAGCCGCCGATGGTCCTGAATCCTTGTTGGGAGTGGTCGATTTTCTAAAAAGCAAAAACTTAAAAACTTCAATCGATGTGAAACATATAGTTGCCGAAGGAGACTTTGTGGTCATTTTATCGCTGTTCACCGGACCTCCAATGATTCCACACACCAATGTGTTTGATATCTTCCGATTGACCGAAGATGGCAAAAAAGACGAGCATTGGGATGTGAATGAAGAAATTGAACCCGACGATGTGGCAAAGATTTTTTAAAGAAGGTTCAGGACTGCTTCAGCGTGTTCTTTCAGTGGTTTGATAGCAAAATGTTTTAGGAGGCATGGAGATGCTTGTCTCCTGGAACGACAGGTCTTCTTGGAGCAGGTGTTTCGATCTAGCATTAGAAAATGGTCGGTGAAAAACAACTACGAAACTGATATGAATTACATAGTGCGAAATCAAACCGACTGAAACGAGAGGAACCTGTGAATTATATATCTCATGAAAATACGACCATAAAATCAATAGCACGCTTTGAATATTCTCGGATCTTAATTGAGGGGTATCACTCTAAAGGAAAGAAGGACGAACGGAATTCAAATTTCCTATTTGAGAGTAAGTACTTCCGAATGTTTAGAGAATCGTTCGATTTTGACTCATCTCAGTTTGACGTAAGGCAACCGTTGGTGTTTTTTAAAGCCTTATTCTTCAATGTGCTCAACTTGCTTTGGTTGTTGTCATTGTCCTTATTAACGTTCATTTATTTGTGGATCAAATCCTTGGGGGGGCAATTCATCGCAATTCGCACAGGCTTAAATCCGGAAGCGATTGAAGAGTTCTCAAAGAAGTTGCATTTTGTCGGGATTATGGGGGTGATGTTCCGGTTGATTTATGCCCCTTTTGTGACGTTATTTTATTTTTTCGCAGTTCCTTTTGAGAAGTTAATTGAGTCAATCATAATTGCTTTTCTTCTATCCATATGGATGGTTTTTAAAATCACTGGTCAACTGCTAGTAGGTTTGCTGCTGCCTTTCCTTCTTACATTCATGGCAGTGAAATTTACTGTAAAGTTGATTGGGCTTGGTATAAAGTGGTGTTTTGGTAAATTGTTCACTCCTATTAAAGTTCAGTGAAGGGTTTGTCGTCAGGTAGCAGGCCCCTCCCAACTCACTTCCCGATTCCTTCCCTTTTTCCTTCACTTCATGTTACACAGAAATCTCTGATTTTTGTGCGTTCCCTGCGACCCATTCTGCGGCACAAAGAATCTTCTTTTTTTGTTTTTGAAGAAACTTTTTATCGTTTTTCTTTTCGAGAAAATTAAACAAAATCAGTTTTCTAAATTTGTCAACATTCGATCTAACTCCTAATAGACTTCTGCCTCACGGACCGTGCAAGTCTATGAAATTTGTGAGCTAATTCGTGACCGAGGGCGATCCTCGCGTAATTTTTCAATCAGCCTACAATCAATGCATTTGGAGGAACTATGAGTGAAACCAAAACCCAATTTCTTTCCCTCAACGATTTAGATGTGAACGAGAAACGTGTCCTAGTACGCACGGATCTGAACGTTCCCTTGGAAAACGGTGTGGTGACCGATACGAATCGAATTGAAAAGAGTGTTCCCACGATCAAAACCCTGGTGGAAAAAAATGCCAAAGTGATCGTTACATCTCACTTAGGACGTCCGAAAGGCAAAGTGGTTCCAGAATATTCACTCAAACCAGTGGTCGAGCAACTCTCTAAATTTTTAGGTCTGCCCGTAGAATTTGCCGAAGATTGTGTGGGTGAAAAGGCCGAGGCAATAGTCAATGGGATGGCTCCCGGTTCAGTCGTCCTGCTGGAGAATTTGCGATACCATGTGGGTGAAGAAAAAAATCATGAAGACTTTGCGGCCAATCTCGCCAAGCTTGCGGATCTGTATGTGAATGATGCCTTTGCCTCTTCGCATCGTGCGCATGCTTCGGTTGTGGGAGTGGCCAAGTTATTGCCCGCAGCAGCAGGGCATTTGATGGAATCGGAACTCAACGCTTTGGGCAATGCCTTGGAGGTTCCCCAACGCCCTGTATTGGCTGTGGCTTCTGGGGCGAAGGTTTCTACCAAACTGAGTGTGCTGAAAAACTTGGTGCAAAAGGTGGATCGAATCGTGCTGGGGGGCGGAATGGCCAACACGGTTGTCTATGCCCAAGGCAAAGAGATCGGCAACTCACTTTGTGAGAAAGACATGGTTGATACTGTGAAAGAGCTGATGGTTGAGGCCGAGAAGTTCAACTGTGAATTGATCGTCCCCGTGGATGGCATTGCCGCTGCTGAATTTGCAGATAATGCACCTTCCCAAGTAGTGGATATGGACAATGTGCCTAGTGACCAAATGGTCTTGGATATTGGTCCTAAAACGGTGGAACACATCAAAGCCCGTTTGCAAGATGTCAAAACGGTCATCTGGAATGGCCCATTAGGTGCTTTTGAAAAAGCTGGTTTTGAAACCGGCACTCGTGATGTTGCCAAAGAAGTGGCCAAGTTGACTGGGGAAGGAAAACTTCTCAGTGTGGCCGGAGGAGGTGACACCGTTGCCGCTTTATCATTGCTGGACGATGGAGAAGGATTTTCTTACGTTTCTACCGCAGGCGGAGCTTTCTTAGAATGGATGGAAGGTCGGACCCTTCCTGGAGTAGCTGCCTTACAGGAAGCCTATAATCGTTAATCACTTATTTTCTGATCACCCCTTTCCCCGTAGGCCTTATGACGACGCCAACTTCCCATTTCGATACATTAAAACAATGCTGGAGCACGTTATACCCGGATGATTCGCAGGAACTTTTGCAATCGTTCATGGAAGAGTTGAAGACGATAAAAGATCAATTCACTGGCGATATGCCTCAACCGGATTGGTACAAAGATACGGTGGTGTATTCGGTCTATGTGGACTTGTTCAATAAAACCTTCCAAGGGTTGGAAGACAAATTGGATTATTTGCAAGATTTGGGAGTCACCTGCTTATGGTTGCTTCCGATTCTGGATTCTCCGATGCGTGATGCGGGGTTTGATGTTCGTAATTACAACCGCATTCGTCCTGAACTGTTGGGCTTGGCAGAAGATTCTTCTGATGAGGAACAACTGCCTATTTTTCGTAAGTTCATGCAAGCCGCTCATGAGCGGGGGATTCGGGTGATCTTTGATATTGCGGTGAACCATTCTTCTGAAGAGCATGAATGGTTCCAACAAGCAAAAAGCGATCCCGAGTCACCATACCGGGACTATTACATTTGGAGCGATTCCGACCAAAAATACAGCGAAGCTCGTATTATTTTCAAAGGGATGGTGAAGAGCAATTGGGAAAAGCTGGGGGATCAGTACTACTTCCACCGTTTCTTCGAAATTCAACCGGATCTGAACTATCGCAATCCTAAGGTGCTGATTGAAGCCATTCGTATCTTGTTCTTCTGGCTCAACCAAGGAGCTGATGGCTTCCGTTTGGATGCGATTCCGTATCTTTGGAAAAAAGAAGGGACGATTTCTGAGAATCTGCCTGAAACTCATACCATCATTCAGTTCTTCCGAGCGGCTTTGGATTACGTGCGCCCCGGGACGCTGTTATTGGCAGAAGCTTGCCAGCCGCCTGATGAAACTGTGAAATATTTTGCAGAAGGCAATGAGTGCCACGCAGGGTATCATTTTCCAGTCATGCCTCGGATCTACAAGACCCTCGCTGAGCAAAGTCGTGAAGCGGTGGTGAACACGTTAGATCCTAAATTCACGCCGCCAATTCCAGAAGGCTGTCAGTGGTTTTCATTTCTGCGTTGCCATGACGAATTGACGTTAGAAATGGTCACTCCAGAAGAACGCAAAATCGTATACGATCATTATTGTCGAGACTCTCGCTGGGATTTCCGGGAAGGTGAAGGCATTTCTGCTCGTTTGGCCGAATTGATGAATCATGACCCTCAACAAATCGGTCTTGCCAATTCCATCATGCTGACGTTGGTCGGCACACCGATTCTGTTTTATGGAGATGAATTTGGCAAAAGCAATGATGAGGAGTTTTATACCGAAATGGTCGAAAAATCGGGCTATCCAGATAGCCGGTATTTCGTGAGGGGACACATCCCTTGGGGCCGGGTGGAAACGGCATTGAGCGATCCTAATGCCTTTGAATCAAAGGTTTTTCATCGGATTCGTAAACAATTGGCTGCACGGAAACAACACAAGTGTTTCGGACGAGGCACGCTTGATTGGTTGGAAATTAAGACCGCAGACAGCGAAACAGCTCCTGGAATTTTGGCCTATATTCGGGCTTACGACCAAGAGCGTGTATTAGTGATTCATAATCTGACCAACCAATCCCAAAATGTAAATTGGTCTCTCGATTGGGGCACTCCAGGACCGAATGATTTATTGGATCAGCCCTTAGTCTATGATTCAAATCAGCTAGAGATGGTTGCACACGGTTATCATTGGATTTTATTGAAATAAACCGTGACAAATGGTGATTCCAGGATACCGTTAGAATTAACCGACACGAGTGTCCTGGATTACTTCGAAACCCGCGGAAAGGAACCGATATGAATATCAATCTTTCGGATCGAGTATTGAGGTTGCCGCCATATCTGTTTGGCAAAATCAACCAGATCAAACTAGAACTGCGTCGACAAGGAAACGACGTTATTGATTTAGGTATGGGCAATCCTGACAAGGGGGCACCATCCGAAGTGGTCGAAAAAACTAAAGAGGTGTTGGATGACCCCAAAACCCACCACTATTCCCGGTCAAAGGGCATTCCACAATTGCTGCGTGAAGTGAGTAAATATGTGGAGAAAAAATACGACCTGCATCTCGATCCTGAGTCGGAAATCTTGGCTACAATTGGTAGCAAAGAAGGAATTTCACATTTGTCTTTGGCGTTGTTGGGGCCAGGGGATTCTGTGCTGGTTCCTGCTCCTTCGTTTCCGATTCATATCTGGAGTGCCATCATTGCGGGAGCCAATGTGATTACGGTTCCTTTGGGCGAAACCCATGAAGCATTTCTGGAAAAATTGTTTTCAACTTATGAAATGTTGTGGCCCAAGCCCAAAATGATTCTATTGAACTTTCCGCACAATCCTTCTGCAGCAGTGGTCGATCCAAAGTTTTTTGAGGAAGTGGTCCGCTTTGCGCTCAAACACGAAATCATTGTGATCAATGATTTCGCTTATGCTGACATCACTTTTGACGATTACAAAGCGCCCAGCTTCCTAACAGTTCCCAATGCCAAAAAAGTCGGAGTGGAATTCATCACCATGAGTAAATCTTTTAGTATGGCAGGTTGGCGGATCGGGTTTTGTTTGGGAAATCCTCAAATCATCAAAGCCTTGGAAAAGATCAAAGGTTATTATGATTACGGTATTTTTGCTCCGGTACAAATCGGATCCATCATCGCCTTGCGAGACCATTGGGAAACCATGCCAGATCACTATGCATCCATTTACCAAGCACGTCGTGATGTATTGGTGGAGGGATTGAATAAAATCGGATGGAAGATCGAGAAACCCAAGGCCACGATGTTCACTTGGGCACCGATCCCAGAAGCATATCAAAAAGTAGGAAGCATGCGCTTTGCACAATTTCTGCTTTATGAGGCCGATGTGTGTGTGTCACCTGGTATTGGTTTTGGGAAGGAAGGGGAAGGCTTCTTAAGAATCGCAATGGTGGAAAATGAGGAACGCATCCGGCAAGCCGTCCGTCAAATCAAGAAAGCAATGAATAACACTTCGCCAGACCAAGTGTTGGAAAAGTATTCGGATCAGTTCACCGATTGACCGATGGTAGAGTCGTTAAATCTGCCGCCGATCTGGCACTTCCGAGGGGGTATTTTCTTCCAGGAAACGATACAGGCCACGAAGCAAGTCTTGATGCTGATTACGGATTTCATCGGGTAGGCTATCGATAACTCGAATGAGGGCTTGAAACAAAGGAGGGCGAGCCGGGACCGCTTCTTCCAGACTTTCGAGTTCAAACTTGGTGCCTTCTACAATGCGGGAGTAATCGACCTTTTTGGTGGTGCCCGTGTGCGGTTTGTGAGGATTGGTGCGGTAAAGTTGGAAGTAGATCACCGGCTCGGTATTTTTACTGAATGGGGTTTCACCTAACACTAAGATGGTATCCAAGTCCGTTTGTAGATAGATAGCAGAATCTTCAAATGATTTGATCACACTATTGCCATCCACATTCACTCCAACTTTGTGATTTGTGGTTTTGAGATAACCCGCTTCGGAATAAAATTTAAGGGTCGCCTCGGCTAAAGCCATAAAATCCTCATATAGACTCAGCCGTAGACCTCCATGATTGAAGAAACTCTTTTGGAGGTTGGGGATTTTGATTTCGTAAACGGTGGTTTTGAATTCCCTACCAAATCCAACCCAATCCACTGCTGCATTGTCGAGCAGCCCGTCTGTTTGGTCAGGAGCGCGAGGCACGATGTCGGGTTCCGGTTCGGGCAAGTCTTCGGCTTCTAGCAGCACGGGTTCTTTCTTTTGCCCTAGTTTGAACTTATTGGCCAAGCTGCTCAGGGCTTTTAGGAAACCACTTCCCGGTTTTTCTCCTTCTTCTTTGGCATGCTCAACATGCACTCGGACGGTATTTGCCGTGTACTTTTCTTCGGCTTTTTGCTCACTGGCAATATCGGAAGTGCGTGTGTTGGCTCCCGATGGCAGTTCTCCATCGAGCTTTTCGCTGCGTTTGACCTTCAAAATTTCTTTATGCACCCACTCGGCGATGGTGGCCACTTGGTTGAGAGACAAGCTATCCAGCAGAGCCTTTTCTGATTCTCGGGCTTTTTTGAGTGAGGCTTGCAGATGAGGGTCCGCGTCGGACAAAAATGCCTCGCCTCGACTCATTACCGAATACTGTGTTTTATTCGGCAATTTAGATTTGTCATATTGTGTATCCTCGCCTTCTAAAGTGGAAAAGATTGTGTCCAGTTGTTGATAAATTTTGATTTTAAGTCCTGTGTACTGTGGAATTTTAACACCACCTTTTAACATGTTCTGGATATCTTGCTGATACAGCTCCGAAAAAAGCCACAGTCTCAAGTATCGATCTTTCCATGTCAAATAGGTTTGCATGTAAGTGTCGGCATATAAGCCAAACACGAATACTTGAAACCGTTTCACGATCAATTTGTAATTGTGTGCCTTGCGGAACAACGGATTTTGTTGGGCTAAAATCCGTTGAATGTTAGGAGCTAAAGTCTTTCGGGTCCATGTGACATTTTCCTGAACAGAACGAGGGAATAAATTTTTGATCGCTTTTAACGATTCTTCCGCATAGCGAAGAAGGGCTTCTTTTTGTTGGATAGCGTCTTTTTCATTCATCTCAGCAAAAAGGTCACTGGTAGATAACATGTTGCGAGTGATCTTATATGTCCCGAAGGCCTTCGCTCCATAAATTCGGACGATCTTCTCTTTCACAGTCACATCCCCCATGAAGAATAATTTGAGCTTATCGAGCAAGCTTTGAGGGGTTTTATAAAAAGGATGAACCGCCTGAAGTTCTTTCAATTGTTGGGGAGAAAGCTGATTCAAGTAATCTTGCAACCCTTTGCACATAGCCAAGGCTTCTTGAACGCTGATTTCATCAAAACGGCAACCATCCTCTGCCACTATCAATGGAAATGCGTCCGATTCCATATCCGCAGATTGTAATTTCTCCGGTTGAGAGAGTTCATCATTGAACTTTTCCTGCAATTGAAAAAAGTAATTCACCGAAAGCACTAACAACGGATGATACGCGGGTTGAGCATGTTTGGGCTTGGTGTCGGCAACATGAGGAGGCTTAACGGCTTCAGGGGGTTTGGGCACAGGCTTTGTGGTCACCGGTTTTGCGGCAATTGGTGCTGGGAAGGGAGATGAATACGACGTCGTGGAAAAGCGAGACAATCCTTCTTCTGGAGATGGGAAAATATCGATCAAGTTGTCCAACTGTACGGTCCGCACTGCATCTAAAGAATTGGCACTCAAACTACACATACCAAACCGTTTTTGACGGGTGGCAACCGTTTTAAACAAAGACATGATCACTCCAATGCCTTTGGAGTCCAACCCACGCATGGCTTTGTAATCGATTAAGATTCCATCAATGGTTTTCTCATCAAACCGTGCGAGCACATAACGACGGATTTCTTCCATTCGGTCCCATTCTAGCTCGCCTAAGATGGAAACAATGCAAACGTCTTGTTCAAAACGATGCTGCAATTTCATAGAGTTCCCCCGATTTTTGCATTGATTTTCTCGCGTTGGGTCAACTGTACGCCTGTTCGCTAGAATACAGAAATTTGGGTAACAAAGGCAATTTTGAAAATTTGTCTCATCGTAATTTTGATTGAAGCAACAAAATGATGCGAATCTATCGGTCCGATTGGAGGAAAGGAAGGGATGCGAACGTATGTAGTGGTGATACTGCTGGGAATGCTCAGCATGAGTGGATGGGGATGGGACGATATTTCGGCCCAAACCTATCGAGAGCGTCAGTTACAAAAACGCTTCCGACAAAAAACCCGTAAACCCACTCAGGAAGAACGGGAAGCCCGCCGCCGGGCCTGGGAACGAATCCGACAACAACGAGAAGCGGAATCCTTCCAATTTAGGGAAGCCCAGCTGAATCGGCAAAGAATCTATCAACAGCAATTGGCTCAGCAACAAGCGCCAAGAACGTTCCATCGAAGCCGTGTGGAGCGCCAAGCAGAAGATTTAGAGAAGAGTCGAAGGCAATCCTCAAAGGCCTCACGGTTTGAGGCAGAAGAGCGGAAACGCAGGGAGCTTCTCCGTCAAAAGCAATACAAGTATCGTTTCCGCAATAAGCTGCAACCGAAGGTCCCCCATTACGATCTCGATTTTCGGCGACGCCCCTAGTTTCATAGGGACGCCGTTACAGATTCCGAATCGCATTGAATCGGGATATATGAAGGAAGGGGAGAGATTTAAGAGATGTTAGGTTGTGCCACCATTTCTGGCTGCATGCTGTTGAACGTACCAACCGCTGTGGCAAAAGGTTTAGGAAAGCGTTCTAAATTGAGATGAAGGGCCTCATCCACCGAAGTCACGATATGAATTTTGAGTTCTTTTTTGATCTCTTCCGGGATCTCTGAGAGATCTTTTTCGTTATCTTGAGGAATGATCACTTCTTCAATGAACCCTCGTTTGGCAGCAAGCAACTTAGCCTTCAATCCTCCGATTTCTGTTACATGGCCACGCAAAGTGATTTCTCCGGTCATAGCCACATCGTGACGGATCGGGATTTTGGTGAAGCTGCTGACAATTGAAGTGATCAAGGCCAAACCAGCGGAGGGACCGTCTTTAGGAATAGCACCTTCCGGGAGATGGATGTGCAAATCGGTCTTATCGAAAACACCTGCGTCGATTCCCAAATAGGCGGCATTGGCACGTACGTAAGAGAAAGCTGCTTGTGCTGACTCTTGCATCACATCTCCTAGTTTTCCGGTAAGAGACAGGGCTCCACTGCCGTGCATCAAGCCAGCTTCCACCATCAACAATTCACCCCCCAATTGAGTCACACCCAAGCCTACCGCAGTACCCACTCGGTTCTCATCTTCCTTCGTATCGTGTTGGAAAGGAGGCACTCCTAACAGCTTATGAATCATTTTTGGGGTCACCACCATGTTTTTGGAAGCTTTTGATCGGACCAATTGGGTTACGATTTTACGGCAAACTTTACCCACTTCGCGCTCTAAACTTCGCACCCCAGCTTCGCGGGTGTAACGTGAAATGATTTCAGTGATGGCTTTGGTTTGGAACTTTAGCTGCTTGGCTTCCAAGCCATGTTCGGTGCATTGTTTGGGGACCAAAAATCGAGTGGCAATTTGATATTTTTCCAACTCCGTATAGCCAGAGAGCTGGATCACCTCCATTCGGTCAAGCAATGGAGCAGGAATGTCTTGGGTGGAGTTGGCTGTGCACAGAAACAACACATCCGATAAGTCGTATTCCACCTCCAAATAATGATCCATGAAGGTGTTGTTTTGTTCAGGGTCCAATACTTCCAACAAGGCGGCGGAAGGATCACTCATGGTGCTTTGGTAAAGTTTATCCACCTCGTCCATCAGCAACACAGGATTTTTGCTTTTGGCTTTCCGAATCGATTGAATGATCTTGCCCGGAAGTGCTCCAATGTAAGTGCGACGGTGCCCACGAATTTCTGCTTCATCGCGAACGCCGCCTAAGCTCATTCGGACAAAATTGCGGTTTAGGGATCGAGCGATCGATTTGGCGAGTGAGGTTTTTCCAACCCCCGGGGGGCCAACAAGACACAGGATGGGACCCTTGAGTGCTCCTTTGAGATGAGCAACCGCAATGTATTCCACAATCCGCTCTTTCACTTTTTCTAGGCCGTAGTGATCTTCGTCGAGAATCTTTTGAGCATGCTCGAGATCGAAATTATCATCCGAAGATTTTTGCCAAGGCATGCTGACAAGCCATTCAATGTAATTTCGCACGACGTTGGCTTCCGAGGACATAGGTGACATCAATTTTAGTTTCTTGAGTTCTTTTAAGGCCACGTCTTCCGCTTCGGTTGTCATTTTGGCTTCTTTGACTTTTTGTGTCAGTTCGTCCAACTCGGTGCGGGATTCATCGATCTGACCGAGTTCTTTTTGGATCGAGCGCAACTGCTCTTGGAGGTAATCTTCTTTTTGAGAACTGGCGACCTGATTCTGAACCTGCTTCTTCAACCGGTCCTCTAGTTGACGCACTTCCAATTCCTCCTGTAAAATGTAGTGAATGAGTTGTAAGCGTTCTTGAGGAGGCAGGGTTTCAAGTAATTGCTGTTTTTGTTGACGAGTGAGTTCTAGCAGAGGAGCAAGGTAATCAGACAACTGAACCGCATCTAAATTTTGGACCGTTTCTAATTTTTTTTCAGGAATGCGGTGTTTCAATTCATCCGCATGTTTGGCCAGGAGGTGCCTTACTTTATCCGCCCAGTCTTGGCATTCTTGAGAAATGGGGTATTCATCCAATACGGGTTCGACTTGAGCCACATACATTCCCATATCCCATTCAGTCCGAATCACCCGCGCCCGTTGTTTGGCTTCGAACAAAGCTTTGACAGTGCCGTTCGGTAGGCGCATGATTTGTAGGATTTTTCCAATCGTCCCCACTGTGAATAAATCCTCTTGTTGGGGGTCTTCTGTAGTGGAATTCGTTTGGGTGATCACAAAGATTTGTCGATCGGTTGCCAGCGCTTTGTCCAAGGCTTCCATTGAGGGTTTTCGACCAATGAAAAACGGGACTGTCATCATCGGAAAAATCACTTCCTCTCGCATGGGCAGCATGGGCAGCACGGTGGATCTTGAAAATAAAATACCAGGCATCCTGATTCCTTTCTCAATGAAGTATTTTCAGTGTAACAACGCAGTAATCAATCTCATTTTTAACCCATATTCCGTAAAAAAACACTATTAATCCAAGAATGGACTCGTAGCTGCATAAGCCCGGAAAGGTCCTAAAATTGCTTGATTAAAGCAATAAAGAGTGAGAAAGCACAATGTTTTTCACTATAACTCCCGTTTAGGTTGCGGAAATCCAAAAACACGGAGTGAGGCTCATGGAACCTATCTTACGAATCTTGTTGATTGATGATGATGCCAGCCTAATCATGCTCTTGGCTAAGTATCTGAATGGTTTAGACTATCAAGTGACAACTGCTGGAAACGGTCAACAAGGACTCGATCTTTTTTTTGAGTCGCATGCCTATGATGCGGTGATCACTGACATCAAAATGCCAGAAGTGAATGGTTTGGAGGTACTCAAACGGATTCGTCAAGAAGACGAAGAAACTCCAATTATTCTAATGACGGGGCATAGTGAAATCGACACCACTATCGAAGCCTTACGTATGGGGGCTTTGGATTTTATTTTGAAACCCTTCAATTTGAAAGAGCTGGAAGAGGTTCTCAAAAAAATCCGAACGATCCGCCATATGCTTCAAGAGCCTCTTAAGGTGATTCCGTATGTACAACAGGATGAAGTCCAAGTGGTTATTCCTAGTCACACGGAGCTGATCAACAGCTCCGTGATTTATTTCCACTCGCGGTTCCGCCCCTTTTGTCAAAGTTATTATGTGGATCACAACAAGATCAGTTTGTGTCTACAAGAAGCCCTCACCAATGCCGTGATTCATGGGAATTTGGATATCGACTCGGAAGTCAAAGAAGCGGATTGGGATGAGTTTGATGCGTTGGTGAAAGAACGAGAAAAAGATCCACAATATGGACAAAAAACGGTGTCTCTTTATCAGCAAGTGGTCGCGCGAAACGTCGAAGAAAATGGGGAGGCCACTTCGGTGATGGCTTTGGAGTTTACTGTGGAAGATCAGGGCAAAGGTTACGACACCAGCTTGTTGCCTGATTTCAGTGATCCCTTGGCTTTACTTTCGGTGAGTGGGCGGGGGCTGCTGATCATTCACTCGTTTATGGATGAGGTGAGATGGAACGAAAAAGGAAACCAAATCACGATGGTCAAATATTTGCAGCCTCCTGATGAGGCCGCTTGAGTTTCAATCGCCTTCAAATTCAACAATCGAAAATACCGGATAATTGGAAAGCACTTTGCGTCCTCCTAAATCGGGCAATTCGATAATAAAAGCGCATTCTACTACCTCACCTCCAACATTTTCTACGAGATGGCACGCCGCATTCATGGTTCCGCCTGTGGCGATCAGATCATCTACCATCAGCACTCGACTGCCTTGAGGAATGGCATCCACATGAATTTCCAAGCGGTCGTTGCCATATTCCAGTTCGTAATCGATCCCAATTGTTTCTCCGGGCAAGCGGTTGGGTTTACGTACAGGCACAAATCCAATGCCCATCTGAGTTGCCAAAGCCGCTCCTACGATGAAACCACGAGATTCGATTCCAGCTATCAAGTCCACTTGTTGGTCTTGATAACGTTTGGCTAAGACATCGATGGATTCCCGCAGCCCCTCCCCATCTTTCAATAAGGTCGTGATGTCACGAAACATGATTCCTGGTTTTGGAAAATCGGGAATTGTGCGAATTTTGGCTTTCAAATGCTCCATACTTCTCCTTTGCTGTGAGTTGATGAATAAGAAAACGAGGGGCACCATAACACAAAACTTTTGGGTGCTCAAATGGAGTCGTCCGGATAGGGAACCTCCTGTTGTGTGATCTCTTATGACATGTTTCACTCCTTCAATAAGATGAGTATTCAATCGATGCCAGGCTCCTTGGCCACAGAGAGCAATCAACCCATGACTTCCATTGTGATGCCCGTTCGCAATGATGAAACCACTTTAGAAGATTGTCTCCAAAGCATCCTCCATCAAACGCAAACGAATTGGGAATTGATTGTGGTCGATGACGGTTCTACTGACCGTAGCCCACAAGTCTTAGCAGCGTATGCTCAACGGGATGCCCGGGTTCGAATTTTCCGAACGCCTCCTCAAGGTATTGTCTCCGCACTCAATTTGGGACTGGAGCATACACGAGGTCATTACATCGCTCGGATGGATGGGGATGACCTGATGCTCCCAACCCGTTTAGAAAGCCAACAACAATTTTTAGAAAGCCATCCGCAGATCGATCTCATCGGTAGCCTGGTACAAGGCTTGCCCCATACCACGCTTTACCACGAATGGCACAATCGCTTGCTCACCGATGCCGAGATTAAAACAGAGATCTTTGCCGAGTGCCCTCTCTTACATCCCACGTTTTTCGCGAAACAGGAGTTTTTTAAACGTCTCAAGGGGTATGCCCAGGTTCCATGGGCTGAAGATTACGATCTAGTCTTGAGGGCTTATCGCCAAGGAGCCGCTTTTGGGAAGGTTCCCGAAGTTTTATTAAAAAAGCGAGACCTGCCTCAACGTTTGTCGCGTACAGACCCTCTTTATAAACGTCCTGCAATGTTCCGAGCCAAAGCGCATTACTTTCAGCAGGAAGGATTTCCGTCTGGCAAATCCTCGATCTTGATCGCAGGGACAGGACCGACTGGACGTCAGTTGGCGGTGGCATTGCAAGAATACCAAATTCCACTTGCCGGATTTGTAGACAATCGGGTAGGCCCCCCTAATCGTACTGTGATGGGACTGCCTGCCTATGGTTTTCCGCACGCGATACCCCAGGAATTTCTTCAGCAAATGCAAAACTGTTTTCTAGCGTTGGCAGTCGGTGAAAATGCCGGGCAGGCTGCATTGATTGCACAGTTGGAACAGCATGAATGGCAATGTGGCCAGGATTTTCTTCGGTTCATCTAGCTAGGCTTCCAGAGTCCGACGGAAGGTTATTAAGGTCCGCTATAGGCTCTCACAAATTGAAAGGCTGTCTCGATGTCAGGAGTCAAGGTGCGGTCTGTTTTCATAAAGGGCACCTTCGCACGAAATTCGTTAAACAAGTGATGGGTGACTTTGGAGAGTTGCAGATCGTGGTTTTGTTGAAGGCGTAGATCAATGGCTTGGGTCGCATGCAGCAGTTCGATCCCTAGAATGTAGTAAAGGTTGTTGACCATCTGACGGACCCGACGGATCACTCGGGGCGCATTGGTTGCGACATCTTCGATATTTCCTGCCACGGCAAAGTAGTCCAATGAAACTGGATTCGCCAATTCCCGATTTGCCGCACTCAATGAGACAAACACCTTTTGAATCGCTCCATAGGCATGAACGGATTCGGGAGTCGCTAAAAATCGGGTGAGATGGGTGAAATGATCATCAGACAATTTGAGGGTACGTTGAGCGGAAGCACTCGACATATGGCTCAACGCGATTCCTGACCGTTCAAAAGCAATAACCCACGGAAGCGGAGAAAAATTGGCAGTAGGAATGACAGCCCCCAGCAAACCCGGTTTTTCGACATAAAGCTTCTGTTCTGCATATCGTTGTGTGGGAGCAGCTACATCCAGAATCACTCCAGGATTGTCGTCGGAAGAATTCAACTGGATATGTATCAAGGTTTCCAATTCGGCTAGTGCGCGATCCAGACCTGCCATGATATAGGCCCCGGTACGGTAGCTCAGCGGATCTTGCAGCTCCCGTTGCTCCGAGGCTTCCCACAGATAGCTTCCTTCTAACAAAACTCGAATTTCTTCCGACACCCGGCTCACATAAGGAAACGGGCGTATGGCATTGGCATCTTTCAAGAAAGGGGCAATATTGCCATTCAGTGCTTCAAGACTGATCCCAAACACACGTTTGGAAACCCAAGCCAGATGACGCATCTCCACAATCGTAATGGCAGCCAAGGCTTCGGAATACGCATTGGAATTCAAGATCGTGAGTGAGTCCTGGCCATACGGTTCGAGTGCTTGGAGGTTGGCCTGCCGCAACGCATGGCGTGCGAGCATGCGTTTGCCTTGGTAATACACCTCGCCTTCCCCAATCATGGCCAAACCAATGTGAGTGATGAGGGTGATATCCGCTTCTCCTAACGAACCCCGCGAAGGCACGATAGGGATGATGTCATTATTCAGAAAATCTCGATACTGCTTGGCAACCTCCTGGTGAGCACCCGTCGCACCATAAACAATGGCGTTCAACCGAGTGACCATGATCGCTCGAACGATGTCAGGGGAAAGTTCCGGCTTCACTCCTGCCGAATGGGCATGGATCAAACCGATGTTGAATTTTTTAGAGGCTTGCACCACCTCGTCGCTCAAGCCCCCCTCGGCCTTCACCAATTGCTGATCTTTGTTTTGCCCGACCCCTTGGGTTAGACCATAAATGGCGTGGCCTCGTTCGGCGGCGAGGAATAAGATATTTTTTGCCTTTTCAATGCGTTCGAATCCGTCCTCCGTAATCGCGACTTTCTTTTTGTAATACGCCACATCCACGACTTGTTGTGGAGTGAGTTGGTTCCCATCCAAAAGCACCGTTTGTGACCAAGCCATATTGGCAACAAACAGTTCCAAACATAAAGTTAAGTAGATCCATCTTGTCATAGAGCGTTCCTTTCCAAATGATTGAAAATTGGGTAGTGGCGTCATTGAACGGATTTGTTTGAGAACATGGATTCCATACTTTTTTTTATCCATCTCTCAAATCGGATAACTTTCTCCCTTTGAAAATGGTGCTTAGGTGCCACAAGGTAATAAGCAATATCTGTCTTGAATACCGTTGTAAACGGGCGAACTATTTGTCCTCTTTCAAGAAATTGATGAATCAATGTATGACGCAGCAAAGCCATTCCTTGTCCGACGAGCACAGCTTCGATCAACAGCCAAGAATCGGGAATGGATAACACGACCTCAAACTGATCCCTTTCAAACTGTTGGTCTGCCAGAAATTTTTCAAAATACCCGCTAAGCAGTGGCCCATTGTCTTCTAAAAAAGGGATGGGCTGAGTTGGTCGAGATTGCAAATTCCATTGTTTGAAAAAAGATGGGGAACATACAGGATAGATGTAATCATCTCTAATATAATGCGATTCCAATCCTTCATAATCACCAGTCCCCATCCGAATCCCTAAATCTACATTTCCCCTTTCAAAGGTTTCTAACTGTTTATTAGGTTCTAAGCAGACTTTCAGATTAGGGTTTTCTTCTTGAAATTCTCCCAATCGGGGCACCAACCAACGAGAAGCAAAAGACGGTAAAACAGAGATGGTTAATAAAGACTCTGAATCCGATTGCTTCGTTAGAACATGCACTCCTTGTTCAAGTGATTCAAATCCTCTTTCTACAAAAGGTTGTAAGAGCTTTCCTGCTTCGGTCAAGCGAACTTTTCGATTCAAACGAATGAAAAGTTGTGTTTCTAAAAACGATTCTAATACCTGAATCTGCTGACTAACCGCCGCTTGCGTGACACACAACTCCTCAGCCGTTTTTTTAAAACTCAAGTATTTGGCAGCGTAGAAAAAACAACGCAATGAATTTAGGGGGGGCATTGAGTTCATAATCAGTTAACCAAAACTAATGTGACTTAAAGAATTACTAAATTGTATCAATGATTTAAATGGCTTATATTTAATATGATTCAACGATTTTTTATAAAAACAATCATCATATTAACTTAAAAAAAATTGAATTATAAGGAAAACAAAATGAAAAATTCGATTGTGTATGAAGACCAATACTTTCAACTCGTCAGCCCTCAATGCCCCTACAATTCCAGAGAAGATGGGGGGCATTTGATATTGAATAAAAAGGAAGAAGTCACCGATCGTTCGGAAATGACTTATCAAGAGGCCATCGATTTCATGAGAATTTCGATGGTGGTGGGAAGAGCAATGTATGATGTGCTGAACATCGAGAGGATGAATTATGAGGATCTTGGCAATTGGGGACTCGATACCCCTGGAGGTGCCAAAATGCATTTGCATTTTTATGGAAGAGCCAAAGTGCAAATTCATCAAACTCGGGGCGAACATCTTTCTCTTTTTCATAAAGGCCACCCGATCTATTCAGGGCACCTGCACCCTTTTTCAGACAAAGAACTCCAAAGACTAGAAGAAAGGATTCTCCAACTAGAGAAGGAAGAGAAGTATCAAAAAATGGCTGAATTGGCGGGTATTTCTATAGAAAACACTTAATATTATTCGGAATCAAAGATCATCAAAACTGCTAAATGGATTTGAGTTTTCTCATACCTCCTCTCGGACACTTTTATAGATAATATATCATGTCTCTCACAATCATCATGATAGTGCTGTTTGCAGCACTCTTTCATGCCACTTGGAATTTTCTGGTAAAAAATAATGAAGACAAACCTCTGAGTATGGCTGCTGTTGTGATCGGTCATGCTCCTTTTGCCATAGGTGTGTCTATGGCTGTTCCCATGCCTGCCTTGAATTCGCTACCCTATTTATTTGCAGGAGTCTTGCTTCACGTGGGATACCAATTTTTCCTCATGGCATCTTACCGTATTGGTGATTTGACTCAGGTCTATCCTTTGGCTCGCGGTGCGGCTCCGATAATGGTTGCTGGAGTTTCTGTGACTTTCTTAGGATTGCCTCTTGCTAGGTTTGAGCTGATTGGTATTGCGAGTATTGGCATAGGAATTATGAGTTTGGCGTTCACGCGAAGCAGCCGAGGGATACGCAATGGCCGTGCCGCATTATTAGCCTTCACTACTGGAGGGTTTATTGCCGCATATTCGTTGATCGATGGTCTGGGAGCACGTGAAGCGGGAACTGCCTTTGGCTATTATAGTTGGTTGTCGATCCTCAATGCTGTTGTATTTGCGGGAATCATAAGATTGATACGACCTGGGGTTCTGACAAACGTGGTTTTTCAAAACTGGAAACTTTCTATATGTGGCGGTGGAGCCTCCTTTTTAGCGTACGCTCTGGTCACTTGGGCCTTTACGGTTGCCCCCATTGCTTTGGTGGCAGTATTACGAGAAACTAGTATCATTTTCGCACTATTTCTGGGGTGCTTTATTCTGAGAGAGCAATTCAGCTTGAACAAGCTCCTTGCTATAGCACTGACCCTATTGGGAGCCATCTTTTTGCATGCCACGCAATAGTTAGTCGTAATCAGTCCATGCTCAGCCCACGGTTGTGAGGCTCCGATCCATCCGTCAAAAGCGGGTTTTTCGGCCTTATTCCGAGCGGTTCACCCGGAAGTTTTTGTTTATGCTGCCAAATTACGAGCAACATTTTGATTCCCGTAAACTAAATTTTAAGGAAGGACATCATTAACGGAGTATTGTTAGATTGAACTATTAAACATTTGATTAAAAATACCGAAGTGACACCCGAAAAAAGAGTTCTTGATTCGATCATATTTTTCTAGAGCTAATCTTTATTCGAGGATGAAAAGAGCAATGCAAACAGCCGAAGCCGTAGACCTTAAGCAAAAATCCCCCACCCAAGATTCGTCCTCAGCTATCGAAGTAACCGAAGAGGAACGCCAAGAACTACTCCAAGCCATTGCCGAACTGAGATTTGCGGTTCAGGACTACAAGCAAGCCTTGGAATTGCAACAGCAATGAATCCTCCCGCAGGTGTGGAACAAGCGTCTTTCTCTACAATACCCTAACGCTCGAAAATATAAAACATTAAGTAATAAACTTTTGGTCAAACAACCCGCCAAACTCAAACCCTTGCTACCTTATTCCAGTCCCAAACTGAAAGATTGATCGACCAAAACAGCCACAAGCATCACATTGACAAGAAATCTCACTTTGAAAAAGGTTTAAAAACAACCCTCCAGGCCAGACAGCATAAGGCCTAGCAGATTTATCTCCCAATCTCAAAGTGATCAATACCTCACACCATAAAATAAACTTTAAGTTTAAATAAATTCTATCTCCAGCAAAGCCATTTGGATGGATTTGAGATCAGGTTTTGAATATTTTTGTTTATATATAAACTTTAAGTATTAATTAAAAAATGATTTTATATTAAATATTTCAGTAATTTAAAATTTTTTAATAAAAAATTACAAAAAATAAGAACAGTAATGTTGTTTTAATTAGTAGTCGATGCGATGATTCATGCAGCTATTGAAGCAGCACGCTATTGAAGCATCCCATCATGAACAGGCCATGACGATGACGTGGTGGCCAGAGATCAAAACGTAAACAAACATTGAAAATCGAAATCTGAAATGGAGGTTATTATGTGGAAAATTTTATGGAATGCGATGACAGCTCAAGTACGAAGAATCGAAAAACGTGGCATGCGATTGTTGTTGGTTGGAATGTTGGCCGTGACAATGGTTGCTTGTAGTTCGGAAGGCGGTTCGGATGGATCTGGGGATGGCGATGGTGTTTCAAATTCAAGCTTTTCAGACAGCCAAGGCGGGGTAAATAGCGGTTCTGGGGTTGGCAACAGTTCGGGAACCTCCGGCTCCAACCGCCCCGAAAGCCAAGGGCAAAACGCATTGACTCGTACGACAACGAGCCGGGTCGAAAATGCAAAACGCGATACGCCAGCCAAGCGAGTCAAGTCTCTCCTCAGTCGATGGAGCGAAGCGAGTGAGGAGCTGAACGATGAAGAGGAAGATGGATTCGACGGTGATTTTGATGGCGATTTCGACGGTGAGTTCGAAGGTGAGGAAGAGGACGACGGAGAGCATTTTGGGTTTCGAGTGGCGAATAACTCGGGAACCGAAACGGAAACGTTCACCCATTCCGATGGTTCCGTGACCACCATCACGATCACCCAAAATGCCGATGGCTCCTTTACCGAAAATGCGGTGACCAAGGATGCCAGCGGCAATGTGATCGAAACGGAAATCACCACTTATAAAGAAAATGCCGATGGGAGTTTCACAGCAAGTTCGACCGTCCAGGATGGAACCGGCAAGCAAATCGGCCAGGAAACGATCACCTGTACAGCGCAAGAAGCCTGTTCGTTTCAATATACTGATGACGAAGGAAACGTGACGAATGGTTCCTTCCAAGCAAACGGGACTTTTCAAGAAACCACCACCTTCGCAAGTGGAGAAATTACCAAAGTGGAGGCCCAAGGCACCGAAGTGGAAGCCAATGGAACGATAACAAGCAATATCTCGGAAACCATCACTTACTCCGATGGCACTACAGAGACATTGACGATTGCCATCACCATGAGTAGTACGGGAGAAACCGGTACGGTTACTTATCAAGATGGATCACGAGAAACTTTTCAGCTCACTGTCAATGCAGACAAAAGCATTGTAGAGTCCGGGAGTTGGACGAGCGCCGATGGCAGTGAATCTTCCTCTTATACCGCCACCATCCAAGTTTCAGGAGCAGAGACCATCCAAGAAACCTTCAAAGAGTCGGATGGCACCACCTCGACCTTGAACCTCAGTTTGGATGCAACCGGTGCCGGAACTGGAACTTTGGTAGAAAATGGAGTCACTTACACCATCGTTGTGAAAGCTGATGGTACGGGCACCATCACCGATCCTCAGGGTAAGGTGGAAGCTTTCTAATTGAAACACAATCCCTTTTCTTTGACCCAACATGGCCGAGAACATCCCTATCCCAAGTCTCAAAGACTTGCACATCGACATCTTCGATCATGCGGATATTCGTTCCTTACTGAACGCGTATCTGGATGGTTGCAAGCGACAGGACAAGCGGTTGTCTCGGCGATATTTCAATGAAACGGCCTTTGGCAAAAGCACTCCGGGTTATCTGCAATCCATCTTGAACAAGAAATATAAATTTGCAGACACGACGGTTGAGCGTCTCATCGAACTATTGCAAACCAACAACGAACAATCGGAATACCTCTACCTCTTGACCCGATTGTGGGATCTGGAAACGGGTGTGACGCTCACCGCTACTTCCATGTCGCGCTTGAAAGAGTGGATGCGTGGCCCTGCTTTAATCAAATTAGAAGCATTGAAAGGCAGCTCTTTTCCCCTCCCAGAAGACCTGATTCAAGCTGCCAAAAAGGCCTTAGGTTCCTCATGGAAAGAGGAACATGCTGACTGGATTCGGAAAGTGTTGGTTGTGGAAGGTCGTGGAACTCTCCTCTACCGTACCCTTCGACAGCGTTATGACAAACTGCGCGAAGCGGATATTTCGGTTGTGCACCTCACCACTTGGGGGCATTTGTTGATTTTTCGTCTACTCAAGCTATTGGTTCCTCAAAAGATTCCAGCATCCCAGCTCCTTGATCCACAATTCATTCGAAGCTTACTCAATCCTTATCTCACTCTGTCTCCTGCTGAAGTCGCCAAATGCCTACAGGATCTCCAAACCGAAGGCGTGGTCGAGCGCCAAGGAGAAAAGGTCAAACTGCGGGAAGGTTGGCGGATTGCTGACGATTTTTTGTGGGTCAAGCAATATCACCGTGACGTGTTGGAACAAGCATCTCGCTCCTTGGATGTCGATTCTTCGCAACGAGAGTATCAAACGATATTTCTTCCCACGCACCCCGAAACCTTAGCCGAAATCAAACAGTTCATCGAAGAGAGCAAAATCCGCTTGCGTCAAGCCTACCGTCATGAAGAGGGTTCGCAGTTGATGTCTATCAGTTGGCAAATGTTTCCTGTGGCGGAAGTGAACGTACCCGACGCCAAGGAGGATTCATGAATCGCTTCAAGTTATGGTTGATTGCTAGCGTGATCAGTTTGTTCTCGTTGGGATGCGGTGGCGTGGGTGGAAGCAGTGGGGGTGATACGGTAGCCTCACTGGAAGAAACGGATGTTCCTAACCCGAGCACGGAAGAAACCGATGTTCCCAATCCGGCTGTTACAGTCACCCGCCAAGCCGCTGATAAAGTGGTCCGAGTCGTGATAGCCAGTCTACGCGAAAATCGATTGCAATCTCGGCTGGAAGATCTCGATTTTCGTGTAGACAACGCGGAAGAAAATCCTGGCCCGGATGAAGAAGAACCCGAATTGGAAGACAATCCTTTTGATCGGTTTGGTTTGATTCGGCATGGTTTGATTCGGCAGGGCAGCTTTCTGAGGAAATCCGTTGCACCGACCGTGGCGGAAACCTTCCAAGAGGTGGAAATAGACGAGGAGGGGAACACCATCACGAGTACCTTCACGGAAACGGAGACCGGGTTCATCGTCGTTGAAGAGACTCGTGATTCCGAGGGAGTTTTACTGGAATCGGTCACCACGACAGTTACCGAAAATGCTGATGGTTCTTCCATAGAATTCGAAATTGAAAAAGATGAGGACGGCAAAATCACCCTGCAAACCACCACCACGTTTTTTGCCGATGGTTCTTTGCTTTCCATTTCCTCGGGTCCCGATGAGGTGGAACAACTTTCCCTCAAAGCCGATGGTTCGGGAACTTACACCGAAACCGATCTTCTGGAAAACAGCGTGACCGAAGGGATTATCAATGCCGACGGGTCGGGGAGTTTCACCACCACCTTTCCCGATGGTACGGTGGAAACGGGGCAATTTTCGGTCGATGGTTCCTTTAGCTATACGATTGTTTCAACGGAGGGCACCACGCAAGGCTCAATCCAACCCGACGGCATGGGGAGTTCCACCACCACCTTATCCGATGGCACGATCATCCAAGAAACCTACACACCCAATGGCGAAACCTCGGTGACGACCGAACCCAATGGCAATACGATCCGTACCAACCTTGATGAACAGGGCAATTACAGCGAAGTGTTGCAGTTTGTAGAAGGCGATATTGTGGAGATCCGTATCGACGGTCAATATCTCGAATCGGAAACCTTCAACGAAACCATCGAACAAACCGTGCGTGAAACGTTTCGAGAGGAGGTGATTTTCCGCGATGGCACCACCGAAGTCACGACAGGCGATATCACCACCACCGATGAAGGGGAAAGCAGCTCTGTCACGTTCTCCGATGGTTCTTCCGAAACGTCCACTACCACTTTCGATGACGAGCAATCTGTGGAGCGGGGAACGTGGCACAACGCCGACAATACCCAAACTTCTGAATTCACTTGGACGGTTTTTGAAGATGAAACCTCTCAATGGCAAGAAACCTTCACCAGCGGGCAGGAGACCGTCCAAATTCAATTGTCTCTGGACGAGGAAGGTGTGGGACAAGGTACGGTAACTTCCGGTGGCACCGAATTCACACTGATATTGCCAGAGTCGGGGGAACACACACTTCTCAACGCAGCGGGAGAGGAAGTGCAGTGATTTTGGAGCTTTTTCTTGACAGTGTAAAGATCTTTTATTAGCCTATCTTTACACTGTCAAGAAATTCGGTCCTGCATAACCACGCAAGGTGTTTTTCGAAAAAAAAACACCTTCTGCAACTGAGGAAAACAACGTGTTTCCAACACCGATTCAAAAAAAGCCATTGATTGCACAAATCTCATATCAGGTTGGTGTGGTGCTGATGCTCATGATTTGGTTGGCGCCGTTATTCGCCATGATGATGACATCCATGCGGTCTTTACATGATCTGCATCATGGCAACTACTGGAGCCTGCCTACCGAATGGCTGTTGGTTGAAAATTATGTAGCGGTTTTCACCCTTACAAAAATGGGGCAGTTCATGTGGAACAGTGTGATGATTACAGTGCTTGCTGTGGTAGGGGTTTTGATGATTTCTTCGCTAGCAGCCTATAGCTTGGCGAAATATCGATTTCGGTTGAATCTTCCTATTTTTGCGATGTTCATTGCAGGAAATTTTATTCCGTATCAAATTCTTATGATTCCTGTACGCAATCTCACTATTGAGCTGGGATTGTATGACACGATTTTGGGATTGGTATTATTTCATGTCGCGTTCCAAGCAGGGTTTTGTACCTTGTTTTTACGGAATTTCATCAAAGCCTTGCCCGATAGTTTGATTGAAGCTGCACGGATTGATGGAGCCAGCGAAATTCGCATTTTCTTTTCTGTGATTGTGCCTCTCATCCGACCTGCCTTGGCTGCCTTAGCGGTGTTGATGTTTACGTTCATTTGGAATGATTACTTCTGGGCGTTGGTGTTGGTGCAAAGTGACTCAGTGCGTCCAGTGACGGCCGGTTTAGAATCCCTCAAGGGAGGCTGGACACTATTTTGGAATTTTATCGCTGCCGGGTCGATCCTGGCAGCGATGCCGCCGGTTTTGATGTTTTTTTTGATGCAAAAGCATCTGATTGCGGGGCTGACTTTAGGGGCTGTGAAAGGATAGGAATCTTTGTTTCTTTAGTCCTGTAAAATTTTGCGCAACAAATCAAAAGGCAGCATCCCTTCAGGCTGAGGATACTCCTTGGGGCCAAGCTGCCCTCCAATAGTGAGGTGAGCATAACCGTGGACCAAGCTCCACATCAGTAACTCTGCACCAATCTGCTCAGGTTCGGAAAGCTGCTTCCCTTGGCACAAACTTCCTGCGGTTTTCTCCAATTCGGTGTAGGCGAGATAAGCTGCCTCACGGTATTCCTCATTGTCATGGTGAATGAGTTCTCGTGTGAAGATGAGACGAAACAACTGAGGTTCATGGTTGGCCCACGTCACATAGGCATCCATCGACGCCTGCAATACATCAGCACCGCTTTGCTCTGCTTGTTCTCGTGCCTCTTTCAAACAGAGGTGAAATTCACGGAAAGCGATGGTTGCTAAAGAAGTTAACAATCCTTTCAAAGACTTGAAGTGATGGGTGGGGGCTGCATGAGATACGCCTGCTTCTGCAGCACAGGCCCGTAGGCTCAGCCCGTGAATGCCGCGTTCATTGATGACTTTTCGTGCTGCTTCCACCAAGGCTTTGTACAGATCCCCATGGTGATATCGTTTTGTTGAATTTTGTTTGGCTGCTCCCATGTTATAACTGCTCCAGCAATCGGTACAACGCATCCAAGTTCGCCCGACCCAATTGACGGCTTCGTTCGGGAGACCAACCTTCCAATGCTTGAGGAGTGTCTTTTGTATCTTTGAACGGCATTTCTAGTGTCATCGCCAGTGCTCCAAATGTTTCGGCCACGTAGTTGGAACACAGGGTCATGTTGGCTTTGCCTGGAGGAGCCACAGGATACCCATATTGGGTTTGAAAGTCCGGGCAGGCTTGTTGTAGTTCCAATTGGTAATTTTGTAATAAGTTCAGGTGGGTTTCTGTCCAGCTTGGAATGCCATTGGCACCCGCAATGAAATTGTAAGGAAGGGCCTCATCGCCATGCACATCTAAACAAAAGTCCACGCCAGTTTCCTTCATTTTTTCACGAACTAAAAACACTTCAGGACTTCGGTCCAATCGGGCATCTTTCCATTCACGATTCAAATTTGCCCCCACAGCGTTCGTGCGGAGGTGTCCCCGTCGGCTTCCATCGGGATTCATGTTGGGTACAACGTAAAATACCGCTTGTTTCAACACTTCTCGGGCAATGGCATCGTCGGGGGCGAGCAAACGGTCTAAGAAACCTTCCATCCACCATTCCGCCATCGTTTCTCCAGGATGTTGTCGAGCAATGGCCCAGCAGACTTTCTTGCCGTCAGCAGCTTCCCCAATTTGCAATAGATCGAGGTCTTGGCCATCGAGCGTCGAACCCAGCACCTCCAACTGTGCACGAGGAGAAAGTTGAGCTTGCGCGATCAAATCCGCATGGCGTTCCATCGAATAAGGGGCGAAATAGGCATAATAAACGGAGTTGAATTCCGGGGTATGGTGCAGGGTCAAGGTCGTGCCATCGAAACTTGTCGGAACTCGAAGCCATGTTTCTCGATCATAGGAAGCCACGGCTTGGTAGTCCTTCCAACCATCGACATACGCCGAGCCTTCTGCATTGGTGATGCGCAATTGGCAGGCTTGGTCTTGTGCTCCGCTCAATCGGAAATAAAACCATTGGTAAAAATGCGATTCGTTGTCAGTGACGATTTCCAACTGAATATTCTGTGGATCGCGACATGTGAGACAACGGATGTTGCCTCCATCAAAATTACTGCTGATTTTCATAAGTTTGCCTTTGTATAGAGAGTTCTCTTGAATGAATTACACCGCTGGATGCCAGTAAGGATAGAGGCTTTGCTCGATATTTTCACCACCTTAATTTCTGAACTGCGAAAGCATAGTTTTTTTTCGATGAAGGCGATCACCTCATCCTCCAGGGAGAATTTTTCGGCAGTGGCAGGATCGAATGGGGGAAGGTTGGGAATTTCTGCACCGATCTTGTTGAGCACAGAGCGTGCTTTATTGAGTTCATAACGATTGACATACGGCTCCCCATCACCCCAGGCTTTCTGGTATGCAGCCACAGCATGTATTTTTGCTTGCTCGTGATCTCCAATAGCTAGCCATAGCTCCGCCAGCCCTCGATGATAGGGATACTTGGCTGAGGCCAATTGTTCCTTAAAAAGCTATCTCTCAATCCCTTGTAAATTCAGGTTTGACATTGGGCGACCAAAAGCCGAGAAAATCAAGTACGAAGATAAAATTGTAGGGTTACTAAAGGATGGAGTGTCCATTCGTAAAACTGCTACAGAAGTTGGAGTCTCCGATAAAACGGTTAAAAAAGTAAAAAATAAACGACGTGTAGAAATCGAATTGGCTTTATCTAAGGTCTAAGCTGAAACATGTATAAAAATAATCGCAATATACCCTATCAATCGACCCATAAAATCGCCTGTTTTCTTGCGCTCTTTATTTTTTTAAACCCTTTTCTTTCAATATTGTGGAATTTCGAACACCATCATCATGACGAAATCCAATTTTCTCATGTTCATTTGGCCACCTTAGATAAGGCGGATTCCTCTCAGGAGATGCCACATGAGGATATTTTTCATTCGGAATTCACACAACTCTTCAGCATTCTCCCTAAAGCAATCCCCTTTAATACGGTGTTTTCTATAGCACTGCTTTCTTTCATTATTTTTAGATTTTTTAAGCCATTCCCTCAAAATCAATTCCGTAATTTCCCCACATTTCCATCACACGCTACAAGTCTCTACCATCAACACATTCTCCTCCTGATTTAATCAATACCTCCTTACCATAACCAAAAAATAGTTACTAATTTCAACGATGACGTATTGGCAGGTATCAATGACGAAGCCTGTAATATGGAGTGGTTTAATATGATTAATTTTGGAGTTCATTTATGACCATACAACAATCTAAACAACAGCCTTATAAAATTAGAGTTTATAGCCTGTTCTTATTCATTGGAATGATGTTCGTTGCCTCCAATGGGTTTGCTCATGGAATCTCAGAGGCCGACAAACAAGCCATGTTGGACGGGGGGTATATCGAATATATTTGGCTTGGAGCTGTTCATATGCTCACCGGATATGATCATTTGCTGTTCATATTCGGGGTGATTTTCTTTCTCACTAACTTTCGAAACATCGTGACGTTCATTACTGCTTTCACGATAGGGCATAGCATCACATTGATCTTTGCGACATTGATGAAAATCACTGCCAATTATTATCTCGTGGACGCCGTGATTGCTCTGAGTGTTTGTTACAAAGGTTTCGATAATTTGGATGGGTTCAAGAAGTACCTCAATATGAAATCTCCTAGTTTGCTCTTTGTGGTTTTCATATTCGGTTTAATTCATGGGTTTGGCCTATCCACACGTTTGCAACAACTTCCTCTTGGCGATGACATGACTGGATTGATTCTGAGAATTTTATCGTTCAATGTCGGAGTTGAATTGGGGCAGGTTGCAGCTTTGGCAGGCATGCTCCTGTTTATTAATGCTTGGAGAAAAAATTCTTCGAGTTTTATGCAATTCAGTACCGTTTCCAATGCAGGGTTGATTGCAGCGGGCTTGTTTTTGTTTGGGATGCAAATGCATGGGTACGGACACATGGCTCACTCAGACGAATTCCCGTTGAATAAGGATGATCATTATCATACCCATTTATCGATGGAAGAAGGACAATCAAATGCTCTTAGCGAGGAAGATCAATCAAACAATCTCAGTGAGGGTTTAATGACTTTAGATTGATTCTCTGTAAACTACTGTTTTTTTAACCAATTAAATTTAAATATAAGGAAACCCATGAAAACGATCTTAACAGTATTATCTCTGGTTATTTTTAGTTCAATTACTTTTGCGGGTCCTGGAAGTGGTCATTCTCACGGTCTAGCTAAAGTGATTTCAAAAGATGAAGCCATTCAATTGGCTCAAAGTTATGTCTCACAGCTCTCCGATGCTAAAAAGTTAGATGCTTCTTGGGAGACAAACCTCAAGGCAGATAGGATTGAAGAATTTACTCTGAAAGGGACTAAAGTTTGGCGAGTCACTTTAAATAATCCGATTGTAAAAAACTCTTCGCAGAGTCAAGTTTACACATTTATCAGCAAATTAGGTGAGGTAATCGGGGCGAGCTTTGAGGCTGATCCAAATAAAAAAATACATTCTCATGGAGGTGGCAAGCCCCACAGTCATTGAACGAACTAATTTGGAGTGAGGGTTCATGATCCTCACTCTTATTCTGATCGTACAACAAGAATTTTAATGCATGAAAAACGACAAAGAGCCGTTCAATCATTAGCTGGAAGAGAAATAGGAGAAAACAGAAATGCATATACGTACACTAGAAAACTATCAGACGAGTCATGACTTCTCAGTAAAAAATCAGAAAGGAGAGCAACGAACACAATATGTTCTAATGCTTACTTCCATAACGATGATTGTGGAAATTATTGGTGGAACGATCTATGGCTCGATAGCTCTTCTCGCAGATGGCTGGCATATGGGTACGCATGTAGCCGCATTCATGATTACGCTTTTTGCCTATCGGTATTCACGAAAACACGCAAATAGTCCTACCTATTCTTTTGGTACTGGCAAAGTTAATGTACTTGGGGGGTTTGCTAGCGCAATTGCTTTGGCTGTCGTTGCTTTGGTGATGTTAATTGAGTCATTGCAAAGAATCGTCGACCCACAAACAATCCATTTCAATGAATCTATTTTCGTGGCAATCATTGGTTTATTGATTAATGTGTTCAGCGCATTCCTGTTAAAAGACGATCATGACCACCATCATCACCATGACCACCATCATGGTCACGATCATCACCATGATCATAATTTAAGAGCTGCATATATTCATGTGATAGCAGATGCTATGACATCCGTGTGTGCCATAGTGGCATTGTTATCCGGTAAGTTCCTGGGGTGGAATTGGCTTGACCCAATCATGGGGATTGTAGGTGCAGTTATTATTACACGTTGGGCATATGGACTCCTAAAGCAAACAAGTCCTATTTTACTCGATGCCAGTATTGAAGAAGAATACAAAAATCGAATTAAAGAAACGATTGAGAAAGATAGTGACAATAGAATTTCTGATTTACATATTTGGAAGGTGGGCGCAAATCACTATGCTGCCATCATTTCTTTAGTAACGCACTATCCAAAATCCAATCAACACTACAAGGGGCTACTAACTGAATTTAATAAGTTAAGTCATGTCACAATTGAGACAATCAAGTGCGAAGAAAAGCCTTGCATGCCAATAAGCTCTTGAGTCGCTATCTTTTAAAAATACAGATGGGTCTTATTAGGTCTCCAAGCCCCGTCAACTCTACAGGATATAATTCGTAAGGTGGTTGAAACTGGTTCACCTCACATGTGAAGTGAACCAGTGTGAGGATAACAATCTATGAATTTCTAAGCGTGCATTTTTACACGAAAAGTCGTGGTACCCTCAATGTGTTCCAGCCTTGAGGGTAGAAGGGACGAAGTATCGACAAGATTTTTGTATAGGCTTCCAGATTGAAACAGAGGCATCACTCAATTCTTCATAATAAAAATTATAAACCTCTTTAAATTTTCCCATGTGCAATAGAGTCCGAACGGTATGAATTCCGATACGGACATCATCCAAAGTTTCTGCTTCTCTATAGGGGCGATGAGGTTGTTGACTCGTATCAGGTGGGGATTGAGGTTGGCATGGTTGGGAATCTGTCCGTAGCGGTGGCTGATCAATCCAATATAGGCACTTCCATCACGTACCATTTGAAGCGAGGAAGATAACACGTCGTCATTCGGATGAGGTACATGGTCTTCCATACCAATCGTAAACAGTTCATGCTTTTTGAGGGTGGATATTAAGACGGCACGATGTTCCTTCAGATCCTGAAACGTACTGGAGACCATGACGCCAGGATAGCGTGCAGGAAAGGGTTGATTCTCAGAAGCCATGACGTGTTCCCGTTGAGGCGTGAGCAGATTGAATACGCACGGTTACCCCTTAACTTTAACGAAAAATTATTCTCATTTTCAACGAGTTTCTAAGAATGGAGGAGGTTTGATGGATTCGCCAAAAGTTTTTCTATGGATTTGATGAACAAAATGGAGAACAAGCGAATCGAAAGAAATGAATCAATCTGTAAGGAGTGTTTATGAAGAAGAAGAAGAAAGAAGTATCCACAAAAGCTAAAATAAAACAGGCTCTATTTCTAGCTGTTGTGTCAACAGTGATTTATCTTATCATTCAAATCGTTAGAGGGCTAAATTAATGCTCAAAGCTTTCCAATTTACAGAAATCGGTGTTCACGTTTTGTCCTCATCGGGAGTAATGTGGCTGGTCATAGTATGCTATATCTTGTGGTTTCGAAAGGAGGCAAGAAAAGTAAAAAAAAGTCCAAAAGTTGCTGACTACCTGAATAACAAAAAACTATCCATCAAACCTCTTCCAGTAGAAAAATTGACAAGGCCAGAGAGCTTTCGAGTGAGCACTGCTTTACAAATTGGTACAGTGTTATTTGCAATTTTTTGGATCATTATATTCGTGCTCTTAAGTTTCTTTTTCTACATAAAAAGATCAACAGGATTGCTACCATTATTCCAAATTAGCGTATTGAGTGGTATTTTTATTTATATCAATATCCTCTTTTTTCGAAGCGTGCGGATGGCCTTGGGACGAATTATTGTCGATGAGCAGAGTCTTACTTATAAACCGTTTTTAGGTTTTCAGCGAAAGGTCTTATGGAAGGCTTTGACAAAAATTAGAGTAGATTCCACGAATAACTATCATGAGTTTTTTGTCGTCAGGACATTAAAAGGAAAGATCTATTTATCCTATTATTTACAAAATTTCTCACGGATTCTGTCGATAGTGATGTCAAGGACTCAACAAAACTATACTCCAGATCGGCTGGATACCAGTTATCTTGATAAACCTAAAGGTGCTTGGTTCGTAATGTTCTGGCTTGCATGTCTGGTGGAAGTAGGCAACTGGACCGACATCTTGCAAGGAGAATTTCCAGATTTATTTCGCAGTTATTCTTTTATAGTATCGGCCATATTTTTATGGGCTGTATGGCCCTATAAAACGGTTCTCTATAGAGATCATATTGTGCAATACTCTTTGATTTCAAAGGTAAAGCACGCATATTCAGAAATAGATGAGCTGAAAGTAGAGTTGGAATACGATTATCGAAGAAAAGGGATGTTTGTCACAAATTCGATTTCGAAGAAAAAATCGAAACTGAGCTTAGCGATGAAAAGAAAAAAGCTTTTTCAAAGATATGAAAATACAGAAGATCCTGATAGCTCCGAAATCATCACGCATGTGGGAGATACGATTAATATTTACTGGGCAATTCGGTATTTATCTCAAAATTCAGATCGATCAGTGAGGCCATTCAACAACACACCCTTGACGTTGGTTTAAAAAAACTCGGAGGCTTCCCGAGGTGAAGGCGAGTATGCTACCTTCAAGTAATAGAACATCCTGCTTGATGCTAAACTCGGAAGGGCTTAAAATATTGTTTTGTTCATCTTCTTCGAGAGGTCTTTATGTCCCCATCACTAGAACAAGCGTTTCAACAATTTGCTGATTTGCCTACGCCTCTTCAAAACAAGGTCGCGGCTTACCTGCAAAAGCACAAAGACGAAATTCTTCAACAGGTCTCCAAAGAAAAGGCTTTCAAACAAGAGCAAACCCATTCTGCTCCGCAAACCAAAATCGATCCAAAACAAGATCCTTGGTCTAATCCTGATCTTCCCATAACCACTGCCCATTCCGGTCTCGGTGATATGGCTATCAATCATGACCATTACGCTTGGGGAACTCCTAAAAAGCATCCTCATGAATAAAGTCTTCGTTGATACTGTCGCGCTGATTGCCATTGGCGATGCTGATGACAGCTTGCATGAAAAAGCAATGCAAATGCGACAACTCCTCATCCACCAACAATACCACTTTGTCACTACTGAAGCCGTCCTACTCGAACTCTGTAATGCTTTCAGTTCTCCCTATAAAAATTTGCGACAGACCGCGATTGATACAATTCAAGACATTCGGAAGTCCTCAAGATGGACTGTGATCCATGTGGATCGGACCTTGTGGAATCAAGGCTTTGATCGATTCAAAAGCAGAGAGGATAAAACTTGGAGTCTCATTGATTGTATTGGGATGATTGTAGCCGAGAAGCACAACATCACCGAAATCTTCACTCACGATGATGATTTCCAACAAGCTGGTTTTACCATCCTCATTTAGGGGTTTAGTGCTCTCATCCTGAGGTTTTATTCATTTTGATCGAGTACCAACTCCCAGTTTGTTAATCCCAGCATGATGTCTTCTTTTAATTGGTGAAGTGAGCCACTTTGGCCTTTGTAGGTGCATTTTATATTGCTGCCCCTAGCTCCAATTTCTTGGATTTGAAAATCGGCACTTCGTTTGGATTGGAAATCGGTGTAAATTTCACCAGCCATTGGATCGTAGTATTTCCCTTTGGCATTCACGAAGGCCGCCGTGTGCATCGAAAACAAATAATAGTCTGAGATGGCTCCATCTATTTTTATATTACCCTTGATTTTACTATCGATGAAATGGGGCAGCTTTAAAATAATGGGGGCTTGACCTTCGCGATGAACGTATTCTGTAGAAGCTTCGTAGCCATATTGCTTCAATAGTTCCACAAATCCATCTGACATATTTTCGCAGTTTCCCACTAAGTAAGTTTCTGGTTCATATTCTTCTCCTGGAATTCCAAAAAATTCTCCCAAGTCGTATTTGCGACTATCGTATTGAAATCCGTGTTTCATAAATTTTTCGAACAATTGATCTACACTGGGGCAACCTTCAATATTTGGGTCTTGTGTTACTTTTTCTGACATCTGATCAAGAGCATTCGTGGTTGGTGTAATCGAAGCAGGGACTTCGATGCCCAAGAGGCCAGCAAGCGGTCTCGCAAAGCTCCGTACTTCCGGGTCGAGAGGCCTTTTGATGACATCAAGAAATCTTTGTTCATTCTTCGCTCGTACAATTAGCCTCGTATAGAGATTATCTCCTTTATCTTCCTGTTCGATTCGGCTGTAAGCCCGTTTCACGATTACTATATCTTTTGTTTTTTGTGCGTCATTTGCCTTTTGCACATCGACATCATCAATCAAATCGGAAACAAACAAATCTACAAACAAGTATTCATACAGTTTGATATACAAATCCGCTTCACTGAATCCAATACTATGTTTCTCATATTTTTCCCGCCTAGCGGTTAACTTAGGATCAAAATCTCCATAGGCGTTGACGCGTTCAGCCAGATACTCTAAGCGATTCCACTTTTGTTCTGCGCCTGGCTTCCATCTGAAAGATCGATCGGACCAACTATCTTCACCAAGATACTGCCTTTTTACCCTTTGTATTGGCATGTTTTGCATTCCTATCTGATCAGCTTCAACACCCGCCTTTAAGGTGTCGGGCAGGCCTGTTGGATTGATCGATGCTTGCAGTTTTCGTTGGGCTACCGTTTCGGAGCGATGATCGACCATTCTGCCATGGTGTTCCGGTTTCTTTTTCAACGGAGTGATCGATTCGGCAAAAGCCTGCGAGGGAGCAGCGTGCTGGGGCTTGTTTTGGAATTGAAGCATGGTTCTCCTCGGAACAAGTTTAGCCTTTGAGCGGAGCGGATTTAACTTTCTGCTACCGCTTGATCGTTTTCAGTTTAATCGTTTTCAGTTTTTTCTTCTTCTTCAGCACCCGCTGCTTGGTTTGAGGTGGCATGATAGTGTTCTAAGGGGCTAATGACCCTTACGATGAGGGGACCACCTCCATTGACATCAAAGGTAGAGCCATCCGGTAGCAAAACAGTCACCCCGACACCTAAGATGGTGGCAGCGACCTCTAAAATGATATCTCCAACGCCACCGGCCCAATCGCTTTTTTTGATCGCTTGGATCACATCGTCTACTTGATATCCTGCATTTTCGATCATATTTCTGACTGCTTGGTTGGGAGGCTTTAAGCCTTGCAGAACCAACTGCACAGCATTCTTGGCACTCGTATTCAAGATAAACGCGAGTGCTCCGAAAACACATCGGCCGTCCGGTGCAATCCTGCGCAATTGAAGATGCCGTTGAGACAAAGCATTCGTTTGCTCCACTGTGGGATCATAGGCGTGTTGAGCCGACATACTCTTCGAAGAGTCCTGCATCCACTTTTTCGCTGTACTAAAATAGTTCCCAAAAGCTGTTTTTTTATCTTTATCAGGGGGGAAAAGTTTGGAAATTCCTTCTCGATTTTTGTTCGCCTGAGACATGTTTATTAATATTGCCTTATACTGCCGGTATACTTCAGTTAACGAGGTAAGGTTTGTCGCAGATTTTTGCCTGCTATCATTCCCTGCGATGATGGAGGACACATCCATTAAGAAACAATCCAACAGATTGGTCACTTCCTCTGGGGGGATTTGTTGGTTTTCCACCATTGCTTCCGCCATTTGGAATAAAACGTCGATGTAGGCCTTACCTCGTAGAGTGTAATAAACGGCTCCAAAAATATGATCCGGTTGCTGAACACCAAGTGTCGTAACGTGGATTTCTTCTGCCTTACCACCCTTCCCTTTCTTGGTGACGCCTGTGTTTATTCGAACGCCGGTCTCCTCCGGTTGGTCCTTTTTTTTCGCTGGCTTCTTCACTTTTTCAAATTGATCTCCCTCATCGGCAAGATCCAGTCCTTGTTGTTCCATCTTATAATCCGCGACATGGTGGATTCCAAACTCATGTGTCAGCATCCCCAATACATACCCAATGCTGAACTGTTTAAAATACCAAGAGGCAAGATGGACCTCCACATAACTCCCACGATCCGTAATATCCGCAGGAACTTTCTGTTTGCTGAGGATAATGAAACAAGTCCGATCTCCCACGAATTCACAAATATCAGCATGTTGTAACAAAATGGCGATAATCTGATCGGCCTTTGTTTGGAATTCTTCGGAAACGTTGGTGAAGACGAATTTTGCTGCCATTTGTAAAGGAGTGGAACTCGTTTTTGCCATCTGTTGTGGGTTCCGGACTCCTTGCGTATTCGATAGAGCCGAAGCCTTGTTACCCATGATATCTGCTTCCTGTTCCAGCTTTGGATCGCTGTTGATGGCCACCCCTTGGGTTTGAGAGGTCGACTTCACTCGACCTTGCTTCTGCTGAACCACGTGCCATGCTTCGTGAGGCAATTGTTTTTCCTGCCCTGGACCAATATGAATATTGCTTCCCTGGGCATAAGCATGCGCATTGAGTTGAGCCGGTCGAGAAGAATTATAATGCACATTCACATCATCCATAGAATAACCGGAAAGGTGTTCAAGACCAGATTTTAAGTGGTTGGGCAATCCGCCTTTTTCCTTTTTTTGGATGGGAGATGACGGTGTTGAGTTCTGCATGGCGGCTTGCAGCTTGCGTTGGGCGACCGTTTCAGGACGATTGTCCACAAAACCGACTTCGGGTTCTGTTTTCCTTTTTAGTTGAGGAATTGAATCGGCAAAGGTTTTTGATGGAGGAGCTGTTTTTGATTTGTCTTGGGCCTGATACATGGTTCACTCCTTATTAAAATTTGCAATAGACCTTTAAATATTTAAACGGTGTGGAATCGAAGCCTCAGATCGACACCGATTCATCCAGCGCCGTTATAGACTCATAAATCCAGCGCCGTTATAGATTCATAAAAGCCTGCCCCTATGGAAATTTTGCCACCCGCCGTTTGTGCAATACAATCACTACCATCGCGATCAGGCCGATACTGAAGAACAGCATCAGGATGATGGCTTGTTGTTCCTTCCAGTAGGGATCGCAGATCAAGGCGAATAGGAAGGTGACAGCGAGAGCTGCGAACAGGATCAAGGCATAGCGGGGGAAATACCATTTGCGGGAGAGGGTATAGGTCCAAACCAGCAGCATGTAGACCAACCACACGACAACTCCAACAAACAATGCCACTCGCACGAGCCAACGGTGGGGGCACATGAAATTACACACCTGAGCCGACAACGAACTGATCGTTTTTTGGAAGCCTGTGGGGGGAATTCCCGCTGCCTGTAAAGAATTGGTAGCCACCTGATTGGCATCTGGGGTGAGAGGCAACGACCATAAGCCAATTCCCGAATAGTTCCATTCGGTATAATCGAAGGCATTTTGCAGGGTGGTGGCAACCGCATTCGTCGACGAGTTGCCTGATGCCGTCGTTGAAGCTTGAGACCCCGTTGATGAAGTGGTTGTTGGAGCCGTTGTGGTCACCAAAGGGACGATCTTGCGTAGGAGGTTGTTGGCTTCTTGCACGTTGGGATGTTTGTCTAGCAAATCCCGAATGGATTTAAGCGTCTCCATGGTATCGAGGGGCTTACTGAACACTTCGGGACGGTCAATGGTAATAAACAAGAGGTTGATATAGGGAGAAATCGCAAGGAGGTTGTCCAGCGTGTAAAATCCTTGATCGGGTTTCACTACCAGGTAGTAGGCTGGCACTGATAGATTCACATAATACTCATCGCTGGGCTGGGCCTGCTGAGTGCCGTTGAGGGTTTGTTTCAGTTTGGGAATGAAGGTGAGGAATCGCTGTTGCGCGGCTTCATCCAGACGGCGCAGGTTCAGATGGAGCGTGACCCCATCGGCCATGGTACGTTCCGGGCTGGTCCCAAGCGACAGGTACGGTTTGAGCTGATTCAGCAAATCGCCTTCGCGCTTTTGTTTCACCAAGGCATCGATCTCGCTGACCAATTGATCATCAAATACGAGATTCTCTTCCGACCATATTTCGTTTGAAACCACGGCGTCAACCTTCACGCGATAGCGATGGGCTTGGTCTACAAATTGAGTATAGGGTTTAGAATTTTGCCAATTGAGCGGGGAGCGAATCTGGTTATTGGTATCCAGCGTGTGGGTGAAATACTGAATCCGGGAATAGAGATGAAAATCGAGATTTTGAGGTGTCCCGGCGAGCCAGTATGGATAGTAGCCAACAATGAAGTTCTGATACAGATCCGTGTCGGAAACCGTCTGGGCGCAACCGCAGCTACTTTCGGACCATTGAATGGCCTGGGCTTGCACACCGGCTGGAATCACAGTTTTAGTAAACAAGGTTTCCAATTTGTCTTTGTCCGATTGAGTCAATGAAGCGAAACCAGCCATTTCTAATGCCAGCCGCCACACGTCGTTCTGATAAAAAACGGTGTCGACCAAAGGTTGCAATTTTGCAATAGGCAGCGGCGAATAATCCACAATATTTAATGCGGTTTTCAACGCATCCAAGGATTGTTGCGTCACTGTATAGTTGGTTGGAGTTGGCGTTTGGGTAACGCTGCTGGATGAGGTCGCAATCTGAGATGTCGTGAGGGTGGTTGTGGTCGACGTACCGGCAATGGCCACAGCAGGAGAAGCTGCTGCGGTAGATTGAGTGGCAGTCGCAGCGGTCGCAGCGGCCGCATTTGAAGTGGTTGCTAAGGTGTTGGAAGTGGTTGCCAAAGTATTAGAGGTGGTTGCCAAAGTGTTGGAAGTAGTTGCCAAGGTGTTGGAAGTGGTTGCGAGGGTGGTTGATTGTGACGTACTCGCGTTCGTTGAGGTGTCCGCAGTTCCTTGAGTGGGAGACGCCTGGACCGTGGTGGCGGTACTGGTTTGGGTTTGGGTTTGGGTGTTTTGCGGTTGGGCGGGCAACGGAACAATGAGTGTATCCAAATAAGAATCGGGAGTATCGGTTACGGTTTGGAGCATGGGACGGATTTGAGTCCGCAAAGCTTGTTTGGTGGCAGGGGTATTGATCATATCGGTCAATTGTTGCACCAGCGTTGCTTGAGCCGTCAATAGTGTGAATTCCTGTTGAGTGAGGATATACAGCGGGATGGATTCGGAGGTTCCCTGGGCAGAAGAAGTCGAGGACGAGGTCTTTCCTTGCAACAAGAAGGAGTCTGCGAACAACGGTAGCAAGCCTCCGACCGCTATCATCATTATTATGGTTCTGAACAGCCTTCGTATCCTAATCATGTTTCAGCTCCTAAATGGTTTTACCTTCTTTGCGTAATTCTTTGACGATTCCCTGAATCAAATCTTGTTGCGAGATGGCGGTGCGTTGCTGGTGCAACGTGCGTAGGGCTGCGTATCGAACGGCATTGGTGATGGAACCACCGGCAATTGTATATTGTTTAGCCAAGGCTTGGAGGTCCACATCGTTGGCCAATTGGACAGAATCGGAGAGCATCTTTTTCCACAACAGCATCCGTTCAGTAGGTTCGGGCATGGGAAAATACACCAAGGATTGAAATCTTCGGGAAAAGGCTTCGTCGATATTGGCCCTCAGGTTGGTGGCCAAGATGACCACACCGGGGAAGTCTTCCACCCGTTGGAGCAGGTACGAAATCTCTTGATTGGCGTGGCGGTCGTTGGATGTTCGGGTGGCAGTGCGTTTGCCAAAGAGGGCATCGGCTTCATCAAAGAATAGAATCCAGTGTTTGCTTTCGGCTTGATCGAACAAGTTGGCGAGATTTTTTTCGGTCTCTCCGATGTATTTGGAAACCATGGCTGAGAGATCAATACGGTACACATCGGCTCCCACAGAGGCCCCGATCAGACTCGCCGTGAGCGTTTTGCCCGTACCAGGCGGGCCATAAAACAAGCTGCGATATCCGGGTTTGAGATGTTTGGCGAGTCCCCATTTGTTGAGCACGGTGTCGGCTTGTTGAATCCAAAGGGTGATCCGCTCGATTTCTTCTTGGGTTTCAGGGGCGAGTACCAAGTCGTTCCATGAAAGCGGGGTGGTGATCAATTTGGCGGGGAATTCGATGCTGTAATCGGGCTTTTGTGAAATTCCGATGGTGAGACGGCTGAGCATGTCTGACCGGATCAATAAAGCGCTGCTAAAAAAAGGCTCTCCGCGACCGGAGGATTCGATTTGCAGAATCCCCTGACTTAAAAATGGGTGTTCGCTCTCAAACATCTGACGCAGGTTGAAACGCTTGGACAAATCGGTTCCAGCAATCAGAAAGGCCGCGGTTTCACAGGTTGGTAGAAAGCCCCCATGATGTTGTCCCTTCCATCCACCGAACTCAGTATGTCCTCGATCCCATGTGTTGCGGAAAAAAAATTGGTCCAATGCCTGCGGACGTACATGAGGCATCAATGCGAGCATTAATACCAATCGTTCTTCAAAGCCGAACCCGAATTGTTGCACGATTTGGGCATAGTCGGACTGATCGTGGGTGAGGTCAGGGGGTGGCACTTGATAAATGTTTTGGTAGTCGCATGGCTGTTGAAAATACAGCGCGATCCGAATCTGCAACACCTGTTGGAACCATTGGATTTCCTGTGTCAGGCAGTGAGCATTGGCCTCACTGGGGGGGAGTGGGCTTGGTGATGGATTCTGGAGTTGGGACAGCGTTTGGATAGCAGCTGCAGTCTCGATTGTAGTTTGAGAGGGTGTTTTCATGCGAGATCCCCGTTGGGAGAGTTTTTAATAATGAGCCGCGTTCAACGCCACTCCACCTGAAGTCGACGTGGCATCCAAGAATACTTGATGGTGGTGATGCTCCAGGGCAGTCGATCCAGCAGCATGTCAAAGGGTTTGGGATCGACTTGCAGAACCCAATGATCGGATTTCAAAAGCAAGCGGCCGGTGCGCTGTAAAAATGCCTCTCGAAATCCTTCCACCGAGGTATTTCCAATGGCCGACCAATTGGCGATCATGCCTTGAATCAAGCCTTCCACGATTTCTTGTTCTCCGTCGGTGATCTCAATTCCGGAACAGATTGGTTTTTCGGAAGTCACTCCGCATAGCAATTTATTCAATACCAATTGGTATTCGGGAGTGTGGGTGCTGGCATCGGTCATGTACTGCAAGAGATGGATGGCCCGTTCTGCATGGTCGGAATCTTTAAATTGGTGCGCTTCCATGAGCTCCAACATTTCGAACAATCGCGATAAGTACGGATGCGCCAAGACCATTCCCGCATTGCTGATATAGATTTCTTCCAATGGAGATTCTTCTTGGACTTCCTGTTGCCCAAATGAGTACCCCCCAGCAGAAGGGGATGCCCCTGGCGTTTCTAGAGTTTTGTGGGTAGGGGAAACTTTGGTGTTGGAGGCTTGAGCATGTGTCTCTGTTTCAGCGGACTGGATGGATTCAGCGAGTTCAATGGATTCCGTGGGCTTGGTGGATTCCGTAGACTGGATGGATTCAGCGGCTGATTGACTTTCTTGGACCAACACTTCGAAATCGATGGTTTCGTGGCGTAAGAGCAGTTCTAATAGACGGGCAAAATAGTGTGGTGAATTTCCAGCTTGGGCCGCAAATGTATTGAGGGCAATAACGAATGCCGACGATTCATTCGCTTGGGCGGTGCCTTCCCGTTTGGCGAGTAGGGCGAATATGATTGGTTTGAGCAAAACCACTGGAAGCTGCTGGATGATGGCTTCCCAAGGCACCGTTCCAGTTTCCCACTCTGACAAAAGCCGTTGAAAGGATTGCGGGTGGTGGTTCAGCAATTGTTCTAATTTTCGTATGAAGTCCTGATGAGTCCAGTCTAGGAGTGGACTTGTCGCAGGGGTGATTTGTTTGAGCAAAAATATACGTATCGTTTGATAGAGTGTTTCCTCTGAAGATTGTTGCGCGTTTGAGATACTGGATGGCTGCAATTCCGTGTGCGTGGATGAACTCAAGTTCTTGTGGGGGGATGGCTGCAATTCCGTGTGCGTGGATGAACTCAAGTTCTTGTGGGAGGATGCACTCAAATTTGTATTGTCGGATGACTGCAATTCCTTGAACAGATGTTGCAACATATTCTGAAAATCAGGGGAGAGTTGAAGGTATTTCAGGGTTTGCACAATTGCCGTCAGCAGTTCGTCACAATCCAAATTGCGATGGGCCGCGATTTGTTGAATCACGCTTTTCATAAAAACTCGTTTATTGAAGTTTCCCCCTCGTTCGATGAGCAAGTAGGTCAGGGTGAACAGTCGCAATAGGTTTTTGAAATCATGGATGTTGCCTTGGGATTCAGGAGCCTCAGACACTACATTTTCCGCAGAAACCCAATTTCTCTGGGAGACCACGTCGGCCGGTTGGTAAAAAATTTGAGGATGCTCGACAATTTGGGTGACTAGCTCTGCGGCTTGTGGTTCCAGGAACAAAATGAGTTTGTAAAACATCGATTCGGACATGCCATGCGCCCACTTCTGACGCAGATGTGCCCGCTGCCCATAAGTCCGTAGGTTCTTTTCCAAGAAATTCCGGTACTGCAATAAGAGCAGCGGCCACAGCGGTTGGAGTTGCTGAATATCTCCTTCTTCCAATGCTTTAATGACTCGTCGCTGGATGTATTTTTCCTGCGTTTGAGATTCTTCCGTTTTGGGATGTCCTTCCTGTGCTTGTGAGGTGTCTCGTTCGTGGGTGGAGTGTTCTGTAAGGTCTTGTTGGGCAAGCCCTGTATCGTGTCGTTTTGGGTTCGAGTGTTTTGGGTGCTCTTGTCGTAGATCTTGGAGCAGCAGCCAGACTGGATTGTGGGTGTGGTTGGCATCCAGGCGTTCTAGGGTGTGGGTTAAGGATTCCAAAAGATCGAAATAATGGAGGTTGTGGTGAGCAGCCATCTGGTGAAGGAGGCCTTCCAAGTACGATCTTTTATTGAAGGTGCTGCCGCGTTCGACCAATAGATAGCTGAGGGTGAATTCCCAGAGTTGGACTTTGAGTGCATCCTCTGTCTCTGGAGGGTTCATCGGAATCTGTTGAAACAACTGGGGTTGGTCCACGAGGTTATGGACAAAGCTGTAATCAACGGGTTCGAGCACCACCACCACATCACGGAGCATGGGGTCTCCAAAGCGTTGAACCCAAATTTTACGGACGGAGGCAAAGCGACCATACAAACGCAAAGCGTGTTCGAACAACCGGCGGTGTTGATCCAATAAAATGGCCCATACGGAGAGCAATTCGTCCACATCTCCTTGGATGAGCATTTGTGTAAGACGTTTTTGCAAATCCGAGGAATCGGGGTGCAGTTCACTCTGGAACAACACGGGTAGGGGGACCGACGAGCGCTGGAGCACTTTTGCCAATTCCGGTGAAACACGAGCCATGTTTCCGGGACGCACCAAATCCGCTAGCAACACACCGGGGTCTTGTGAGGGGACGGCTGTGTCACAGAACCGTTTGAGGATGTTTTCCAGGAGGACTATCGAATCGGAAAGTCCCGAACCACGTGCGAGCAAGACACCCAAGAGAGCCACCCATAACTGAGTTTTAAACTTAGCTTCTGAGAATTGAAGGCGCGTTCTCAAGATTTCAATCTTCAGCAAATCCTTCACAAAAAATGGAAGAAACGGATAACGATTTCCTGCCAACCCTTCGACCAATTTCAGCAAGGTATGGTGAGAAAATTGGCGAACGATTCGGAGTAAAACGATGGAGGCTGCAAGATTTTGTCTTAAGAACGCAGTCAATGACTCGGGTTCGGATTGCAGGGTGTCGATAAAGATCTGCTCCATTGTTTGCCCCGATGAGGGCTGCGCGTTCCAAGGCAAATAACCCCGCTGCAAGTAGGTATAAAGCTGTTGTTGGTCGGACTGTTGTTTGCTGCGTTTGATGACATTGGTTTCATGGCCGGGGGTGGTGATCAGCCGTTGTAGAGCTTCCTGCAATTGGGATTTCAATCGCGATTCCATTTCATCATGGAAATCAGCTTCATTCATTGCTCCCAAATCGATTTCCAACAGATCAATAGAAATCACCTCATCGTCGCCTACCGTTTGATCAAAAACCTCTTCAACCACGGGTAGCAATCGTCGGGTGAAATACCCACCGGCCTCTCGCTCAAAATCTGAAGCAAGGAGGGTGTTGCTGAAATCAATCTCGAAAGTTGCATTGTAAATGGTGTGCGAATCAGACATGGCTGCCCTCCGTAGATTTCTGTTTTTGCTGGATTAGAAATTGGGTCAACTGAGCTGCAGCTTGATTGCATTCTGCTGTACGGTCTGGAGTCGCTTGGGAGGAAACCTCTTGTTCAGTATTGGAGGGAACGTTCTGGTGTACCCGTTGATAAGCAGTTGCCCAGGTCTGATACAGGGTTTCGAATTCCGACATGGCATCGAGATCCAGCCAATGCACTTCAGGAAACAGATGGGCTGGAGTGAAGTCATGAATGGTTTGTTCAGCAAAGGCCTGAAATTGCGAATCTTGGCAACGGGCTGTCCAATTTGGCAGGATGAGACTCAACCGGAATGGATAAAAATCAGGAGACACTTCAGGAAAGTTCGAGCTGACTTTGGTTGCTGAGATTTCGGCAGTCGACGTTTGAGTGGATGGAGTATCGGCGGCCGGAGTTTGAGCGGCTGGGTTTTCCGCAGACGGAATTTGAGTGGATGAGTTTTCCGCAGACGGAGTACCGAGCGGCCGAAGTAAAATATGTTCAACAATATGGAATCCCTCGCTCACCCGGTTGAGGTAAAGCCAATATCGACGGAGCCAATTGGCGGTTACGATGGCACGGTCAGCATGCGAGAAAGAACCGAGATACCACCACTCTTGCTGGTGTTCTGCTCGGAAAATCAGATGATAGCCAGGGTGGTCTGTCAATCGAATCAACCGGTAACGTTTGATGTTGATGCCCTTCGTGAAGAACAGCGACGGCACAAAATGGTCTTCGAGGGCAAACAATCCTTCGATCTCGACCGGGGTATTCCGGAACTCATGCCGTTCGGAGGCATTCAGCAAAGGAATGGTTTCATGGCTTTGAATGGTCTCGTGCTCCAAGGTGTCCACACCTTCGAGATTGCGCCACAACAGCGGGGCGTGCATTTCCCAGAAGAGGGCATCGGATATCAGGTCAAAAGGTTGGTCCAATAGAGGCTGAGACAGCGGGCGGGATTTCAACAGAGTCATGCCCAGTCGCAAGGCCAGTTTTAAAGCAAAACCCGTGAGGCGCTGGGGCCATAAAGTCTGATGATAATCGAATCCGGCAGCTCGATCTTTGCCTACTTCGACAATGGCTTTTAAGTAGCGAAGTTTGTTGGCAACCACCCGTTGTTCGATGGCTTCTGGTAGGTCGTAATAATAGAACTGTCGTAGCGAATTTTGAGCGAATTGTTCTCCATAGAGTCCGAGCAAGTAATCCAAGACCCGGCTTTTGCGTTCGAAGTAGTGATCTTGTTTCTGGAGGGTCGCTGCTAATGAGGTTGTGGGATCTTCCTGATAAAACAGTTCGGCTTCGGGTAGGGTCGTATTGTTCAAAACTTGGAAAAAGTAGGAACGGCGGTCCTGGTTTTCGAGGGAAAACACCTGATGCACCGAACTCAAATTGGTCTGATAGTTCGCCAGAAATTGCTCAAAAATCATCAAGTAGGCTTTGAGTTGTGAGGCTTGAGCTTGTCGCTCCAGCGAAGCCGAGTCGGGCAACCCAATGGCTCCAATGCCGTATACCATCGGAAATTGGTGTTGGACGGAATAGTAATGGTCGAGTCCTTCTGAGTTGCCTGATGGTATTTGATAAAGGGTTTCTAAGTCTTGTTCGGTATGTCGTTCGGAGTGTGCTTTGAACTGATATTGAGCGTATCGAGAGAGAAAGCCCTGAAGTTCTTCCGGGGTGATCGGATGGCGTCGATCTTTTCGGAACAGGCGCACCCGCATGGCTTCGGGTTGTTGAGGAATGTTCAAGCGGAAGCATTGAGGCAACTCCGACGAACGATTCATCTCAAACGGGGTGCCATCCGAGTGAACGATGGATAACGATATGATGTTTTGGATGTCTGGAAGCTGCTGTACCATCGAGTACAATGTGGACACTGAGATATCAGGTCCCAGAGGGTTTTGTGCTTCCGTGAGGAAGATCCCGTTGCGCGTATACGGCCCTCGAAAGATTTCTTCGAGGCGGTGGCCTTGCTGTTTTTCTTCTTCATAACTCTGTACCGGAATGGTGCCAGAAATTTGCTCGGCACAGCGATAGTAAATGGTGGCCAACAGGCTGGGGATGTTGCGAATCGAACTGATTGCAATGTCTGCTTGCAATTCCAACACAATGTCTTCCGCAAGTCTCACCTCACCCAGGTCTTCACACAAATTACGTTGTTTTCCATATTCGCAGCGAACTTGGTCGATAAGACGGTCCTTCCAATGGGGCGCTTGCGAAATAGACTCCGGAGAGGTTGATTCCTGCAATGTGGGATCTTGTGAACTAGGATCTTGTGCATGGATCAACAAGTGGTACAGCCCAGGAAACTTGTCGTTGGGCGTGATGTTTGGTTCGGCATGGTTGGAGACTTCTGAATGGGTGGTGCGGATGCGAATGTCTTCTACCTCGGGAAGAGCGTCTAAGAGAGCACTGACAAGATCCGAGGTCGTGGTAGGACGGCAGGAGAAAATTTGTTCCGGTAGGTTCAAGGCTTGTTTGACCGTATCGATGGTGCCTTGGGCATCGGCAAGGTAGTCCTCGATGCGGGAGTCGGCCAAGTAAATCAATTCCGTCAGGGCATAACAGAACTGTTCCAAGATGGTCACACCCGGGTCATGAGTATTATAATCTGTCCAGATATGACCCGAAAACTGCTGCGCCAATCGAATGCCTTCGTGTCGAAGACTTTCGAAGCTAGTGACCTCTTGTTGAGGATTTTTCCGTGGAATGGTGTATTCAGTTGCCATGGTCGCTCCCCCAAGAACCTTCCATCGTTTCGTCATGCCAAAGTTTGGTGATGTGATAGAGAATTTTTATGCCCTCGCCATAATCTGAATTGGAACGGATTTGGAGACGGTATTCATAGTCATCGTCTCGCTTCGCTGGGGTCCAACGCAGTTTCAGTTTCTGACCCCAAGTGTGGTAATAGGCGTGGTGGATTTTGATCCGCTTCTTCAGGTTCAGGAAATTGAAAAACCATCCGGTCGGATTGAAGGTGTTCATCGCAATCGCATGGATCATGGCATATTGACCGGTTTTGCGTTTGCCAGCCCCAGCCACGACTTCGAAGCCATGACACCCCCGCAAGGTGGGGGTGATGTCGTGCCATTTGCCATCGGCCAATACCGCCTGTTGTTCAGGGAGAGCTGCATCGACCGGAGGGGCGATTCCCATACGGCCTTCCATTTTGGCGACTCCAGCCACATCCAAAGCACTTTGAGGTTCTTTCTGACCAATTCCCACCATGCCTTCATCTGATAGGGTTAGGACGGTTTGCCGCCCCTCTTCTTCGGAACCGACTTGCTGAAAAGTGAGAGTGTTGCGAGTGGGACTCAAACTGATCGACCACAGAGGGTCATTGGGATCGGCCATTCGAAAAAAGCTGATCAAGTTTTGCATATTGCCTTGGCAGGAGACCTCGAATCCATTGGTCGGCGTCTTGCTGAAACCTTCGTCCACCATGTTGAGTGTGGAATCGATCAAGTCGGCAAACTGATCTTCGGATGGCAACGCCCCTTCAGAAAAAAACTTTTTGAGTGTGTTTCTATTGCGTTTCGACATCGCTACGTTCTTTTTGAATGATGAAAGTTTGTCCGATTTCTAAATGACTGACCCCTGTCACGTTTGCAGGTTTGGCTTTCACCACAGGGATCGTTTCGATGAGATGATGCTGCATGGGCACGGCCAATCCCCAAGGGAAACGGGGTGTCAATGGGGGACGAGGCTTTGTGAGTGTTTCTGCCGTGTCGGCTAAATGGAAATGATCCTCTTGATGCGTGACGTGGAGCAGGGAAAAGCGCGTGACAAAGTCCACATAGTCCAAGCTGCTGATGGCCGCTTCCATGTCTTCTTGTCGAAGGCTCCAACCGAATTCGCCTTGGTACGTCCCTTCAGTCCAAGGACAGAGGTAGTTGGAAAGGTACTGATTGAGCCGATTAACGAGGTTGGTCCCCACTTGCTGTCCGGTAAACTTGACTTCGCATCGAACTTGAATCGTCTCAAACACCGGATTGTGTACTTCGATCTGAAGGAACGGAGACGTTACGGTTTGTAAAAACTCCTGAATCCGTCTCAATTCAATGGCCCCCACTTGAGGTTGAGCGAATTGCTGATGCGTACATCCTGCAACTCGCTGAACGACAATCACCAACACATGTCCCGGATGCACACCCGATTGCCCAAACCGTTTGTTGGCAAAGCATTTCACTTTGTCGATCTGAGGGAAGTGCTCTAAGACGAGGCGCTCGTAGTCCCACGGAGTGGACGCGCGATACTTGTGATTCAGGCGTTCAGCAATCCGTGTTTTCCAGTGGATTTCTGTTTCTTGAGGGCGTCCTCCAAAGAAGGTGGATTTTTGGCGGACCTCAGCCACTCCGGGAATGGTATTCACGGCCTGCCATTCGATTTCAGTTTTGTTGTTGACTCGTTTGGGAGCAAGGACGGTTTCAGGAGTGGCTGTCACAGAGAGGGCATGAGGATATACAGAATACAAACGACTGAACGCCGACACCGGACCCTGAGCGCTTACCCGAAGCCAGTACAAGTCATCGGGCATGATGGAATTGTCCTTAGAAATGTTCTCCGGGATATCCAAGATCACGATGCCTGAGGATAAGAAGTCGTGGGTGGTGTCGGAAATCACTTGGGAGCGATTGAGGACTTGCCATTGATTATCCGCCAAGTACGTCCATTTGATATCGATTGGTGTGGTGAGAGCGGCATCACTGGCATCGTTGTTCATATGAAAAAACAGAGTGAGGCGGCCACTCAGGTTCTCTGCCTGAATGCCAATGAACAGATTGCCGTCTTGGGCATAAAAAGGCAGCAGGCTATTGTGAACCTTCTTGTGTGGATTGAGCTTCTCTTTGCCAAACGGATGGATGTGAAACACCGTTTCTTGCCATGCAGAATCGGCTTGTTCTGAACGAGAGGGAGTGCGGTTTTCTTGAAAGCGAATCGTTTGGGTCGCCTCGTAATCCAACGAGATGCCATTCACCTTGGGGGTGTAAGGGGCGTTGGGAGAAGGCAACGGCTTTTTACGTTTTGCATTGGCCGTTAGAATTTCGGTGAGCAGCGTGGGATAGATCTCATGGCCAAAGGCCGTTTGTGGGGTTTCCAACGTCAGTTTGATGAAACCATCCCGACTTTTCAAATTGTACGTGTACTCGGGTTCTTCGGTATCGAGGGGAATCGGTTTGAAATGAGACGCGATGTCCAAAGGGATTGTGATGGAATTGCTGACTTGTTCATCATCAGTAGAAGTTTGGAACAAGGAACAGAGCGGCTGCGTTTCCGTGGTATCTGGCAACCAATCGCCTCCTCGTAATGTCGACGCTCTGACTTTGAATGAGGTGTTGGTATAGGTCTCAGGATAGTGTTGGTAGTGCTCCTCAAACCCTCCTAAGGCAAGGGGCAATTCGGCCCACGTGATATTCAACTGAGCTTGGCTGATTTGTTTCTTTGCCATTTCATAACACCCCAGCACCCAGTACGAGTGAATGGCGGGGTCTGGCCCCAAAGGCATGAACGGAGCGGAGGGATCCAACAAGCCCAGCTGATTCCAGATTCGCAACTTCTTCACGCCTTTCACCGAGGTGTGGATTTTGATGTTGTCCAATGCCAAGCCTTCAAATAAGGAATACGGAAACAATAGGGCTTGTGGATTGATAAGGAACCGCATGAGAGGCAACTGCGTATTCCAATTTCCTCCATGCAACGCAGGCGTGTAAGGTCCCACTGGCTCGAAGTCGGGATCGAGATGAATCTGAAATGTGATGCCATACGGGGCATCACTCATCCTGTGTGGAGGGGGTTGCAGACTATAATCGTTCACGTCTTTCCAGCCGGTTGGCGTCGTGATTTGGATCGTGAACAGTCCTTGTAAAATTGTGTAGAAAGCTTGTTTGTGTGCCTGTCGGGTGGCGCCTTGTAAGGGGAGGCGTTTCAGCAAGTTGACAATCAGTGGTGCGTCCTCGCTCGTGACTGTGGATTCTGCTTTTTGGCAAAGCGGCTCGATGTCTTCGGAAGTGAGCCACGGTGTCACACTAAGGAGGTTTCGGCTAAACAGTCGTCCCAACTGTTGGCAAAATTCGATCTCAGTGGTGGCATTCTGCACGTCTTCCAGCAGTTGTGATGGCTGTGAGGGCTGGAGTGCTTGTGGGGTGTTCAAGCCAATCGTCATTTCGATACGGCGATTGCCTTCCTGTAGAAACAACGCCGATGAAGCCACCGCCCATCCCAGGTCTATCAACAGCGTGTTTCCCTCCTGGTCCTTATTGCGTTTGGGACCGAAGATCGGTTTGGCTGTTGATTCGGCTTTTGGATTGTTGAGACCGGTGGGCAGGGAATCGGATTTGATGCGTGTGACATAGTTCAGCAAAGCTTCGGGAGCGATCAATGGGTCGCGTCCTAAACGCAAAGTATATAGGCTGTGTACTTGGGCATCGGTAACGAACAAATCTGCATCGGCACGGTAGATGAGGTCTTGCTGATTGGCATCTTTCCCTGGGGTGAACTCTGTTCCTTTCTCAATAGAAATCGGTCCTTCCGTGCCAGGAACTTCGGTAAACACGAGATAAGCCGAATCAGGAATCGGAGGCCGAGTGGCCGTATGCAAAATGTCTTTGTAATAAAAGTCGAGATGACGTTGGGTGAATCGGTTGAGTCGTTCTTGAGCATGCTGAAACTGCTTGAGGAACACCAAAAATAATCCCAATCCTGGATCGTGATCTTGGGTGTACATCGAGTCCGTGATCAGCTTAGGAAGGATGACTTTCCAGTAGGCAATGGCGTGTTTCCACGATTCAAAGGCGGTTTGTATCCGGCGTCGGGCTTGCTCTGGGCTAAAACGAGCTGGAGGCTCAGGAAGTGAGGTACTGGCAAGTGAAGAACTGGAAAGTGAAGCATCGGGGGTGGGGGATTCCGGTGGTGAGACGGTTCCCCAAGACGGAGAAAATTCAGACAACCGCTCGGTCACCTGTTGCAATTCCCAATGAGCAGCGAGTTCTCCCAGCGATTGCAGTTGGGGAGCCAGGCGACTTTCCACCGCCGTGGCCATTTGTAAGTAGAGCTCCCAAGCAGCGGGATGAGAAGAATTTTGTAGGGTTTGCAACCAGAAATCCACCTGAACGTAGTATTCGAACACGGGCGGTAAGTGGGTTTCCGGAGGATGGTCCGTTTGGTGTTGGAACGCGAGATCGATTCGAGGCAAATCCACATGAAGCATCATGGCCATGATGACCAACGCATCCGAAGTGAACAGGCGTTCCCAGGTTCCCTTTGGCTCATTGTTTTGACCATAAAAGTATAAATTGGCAGCGATGTCTTTGCCCACGACCAGCAAGTCTTCAAAAGACCGTTCATCGACTCGGATATAGCCCTCGGCCAAGGCCTGCGGCAGTCTTTGGTTTTGGGCAACGCCATCGGTGATCAGCATGGTTCCTCATGGAATGTATCAGTTGGAACCTTCCCCTTGAAACTGAGGGAGGCTCGTGCCTTCACGTAAATAGAAGGGGTACACCATATTGCTTCGGGTGTTGGTGCCTCGAATGCGGTAATTGAGTCGAATGAGCACTTCGCCATTCCGGTAATCTTGGACTTCGACTTCGACAGGATCGAGAATGATCCGAGGCTCATGAAACAAGATCGCTTGTTGGATGACGTATTTGATTTCGGCTAACAACGCATCATCCAAAGGCTCGAACACCATTTCCTTGAGTCGACACCCATAATCGGGATGCATCACCCGTTCGCCCGGGGTGGTCGCAAACAAAATCTTTAGGCTTTCTCGGATGTCTTGCTCGGCAGAGACCATTTGTAGACTTCGGTCTCGATCTTCAAATGCTGGGGGAAACCCCCAGCCCACGCCCATAAACGCTTTGCTATCTTCAGTGGGGGCCATACGATTCATCCTCCGATAAAAACACTGGAGGCTCCGGAAGAAATCCGGCCTCCATGTTTTGTTGGATCTCCGCTACGAGCGGCTTGTTTTTTGCCAATAAACACAGAGCTGGAACCTTTAGAAATGGAATCTGGAGGACCGACACACGTACACGTGTCGCCTTTCACTGCTGCTGCCGACCCCACAATGATCACTGACGACACACAAGGTGACGTGATGGGACCTCCCACATGAGGAACTGGAGGTGTGCCCGGTGTTTGTTTGGGGCAAAGGTGTAAGTCGTTTTTTCGTGCTGCGGGTAAGCCAACCATGTTCGTTCCCTTCAATTATCCTGATCAATTCTTTCAATTATCCCGATCAATTCTTTCAATTATTCTGACCAATTCTTTCAATTATCCCGATCAATTGATGTAGACCTTACTTCCTTTGACGGTTGTGTTTCCTGAAGCTGAAAGCTCAGAGGTGCTCCCCTTACCCGTAAATGCAGATTGGGCGCTATTCGTGATATTGGCTCCGGAAACCGTGACATCGGAGGTCGCTTTGATGTCGATGGTTTTCTGAGCTTGCACCGATATTTTTCCTTGGGCTGTAATCTGGATGTCTTTGGGGCTGTCCATTGTGATGCCATTGGGATCCAGCAACACTTTGTTTTTATTCATGTCTTGCACAAGGATGGATTTGTCCTTATCGCTCAGCACAATTTGATTATTGCCCGGTGTGATGATGGTGGTGATTTTGTCCTTTTCATTGAATTCCACCTTGAGCTTGCTGCGGGTTACGATGGCTTTGGTATCGTTGGTTGCCGTCAATTTGTAAGGAGGCTTACGATTGCTGCTATACAAACTGCCTAAAATCACGGGGTTGGAAGGATCGTTGTTGAAGTATCCAAGCACGACCTCGTCTCCAATTTCAGGAATAAAAAAATCCCCAAACCCCTTCGAAGCGTAGAAGTTGGCCAGCCGTGCCCAAACCCCTTTGGTTTTCGCTTCCGACACCGGAACCGAAACTTGAATGCGATCTTGCTTATCGGGGTCGGCATCCAGCTTCATGACCACGCCTACTTGTAAACCTTCCACCCCTGGTGTGAGGCCAGAAGCCGGAGGAGAAACTAAGTCGCGGTTGTCAGCAAACCAGTCCGAAGGCATTCCAAAGTCGACTTCAGTGACCCACTGTCCATGATTGATGGTGTGCTGAACCCCGCTAACATATAGATTGCCATTGAAGCGTTTGCCCACTCCGGCCACTTGAATCAAGGAATCCACCTTAGCCTTGGCATCGCCTTGAAACACCATGTGTCCCTGGATGCGTGCGAGTCCGGATTTCACTTGCTGCCCCGCTGCCCAATCTTTTAGGGCCGAGTTTTGGAGCGGAACAGGCGTTTGCAATCGATAGGATTTGACTCCCAAGGTTTTGGCCAATTTAGTGGAGGAGAGGTCCCCTTGCTTGTTTAAAGTTTTGGGGCCTGCCGAAGTCTTGGAGACCTTTTGAGAACTGGGATTCCAGCAAACGCCATCCACCGTGGCCAATTGATTCGTGGCATCCAGATCGGCATTGAATTCAAACAGATCGAGTCCATACGTCACGGTCAGTACAGGCGATGTCGTGACTTGGGGGGGACCCACGTTCACTTTCCCATCCACCACATTGACCAACATGCCATTGATTTCAGCCCGACTGAGCATGAAATCCCAGTCGGTGCAGTTGTATTGCACCAGTTCCGAATATTTGGTCGTTGTGGCCTTCACTTGAGCCGACAGCCCCGTATACGTGCCAATGATCGTGGACAAGATGTCGCTATCTTTCTGCTTGAGGTAATTGGCATTCTTGCGCCCTACCGTCATGGCCACAGCTTTGTCTTTGCACTCAATGACCAACCGGGCATCGTTCTTTCCTGAGATGGCAATGCTGTGCTTGAGCACCACTCCTTGGAACAGCTGATCCACCTTTTGACCGTATCCGGCACTAATGGTGATCTCACTGCCGGGCTGAAAGGTGGTTTGATTGCTCAACGGAAAATCTTGATTGGGCATGTCTCCATCCAAAAACATCAAGGTGGCTGTAGGGACCTTATTGAACGCTTGGCGAATTTCGACCGATACGATCACATTCAGCAAATCATCCAATACGGTTCCATTGCAACTGATGGTCAACTTGATTGGACCATCGGCACTTGCGGCGGGAGATTCAGCCATGGCGTTCCTTTAATCCAATGGAGGGAAACGAAGCGCGGTTCCCGGTTTGAGGTCACGAAATGTCCGGAGGTTGTTAATCTGGGCCACTTCCGGGTAATACGACGCATCGGAATAGATCTCATAACAAAGCTTGGGCAGGGTATCGCCTGCTTTGGTCACCACATCATGAGTCAAATCCGGAGAAGATTGTTTGGCGAGCAAGGTGCTTTCCTGCTCGGTCACATACCGAACGAAGGACACCTTGGCTTTAGCCCGTAGGGGGACGCCACTGGGGTCGAACAGGGTGTAGTCCAACGACAGCGATTCCAAGCGTCCGTTGAAAGTGAAGTTGCCCCATTTCAGTTGCACAACACGGGGTTCGTGGATGGTCCCATCGTAGTTATAAACAGTGTCCTTGAGCTGCGTGATCAACGTTTCCACCTTCGGCACCTTGCGCGTGGTGAGTCCGGCTATATTTTTAAGCTGATCTTTCAAGGATGTGGAGGTCGTGGAACCATTGGCCTCGACCACGCCTGTGCCATCAAACACCAATTCGAAGCTGATTTTTTCCGCTCCATATTCTTGGAACTTCGGTTCCGGAGCCAAACGGCCAATGGCCCCGTTTCCAGATTGCCGATCGCCCATGTTGGATTCCGGGTAATTGTATTTGATGGAATGCTCGTGGTTGTAACTGGCCGGATTGAGCAATACCTCAAATTTGGTTCCTGAAGTGGAGACCTTCCCGCTCGACACCTTGCAGGGCTGGATTGTCATTTTTTTCAACATTACCGAGTCCTGGCTTGGGCGATCAGTTGTTTGGTGCGCTGTTCACATTGCCGCAACACCTCGGTCTTGAACGAGGATAAGATCTTTTGCAGGTGCGCGGGGTCGGGTTGTGCAGCCGCATTGTGGTTGACTGAGGATTTGATGACCATTTGCTTCACTTCAACTGGCATAAGGCTATACGATCCGTTCGGAGTATGTGTAACTGAGTTCGACCTGTTCAATGGCGACTTCATTTTTGGTCGAATTGAAATTTTCAATCTCCCATTTCACAGGGTAAGCATTGCTGAATCCCCAGGTACACACGGGGATTCCTAAATCGTTGAGCAAATGCACCCACATGGATTTGGGGGTGATGGCCTTGGCAAAGCCCCCTTGCATCGTGTCTTTGCACCATTGCACTAATGGCGAAGTGGCTAAGGCAACCCCCCGTTTGAGAACGAGGTTTTGGTGCTTGGTGGCTGTGGGAAGCTGATACACAAAACGGTTTTCCCCTCCTTCGGCTACATCTTCGGTGTCGATTTGGGTGCCGATACCGCTGACCTCTTGGAAAGCGGTATCGAGCAGCAATGAGGCACCTGAAAAACTCACTTGGAAATAAAAAGCCGGGAGTGGGTAGGAGATCAGACTGGTTACCGATGAAACGAGGTCCATATCACTCCATACACGCTAGAAGTTGATCTTACTTGTTCTCAATGGTGAGGCCCTCGTGGGCAATTTCAATCGACTCAATGGCCACTTCATTGCCATCGGATTTCAGATCCGTTGCGGTGATCTTGGTCGGCCACGCATTGACCAATTTCCAAACCATTGTGGGTTTTCCCGATTCGTCGAGCAAACTGATGGTGACGGGAATCCGCTTGATGGTGTTCATCTTGATCTCGTGAAACCAATCCCAAAATTTGTTATCCGACTTGTACACGCCTTTTTTCATGGTCACGTTGCTGAACTTCTGAATGCCCGGCATCTTGATAGTGGAAAAGACTTTGCTATCCCCGGCCCGATATTCAATAGGTTGGGCTTCGGCATCCAAGCCAGACACTTCTTGGAATGCGAGGGTCTTCGAATCCCACTTGACCTGGAAGTAAAATTTCGGGATCGGCCACGTGTTTTTCGATTGTTTATCTCCTGCTTCTGCCATGATTTGTTCTCCTTGGTGATGAGCTTCAGTGGTAGTGAACGACGGGGTGATGAGTGGCCGTCGTCGTGACCTACCGTCTGATTGAGCTACAGTGGTGATGAGCTACAGTAGTGATGAGCCAATGTTGCATAAAAATTGATGACGTCTCAGGCGGTGCTTCCATTGGGAGCTTCCGCTCAGGATTTTTGCATCTGCTGCTGGAAAGTGATTTCAATGAACTCCGCAGGGCGCACCAAGGCGACCAACACAGTGATCCGAAGAATGCCTTCCAAGATATCTTGAGACGTCATGGTTGAACCCAAACCAACCCTCACTTGGTATGCTGCTTGCGGAGTTGCCCCGGCCAAACCACCCTGTTTCCAGATGCCATTGAGAAAATTGCTGATCATGCTTTCCATGGTGGTCCAGGTGGTCGCCACATTGTCTTCAAAGACGTAGGCTTTGGATGCCAACCGGATCGATTCTTCCAACATGATCATGGTGCGGCGGACATTGACGTAACGCCAATCCAAGCTATTGCCATCCAAGGTGCGTGCACCCCAAACCAAAACCCCTTCCCCAATGAATGGACGAATCGCATTGATCGATTTGCCTTGGACCGTGACATTGAGGTCTTCTTGCTCTTCGTTGGAAATGTTCACGGCAGGAGATACCACCGAATTGACACTCACATTGGCCGGTGCTTTCCAGACCCCATCGGAATCATCAACCATCGTGTAGATCCCCGCCATCGCTGCCGCCGGAGGCAGGAGGCTGAGCGATTCGGCCATTTCTTTCAGAATCATCGGATAGTTCTTGCTGAGCTGTCGTAAGGTTTTGTCTAGGTGTGATTTTTCTGAGTCTTCGAGCTTTGGAAATGTCCCGGGTCCCAATTTGGAGACCTCATCGAACACTTGCTTCAACTTGATTTTGCGGCCTTTGGCCGCTGCATTGTCAGCAGGACCAGGCACCAACGATGGATCGTTGGCTCGATCCGGCAAGCCCAACTCGCTTTTTAGGATACTTTGCAACGTCCCCGTGTCGCTCAAGTTGTTAAAACTCAAGGTATTGTCTTGGACAATCGTGGTGTTGACCCAAGGGTAATAGGCAGAAGAATAATCTAGAAAATTGATACCCAAGGCGTTGCGGAATTCGGCAATGCAATCGCCATCGGAGCTCTGCCGATCTCGATAGCCACCCCAGATATCTAGAATGGCGATCCGATTCTTCATGCGGTCTCCACAATGCATCAGCATGGCTTGTTGGAGGCTGATACAGGAGGCTCCATCCAACAGCATCGCATCAGGAATCACGACCATCGTGGGTTCTTGCTCTTTCACTAAGGGTTCTAGGCCTGCGGTGAGCTTGTCCGGTTCGACCGGATCCTTGTAGTTGCCCACAGACACCACGTAGCAAGGGCCACCACCATTTTGGAAAAACAAGGCCATGCTGTAATACAGCAGGTATTTTCCCTGTTCTTGTTCCAACACGTATTCCTTGCCACCGATATTGAATGGATTCGAACTCAACGGAGGCAAATCATTCCAAGCCACTGGCTCAGAAGAGGCCGCCGAGGGAGCCGCTGGCGCTGCCTCAGGCTCTGTTTTTTTGGCAGATGAATCTGCTTTTTTGGATGCACTCCCCTTGCCGGTCGAAGATCCCGACGCCGCAGGTGCCGGAGCCACCGAAGCCCCAGGAACCGACGGTGCGGGCACTTCCGACAAATTGAAGGTCGCGTTCGGAGCAGAACCAAAATATTTCTCAAATTCAGACATGGATGTGATTCGCCACGGCTGATTTTTGAGAGACCGATTGTTGTTCAAGGCGAATTCGGTGTACCCGATAAACGCCGGAACGGCGGTTGCCACTTCGACGATGGAGTTGGGAAACGCATCTTTTTCAACGATATAAACTCCGGGTGTTTTCATTGCAGCCATGAAAGCTTCCTCTCTTGAAATTGAATGTAGATCTCCGACACCGCGCTGTGACTCCCCCAACCCTCGCTTTTGAGATTAGGTTTGTCGACCGACCGGTAGCCGATTCCTAAGCACTTGATTCCCACTGTTTCTTTCGCCCCAAGCAATCTATCTCGATGCGGGTTCACCCCAAACTGTACTTGTAGGTGAATAAATCATGCTTGCCGCTGAATAAACCTACCAAGCTTACGGCCAAATAAACCAAACTTGTCGCTGAATAAACCTACCAAGCTTGATGCTGGATAACTTGATGCTGGATAAACCAAACTATTAAAGCAGAAAGGAACAGTGTCCTACGCCCCGGCATTTCAGGCCGAGCCGTGCGATTCCGATATGAATGCGCGATTAGGTCTCCCCTCACACATCACCCTCAGATTTCCTCGATTGATGGACGGACGTCGACTTGCACATCGGAAATTGGGAAGGCTTCCACTTCGTCTCCATCAAACGTGAGCATTCGGACTTTGTACAGAATAGAAGGCAGGTACTTGCCATTCAACACCCCCCACAAACTGTGCAAGTCGTGGAATTTGACATTTTCAATCGTCAAAATGAGTTTTTCGATTCCAGCGTCCAACTCAGGGGAGTTCTGATGATCGAACACTGGTGTTTTGTGAAAAAATTGGATGGCCTGCGACAAGAACTTCAACGCTTCTGGGTAATTCACCCCTCCAAAATTCGCAGCCACCATCAAAAACATGTTAACAAACAAAGGTTCGTTGGCTGTGACCATCTGTCCCGATTCCGAACGATAGATGCCATTCTGTTGATAGGGAGTGGTGTCTTTTTCCAAACTCACCAAAAACACCACTATTTTGTTATGAACATGTGTAGCCTCACTGCCATCCGATTCGACCAAGTTCGAAACCAACACGATGTCTTCATTGAGTTCAAAAGTTCGTTTTAAGAAACGATTCAATTGTGAGGCAATATGTTCGATGGCACTGAATATCATGAGACCCCGTTCGCTCGGTTTGGTATAGGATCGCCCTTCAATTTTCCTACGCTTTCTCTAGTGGCGTTGCAATTACATGCCATTACAGAGGATTACAGAGGATTACAGAGGATTACATGTCATTACAGGGGATTACAGCGCATTACAAGAGATGCAGGATGTTACGATTGAGCAAGATTATAAGAGTAGGCTGGATCAAGTTGAGCAAGGTTTCGTTGTGTAATATCGTGTAATATATTTCAAAATCCACATCCATTACAATTCGATCATCTGGAACAAGGAAAGATAGTTTACCTTAGTTCCTCGTTAATCCCGTCCGGTCCTAGCTTGTTCATGAATCTGTTGGTTAAAACCTTTATGTGAAAAGGCGTCAGAATAGATCTTGAAGGAGTCTGCATCAAGCAATAAGAGACCGATAATATTTAATTAACTTGATTAGGAGATAATCATGACAAAACCAGTCGAATACAAATCCACAATTAGTGACGTGCAAATCCAAGGACCAAATCAGATTAATTTAAGTTATGTCATACCAGAAGGTCAGCCAGAAGGAGAATATTTAGTTTGGGGTGGTTCCTCAGTTCATGAAATGCAGAACCCTATAGACTCCAAACCTCTAAAACATCATGCACGGAACTTAACAATTACTGTCGATAAAAATGTGAATTTTAATAGTGAAAGCTATGTTGTTGGCGTGGCCGCACAACCACACGGTGTATCAGCAATCACCGCTGTTGGTGCAGTTGCAATCATTCAACCTGGCCAAAAAATTGTGACTCAAGAAACTTCATTGAAACTGGACAGTCAGTCTAATGATTCCCTTGATCTAAGTTATAGCGTGCCGGAAAATGTCATTGATGCTGGTCATCGTTTCTTTGTTGAGCTTTTTGAAGGAGATACTCTTGGGGGAGGAAAAGCTGTACCTGGTGTTGCTGCATCGTCAAATACTGCATGGCCTAATGGTAAAATTACGCTTAACGTACAGGGCAAACTTGCTGCGGAACGTTTCTACCATGCTGTGTTGAGAACAAATACTAAGGGTACTCGGTACACTGCTGCAGTGTCATTCTTTTACAATCCACAAGGATAAAGAACGGAAAAATATTAGTTCGCTTCGCAAAGTGGGTTAAGTGACTAATTTAACAAAATTGGAAACCTATCGCCTTAGTGCTCATAATTATGGCGATAGGCTCCCAACATATTTAATCCATTCCATTCCTCCCATGCTGTTTCATCAATTCGCCCTCCTCGTAGCGCATTTTATACTTCCTTTTATCACCCCCAAGTGGTTAAGCTCTTTCTCAATAGTTTCAATCAAAATATTAGCTTCACTGAGACCACAAGAGCGGCTGCTCGGATCAACCATTTAAAGGTTCCCATATTGATTTTTTTCAAAAATCTAGCTCCTATCAAGGCACCTAGAAGAATGAGAGGCGTGCAAAGCAAGTTCAACTTCAGAGATTCCCATGTGATCAAACCTAAATTGGCGGAAAATGGCACCTTATATAAATTCAGTAGTAAGAAATACCAACTTCGTGTTCCTACAAATGCCTTTTTGGGCAATCCCAACTGCAGAAAGTAAATGGCCAATAACGGTCCAGCAGCATTAGCAAACATCGTAGCGATGCCTGATAAAATACCTATGAAGATTGTAAAAATCATATTTTGGGAAGGATGTAATGGGTTTTTCTCTATAATTACTCCTAAACCCAACATGAATAAAATAACAACCCCCAACATTACATTGAATGTCTCTTGAGAAATCATATCCACAATGAAATAACCGATGATCACTCCTATTGCGGTAAGAGGAAAAATTTTCATGACTGTTTTCCATTGGCAATCTCGTCGATAAAAGATAACGGCTAAAAGATCACCAAATATCAGCATAGGTAGCAATACACCGGCAGAGGATTTACCTGGAAACGCTAAAGCCATGAGGAGCACCATAATAATTCCTAATCCTCCTACAGAAGCTTTAGAAAATCCGACGAGTAAGGCAGAAATGAACAAAAGCCCCATTGATACTAAAGAAAGTTCCATTCGCTTATCCTAATTTGATTTATTAGTTCAAAAAATTTTATACTTTGATTACCAATTTGAAATTATAGATACTAACTATGTGTGTCATTTAGTTGACCGAGATAACCCTACCTCACTTAACAGGCTTCAGGGGAGGGACAGATTTTTATTTCTTATTGGGGCAGAGAATTCATGAAGGCTAGTTATCTACGAATACGAATAGAAAGTTCGTCTCCTGGGCATGCCATTAAAGCCGCAGATATCGTGGCATCTATCCAAAAAGAGATTCTGAAAAACCCATCCGCTCAAGGTTGCCGTCTTCCTCCAATCCGCATTTTGGCTCATCAACTCGGCATGTCTAAAAATACGATTCAAATTGCTTATGAAGAATTGGTCAGTCGCGATTTAGTCACTAGTAAACAACGACAAGGCTATTTTGTGCGAACTTTGCCTTCTTACAAAAAATCAAGTCGCCAAATTGAGGCTGGTAAAGCCACGTTTCGTCAATTGTTTCGTCCACTGAAATATTTTGAAACAGGAGACATGATCCATCTGGGGATTGCCTTTGTGGATCCCCATTTATTGCCGACTCAGAAGTTAACGGAATGTTGCCATTCGGTATTGAATCAACCCGGGTTATTGAGTGCCTATGACACACAAGGTTATCCTCCGTTGCGAGAGAAAATTGCCCAACGATTGAATCAAAGAGGAATGCCTGCGCATGCAGACCATATTGTGCTGACTTCTGGTTCTCCACAAGGCATTGGGATCGTGTGCCTTGCTTTACAAAATAGGCATATTGCTTTTGAAAACCCAACAACCCCAACTCGAAAGCGATTTTTTGAACTGAATTCATACGCATTGACCGGGTTACCGGTCGATCCGTTTTATGGCATTGGCTTGGATCAGTGGGAAACGATCATTGCCGAAGAGAGGCCCAATTTGCTCTATTTGGTGGGCAGCTACCATCAAACTACTGGATATTCCCATACCACACAGGAGCTTGAAGGTATTCTGAAGCTTTCTCGCGAATATCGTTTTGGAATTTTAGAAGACGACTGGGGATCTGATATGCTTTCTTTTTCAGACTATCGCTCGCCCCTTCGTACCTTGGGTGGAGGCAACATTATATATATGAATTCATTTACGAAGAAGTTGCTGCCTTCTTTTCGAATAGGATATCTTTTGGGAAATGAGGAAAATATTGATGCCTTAATTGCTGCGAAGCACGCTTTAACTTTGGGCAACTCACCTTTGATCGAAGCGATCCTTTTTGAATTCTTGGACCGAGGGTATTACGATTCTCATTTGAAACACCTCCACTCCAAGCTCGATAAACGATATCGAAATTGTCTCAAACAGTTGCGCAAACGGATGCCTGAGAAAGTAAAGTGGACCACACCAGGTGGTGGTACTGCATTGTGGATAGAAGTTCCCAAAGCGATCCATTTGCCTCAATTGGAAGCGAGCTTGTTGAAACGCAAAGTAAAAATTCCGAATCTCACCGAGGCGTTTTTGGGGCCTCCTACTCTACACGGATTTTTGATCGGTTATGCCTATTTGCCAGAAGACAAACTGAATCATGCCGTCACTATTTTAGGTGAAGAAATGGACAAACTATTGAACTAACGATTGTGGATGCCGGCCGTTCCTATTTTTCAAGGTCAAATTCGTACCGATGAAATTATTAGTGGTTTCCTTGGTAGTACACCCACAATCACCGAAGGTAGAAAGAACGATCTCCCCGTGAAAACGAATTGGTGCTAAGCTAGACGTCTCATAGTGCTTTCATCAATGAGAGTAGCAAAGGTCGATAGTGCTTAGTGAGATATCACGAAGCCAAGAACCGAAGAATCCCAAAACAGGAAAACTCCTAAAACAGAAAAAACTTCCAAAACAGAAAAAACTTCCAAAACAGAAAAAATCTAAGAACCGAAGGAATCCCTATGCAGTCTAATCCCATGGTGCAAAACGAGTCGAAGGTTAACCATCACGCAATTGTGTTATTTGATGGTGTGTGCAATTTGTGTTCATCGATTGTTCAATTCATGATTAAGCGTGATCCTTCCGGGAAATTCGTTTTCGCTTCGTTGCAATCTGCTACCGGGCAAGTCCTGCTTCAACAAAGGGGATTGCCTACCCAGAAGTTTGACTCCTTTGTATTAATTGAAGGCGATCAATATTTCCTCCGATCCACGGCTGCGCTAAGAGCAGTTAAGTTCTTTCCTGGCCTTTGGAAATTTTTGTACGTCTTCATTTTCATTCCTGTCCCTATTCGAGATTCCATCTACAATTGGGTTGCTAAGAATCGATATAGGCTATTTGGTAAACAAGATTCTTGTTTGATGCCAACTGCAGCACTAAAAGACCGCTTTTTAGAGTGAAGAGAACCTTCTTCAAGAGAAGTTAGAAAGGCAAGAAAGAAACCCACTGCAAGGTTTACAAATGACCTCTACACAAAAGGCGTATGGCCTTCACAAGAAATGTATACTATGAGGTGTGATTCCATTTTTTGAGGACTGTTTTTCGATTTTTTCTTTTAATATCAGTATTTTGTTTTTGATAAAAAGTATGGCACACTAATCGCGGAATTTGATGATGAAGCATCAGGCATTGCTGTTAAAATTGCTTGATGTTTCTTATAATGAGATCTCCTGTGGAAAGCTTTCCAAGTTCCCTTTTGAACGGTTGGTATGGCTTCCTTCTCGATGTTAGCTTCTAGATTTCACCATAAGAACCTTTGATATCCATGAGGGAAACAGGAAATTGCGATAGTCAATCCAATCACTATGGAGAATGCCATGTGTATCTTTTTCACACTGCTTCCTGAATTGAAAAATCGTTCGTACCTTATGTATTGGCCTGCAGATCGAAAACAAAAGCAGCTCAAAACAAAATAAGCTCTAATCCGTTAAATTTCTCCTCTGGGTTTCTAGTGGAAAATCAACAGAAGCTTGGCGGATCACTCTTCAACAATTCTCTCGATTCATAGAACAGTATGAGTGACATACGACTTTTAAGAACAATCGGTTGGATTGAATGGGTATCGTTCATCCTTTTATTATTCGTTGCCATGCCCCTGAAATATATCTGGGATATGCCTCTTGGAGTTCAAATTGTTGGTCCTATTCATGGCGTTCTGTTCATGGCGTTTGTGGCTTATTTAGGAAAAGTGGCAATCACTCGATCTTGGAGAACTGCACTGATTTCAAAGTGTGTAGCTGGTTCATTGACACCGTTGGGGCCGTTTCTTTATGAGCAAGAGTTGAAGCAAATGAAGCCACTGGAAGAAATTTAAGTACACTCCTCCACTAATGAGAATATTTACCAGGGCCTTCCGCTCGAATCGTTCAATTGATTTTGAGTTGTATTTTTCATCTGACCTACTCTTCATCTCGTTTGAGGGTTACCCGCCTTTCCGCACCCCTTTTTGACGATTTATGAATATAGCTTTTGATATGGCGGTCCCAACAGTTTCAGCAAGGCAGAGTGGTGGGGCTTGAGATTCAAAATCAAAGTTTGTTTCGTATTGATAGACAGGACATGAGCCCCCTTAAACGAATAGAAAACCCATCGAGCCATAGGCCGCTGGGTGGGCTTGTTTTTCTGGTCAGGGAAAGTTTCTTGATGGTGTTCCAATTGCTTTCGAATTCGATTCTCCAAAGCGGCGTAGACTAGTAAACACAAGGTCATGATCATCATTAAGGCGGTGATGCGTTCAGGCTTTTTCAAAAATAAAGAATCTGTTAAAAGGTAAGGATCTTTCAGGAAGCGAAATCCTCGTTCAATCTTCCACGTATACTACCCCTATACAATTGACAGACTCGCCCTCGTCTCCAAAACTGGATCGGGAAGCGCTGTTGTCGTTGGTGATCTGGTACCAGCGATATCACCAAACCCGAATCAAAGGAGAAGACGATGGAGTGGAATCATCTACCGCAGGCTCATCGTCGCCACATCATCCGTCTTTTAGGGCAAATGATGTGGAAGCATTATCACGCAATGAAGCAAAGGAGGAGCCATGAAGAGGTCAACATCGATGTCCTGGTCTTCGAGTTTAGGAGGTCGAAGCAAGATCCAAACGCATCACCAAAACCGATTAGCGATCATTTATCATCCCATCTATGCAGGAGCCTATGTATATGGCCGTCGCCCTACCGACCCGAAAAAGCAACCCTCCGGTCGTTCATCAACTGAGCGTTTGGTTATGGAGTGGAGCCAGTGGGAAGTGTTACTGAAAGGCCGCTTTCCGGCTTATATCAGTTGGGAGCAATATGAGAAGAACCAACGCCAAATCGCCTCGAATCGTATCCAGAATGGGGGAGTTCCTCGGCAAGGCTCTTCCTTGTTGGCAGGCTTGTTAGTCTGTGGGCGGTGTGGATGGCACTTAGCCGCTCTCTATAGTAACAATGGCTCTGGGCTCCGCTATACGTGCCACGGTTTCCGAGGTCACTGTGGGGAAGAGAAATGTCAATCGTTGTGTGGTCCGCCTTTGGATGAACTCGTGACGACCTTAGTGTTGGAGGCCCTGCAACCCGCCGCTCTCGAACCATTGGCAAGGAGGCGATCAGAGCCAGCATGAAATTCGGCGACCCGTCGCCCGATGGGAGCAGCTGAGTTATTTACACCAGCTGTTAGAACGCACTCTTCAACTCCATCACCAACACCACAGTACCGAGGCGATTGCCCAGGCCCTGAACCAGGAAGGATGGAAGCCCCCGAAACGGCGGAACACCTTTCATCGAGGGATGGTTTGTAACTTACTGGCTCGTCAAGGCCTATGGGCCCGGATCGGCTCCGCCCTTCCCAACAGGTCAAACGGCAACCGAATGAATGGACTCTATCCGAACTCTCCCGGCACTTGGGAATCTCCCAACCGACACTCTATGCTTGGATGAAACAGGGAAAATTGACGAGTCGTCGAGCGAGGGTGTCCAATCATTCCCTGTGGTTGATTCATGCTGACGGCAACGAAATCCAACGCCTGAAGGATCTCAGGAAGGCTCCCAAAACTGGGACGAATCATACCCGAGTCCCGTGAAGGGCAATCGACTGCTTGAGCGACTGGCAATTGGCGACTGGCAGGGAATGGAGGTTAAACCATACCAAACACAGGGAAGAAGCTCAGATTGTTCCCTTCCCCTTCATTTTTACAGAGGCTTTATGCTTGGCAAATCTCTACTTTGCTTTGGCCTTTATAGTGGATGAGTAACGTTTCGGGAGTGAGTGCTTCAGGATCGATTTGGTTGGTCGCCAATACAAAAATTCCTCTCTTTTTGCGAGTTTGATGAACCTGAGCCAAGTTCATGCTCAAATCCGCTTGGATTTTGTAGACAATGGATTCGGGGAGATCTTGCTTCTTGGGCTTGCCGACTTGACCTTTGCCATATTGGTGAACTTCTTCCAAACCTCGAAAATTCAGTTGAGTTCTCTTGAACCGAGATCGGCTGGGCTCCCAGTGTTTCAAGGCATCGGCTTCACAAGCAAACTCCCGGGCATAAAGGTGTCTGAGTTGCTTTTGCTCGGCTTGACTCTCTTTGAGAATCTTCTTTTGCAACGATTTCCAGGAGCGTTTCTCCGCTTCTTGGGAATAATACGCCATCCAGCGTTGGCGAACCTCACCATAAATACTACCTAGCTCTTCATAGCTATAGTTCTCATCAACCCTCGTCATGCCCTCCACATCCAATCCCTCCATGAATTGTTGAACGGAGGATAAGGTGTGGGGGACTCGGCTGATCCACCCCATAGTGACGGCGACTTTTTGTAGATTCGTCTGCGTGTAAAAGGCTCCATCCATGACAAGGTACTCGATGCCCACTTGGTTTTTCAGGTGGTGGCAATGGTCCTTTACAATCCCACCAAAGGCCTCTTTGTCACTCCTATTGCCACTGGCCACTTCCATATGCAGGGGAATCGAGGCTTGGGCTTCCATAATGAAGTTCAACACCACTTGATTCAACTCATAGCGATGATCCCGGCTATAGCCGGGGGGGATATTAATGACACCGGGGTTCGGTTCGGCCTGGTCGGAATTATACTGTCCATCGACATGAAAACGCGTCGCATCGAGATGACCAAAGTGAGTGTCTAAGCCTAAGCGACGCGCACAGGCGAAGGCCACTTGGCTGTACAAAGCGCTGGCTCCATAATCAAAAATCGCATCCAGGGTTCGGCCTAAACTCGCATCATTGAGATCAGGGGCCTCAATGTCTTGCCTCAGCAAACAGCTTAACGGTTTATCTGAAAAAAATTGAGGCACCAAATACAAAGCTTGAGAGACCAAGCCCAAGCCATTGGGAATCATGGCCACCACGGCGGTTCCGTGCGAGATGGATTTGTGGGTTTCTGGAAGGAGTTGGTCAATTTGCTCTTGCAAGCCCCGTTTGTGGCACATGCCTGCCACTAAACCCAAGTGACCTAAGTCTTGGGATTCATAGCGGATTGATTCGGTTTCCAAAGCAGGTTCCATCTAGGTTGAAGGGGAAAAGGAAGAGAGGAAAATCAGGATTGGAACCTATTATTCAAAAACTTACAATTGGGGCTGAGGAAAGGCGGATTACCATTACTTTTTCAGTAAATACCAGTGACCGGCCCCTTGGATATCCTTGAACCCCTTCGTCCTTTGCATCGTCATAGAAGGAAGCTTTTGGGGACTCTAAATACAACAATCCCAAGCGTTGAATCGTAGGCCGTTTTGAAAAAGCTTCTTTTTCCAAAGTTTGGAGCACCAGTTGAAGAAGACGAAGGGCTGGGAATCGGCCAACTCACCGTAGCAACATCGAAACGGTCTCGATTCTAGAAATTTCAGTCGAGGGACTGATTTAGGAGTAGTATTGTCGTTCTAGGACACAAACGCGAACAAATTACCTCTACTTATAAACTCGTCATCATTTCCTTTGTCAAACAGAACATTTTTGTGGGAAAGATGGTAAATTAACGAAAACTTAAAAAGTGTTATAATTTCAAATAGTTGAAGAGGTTTTTTTAGCTTTATATTGCTTGAGAATAGATATTTTTTGATTTTTTTATGAATGAGCATTGACAAAGTGGAATTTATAAGTATATTAATTTCTTTTTCGCTAACGCGATGATCTTCAACAAAAGAATCAAGAAATATGCGGGAGTCAGTTCAATAG
>JANQJU010000009.1 GCA_028281495.1 SAR324 cluster bacterium
CTTATTCACCTTGGCCACAATCACATCGACTAAGATCTGACGACTTGTCACGACCAACGGTGCCAGCGAGCGAGGCAGGGGATATTCCGAACTACGCAACGACAAGCCATACCGTTCGATCAGTTTCAAGGATTGGTTCAGCACTTTCCATTCTTTGGCTGAACCCTTCCAATCCGAGGGAATCGTTTCTGACGAAACAGAACGGGAGTTAGGACCACGTCGATCATACGAAGAATAGTTGCTTCCCGGAAGAAACGATTCCACCAAGGTCTGGAGATAGTTGATTTGACTGCTTCCCACCTGTTCTTCTACCTGAGCTAGGGACAACTCCGTATCGACCGTTCCCTTAGGAAATGTAGCCTCCATGACCGTGTCGACCCAAGCAATCTCTTTCACCAAGCGCTCGGCCAAGGGATTGTAAATTGCGGTGCGGGGTTGGTGGAAGCGCGGGTTGTTGCTTTCAATAGCCGTCTTGGGATCTTGGGCAGATGTCTGAGGATCGGTGGAGTAATAAAAGGATTGAGTTCGCAAGGTTCGAGTTTGATGGGCGACCATGCCCCAGGAGGTTCCGATCCCGGATTCTGCGACAGAACCACCATTCCCATACTGAGGGTGATGCCAAAGCTGCACGGCCAACTGTTTGTAAACTAAGGGAGAGAGGACTTGAGCCGCATCTTCCAAAACATCTGAAATTTGACTATCGGTGACACGGAGACCCGTTGCCATGGTATTTAGTGTACTTTGGGTACGACCTTGAATGCCTTCAGCATGGTACAGTGCTTCGAACGCATAGTTTTTGTCCACGGTGAGCCAGAACCGAGACAAGGTAGTCGTGTTTTCAGAATGCTTGGCATATTCCTCAAAGAGGTTTTGTTTCAGGGCATAACGCTCGAACGCTAACATTCGATGGGAAGGATTGCTTTGTCCTTGGTATTGGTCAATGGCAATATCGAGCATCTCAGAAGAAGTACTAGCTCGAATAGTTGAGGTACGGGTCTGATTGAAAGTCGTGCTTTCAGCTTGGGGTTCGGGACCGCCACCACCACCGCCACCGCCTTCGGGAGAACTTAGGATCGTTGATGGATCATTGGGACTGGAAGGACTGCCATTACCAGGTCGCTCTTGCTCATCTTCAGTTGGCTCTTCAGGATCAGCAGATTTTGGCTTGAGCTCATTGCTTGCGAGATCATGCAATTCTTCGCCGACCTCTTTGGTAGCTTCCTCTTCGGCGGATTCAGTGGCCTTGCCAAGAGTCTCCAAGGAATCTTCGATAGGCTCTTGGTCGTTCTGATTATCTTCAAGTTCTTTTGGGACAGGTTCATTACCCAGGGAAGCATCACTTTCTGTAGCTATAGTAAACCCAGGTTCTTCAAGGGTGGCACTAACACTACCATCTACAGCAAACGAATCAGGTTCCTGTTGAGCGAGATCGGTAGGTAGCTGGATTTCTTGGCCTACATTAATAATATCTGGGTTTTCGATGTTGTTCAGAGCTACTAGTTCTTCGACCGTAGTATTATTTGCCTCCGCTATTTTTGTAAGGTTGTCACCGGGTTTAACCGTATGAACCTTTGGTTTGGTCGCCGTGCCAGTGCTGCTGTTATCATTTCCAGGATTTCCACTACTTGATGAGGAATCAGTTGTTGTTATTACCGGAGCCGGCTGATTCGAAGCAGCATTTTCAAAAGCGTCTTGGACTGCTCCTTCTGTGACTGTTCCATTGGTTTGAATAGAGTTATCCACGGCATTGGCAATTTCGCTCGCAGTCGGAAGGGGAGCACCCTCCGGAATAGACATCTCGAACGTTTCGGTACCTAGATTGGTTTGAATAGTCACGGTTACTTGTTGCTGGGGAATTGTCATTCCATCCCCAATCGGTACCTGTACCGGTTGAGAAGTAACTGCTATACCAGTTACTTCCAATGTTGGCGTGGCGGTTGACGGTTCTATTGGAGAGGTAGCAGTAGGCGGAGAAGGTTGCACCTGCGGTGAATTGGCTGGTTGAGGAGGATCGGTGGATGTCTCAGTGGATGTTGTCTCGGTAGTTTCCGAGGAGGGAGTTTGAGAGGGGGCTGGAGATTGAGTAACTTGATCAACTGAAGTAGAAGGTGAATTCGTTGTCCCTAAAATGACCGTTCCAGTAGTAGATGATCCTTGTGTGTCTGTTGTCGTGTCATCGTTATTTTCGTCGCTATCGTCTTCTAGTAGCCCGACTTCTATCAATGCAGCCCGCAAGCCGTTATCATGATAGGTTTCTGGGTTAAGCTTTGGATTACGATTGCTGAAAGGACGCCCAAGATATAGGGGATAAAACATGTCATAATGAACATGTTGGTCAAACTCATCTTCTCCCTCTGGCCCACGACCTCCCATCCGACCAATTGTTTCTCCTGCCTGAAGAATTTGCCCGACGGCAACTAGAGTTTCATGTAGATGCAATATTCGGTGATGGACACGATTGTCATCTACGACAACAACCCATCCCCAAGTAGCATTCACACTAATAACTATTCCTGATACTGGTGAACCGACAATTGGATGATTCAAGTTAAATCCACTTTGGCCTAAATGTTGACCATTTTGGAGATAATTAGCATCTATACTTCCATGGATATCTCCTGGATCGTTAGTATCTCCATCACCATTCCTGTCTCTAGGTGCATAAAAATCGGAGGTTACAGTGACTTCATGCAAATTTTCTCCTCTCACCACATCAGGTAGCAAATTCTCTAGCGCTTGCTGAAAGCTCATAATTTCCCATTTTGATTACAAAATTCTTGAAACTCTTTTTTTAGTCGATGTTTGTTTTCGTAATGAAATATTTTTGATTGTTCTCCAAAAAAAAAATCACAGTATTGGGAGTCTGAAGTGAAAACGCCCCTTTTTCTTGAAAATTCCAATCTTTCAAATCGCAATCCCTCAGAACTTTCTGTAATTTTTTGCCCAAACAACATCCTATTTAAGTCATCACCATAGTTTAAAAAGATATTTTTCATCAAATACTCTTTTTCACCTGAACTTTTAAAATCTATTGGATAGCCTTTATGTGTTTCTATTTGAAGCCCTTGCTTCCAGTACACCTGCGTATAATGATAGCGACTTTCAACAGGATCTATGTCAATTTGAATCAATAAAAACTGATGTCTTTTTGTTGAAACGACTTGCCATCCTATGATATTTTCATGACAGCCTTCTGGAAAAATAAACAAATCTCCAGATATAAAAGTTGAATCTATACTTTTCCTTAGTAATTTAGCTTTTATATTGCATTTAATCTTAGTTTCTCCACCCTTTATGTGCTTAATATTTTCGATATCTATATGTTCATCTTGACCATCTCCATTTAGATCTAATGGGATTGAATAGAAGCCTCTCCTTAAGTAAAAGGGGATAAAATCCTGCCGCTGGTAATAAACTATTTTTGGTTTGTGTCCTGATTCACATTCTTCATTTTCTGTTAAAAAACAATACTTTCTTAAGTCGGTTTGAAGAAGTTCACTGACATGTAAAGGAGGTCCTATTTCAAAACCATTCGGTTGAACATCAACTGTTGAGTATCTGCAACAGCTTTTTAGATATTTTTTTTTTACTAAGGTAGTTGAATTTATGTTAATTACTTGAAATAAGTACCCTTCCTTTTCTTCAAGAAACAGTTTTTCATTGTTACTAAATAGATAATAATGTTTATTAATTTCTTGATCTAAATTGATAACAATAACATCTCTTTTTTTGATACGAATACTAAAAACGTTTTTGATATCGTGAAAACATTTTCTCTGTTTAGAGTTTTTAATCCAGTTGATATTAAAATTGCTAGATTTTGATAAAATATCCACACTACAACTACTAAGACTTTTTTGTTTTTTATCTAAAATAATAATAGTGTTATCGTTATTTTCGATTGATATAAAGTTACTGGGGTTCAAAAAATCTATAATTGGTAGTTTCTTATTATAAATTGTTTTTCCACTTCCATCATATGGAAGGGCTAGTATAAGAAATATATAAAAAACTGCATGTTTAACTTTGTTCATTATTAATCTTACCTCAGGGCTATCATAATTCTTATTAGTTAGGTTATCCGTTTATGGAGAGACAAATAAATCTATTGCTGCTTTCGATCCGAAAGATACAGTTGATTGCCCATGCCGAAATTTTGTGAATCAGCGACAAGACTCTGGGATGGTGAAAGTTGAATCGAACTACCAAACGTTCATCAGCATCTGGGAAGCAACTGGAATAGAGGTGACGGTTTCCTCATGAAGTTTTCCTGAAGTACTAGTGTGACGAATCCGCATTTCTTACCAAACAGTCGATTGATGAGATCAAAAAAGGTCTTTCGTTTTTCAGTGCGATGCAAGTCCTCTAACGAAACATCCAATATGGAAGGCGTTTCCTCTGGAAGGTCCTTGGGAATTTCAAGCACCCGCTCTTTCAGTTGATAGATTTCCGAGTCAAAAGAGGATTCTTGGGCCAGTAGTGAAGTCA
>JANQJU010000025.1 GCA_028281495.1 SAR324 cluster bacterium
GCGGGGGCCGGATTTGAACCGACGACCTTCGGGTTATGAGCCCGACGAGCTACCAGGCTGCTCCACCCCGCGCTACGTAGGAAATTTGGTTGGTTTACCCGTGGAGCGGGAAACGAGACTCGAACTCGCGACCCTCAGCTTGGAAGGCTGATGCTCTAGCCAACTGAGCTACTCCCGCTCTCAAAAGTAAAGAGCAATTACTAACGCAGGTGGCTGAAGATTGCAAGAGGTTTTGTTAGTTTCGGATCTAAACACACGGAGGTACTCTACAAATATCCATCCAGATTGCACGGTTGTACTCATTGAATTTAAAACTTTAATTGAAAATGAAATACTATTCATTCACTTGCATTCCCGGTGATTTTTCAAAAGTTTTTTCACACTGATTCAAAATTGGTGCTTTATTTTTTTTCGTGCCAATTGCCGATCACTCAAAATTGAAAAGCTTACTCTTCACCAACAAAGACTGGCACGTAACCCTCGCTGGGGATCGATACCATGTTTTTTGAGTAGTTCCACCCACCGTTCGTTTCGTAGTTTTTTTTGATCGAGCACACTCAGCAGTCGTTCCAAATCCGTTCGCATCTCTTTTCACAATTGAGATCGCATGATGTGGGTGTGGAGTTCGAACTTTTGGATTTGTTTGAACCTTCTCCTCAAGCGCCATACATCATCGTCATATTTCCAAGGGACGATTTTCCTCAATTTCAAACATTATAAAAAATGTCAGGCTATTGAGGCAAAATAGGTGAGTCAATAGCCTAGCAAACACTATCTACAATTTATAAAATTTATTTATTTTATTTTTTTTATCGAATTGTAGGCATTGAAGCTGCTTCCAAAACTTCGTGAACAATACGGTTAGAAAAATCCACATCAGCTGGACTGTAGATCGGACTTGCCCCAAAATGACCATACAGGGTAGGGATTTCAACCACTCGATGATCGCGGATCAACAGGGCATCTTGCTGGATTTGTTCCGTGGATACCAACAAGTCGTTTTTGGCAATCAACACCAGCACTTTGGCTTTGATGCTCTTGAGAGCTTTGGTTAAGTCGCCGTCCATCCCAGGGGTGTTGGCCACATTATGCAAATTGATCGCCTCGGTTTGATAAATCATATCGTTGGCGTCGTACCCGCGTGCCAACCAGAGGTCTTCCCACCATATAAGGAAATCTTTCACTTCTTGAGGGGTGGGATTCCGACTAGCAATGCCTTGAGGGGCGTTGGCCATCATGGCTAACACGAAATCCGTCCACAAACGCCATCCTTGTTCAGGTTGTTTGGTGTAATTCCCGCTATTCCAATCAGGTTCGATTTTCAACATTTTGATCGACATTTCAAAAATGCCAATCGACCAAGGAGAGGTACGCACGGTCCCGGTTAATGAAACAATGGCATCCATGAAATCGGGGTAACTCACCGCCCATTGCAAGCTTTGCATCCCACCCATTGAGGCACCGCCCACCGCAACCAGATGTGTGATACCGAATTTCTCCGTGACCAATCGATGCTGCGAATTCACCATGTCGCGAATGTTGAATTGAGGGAAACGAACCCCCGGTTGCTTCGTGCTATTGCTGGGAGAAGTCGTGAGTCCATTGCCAATGGCATCGGTCGCAATGATGAAATACTTGTTGGTATCCAAAGCTTTCCCAGGCCCCACCAAAAAGTCCACTCGATGGTGGTTGCCCCCCAATGAAGAAGCCAACAGAATGGCGTTGGATTTCTTTGTGTTCAACTTTCCGTGGGTGACATAGGAAATGGAAAAATCTTGAATCACTTCTCCACTTTCCAATTGAAAATCTCCCAATTTGTAGGACTGATGTTCCGATTGTCCTTCTTTGTGCGCCCATACATTAGGAGTGCTCAACCACAAAATCGTCGGGAGCACGATCCCAAGCATTTTTGCTCTGACGCTCCATTTCATGAGTTTCATAACGTTTCCTTTCTTAATGCGGAGTTGACTTACTTTCTTTTTAAACGACACGATCTTGGTGAGGTTTCTCTCCAAGCGGAGCGCATTGTACAGTTCGAAAATTTATTTTCCAATATTTTTATAAAACTTATCTATTTTAGTAAATTTAGTGATCTATTCTAACTACGTCGTTCGAATATAAGTTGAAGGTCTAAAGGTTCAGATGGATTCGTTTCTTGTCGGGCCTTACATGTGCATAGCTTTCTCACTTGTCCTTTGAAGTGATTTCCATCCCGTTATAAAGAGCTTTTCAATTCATGATTATTATTGGAGGCACAAACCGTATGCGTTTTGTTTCTGGTTCGCAGTTCCCGTTACGTTTCCTGGGTTTGCTTCGGTTTCCGCGATTTTACTATTCCTTCAAAAGCGTTCTTAATTATTTGGGATTAGTAGGGCTCGTTTGGTGGGTAACTGCCTCCGTCGCCTATGCGCAATCGGAATTTTTTGACTATCTGGATGCGGTGCACGACCAAGCGACAGCCATGCAATTGCATCAAAACCCTCACTGGTTGCGACTCCTCCATATCAATCCACTTTCGGTAGATGGAGAAAGCGATATCGAAGACCCCGGTTTCTTTTTTAGTCAAGGTGCACAACGTGGAGATCCTGAAGCAGAGCTTCATGAAACCATAGAGGCTTTCCTGGATCCTGTTTTTGAAAAAGGGGATTCCCACGGCATTTGTCTTTACCCAGCTCGATTCCATTGGCTGAATCAACAGCTAAAATTCGATCCTCAGTACTTGCCGCCGGTCGAGTGCGAACGGTATGAAGCGTGGCGAAAACTGATCAATGCACAGTCAGTCAGTTTGGTGTTTGCCTCATCATTTATGGGAAATCCTGGGTCGGTGTTTGGTCATACTTTTCTGAAGATCAATCAGAAGAAAGGCAACACAGCACTCAATCTATTGGCGTTTGTGGTGCAGTACCAAGCAGGAGTCAGTGATGAAGAGATTGGGTTTGAATATGCGGTGCGGGGAGTGTTCGGCGGTTATGAAGGATATTACATGCTTCAACCCTATTACGTTCCAGTGCGTTCCAACATTGAGTTTGAAGACCGAAGCTTATGGGAATATGAGTTGAATCTCACCGAACAAGAAACAGAGGTTTTGGTCATGCACAGTTGGGAGCTTTCGCATACGAATATTCCTTATTATTTCTTTTTAGAAAACTGCGCTTACCGCATCCTGGAATTGATTCAAATTGCCGCTCCACAATACGAGTTGAAAGAGCCTTTTTACTTATGGGCCATTCCATCAACGGCGGTTCGAGAAGTGGTGGATCAAGACAACTTGGTCGCTCAAGTGAACTACTTTCCAGCACGAACCCGCCAATTGTTACAAAAATTTGAGGCTTTGAATGCTTCGGAACAAGCACTTGTTGTGGATATTGCTCATAACCCTGACAGCTTGAACAACTCTCCATTCCAAAATCTTTCTCTCTTGCGTCAAGGCTTGGTTTTGGATACTGCTGTCGATTTTATTACTAGCCGTTTGAACGAAAATCATGATGATGCATCCGCCAAACAGATCCGCAGACAGTTGCTTCGTGCTCGAAGCCGTTTGGGGAGTTTGGAAGAAGTGTCTTTGCCTCCAGCGCACGAAATCCCAATAGAATTGGGACATCGACCTAATAAAATCCGTTTGGGATTAGGGGTGGACGATTTCCGCCCGTTCCAAGAAATAACCACCTGGCCCGCGTATCATGACCTTCTTGCTGACGAACAAGGCCATTTGGAAAACAGTCAACTGATTGCAGGTCAGTTTCAGTTTCGTCATTATGAAGCAACCGAGGATGACAATGAACAATGGACCTTGCACCGTTTCGAAGTGGTGAATGTCATGAATTTGTCACCCCACAACCGTATCAAACGGGATAGCTCGTGGGCTTTGTTGGTAGCAGCACAACCTTCCACCAAGAAACGATGTCCGGTTTGTCGAAAATTTCGAGGGGCTATTTCATACGGATGGAGCACCGCCTTTTCTCAACAAAGTGGCCTTTTTTATGCTCTAGGACATACAACCGTTGAAGTCGATGACGCCTATGACTACGATTATCTGGTGGGAGCTGGAGTTCTGACAGGATTGACTTGGGAATGGTCCACTCGATGGAAAGCTCTTGTTTCTTTAGAGGTGGTAAAAGGAGTGTTAGGAGATCCTCACGATTACGTGGAAGCGCAAATTCATCAACGTTGGACCTTGGCCCAGAATTGGGACGCTCGCTTGGAAGTGAATTATCGCAATCCTTGGGAAGGGTTGGCTGCGGTTAATTATTATTTTTGAGGAAAACTATGGAGAGAAAATCTGTTGTTAAAAAATGGATAGGATGGATCCTGTGTTTGTGGTTATTGGGCGGTTGCAACCAATTGTTTTATGCACCGACCGATTGGATTTATTCTGATCCAAAAAAACTCGGATTTGTTCACGAAGATGTGACCTTTACTAGCGCCGATGGGGTGTCTCTGCATGGATGGTTTGTTCCCGCGAAAGAAGGACCCGCCAAAGGCACGGTGGTCCATTTTCATGGCAACGGGGAAAATTTGACGAGTTATTGGGTCCAACTATTTCACCTTCCTGCCAACGGTTATCACCTCTTTCTATTTGATTACCGGGGATATGGTCGTTCTGAGGGGCAGCCTACTCCCGAAGGTGTGGTTGCCGATGGAGTTGCCGCATTGGAGTACCTAAAAACCCGCCCTGACGTAAACCCCAACAAACTGATCGTGTTTGGCCAAAGTTTGGGGGGGGCTGTGGCTTTAAGAGTCATGGGAACCCAACCGCGAGATGGCATTGTCGCTATTGTGGTAGAAGGTGCATTTTATTCCTACCAATCCATTGCGGAAGACAAATTGGACGAAATGTCGTGGCCCTTACAATGGCTCAAATCTCCATTGTCGCATTTGCTGATTGATGATTCCATGTCACCTGCTGAAGTGATTGCCAACATTGCGCCAACGCCATTATTGGTGGTTCATGGCAAGCTAGATCGAATTGTGCCGTTCCACCATGGAGAACAGATTTTTGCCGCGGCTCAAGAACCGAAATGGATGTGGACGATGGAGCGTGGGCGTCATTTGCAGATGCTCGGAAAATATCGGAGCATCTACAAAGATCGCTTCATTGCTTTTCTGGATGAGCGTGTTAAAGAGTCATCGTCTGATTAACATCCAGGTGTTTCATATTACTGAAACGCATTGGGATACGAGATTGGGATGGGTTTGCACAAGTTGTTGAAACGCGTCAAGAAACTCGTCAGTTCGGGCTTCTTCAGCAATGTCATCGGGAAAAAGCAACGTATAATGTTTCTGGGCTTGCTGCACAAAAGTTGATTTTACTTCAGGAGAACATTGCATCAAAAACAACAGAGCGTCTACGTGCGGCCCTTTCCCAGTGGCGAGCGATTCTTCCAATTGTGCGTAGTTGTGAGCGACATAAAGCTGCTGTTGGCCTTTTAAAACAAACCCATCATTAGTGCAGCCGCTAGTGCCAGATGTAATTGCAGAAAGATTGGTTGTGGAAGAAGAAATTGACCCATCGGTAAAAGTCGCTCCTAATTGACTAACAAGCGTGTTGCTTTGAGTGATTGTCGGACCGACTCCGCATTTATTGACAGCCATTCCTGGAGAAATAGCCGCGATACACATTCCCAATAAAAGAGTTAACCACTTCCCCCAAACTCCTCCTCGTTTACGATGTAACCAAGTGTTTTTTTTCATGAAACTCCTTGTTTTTAGTGATATCCGTTTTCCAATTTTTTACGGCCTCTAGGCATGCATGGCACGCCTTTTTGTAAAAGCTCGAAATGCACCTAACCCGTTCATGATTGAAGAGATAATCCTCCAATATAGGGTTCAACACGATCCAAAAAATAATTCTTTAAATGAAGACGGCTGAGAAGGTAATGGGGAGCTAGGTTGATTGAGTGAGGAATAAAAACGCAGAGCGTTTGAGCTTTGCTCTGCGCTGACAACACCGAGCTATCGATTCAAGGGGGCGGTTAAGAAACCGTGCAGCTCGAGGCGAGGCCGGGGGTTTCCCGAATGTTGTCTCGGATTTGCTGAACAAACCGAAGGCTTTCCTTTTGCGATTCAGGAGCGGTGACAAACAGTTCATCGTAATTCTGCTGCATCACTCGTGCGAAATCGGCATGGACTTCCGGGGAGCAGCCCAGGAGATCGGCCAGCCCATTCAAGTACGGGCCTTGGCCTCTCGCGGCATCTTCCTCTAGATTGTCAAAGGTTTGGTGTACAAAAATTTCGGGTAACTTGTCTTCTTGCACAATAGAGCTGTAATCGCAGCCCGAAGTTTGCGTGGTTACAGTGAAGCTATGATAGGTTCCGTTGGTAGTGTAAGCGATGGTTTGACTGACCACCCCTTTGTTTTTAATAATTGTGGAGCCTAAACCACAATCGGCAATACTGGCCCAGGCTGAAGAACCGATAAACATCATCATTAAGGTAAGTAATCCAAAAATAGAAAGATTGCGATACATGGTTTGCCTCCTTTAGGAAATTGGCTGACATTGATGGTGCAAGCTGGGATGAGTAAGAACCGTCGCATCCAAAGTTTGCAAAAAGTCGTCAGTCCGTTGTTCCAACTCATCCGCTTTGCGGAACAATTGATCGTAGTGTTCTTTTGTTAATGCCACAAATGGAGCCTTGGCTTGCTTGGAGCATCCGAGCACTGCAAGCAAAGAATCCAAATACGGCCCCTCGCCTTGAGCAAGAGCCTCTTCTAGATTTTCATAGTTGTGCGCCACATAAAGTTTTTGTTGTTCCGATTGTACAAAGCCATCGTTGGAACAACCACTGGTTCCTGAAGTGATCGCTGAAAGGTTCGTTGTGGAAGAAAAGCCATCTGTGAAAGTAGCCCCCATTTGGGCCAACAGCGTGTTGCTTCCGCCAACAACGGTGGGGCCAACCCCGCATTTGTTCACGGCCCATGAGGCGGATGACCACCCCACCAAACCCCATATCATCAATAACCAAGCAAATTTTTTCATGGTTCTCCTTATAAAGATTCAATCTAGTTAAACTAGGTTCGTTGAAAACAGTCCGATGCTCTTAAGCGGTGCCGAGAGGTCTCCTGATTCCAACCTTGTGTTGAGTTGTCCCCTCCATTTTCACAAAAAGAGAATATTGGGGCTAGCTTTTGAAAATTCATCCCAACTTTCGCCTCTAGATGTCTAATGTTTCTTCCGATTCTCTGACTCATCTTACAGCTAGGATATCGGTTTCAGACGATTGAGGAGAAAAGTGACGAACTGGCATGTTCATAACACGCTCCAAATAGGAAAGAAATGCAAACACCATTCCCGTAATAATTACAGACACCTGCATTATCCTGATCAATCGTTCGAGAATTTCGATGATAAGGTTTCGCTCGTCGGAAGGTGATTTTCTTATAACTTCGTTTACATATTTTGCTGAATACATCGAAGTTTGTACTGGCTTCAAAAAGGTGTCAGGGTCTTTAAATCTGTTTGTTAAATTTACTAAAATTAATAAATAGGAACAGCCATGTTAATCGCTCATTCGGACCCTTTCCATCGATGTTTTTCAGGCAGATTTGACATTCCGCCACATTTCTGGAAGCTTTCCCATTTACTTCACAACGTGCGAATGACAGCGACTACATGAATTCGCAGTTCCGAATTTTATTGTGACTGAACTTAGTAAGGAGAGACTATGATTGGAATGATTTTAGCTGGAGGCGGTGGCACCCGATTGTGGCCATTCAGCCGGACACAAAATCCCAAACAATTTTTAAACTTAGGTTCCACCGACGTGTCGTTGCTTCAAGAAACTTACCAGCGTTTGACCGGCATCATTCCGTTGGAAAAAATTTATGTGATTGGAGCCAAGGCGCATGAATTCGAACTAAAGCGCCAAATGGAACGAGTGGAACCGCGTTTTCCGGTAGAGAATATTTTATTGGAACCCATGAGTCGCAATACCGCCCCTGCGATTTTGTGGGGAGTGTCTCAACTTCCTACAGGAACGGAAAACGAGGTCGTGATCATTTTACCTGCGGATCATTTGATCCAAAAAGAAAAGGAGTTCACTGACTATTTGAAACAAGGGGCTTCCCTGGCCAAGGAGGGATGGTTGGTCACGTTTGGAGTCAAGCCGGATCGACCCGAGACCGGATACGGGTATATCAAGGCAGGCAAGTCATTGAAGGTAGGACATGAAGTAGAATCATTTGTGGAAAAACCCAATAAAACAAAAGCGAAAGAATACCTCAAAGACAGCAGCTTCACTTGGAATGCCGGTATTTTTCTCGGCACTTCCCAAGTGTGGAAAGACGCATTTGAACAGTACACCCCTCAAATGTCTGAAGTGTTTCAAAGCCAAGCACGACTTGGAAAGAATCTTAACGATGAAAAAGTGATTGAGGAAGTCTATAAGAGCATCGTTTCCGACTCCATCGATTATGCCATCATGGAAAAAGCCGCGCGGGTCGCTGTGCTTCCCGTGGATATGGATTGGAGTGATTTGGGATCTTGGGAGAGCATCCATCAGATGTCTCCGAAAGACCCCAATGGCAACGTGATCCGAGGAAATGTGATCACGCAAGACACCAAAAATAGCCTAATCTTCAGTTCCAAAAAATTGGTAACCAGCATTGGAGTTCAAAACCTGGTGATCGTAGAAACCGATGATGCTTTGCTGATCAGTGATCTTTCACGCAGTCAAGACGTGAAGAAATTGGTGCAAACTCTCAAAGAAGCCCAGCGCGAAGAAACCAATGTTCACACTACTGTGCAACGACCTTGGGGAAGCTATACGACTTTGTATCAGTCTCCGAATTACAAGATCAAAATCTTGGAATTGCTTCCTGGAAAACGGATGTCGGTGCAGCGTCATCAGCACCGTAGTGAACATTGGGTGGTCGTGAGAGGAACGGCTCAAGTGACCCGAGGTGATGAAATGTACTTGGTCGCTAAAGACCAATCCACCTTCATCTTACCTACACAAATTCACCGCCTCGCCAACACGGGCAAGGTTCCGCTACAAATCATCGAAGTTCAATTAGGAGATTATGTGGGAGAGGACGATATAGAACGATTTGAAGACGACTACGGACGTCCTACGTCGCAAGAAAGCGAAACGCCGTAGCACCAAGCTTGATTAGCTAACATGGGTCATTTATGGTGTAGACCAAAATGATTTATCGGAATTGAAGATTACAGACGAACCAAAAATGTCACAAAATTTCCGCTGGTTACTTCAAGGAGGCACTGCGTGCCTCCTTTTCTTTTTCGCCCTGCCCTACCTCCCTTACACACGCTTTTTTGGCATTCGCTTTTTTTTCAACGGGGTCGATACCGAATTGTATTTCCATACAGCAGCTTGGGTCGGTACGGATCAGCTCCCTTATCGCGACGTACTTTCCGAATACCCGCTGGCTGCGAATCTATTGTTTGGAGTCGTGAGATGGATTTCCAACGGCGGCTATCATGCCTATCTCCACTTTTTTCCAAACTTGGCAATGGATTACCTGCAAGTGCTGAGTTTCATTTGGGTGTGGATGACATGTGCCTGGATGACCTTGCTTTGGCTTATCCGGAAATCTTCGGAGATTTCTTATTGGAAGGCATGGCTTTGGCTCAGTCCTGCCATTTGGTATTACACGCTCCATCGTTACGATATTTATCCTGCTTTATTTTGCTTTCTTGCATTTTGGTTTCTACAAAAAAACCGGTGGGCACTCAGTTTTCTGTTACTGGGAATTTGTATTGCATTGAAGGGGTATGCGCTGTTTTTGCTTCCAGCTTGGGGGTTTTACGCGTTGTATCGGGAAGGTTTTAGGAATGCAATCTTGCTTCTCACCCTCGCCGTATCTCCATTCGTCCTCAGTCACGCTGCAATTTGGGTTATGAGTGGGTGGGAGGGGTTGATGGTCCCTTACAAGTATCACCTGGAACGCGGGTTGAACGGAGAATCTACCTACGATGCCATCATATATATAGTCAAGATTTGGCAGCCGGAAACAGAAGCCGTCCTCCGCGAATTTTTCAACACAACCCCGTTGCTAAAAATTGGTCCTATTGTTCTGCTCTTGATGATGGCGCTGTCACGACCCAAGACGTTTGAGCAGTTGGTTCATGCTTGTTTGTTTGGGGTCGTTGGGTTTGTTTCAGTTACTTCGTTTTATTCTCCACAGTTCATTTTGTGGATTATTCCTTTAGCCTGCTTCACGGCCAATTCGACCCTTTATTGGACTATCACTATCTATTCGTTAGCGACCTATCTTTACGCACCAGTTGCGTTCGATTATCGTGGATGGTGGTATGAAGCGATCTTGATCGGACTTGCGGGATGGCGGTTTCTGATTATGGGGTTGGCTTGGAAGCTGCTCCTGAAAAGAGCAGGGGTGAGGCAAGTAGGATAAAACGGATACAAACTAATGACGTCATCAGAGAAAAGTAATGGGACAAAACCTCATTGTGACCAGCCCTAAAAACATATTTGATGTCGACCAACTACACGCGGCACTTGACGAAATCTTCCAGGATTATGGAGAACGCGGCACTGAGCGGAATTTGGTGTTTTTCATTCACGGTCGAGGAAAACAGCCGGAAAAAGGGATCAAGCGACACTTGCCTCATATCGAAGGGCAATATGGAGCGAAGGTGATCATGTTTCGTTGGGTAGGGGCGTATGACGGGATTTTCGGTTTTCCTAAAATAGCGGCTCAAAAAGCGGCTGGAGATTTATACAAAACGATCCAGCTTTTGGAAGCCTATAAGGGCAAGTATCCGGACCGTTTTTCCAGCCTGAATCTGTCTTTTCTAACTCACAGTATGGGGTCTATCGTGTTTGAGGAGATGATCAGGGAGCATCACAAAACATTGCCTGTGAATCTATTTGACACCATCTTACTCAGTTCCCCTGCATCGGAGTCTGAAGGGCACGCCCACTGGGCAGATCGAGTGAATGTAGGGAGTCATTTGTATATCACGTTGAACCGCAAGGATCGTCTACTGAAATGGGCTCAACGTAAAGAAAAATCCGCACGACTCGGCCAACGGCTTAGGGGATACCGTCTATCTCAACGGGCTCAATATATTGACTTATCCCTGACAGGAGTGGGCCATCGTTACTACGTTGCGGAACGAAAAAAAAATGACCACACTGGTCAGAAACACAATCCCTACATTGCCTCATTTTACCATCAAATTGTGAACGGCCAGTCCGTGGATTTGGAAACATTCGATGGCATCAAGCGGATCGTTCGGAATCGGATTTATGTGTTCAAAAAAGCGATTGCTGAGCAATAGATTTAAAGGATGGTACCGTTACTGGAAAGCCCCCAGAACCTAAGAAAGATTCCAGGGTGGTCAGGGAAATATTATGAGAAGGGAAAACTTGTGAGGCTATTCGTCATGAGTTTCACCGAGTTTATCCTGAAGATAAAGTTCTTTGCCGAGTTTTTGAATGAGTTCTAACTGTGTTTCCAGCCAATCCAAATGTTCCTCTTCACCTTCCAAGATGTCTTCCAATAATTCACGGCTGATATAGTCCCTTGCTTCCTCGCAGTAGGCAATGGCTTCGCGGATTTCTGGGATGGCTTTGTGCTCTAAATCCAAATCGCATTGAAGCATTTCAGATGGGGATTCACCAATAAGCAATTTGTGCAATTGCTGCAGATTGGGGAGACCCTCCAAAAACAAGATACGTTCAATCAAAGCATCTGCATGTTTCATTTCATCAATCGACTCATGATATGAAACCTCAGCCAACTTATGAAATCCCCAATTTTTGTACATGCGAGAATGTAAGAAATATTGATTGATGGCAGTCAATTCATTCGCCAAGATTTTGTTCAAATGTTCAATAACTTTAGAATCGCCTTTCATGTGGTTCTCTCTCTCTTTAATTAAATTTAAATAAAAATTCAGGATATCGTGCTGAATACCTTCGATGACAAGAAACCTTGGCCTTAGGCTGGACTGGTATCAACTTGCACGCCATGTTTGGAATCTTGCAGAATGGATCGTGCCGATTTGCTGCATTTTCCGCATTGGCTCGCGACACCCAAACAAGCTCGTAGCTCCCGCATAGAGCTTACTCCTTCACATACGGCTTGCCGAATTTTATTCTCAGTAATTCCACGACATAAGCAGATATACATACCTCTCCAGTGTTTTTATTGTTCAGCCCAGGACTTCAGGTTCATAACAAATTTGCGTAAAAAATCGATTCGCGAGGGTAAAGCATCTTCCTAAGGATGAAATATTCCCGTTAACAGCCAAATCGTGCCAATCAACCCCAAAAGCAACAGAGTGTAGCCCCAATCGAGTTTCATAGTAAACTTTTTCATAGCTCCCTCAACATATCTTAGTAAAGAAAGGATTTGCAGAAACAAATCTTAATTTTTCGTATATACAAATTTAATTCATGGTGCAAGTGAAATTAATCCTTTCGTACATTCATGCATATTTTACGCCCAAGGCAATTTTCCTTTGTATACGCAAACTTACGTAATGGCTTGCCATCTGAACATGCATTTTTTGTTGCTCATAAAATAAATGACAATGCTTGATAGTCGATCCGTTCAAAAAGATAAGAATTACCGATTCGAACATATGATTGCTGTGTGGAATATTGAGCGATTCGCCCTATTATTAGGATATGGTAAGTTCATTCACTTAGTTGATGACAACTTACAAAGAACATGCTAAACGGAGAAAAAACAACATTCTCACAACAAAATAGTAAAATAATATGTTAACGCACTTGGTTTTAAATGATTCACTTCGAGAATCGCTGGACCTGATGGATAGTGGAATCTTCATTGTTCGAGAAGACTTTTCGCTCGCTTATACAAATCGTTGGATTCGAGAACACCTGCCGTCAGATTTAGCGAATAAGTCGCAGTTGGAAGACCTATATGTTTCGCATAATGCACCCTTGGTCCTCGCTAAATTTCGTCAGATGTTTCAGCACCGTACAATGCAGTATATCTCGTCAGCTTTCCATCCTTGGTTGCTTCCTATCCCGGACAAACGTATTGCCAACGGCTTGATGCGGCAGCGCGGATCGATTCGTCCTGTATTGGTCAAGGAAAATGGGACCAGTTCTGCCTCCATTTGTGCTTTGGTGCAATTGAAGGATGTGACGGATTTGATGCTGCAAATAGAAAAATTCAAGGAGGTGAGCAAGAAGCAAAAAGCTTCGGAGCGTGACCTCAGTCGGTTGGCACTCGTCGCCCAGCACACTGAAAATGCAGTGGTTATTACCGACCCCAACGGGTACTTGGAATGGGTGAATGCTGCATTCACTGAAATTACCGGATACACGCTTGAAGAAGTGTTAGGTAAAACGCCGGGACACATATTGCAGGGACCTGAAACCGACCCAGAAACGGTAATCCAGGTTCGGGAGGCCATTGCCAATCAAGAAGCGATCAAAGTGGAGATTCTCAATTATTCAAAATCAGGGGAGAAGTACTGGTTAGAAATGCACATCCAACCTATCTTCGACGCACAGGGGACTCTGGAACGGTTTATTGCCGTCGAAAGTGATATAACCGACCGAAAGTTTGCAGAAGAAGCCCTTCACGATGCTTTCCAAACCATCAAACGTCAACAAGCTCAACTGGACGAAGAACTCGAACAAGCCCGCCAAACCCAGCGGGTGTTATTGCCCAATGAAATGCCAGAAATTCCTCATGCAAAAGTAGTGAGTATGTACTATCCCATGGCACAAATTGGAGGTGATATCTACGATGTGTTTCGCTTGAAGAACGATCGTTTCGGCCTAATGGTTGCAGATGTTACTGGGCACGGCATTCCTGCTGCTCTGGTGTCCTTCATGGTTTCGAGCGTGTTCAAAAACAGCGTGTTTGGGGTAATGTCTCCGATGTGGGTGTTCGATATGGTCAACCACAACCTGTATGAAAAACTACCTGAAAGCACGTTTGCCACACTCATTTATGGAATTTACGATTCAACTCGGCAAGTGCTGACCTACGGCACGGCGGGCCATCCACCGGCATTGCTGATTTCGACTCAAGATAACACGATTCATGAATTGTCTACTGGATCCACTATGTTTGGTGTCTTTCCAAACGAAATCGCTAGTTTTGAAGAAAAAGAAGTCCAATTGCATCCTGGGGATAAGGTGCTTTTTTACACAGATGCCATTTACGAAGTGGATAATGGTTCTTATGAGCAATTGGGAATGCGGCGTCTCAAACACTTGATATGGAAACACCGTCACTTGCCCATGGAAGAGATTATCCAAAAAATTTACGACTATGGACTCACCTATTCCATGCGGGAGAATTTCGGAGATGATGTGACGATGGTAGGCTTAGAAGTTCTCGAATCGGCTTCTCCCTCTGTTGTTAACAATCAAGATGACGACCCCCTCGACCATTCCTTCCAATCCCTTTTGTAATATTTATGGGTTCCCTTCAACTGAAAACGTGTGGTATTTCCAGTACCCCTTCATCAGGCTTGGCTCCAATTTGGCCTCCTGTCCAACTCCTACCTAACCAGTAAGGAACTCCATGACCATTATTTATGCTTCTTATGGCACTCGAACCTTCGAAAAGGGAGATATCGGTGCTGGTTGAATGCCAGAAGATATGTTTTCCTTTTCTAAGCAGAAATTTTTGGAATGGTTGATCAAGCTAGGCCTAGCTAAGAAAAAGCAGGAAACCTAAGCCCTACCTTACCTTCCTCCTTAATATAGAAATCTCCTGTCTATTATCAAATCAGGCCGTATCAAACTGAAGAAAGTTTGCTTGATACCTTACAATCAATATTATTAATATCAGAATAGGTTTTTTCAATAGGCTACTCAACCCTATGTGGCCAACTGGAGGCTTAGCTGTTGAAAATTTCCGACAACCATCTTTATTCATTGGAAAAGCACAAACTATAAGAGTGAAACTTGCGGGCATTATTTCAATTCTTTTTAATTTGATTGAATAAATCAGGCTGGTGAGTGAAAAAATAAATTTCGCTGAAGAGTTTAGTGAAATTTCTGGCCTTTTTTTTTTGAAAGTGGAATATCTACTGTTCGAATAGAGATGCAGATAAGTCATCTCTATTTCCAGCGTGTTGCAAGCTTTTCGCAACCTTAAATTGTACCGTTCAGTGGCCTATAACACTGAATTAGATTTTTTTAGTTAACGTGGAGTTTAGGGATTCAAGCCAGTTTGAATCACTAAACAAATTTATAATTTGGGTAGGATAATAGACCTAACAAATCAACCCACTCAAAAATAGGAGTGACTATGTTTACGAACATTTCAAAGAATCGGATTATCTCATCGAAATTTGGAAAGCTGCTGATCGGAGCAGCGATCTTTGGGATCAGCGGAACTCCCGCTTTGGCTCATGATTGTGATATCGCGGAATTGCCCACCCCACCCGTTGTTCCCCATACGTTTGCTCCAAACACCTCGGCTCTTTCCAGTGAGGTGAATTCCAATTTTGCCCAATTGGAAACAAACAATTTTGATGTTGTGATGAAAATTAACGAAATCATCCAAAATTGTTTTTCAGGGAACACAGACCCGACGCCACCCCCTATTCCTCCTTCCAACGGTTTGATTGCCCATTATGCTTTTGAAGATACCGTAGGAGATACCACTGGCAATCACACCGCGGGCACCACGGTGGGGATTTCTTACCAAGCTGGTGTTGTTGGACAAGCTGTCTATTTTAACGGATCAGCTTATGCGAAACTGAACTTAGGAAATGATTCAGGATTTCATAACGCTGATTTTACCATGAGCATGTGGGCCAAGCTGGATAGCGTTCCCAGTTCTGCGGTCCAAATGTTCATGAATCCTCAGCCTCCCCCACCCAATACAGCTTATTTTGGATTGTTTTCTTATGACTCCAGCGAATCCCAAATCGTTGTAGGAGATGGGCAGCCTCACCGGAACTTAGTTGTTCCCACCGAATGGAAAAATTATGTAGTACGACGTACTGGTAACACATGGGATTTTTATATTGATGGCACTCTAGCAGAAAGTTTTAGCCATTCTGGAAGCATTTCGACTGGATCTGAAGCAGCGATTGGAGGATTCCCCGCAGGAAATGAGATTTATAATGCCCAATCAGGACACATCGACGAAATACGGATCTACGGGCGAAGTCTGTCAGATGCCGAAGTTCAAACTCTCTGCCAACAAGGGGCAGCTGCCGCTGGCATTACCTGTGGTTTGACATCCCCTTAAACCTTTCTTTCACTCTTGAGTCATGAGGTTTTATGAAAATTGAACACTCTAGGTGCTCGAAGGTTTCAGTAGGGTTTTCCTGGGGAAAGATTGGATGTGTCGTCGCGGCACTTGGCTTTCTGCTGGGATGCTTGCCCGCAATCAGTTTTGCCCAAAGTCCTCCTATCGTAGGACACTGGGCCTTCGACAACAACTTGCAGGATTCTTCTAGCTCTCTCACTCACGGTTCGCCAAAACAGGGAAAAAACCAACCTGGCACGGCAGAATTCACACCAAATGGACTTGGTGGGACAGCCGCCCTGTTCCTAGACAATCAAAGGTTCGTGGGAATGAGCGATACGCAACAGATTTCTCCTCTGAATTTTGATGTAGATGATCCTTTTTCCGTTTCCGTATGGGTGCGGAAAGGTTTTCGCAATGCCGGTAACGGGCAAAAGCGAATTCTACTTGGCAAGATGTCCACTAAAAATGGAGACTTGAGTGGTTGGGCTATCTTTTTCGAGTATTTTCGAGGAGTCGATCAAATCGTTTTCAATCATCGCCATCGTCCTGGTGATCGGATCAAAGTAAGAACCGATATCAAGACCGATCCCGTTCGCCAAGACAATTCCTTGTCGGAAGGGATGCACCATATCGCGGTGGTTTACAACGGCAATGGACATCATTCGGGAATGTCAATCTACGTGAATGGGCAGGCGATCAAAACAGTGAATCAAGGCAACTTCTCCACTGAAGATACTTTAACCAACGCTCCTTTTAATGTGGGAGCCAGAGACAACAACGTGGAAAATAATGGAAAACGTGCATTTATTGGACACATCGAACATCTTTTGGTGTTTAGCGATGCGCTGAAGCCTGGCGAGATCACATGTTTGTATTCACAACCGCTCACTTGTCCCACGGGCGGAGGGCAACAAATGTTGGTTTGGGACCAAGGCCAATGGGAACGGGACAACTGGCAAAATGATCCACCCGCTCCTGCGTTTCAATGGGACACAGGAAAATGGGAACGAGACTCATGGCCCACCGAATAACTCGGGTTTATTGAGCATTGTCTGGCGATGCTCTCTTTGATGGTATCTCAACTGAGGCATAGACATAGAATGTGCCTCAGTTGTTGGCATTCTAATGAGATAATTCCATCTTCCGTTCCATAGTTCTATGAGCTAATCCCAAGTTCTTTTCTATAATTCTATGAGCTAATCCCATCTTCTTTTCCGTACTTCTCGTTATCTTTCACTTGGAATCCCGCTCGGCAAGATCAATACGGGGTGCGCCTTCCTAAGCCTCCACATATTGACTGTTTCTCTGACATCCCCCATCTTCAAAGAACGGGTTGGATTGACCTGTGGTGAGCGCTGCTTTGTTCAACAAAGCGTCCCAATGAAACAAAACTCATCGTAAGAAAAAGAGCCTATTACAACCACGAACCCAAGGAGCCAAATGAATCGAATTATTCCAATGAGCCTGATGATTTTTTTGATAATGCCTATCAATCTTCTCGCCCAAAATGGGGCTTACGCTGATTTCGCGATTCGAAGCCAAAATGCAGATGTCGTCGAAGACATTTTGGCAGAAGGCAACGATTTCTATGTTAAATTGCCCGATTCCTACTGGAATCGGGCTATCATCGTTAAGATCTCAAACAAATTTCAAACCGACTATCGTACATGGTGGAATGGAGAAGAGATGTTAGCCGTTAAGGTTTATAGAACCAACAAGCAGAACAAAAAGGGGTACACCTATCGAATCAACACGAGTGCGAAATTCATCGAATATTGGGCTGATGATGAGTTGATCCTTCACCTCGAAAGAACCAATCCCAACTAAGTCCTTCATCAAACAGTCGGTTTTTCAGTAAAAAGCCGATTTTCAGTAAGAAATGGATACCGGTCGATTCTCTCGAAGGGATTGACCGGCCGCTAGCCCAATCAAGACCGGTTTCAAACCGTCTTTTCCACTGGCTGGCGAAGGCCCCCCTGTTTCCAAGTATTCAAAAAAGGCTTCGGCTTCAGCCAAATAGGCTTCTTGATATCGTTCTAAGAAAAAGTTCAAGGGATTGTCATGAATCACTCCTGTCTGGGTGGATAGAATGGTCTGAGTGGGAGTTTTATTTTCTGCAGCAATGTTCCCTTTGGGGCCTAAAACTTCCACACGTTGGTCGTACCCATATACGGCTTGTCGGCTGTTGTTGATGACTCCGATGGTACCGTTTTCAAAGGTGAGTGTGATTACCGCAGTATCCACGTCTTGATACCGTTGGATTTCTGGGTTTATCAAGGCTGATCCCGTGGCGTAGACTTCTGTGACTTCTGAACCAATGAGAAATCGGGCCATGTCGAAATCGTGGATCGTCATATCAAGAAACAGCCCCCCCGAGTTTTTGACATAATCCAATGTGGGGGGCGATGGATCGCGCGAAGTGATTTGCAACAAGTGCGGTACTCCTATTTGTCCGGAAGCAACCACATCCCGAACTCGTCTAAAATTGGGATCGAATCGGCGGTTGAAACCGATTTGCAATTTCACGCCATGTTTTTCCACTTCGGCAAGGCAGTTTCGGATCACATCGGGTTCCAAAGCAATCGGTTTTTCGCAAAAGATGTGCTTTCCGGCACGTGCAGCTTCTACAATCTGTTGAGCGTGGAAAGAAGAGGGCGAACATATGAACACCGCATCGATTTCGGGGTTCGTAAGCAACGCCATATGATCTGTCTCGATCTGTTCGATTCCTAGTTGTTTGGCCCAAACTGGATCAACATAGGGATCGCTGACACCTTTCAAATGAACCTGTCGAAGACGTTGCAAAGTCTCGATATGGACTTTGCCAATTCTGCCTGTTCCGATAACTGCAACCGCGTAGTTTTTCATAACAATCTCCTTTCTTTGTGTTTCATTGAGGCCCTATAAACCATATCTCGATTCCCGATGCTTCGACTCACAAGGGAGCGATCCATGCGCACCATGAAAAAAGCCTTGACAACCCTCTTTCATTCCGATTTCATCTGATGAAAACGTTTACATTAATTTAGAACAAATCGAAACGGAAATAAAAATAAAAAATTGAATTTCAATAACTTATTGGATTACCTGCCAGTTTGGATAAATTCGTTGGAAATTTCCTATCTGTTGGACTACTTTATATATAAGTAATTGAAATTAATGAACAAAGGTAAAATCATAAATATTTTCTTTAGTAAAACGGTTTACTATCGATCCGATAGAAGGATGCTTATGCGAAAGACGATCAAAGATGTAGCCAAGTTGGCTGGGGTGTCTACGGCTACCGTGTCTCGTGTGATTAACGAACCCGAACGGGTTAAACCTCCTACGCTCCAAACGGTGCAACAAGCCATCAAAGAGTTGAATTTCCAACCCAGTCAAGCTGCTCGAACGATGGTGATGAAAAAGACCAAATCGATTGGTCTGTTGGTTCCGACAGTGAGCAACGAATATTGGGGGGAAGTTTCGGAAGTGGTACAAGATGAATTCTGGGAACGAGGTTACAATCTAGTGCTTTGCAACACAAAAAACTCCAAAGAACGAGAACGGAAATACTTCACGATGCTCATGGAGCGGATGGTGGATGGTGTGATTTACAGCACTGTCGATGTTCCGGGCTGCGAAACGGCCGAAGCTGCGAGTGAACTGCGCAAATTTAAAATTCCAATCGTGATTTTTGATCGACACATCATGGGGTTTCCTCAAGTGCATGCAGATCACTTGAACGGTGCGCTCAAGGCAGTGGAGCATCTGATTCGCTTGGGGCATCGTAAAATTGCCTATATCGGCGGGCCGCTCACCTCCCCGGAACGGGAAGTAGGGTACCGACAAGCCCATGCTGCTCACGATTTGGAGGTGCATGAAAGCCTGATCCGCTTGGGAAGTCCCACCGTCGATTTCGGCTACGAGACCATCTTGGATTTCATACACGATGGCGCTTCCTTCACCGCAGCCTTTTGTGGGAACGATTTGATTGCTTTTGGAGCCATGAATGCTTTGTATCAATCCGGCCGTCTTGTACCCGAAGATGTTGCGATTGTGGGTTATGATGACATTCACATCGCTGCATTATTGAACTGCCCACTCACCACCATTCGCCAGCCCATTCGAACGATGGTCAAAACGGCCGTCGACTTGCTAACCATGCTCATTGAGCAGGGAGAAATCACGAACGGCCCTTCCTCGGTGGTTTATCCTACTGAATTGATCGTGAGAAAAAGTTGCGGAGCAGAAATCAGCCGCCTATAAAAGCCCCAATCCCTAATTCAAACTGCCACAACTCGAACGAATCATGAGTTCTGCTGGAAATGTGATTTCTGGAATATCAGGCGTTTTTTCTTTTCCCTGAATCATTTGAAGAAGGAGGTCCACAATGGTTTCTCCCATCTTCTGGAACGGGTACTTGACGGAGGTCAAAGGGTAGGAAAAGCAAGGGGGGATATCATAGTCTCCATAACCCACCACGGCTATATCTTCAGGTACACGTATATTGGCTCGGACTAGGGCACTGATTGTTTCAACCGCTGTCATATCATTGCCACAAAAAACAGCACTGATTTGTGGCTTGTGCTGTATAAAATCTTGAATGGTCGAAAACACGAAATCCAACGAGGAATTGCCTCGAAAAATCAATGCATCATTGATTGAAAGATCGTGTTTTTCATGCGCAAAGCGAAACCCTAGTTCCCGATCTAGCATGGCTAAAGGGCCACCCAAATAGGCGATCGATTTGTGTCCCAAGTTGATGAGATGCTCGGTGGCTTTTAAGGCGCCATCAAAATGATCCGCGCAAACTTTGGGCAACCCTGGGGTGTTTCGGTCTAAAATAACAACAGGGATGGGGTAACGGTCGAGGCGTTGAAAAAATTTTTCGTCTGCATCAGGAATTGACGCCGGACTATAAATCACCCCATCGGCTCCCCATTCTTTTAGGATGGCAAGGTGTTGTTCTTCCACTTCGGAGGAGTACCGACTGCAACACAAAATCAGATTGTAGCCGTACTCCATGAGGCGATCTTGAATGACGTCAGATATCCGCACCCAGTATTCGTTGCTCACCATAGGTATAATGAGGCCAATCCTTTTTGTTTCATTGCTCACCATCTCATGCCCCCCCGGAAAACTTGATTGGATCGAAGTCTTGTGTGTGGTTCTATTTCAAAGGCGTTTCCAAACCCCTCCTTCTTTCGACGAATCCACCGCAGCATGCACTGCCTTCACCATCTCCAACCCTTCATCAAACGTAGGGTAGAGAGGCTTTGCAACTGGATCGACTATTTTGCGATAAAGGTCTGAATACAAATTGCCAAAGGCCCCCAGCATTCCCTCTGCATGACCCACGGTGATCCGGGAGGCTATTTGCGCTTCAGGTGAAAGATAATCGGCACCTCGTTCTAAAATGCGGGTGGTCTCGCCGAGTGGTGTCCAATAGAGTTGATTGGGGAACTCCTGGGACCAACGCAAACCACCTTTTTCACCAAAAATGCGAAGATTCAGTCCATGGCATTGCCCCACGGCGACGGCACTCGTCCATAAATGTCCTATGGTTCCTTCGGAGTACCTTAGAGAGAGCAGTGCATTGTCTTCTAATTTTCGTCCTGCCAAACAAGAATCAAAATGTGCTGAAATTTCATACAGGGACTGCCCTAAAACAAATCCTGCCATATGCAAAGCATGCACACCTGCATCAGCCAATACCGAGCTGACTCCTGCCTGCACGGGATCGTAACGCCATCGAACTCTTGGGTTGTCTGCATCGGCGGCATCGGCATGAGAACCATGGGCAAACTCGGCCACAATGACTCTGACTTTCCCTAGTTCACCTTGATCGATCATGGCACGAGCCTGACGGACCATCGGATATCCGCTGTAACCAAAATTAACTGCATTTGTCTTTCCCGCACGTTTGGCCAAAGCAACCAAATCTTTTGCTTCAGCCACCGTCAACGTGAGTGGTTTTTCACACAAAACATGGAAACCCGCTTCCAAGAAAGCCTTGGCGATCTCATAGTGGGTTGCATTGGGAGTTGCAATCGTCACCAAATCGATAGGATCACTATGGGCAGACTCTTTCACCAGCATTTCCTGCCAGTTGGGATACGCTCGGTCTGAAGGAATGCCCAATTCGTCAGCAAATTCTTTTGCTCGTTGTGGATCGATATCCAATGCGCCTGCGGTCAATTGATAATCGCCATCCAAGCGTGCGGCCACTCGATGTGCTTCTCCAATTTGACTGCCTTTTCCACCGCCGATCAACCCCCATTTTAAAACTCGTTTCACAATTATCTCCTCTCTCAATGTTGATTTCGGACTTACAAATCGGTCTGCAAGATCAGAATTACCGAATCGAGTTCGTACAAACGGATCTTAGGACCAAAAAATCAACGATATTAACTTTTAAAGACACAGATCGGTCTCACTCAGGAACAAACCCTAAAACCTGAAGCACCCGTTCGGCTCCTTTTTGGACTTGCGGCATGGCATGTTTCATAATCGTGAGCCGGTCAAAGAGCAGGGGATCGCGCTCCAATTGTTGCCTCACACTGTTTCCAAATGCTTGCCGCAGCACCGTGCCAACGTTGAATTTACGAATCCCCATATTCACTAGTTTTTTCAGGTCGGGTTCTGCAATGCCAGACGTGCCATGAATCACCAATGGTTTGTTCACAACTTCCAGAATTTGAGCCAGACGTTCAAAGTCAATGCTCGCAGTAGGGGTCTTCAGCCGGTGAATGTTTCCTACCGAGACGGCGAGCGCATCCAAGCCAGATTCGTCAGCGAGACGAACGGCTTCTTGCGGATCGGTTGGAATTTCTAGAATGTGATCTCGCCCTTCAGAGTAAGGAACCGATCCAATTTCTCCCTCAACGGAAACACCAGCAGCATGAGCACGGTCGACCGCCTTTTTGGTGTTGGCTATGTTTTCCTCCAAAGGCAATTGAGAACCGTCGTACATGACCGAAGTGAACCCTTCATCCACCGCCTGATAAATGATATCCAAATCATAAGTGTGATCGAGATGCACGCACACTGGAACCGAGACGGCTTCTCCCAAGGTCCGAAGCGTGGCAGCCAACAAGGGCAACGGCATGAACTCCACCATGTCTTTATTTGCGGCAAGGATGACCGGAGCACCGAGTCTTTCAGCAGCATCAACGATGGCACGCCCATCTTCATAGCCAAAGACGTTGATCGACGGCACGGCATGATTCCGATCACGGGCTACTTCTAAAATCTGGGTCAAAGATACCAGCATGTCTCCACCTCACTTGAATTTAGCAATCATGTCTTTAATTCCGGGAATGGTTTCTACTTGATACTCGTGTTCTGGTTGAAAATTTTGCACCAAGGATCGTTGAGATAATCCTGACAAAATTGTGAAATAGTACATCTCATATCCAGGTGCTGCCACACAGGGGTGATACCCCCCCTCAATCAGGATGCTTGATCCATTTTTGATGTGATAGGCTTCTCCAAATTCTTCACCAGACTTCTGTAAAAGCTGCGTGCCAAATCCCCATTCCGGTTTGAATCGAAAATTATAAACCTCGTCGTGCCGGGTTTCATTGGGCAACTCATCGGTGTCGTGTTTGTGAGGGGGAAATCCGGACCAGCCTCCTGCTCCGACTGTGAACAATTCACTGACGAGGAGCCGTCCTACTCGTCCATGTTGCTTTTGCCCTAATATGTGCTTGATCTTGCGATGGGTTTTGGTGTCATCCGAACCATATTGCACAATATCGATGTCTTCCGGTCGGACGGCAAATGGTTCGTAGCGTTCCTCAAATTTGGCTCCTGCTACAAACACTTCGGTTGTTTCCGAAACACCGGTGATGGTTGCGGTTGCTCCCGTAGGTACATACACCCCTGAAGGCGATCCTTCCCAAATCTCATTACGGCTGCCTATCGCTTCGAAAGTTTCTTCATCAACAGTGATGTCCACGGTCCCATGAGCCGGAACGCAGCAGCTCTCATAGTGGTTAAGTGCGTAGGAGAAGGCTTCGTTTTTTTGGAGCTTCACAATATTGAAATAGACCAATGGCACTTGTGCATGCTCCACATCAACAATGGGGTTGTTTTGATTGTCATAAGGTTTGATATGCATAAGGCTCCTTTTAACTGGTTGTGATCCATTGGGGTGAGTGGCTTAAAGAATGGGAGTCAATAAATTCGGTCAAACGGGCTTGGTCTGGCATTGCCGAGGCACACCCTCGCTGCGCCACGACCATGGCTGCGGCAGCAGAGCCTTGACCAATCGCTTGTTCCATTGCCATTTGTGCAAAAAGACCGGAAACGAGTCCCCCCATGAAGGCATCTCCAGCACCATAGGGTTTTTTGGAAGTGACCGTATACACGCCACTCTGCAATTGTTGGTTTGGCAAAAATAAGATCGAACCCGACCGACCTTGTTTCAACAACACCATTTTTCGTTTCTGAATCGAAAACTGTTCCGCGATGGAACGTCCCTCTTGGTTTCCGGCAAACACATTGAACTCTTCTTCGTTTCCGACAATGAGATCGGAACGTTCTGCTGCTTCTTGATAAATAGAAGAAGTTTCGCTCTCGGAACGCCAGGAATAGGCCCGATAGTCCAAGTCGAAGACCACAAAAGTTCCACAGTTCTGGGCCATTTTCATCAGATGTAGGGTGGTTTTCCTTGATGGATTGGCCACCAGCGCGGTACCGGTTACTACTAGGATTGCAGTTTGTTTGATTTCTTGATCCAGGGATGGGGTGGTTTGCAATTGCAGATCAGCAGCTTGATTGCGATAGATCACCACATCACAATCCTGTGGACGCACCTCTGCCAAGGCCAAGCTGGTGCGGGCATCACCCGATATCCATTGCACTAAAGACGTATCGACCCCAAACTGCTTTAGACGGCTTTCAACAAAGTGTCCCACTGGATCTTGAGACAGCACTCCAAGCAGGCCGCATTTCATCCCCAGCCGAGCCAAGGCGACTGCGATATTCCCGGCAGATCCTCCGACATCTGTGGTAAAGCAGGCCGCATCGACAATTTTGGTTGAATCCGGGAACGGATATAAATCAAGGCCAGCTCGCCCCAATACAAGGACATTCCGTATGCGTTTCGTGTCAATTTGAGGCATATTCACATCGATCGATTCCATCTTGCCCTGTAAAAACTGAAGGGTTTTGTAATTTTAATAAGGACGTGCCTTTGCAACGCCTTCCCGCATTTGTTGACTCGCGGCTTCGACCTTGGGGTTTTGGGACACTTCTGGAACTCCGCAACGCCACCAAGTTTCATACCATTCGGTCATGGTGCCGGGTTCCACTTTGACTTCGATTAAGGTGGTCACTGTTTCTTTCTTAGCCGTAGCCAGAGCATTCTCCAACGACTCAATATCCGAAGCAAAATAGGCTTTAGCCCCTAAGCTTTTTGCATAAGCGGTATAGTCAATGGGGAGATAATTTCCGGTCAAACGATTGGTGCTTTCCTCTCGATAACGCAGTTCGTTGCCAAATCCAGCACTGCCATGAACCATTTGTAGGTTTTTGATGCATTGGAATCCATGGTTGTCAAACAGAACAATCGTCATTTTGATGCCCTCTTGCAGGCTTGTGACCAATTCTGAATTCAACATCAGGAAGCTGCCATCTCCTACCAAAACATAAACCTCCGCATCGGGATCAACCGCTAACTTAGCTCCTAAACCACCGGCAACCTCGTAGCCCATACACGAAAAACCGTATTCCATGTGGTATGTCTTGGGACCTTGACTTCGCCACAAGCGATGTAAATCAGCAGGTAAGCTTCCAGCAGCACAAACCACGATATCTTTTGTACCCGCAGCTCGGTTCACACATCCCACCGCAGCGGTTTGGGTGTTTCCATTAGGAATTTGCGCGGCATACAATCGGTCCACTTCTTCATTCCATTCACTCATCAACTGCCTCACATGCTGTTGATAGGAATCGCTGGTTCGAATACCTTCTTTTTCCATCGCTATTTCCAATGCTTTTAATCCTGCCGAAGCGTCGGCTCTCAAACAAACGCCTTCCATTTTTTGTGCGTCGAAGGAAGCCACGTTGAGCCCTAAAATTTGGACATCGGGGTTGAACGCACGCTTTGATGCAGTCATGAAATCATTGAGTCGGGTCCCTACGGCCAAAATCAAATCCGCTTCGCGAGCCAGGATGTTTGCAGCTTTGGAACCTGTAACTCCCATTCCTCCTACATTCATAGGGTGATCCCAAGGCAACGCACTTTTGCCTCCTTGTGTTTCTGCAACGGGAATTCCAAATTTTTCAGCAAACTGCTGCAATACCTCGGTAGCCAAGGAGAAATGCACCCCACCGCCTGCAAGGATGAGTGGTTTTCGGGCCTGTTTCAAATGCAACAAAGCTTCTTGAACCGATCTTTCCGATAAAGGCGTACGATCGATCACATGGACTCGTTTGTTGAAAAGAGATTCTGGATAATCAAAAGCCTCTGACTGAACATCCTGAGGTAGAGAGAGGGTAACAGCCCCGGTTTCAACCGGATCGGTCAGCACTCGCATGGCATTCAAACAAGCACTCATGAGCTGTTCGGGCCGAGAAATTCGATCCCAATACCGGCTCACGGGTTTGAACGCATCGTTAACTGAAATGGTGTGATCCCAAGGCACCTCCACTTGCTGCAACACTGGGTCGGGCTGTCGCGTAGCAAAGATATCTCCTGGAAGCAGCAAAACCGGGATACGGTTTACCGTTGCAGTGGCCGCAGCGGTCACCATGTTGAGCGCACCAGGACCAATGGAACTGGTACACGCATAAATACCCAGACGGTTTTTTTGTTTTGCAAATGCCGTTGCAGCATGAACAAGGCCTTGTTCGCTAGTTCCCCTTCGGAAGATCAAGCTAGTGCCTCCAAACTCCAAAGCTTCTCCAATCCCAGTCACATTGCCGTGTCCAAAAATGCCGAACACACCGTGTACAAACTTGTACTCCACTCCATCCATCGACACATATTGTTGGTCGAGAAATCGCATTAAAGCTTGAGATACGGTCAAACGAATCGTGTTCATATGCCTCTGATGTTTTTTTGGGGTTTTCGTAAACGTTTGCGTAAGAGAAAATAATAAGAAAATCAACCTTTTCTCGATACCAAAAAGGGTTCCTATTAACGCAAAAAAGGGTGGTGTTTTCTTTGTGATGCTTCGATTTGTTTGTGATTGCCTCCAAACATGTTCAAACGTAAACGTTTTCTTAAAATATCACAATAAAAAATCAGCATTCTGTCTCTTTTTTCTTCAAATATTTATATTTGTCAAAAATTTAATATTTAAATGACAAAATACCAAACATTCTTTGTGAAGAAAATTTCATATTTTTGATGATAACCAAAATTATGTCTTTAAAATGTGCATTAAGAAGGCCGCATCTTAGAAAACGTTTTCTGGTGCCTACTATACAGATCTTTTTGGTCGGAAGGTTTTTTTTGAGTGGAAATTGGTCGGGAAACTTGGAAGATCCAGAGAAAGAGAAGGTTCAGGCAGTTTTACGAACGATGAGCTGAGGATCAAGGATAACTTTTTTGGTTTTCAGATCGGCTGGATTTTCAAGCAATCGTACTAGGATATCTACGGACATACTCCCCATTTCATACTGGGGTTGCTTGACAGTGGTGAGTTGAATTTCTTCCATCGAAGCGAGCGGAATGTCATCAAATCCGACAACCGCCAAGTCGGCAGGAATAGAGAATCCCAAGTTTTTGGCACCTTCCATGATGCCCAAGGCCAAGATATCATTTCCCGCAACAATCGCTTTGGGTATCTGACGGCTCCGAATCATTTCTTGAATCAGATGGTAGGCGGTTTCTTGATGGTAATCTTTTAGATAAACGAAGTCTTCGCGGACCTCCATCCCGTAGGCTCGATGAGCATCACGAAATCCTTGTAAACGATCTTCAACCATGCCCGCGCCTTGAAATCCCCCAATGAACCCAATGGGGTCGTAACCCGATTCAATCAGATGTTTTGTTGCGATGAAGCCTCCATAGGTGTTGTTGCTCACTACAAACCCATTTTGTGTCTGCTGAGGCGCATTGCTAACGTAAACGATAGGCAGGGCGTTTCTTACTTTTTCCTCCAAGCGTTCGGTCTGAGAAGAACTCGGTGAAATGATCAAACCATCCACCCGTTTTTCAATAAGAATTTGAATGTATTTGATCTCGTTTTCGATTTGATAATTGGTATTGCACAAAAACAAATTGTAACCCGCTTGATTGGCCCGTTCTTCGGCACCACGAGCGAGAAAGGGATAAAATGGATTGGTGATATCGGGAATGATCAAACCAAGCGTCAACGTTTGTTTTTTGACCAATCCGCGGGCAATTTCATTGGGCTGGTAATTCATTTCTTGAGCGATGGCGAGAATTCTCGTTTTGGTTGCTTGGCTCACGCCTTCTTTCCCGTTCAAAGCACGAGAAACGGAAGCATAAGAAACGTTGGCCATCTTTGCGATGTCTTTGATCGTAACATTCATAAGGGATGCATTTTCTTCAAAAGTGGAAGTTCTGCGACAGAAGACACGTTCTGTCGGTAGTTGATGCATGCGTTGTAAGTTAAACTAAAAGCAGAGGCGACACGAATTTTTTTCGAATCTGACCTGATTCGAATACCGTTAACGATGGCAAATCCAATTTTTCCATATTACTTACTTAGGTAGAGGAGACTCATCACAAATTTTTGAGAATACAACCACTACTCTCCGTAGAAAGAGCAAACAATGATACACATTTCTTCCACCGTGGCCATTCCAGAGGACGAAATTGAAATCCAAGCCATTCGAGCGCAGGGGGCCGGAGGACAAAATGTCAATAAGGTTTCCACAGCCATCCACTTACGTTTTGACATTCATGCCTCGTCACTGCCCGAACGTTATAAAAAGCGCTTGTTGCGTCTCAATGACCACCGTCTCACTCAAGAAGGGGTGATCATTATCAAAGCTCAAAAACATCGCAGTCAAGAAAAGAACAAGGCCGATGCTTTGGAGCGATTACAGGATTTAATTCGGCAGGCAATGGTGGTGCAAAAACGTCGGAAAGCAACGAAACCCACTGTTGCATCCCAACAAAAGCGAGTGGAATCGAAAAAGAAACGAGGGCAAATGAAGGTATGGCGTAAAAAACCCGGCCAATCATTCGAAGATTGATTCATCATATGATTTATTTATCAAATGATGGAAGGCGGGGAATGCGATTCCAGGGGTGATCATTCATCTGTATCTTTTAATGATCCTATTTTTTGAATTAATTTCGTAGTGGAATACTCGTGACACAGGTCTAGAAATTCGATTCGACCGCCATAGCTATAAACTAATTCAGCTTCCGGCATTTTTTTACCAAAAGGGGGCTTGTAATCGCTCCCTTTGCAATGAATGTCCGGTTGTATTTGCTGAATCATACTCACCGGTGTTTCTTCTTGAAATACAACAATATAATCCACATCTTCTAATGCAGAAATCATTTCTACTCTAGCCGTTTCGTCGAAAATAGGCCGGTCTGCCCCTTTCAATTTTCTTATTGAGCTATCGGAATTCAGTCCTACAATCAGAATATCGCCCATTGCTTTCGCTTGCTGGATACTCCTAACATGGCCAGGATGCAGAACGTCAAAACATCCATTCGTCCATACGACGGTTTTCCCGGTGCTTTTCAACTTTTTCCTTTGTTCTACTAATCTGTTGATTGGAATTACTTTTTCTGTTTTAGGCATAAAAATTTCTTGGGGTTTCAAACACTCAATTTAGGGGAATATTCTCAATGATGTCTCAAGTGGAGATATATTCTTTAAATGTATTATAGGAAAGACAATCTACCATTGATGTCCAAAAAAGGGTAGCGTCCTCATTTGGGCTTGTAAGGGATCAGTTGTAGTTGTTTGGGAAGAGTTTTATGGAGCAGATAACAAGCAGGGGCAGGGGTTGTTGGCACTTACAACTATGCGGACTCTTCCAATTCGGTCTTGGAAGTAACGGGAGAGGACGCAAAATGCTTTTTCAGTGTTTCCACTTCAAAGGCATGTTGCTTGGTGAGAGCTTCTAACTCTTGAGCGTGTTTAGCTTGTTGGGATTCGAGTTCTTTTTCTAGAGCTTCGTATTGTTTGGCGAGTTCTTCATATTTGAGTTGCTGTTGAGCAAATCGCATTTTGATGAAAATCAGAATGGCTCCGGCGACCAGGACAAAAGCAATCATGTCACGGAGGTCAGGAATATTGAGCAAACTGGTTTGTATGCTTTCTAAGAAACCACCATCTTCCATATTTGACCCTTCATTGAAAAGTGGATGGGATTTGAAGCAACCCCATCCGAATTGATTGTTACGCTTTACGTCGTTTTTGTGCATCCAACAGAACGGCAGCAATAATAATCATCCCTTTGATGATTTGTTGCCAGTTGGGATCCACCCCCATCATGTTCAGGCCTTTGTTCATCACGCCGATAATCAAAGCCCCTACCACACACATGGGTACGGAACCAATCCCCCCCGATAGTGAGGTACCACCAATGACGGTTGCCGCAATCGCATCCAACTCCCACATCACTCCGAAAGTTGGGTTCCCGGCGTAGGCACGGGAGGTCAACATCGCACCACCTAAACCAGCCAGTGCCCCAGCGAGCAAGTAAACTTTGACTAACGTCATTTCTACATTGATGCCACAAATTCGAGCTGTTTGCACGTTGCCACCAATCGCAAATACATGCCGACCAAAGGTCATGTGATTCATTAAAATGTGGCACGCTATCGCGACGAAAATATAAATGATCACTAAACCAGGAATTCCCAAAACAGATCCTTCACCGATAGAGGTAAAAGACAAGGAACTCGCATCGACCGGACGCCCAGAGCTGACCAACTGTGCGGCTCCACGCGCCATCGTCATCATGCCCAAGGTTGCGATAAAAGGAGGAATGCGTCCGAATGCGGTAATGCTACCATTGATCAAGCCGCAGAACCCACCCATTGCAATCGCTCCGCCAAAAGCCAGCAGAGTCATGGCCATGTCTTCGGTTCCGGTCACAATCATTGCCGCAGTGACCGATGCCAAAGCAACAATAGATCCAGATGAAAGATCGATCCCTGTGGTAATGATCGCAAAAGTCACGCCAATGGAAAGAATCCCGAACATCGATACTTGTTCGAGGATACTGAAAGCGGTTCGCATGGAAGCGAAACCTTCGATCTTTACCGAGAGTGCTGCAAACAGCAGCAAAAGGATGAAAACCATCCCATATTTATTTAGAATTTCCTTTGTATTGATAGTTGTAGCCATAACTTACCCTTCATCATAGTGTAACGCATGTTCTGCCGTTTCCCCGGCTGCCATTTTGAGAATCACTTCCTGAGAAGCTTCAGTACGATCCAAAATTCCACTTTCTTTGCCTTCGCACATCACCATAATGCGATCACTGAGGGCTAAGAGTTCCAACATTTCCGAAGAAATCACGACAATGGCTTTACCCATACGGGCGAGGTCTACAATCAACTTGTAAATCTCAGCTTTGGCTCCCACGTCGATCCCTTTGGTGGGTTCATCCAGGATCAATAATTCTGGCTCCAACAGTAGCCAGCGAGAAATGAGAACCTTCTGTTGATTTCCTCCTGAGAGATTGGCAATGATCTCATCGATGTTTGGAGTCTTGATCCGCATCTGTTCTTTTTTCTCTTCCGAGACTTCTGCGGCCAAAGGTTTTTGGATGAGTCCATATTTGATGTAAGGGTGCAATTCGGGCATTATCATGTTGTTCATAACGCTCATGTTTAGGAGACACCCGGTTTTCTTGCGGTCTTCGGTCACCAATCCCATACGCAACGCAATCGCATCACGGGGTTTTTTGATGTCATACTGCTTGCCGTGTACCGTGATAGTGCCAGAGGCGGCCGGTTTGTAACCAAAAATTGCTTCAGCCAGTTCGGTCCTTCCGGCTCCCACCAGCCCAGCGATTCCGAAAACCTCGCCTGTACGTACCTGAAACGTAATATTTTCAAACTTTCCGGGAAGCGACAGGTCTTTGACATCCAGCAAGACTTCACCAATCGGGATGTCGTCGTTACGCTGGAACATTTCGTTCATTTCCCGACCGACCATCATTTTAATGAGGCCTTCTTTGGTCATGTCCTGGGTTTTGTGCGTCCCGACATACACCCCATCTCGAAGCACGGAGACTTCTTCAGAGAGTTCGAACACCTCCCCCAGTTTGTGTGAAATATAAATCACGGCAATACCGCGTGCTTGGACTTTACGCACAATGACATACAACTGAGCCACTTCCGCTTCCGTCAGAGCAGTCGTCGGCTCATCCATGATGATCACTTTGGCATTATAAGAAACCGCTGTTGCAATGGCCAACAACTGAGCCTTTGCTACAGGGACGTTTCCCATCAGGGCATTCACATTCATTGGAATCCCAAGATCTTCCAAAGTCTCCTGGGTCCTTTGATTCATTGCCTTTTGGTTCAGTAAGAACCCCTTTTTGATCTCACGGCCTAAATAAAAGTTATTGGCCGCTGACAAGTTTCCCGCTGGACTGATCTCTTGGGGAACCATGGACAAGCCACTGCGGATGGCATGGATGGGGGCTTTGGGATTGAAGGTTTCCCCATCCAGAATCAGTTCTCCGCCTGGATCGGGGGTGTAGATGCCATACAAGATTTTCATCAATGTGGATTTGCCCGCTCCGTTCTCGCCCATCAGCGCATGGATGCTGCCCCTGCGAACTTTCAAGTTCACGTTGTCCAGCGCTTTCACGCCAGGGAATGTTTTGCTCACATTCCGCATTTCCAATATGTATTCGGAGTCACTCATAAGGCCTTTAATCTCTATAAAGTTAGGTAAGGGTTGCTGAGGTGGTCTTATAGAATCGCCCTCTGCTGAAGGCTCCGACCACCTCAAAGCAGTCGATAACGAGCTGTTTTTACCAAACTAAAAGAAATTAATATTTGGCCTTGTATTCTTCTTTTTGAGCAGGTCCCACTAGCTCAAAAGGAATCCACACGTATTTTTCAACTTTCTTGCCTTGAGCCAATTTGTAAGCCGTTTCGGCACCACCATAGCCTTGTCCAGTCGCACTTTGGAACACAGTCACATCCAAACCGCCTCCCAGGTATTCTAGAGCATCGGGAGTTGCATCAACGCCAGCGATAATCATGTCGGCATCGGTTTTTCCGGCTTTTTTTGCTGCCAAATGAGCGCCAATCGCCATTTCATCATTGTTGGCAAGAATCACATTCATGGAAGGATGAGCTTGGAGCCAATCTTCAACGATTTGCAAAGCTTTCGCACGATCCCACTGTCCTTCTTGCTCCACAAGCAACTTCATATTGGAATTCTTCTCCATAATTTGCTTGTTTCCTTGAGTACGCATGATTTGCGCTTCTTGTCCTAGCATGCCCATCAATAGTCCCACATTGCCGGGTTTTCCGCCCAACATCTCAGCGACTCGCTCCGCTTGCAGAATTCCAGCTTGAATCGATTCAGATCCTACATAGGCGTCCACTCGTTTCATCGTGGTTTCATCAGGCAGGCGGTTGACAATCACTAAGGGAATCCCAGCTCGCTTAGCCTTTGCAGCGATGGGTTTGACGGTTTGTACATCTGTAGGCACGACCATGAGAGCATCCACCCCTTGGGCGATGAAGTTTTCCACGTCGTTCAACATAATGGCAGGGTCGTTTCTCGCGTCGGTGAGTTTGATCTCAAGGTGATCATTTTCTGCATCAAATTTGCGAACTCCCTCATATAAGTAGGAAAGCCATTTGTCCGCAAAAGAAGGCATGGGTGCCCCAATGACCATATCTTTTTTGTGACCATCGGCCCAAGCTGCGACAGACATACAACACAATACTGCGATAGCGACTACAATTTTTTTCATCATTTTTGTCTCCTCTAATTTGAACTTTGAATAATTTCCCTCCGTACCATTTAGGAAGAGATGATTTCCATTTCACATTCAGTTGATAAAACGGTTTATTGAATACCAATCTGTATGTTCAAAGTGCCTCCCCAAACAAACAGATGACTTTCATTACTAGACTTCCCCTGTGAACGTTTTCACATGGAAATTTCATCGAATTTTGAGTTTAACAAACAGTCCGTACCCTAATCTAGGCATAGCCTGTAACCTGTTATTGAGTCTTACTATAAAGAGCAGCACCACTTAGTTGATTTTGATGTAAATCCCGTCAATTGAATCAATTTTGCTTAAAAACTCAAAATTAGATGTAAACGTTTTCACGGTATAACGGCACAATGACCCGTGTCAAGCGGTTTTTTAATTGTTGTTGACCATTTTTAGCTGTGCAGGCGGACTTCTCCCGCTGTCTCTTGTGGCGGGTTTGGAAACAGGTCGGGATGGTAATGATGAATCCATTCCACAGCCGTGCTATCGGATTTTTCCATCCCGTCGTGGGTTTCAAAAACACTCACGGTGGCAAACAACCGGCCTCCAGTCACCAAGGCATAAAAATTGATGAATCCTGGAATCGCTTTCACTTTCGGCAGCAATTCCTTGTCCACAGCCTTGATCACGTGTTCGGGCTTCTCAATGACATATTGTCTGATACTCAGGAACATGTTTTCCTCCTTTTTTGACGCTTTAATGATGAAATCAGAGTGTCGAACTCTAATTTCCATGGGGACCAACTCCACCAATGGAACGAGTGCCTCTTGTTTTCCACTGGGGAAGTTGGGCTAGGACCCCATGGGTTTTCGAAACCCATGGGCACTTAGATGTAGGTGTTACTTCATGGTCGGCATGACAAAATCAGCTCCAGAACGTATTCCGGTAGGCCAGCGAGTCGTGATAGTTTTCAGCTTTGTGTAAAACCGAACTCCTTCGGGGCCGTGCATATGATGATCTCCAAACAAAGAGTTTTTCCACCCACCAAAGCTGTGGAACGCCATCGGCACTGGAATCGGTACGTTGACTCCCACCATACCCACTTCGATATCGGCAGCAAAAGCACGTGCCGAGTCACCATCTCGCGTAAAAATTGCCACACCATTCCCAAATTCATGTTCATTGACCATTTGCACAGCGGTTTCGTAGTCAGGACTCCGCACCACAGAAAGGACTGGACCAAAGATCTCTTCTTTATAAATTCGCATGGCCGTCGTCACGTGATCGAATAAGGATCCGCCCAGGAAATAACCCTTTGCATAATCCGGTTGGTCCATTTGAAAATCTCGTCCATCGACCAGCAGCTTGGCACCTTCATCCACGCCAATGTCGATATAACCTCGAACTCGTTCCAAATGTGGCTTGGTGACTAGCGGACCCATTTCCATCGCTGGATCCGAACCAGGGCCGATTTTCAGAGATTTGACCCGAGGAATGAGTTTTTCCAACAAACTGTCTGCAACGGCATCGGTGACCGGAACTGCCACCGAAATTGCCATACACCGTTCTCCTGCAGAGCCATAGGCTGCCCCCATCAGAGCATCCGCCGCTTTGTCGATGTCAGCATCCGGCATGATCACCATATGATTTTTAGCCCCTCCTAAGGCTTGAACTCGTTTTCCGTGCGCAGCTCCCGTTGCATAAATGTATTTTGCGATGGGAGTCGACCCAACAAAACTAACGGCTTTGACATCGGAATGGGTCAAGAGAGCATCCACGGCCTCTTTATCACCATGAACCACGTTGAACACACCATCGGGCAAACCCGCCTCTTTCAACAATTCAGCCACCACTAACGATGCAGACGGGTCACGTTCCGAGGGCTTCAAGACGAACGTGTTTCCGCAGGCAAGGGCCACAGGAAACATCCACATCGGAACCATGACCGGAAAGTTGAATGGGGTGACCCCTGCCACAACCCCCAACGGTTGCCGCAGAGAATGGCTGTCAATATTACGACCTACGTTTTCCGCGACCTCTCCTTTGAGCAAGTGAGGACCTCCACAAGCAAATTCGACCACTTCCAAACCGCGGGTGACCTCTCCCAAGGCATCACCATGCACTTTGCCGTGTTCCGAGGTGATGATCTCTGCGAGCCGGTCTGCATTGGCTTCTAGTAAACTCTTGAATTTGTACATGATGCGTGAGCGGCGGAGCGGGGTCACAGCAGCCCAAGCAGGGAATGCTGCTTTTGCGGCAGCAATGGCTTGCTCCACTTCGCTTTTGGGTCCCAAAGGAACCTTGGCTTTGACAACACCAGTTGCAGGGTTGAAGACATCGGCCAGACGATCACTGCGACTTTCGACTAATTTTCCGTTGATGAAGTGCTGCAATATTTCACTCATAACGCCCCTCCTTTCTCCGATTGAGAATTGTTTTATTGAGATTTGATGACTGAGAACCGCATTCAAAAACCCCTTCCATAAGCTCCTTTCTTTTTTCGCATTTAAAATCTTGACATACTTCAGATTAACGATGAGACTCCCGATGTATGCGTTTACATCCTACAAAAATTATGGTTTGTAAACAAAATAAATTTCTGCTTTTTTTTCATTTTCTCGGAAAATGAGGCATTTTTTACGAGAAATTCGGTGCTGATTGAGGCATGATGCACCAAAAAATGTAAACGTTTACCTAATTTCACTCCAATACAAACAATCAGATAACCAAGAAAATCGACCCCATAGAGGTTCGTCGCCACCACAGTGGAGGATGCTTCTCTATGAGAAAGCCGATGCATAATCCGATGAGACTGCCTCATCCTGATCTCGGGAGAATTTGGTATGACCTTAACCGCAACTGATTTGGATTTTCAACGACCCCTCGATCTCATCTGCATGGGACGGGTCGCCGTTGATTTTTATGCTGAACAAATCGGCAGCCCTTTAGAGGATGCCCAAAGTTTTCGGAAATATTTGGGAGGATGTGCCGGAAATATTTCGGTAGGCACCTCTCGTTTGGGGTTGAAGTCCTCCATGTTCTCACGGGTGGGAAGCGATGACATGGGGAAATTTTTGACCCAGACACTCAATCGTGAAGGCGTTGACACCTCCCGCCTGATCGTTGACTCAGACCACTTAACCGGTTTGGTCATTTTGGGTGTCGATCCTCCAGATCGCTTCCCATTAATTTTTTATCGAAAACAATGTGCCGATATGCAGATGGATCCGGTCGATATCGACCCTACCTATATCGGCTCAAGCAAAGCCTTGCTCGTCACGGGGACCGGATTTTCCCAGCCAGGTATGTATGCGGCAAGCTTGCAAGCCATCATGACGGCCCATACCCAAAAAACGGCTGTGATTTTAGATATCGATTATCGGCCTGTTTTGTGGGGGTTGACTTCCCCTGGGGATGGCGAATCTCGCTATTACGATTCGGAACCGGTTACAGCGACTTATCAAAAGATCTTACCCTATATTGATTTGATCGTAGGAACGGAAGAAGAGATTCACATTGCGGGTGGTGGAGCGACCCCTCAAGATGCTTTGTCAAGAATTCGACAGGTTTCTAGCGCTCCTATTGTGATGAAAAAGGGGGCCCTTGGCTGCGAAGTACATCTAGCCTCAGGTGAGGTGGTGGAATGCAAGCCGTTTCCAGTAGAGGTGTTCAATGTTCTTGGAGCGGGAGACGCTTTCATGAGTGGTTTTCTGCGTGGATGGCTCACCGGTAAAGCCTGGAGGGATTGTGGACAGTATGGAAACGCGAATGGGGCCATTGTTGTGTCTCGCCACGGATGTGCTCCAGCAATGGCTAACTTTGAAGAGCTTCAGCATTTTATCAACACCTATCATAAAGACTCCGACGTACTCGACAGTCCTGCCTTGGCAACCTTGCACCGTCAATCGGTCTTGGGAGCACCGCAACAAAAAGAACTTCTGATCTTAGCTCACGACCACCGCGTTCAATTTGAACAAAGTTGTGAGCTATTGAACCAAGATCCTTCGCTCATTGCTGATTTCAAACAGCTCATCCATCAAGGCTTTCAAAAGGTATGGAACCAATTCCCCCATCGGGGCCTCGCTCTATTGGTCGATCCACAATATGGCATGGAGACTCTCAAAACCAGTGCCTATCAAAGTTATACGATCGGTGTACCGATTGAAGCTGCTGGCTCATTTCCGGTGCAGTGGCTTTCTTCCAAAAATCTGTACAGCGAATTGTTGGAACGACCCAGCAGTTGGTTTGTCAAGGTACTGTGGCATTTTCACAACGATTTGTCGGAAGACCTCAAAACCGTTCAGTTACAACAATTGAAGCAATTGCATGAGGTTTGTGTGTCCCTCGACCGGAAGTTGATGCTGGAGTTGATCATTCCAGGAAAATTTCCCATCAACGGCAACAGTCTGTCCGGAGCGATTCGGACTGTATATGAGGAAGATGTTTATCCATATTGGTGGAAAATTCCCCCGGTGGACTCCTCGGATGAATGGCAATTGATTACAAAGGCTGTAGACGCATTTGACCCTCATTGTGGGATTGTGTTGCTTGGGCAAAACGCCAGTATGGATCGATTTCAAGCTTGGTTTTCCATTGCCCGGCAAACACCACACACCGTGGGGTTTGCGATTGGGAGGACCATTTTTTGGCAGCTTTGGGAACAGTTTGCTCAAGGCAAGATCGAAAGCGAAGCGGTTCAAGAAGAAATTGCTCGCCGATACGAGGAACTCATTCAAGTATGGGATGCCTCCCGTTCCAACACAACCGAAAGCTAGGAGACATGGTTATGATCGAATCAATGATTTTATATCGGGATGGATTTGCCAACGGGTATTCTCCCATTACCCAAATCGAAGGCGCAGAGGATCCAGTGCAAATGAATTTTGGCATTTTGAAGATGAAGTCGGGAGAAAGGTTCAAAAATACATCCGATCTCGAATGCACGTATTTGCTCATGAATGGAAAGGCCACGTTCACTTTGGAGGGAGAGCGCTACCCTATGGAACGCCATTCCATTTTTGATGAAGATCCGTACACCTGCAATTTCTCTAAAGATATACCAGCCGAGATAGAGGCCTTCACCGACTGTGAGTGGGTTGTTTGCCAAGTGGCCAATGAGGTGGATTTTGGAGTTCGCTACTTTCCTCCTGAAAAAATGTGGGAATCAGAACATCGCGGGAAAGGCCTCTTGGAAGACACCGCCTACCGCATTGTTCGCACCGTGTTTGATAAACGAAATCATCAAGAATCTAATATGGTGATTGGGGAAGTGATCACGTTCCCAGGACGATGGTCGAGCTATCCTCCCCATCATCATCCCCAACCGGAATTGTATCATTACCGATTCACTGAACCGCAAGGCTACGGGCATGCAGAACTAGGAGATATTGTGTTCAAAGTCCAAGAAAACGACACAATCAAAATCACGGATTTACACGATCATTCTCAAGTCGCGGCTCCCGGATATGGGATGTATTACCTTTGGGCGATTCGCCATTTACCCGACAATCCCTACACAGTCCCCGAATTTACCGAAGCCCACCAGTGGATGATGAAAGACGATTCCAATGTGTGGAAACCCAAACAACGAATAGAGACCTAAGGAGAGAACCCATGAAAACGATTCGTCTCACGATGGCACAAGCTTTGTTGAAGTTTTTGGATCAACAGTATGTTGAAATCGATGGACAAGAACACAAATTCGTCCACGGGGTGTTTGGTATCTTTGGTCATGGCAATGTGACCGGAATTGGGGAAGCTTTGGAATACGGAGGCACGGGTCTCACATTCCGCCAAGGACGTAATGAGCAAGGTATGGTTCATGCCGCGACAGCATTTGCAAAACAGAAAAATCGTTTGGGGATTTATGCCTGCACAAGTTCGATTGGTCCCGGAGCCATGAATATGGTGACAGGTGCAGCAACAGCAACCGTCAACCGAATTCCCGTGTTATTGCTTCCCGGTGATATTTTTGCCTCGCGTCAGCCTGATCCCGTGTTGCAACAGATCGAAGTGCCTTGGGATTACACCCTTTCTGCGAATGATTGCTTCAAACCGGTCAGCCGCTATTGGGATCGTATCAGCCGCCCTGAACAACTCATGACAGCAGGTTTGAATGCGATGCGTGTGTTGACCGATCCCATTGAGACAGGGGCGGTCACTCTGTCCATCCCTCAAGACGTGCAAGCCGAGGCTTATGACTACCCAGCCGAATTCTTTGAAAAACGAGTTCATGCCATTGAGCGTGCCCCTCTTTCTAAACGAGCATTACAAGAAGCCTTGGAGGCTCTTAAACAGACGCAAAAGCCGCTAATCGTTGCAGGGGGTGGGGTCCACTATTCGTTGGCAACCGAGACACTTCGTGAGTTTGCCGAGAAATTCAGTATTCCCGTTGCCGAAACCCAAGGTGGCAAAAGCGCTTTGGCGTGGGATCATCCCATGAATGTGGGAGGAATCGGTGTGACCGGGTCCAAAGCGGCAAATCTGTTAGCCAAAGAAGCCGATTTGATTTTGGCGGTTGGAACACGCTTGGGGGACTTCACAACCGCTTCTAAACAGGCGTTTGCCAATCCAGATGTTCAGATTCTCAGCCTCAATGTTGCTCCGTTGGATGGCTACAAAATGGGGGGAATTCCTTTACGAGCCGATGCCAAAGAAGGGCTGCAAGCCTTGTCGACGGAGATGGAACAAGCACGAATGGAAACGTCAGCGGCCTATAAAGAAACCGTCCTACAACTTGTTCAAGAATGGAATGCAGAAGTAGATCGTCTGTATTCGTGGAAACTGGAACAGGGCAATGCTCAAACCCAGATTTTAGGAACAGTGAATCGCTTTGTAGGAAATAAAGATGTGGTGATTTGTGCGGCTGGAAGTTTGCCCGGCGACTTGCATCGGTTGTGGCGTAGTCCGGCTCCCAAAACTTATCATTTGGAATATGGCTTTTCGTGTATGGGCTACGAAGTTGCCGCAGGATTGGGAGTGAAAATGGCCATTGATCCAGATGCCGAAGCTTACGTTGTGGTGGGTGATGGAAGCTACATGATGCTTCATTCGGAACTGCTGACCAGCATTCAAGAAGGTTACAAAATTACCATCATCTTGTTTGATAATCATGGGTTCCAGTGCATTAAAAATCTCCAAATGGGCAATGGAAGTGAAGGCTTTGGTAATGAATTTCGTTATCGAGATCCGGAGACAAATCGTCTGACCGGAGAATACATACCGATTGACTTTGCAGGATATGCTCGAAGCCTGGGAGCTAAGGCCTACTTTGCCCAGAACGCTGAGGAACTCGACTCTGCTCTAGAGTCAGCAAAAAAGGAGACCGTTTCTACGCTCATCGAGGTTAAGGTGGAGCCAGGAACAATGACAGGAGGCTATGAATCCTGGTGGCATGTGGGTGTACCTGCCACTTCCAATAGTCCAAAAGTCGAAGCAGCTCATCACGCCATGCAAGCCCAAGTGGCAAAAGCCAAGCGTTACTGAGTCATATAAGGTTCTAAAACAAAAGATCGACTATCTATTTTTAAGCGGAGGGAGAATGAAACGAATTTTAGGATTTACTCTAACTGTTTATTTATTTCTTTTTCTTTGGGGGACAGCCCAAGCGCAATCCAAAACTTATGAAATCGCCATGTTTGTACCGCACTCTAAAGGAGATTCTTTTTGGACTCCTTTAGAAAATTTTATGCGTGCCGCTGGTAATGATTTAGGAATGACGCTGCGGGTCTACTTTGCTGAAGGCAGTCGGGTCAAGATGCGTGAACAAATTAAGGAGGCCACTGAAGGACCCAACAAAGTGGATGCAGTGGTCTTTCAAAATTTCAAGCAAGGCGGCCCGTCTTTCTTGAAAATTGCCGAAGCAGCCCAAGTCCCTGCATTTTTGTTTAATGCTGGAGTGGATCACACGAAAGCCGGAAAACCCCGAGAAAAATACAAACACTGGCTAGGAGAAATGCTCCCGGATGATGAACGGGCAGGTTTCGATTTAACCAATATCTTACTGGATACCGCTCTTGAAAGAGATATCCCACTTGGCCCCTATGGCAAGCTAGAGATGATTGCCATCACCGGAGTGGTTTCTGACGGAGCTGCCATAGAACGCGAAAAGGGCTTACAACGTGCTGTCAGTTCTCGATCCGACGTGGAGTTACGTCAGGTGGTGCCTGCCAATTGGAAGCAATCTGAAGCCAAACAACGATTCACAAAAATAACAAAGCGCTACAAGCACATTACCGTTGCTTGGGCCGCCAACGACCCGATGGCTTTGGGAGTTTTGGACGGGGCAAAAGAAATCAACATGCCCATCATTACTGGCGGAGTGGATTGGACCAATGAAGCTTTACAGGCGGTCCAATCGGGAAAACTGGTTGCCACGATTGGAGGCCATTTTATGGAAGGTGGCTGGGTGATGGTCCTACTGCATGATTATTTTCAAGGCAAAGACTTTGCGGCGGAGTCCGTCTCCATCAAGTCCAAAATGGGAGTGCTTACCCAGAAGAACGTCAAAGCGTATTTTGAGCAATTTGGCGATGGCAATTGGGAAGCCATCGATTTCAAGCAGTTTTCCAAAGTTCACAACCCCGAACTTGCTGAATATGACTTCAGTCTTTATTCAGTGCTGAACCAATTCACGGCTTCTGCCGTTGGAAATTGAAGGAGACACCATTATGTTCAACTCATCACAAGTCAAATTGGGCATTGCTCCCATCAATTGGACAAACGACGACCTTCCAGAACTCGGTGGACACATTCCTTTGGAACAATGCTTGGATGAAATGGTCCAAGCCGGTTTTCAAGGGTGCGAATTGGGGAACAAATTTCCCCGAAAATCGGAGGATCTGAAATCGTATTTGGAGCCCAGAAGCTTACAATTAGCAAGCGGTTGGTTCAGCACCTATTTTACGGAAGGGAAACAGGAAGAAACTTTGCACGATTTCATTTCGCATCGAGACTTTTTATACGAAATGGGAACCCAGCAAATCATTGTCAGCGAGTGTGGGCATTGCGTGCAAGGAAAACTGCAGTCCGTTTTTGATACCAAACCGGTTTTCAATGAATTGCAATGGAAGGCATTGGCAGATGGGCTAGAAAAATTGGCCACATTGGCCCAAGAAAAAAACATGGAGATCACTTACCACTACCACATGGGAACTGGTGTTCAAACTCGTGACGAGGTGGATCGTTTGATGGAACTCACAGATCCCGAAAAAGTGTCACTCTTGGTGGATACTGGACATATCACCTACGCCGGAGGAGATGCACTCAGTTTGACCAAGGCGTATTTACCACGTATCAAATATGTTCACTTGAAAGATATTCGCGGAGAGGTACTCGACTCTGTACACAAACAACGAATGAGTTTCATCGATTCGGTGAAAGCCGGAGTCTTCACGGTTCCTGGAGACGGAATGATCGACTACCGTCCCATTTTCGAAGCACTAAGCTCCCAAAACTATCGCGGTTGGTTCGTTGTAGAGGCCGAGCAAGATCCTGACAAAGCCAATCCGCTGGAATACGCTCAAAAGGCGCGTCAATACCTACGAGAAACCATTAATCTATAGAGGACGTTATGAAGCAAATTGTGATTGGTGTGATCGGGATCGGACGCATCGGAAAGATGCATGCTGAAAATATTTCAACTCACCTGCCGATGGTTCGTATCAAAGCGGTGGCAGATCCTCATGTCAACGAGCCGTGGGCCAAGCGGCTTTGTATTCCTGTCACGTCGGCGGACAGCAATGTGTTGTTTGAAGACCCTGAAATAGAAGCCATCGTGATTACCGCACCTTCCGCGTTTCACGTCCCATTGATTAAGGCCGCCGCTGCTCATGGCAAACACATATTTTGTGAGAAACCGATTGCCTTCGAGCCTGAAAAAATCCAAGAAGCCATTGATGCCGTAGAAGCGGCTGGGGTCCAAATGGCGGTTGGGTTCAATCGTCGGTTTGACAACAACTTTATGAAGATTCGTGAGCATGTGCAGCGGGGTGACATTGGAGAAATCCAAATTGTGAAAATCACCAATCGAGACCCCCGGCTCCCCCCCGCCCGATTCGTGAAGAACTCCGGTGGTTTGTTCATGGATTTCAGCGCGCATGATTTTGATATGGCACGTTATATCACCAGCAGTGAAGTGGCGGAGGTGTTTGCAATGGGGCATGCGTTTGATTCAGGAATCCGGGAAGCAGGAGACTTGGACACGGCCCTCATCAACCTCCGCATGAAAAATGGAGCCTTGGTTGCTATCGACAACAGCCGAGAAGCCCGCTACGGTTACGACCAACGACTCGAAGTGTTTGGTTCCAAAGGCAGCCTGCTGGCTGACAACAAGACCCCCACCAGCGTAGTCCTCAGCACTGAAGAAGGAGTAGTCTCTGACAAACCCTTCTTTTCATTCGTAGAACGTTATAGTGAAACCTACGTCACTGAATTGAAAATGTTTATTGACTGCATCCTGCATAAAACCCCCACTCCCGTTACTGGACAAGATGCCATCAAGGCCGTGGAAATCGCTTTGGCCGCACAGCAATCATTGGAAGACCGGAAATTAGTCAAATTGAGTTGATTTCCAAATAAAGCTCATTGGAAGACCGGAAATCTAAATAAAGCTCATTAGAAAAACGGAAATCCAAATAAAGCTCATTGGAAGATCGGAAATTAGTCAAATTGAGTTGATTTCCAAAAGAATCTAGTCAGACATCCAATAAGAGCCGAAGGTAGAGGATTGATTCTGGGGTTGCCGAAAAGAGATATTTTTGGTTACAAGAGAGTCTCATTCAACAGAAAGGAGACCTCTTGTGCGTTTAACCGGAAAACAATTGCTCATCATCACCGTGTTGATATCCCTATTGCTGGCCTATGTGGTCTGGGACGAATACTACACGCCTTTGACTGGCTCCCGTCTCGAACGATATTGGGATCTGATTGAAAAACATAACTCACAAAAAAAGACAGCTCCTTCCGAAAACAACGTCAGCCAATCGGGTCCAAACCGCGACACCACCAAGCAATCCAACGCTTCTTCCGAACCTCATAATGAGTTGAAGCGCATGTTGGAGAGGTTTGAGTTGACCGAGGAGGTGTGGGAGGCGGTGAACATGGATGACCTGGAAGAATCTAAGGAGCTGTTGGAAAAAATGAATTCAGGGGCGGCCGCATTTGCGTTGGCTCATGTCGCTGTCATCCAATCGGAATACGAAGAGAAAGAAAAATATTATCGACAAGCTGTGGAATTGGACCCAAATAATTCCGATTATTTGAGCGTGTTAGGGGTGCATCTGAGTAAAACCGGCAGACACGAAGAAGCACTGGGCTATGCTGAACGATCCCTTGCTATCGAACTAAAAACTAAGGCTCCCGATCATTCCGATGTCGCAACCCGATGGGCCAATTTGGGGGCCACCTTATATTATTTAGGAGAGCATCAGAAAGCCATTGAATATGGTGAAAAAGCCTTGGAGATCGATTTGAAAAACTTGGGTGAAGAGCACCCCAATATCGCAATTCGATGGAGCAACCTGGGATATTATTGGCGTGACCTCGGTGAATACGAAAAAGCCGTTGATTATTTTGAAAAAGCAGCTGCCAACAATATCGATAATTTTGGTTCAGACAACTACCGTTTAGGAGATAGATGGGAAGCCTTGGGAAATGCTTGGATGGATTTGGGAAAGGATGGAAAAGCCCGCAAGTATTATGAACAGGCAGTGAGCAATGGTGAAAAAAATCTCAGTGATCGAAGTCGTGTTATGGCACGTCGTCTGTATTTGTTGGGGTTTTCATTGCATTCATTGGGGGAATACCGAGCGGCTATGCGGGCCTATACCCGGTCGAGAAGAATATATAGTGACATTTTGGGAAAAGACCACCCCGATACCAAGCACGTCATCGAACTCTATCGTCAAGCTCAACTGGATCGAGTCCCTTGGCTCGTACCGGAGCCTAAATGACGCTACGGGCGGAAGTGCTTTCGTATAACACAACACCAAAGAACCATGCAGGGTGATTATCAGGGAATCGGCTCCATGTGTAGGATTGAACTTACCGCGTTCAATAAGGGATCTTGAGAGCGCCCGGCCAGATACGCAAATAGCACGCGCACCGACTCTTGAGCTTCACAGACAATTTCGACTTCTCCGCAAACTTCGGCATCCTTGGCTGTTTCTGCGTGTAAAAGCCCCACACCAACCCCACCTGCAATCAATGTGCGTGTGACATTCTCATGATCAATGCTGATGATCCTCTTGGGGCGGAAACGATGCTTCTTGAACAAGTTCTCCGCTGCTTGACCGCAACAGGTGCTGGAAGTAGGACATATCCACGGCAATGCCGCAAGTGCCTCCCAGTCCAGGGGTTGTGAAGTTGCCACAAGCCCCGGTGGAGACGCTAGGTATATATCGAAACGTGAGACTTCAATGGTGGTCAGTTCGGTATCGGGTTCACCCACCTCATTGTAGAAACCAGCATCGAGACTGCCACTGCGAATGCCATTATGTGTCTCACGAGATGTCCCATATTGGAATGCCACCTCCACTTCGGGACAACGTTTGGAAAGCACGGTAAGAAGATGACCCAGCGCTTTTGTGCTTGAATTGCCCCCCGCTCCAAGACGGAGCTTTCCGGTCAAACTTCCCTTGATGCGAGAGGCCTCGTCGAACAACTCACGATGGGCATCAATCGTGTGCTCTGCTTTAACAAGCAATCGTTGTCCATCGCTGGTCAAGCTCATGCCTTTAGGTGTTCGTTCGAATAATGTGAGACCCAATGTGTCTTCAATCGCTTTAATGTGAGCACTTACTGCGGGTTGGCTGAGGTAGAGTTGTTCCGAAGCACGGGTGATGCTGCCTTCGCGAGCGACCGCAATGAAAGTCTTGAGCTGATGAATCTCCATACTATTCCTGCAAAATCGTTAAAAGGCGTGCTCATTTAAAACACACCCAAAATTTTCCACCACAGCAGATCCAATGGTGTCAATATTAGCGCACTGATGATGAACAATGCCAAGCATAGTTTTGTCATCACACCTGTTGAAAGCTGACCAAGCTGCATCGCAGTGACCAATGGAGGGGCTTGATAAGGCAAAAAGACATTTGAAAATGCTAATACTTGGGTCATCAACACCGTGGCTAGCGGCAAACCCGTGATGCTGATTAGATCTCCTGCAATGGGGGTCATGATAGCTGGCACGCCGGGTAGGCTGGTAACAATTGCGACCAGGGTCGAAATAGCTGTCAGCACAGCAAGGTTCCAAAACGGCCGGTCGACTGAAAAGTCCGCATACTCACTCAGATTTTGCACGACCACTTCACCCAATCCTGTTGTCGAGATCACCGCCCCCAGTCCCATGATGCCAGCAACAAAAAACAGTGGACCGTACTTGATATCTTCGTTGAGGCATTTTTTTGAGGTCAACTTTGAATGCGGCCATAGACAATAGATTGCCGCAGCCAACCCGATCCATCCCGGTGAAATTTGATGAATGCGATCCGTGAACCAAAGAGCAAGGCATAGCCCCAACACCATTGTTAAACGTCGTTCTTCGGCAGTCATCGGAGTAACATCATGCCGAGACCTAGTTTCGTAGGCAGGGTCATGATCGGGGAACATCCACAGGATCAGTACAATCAAAATCGCGGATTTGACGACACCGAGCACGGGAAAGTGCAGTAACAAATAGTCCCAATAAGCCAGTTGGTAATCGTATAAGTTTTCCGCCATCCCAGCCAGAATCATGTTGGGACCATTGGAAGGCAGGATAGCAAAGGCTGGCAAGCAAGTGCCGAAGGCCGCCGCCATCAGCATACCGATCCGGCCATTGGATCCGGAAGCGTATCCCATATGGTCGGCGAGGGCTATGACGATTGGAACCAAGAGAATGATGCGCCCCATTGAAGAAGGCATCACAAAAGCAAGCGCCAAGCTAAATACAACGATTCCGAAAATGGCGCTAGAATAGCGAGTGCCGAGCATTTGCGACAGGAGCACGGCGGCACGTTGCCCCAGTCCTGTATGGCTTATGGATGCGCCTAATACCAGCCCGCTGAATAGAAGCCAAAAGGTTGATGAATGGAATCCGGAAAAGGCAGTTTGAGCCGGTGCAATCTCAAAAACAACTGCAATCAAGAAAAACAACAGCGCAGGCAAGTATTCGGGAACAGCAGCCGTCGCCCATAATCCGATGCAAAAGACGGTGAGTGCAGCAGTGCCAGCCATTTGAGAAGGCAGGTATGCGGTGGTTGCCAACCAAACCAAGCTGGCTGTCATAACGATACCTGCAATTTGCCAGGTACGCTTAGAAGTCGGAACTTCCCTTCGCCCGCTGTTTGCAGGCGTATTTGATTGGGGATGGGGAATTGTTTGCTCTGTCATGAAATCCTCCAAGATGGGTTCTGTCACAAAAGATTGACTTCCCCGGTTCGCCAACAACCTGTTATCGATGTGTTTGATTGGAAGCGGGGAAGTGCTTGCTCTGTCATGAAACAGTTTTACCTCGCCGTATCCCGGACAATCCAATCGTTTATCCTGAAGTTACCCCTCAGCGAGGCTGAGGGAAAGGAATTTAGATTGCTTCAACAGCGAAGGTAACAAGGAGGAATTTAGGAATTGAGAGACTAGGGTAACGAATCAGGCTTCATAAAAACGGAGGCAGGGAATTGAACACTTGTGCCTGGGAGTCTCACCGTGCGCTTGACAACAAAATCGAACAGCAGCGGGTTGTATTGATAGATTTCTTTTAATCTGGTTTCCTGTTGGGGAGTGATCAAACCCGCGTTAACTAGTTTTCCCAAATGAATAATGACATTGACGGCGGGAAGCGGGTAATCGCTGCCGTTGATCAATCGGGAATGCAAATCCTGCCGTTTCAACAGTTCGCTCAAGTAGGGGTCAAATCGGTTGAATTGAATGAGCACGGAGATCTCGCAAAACAATTGCTCTTCATAAGCTGACTCTTCCATTAGTCTTATCGCCAAATCAAAACTACGAACTTCCTTTTTCTGTGGATCATCTAAGTCGATATCGGTTCCTCGGCTAGCACAGTGAGCCATAATGACTTTCACACCTCGTTCCAGGGGAGTACGAAGCCTCAACGGATTTCCATAGTGTTGATGTTCTTCCGCATCCACCGCTTGTTCTTCACCCGTGTGACTCAATAAAACCATGTCGTATTTCCGCATCATGTCGTAAAACGCGTGTGTTTTTTCATGAGAAGGATCAATGCCCATTGCATTGGGGAGCCACTTGACGTATTTGGCCCCTCGTTTGGCCCACCTTTCTAGTTCTTCTAAGGCATCAGACCGGTAAGGATGGACCGAAATAGTCGGAATGAATAGATTGGGGTAAGTTTCAGCCAATCGGAAAATGTAGTCGTTTGGAATATAAAATGTCGTTTGGGTCGGATCGGGAGTGCCGTCGAGCGTGTGGAACTGATCAAAAGCCAACAGATGGTATTTTCCATGATTCGGGATCGCACGAATCAATCGCACCAAGCGTTGCATGTACTCTTCGTCCGCATTATCAAGATTTTGAACCCCTGACGCGCTGGCGTACACCTGAAACCGAGCATAAGATCGCAACGACCACCAGCGCCGCATCTTCGGATTCACGTAGGCCCCTGTGTTTTTTGTTCCTAACCCCAAAACATGAGTGTGGAAGTCCCGAAGGTTATCGGGATCAATTCCCACAAAAGCATCTTGGATCAATTTTTGGGCCTCAGCGCTCAATCCCTGATTTATAGTTTCGGGATCGTATTGAAACGCACCGCCCAAACGATCAACCACGCAGGAGGCGCTCATCAACACGAGTCCCAAGAACAGCAAGGTTTGAAGAAACAAAACGGTTTGTCGGGTTTTATAAAACATTTTCAATCCTCGGTCGTTTTAAAATGTCAATTGCCGAAAAACTTCTCGATAGTATTTACTATCCGGTGATGTGGGTATCCAACGTCAATTTATCTAAGAAACGTTTACATGAAATCAAGGAGAAACCAATGACAACAGAAACAAACTACCTCATTCGTGCTCAAGAAATCACGCAGAAGGAAAGTCACTTCTCGCATCCTTGGAATCCCAAATCGTTGGTCAATGCAACGTACTTGAGTCGTCTTGTGGGACTGAAACGATCCGGTGTGAATTTAGTCCGGATTCCCTCGGGCAAGGAGTCATTCGTTTATCATTCCCATCAAAATGAGGAAGAATGGATCTATATTATTTCAGGAAAAGGTATCGCAGAAATCGACGGCAAAGAGCATGAGGTGGACGAAGGGGATTTCATGGGATTTCCTACGCCAGGTGTGGCCCATCATATGAAGAATCCTTTTGAGGAAGACTTGGTGTATCTAGTCGGAGGAGAGCGTGTGGATGTGGAAGTTGCGGATTTTCCACGGTTGGAAAAGAAAATGATTCGCTACCCTGATAAAATCGAAGTTTATAACTATTCGGACCGCAAAGGGATGGATCCAGCCGGTAAATGAGATTTATAGGAGCGGTTGGCTGATATGAATTATTCTATAAAATAGAAAAAACAATTGACAGTTGCTAATTTATTCTATTTTATAGAGTAAATTTCAATTGAATTTTGGTAGCTCACACCGAATCAATTTGAGGTTCGAATGAGTCGGAATTCACCTAAAAATCGCCGTCCCAAAATGGAGATCATAGAGCACCAAAAAATGAAGTTCACGAAGCATCAAATAATGAAGAGCATAGAGCACCAAAAATGAAGTTCACGAAGCATCAAATAATGAAGATCATAGAGCACCAAAAATGAAGTTCACGAAGCGTCAAATAATGAAGTTCATGGAGCATTAGAATGGCAAACAAAGAAAGCTATTTAGGAGAGTTTGAAAACATCGTGCTGCTTGCCGTATTGCGTTTGGGAAAAAATGCCTACGGAATGAAAATTCGTCAGGAAATCGAGACCCGCGTGAAGCGAAACGTTTCGATAGGGGCTTTATATGCCACCTTGGAACGATTGGAAAAAAAAGGCTATGTGCAGTCAAAAACCGGGGAGCCGACTCCTCAACGTGGAGGTCGTGCCAAACGCTTTTTTAAGGTTTCGGCTTCTGGAATCAATGCGTTGCAAGACACCAAAAACAATCTGGAATCGATGTGGCAAGGCATCGATCTGTCGCCCACCGATTAAGAACATAAAGGAGAGAACCGATGTCGTTTTCACCCGGATACGAACCAAGAAATTCAGACATGATTGCTACCGTTCCCACTTTCTTTGAAAAAGTATTGCAGATGGCATTGCCCCACCGTTTGCGGGAAGAAGCTATGGGAGATCTGGAGGAAGAATTCCATTGGCGCATTGATGAAGGCGCCAACATTTCTTCCATCCGCTGGTGGTATCGTGTCCAAGTATTAAAAACTTTAGCTGTTTTCATGTGGCAAGAAAAAGGAGGATTTATGGCTTTTTTTTGGAGTTTGGTATTTTTTTTCTTTTTGGTGGTTTTGGCCTTTGTTGTCGACTTTTCTGACTTAACCTTCAATTTTCCAACGTTGCTTTACGTGATCGACATTCCTTCGTTTGTGATCGTATTGCCTCCAGCCATATTTTTTGGCATCGCGACTACATCCAAAGACGCATTTCAATTGAGTTGGAAGCTGGCTTTCAGTGATCAAATGGAGGTAGAACTGGAGCGCGTGAAAGACGCATGCCGCTTCTTGCATATTACAGGGAATCTGACTCTGACCATTGGTTGGCTTGGCACTATCGTAGGGTGGATCATTTTGTTACAAAACTTGGATTGGATCAATGAACCGGAGACGATTGGCCCTGCCAATGCCATTGCAATCATCACGCTGTTTTATGGGCTGTGCTTCAAAATGTGCCTTCATGCGGCCGAATTCAAAATCCGAGGAAAGTATCTGGAAAATTAGGCACCACCCCACAATCCGGCTCGTGGGTGCTTTGACTCGGTGCCAGACCGTTGATCGCCAACGAGCCGTGATTTCCCTACCAACTTAGGATTTCTTGCGTTCAGTGCAACTAAAACAGCAGCTTGCTTCGGGAATCAAGGAAATGGATTTTCGAGAAAAAAGGAGGGGGACAGCCAATCCAGGTTTAGAAGGGCTGTCCGGTAGATAGGGGCGTTTTAGCGAGTCTCTAAGGCTTCCAACATTTTATCACCAATCTCTACGAGCGTGGTGACCACGTGGATTCCGCATTCTGTCAAAACCTTCATTTTATCAGCGGCCGTTCCTTTGCCACCTGAGATAATCGCTCCGGCATGTCCCATTCGCCGTCCGGGAGGTGCGGTTTGTCCAGCGATAAAACTCACGATGGGCTTGGTCACATTTTCCTTCGCATAAAGGGCGGCTTTTTCTTCGGCATCGCCACCAATTTCACCAATCAACACAATGGCTTCGGTATCGGAATCGTTTTGGAACAATTCCAACGCTTCAATAAAATTGGTACCGTTGACCGGGTCTCCACCAATCCCAATACAGGTGGACTGTCCTAAACCCACGCTGGTCAATTGGGCAACGGCTTCGTAAGTGAGCGTTCCCGAGCGTGAGACCAATCCTACATTTCCCACCTTGTGGATGGGGCCAGGCATGATTCCGATTTTGCACTGACCTGGAGTGATGATTCCTGGACAATTCGGGCCGATGAGGCGACATCCTTTTTTTCGGACGTAATTCACGGCAGGGATCATATCCAAAACAGGAATTCCTTCGGTAATGGCGACGATCAACGGTATGTCGGAGTCAGCGGCTTCCATGATTGCATCTGCAGCAAAAGGAGGTGGAACAAAAATCATGGAGGCATTCGCGCCGGTAGTGTCAACGGCTTCCTTCACCGTATTGAACACAGGAACGCCCTCGCACTCTTGTCCCCCTTTGCCTGGGGTCACGCCAGCGACGATATTGGTGCCGTATTCTTTGCACCCTTTGGTATGCAACCTTCCCTGCGATCCGGTGATACCCTGTACTAATAACTTGGTATTGCTATCAACTAGAACTGACATAGGGCCTCTATGTGGTGTGTGTTGAATAAAATTATAGTGAGTGGGTGAAGAATGAGATGATTCATTGTAGTGATCAGCTTTGAACGACGGCCACTGCCTTCTTCGCGGCTTCACGAAGACCATCTGCCATTTGCAATTGATCTCCAAAACCGGAGCTGGCGATAATTTCTTGGGCCTTTTCCGCGTTCGTTCCTTCAAGCCGAACCACAACGGGAACATTCAATCCCACTTCTTTGAAAGCTGCGACGATCCCTTCGGCCACAATGTCACACCGGACAATCCCACCAAAGATGTTGATCAAAATACATTTCACATTGGAATCCGATGTGATGATTTGGAACGCTTTGGCAACTCGTTCCGTGGTCGCTGTTCCCCCAACGTCCAGAAAATTGGCAGGTTCTGCCCCGTAAGCTTTAATAATATCCATAGTCCCCATGGCAAGGCCTGCGCCATTTACCATGCATCCAATATTGCCGTCGAGTTTGATGTAATTGAGATCGGCTTGGCTGGCTTCAATTTCTAATGGATCCTCTTCATCCAGATCTCGCAAATCGAGCAATTCTTTATGGCGGAAGAGCGCATTGTCATCGAAGGTCACTTTGGAATCCAACGCAATCACTCGACCGTCTCCGGTTAAAATCAATGGATTGATTTCTACCAATGAACAATCCTCACCCACGAAAGCGTTGTACAGCGAACTCATGAGTTTGGCCATTGGTCGAACTAATTTGGGATCGGTCGCATCCACTTGGAGTCCATACGCAAGCTGCATCGCTTGGTAGGAGCGAAAACCAACCGCAGGATCGACAAAAACTTTAATAATTTTTTCAGGTGTTTTTTCGGCAACTTCCTCAATATCCATTCCCCCCTCGGTAGACGCCAAAAACACTACAGATTGTGTGGCCCGGTCGACCAACACGGAGCAATAGAGTTCTTTTTTAATATCCATTCCTTCTTCCACCAGGACGCGTTTCACTCGCTGGCCTTCGGGGCCGGTCTGATGGGTGACCAATTGCATGCCAATGATCACCTTTGCATGCGTTTCAACTTCTTCAAGGCCTTTGCAAACCTTCACACCACCGCCTTTGCCGCGACCTCCAGCATGAATTTGTGCCTTCACCACGTTGACTTCGGTGCCCAACGATTTTGCTATGTCCACTGCTTGAGTATACGTATCGGCAGTATCTCCCCGAGGAATCGTGACCCCGTATTTTGCTAAAATACGTTTTGCCTGATATTCGTGAATTTTCATACATGCTCCTCTTGGTTAATAAACAAAGGATCAGCAGCGTGCACTGCCGATCCAAAAACAAGCTTCATTTCAACAGATCTTTGACGGCTTCCCTTTCTTGTTCCAATTCATCCAACGTGGCTTTGAACTTTTCTTGACCAAACTCATTCAATTCCAAACCATGGACGATCTCACACGTGGTGCCGTCACTTCGCAATGGAAAACTAAACACGATTCCTTCCGTAGCACCGTAACTTCCATCGCTAGGAATGCCCGAACTGAACCAATCGCCTTCGGGAGTGGGGGTGATCACGCGCTTCACCGTATCTAAGGCCGCATTGGCTGCTGATGCCGCCGAGGATGCGCCTCTCGCCTTAATGATCGCAGCTCCGCGCTGTTGAACAGTTTTGATGAAATCGTTCTGAAGCCAGTCTGTTTCTGGGATCACTTCGGTCACGGGTTTTCCATCGATTTTTGCGTTGTAAAAATCAGGATATTGCGTGGCGCTATGATTACCCCAAATGGTCATGTTGGTCACCGACTGACTGGGAACTCCAGCTTTGGCACTCAATTGTGCCTTAGCTCGGTTTTCATCTAAAGCCGTCATGGCAAACCAGCGGTCTTTGGGGATATCGGGTGCACCGTGCATGGCGATCAAGCAATTGGTATTGCAAGGATTTCCCACGACCGCAATACGGACGTCAGACGAAGCATTTTGCAATGCTTTGCCTTGGCCCACAAAAATACTGCCGTTCACCCGAAGCAGATCGTTTCGTTCCATTCCGGCTTTACGGGGAGCCGCTCCGACCAACAGCGCCCAGTTGACACCGTCGAAAGCGACATTAGGATCTGAGGAAGTGCTGACACTTTTCAATGTTGGAAAAGCACAGTCATCGAGTTCCATCACGACGCCATCGAGGGCAGGCAATGCAGGCTCGATTTCTAAAAGTTGAAGTTCGACCTGTGTATCAGGCCCAAAAACCTCTCCTGATGCAATACGGAAAAGCAGGGCATATCCGATGTTTCCGGCGGCTCCGGTAACAGCGACTTTTACAGTGTTCGACATATTTTTCCTTTCATTTGAGAATGATGGAGAATGCTTATTCCAAGGCTTTTTTAAGGCCTTCAGTCAAAGCATCTAAAAACTGTTGAGTCGTAACATAACTGTCAGAAGATGGACTGGTTGTTCCTTGAATCGCCACCGCAAGGTCTTTTGTCATGGTCCCACTTTCGACAGTATTGACGCACACGTCTTCCAATGTTTTGGCAAACTTGATCAACGCGTCATTTCCATCCAGCTTGCCACGATGGGCTAAGCCTCGGGTCCATGCAAAAATACTTGCAATGGGATTAGTGCTTGTTTCCTTACCTTGTTGATGTTGGCGGTAGTGACGAGTCACTGTGCCGTGCGCTGCCTCAGCTTCAATGGTTTTGCCGTCAGGACATACCAAAACCGAAGTCATCAGTCCCAAAGAACCGAATCCTTGAGCAACGGTGTCCGACTGAACATCCCCATCGTAATTTTTACATGCCCAAATGATACCCCCTTCCCATTTGAGAACTTGGGCTACCATATCATCGATCAATCGATGTTCATAAGTTAGACCTGCTTCTTTAAATTGATCCGCATATTCCTGTTCAAAAACTTCTGCAAAAAGATCGCGAAATCGGCCATCGTACGTTTTCAAAATTGTGTTTTTGGTGCTCATGTAGAGGGGATACCCCATGTCCAAAGCATAGGACATACAAGAGCGAGCAAAATTGCGAATGGATTCATCCAAGTTGTACATGCCCAAACCCACACCGGGACCGTTGAATTCGTTGATCGTCCATTCTTGCGGCTCGCCACCATCTTCTGGAGTGAACACCATTTTTAAAGTACCTTTGCCTGGGATAATCATGTCCGTGGATTTGTATTGGTCTGCATGGGCATGGCGTCCTACGATGATCGGCTTGTTCCAAGCTTTTACCAAGCGAGGGACGTTCTTACAGATGATGGGGGCACGAAATACAGTTCCTCCCAAATAGTTCCGGATAGTGCCGTTGGGGCTTTTCCACATCTTTTTGAGGCTGAATTCTTCTACCCGATCTTCGTCAGGAGTAATCGTTGCACACTTAATCCCAACGTTATATTGCTGAATTGCCTTCGCCGCGTCCAACGTAATTTGATCGTTGGTTTCGTCTCTTTTTTGGATCGACAAATCAAAGTATTTGAGCTCAATATCTATATAAGGAAGGATAAGGTTTTGTTTGATCTTATCCCAAATAATGCGAGTCATTTCATCGCCATCCAGTTCTACAACAGGATTTTCAACCTTGATCTTTTCCAAAATCTACCTCCTACTTTATTGATTGGTTTCAGGGTGTTTGGGTGAGTGAAGTTCTTCGTTTCATACCAAAGATTGAAGACGCATTGCAACTTTTGATTTGGGCGTGCGGACTTCTTTCGACAACCACTGTTGCGAATGCATTGAAAACCACAAATTCCCATCGATTGAGGAGAATTTTTACCTATGGAAACAGCCGTAACTCAAGGATTCGAAGTATCGGTCGAATCGTTTTATGTTCCGGAACATTCGGAACCAGATCAAGAACATTACGTGTTTGCCTATCGAGTGTATTTAAAGAACAAAGGGGACCAAACTTTACAATTAATTAGTCGCCATTGGATCATTACAGACAGTACGGGTGAAACGCATCAAGTAAAAGGAGAAGGCGTCGTGGGGGAACAGCCTGTGTTACTGCCTGGAGAAGAATACGAGTATATGAGTGGTTCTCATCTGCGTTCTCCTTTAGGCACCATGCACGGTACATATCAGATGGAATCTTCGGAAGGTGCGAAATTTGATGCGGAGATTCCCTGTTTCACGTTGGCGGTTCCAGGAGTTGTGAATTGATCGATTCCAGCAGTCTATTGCACAGCTCTTTTGAGTTCTTAGTTCAACCCATAAGTTGCTTCTTGATGATGAGTGGCTCCTTGGGAAGAAAGGACACTGGAATAAAGATGAAAATCGCTCACCTCGAACGGATCGGTTCTAAATAAATTGTTGTAAGCAATGTACATCCCGATTTCGTCTTCAGGAGTTTGATGCAATTTAGCTAGGGTAATATGGGGAGTGAACTTCCGGCGGTCAGGTGCCAGGTTCAGCCGAATCATTTTTTGTTCAATTTTGTTACGCAGTTGTATCAAAGCATCATTCTTTTCCACACCCACCCACAAAATCTTGGGCCGCTTTCTCGGTGGAAAGTGGCCAATGCCTTTCAATACTAAAGAAAACGTAGGCCATTCAATTGTGGCTAGAACCTCTCGGATATCGTCAAAAACCCTTCCGTCAACCTCCCCAATAAACCTTAAGGTCAGGTGAAAGTGTTCATAATCTGTCCAATAGGCATTCAATAAACTGAAATCGCATAAGCCAACCAACTGATCTTTGATCGCATTCGGCAAACTAATCGCAACAAATAGTCTAGGCATGGAGTCTCCGTAAAATAGAATAAAACGATAACTGAGTAGGGCCGATTTTGGTTGCCATAGATGCAGGGGGTTTGTCGAGCTAGTATTCATGCTCTCGAAGAGAGACTCAAATAAGGAGGGAGGCCTCCCCTTTATCGAGAGCCGGTTTTTTGCCACACATCAAAAAACCAGCAATTGTTCCACGATCCACGACAAAGGGAAGTACTCTATTAGGAGGCTTGCCTGCTTGCGAATGGACTTTTGTCACTTCGCATTCACTTATTAAAAACTGAGCAGTCTTTGCTCAAAGTTATTTTCAGCAAATCTTGTGCCACAATAAAATTCATATGATTTCAGTTGGTTACGCTAATGAATAAAAGAAAACAAATTGGTTTAATATTTATTTTGCGAAAAAATGCGAAAATTACCGCGAAAGCTAAATGATTCTGCAAAATAGTGCGAAAAAATGCAAATTCTCAAAAATTGGATTTTTTTGATTGCCTAGAGTTGCAAGGAAGAAGTTAAGTTTAAAGAGTCGATTCCCAGAATACGTACGGGGTTGTTACTGACGAATGAAGGGTTCCTGCTGATGGATACAAGGCCTTTCCTATGGATTGATGTAGCGTTCCAAGATCTTTTTGATTTGCCCACTGTTTAATAGCTTTTGAGCGGCTTGCCCTAGAGAATCGAGGACCGATTGGTTATTTTTGGCGAATGCTTGAGTGCACCACATCCATCCATCAAACGCCCCTAAAATGTAAGGAGCGCCCAGGTCGCTTGTGTCGAGTTTTACCGCTCGCGCGTTCGTCTGGAGTGCCGTCAAAGAGCCGAATGCGGCATCCACAGTGCCTTCTTTGAGAAGCAACATGCTCTGCCGGTCATGCGAGGTAGTGTAAAGGTTGATCCCATTTTCTTCGAATGCTTTGTCAAAAGCATCGCCACCACGTGGACGAGCCACAGTACGGCCTTTGAGATCTTTGAGCGAGGCAACGGTCAGATCCGCCTTTGTCATCACGCCTATTTTGATTTGCTTTGCCACTTGTGCCACCGGAACATATTTTTCCTCAACCTCTGGCGTTTTTAAAAGGACGGCACAATCAATCGCTCCCTGTTCCATATGGCGCATGAGTCGGTTCAGCGGCCGGATTTCGTGTCGAATCTTCACCCCCGCCTCTGTGGCAATAGCGTTCACGGTGTCATAAACCACGCCTTGGGGAATACCGTTTTCCTCAAACCCCCAAGGTGGCAGGTTAGGAGAGTAAAACTTTATACTTTGAGCGTATACTATGGACGCAGTTCCAATGAGCAAAAGACTGGTTAAACATCGAATCAAAATCCTAGACATGGCTTTGTCCTTTCGTTGGAGTGGCTCGACAAGTATCAGCAGTTAGAATCTTTTTCGTGCATGGATTTAGGGGCTTTGTCAAGAGCGCATTCCACCAATGGGTCCCCAGTCTAACGAAGTAATGAAGAAAGACGAATCAAGGCAGGAAGTAAAAACAAGTCTGCCAGCAATGCGGTTACCATCGCAAGAGCACTCAACAGACCGAAATGAATGAAACCTGTATTGGACGAACCAAGAAAAATGAGAAACCCCAGTGATAAAATCACAGAGGTAAATATGATCGCTTGGCCGACTTCGTTACTCGTCTTCTGAATCGCTTGTTCCATATTGCCATGCTCGCTCATTTCCAAGCGATAGTGGGTCAAGAAATGAATCGTGTCATCTACCGCAATACCAATGGCAATAGGAACCACCAGCATGAGATGCATCTCCAATGGGACATCTAAATATCCGATTGTTCCGAAGACAACGATCATTGGAAAGAGGTTCGGAAGAATGGCAATGATTCCCAGTTTAATCGAACCGAGGACTACAAAAAAAAGTAAGGAGATGATGGTCAATGTGAGTCCAAAACTCTTGATCTGAGACCAGCTAATATAATCGGAAAGTTGATTCATTAGAGGAATTTGTCCTGTCACTTCAACCTTCAAGTCCGGGTAAAATATTTTAATATCATCAAATCGTTTTTGGATTTCCGCTTCAATGGCGTGGACCAATTCACCACTTTCTTGCGAACCCAAGTTGATCGTACTGATTCCAAGCCGCCCCACTCGATAGTCGTCCGAAACCAATTGACGCCGTTCCACAGGATCTGCGTTGTTGAACAAAAATAAGGTTTGTATGAGCACCTTTGAATCTTGAGGAATCAAATACATTTCTGCTTTGCCCGCGTTTAATGCTCTGAAGGACTCTTTCGTGACATTGACAAGAGAATAAGTTTTGAGGATTTGTTGACCAAAATTCGTTTCGAGATTGCGTTGCAGCTCTTCAATCGCATTGAGCATGCGTGGATCCTTCATCCCTTCCGATTGCCCCGAGTCGATCAATATCTCGATGTTTCCCGTTCCCCCCATAAATCGATCCACCACGTTATAAGCAGTGCGGATGGGGGCCGATTCACGAATGCTTTCTACCCAATTGGTATCCACTCGAATTTGGAACGCTCCGATCCCAAAAAATATCGCTGACAGCACAAATATCGTAAGGATGCCTTTGGGGGATTTCGCGCCGAGCTGTTCCAACTTGCAAAGCCATTTTTGTAAAGAGGTGGTTGTCGAATCCAATCGCGCTGCAAGCAAAAGCGTTACTGAAAGCAAAGGCGTGACTGAAGGCAGCGTTGCGAATTTTTGATCGGCAGATGGAGTCTGTTTTTTAGGCGAGGGGTTCCACAGGTCCAACAACAAAGGCAGCAAGAACAAGGTGAGAACAAAGGCAAAGAGAATGCCGAAAGCAGCAAACACGCCAAAGTTTTGAACAGGGACAATAGGCACCCAAAATAAAACCATCAAACCAGTTGCCGTGGTTACACTGGTTAACAAACACGCCATCCCCGATTTTTGATAGACGGCGCTTAGTGACGCTTCGTGAGATTTCCCTTGTCTCTTGAAAAAAACGTATCCAGAAAGAATATGCACGACGTCGGCAATCCCGATTGCCAACACTAAAAAAACAATAATTTCTAGTAGCTGGCTCATAGGGATCCCACTCCAACCGACCAATCCCATTACCCAAATTAGCGACAAAGCCACGATCACAACGCACCACACCACGGCGCTGAATGAGCGAAATAAAAACCACAGCGCAACTCCGATAAAAAGCATCATCCCAAGCATCAACATCCCTGCTTCCTGAGCCATCGTTTGGAAGGCAAATCCCATCATCACAGGATTTCCCGCTGGATAGAAGTTGAGCGCTTCGACATATGATTCCTGATTGATAATTTGGTAGAGCGCTTCCATAAATAGATAATAGTCCTTCATCTCGGTTGTTTTGAATTCAATGTTGTGTGGGGCAATCTCACTTTTTTTTACGACGGTTGAAGGAGTTTCCATGTCAATCCAATCCTCGTCTTGTAGGATTTCTTCTTCATGCTTGAGTGCTTCCCTATATTTGGTTTCTTCTTTATATTTGGTTTCTTCCTCTTTATAGGATTCTTCCTCGTCACTGGTTACTCCCTCATGACTAGATGCCTCCTCCATTCGAGTTAAGTTTTCGACAAGTTCGGTATTGAAATCGGTTTCGATCAAAATTCCGCCATATTTAAAATCTTCCGAAAAATACAAACCTGGATATTCAGGGTGAGCAATGGCTTCTCGGCGCAACTGTTCCCGTTCTTCTTCGGTGGTGGGAAGCCGTGTTCCAATAAAACTACGAGAAATTAAAGATTCCTCACTGGTTTCTAAATAGTCGGCGTTGATCAAGGTGGTGACCTCAATCATGTGGTGCAGTGGTGTATTTTTGTTTGAGCTTTGTCGCCAAATGATTTGCTGCAATTCTTCCTGTATTCCCTGAACCGCTTGAAGGGAAACATCCGAAAATACGTCTCCATCTTTGGCCTCGTAAACTAGGTACACTTTTTCATCGCTACCAAAGACGAAACGAAATTGGTCGTAAGCTTGTTTGATCGGTTCGTCGGGTTGGAAAAAAGAATCCATTGTCATATCGACTTTCATACGTCCAATGCCTAAAGCGAGTAATCCTGTGATCAATATAAAGATTGCATAAACGATGAAACGATGGGCACGAACCATACGAGGAACCTGAGAAAACAACTGGCTGAAGTGATGCATATTGGGATTCATGAGTGGCTCCTTTTTTAATGACTGAATTTTCAGTCATTAAAAATTCAAAAAAAATTTACATTATGAAGTGGAAGAGGCTTTAAGCCCCGACAACAAAACGTCGATCATTGTTTCTGAGACCGTTGCAACCGGAAACTGGTCTTGCGCTGCCATTTCCAGAAGATTGAATCCGTGGAGCATCGATAAAATTCCCATCGCCACCGCCATGGTGTCCATTTCACGAAACACACCTTGTTGAATGCCATCGTTGAGCAATTGGCTGATGATCTCTTGAAAATGATGCAGTTCTTTCCCCAGACCGAGCTGTTGGGGATTTCGAATCATGGTAGACCAGACATCTAGAATGATTTCGGGATGGCTGTGTTTGGCATCTTCAACAGACCTCAAAATCAATTGTTTCAATTGTTCTTCCGGATCGTTCGATTCAGAAAGGAGGCTGGTGATATTGGACTCCATCATTGAAGAGTGGAGTTTTAGGATGCTTTGAAAGATCTCTTCCTTATTGTTGAAATACAAATAAATGGTTCCCTTGGCGATGCCAGCGGCTTCTGCAATCTCATGGATCTTAGTGGCATCCACCCCTTTTTCGGCAAACACGCGCAGTGCGGCTTGGAGGATTTCTTGTTTTTTTGCTTCCTTATCCACAATTTTCGGCATCGGTGTCTCATTTTTTAATGACTGAACATTTGGTCATTTATAAAATCACATTCTCGTTTGCTTCAAGACAAATGATCAATAATTTTCCAAGAGAATCGCTTGCATTTCTCCGGAAGCTTTCATTTCGGCGATGGCTTGATTGATGTAGGGCATTAACGGAAGAGCCGGCGATTTTTCACCCAAAGCCATGTAATAAGATTCTTCTCTAAAAGGCTTAGGAGTCGTAGCAAATTTTCCTTCCCAACCCAACTTTTGTATCACCTGAGCTGCTACCAACTCATTGCAAACCAATAAATCCACGCGGTCATCGAGTAGTTTGGTAAAGTTTTTAGAAACGTCGGGGCTGTAGTCCGTTTTAATGATGCCTTTTTTGACGGCGGTATCAAATTCTTGATCACCACCAGATCCAGTGAGCAAACCGATACGAAAATTTTTGAGGTCTTCGTACGTTTCCCACGAAACTCCGTCAGGGAACTTTTTTTTGTTATAAAACATCGCCACTCGATGAAGCACCAACGCATCGGAATACCTTAGAAACAGCCGTCTGTTATCGTATTTCAATGCAAACATCACCCCGTCCAGCCTCCCTCGATCCACATCTTTCAAACACCGCTTCCAGGGCAGCAATAGCAATTCCAAGTCGATTGGTTGCCCTATGATCGCACCGGCTCGCTCAAAAACTCGCTGCATCATCTTCACCGCGATTCCGCCCTCAGCAAGATAGCCTGACTTCCCGCTGGTGTAAGGAGGCCACGGATCTTCACAGAGTTGGACCTGATATTGCGCTTGAAGAGGGATAGACGTTGCCTGCGTGAGAAGTCCGACCAGCAAAACGATTATGAATTTGTTTGGAATCATCGGGAAACTCGATGGAGTTTATCGGAAGATATCAAATCAATCCAACCGGCTTTTGATGTTACGGATATGGGTTCGTGTATTTCGTATCAAAAAATCGAATCCTTGGCACTTGCATTTCAAAAACCGCAATGTTAGGCCGAGATTCTTATCTCGAATGCACACCCTTTAGTGAGGAGACCCCAATGGATTTTTCACCAAAACGAGTTGAAGACTCCCAGATCAGCAAAATGTATGCGTTTGGCAGTGATGCGGCCTTACGCAAAGCCTTTGAAAGTTGTTTCGGACGTTTGCGGATGGGCAAGGTTCTGGAAATTCTCGATAAAACAGCAGCCGATGTGGCTTACCTGCACACGGATGGACTGGCTCGCGATTTGACAGTATTCACCGCGGCCTGTGACAAAATCGATTTGTTAGCGTTCATGAGTCCAAACGATGATATCAAGGTGTTGGGGAGAGCCAATTATGTCGGGCGAACCTCGATGGAAGTGGAGGTGAATTTATATCAAGTTCACGGTGAAGAAGAAACGTTGGTGCTGGAATCTTATTTTGTATTGGTCGCAACAAAGGATGGACGCCCTGTTCCCATTCCTGGGTTGATTACTGAAACCCCAGAAGAAAAACAACGGGCCGAGCAAGCCAAAGAGCGAAAGCAGGCCATGCTTTCGGAATACAAAGATAGTTTCGAAAATCGACACCCCAATGACGAAGAATCCGCAGAAATGCATTTCTTGTTTCAAAAAATCGAAGCGAAAGAAATTCAAGGCATCGAAATGAGCCAGACCCTGCGCGAAGCCACGAACCTCATGCAGCCTCAAGATCAGAACCGTCGGGGGAAAGTATTTGGAGGGTTTGTGATGCGGATGGTTTTTGAATTGGCATGGAATATTGCTTATTTGACCAGCGAATCGAGTATTTTATTTGTGAGTATGGACCACATGACATTTGACGATCCGGTCGATATTGGTTCGGTCGTGAAAATTGAAGGTCAGGTGGTCTATACCGTGGAATCCTTAATGGTAGTTCGAATGGAGGTCAAAGTGGTGGAACCCATTGGCCATCGACAACAGCTCACCAACACGGCTTATTTTGTGTTTCAAGCTCTCACCTTACAAGACCTACCGGTTCGTTTGCCTCCGGTGCTTCCGCGCACCTACAAAGAAGGACTCCTTTACCTGGATGGCAAACGCCGATGCAGCAACATCTCGTTTGTACCGATTCCCTCAAAAAAATAGGAACCCCTCTCTCGATTCCCTCATTTCACAGCCAACAACTCCCGGCGGATTCGACGCGAACGTGCTCGCTGGGACTTTCTTTCTGAAGCCTGGATTGTTGGCTCCTCCTGAGACGCAGGCTCGATCACAACCTGCTTTGAAACATGGACACCGTAGGAGGCAGTAAAACCAGAAAGCTTGCTTCCCAATTCCTCGATCCAATTGTGATCAGTCAACCACATCATTTCTTTGCGCATTAACCATTCTAATCCTGTCATGAGGCACCTCTCGATGGATGGAATTATTAGATTAAAGGAAAATGTTTGATTAAAGGAAAATGTTAGATTGATATCAAGGACTTCCTTAAAGAATACCGTATCTGTTCGGGCGGGACTAGTAGGAAATCAAATAATATCAATACGTCATTCTAACGGGTCTTTGAAGAAATGTGGGTACTGCTCTATCAATCGTGGTAAGAAGCTCGGCCCAACACGAAGAGAAAAGTTTTTACGAAGCGTTCCGACAACCACTTGATAATGATAGTTTCGATATTCCGTGATGCTTTTCTCGATTCGTAAAACTTTCTTTGGATTGATCAAGTGCGATTTATGGACTTTCAATAACTGTTCGTCATCAAAATATAGATTTAGATTCGAGAGAGAGATTCGAACCAACTTCGGTTCTTCCTCATTTTCAAAATAGACAAAGCAATACGGATTTTCAGAAGAAATATGGGTGATTCGCGATAGGTGGGGTTGTACTTCAGGTAGCACGCGAACCAATTGATCGCTGAGCATCGTTTGGATATTTTTTTCCACATGGCGCACTTGATTGAGCATGCTGAGCAAGTATTGTCGTTCCAATTCGGTGAAAGGTTCCCAGTGCTTTTCGCGAAATAAACAGATGAGGTACTCATGGGATGCAGAAGGTTGCAAAAACGCCATATGCCCTCCATCCAATTCAGAAGAGGTGGTGTATTTTTGATAGAATTGGAGCAACGAGCTGTCAGGCTTCAAAAAGTTCATGATGTGTACTTCCCCCAAAGGGAGGTCGAGTTCATCGATAAACAGCATGTTGGGGCGTTGTTCGAGAAACTGATAAGGCGGGGACACTGGTTGGTACAAAGTATTTTCTCGAAACAACACAATTTCGCTGGCAGTGCGAATCTGTTTCATTTTTTCCAATGCCAGCTGAAACATCTGTCCATGGTCGCGAAACGAAGCAATTTGGTTTGCATAGTCTCGCAACGAAATCAGTTGATACCGGGCAACAAGTACTTTCAAATGGGCATGAATCCTGGCGAGTAGCTCCTGTTTGTCAAACGGTTTGGTGAGGAAGTCATTAGCCCCTGTAGCAAACCCCGTTTCCAAATCACTTCTCCGGTGAGAGGCCGTGAGAAAAATGATCGGTAAATCGCTGATCGGACAGGCCTCGCGCAATTTCCGGCATACATCGAATCCGTTCATATGGGGCATCATCACATCAAGAAGCACCAAATCGGGTTGTCCGTGAGTGGCGACCCAGTCCATAGCTTCAGGACCACTCAGGACGCAGGTCGCTTGGTAGTGTTGGATGCGTAAAAAATTGGCTATGACTCGCAGGTTCGTGGGATCGTCATCCACCGCCAAAATGCGGAGCCGACCAATCTCTGATTGAGAGCCGAGCGTTTCTGGCTTGGTATCTTGTTTTGAATCCGTTTCCTGGAGAGAATTTGTGAGAGGTCTCAACCTTTCATTCAGCGCGGATTTTTGTTCCCGGACCGCCACTGTTTTGGGAGCCATTGGCAGTGTGATTGTGAAGATACTGCCCACTCCCAGCAAGCTGCGCACGTGCACTTTACCACCATGCTCTTCAATTAAGCGACGAGTGATCGTCAGCCCCAATCCCACGCCTTCAAAATGTCTCAAAGTCGAATGTTTTACTTGTTCAAAGGAACTAAAAATCGTTTCTAATTGTTCTTCGGGAATGCCGATTCCCGTATCCGAAACTTCAATCTCCAAATGCCCCGCTTTGACAGCCCCATACACTTTCACTTCCCCGGTATTGGTGAACTTAATTGCGTTGCCAATCAGATTGTGAAAAATCTGCAACAATCGGTCCTCGTCCGCGTCAGCACGAGGAAAACCAATGGGGATCTCGTTTTTCAGTTTGATGTTTCGCCCTCCCAAAAAAGTCTGAGATAAATGAAGAACCACCGCAACGATTTGCCGAACATCCACAGCTTTCCGGTTCAAGCGGACAGACTCATGCCTCAGCTTTGCAAAATCTAGGATGTTGGTCACGAGATGCTCCAACCGCTTACCACCCGCCACAATCAGATCCAAGTCGCGCATGATGGTATTCGTGAGAGAATGCTGCGGGTCTTCCAGAACCGATTGGGCAATACCTACCATCCCATGCAGTGGCGTTCTCAATTCATGCGAGGTTCGGGCTAGAAAATCGTCTTTCAGTTGATCCATTTGATGGAGTTTCTGATTTTGCTCTTCCAATTTTTTGGCCGAGTCCTTTAGGTCTTCGCGAGCATCAATCAACTTAGAAATCATCAGGTTGAAAGTGTCTTCGAAAATCGTCAATTCGTCGGTGCCTTTCGTGATACGGTGCACCTTCATCAGTTGGAGATTCCCCAAATCGATCTCGCGAATCGCTGCGATGAACTGCTCTAAGGGATGCCCTAGTACAATTCGAGCAAGCCACAAAAAAATAGCCCACAAGGCGAGTGTTTTGATCAGTGAGTTGATCAAGATCAATTGAAATCCGTATTTCACCCGATCAAAGACGATCCCATGACTCGAATAAAAGATCAGTGTCCCCATCGTTTCCGGATACTTGTTGGCAGGCAAATTACCGGTATCTTCTTTAGCATAAATTTTATAGGTCAGCTCGAATTCATACTCAATGAGGTCGGGGAAATTTTCTTCATCCAAAACAGTCCATTGTTTATAAGATTCTGCCATCACCACGTCATTGTCTGGCATCCGAACGGTTCCTCGTGCTCCGAACAACATCCCGTCGTCATCCATCACCCGCACTCCCAAAACCATGGGCAGATCCGCCAAACCTCTCAAGGCGTCTTCCAGTTTTTGTTGCTCGTAATTCCACAAGCTTGCGGCAAAATCCGCGGCCACTGCGTTTTTCACGAGGTGTATTTCCTGCAAGATCTCGTCTTTCACGTGGTTATACTCAGCCATCATCTGAATGGCAGTCAGAATCACGGTGATGAGAAAGTAGAGGAAAAATACGAGCCGAAACAACTTGGTGGAAATTGAATTTTTGATGGAAGAAAATTGAAATTCCATATCGTTCCTTTGCTTGAATCTTATTTTCCATCCATTGCGTGCTGGATGACCTGTTTCATGCCTTCGAGGTCCACTTCGTCGCGCTTCCGAAAATTAAGGCAACCTTTGCCATGTTTGGTGTCAGGATTGCGGCTCAAATACCCGTCGATCTTATCCATGCTGCACGTGTATACCGACCAATAATTCTTCTGGTTGCCAATCGAAAACCAACCTTCCGTGGATTCATAAGTCGGCATCTTGTATTTCATGCTGACGGTGCATTCGGGATATAGAGCCAATACCAGATCGTGTACGACAAGGGCCTTGGCTTTTCGATCTTCCTGCATTTGTTCGAAATACTGTTGTATGTCCTCCATGGGACCTCCTGGTTGGGGTTGATGAAAATGGATGTGTAGGGAGTTTCTCGATGGCGTGCACCGGATAGTTTATATCCATGCTTGCCAAAGATGGAAAGAGTCCAAATACGACTTCTTAAAAACCTCAAATCAGCAGATCGTCGATTCCTAAAGAAGGGCAGGCGCGGATACCGGATTTGAAATGATCCATTTGGTCATTGTAGGCAAAGCTGGTGAGCATTCCAAACACCCAGCTATAACAAATGATGGGATCCGCTTCCAAATACGGAGCGATGGTCAATAAAGATTTTAAGTTGGTGGGGTGATTTGTATACGGAGCCTCATTCATCACACTGCCCAGCAAACTCTTGCGGGTTTGAGCCGGGAGTGAGGAAATGTTTTTGATAAACCAGTTTAGGAGAAGATGAGTGACAGGAGAACCTACGATCAAATTTGCCCCTAATTCAAGAGCACGTATCTGCTGGGAAACATCAGGATTATACGAAGTCACCTCCAACGCCAATTCAACCAATTCCTCAATCCCTTCTGCTTTCTCATAGAGTAAAACATAAGCGAAAAATAAGGCGTGACTCATGGAATCAAACTTCCCGTTTTGAGCTGCTTCCAGCATGTTAATAATTACCTCGATGTTTTCCGATTCATAGAGGGGATCAGAAAAGTTTTCGATGATCGAAACATAACGTGCATGGCATGCCTGGAGTTGTTCGATGATATGTTCATCTTGAATCATGGAACCTTTCAGGTTTTCCAAAATGTACTTGGGGATGAATTCCGCCATACTGTGAATTGAATGATCTTCACTGAACTGGATACTTTGGATATGCAACGGTTGATTTAACATCGCTACAAATTTCCTTTTGCTCAGATCCAAATAATCGATCTTGTATAAGGCAATTGTAATCTTTTCCAATGCACTGGTTTTGTCATAATCATTTTCGATATTGTCCAAACAATTATCTACAATTTCGAGGAGGGGGCCGATCATTTCGCTTCCTTCCATTTTATGAAAGGCGGGCAATATCTCTGAACTAATCGTCACCACTTTTTCTGGAGACTCCAATAGGAACAGGGAATTTCCGAAAATTTCGATAAAGTCTGAAGCCACTTCCCTGTCTGTGATTGTCACGATTGTTTTCAAAAGTGTCTCGGTTAAGTTATCGATGTTTTTATGTATCTCGCGAATCTTTCTCACCATTTGCTCTTCAGTTCGTGCAAATCGTAATTGACTTTGCAGATCTTCCTCCTGAAACTCTTTGATCTTATTCGCTATGAGTGGAAAATAGTCCAACCCAAACACCTCCATCCCTTTTCTTGTAAACTCTTCGCAAAATGTTTGTAACTTGCGGACCTGTTCTTCGGAATCGCCTTCAATGATTTCTTCCCATAGGTCCTCCAAGATATCATAAGCTTTTCCATACTCTTCCAAACGAAACAGACCTGCGACAACGATTGAAACGCCTTTGATTTTTAATTTGAAATCGACACGATTCGAATAGTTTCCAATACTTTTAATCAACTTAAATGCTTTCTTCGGATTTTCTAGTTCGATCCAAAAATCCAAGCATTCTTCTAAAATTGAAATGACGTGCTTTGGTTCTTCGAATTGTTCTTTCCAGTTTTTAACCGAGTGCTTGATAAAAGCTATCAAGTGATTCGGTTTATCCGACGACTTATAAAAATCCAAGATGGCCCTCAGTACTTTCAAAAACTCATCGGCATCTTGGAGCGAGCTAGCTGATTGAAAAACCTGCGAAACCAGTTCTTCGCTATCCACTTTTTCACTTCGGTCTTTGATAGTATTCAGCGCCTCAATCAGGATTTCAGCTTTGTCAAAATCAGAAGCTCGGTCCGGGACATACGCCAACACGTTTTCGATCCAAATCTGGAAATTCATATCAAATTCGACATTTCGCAAGTATTCCAGAACGCTATAAGGTATGAAGCCATCTTTTCGAAGAAATCGATTGCTCGTTAACATTTCCAAACCAGCGGAAATGAATTTATGAAAAAGATCGGTTTGATTGGCATGATGAAGCCCCGTTGAACCGGTGAGTAAAAAACGAAACAATTGGTCACTTGAATCAAACACTTCATCCAAATCATGATGAAAGGGGACCTCTCCAATCAATCTCAGCGAATATTCCGAATATTCCGAATTCGTCAAAACGGTATGAAATGCAGACAATGCCTTCATGCGTAAATTGACAGGACCGATGCCTTGAATCGCTTCCACCATTTCTTGAATTTCTTCATGCTCCCAAACCAAATCTCTGAATTTCCCCATTAAAAATATCAGCTCTGTGAGGCCATCTGTTTTGTCTTCATCCGACAAAGGTACAAACAGATCAATCAATTGGCTTATATATTGAGTGGTGTATTTCAGTTGGAGCTTCCCATTCAGTTGCTCTAAAAACTGAATCAAGAAAATACCCACATCATAATCTTCTGCCTTTTTTATCACTGAAGATAATCCCAGTTTGAAAAATTCATTTTCCCAGAATTCAACGCTGCTCCCTTCCAACTGATTCATGACGGTTGCCACGGTTTTAATGTGTTCTGCTTCATCCTCAATAGTCTCAACCACATCGACGCATGCTTGAAGGAAATCCTCTTGAACGGAGAGATCCTCGCATTTTAGAAACAGCTTTGAAGCCTCGATCACTAAAGTTGGCTTGATCCAATAAGAATCCATTGTCTCGATGAACTGCATGATGTCTAACACAAACGGCATGACAACTTTCGTATGCGTGCCCTCTGAAAAAAAGCTCAGCATGCCCAAAAGGATATTGCCCACATCATCTTCGTTGTTGTCATAAAAACGAAGGAGCATTTGTTTGAAGAAAGAATGCGCTGTATCGCGTTGGTCGGCTTCAAAAAATAGCACCGCGACCATGAATCGAAGTATTTCGTTTTCTATACTGAATTTTAGACAGCTTACAAATTCCAGCAGCTCGTTTAAAAATCGATAATAGGCCTCCGTTTTTTCTTGATTCGAAATCAACTCAAGGAACGTTATCATCGAATCAAGCCGTCCTTTTTCATTGGGGATCTTTTGCAAAGAAACAAAGAGATCCATCCCAAATTCTAACCTGTGCTGGTCTTGCCGTAGTAAAAGCAGGTGTTGGATCAAAAATTGGAGTGAATCGACCTCGGACTGTTGATCTATCAAGTGAAACGTCCCTTTCTCGGCTTCCGGATCTAACTCACTCAGTACTTCGATCAATTTCCCTGTATTTCCATCCATCTTTTGCGTTTGAATCGACAGTTCTGCGGACTTTACATTGGCAAAATCGATCTTTTTAAATAGTTGTTCGACTTCTTGATAGATTTCTTGGGCCTCTTCCGAAAATTCCAATCGAAACATAAGACGGCCTAAGAAAGCCAACTGGCAGGTTCGAAATACCAGGTTTTCTAGGGTACGGGTTTGGGGTAACAATTCTCGGCACAACTCTTCCATAGTTTCTCGCGCTTCTATCTCAATAAAGACATCCAAAATTCCAAATAAAAGACCGACTTTTAGATGCTCCACCGGCAATGCTCTGGCTTCAAAAAGCACCTTTTCTATCAAGACGTTGTAAATGTCTCCTTCCTGATTCTTTTTAATAAGAGGCGTGAGAGCATATATTGCTTCCGCCTTCTGCCAAGTCCCGGAAGTCCGATGAATGACTTCCAGCATTTTTTCCAGGAGGTGGATATTCATTAACGAAGGGCTTGTGTTCACCACTGCATCGACAATCAAACCTAGAGATCTCGATAAAAAGTAGCCTTTTTGAATCTTACGAGTCGCTTTAAAACTTTGTTCGAATAGTCCACTGTGATTGTAAGTTTGTGCCATCTGGGCCAAAGCCCCTACGGTTTTAAATAAGATTTCATCTCGTTGAGAATCATCTTTTACTGCCTCGGCAATTGCGACACTTCTTAAAAATAGTTCTTCAAATTCTTCAAAAATCTTCGAATGGACCGATCCAAAAATGAAGTAATACAAATACTTACTTTTTTGCTCCATATCTTCGATGGCTTCCGCTTCATCAAGAAATTCAACTATTGCTTCAATATTTCTTGTGTTGACCGCCAAAACTAGGTCTTTGAAAAAGAGATCGAATTTGATTTGCTGGCGTTTTTCGAGAGGCCGGATGGAAGGTAATTTCGTTTTCAGTTGTTGGAGGAAATTTTTTTTCGCGTTGTTATCATTCACCTGGTCGAGTTGATCCACCATGGATTTTGTAATTTCTGGAGTGATTTCTACCTCCTGTAACAACAAAAGACAGTTTTCCAAGCTGGATTGAATCACATGTGGGTCTTTGCTATCGGCAAGCCAGCGAAGCCATTGCAGCACTAAAATTTGTAATGAAGAGATGGTCGTAAACCGTAAGAAAAAATTCACATCAATGTTAGGTAGAGCCACAATTTTAAAAGCCCACCAAGCCATAAATTTTGACTCCAAAAATCGACTCCAATTCACAGCACTGAACCGATTGGAAAGCTTTTCACGCGAAGCCGTCATGATGAGTTCCAAATTTTCAATAAAACGCACCTGGGTCGAATCTGAGGTTGCAGAGGAAGCCTGTTGCAATTCATCAAACTGAACCGATTGGAGCCACAACAAATAGACAATTGCCTTGAAGTAATCCTTTTCGTTCATGGGGGCGAGTCGGCTCAAGGCATCTTCGATTCTCCCTTCTTTTGCCCATTCCCACACGGTCGATATATCGTGCTGAGAGGTTTGTCGGATCGAACAACTTTTCAGCACCAAGAAGCTCAGCCTGGAAGCATCCTGAGCTGAAATGTTTTCTTGATCCGCGGCAAACAAGGCGATCCCTTGATTGATTGAATCAATTGCCAACTGATACTGAAATAGCTCGGCTATTTGAGCTTGGTGTAAAGCTTCGCTGGCCAGAAACTGCCACATCATCTCTTTATCGCGGTGCTCATGGAGATGTTCGGCAGCATATTTGAGCGCATATTCCCTGGTGAAATTTTGAAGCGAGTTCCATTGGCAAACGCAATCGCAGGTGCTTTTTAAAGCCGTTTTCAAGTCGTGCTGCATCGTTTCTTGGGTGTGACAAAAGTCTCGTAAACCAGCATGGTACAACTGATAAACAGGCGTCGAATCGGGCAAGTAGTCTTCATTTAAAAAAGGGATCACCCGGTCAATGGCTTGATCCAATTTTGTTTCCCAGGTCTCCAAACTGTCGCGGCGAGAACCAAAAGCCTCCAAGCTGAATTCGGTCAAGGTTTTTATTGGAAGAGAAGTCTTTGCCCAGGCGAGCGTGAGGATTAACGATTTGCTTTCTCTCGATTGCCCAATCACACCCAGTTGCTGGAGGTTGTCTTGAAAAAAGCCATTCAGTCCCAAAGGTAAGTCCTGGAGACGATCTAGAGAAATCCCCTTGGACTGCAAATCGGGCAGGATTCCCTTCAAGTACAACGGATTTCCTTCACTTCGTTCTGTAGCCAACGCCACAATTTTTTCCCAATCTGGATTCTGCAAGAGTGGGTATTTATCGAGGCTTTCTTGGAACAACTGTGCGATATCCGCTTCCGTTAGGGAACTCAGTTCTAGAGTCTTGGCCCCCTGATTTTGCAAGAATGTTTTTATATCAGAATAGGGAGAAGGGACCTGTTCCCTTCCGGTGAGCAACCATCGTATTCCCACAAAACTCCCCAAGAATGGAACGTTTTCCAAAATCGAATTTTGTCGATTGAGCAAGGCTTCATCAACTCCATCAAGGACGATCAAGCATTCCTCATCACGTTCCTGTAATTTTTCAGAACAGCCCGCTAAACTCTCTCGAAGCCGACTGAGCTTTTCCGAAAGTTCCATTGAAGAATCTATTGTTATTTCGAATACCTCTCGAAGCTTCAGAGCCAGTGCTTCGATAAAATGATCTAGGGTGCATCGGGCGTCGTTGCGATTAAAAAAATAAAACATCCGATGTTTGACTTTGTGGACTTCTGGGATTCCTTTCTCAAGCAGCTCGTCCATTTGAGCCATCAACGCACTTTTGCCGATTCCCGGCCTGCCATATAAAAACAGATGACTCGATTCGGATCGAAGCCATTTCACAATCGCTTGGGTTTCCTGGTCTCGCCCTTGAAATGATTTTAACAATTCCGACTTTTGCTCAACAAACGAATATTGCTGAGACAATACCAGTTCCTGCTGCCACCGATTGATCGGAAATTCCTCCAACAAATGTCGACGCATTTCTTGGTCTTGGCTGAGAACCCCTTCGTAGCTGTGATACCGCACATAGCGTTTTTCCAACGAAGCATAAAACATCAACTGATACGTCGGATGTTCAATGTGGCTTTGGGACACCTGTTGAACAATCGGACGGTACACATGGAATGGATCCAATCTTAAAAACTTCACATTCCTTTCACTGTTTTCGGTATCGTTTGAGAACAAATACACCCCATTTGCTAGCTCCGAAGCTTGCCCCGATTTCGCAGGTTTGTGTCCCATCCAATCCATTTGAAGTCCCTCGTGAACAACTGCCAATGGGTATCCTTTCACCCAACTCGCTGCTTGAAAAACCGTTTTAATGATTGGCTCGATACGCTTTAATAACGCGGCACACTCCGACTCCAACATTTGAGAATGAAGGGTTTGATTTCGCCAGTACACTAAGTTTTCTGACTTTCCTTCCGAATACGGCACGAGAGTTTTTTGAATGAATCCGGAACGGCCGTATAGTTCCTTAACAAAGCGTTCGCCTTCTTTGGTTTCTGCGAGTTCGAGCAGCTTGATCCAATTGCCCAAGGCTGGGCTGCTCAAGGTCCGAAGTAAAAGTTGTTTTTGTGCTGAGGTTAAAGGCTTTGTACGGAGTGACTTCAGAACGATATTTGCACAAAAACGGACGATTGTTTCAAAGGCGTCAAAGGAGCGGTGGAGTCGAATTAACGGGTTTTTTTCCAACGATAGATCATTCCAAGCCTTTGCCAAAGGATAGGGGTATTGGGTCAAATCCAAATTTTCCATACAGCGTCTCCATTGAAAGAGGAGTTAACGTTTTGGTGTAAAGCCGCATACGACTCTCGATAGGATTGGATCTCGATGGAGTCATAATTAATGTCATCCAAAGCTTCTATAAGACTAAGCAGTGCCACTTTCGAATCGGAAACAAGATTTTCGTTGTGACGGAAGTACCATCGAAGCCCTTCCGGATAGAGTCGATACTGCGAAGCCCCTTGCTGAGAATAGGATTCGAACAAAAATGACATTAACTTGGGTAGAGTTTGTTCGAGCGTATGAGTCCAACTCAACACGGTATCCGAACGTCGAGCAAATCCATTAAGACTGAACACTGCAATGGTTTCGATGGATATGGGTTTTATGGCCCAAGCTAAGGTTAACAAGATCGCTTTGCTTTCTTCCGAATGACCGGTCACCCCAAGTCGCTGCATGCTGTCTTCAAAGAATCCTTCAATACCAGCAGGAAGTTTCTCAAATTGTTCCGGCTCCATTTGCTTGCGACCACTGTCTAAGTCATCCAATAAACCTTGTAGGTACAGTGGATTGCCTTCACTTCGTTGAACAACCAATTGAACCAATCGATCTCGTTGAGGATGATTGATCAAATGATATTTCATTTGGCTTTCTTGTAAAAATGCGATCACTTCTTGTTCGGTAAGCGAACCTAAATGGAGCCTCGAAATTCCGCGTTTTTCAAAAAAGGATTTAATCGCGTAATACGGATTATTGGAGTTTTCGTGACCAGTTAGAATCCAACGAATTTGAGGTGTGCTGACTAGAAACGGCAATTGTTCCAGTATGAAATACCCACCCGTGGCAATCGCATCTTCAATGCCATCTAGGATGATGATCAATTCACGCTTCCGATTTTGGAGTTCCTCCGCCACCCGATCCAACAGCCTCCTCAAATTATCAAGAATTTCGGACAGATCCCCGCGTAGCGAGCAATCCCGTTGATAAAAGACCTTGAGCCGATGGACAAGACCTTCAAGAAATTGATTGTATCGACACCTTTCATCCATTCGACGGAAAAAATGATATATAACGTCGTAAGATTCGAATCCTTCCAAAGGTGGTTTTTGATTGGATTTTTCTATGACCTGAGCGATCAGCGCACTTTTGCCAATTCCAGGCTTTCCGTAAATAAAAAGATGCCTCTCATTACCTTGAATCCAACTGAAAATATTTTGGACTTGAAGCTCCCTGCCAATAAAAAATTTCAATAGTTCTTGTCGCCATTCCAAGAACGAATATTTGTCGAGTTTGATCATCTCGTGACGCCATTGGTCGATTGGCAACGTTCTTAAAAATTCTCGTCGTAAGGCTTTGCTTCGAACGATCTGTCCACGAAACGTTCGATATTCGACCGCCCTTTTTTGCATACGCCGATAAAACAATCCCGTTGCTTCCATCGTATCAAAATCCCCTGTTCCACTTTTCAAAAGAGCTGATGTGTAAGGAATCTGAAACGGTTCTAAACTCAAGTAAGGGCATTGATTCTTGCAGTTGCGGAAAACTTCGTCAGAAAAAAGGTAAATGCCATCTTTCAGCATCAACTGCTCATTCAACGGGAAGTGGACGTCTTGGAGAATGATCCACTTGTTGTTGACCACCGAAACCAACGGATATTTCGCAAAGAAGCTTGCTTCATGAAATAGAGATTCTAGGTAAGGCAAAAGCAAATTCAGTATCCCGTGCGCTTCACTTTTGTCCAAAAAACCTCCGTGGGCCAATCTCTTCCTTTGAAACACCAAATCGAAATCACCTTCCTTCTTTTTTGTAATGAGATGAGTCTGGAGGTATCCTTTTTTACCTTCAAGTTCAGGAACAAAAATAGGCAAATTCCAATCGATAATGCATTCGAGCAGATGCATCCAAACACCGAGGCTTGGACGTTCCAACAGGAGTGCCAATTTCTTTTTTAGCTCAATGGGAATGGGAGGAGTTTGAGAAGCTAAAGCAATGGTTGTGCAGTAAACCACCAATGTTTCAAAAGCATCAAAGGCTCGATGCAAACGGACAAGGTCAGAAGCACTTTCCGAAAGTAGTTTTGAAGCGTTAGCGAGGGGGAGCGGATAGCTTACAAATGTCCGTTCATCTGTTTTCATACCGGTTCGGGGGTGTAGGTCGAATACGCAGGAGCCAATTGCAACCCTTGGGTTTTGAGATGATTGATTCGGTATAAATAGGCTGCTCCGGTCATCATATGGTAAGCCACTTCCGCCACTTTCCGGTGAGCCGGTTGGGCTAAGTAAGAATTTTGAGTCCAGGCATTGAAGGCTCCCATCGCCGGACCACACCAGATCTGATAGTCCATCTTGCGGTCGGGGTTGCCGCGATTGGACCACTGCGACGATAAGCCCAAGTACCATCGGAAAATGAGCGCCATTTTACGCTTAGGGTGGTTGGTGGCCCGCTCGATTTGTTTGGGATCGCGGCCTTGAAAGTAGGAGACCGTTTCTTGCCATATCGAGTCCAAACTTTTCCGGAAAACCTGCTTCTCCAGCTTCTCACGCTCTGAGGTGGGAATGTCGTCAATCGAATCGTAGTTTCGGTACAGGTCGTACAACTTTTGAGCACGTAAGGGAAACAGGGTGCCCCGTTTGAGGACTTGCAGTTTCACTCCCATTTCAAACATGTCCGCTGCTGGAGCCATCATGACTTCCGCCATATCGGCTTGAGCCAGAAGCCCTTTGGTGTGTTCCGATGCGCCCGCTTCCACGCAAGATTGGTTGATGGAGCCGGTCGTGACATAGGCCGCTCCCATCACAAAGGCTGCAAGGGCTGACATGGGCGTTCCGATTCCCCCCGCGGCACCTACGCGAACTGGCGTGGCATATTGCTGTTGAGCTTGAATTTCGTCGCGTAAGGACAAGATTGATGGCAGCAAGGACACCAACGGACGATTATCGGTGTGGCCTCCTGAATCGGCTTCCACAGTGATGTCATCTGCCATTGGTACGTGAGCGGCAAGTTGAGCTTGTTGTTCGGTGATCAGGCCTTGTTCCACCAAAGAGCGTAGAATTTTAGGGGGAGCCGGTTGCATGAATTTGCTAGCCACTTCGGTTCGCGACACTTTGGCAATGATTCGATTGTGAATGAGAATCTGATTTTGTGACGCGAGTTGCAATCCGGCCACTCGGTAATACACCACCTGAGGAGTCAGATCTAAAAAGGCTGAGGCTTCCACGGTGCGGACTCCGTGCCGTAAATAGAGTTCCACCGCACCTTGTTCTAAGAGAGGTTCGCTGGGACTGTGAATCAGGTTGAAGGCGTAAGGTCCTTGAGGCAGGGCTTGCTGAATCGCATGAATGGCCTTTTCCACTTCGGAAGGGATCAGTCCAGCAGCTCCAAACGATGCCAATAAGCCGGATCGTCCCATTGCAATCACTAGATCGGTTGAAGCAATCCCGTTGGCCATAGCCCCGGCATGGTAGGCATAGCGCACGCCATAGGTATTGCGGAAATCCACATCACCCAATTGTTCCGGAGTCACGATAGGAACTGAGGCCAATAAGCTTCCCTCAATCACCGCTATCGACGCATTCCCCATATTTCCCACCTCATGACTCATTCCGATTTCAGATCCCACCTGTACTGCGTAACAGGGTTGCATGAGGTTTCTCAATTTGAGTTGTATCTCGGACTCTTCAAACGTTACCGAGGCGGTCGGAATGGGTTGAGTGAATGAGGAAGAGCTTTCCCTCGTAAATCGGATTCCATTGGATGCTAACAACATAGACACTTTCTTGATTCAGTTTATAAACAACATTATTAGTAAATAAATTCGGTTTTGATCCTCGCTTCAATTCGTAAACGCCACATCGCAAATACAGATTTTTACATTTTTGAGTTCATAGATTCGCATGCCATCCTTCCACAAGCTGGCATCTCCATCGATGGTGACTTGTTCAGGGGATTCTTCAATATGCTGGATATGAACTTCCAAGTACATCAGGTGGTTTTGTGGAATGATCTGCCCTCGGTATTTCCATACCGTTTGGCCAGTGGCGACTTGAAATTGTGGCGATTGAAATCGAGTTCCCAACCCTTGTTGCAAGGCAAAGATTTGCATCGCCTGCAATATCGCTTCGACGCCCAACGACCCTGGCATGACCGGATCTTGGAAGAAATGGCAGGAATAGAACCAATCCTTAGGATTGATCGTTCTTTGGGCATAAACGTATCCCTTCTCGTACTTCCCTCCTCCTTCAACAACGATGGCCTGATCCAAGAAATTCAACAGAGAGCCTGCCAATCGATAATGAGGAGACGAGGCAGGAGGATTAAAAAGAGACCCTGAAGATTCTGCTAAATCGATATCGATACGTCGACCCTCGGGAATTGCTTGCGCCTCCAACCAAGTGGGCTGGGTAGCACCTCCATCGAGGCCAACCTGCTGCGCTAAGGCTTCCACTGTGAAATAACCGAAAGTAGTGCGGCCTTCGTAAAAGGTTTCGCCCCGGCAGCTCAATACAAAATCAAACGTTTGGATGATCGTTTTCCCAGACACAACGGTCGATACCAATTTCACATGATCCTGAATGATTTGCCCTCGAAGATCGCAGGCCTTGAGCAGCGTTCCGGTTCCATCCAAATTACGGAATCGGAAGTCGAGATCAGGAAGATCCAAGGTGGTCCCCAAATAAGCGGACAAGAAACCACACGGCTGCAATGCAATCTCCATCAGTATCGAATAGGGGGTGACGGCGGGGTGTGAATTTTCCGTGCAAAACCAAATATCCGCGGGCACGTCGTATTCGGAAACCACCGACGCGGCTTTTTTAGGACGGTATCGCTCTCCGGTAAACTCCACAACCCGGCTGACCAAAGCCAATTCACTATTGGGGGTACGAGGCGCAATCCGGTGATCATAGATCGAATATTTCGATCCGAAGCATTGACTCAACGAGCCGGTGGCAAACTCTCGAAAATCGATTTCATTAAACAGCGCGGGCCGGTGTCCTGATTTCTCGCTCAATTGCACACCCAAGTCTTTGAAATCCACCACAATCTTGCTTCCTACCAAAATGTCGATATTGGCAATCACATAAGGTTGGGGAACCAAGCCGATGTCGGTGATTTCAACACGATAGGTCAGGAGTGTGTCTTTGGGGGTCACCTGCCCCCGACATCGGACGACCTGTGGAAGATCAGGAATGGGTTGAAATCGAGCATCTTGAGTTTGAGTCTGCATGCCTAAATACAACATAAAAAACTGAACCAGCTGCACGCAACCTTCAGCCATCAACGAACCTGCCATGACCGGATCGTCTTTGAAGTGACAAGGGAAGTACCAATGATCGGGACTCAGCTCTTTTTCTGCATGCAGCAATCCCAATCCGAAGATTCCTCCTTTAGGGTCGACAGAAAGGATACGATCAGCCATCAGCATCGGTTCGGCAGCAAACCGCAAGGAAGGGTTTGCCCCTTGTTGATCATAGGTGGGACCAAAACAAGCAGCCGGATTCCCGTGAAGAACTTGCAATAAATCCTCCTTGGAAAATGCCGATTGAGAGCATTGCAGAAATGGATGGAACGTGCGTTTGCGGGCCGATGCTTTGGCAGCCAATTCCTTTTCTGAGTGGATCACTCCCTTACCTTGATCGAGATCGTAATCGGAAAAGAATCCGGCGCAGCCCCCTTCCATTTTGAGGACCATTTTGTCGCTCACAAAACACTCGTAGCTGAAGAAAAACAACAGGTTGTTGCCATTTCGAGCATACGAATGGATTTGGATGTCGTAGCGTAAAGTTTCCCCCACCTTAGGCATGTCGTCCAGAAAGGTAAGGGTGCAATCCAACAGGCGGTAAACCAAATCGCCTTTGCATTCGAAATCGATTCCCAAATAGCTAATCAACAACAAATCACATTGTCCGGATTCCACGCAAACCGCCCAGGGAATTTGTTCGTCAATAGCATACCAAGCGTCTACGGGGATGTCGTATTCTGTCGTCAATGCTGACGGCTTGAACTCCCCTCGGGTGGCTTCCAATCGGGTGACTCGACTGACCAACAAATAGGGTGGTGTGGGTAGGCGAACCCGTCGATGGTAGTTGTCGATGACTCCGTATTCGGGGCCAAACACATTGCCAATATTCCCTTCGGCAAACTCCAATAGATCGTTGTAGTCCCATACTAAGGTTCCTTTTTTGCGATCCGTCGAAGCTGTCGATAGGGCATTTTGCCCCTGTAGCTCGGATGTCAAGTTGGCCGAATCTTCTTGCAATTCTGATGACGGAGGAACCGAATCTTGTGGTTCTGATGACGGAGGAACCGAATCGGGCTGGTCCGATATAGAGGAGGCCGGTGCCTGTGGAGTGTTTGGTGGGGGAACCTCCGGTATGAAGGAGGGTGATTCTGCTGTGAGGGAGGGCGATTCTTCTGAAATGGTATTTGAACCAACGACCAGCCCGATTTGTTGATGGATCATTTCTCCGATGTGTTGCAAAGCAACTCGACGAGATTCCAAGAAGGCCGAATGCACGGAATGGAAGGCCGAATTGGGAGCAAATGGTTGAAACAGCGCGTGGTCGGTTGGTAGGTTCTCGGCTGGTTGTTGCTCTCTAGATGTAGTTTGGAGCATTTGTCCTTGGGCTACCGGCTGAACCGTTACTTGATTGGCTGATGGCATCTGGGCAGCAGGTGGCATCTGGGCAGCAGGCGGCATTTGGGCAGCAGGTGGCACTTGAGCAGCAGGCGGCATTTGGGCAGTAGTTTTTTTTGGTTGAGATGGAGACGGTTGATGGATGGGGGCAATAGGTGTCTGCGATGTAGGAGCCACCGACGGCTGAGACGAAAGCTGAGACCGGGCGCTTGCAAAGCGTTGGCGGTTGGCTTCATTGACAATGGAAGTGTCGAGTCGTTTTCCACCTAAACGGATGGTCCGAATCAGTGTTTTTGGATTCCGCTGCTGTTTGGGGGGAGGCGCATAAAGAGCAGATAAATCCATTGGAACGCGATGGCTGCATAAAACGCTCAAAGTACGCACGATAGCTTGTCGGTCATCAACCCCCTTTTGATTGGTAGCAACGGCCACATGATCCTGATTCGCGAGAGTCTCTCCGATCCATTTACTGCAACTATTTCGAGGACCAACTTCCACGAAGATCCGAACACCATCTTGGTAAGCGGAATGGACCAGCCGTGGGAAATCGATGAATTTGCAATACACTCGGGCAATGTTGTTTGCCACGATTTCACTACTGATATCGGTGGGCTGGTAATTGACTGCTGTATAAAAACGGACCTCCGGCACTTCATGAATCGGAAAGGTGTGGAGTCGGACCATTTCCTCATATTCACTTTTAGCGAGATCGCAGTGAATGGCATCCGTGATCGGTACTCGAAAGGCGTCGCATCGCATTGTCTGGATCACTCGTGCACAGGCTTGAGGTTCGCCTGCAATGACGACTTCTTGGGGAGTGTTGATGATGATTAAATACACACGGGGTTCATTTATCAAATGGGCACGAACCTCATCTGCGGAGGCTTTCAACGTAAAACATTCCCACACCGATTCGTAGTCATCCCCGGCAGGTGGAAGATTCCAAGCCTCCCGCACGGCTTCCATGGGACCGGCCAAACGGGTCCGAAACAACGGGGAACTGCGCAACATGTCGCTCATCGCATCAGAAGGTCCCCACACCCCCAGTGAGAACATCATCGACACTTCTCCCATACTATAACCGAAAGCGCTGTACGGGGTGATTCCAAAGCTTTTTTGCAGGACTTGAGTGTAAAGCACCGCAAAAGAAGTGCCTGTCTCAAACATGGCGGTGGGTTGGCCGATTAAGCCGACATGCAATGCTTTGCGTTGTTTTTCAGTCAATGGAATGACACTGCGGGGGTGGAGCAGTTGATCGCCCACCATTTGGCTCAAACGGGTGGTGTATTGCGATGCTTGCTCATGTAAGCCGGGAAAACCTTGGAATAAGGTACGCCCCAATCCCAGATATGAAGTGAACCCACCTGGGTACACAAATGCGACCTTTCCCTCTTGGCCTAAAGGAGTCGGAGTGAAATAGCTGCCCAATGGAGACTGCCACGAACGGCGTTTTTCAAATGCGGAAGGTATGCCGAGTTTCGCGGCTTTCACCTCTTGTCGCAATTCTTGCGGTGTGGAGCCGGTCAACGAGAGTACATAGGGCATGTCGGTAGGAAGTCGTTCAAAGCATTGTTTTGCCAACGTCGAAATGGATTTTCCCGATTCCAGCTCGGCTTCAAAACTTTGTAAAGCTTGGAGCAGACTATTGGAATCGTGCCCACCGACTGGAAATAGCTTCCAAGGCAGAGCCGTCTGCTGAAGGGTCGAGGCGGGTCGAGGCTCGACAACCTCTGACATAATCACGTGTATGGAAGTACCGTCATTTCCCAAACCATTGATGGCAGCACGTCTTTGATCTTCCTTGTCATGAAGAAACCAAGTTTTTGATTCAGAGAGCAGATAAAAACCTCCCTGATGCCAAGCGTCGGGTGATGCGGGAACCGAAAGAGCTGGCTGGGCTGGTAGAAACCGATGATGGAGACAAAGTGCAGTTTTGATCAAGCTGGCCATGCCTGAAGCAACAAAGGTGTGCCCAATATTCGCCTTCACACTACCAATAGCACAATTCCTTTCGTTCTTGGCTTCCTGACGGTACGCCCGACACAGGCCTTCCCGTTCGGTTTCGGTTTCTTGGGGAAATCCACTTCCAAATGCCTCAACATAACCAATGGACCGAGTTGTAGTTTTTGCTGCACGGAGGGCCGTTACACAGGCTTTTTGCACTGCTTCGGAAGACTGTCCAGATGCCAAACCAATGGCATCGATATTTGCATAAACTCGATCTTTCTCACGAGTTGCTTGGTCGGAACGTTTGAGAACTACAGCACCCGCTCCTTCACCGATGAGCCAGCCGTTGGCGTGTTGGTCATGTCCCCATACCGGGGGTCCCATATGGTTTTTGGCGGACTGCTGTCGCAATGCGACATTCTCAAAGCCTCCTGCAAGATCCACGGCACCCACCACAATCGCATCCACATCGTTGGCATCTAACAGCAATTGAGCCACTTCCAAGGCCTTGAAAACCGAGTTCTCTTCAGCAGAGATGGTGAATGCAGGACCCGAAAAATCCCATAGAGCAGCCACCCGTGCTGCCATCAAATTTCCAATAAAGCTGGTGTATTGATTGACCTGAGCGGGACTATGCAGGCTGTCTTTGAGCAATGTTTGAAATGCTTCTTGTTCTTCCAAAGAAAGCCACGGAAAGTTCGCCTCCAAATGAGCGGCCAATGCTTGCGGCAGTCGCAAACGACCTTCGTATTGATGTAAGGCCAATTCGGTTCCCATCGCAATAATGACACCGACGTTGCTTCCTTCTTGGATCGCACTGTCTTGAAGTGCGTTGTCGGCTGCTTTGAGCAACAACATTTGCTGGGGAATCAAACGGTCCGTCTCTTTGGGAGGTAATTTGAATCGAAGGAAATCGATATCAAATGATTCAAGATAGGCTCCTGGAGGAGGACCCTCGTCGAACCCCCATTGCTTCAACACATCGGGCACGGCGTCCAAGCCTTTCCACCGATCTTCAGGCAAAGGAATGAAATGCTGTTGGCCTTCATGAATGGTTTGTCGAAAAGCCTCCAACCCCTCGCAACCACCAAAAATCGCTTCCATGCCCACGATAGCTATCTGTCTCAACGGCGATTTCAATTTGGAAACGGATGGAGCTTGGGAACGGGTTGAAGTTTGAGAATCGGGAGCTTGTTCCAGAATCAGATGCGCGTTGGTTCCGCCGAATCCAAAAGCACTAACCCCCGCTCGTTTTACTTCAGATTGAGGAGGCCAAGACGTGGTTTCGCGGACCGTGTTCTTTGGGGTGAATATACGGTTGGGTGATTCCAAGGGCTGATCGACCCCAATCGTGGCGGGAATTTTTCCATGTTGTAAACTCAAGATCACTTTGAGCAATCCGCCCATTCCGGCCGTCGTCAACATGTGACCCAAGTTTGATTTCACGGATCCAATCAACGGAGAATTCCGGTGTTCTCCAAAAAACGTGTCCATGGATTGAAGCTCAATCGAATCCCCTAAGGGAGTTCCGGTTGCGTGGCATTCGATGTAATCGATGGATTGAGGGTCGACATCCGCTTCGGTGTAGGCTCGTTCGAAGGCCTGGACTTGACCCGAGGTTTGAGGACTCAACACGAACTGACCGCGGCCATCATTCGACCATCCCACCCCATGGATGATGGCATGGATCGTATCCCCATCTTGTAAAGCATCTTCGTAACGTTTCAGCACCAACATCCCGGCCCCTTCTGCGGCGATCAGCCCTTGTGAGGTTTGGTTGAGCGGACAACTTTGTGCATTCTCGGGATAAGCCTGAAAGATCGAAAATCCCATGTTGATGAACAAGGGATCGGCGGCACTCACGGCTCCCGCCAACATCATATCTGCTTGGCCAGAAGATAAATACTGACACGCCAATTTCACGGCATAGAGTGAAGACGCACAAGCAGCATCCAAGGCAAAACCCGTACCTGACAAGCCCAAAGCTTGAGCAATCACGGCAGCGGGATAACCAGCCATCAAAGCATTTTCCAATTGGGCAGGAGGCCGACTCATCTTGGAATCGGCAAATTGATTGCCTTTCAACTGCTGGGTCAAAGTCTTCAAGGCCTCGTGATAGGATGGGGTAAAAATTGGATTAGAACGCTTGGTTGGAAACGACAAATTGCCCAATACCAATCCACATGATTCCAACACGGAAAGCTGAGTCAAATACCCGCTGTCACGCAATGCCTGTTGTGCCGCATAAAGGGACCATTGGAACACATCGTCCATTCCAGCGATACGATCTGGAGGCAATTGAAAGCCCTGTGGATCCAGCTCGAATCCTTGGATGTAGCCGCCAGATGCACAATAAAATTTATCCACTTGGTTCTTACGAGCATCATAAAAGGCTTCGATCTCGGCTTCGATTTGGGTTGGTGTGGTTGGAGTTCGAGAATCTTTTTGGGCCAGTAAATTCTGCCAAAAACGATCCGGAGTCGTCGCGTCTGGGAACAGACACGACATGCCGATTACTGCAATTTTTTTCATAGGAGTTCCGAAGATAGGACGGTCCCTTTAAACAGTTTCTAAAGGGGAAGAGCCAAGGCTCATTTTTTTTGAGGGAACGAAGAGGGAATTGAGTTTTTTACTGATGGTCACTTCCGCACCGAGTACCTGAGAATATAAAGTTCCGGTTTCATCATGCACATGGATATCCGCAACCAATCCGGTGGAGGACGCACGGTGGATTTCCAATGTGACAAAAAAGGATTCTCCGAAGACAAGCGGTCGGTAATTTTCCATGGAATCCGCACGCAGGGGGAGACTGCCTGCTTCAAAAAAGCGACGGCTCCAAATGAGCATGCCTTGAAACTGAACATCCATCAAATAGGGATTCATCGTACGAGCAGGGAATTGTCCCTGATCGGAAGCTTTGATGGGTGCGACACGACATTGTAAGACTAATTTTTCTTTAGAAATATTGAGAAGCCGTTCGATGCCTTGCATCCGAGAACCATGAAACAAAGTTCCATCGGTATAAAAGGTTTGGCCTTCAATGTTTTCAGAAGGTTCCAAATCAACTCGGTTGTATCTGGGGGCAGCGAGTACTTCAGACACTAGTGTGATCTGGGCACTATAATGGAAGTACACTTGGTTGAGACCTTGGCTGGATACCTTCACTTCAAGCACGATTTGACCGGAATCATCACGTTTCACTTCGCGAAGCTCTAACGTGTATTCTTCTGCCACCGAATCATCAAACACAATGCCTTTGAGAACACGGAACTGGTCACATCGAAAAAACGTGTAGCCCGGATAACACTGCTCCCCTGCATCCGCGATCCATGTCATGGCACATACGGAAGGCAAGACAGCTTGTCCCCCAATCACATGATCTTCCAAGAAGGGATTGTCTTCCAGCTTCAGCTTGCGATTCACACAAATAACTTTTTGCTCGGAATCCAACGAAGACGGATGCCAATCCATCAAACTCCCTACAACCATTTGGGGAATTTCGTGTTGACTTATCAGTTGTTGAGCAAACCATTGCGCACCCGCTTTGATAGGGATCAACTGAATACTGCGCTGTTCAAACAGCTTTTTCAGCTCGGGGGTCACCATGCCTCCATCCCAAGGCCCCCAACCGAATGCGAGCACTTGGCATTGGGGATTGCTTCTTCGGAAAAGGAGGGCTGTTTTGTTCAGAATTTCATTTGCAATGGCATAATCACTTTGTCCCGCGTTGCCAAAAAAACCAGCCGCTGAAGAAAACAAAATCAAATGCCGCAGCTGCTCGGGATTTGCGCATTGAAGTAAAGCTTCCAACCCTCGGATTTTGGGAGCATACACTGCCTCAAAATCGGATTCTGTTTTTTGTTCAATCCGTTTGTCCGCCAAAACACCCGCTCCATGAATGATGCCTGTGATCTTCCCAAGCCGTTCTACAACTGGTGCCAGTTGAGTTTGAAGCTTGGCGGCGTCTGTAATATCTACACTGAGATATTCGGCCTCTGCTCCTGCTTCTTTTAGAGCCTGCAAAGTCTTACTGATGTTTCGGCTAGACCAGATGGCATTCACCTGTTTTTGTATTTCCTTGGGGGTCTGTCGTGTTCCTTCGGCGTTCAAGGTTTGGATGAGCTTCGCTTGTAACGCGCTTTTATCGTGGCAATCGGATGCCCATGCAGGTTCTTGGACTATCTCAGAACGTCCCAGAAGAATGAATTTGCAGGGCGACATCTTTGCCAATTCGATCACACAATCCGCCGTCACACCTCGTGCGCCACCGCTTACCAGAAATACAGAACCAGTGGATAATGGACTGTCTTCAATTGATACTGCCTTGTTGGTTTCATCCAGTTCAGCAACCAACGTAAACCGTCCTTCCGGTGAATAACCCACCTCTAAAATTCGACGATCAGAATCCTTGATTTCCTGTAAAACATGAGAAGCGATTTGCTCGCTCGACAACCCCTTCCCCACGTCAATCCCTCGGCAAAACACTTCCGGCCATTCCTGATTCAAGGTTTTGGTGAGACCAAACAGCCCTCCTGCGATGCTGCTGAATAAGGTCTCTCCCAACCCTAATTTTCCGTCCAGCCGAGCTACCGTCAGAAAGAAGTTTCGGCTTTCCGGTTCAACCTGAGTCAAGTGTCCTTTTACATATTTTGCTAAAAAGAAGACCTGTTTGAGCAACATTTCATCCGAAGGATCAAAAGGCACCCCAGCTTGATTAGACATCATGGCTGCTGGATGCAGATGGATCACCCCATAAACCGAACCATGCAAGTTGGCCAATTCTTCAAGTACCGATTCCAGAGCTTCCGGGTCGGGACCTTCGCAAACATGATATGGGATTTCTTGAGGCCAGTCAGATCGTTGAATCACCAAACCTGCCAAATTCACAACAATCACTTTGACACCTTGGCTCATCAATTGCTGGGACAAAACCACAGGCACGTCTGTTCCATCATCTGTAATCAAACACACCCGCTGGCTCGACCATTGGATTTGCACAGCATCGGGCTTGGGCAATTGCTTCAGGCTGACTTTGTATTTGGCTACTTGATTTGGGTTCACAAGAGCACTTGGAGCCAGTTCGGTTGAGGGAACTAGATTTTGTGGAGACGATTCCTGATTCTGTAGAGATGATTGATTTGTTCCAAGGTTTTGTGGTTGCAATTGCTCGACAATTTGTCCCAGAGTTCTCAATTCAGCCAAGGCTTCGGCTTCAATCGGAGGCAGATCTGGAAAGCGATCCTGCATGGTCCCTAAAATTTCCACACGTTTGATGGAATCGATGCCCAAGTCGGCTTCAATATCCATTTCCAGTTCCAGCATTTCAGGCGGATAGCCTGTTTTGTCGCTCACCACTTCCAACATCGCTTGGCTCAAGACTTCCACGGAATGCCCTGAGGCACCCGAAGAATCACTTTTTTGCAATGCCGATCCATTTGTTTTCGTCGCTCCATTGGTGGGATTCGTCGGTAACTCATTGGCATGCTGATGGCTTGTGGCAGAACTGCTTGATGCCGCTCCCGCCTCGGAACCGGTTTGTGGCTGCAAGTGCTCTACGATTTGTCCAAGAGTCCGCAGTTCTGCCAAGGCCTCCGCTTCCACCGGAGGCAAATCGGGAAAGCGATCTTGCATAGTCCCCAAGATTTCCACACGTTTGATGGAATCGATGCCCAAGTCGGCTTCAATATCCATTTCCAACTCCAACATTTCAGGCGGATAGCCTGTTTTGTCACTCACCACTTCCAACATCGCTTG
>JANQJU010000066.1 GCA_028281495.1 SAR324 cluster bacterium
AAACGAGGCGAAGGCGGGACCGGCTTAGGTTTGCACTTGGTTTATAACATCGTGACAAAAAACTTTGGTGGTTCCATCGAATGCCACAGCGAACCGGAACAAGGGACAACCTTCATCATACGATTTCCCAAACGAGAAACGTTTTAGTTAAACGTTGCGAGAATATAAGTAGCCACGTCATCGGCACAGGTTCCTGTGCAAGCATTTGGATTCCCTCGTGGCATCGTATCTGAAATCCTCGCGCTCAAGACAGACTGAGACGTGCATGTGCCACAGCCTTGAAGACTCGACCCTCCTCCCCCTTCTCCGTTCGTGCCATGACAACTTGCACATAAGCTATTATAGGATGCCTGCCCGACAGCCAGGGTCGTGGTCGTCGTCGTCGTGGTGCTGGTGGAGGTCGTACTCGTGGAAGTGGTGGTCGTACTGGATGATGTGGTCGTCGTCGACGTGGTCGATGTGGTGGACGAGGTAGTGACTGTGGTGGTTGAGACTTCATTGGTCGAATCCGGCACCGAGCTTGTTGTGGTGGTGACCGAAGTTGCCGTGGTGGTCGTTGTCAGATGAGTCGCAAAACTGAGTGAAACAATCTCATTGACTGAAGCGTTGACCTCACTTTCTGTGGTGGCGTTTACCATGTCGGTGAGTATGCTCGGTAAGCGTTCCGATCCTTCTTGGGCACTCAAACGTTGAATCGCTTCTGTTGAGTCGCCGGCCGCACGAAGCACACTGGCAAATGCATTCACGAAGGTACTATCTGACCACCACGAAAGCTCACTGGGATTCGCTTCCAAAAAACTAATTTCTCCCACCTCAGCAGTACGAAGCAAGAGCCGACCTAAGCTATTGTCTGAAGACATATCTTCAGACACAAATACAGAGGGGGGTACGTTGAGAATGGTGCCGGATTCGTTGTACCCAAATAAATCCTCCGGCACAGCAATCGATTCCCGGAACGATCCTGAAGCCCCTTGCGCATTCCACTCAGTTTCCATGCGAGTGGTCACATCATTGATATTTGCAACAATGGCCCCACCTCCAGGATCTTCCGCGATAACGGTCACGTAATCCGTATTGTCCGCAGAAGCCCTTAGAAAAAGAGGAAGGCTTATCACATTCCTATCAATACTAATTGCAAACTGACCTTCGGTATCCGTGGTTGCAGACAGTGCCAATACCCCTGAACTCCCCTCTAAAGTTATCAAGGCATTGGATACCACACGATACTTGCGTTCTATTGCCGATTCTCCTGACACGACAGCAAACGTACCTGTTATCTGTAGGATATTGCTGTCTGTGGAACCTGTTGTTCCATCATCGTTACTGCTTCCACTGCTGCTACCCCCTCCGCTGCCGCAAGCAGCAAACCCGAATGCTACAATTCCCATCCACACAAGCCACAAGTATTGTCTCACTCTCATCTCATTTCCCCGATATTGATAAGAACAATGACCTCATTTGATAAACCCATCTATCCGTGTTCGTTTCAAGCTGGCACTCATGTTTCCAAGGTGTCTTCCACCATCAGTCGTTTAACAGTTCCATTCCCTTTCAATTCTTAAAAAAAATAAACATTCCTATAAAATTGAGGGGCTAAGTGGAAGAACTTTCGCTTTGATTTGTAACGATCCATCAAATGTACTTTATGGTCAATAGAATTTGCACAAGCTGGATAAAAACGGTGGGATGTATGCTAATCATAAGTAGGGAAGGTATGGAAGAACCGATTATAAAGACGAATAATTTTTCTAAATTAGGTCAATCATTAATAATTCTCTTTAAAAGAGATCAGATTAATAATTTAGTTTGTCTTAAATATCTTTTTTAGAAAGAGCAATTTTCCATAGTTAACTTTATGAAATTATTAAATAATATATGTAGATTACTTATGATTAACGAACATATGTAAATCTTTTTTTGGGAAGACTTTTTATAAAATTTTACTCAGAGAGGTTTCTATGAAAAAGCTAATAATTGCTACATTTCTTTTATTTCTATCTGTTCCAGCAATGGCAGGAACTTGGACTAATTGGTTTACAGTGGATTCGTTAATCTATGACTACAGCGTAACCGACCCAGTCCATACGTTGTTCTTTATAGTTCCAGACGGAACCGTTGAAAATCCAGAATCTTGTACATCATCTGCCAAATACATTTTGCCCAACGTTTCTCACGCCAATAATACAGCAGGAGACGTGGCTAACCGGAAAGACAGTTCAAGACTGCCAACCCTGGCTTATACAGCAGGTTGGCAGGTCCGTGTGCACCTGAATGGATGCTCTTTTGGGTCACCGCTTGTAACAGCTATTGAAATAAAAAGGTCTTAAACCGATTGAGGATTGAGAGGAGAACCCACTCCTCTCAAAACTTATGATCCACAGCCGCATCTTTGCCAATGCCAATAGAAACGGTTTTTGTGATCATGAATTGGCAACCAGCTTGGGTTTGGTGAATTTGTTATGACGGGTTTCGGTTTTGAATCCGAACGCATTGTCTTGATCGTGCGTTTTCAGCCAAGTTGAATTTTCAATCGCATACCGTGAACTGTTTGGTTTTGGAATATGCCACTTTTTTTCAATGGCATCGACATTATAGGGAATGGTGAGCAGCAACTTCGCAAAGTGGAGCATCGCTATCACCTTGTTGCTAAAGCTGCGTTGAGCTTCTGGTCGGATGGATGCATAACGTTTGGCGATGGTTGCAAAATCTTCAGAAGGACGACCTGTTAAACGTTCGACCACATCGGTTGTACCTCCCTTTGCAAACGCATTTTGGCGGTAGTCGGCCGTATAATACTTCAGAACGGTAGGATAGAATTCTCCGAAACCTTCACTCCGGATCGCCTTGAAAAACATTTTCTCTGGAATATCCATGTATTTGACTTCACGCCCCAATGCTTCGCCAATGATGTTCGCAATTTCTGTGGGAGATAAAATTTGTGATCCCGTGGGTCGATATATTTTTCCATGGTGGGGTTGGGGATCCTCTAAAATTGCGGCAACCACACGTCCTATATCTTCATTGGATGGAGGGGCATTGCGTCCTTCCCCCAGAGGCATCGGCATCAACCCCAGTTGTGCCATGGGTTCCATCACCAGAAAATAATTATCCGCAAACCAGCCCGGATTCACCACGGTCGTGAACACATTGGGCATCCATTGCAATATCCTGTCGATATAATAGGTTTCGCGTGTTGCCAACGCCGGATGTTGTGAATCGGATAACCATTGTCCCATCCAAACGATGGCTTCGAGATGAGCCTCTTCCGCAGCAACCGCAAATAGCATGGCTTTGTGTAGCATATGCGGAGCCGGAGGCATGCACAGGTAGGCACGCTGAATGCCAATGAGTGATTCTCGGACATCCTTAATGTCTTCCATATTTCCTACAAATATCTCAGCTCCTGCCTCTTGCAACAGACGAGAGCGTTTGTCTTCCTGGCGTACAAACGCACGCACGGCCATTCCTTTTCTTAACAGCGCTAAACATGTGGTCTGTCCCGTTTTTCCTGCTGCCGTTGTCACTAGTACCTTTATACTCATGCCGATTCCTCCGATTTAGGGTGAATTGATGGAACGAATTTGAACGTCGTATCGTTTCCAATATATCGCTTGAGAAAAGGTCCACGAAGGGCCATAACAGACAAAAAAAGTCCGATTCAGCCATTTCAAAAAGAGAAGTATTATGAAAAAAGTAACCATCTTGGCGGCAGAACACTGCTTATTTTCGAGTGTGGGGGGGCCTATGGATATCTTTCTGCAGGCTGGGATCTTGTGGAATGGGATCTTGGGAAAAGAACTCTCTCCGCTTTTTGAGGTGAAAATCGTCACCATGGATGGCAAGCCGGTCATGGCGACCAATCAGATTCCAATTGTCCCCCATAGCTCCGCTCATGATGTAGAAGAGACCGATTTAATTTTGATTCCTTCACAGGGACTGCATTTCAAATCACGAGATCCTGCTTTTTGGGAACGCATCGAATGGCTCAAAATGTGGTACGAACGAGGCGCAGATTTAGCCAGTGTGTGTACTGGAACCTTCACCTTAGCCGCAACGGGCTTGCTGAACGGCAAAACAGCAACCACGCATTGGGGAATGGCTCAAGCGTTTCAAACGCTCTACCCTGAAATTGATTTGAGAATTGATCTGATGGTAACAGACGAAGGACGTCTTTTTTGTGGAGGCGGAGTGACGGCAGACCTCAATTTATCCTTATACTTGATTAACAAATACTGCGGACGCGAGGTGGCTCTTCAAAGCTCTCGATGTACGTTGGTGGATTTGGACCGACTGACTCAGTTGCCATTCACCATTTTCATTCCCGAAAAAAACCACTTAGATGAAGAAATTTTAGCCATCCAACATTGGATTGAAACTCACTACCAACAAAGCATTTCTATTGAAATATTGGCCAGAAAAGCGGCCATGAGTCCTCGAAATTTCAACCGACGGTTTAAAGCAGCCACCGGAATCACCGCCGTGAAATACCTTCAGCAAATCCGCATAGAAGCCGCAAAAAAAGAACTGGAAGACGGCACCCGATCCTTTGACGAAATTTCGTTTCACGTCGGCTACGAAAATGTGAGTTTTTTCCGGAGAATTTTCAAACAAACCACCGGATTGTCTCCGGCGGCTTATCGAAAGAAATTTTGGTAAATCGCAATTTGCCGAACGATTTATTGTTCAATGCACAACCAAATATCAAAGTCACTAAGACTCAGGTCATTGAGATTTAGGTCATTGAGATTTAGGTCATTGAGATTTAGGTCATTGAGATTCAGAGGTCAGAATCATCGTTTTTGTTTCGGTAGGGGACAAGGAATCCCGGTCCAGCCGAAGCGGATGATACTCTCCGTTGACGAATAGCGGAGCCAAATCCCCGTAATG
>JANQJU010000067.1 GCA_028281495.1 SAR324 cluster bacterium
GAAATCTTATGCTGATCGGTTGAATACAATCAATGTGCAGTTGGACCGGCAGCGTGGAAGTTGTTTCTTGAGTGCGCCGGGCATTCAAATTGGAAATCAATGGCATAGTGGGGGTTGTAATCATGTCAAAAACCTCCTTCAAGCGGACTACTATTCGACTACCAATCAGGATTGGTATGCCTTCTTTGATCAAATCCCGAATTCATACAATGGCCACCGTGGATTTTCTCGTGCAGATTACCTTTTTCGTTCCCATCCTCCACGTCGAGAAGATCATAGTATCGAATTTGCGCTCACGGTTCGGGATACGATCCAAGTGCCGCTGAATATTAATAGTGGACCGGGGATGCCATCCAATCCCAGGGTCAAATTAACGTTTCCCTCCAAACGCAGCTTGGGGCGCCATTACGATGCGTCGGTCTATATTAGAGATGTCCACAATGCTTCGACCAATCGTTGGTCCTCGTTTGTTTATGCGATCACAAATCAAAGCTTTCATGCCGGTGGGGGACATGGGATTGCGGATAAAATATCGAGGCTACCGTATCCAATCGTTCCCCCGAAATCAGGGTTTGAAGCCGAACCAATGCTCAACTATGCTTATCCCGCCTTGGATTTACAGCCGGGATGGAATCAAATTTCAAGCAGCTACCTCCAGGCACCTCATCCTCCTCATGCGTTGGCCGGGGTGACACCTGAAAATGGAGCTTTGGTGCTTGCTCAAGTGGTGAACAATCAAGTGAAAGTGTGGAGCTCGAGCGACGATTTAGCGGCGTTGAATGAATATAGCCGCATGACGTATGCTCCTTTGGATGTTATCGATACCTCTCGACCCTTATGGATTGCGTTATGGGGGGATAGCACTCCCTTGCCGCTGAGTTTGCTGGAACCTGTGAACTCTACGGCACGGACCGCTCTAGGTTTGCGAACCCTGAATCGAGCGGCACCCCCTCCTTCTTGTGAGCCCATTTCTTTTGATAATGCACCGGGGCTGGCTCCTCCTCCTGTTGGTTTGAATCAAGCCTCCGTGCTTCGTGTCCCGCAAACACTAGGGAATGGGTCCAAGCGTGTGACGTTAATGGCAGGTTGGAATTTGGTGAAAAATGAATTTTCTGTTTCGCTCGATCCGGCACAAATCAACTCTCAATTGCACTCTTCAACGATTTTCGGCACTTACATGTGGAAGCTTTTTGGCAGTCAATGGAAATCTTGGCAGTCGAGCGCTCCCAACTCAGGAGTGGGTGCATTTCCATTGTTAACTTCCTTGTCCGAGGGCGAGAATTTTTGGGTGTATTTGCCTAAAAACTATAACAATCTTTCATTTACTGTGAATGGTTCACCAAATTTGCCAGATCCCCCAAGCTACACCACACCTCCCTCAGGACAATCCTGGGATCATTTAGTGCGAGCGGCCTATGTGCAAGGAGATCTCAAATTCCAGTTACAAACCGGATGGAATGTGGTGCAACATGCTTTGGATCAAAACTTTACCGTATCGGGTTTGAATGGTCGGATTCGCAGTTCCAATAATAACGCTGTGGCAGGATTGGAATTGTGGCAATATCAAAACAATGGCTGGAACGCTTGGAATTCAGACGATCCCACCGGACAATATTTGTCGGGTCATCCTCAATTATTATCTGCGGTTCCCGATCAAGATCTATGGATACACATCCCTAATGATACCAGTGTTCCAGCCACCCTATCGATTCCTCTCACTTACACCAATGCACCTGGGAACATCCCTCCTCCATCCCATTTGAGTTTGGGATCCATTTTTCGAGTTCCTGAGACCTTGTCGAATGGGGACTTGCGTGTGACGGTAAGGACGGGATGGAATGTAGTGAGCAACTCGTTTCCGAATCCACTCGATCCCAATGCGCTTTCGAATCAATTGCATAACCCCCCTCTTTCGGGGCTGTACTTTTGGCAGAACAATGGGGGCTGGAAAGCTTGGAGTGCTGCCAATCCCAATTCGAATGTGGGTTCTTATCCGGCGCTGACCTCCATCGAAACGACCGGAAGTTTATGGGTCCATTTGCCTCGAGGTTATGACAATCTCTCGTTTGTCGTCGATATTCCCTATATCCCTTCCTACACCCCACCCCCAACCGGACAATCATCGGACCATTTGGTTCGTGATCCGAGCGTTTTAGGAAGTGGAAGCATCCGAGCCATCTTACAAACCGGTTGGAATGTTGTTCAGAATATGCTGGTGGGTGATCTTTCCATCACAGCGCTGAACAATGCGATTCAGAGCGCGTCTGTGGGGAGCGCGAATCACATTGAAATTTGGCAATATCAAGACAATGAATGGAAAGCTTGGAATTCATCGGATCAATCAGGGCAACATTTGGGCGGGGTTCCTCAGTTGTCCAGCGTGAGTGCGGATAGTGAAATTTGGATTCATGTATCGGATTCAGCGGGTGGAGCCACACTCGTCTTGGGGCAGCCTGCCGACCCTACCAACGTGGATCGTTCCATTCGTACCAATTCCCGCGCTGTGGTTGCCGATGCCACCGTGGACGGGCCTGCCGGAGTGGGTGTTGGATCGCATACCATCAATCCCGATGGTTCCTTCGGTTACACCATTCCGTTGCAGATCATTCCTGGGACCAGCGTTGCTCCCAGTTTGTCGCTGACGTATAGCTCGAACGCACCCAACGGCATGTTTGGAAAAGGTTGGAGTTTGAGTGGCCTCCCCATTATCAGCCGAATGAATTATGGCCAAGGCATTCAATATGACGACAGCCAAGATACTTTTGTAGGACCGGATGGGCGGTTGGTTTTGTATGCCGATCATGGAAACGGCGAGGTGGAGTATCGAAGCGAAAACGACAATTGGACGAAGTTCGTTCGCAAAGGGAGTGGCAATTCCACCTACTGGGTCGCTCATCAACCGGATGGCTCGAAAATGTATTTTGGTTCAGTGACCAATTCTCGTGTCCTTGCGTCGGATGTGTCCGGGAACCCCGTTCGGGTGTGGACGCTCAATCAATACCGAGATGCTTACAACAACTATTATCTGGTGAGTTATGTTCATGAAGACGGGGCGTTTTATCCCGATAAAATCACCTACACCTTAGGCAATAGCCAATCGAATATGCGTGAGATTCGGTTTATCCGGGAAACCCGACCGGACCCCTGGATCAGCTATGAACAAGGCACCAAAGTAGTCATGCGTCAACGGATTTCGGCGATTGAGGTTTATGGACAAGAGAACGGCAATCCAACGTTGGTGCGCAAGTACATCCTCCAATATCATCATGATGTGGGGCCGAACTTGAGCTTTTTGGAACGGGTGATTGACGGAGGACGGAGTGGAGATGTCAATTCTCCTCTTCGGCATGAGTTTGTGTGGCAACGTCAAGCTGTGGAAGGCGATAACTCTTCCGGTGCTTTATTTTCAGGCGTCAATAACAATCCTTTTCAGGATCCTTACACAGCCGATGGTAAGATTTGGTACTTCCCAGCCGATTTCAATGGGGATGGGAAAACTGATCTTTTGGAGGTTGCTGAAGGAGGGACGAACCACGTTTACTTCTTTGATACGAGTACGAATAAATTTGTGAAAAACAACACATGGAGCCAATCCCTGAACGGGATTCCCCTACAGTCTCATGAAACCCAATTGGTAAAATCTTCAAAGTATTTCCGATTGCACTTGGGAGACTTCAATGGAGATGGACGAACCGATCTGTTGCGTACTGCCAATGATGTGGTCGGAGATGGAAACTTGTTTTTGTTTGCTACCGACAATGGGTTTACGGAAGTGATGAAATGGCAGGACCGGTTGCAAGTCCATGAAATCGAGATGTTCTTGTGGATTTATGTCGGAGATTTCAATGGCGATGGAAAATCCGATATCCTCCGAACAGGAATCAAATTCAACGGTTCCTTTAAAGAAACGATGGTGATGTATGGAAAAAGTGGGGGCACGAATTTTCACTACGGCATCGGGTGCCTTCCCATGGAATTTTATGGACCGTTTTTTGAAAACGATACCAAGTCCAAACACTTTCCTCATTTGGGAGACTTCAATGGCGATGGAAGAACAGATGTATTCTTGAGTGGAATTCAAGGAGGACAGAACCAATTGTGGTCCTTCAAAGAGGAACATGCCAACGTCGATGGCTGCACGAGCGATTTCGAGCAGTTGCCGGTGGGAGGCTTGGCCACTTCTCCTGAATTGCACCACCACGAAAACAAGCAACGTATCTTAGTGTCCGATTTCAATGGCGATGGGAAATCGGACATCTTGCGCACTCGCAACTTTTCTGACAACGGCCCTAACCAAATGTGGTTAGGAACGGGTCAAGGATTCAGTGACAACGTCCTTCCTGCTCATTTATGGGATGCTCCTTTGGAATATGTGTTAGACGAAGACTACAGCCAACGATTGTATACAAGTGATTTTAATAACGATGGCAAAACCGACTTGTTCCAAGTGACAGCCGAAGGGTTGGGACTGGACACGCTTTTGCTTTCTCGAGGAAGTGGTGACTTTCACAATGCCATCATGAGCAACATCCCGGATGGAAGCTTGTTGAAGGATGCGGACGGTCCTTATCATCTCGTGATTGGGGATTTCAATGGGGATAGCAAAGTCGATATGTTGCGGGTTCGCAATTACAATAATCCCAACAAAACCGAAACCATCATTCAGGAAACACAAGATAAATTGTCGAGGAGTTCCCACAATCAAAGCAGCCAACTTTGGTTGAATCAGCATCAACCAGACAACTACCGCATCCATATGGTGAGGACCGATTTAGGAGGGAGTTTGCAGGTGTATTATCAACCTGCCACCCACCCCGATACCGGCCAACCAATCCAACGTGTGAGTTCTTGTAACAACCAGGGTGACCCGGCCGCCAATTGCGGCATTCCCTTGGCGTCTCCTCGTGTATTGGTCACTAGCGTTGTTCAAGGTCGAAATCACACGGCCAGTTACATGGAACCGACACTCACGACGGAATACAAGTATTTCAATGGACGAATAATCAGCGGCTTTTTTCCAGACCGTCGCAATCTTGGGTTTGAATCCGTAGAAGCCTATGAAGTGAATTCGATGACTCGTGTTGTCACCTCGTATTGGCAGCGTTCCGACTTCTTTAAAGTACCACAACAAGTGGACACGTATACCCACAATCGGATCTCGTCTCGAATCGAAACTCAATATCAGCGTTTCTATCCCCATGGAGGAGATCAAATCAAAATCGTGAAACCCGTCCAGATCACCACCACCACCTATGATCCGGAAGCATCCCATGCCAATTGGAATGACCGGCGCATCACGGTGAATAACCGCCAAACCACTTACGATACGTCATCCAATGGATATCACTTTCCAGTGAAAGTGCTGGAGTGCATCAACAATGTTTGTAAAACGATGTTGACCGAATATCGGCATTTTCCCAATGAATGGGTATTGGGACGTACAATGGATTTGAAAACCTTGGATGGGAATATTCCCGTCGGGGATGGCACGAATCGGGATAAGCTGGTGTGGAAAAAGTATCACTATGATGAAAGCATCCCCCAATATCCCTTGCGACGAGAAGAAGTTTGCAAACACCCTCAAGGGCGTTGTGATGTGGATGGGCATCAATGGATTTCGGTTCGGCAAGGTCTGAAATACGACGCGTTTGGAAACATCACCGAGAGTAAAGATCGTTATGGTCACTTGGTGCAGTTCTTTTACGACGACACGTATCACACCTTTGTGAAAGAGGAACGGAGATACTTGGGAACCCATACAGGCGCTCCTTCACTCAGCCAACACAAGACTTATGATGCGGCAGGCAACTTGATCAACTCCACGGATCCCAACAATGTCACGGTATACTTTGAGTACGACAATTGGGGGCGATCTAAAAAAGTCCATCGAGGTGGGACCGCCCATGTGTCGTTTACTTATCACAATTATGGACAAGCGAGTTCTCAATACAATCGAATGGAAGTGATCGGCGATACAGGAGCAAGTTTGGATGTCCAGGAGGTGTACTTTGATGGGTTTGGGTTCATTTATTTGGAAAAAAACAAGAGCGATCAAGGAATGCTCCGAGTGGAGAACCGAACGGGTTTTACAAGCGGACTCAAAGTCAAACGAAGATCCAAGCCCTGTTATTGTGACAATCCGACCCAGTGGTCTCGTACGGAGTATGATTTTGCTGGAAGGGTGAAAAATGTGTTTCGGTATCAGGACACGTCCCCGTATGCGGAATTTTCTTACGGAAGCCAGTTTGGGGAACATTGGGTCACGCGATTCAATACGGTAATGGGCAATCGGGTGTCACGAACCGAACACCATGACGTGTTTGGGAATCTCGTGAAATCGGTGGACGGTATAAATCAAACCACCCAGTATACCTACGATTCCTTGAACCGTCTGACTCGAGTTGATTTGCCCAACGGAGAGACTACCACCATCGGATATGACGGCTTGGGGCGCCGGACCTTCATCACCGAACCGCACACTGGGACCACCACGTTTAACTACGATGATAGTACCTCGCGGCAAACACGGGTCACGCCCAAGGGAAGTGTCACTTACGAATACGACGCCCTGGGACGCTTGGTGAGTCAAGTGGCGGACGACGGAAGCTTCACCTATCAATACGTGTATGATCAGAATCCCCAACAAGACGATTATCATAATAGCAAAGGGCGGTTGAGTTCGGTTTCGTTCCCAGGGGGAACCTATGCCTATTCTTACGATACGATGGGGCAATTGATTCGGAAAACCACTCAGTTGCAAGATCACTTCAGCACCCCTTACATCCAAAACTGGACTTACGATGATTTTGGTCGAATGACGAACACCGTCCTTCCCGACGGCTCTAAAGTGGATTATGGCTTCACGGCAGGAAGTCGTTTGCAATCGGTTCATATGAACGGGACTCAACGAGTTCGATATGGAACCTACAATGATCTGGGGCAGGTACGGGAAAAAACGGTTTATGGAGACAACAGTCAGTGGGTCAACACCACTTATGATTATAATGGAGATGACCGGCTAGAGTTTCTCAAGTCTCAAACGGTTCACGGGGTCCAGTTGCAACATCTTCAGTATGGCTATGACCAGTCAGGCAACATCAAAACCCTAACCGACCATCGAACTAACCCAATTATCGATGGAGTGAATACGTCGGCAACCCAGCGTTTTGAATATGACAATCTCTCACGATTGACCTTGGCGGATGGGCTGTACCGCGATCCTAATAACCATCAGCACGATCACATGACGTATGCCTATGACGCGATTGGCAATCTCACCAAAATGCGGCGAAAAACATTGAGTTTTGCAGGCAGTGCTCCCTCTCGATTGAATCGGGTCCATGGATCTCGTTTCAATGGAACGGGGTACGATGTCAATGTGAGCTTCGATACCGTGGGCAACTTGACCCAAAAGCAAGGAAATGGGGCGAATTGGAATTACTCTTATGACCTGGACAACCGGCTGACTGAAGCGCGCAACATGACTTCAGGAGAAGTGGTGTTCTTTGAATACGACCATACCGGGCAACGGGTGAAGAAAACCTACCAACGTGCGGATAACACCCAAGTGGTGACTTGGTATGTGGGCGAGAATTTTGAAAGACGTCGCGATACCCAGCAATCCGAGGATCTGATCACGCTCTACGTTTTTGGAAGTGGCCAAAAGTTGTTTTCGGAAACAAGGTATCGAGAACGATCACGGCAGCGACTGATAGGGGATACGAAGGCCAGTTTGCCAATCGGTTTGTTCTTTTACCATACGGATCACTTGGGTTCCTCAACAATTGTGACGGATAGCACGAGCCGAGAGCGAACCCGGCTCGCTTATTTGCCGTTTGGTCAGTTGGATCGAGATCGCAGTGTGGGCTTAGATAGTGTGACGCACAAGTTCACATCACAGGAGTTGGATGAAGAAACCGGTCTCTACTATTACAATGCGCGGTATTACGATCCGGAATTAGGGCGGTTCTTGACCGCCGATACCATTGTTCCCGATCCTGGAAATGCTCAGGCGTTCAATCGATATGCCTATGTATACAATAATCCGATGTTTTACACCGATCCGAGTGGGCATGACCCGATTACGGCCGCTATTATTGGAGGGGTAATTAGTGCGATTATCACGGCTGCTCGAGGTGGAAGTCCTCGCGAAGTTCTCACAGCGGCGGTTCTAGGAGCGATCTCGGGGGCAACCTTTTACGGAGTGGGGCAGGCTCTCCATGCTGCTGGAGCGGGAATTGGAATGAAGATCGCCACGCATGCGATGGTCGGAGGATTTCTAGGAGGCTTCAATAGTGCTGTGCGGGGTGGCGACGTTCAAAAAGGTGTTGTGACGGGTGCGTTCAGTGCGGGCTTTTCCAAATTTGCCACTGTTGGGAATTTCCCGATAGGAGAGTTTACGGTAGAAGGGTTTGCAGCTTCCGTCGTTGTCGGCGGAACTAGCAGTGGTATGGTGTCTTACCTTTTCTATGGAGAAAGCTTCGAGGACGGATTTGTGGAAGGAGCCAAGACGGCGGCAATCGCTTATGCGTTCAATCAATCTGCAAGAAAGATCAGGGCACAAAAGCGAGCAGAGCTTCAAAAAAAGGCCATGGAGGCTACGTGTGCCAAATATCCCAGTAGAATAGGCTGCCCCGGTTATAAGAGTCGCTTAGAAAAACTGCATAATAGGCCGGTCAAACCACTACCGAAAGAGGTGGGGGTTGCTACTGGCGTAATAGGCCTTGGGGCAACAGGGGCAGGGCTGTTTTTAAGCGGCCCTGGAGGTTGGGCCGCTGGCATTATTGGTTGGAGTGCTACCGGTATTGGTGTTTCAGATGCTCTCATGCAAGACAATCCCGAAGAAGCTGTATACCAGGGTGCTCCATCAGCTCTCGGAACAATACCAAAAATAGGCCCCGCTCTCGAATTAGGAGGCGGTGCAGTGAACCTGTATCGGGGAACGAAAGATTATCTAAATAGCGATCCAGAATAATCCCTTCTAATCTCAAGAATAGGGAAACCATTCACTGGTTTCCCTATGGCCTCCTCCTTTCTTTCCTTTCTTTAAATTGGCTTCTTCAAATCTTTTCTTCTCTTCTTTGCCATAGTCACAATTTTTGGTTCCTGTGTGGAAAAAAGATAAAATTTCTTTGTCTTCCTATTTTGATTCATTGAATTTCTTTTTTTTGTAATTTTTGGTTATTTTTTGCGTCGTCAACCTCAGATATGAAAGTATTATATACTAAAGTTTCTTTAAATTATTGATTTATTAGATGATTATGATCAATTTTGGGATCTCTTGAATAGGCTGAGTATTTTAGCCAATAAAGGAAATAATTTATTGAATATTATGATTTATATTGGTAAGCAGTGTGTCACTCGCTGCTTTATCCGAAGGCCTTTGAGGAATCCTTCTCTCACAATCCAAACCCCCTTTCCCATTAGGAGTGAAATGAAAATCCGAGCCTTGTGTATAGTTTTGATATTGGTTGGGGCATTTGTCCT
>JANQJU010000082.1 GCA_028281495.1 SAR324 cluster bacterium
AGTCGTAGAATCCACAATTCTAGCTCCTGGAGAATTTAGCATCTCGGTTATTGAAGTGGGGACGGACGGCGAAGTTTTATTGGATGGTTTACGAATGTCGGATGGTGCAAAAATAACCGGTAGTATTATCCGCTTTCATCATAGCAAGGCTAAGACTTTATCATATAGAAAAACAAGCGCATTGAGGGCCTGCTTTTGTGTGGAGGCGGCCACTTTTTCTATGCTCACCAAATGGGACAAAAAGACTTCGATTTCATGGCTTCCCATTTCTCGAGGGTGGGTTTGTGCTCCATGAAACCGAAGATATCGGAGAATCCACTGGCAGTAAGTTTGTTCCGTGCGATAAGCATAATGGTAATAGCGTAAAACCTCACGAACTTGGTCCATCAATCGAAGGTTGGGGTTGGGTCGAAACTTTCTTGTTTTTCCATATTTAATATATATTTCCTTGATAAGTGGAAAATAGTAATCGAAGCACAAGTGCTATCTATATTTTCTACTTTTTACAAACAATATTCCAATAAGAGGATATTTTATCCATCTATTGGGGACAATATTATGGAAAGTTTTCCACTTATTACTCTGTTATCCACCACTTGTTCTATCTAATTAAAGTTTTTAGGACATACGGTTAATTTATACAGAGAGCAAAGAAATTAAATACAAAGTTGATAACCAAGATCAGCTAAAAGGAGATACATGGTTCTAATGAAACGAAAAACCTTAATATGGATTGTCGGGCTAAGTATATTTATTATCATGGCAATGATCTATCTAGTGCAGGCTGGGGAACGAGATCTGTCCAAGCGTTCTCAATCTCAAAGATCTCTCAAAGTCATGCGAATGGATGTTGCTGATAGCGAGAGTTTCGGTTGGAATCCGAAACGTCTCGATGCGGTATTTACTTACGCAGGTACATTGAGTAGCGACGCTTTAGTGATTGTAACAAAAGGCCGAACAGTTGGTGCGTTTGGAGACCTCAAAAAACCCTATCACACCCACTCGATTCGTAAAGCATTTCTCTCTGCCTTAGTGGGACAGCATATCGGCTCAAGCACAGGACAGATTCGGTTAAATGCCACGCTGCAAGAGTTGGGTATTGATGACACACCAGGGCCTCTCACTGACCTGCAAAAGCAGGCAACAGTTGAGGATCTGCTGAAGAGCATGTCCGGAATCAATCACCCCACCGCTGCAGAAGGTGGGCTTGTTGCAGAGAAAAACCGCCGATTGGGTCAAGAAGAGAACAAGCCAGGTACTATCTGGGCTTACAATAATTGGGACTACAATGCGCTCACCACAATCTTCGAAATGCGCACAGGAATGACAATAGCAGAAGGGTTTCGGGCCGGGATTGCGCGGCCTACAGCGATGAAGGACTTTGGAATAGACGCCGTGTCATATGTTAGTAGACCAGAGCGATCGCAGCACAATGCCGCGGCATTTCGTATGTCGGCCCGCGATCTTGTAAAATTTGGACAGCTCTATCTCGACAAAGGGCGAATGAATGACCAGCAGATCATATCTGCTTCATGGGTTGATCGTATTACCACCAACTTTGCAAAGACGGGACGTGATGACCTGAGATGGGGACACGGCTATTTGTGGTGGATTCCCAGTCCAAAAACAGGCTTACCGACAGGTTCGTTCTGGGCATGGGGACTTGGAAACCAAGCGATCTTCGTCATTCCAGCGTGGGATACCGTTATCGTTCATCAGTCTGATACGACCGAATTTCTCAAACGATTTATTCCAATGATAACAAATGGTCAGGAGGCAGAAGCAGCTATGGAGCAACTGATCTTATCATGTATAAATCCGGATAATCGGAAGAGTGAATACTGTATCGAACATCGATTCACAACACGCCGCGAATTCGAAAAACTGATTTCGCTTATTGCCAAGGCACGTCTTTAGAGAGCCATGTGTACCTTCAGGCTTAAGGGGTACAAAAGCTGAATTTCTTTATTTTCAAGGAAATCTAGGAATGAATTGCCAAATGAACGCCAGTTTGGGTACTCAAAAATATTTTCAAATTAAAAGGATAACAAGACAGTTGAGGCCGACCTCTTTTTGCGCCGTTCGCAAGCTCACTCTGTAAAAAGAAGAGGCTCACTTTTAACGTTGGAATAAAGAAATATAGGTGAAAAATGAGCAAAAGATGTTTTGTAATACAGCCTTTTGACCAAGATACATACGATAAGCGCTATGAGGATATTTATTCCCAAGCTATTCTGGATGCAGGGTTGGAACCTTACAGAATTGATGAAGACTTATCGATTGACATACCTATCGCAGAAATCCATACTCAAATCAAAAATGCAGTAGCTTGTTTTGTCGAAATAACTACAGATAACCCAAATGTTTGGTATGAATTAGGATTTGCTATTGCATTAGAGAAACCAGTATGCATTGTGTGCTCAGACGAAAGAAAAACAAAATATCCTTTTGATATCCAGCATAGGCAGATTATTGAATATAAAACTCAATCTGTTACAGATTATAAAGAATTAAGAAAAAAAATTTCCAAAAAGTTAAAACTTCTTATTAAAAATATACCTCAAAAAAAAATTGTAGCCTCAAATGTTAAGGAAAGTAGAAGTTCAGAAAACATAGCAAAAAAACAAGATGTATTTAGGCGTGAAACTCCTTCAAGGACAAAAGGCTATACGCAAGAAACCACTGTTGGAGGACACAAAAACACGCGAGTAGTGATACCCGGCAGCGTTGCAACTCGAGTGGGGACGGAGGAGTTGTTTCGAACCCACGTCCGAAGCTGAATTTCCGACACCTGCGGGTCCGGCAACCAAACGATCACTGGAAATTCAGGAAATATTGGAGACCAGCGTTGAAAACGCACCTTCTGTGCCGAGTACTCCGGCTGAAGAAGCTGTGATTTTGGGCGAGGATGCCGAGCCGAACGGGGATAATTGTGTCATTGCACCAAACGAGGCCTTTCGACAAGCCGAGCGGAAGATCGAAGAAGCAATACTCAACGAGGAGACTGAACTCGATTTAGGCGTTGGGTTTGGTGCAAAGGAATCAGAAAAACTCGCCGACTTGCCGAAGTCGCTCAGCCAGCTCAAGCAGCTTGAGAAGCTGACGCTTTTCAACAACCAACTGGTGACGCTTCCAGAATGGATAAGCCAACTTACTTTGCTCGAAACTCTGTGGGTCTGCTACAACAAACTCAAAGTGCTGCCAGAGTCGCTGGGTCAACTCACCCAGCTTAAGAGGCTGAGCTTCTATGTTAACAAACTCAAGGTACTGCCGGAGTCGCTGGGTCAACTTACCCAACTTGAGGCATTGGACATCTCCTCCAACCAACTCAGAGTGCTACCGGATTCGCTGGGCCAACTCACCCATCTTGAGACGCTGGAGATCCGCTCCAATCAGCTCAAAATGCTGCCGGACTGGCTTGGCCAACTTACTCAGCTTGACTGGCTGGACCTCAGCTATAACCAATTCAAGGTGGTGCCGGAGCCACTGGCCCAACTCGATCTGCGGAGGCTGAAGCTATCCGAAAACAAATTGTCGACGTTGCCGGAATGGTTGCCTCAGCTCGAACAGCTTGAGGCGCTGGACTTCTCCTCCAACCAACTCAGGGTGCTACCGGATTTGCTGGGCGAACTTACTCAGCTTGAGGAGTTAGATCTCTCCGACAACCCACTGACGGAGAGACCGGAGTGCTTGGGGAAACTCACGTACCTGGAGAGCCTAAGCCTCGCTTCTATCCCGTTGACCGTTCTTCCAGAGTCGATTTCTTTCCTTTCTGGATTGCGTTCCCTTGATCTCCGAAACGACAAAAACGTTACTCATTTTCCTAATGAATTCACGTTTCCTCCAAACATCGAGAAACTTTATATAAGCAGTCACGACTTACCGCATAGCGTTAGCAAACTTTTTAATCTGCAAGAGCTGGTATTAAAGAGTCGTAATCCACAACCGCTGCCTGATTGGATCGACAAACTCGAGAATCTTGAGAGAATCACATTGGAAGGAGGCGGCAAGATTTTTAAGTTGCCACAATCTTTCGGTAAACTCGAACAATTAAAGTCTTTCCAATTTCGCGGTAAGAAACTCGCCCCTGCACTGTCTGCAGCATACGAACAAGGCCTTGACGCACTCAAAGCGTATCTGCTGGAAAAGAGCTAAAGTGAACTGTAGGAATGGACATTATTTCCAAGTTGATGGAATTAGCAGAATTGGGAGTTGGCAATGAATGATCAAGAACTCAAAAAGATTGATCCGCTTGATTGAGGAGGAGAATACAGATGTGGAATATGAATGATGTTAAAGAAATAAAATATCGGTATGACTATATCTATTATGTAGAATTTGATGACGGCACGAAAGGCCAAATTGATTTTTCGTCATATCTTGAGCGAGGTTCTGTTTTCAAACCATTGTCAGATTTGGAGTTCTTTCAAAAAGCCACAATTGAAGGTGGTACAATTGCTTGGCCGAATGGTTTAGATATCGCACCGGAAACCCTCTATGAAAAATGCGAACAAGATGCTTCAGCGGAGCGCTGACCGCGCCCGTTGAACGTGCCGTTAGGTATGTCATGAGTTACTATTTTAGTATCAGAGGTTGGTTAGAAGGAGTTGACGAAACAACTGGTATTACGGTCAGCGAAATAATCAAAAAGACTGAATTGTGGACCGATGTACATGGGATAAGCGAAGATATTTTAAGACGAGTCAATACTGGTTGGTTCTTTCCTAAAAAGTGTGTAGGGCTTTTATACCGCATGTATTATGGAGCCGATATTAACCGTGACTATCATTGTTTAAGAGATCAGTTAAAGCACATTGCTAAAGAAGTTTATGTAAACGACGGATCAGAAAAAGACTATTTAGATGGTTTATTCCACGTTGAGTCTGAAGATAGAGAAGTCCAATTTATTTGGGTTATCTCTAAAGGTAAATTCTACGAAAAAGAAATACGTTCAGGTGAGAATTTGGTAAACCTTTTTACCCAGTAGAATATACTAAACAGGTAGTGTCCCTTTTGAACTGATGCTAGCTTATTTTCCTCAATGTGATATTCCTTCGTTAACTTGAAATCGATATTTGGAATCCCGAAGTGATCTCTGGGCCGCTTATGACAAAATCTTTCCCCACGCCTATCACTGGAGTGCAGTCCAAAAACATGACCAAACCAATCATATTGAACGCTTTAATTGTACATTGCGCCAAAGGTTAGGGCGAATGACTAGAAAGACTCTTTCGTTTTCAAAGAAAAAAGACGCTTTCAAACAAATATCGAGTGTACCGGCTCAGATGAAATCGGACAGTTCACAATTTTAGATTAATAACTACACTCAACTAACCTAACAAGTAGGTCCATCGGACGCGCTACCGCGCGCCGCTGACCATTTCGTTAGCGGAATAGGATAATGAAAATAAATAGGGCAAAAGAATCCGACATTGAAGCGATCATATCCGTTGATCATGTGGCTGCACACGATGAGAGCCGTAGACGGCAGATTTGCGAGTGGGTGTCAGGAGACAGTACCATTGTAGCCGTAGTTGATGACGCTGTGGTTGGGTATGCCGTACTCGAGTACATCTTTTTCTCGCAGGGATTCATCTCCATGTTGGTAGTTGCAGAGGCGAGCCGGCGCAAGGGAGTGGGCACCGCTCTAATCTCGCATTTGGAAGAGATATGTAAGACAGGAAAGTTGTTCACGTCAACCAATGAATCCAATGAACCAATGCAAGCACTCATGCAAAGCATGTCATATGAACCGAGTGGTGTTGTGCATAATTTGGATGACGGGGATCCCGAACTGTTCTATTTCAAGAAGCTCGGAGCGAACCGCTAACCAGGCGCTCTTTCTCGTAAATAATTGCGACGCTCACCCCTCAATTATTATGTCAGAAAGAAGCCATGAATTGTGTGAATACCGAATTGAAGCTTTATTGTCCAAGAGTGAGTTGTCCGCACTATGGACAACCGAACTTACCCATCACCAAAGAAGGTCATTATACGACGCGCCATGATTCTTCTCCCCGGCAGTTATTCCGCTGCCATGAAGGGAATCATAAGTTTTCGGAAACGAGTCAATCCACCATACCACTTCCCTACGGGAACTGTTCATCAATCTAAGTCGTTAGAGGAAACTCAATAGTCTCCCATAAGCAAGGCAGATTGATCACTATCACAATAATATTATAGACTGTATGACGCTATGAAGAAGGAGCTAAAACTATCTGATGTTGATTTCCACGATGAACAAATCTTAGCAGTTCTTGCATCATTGTCCTATAGGGCGAGCAAGAAGAACTCTCCGAATTGGTTGCCTACAGAAGCTGCAGCAATGAATGAAATTCTGAACACTTCGGCATCTGGGGGGCTAACTCGTATGATTATAGAGGCAGGAATCCCAAGAGGATGGATATCAGCTAGTCCGAAAAGATACGGAAACTGGGAGATCCATCCTTTGCTCATTGATCCTGAAGTTGCGGGTAGAGGGTATGGTCGAATGCTGGTGGAAGATATTGAACAGCTAATACGTTCAGCTGGTGGTATTTCAGTACATCTCTCAACTAGTGATGCCACGCATTCGACGAATTTGAGTGATGTCAACTTGTATCCAAACCCAGTTGAAGCTCTAAGAAACCTTAAAATTCGTGATTCCCAGCAAGGACATGCCTATCAATTTTGGATGAGAGTTGGCTATTCAGTTGTTGGAGTGATTCCAGATGCAGAGGGACTGGGAGTACCAAGCATTCAACTGGCGAAGCGCCTTTGAAAATACAGCTACTGAAACATCTAAACAAGTCGTGCAGGCATCTAGCATGTTTTGCACATTTAGTGTGAACAGTAAGGTCTTTAGGGGCTATTGTAACGTAGGACGCATCCATGCTGGGGATTCTGGTTGATTCATGATCATTACTCTGATGTTTTTGATCTAAGCCTCAGATGAAACCTAGAAATCGAACAAGGCGGTTCAAGGGACGCACATCCGCGCGTACTTAAAATTGTCGTTAGAAAAAGGACACATGGAAGATATTAATAGTTGTCGCATCCAGTATGCAAATGAGCTTAAATATGTAGCGAATGTACAATCCAAAATAGTAGTAGATGCATTTGCCAAAGTGCCAAGAGAACATTTTTTAGGTCCAGGCCCTTGGAATGTATTTGATATGTTTGCCAAAAAATATTGGCCTACAGAAGATGATGATGCCAGACATTTGTATCACAATATTTTGGTGGCCATTGATACAGAAAAGGGTTTGAATAATGGACTGCCTAGCTTATGGGCGCATTTATTGGATAACCTTGAGCTAAAAAAAGGAGAAGATGTTCTTCATATAGGGTGTGGCACAGGATATTATAGCGCAATAATTGCTGACATCGTTGGGAATTCGGGTCAGGTGACGGCTGTCGAGATTGACAACCCGATTAGTGACAAGGCTAAACAAAATCTCTCTTATAAGTCCAATGTCAAAGTCATCAATATCAATGGAGTCGATTATAATAGAGGTGATGTGGATGTCATTGTGGTGAATGCGGGTGTCTCTCGTCTTTCTGCAATCTGGTTGGAATCTCTCAATTTAAGGGGCAGAATTTTAGTGCCATTGACTTCGAAAAACTGGGGTGGTGGGTTTATTAAAATTACTAAGCTTGATGAAGGGTATCTAGCAAATGTCATTACTGATGTTATAATTTTTCCTTGCGAAGGGGCTCGTGACGATGACGCAGATTTCATAGTTGAAAATGCTTTTAAGAAGGAACCAATGGAATGTATAAAATCGTTGAGGCTTGAACCACATGATGTCCATGAGTCATGTTACATACATGGAAACGGCTATTGTTTCTCTAAGCTAGAACCACAGATTCTCTAAGAGTTTTCTAATTGCACAGTTCTAGTAGTGAATTCTTAATAGAATCTTTCTGTCATCTTTTGGGGTCCATGTTATTAAAAACATACTTGTGGTTATCTTCTATATGCCCATCAGTCATTCTATTTGGATGTAGTTGATATTCATTGCCATGGCGGTCGGTATGATAGGCACTACCCACATCCTCACCATGCATGTGCAATTCAGTAACACTGGCGCGTCTTGCTCCTCTTGCTCTTTGATGAGTCACGGTCATGCTTTGATAAGGCTGAGTATTACGATTATTTTGGCCAAACTCAATTTGATCAGCATGTATAAACCCACGCCGACCATCGTTTGTTACAAGATTCATGAACCTCCGTTGGCTTACACGTTGAGGCCCTCTCCTCGGAGATGGTGCTCTACCAAACTTATCGTGTTCCCATTTCCCGTCCATTTGTTACTCCTTAAATATCGTTATCAAAATCCACACCAGTTCTATGTAAGTCTTCATGGTACCAGAAGCAAGAGCCATGCCCGCAATTCTGCCTCCAGTAGAAGGGCCTTAATATACTGATTTTATAATACAATTTTAAATGCCTATGTAAGCGAGCGGGACAAAGAAAGCCCACCACTTTAGGCTCTAAATTCGTTACGACTTAACGATCTCCGTCTAAAGACGGTGGGTTAGTGAAAGCCCGGATACGGGTCATTTCAGACCCGTCAATCAAGATTCTGTATCAAAATTATTATCTGGATTCTGTGTCATGGTTCCGGCCCTTATGAAATCAGACAACTGATAAATTCATTTAAATTGACAACACCCATTAATTTAACAATTAGTTCCAGCGGACACGCTGCCGCAAGGCCCTGACCACTTCGTTATTTCCCCGAAATGCTCCAAAAATATCTAAGACAAATGAATGACGATCCCAATTCCCTGGTCACGAAGAAATTCGAGAAACTCATCCGCATCATAGGCCTTATCGACCAGAACGGCTTCCGGTTTTAGGCCTTCGATCAAAGGGCTTTTGGACCCATCCGTTTTGGGGTAGAGTCGGACGTGTGATGGAATTACATTTTGCCCGTTATTGATCGTGTTTTACCCCTCACTTATTTACTTTTGTTACTGTATTTACACTACTTTTTGACTTTTATTACCACGAGGAAACCATGCGCATCGAACGACAATTTCGAAGATATGATGATACCTATTCGTCCGTTTACGTGAACTTGGCGGAGGAACGTTTTGGCACCAGCGTTTTATGGGCCACGGATGACTTTTTTGCAGAAAAAGAAAATCTCATCAAACCCGGACGCGGGCAGTACGATCCGGAACGTTATACGGATCGAGGCAAATGGATGGACGGGTGGGAGACCCGTCGTCGTCGAGACACCAATCATGATTATTGTATTGTCCGGTTGGGGATGTCGGGAATCATTTATGGTTTGGATATCGACACGAACCACTTTGCTGGGAATCACCCCTCCCATGCGTCCGTAGAAGCGTGTCATGTCATTGGGGATCCGACCGACGAGACCGAATGGACTGAAATTCTCCCCAAGTCAGAGGTGCGTTCGAGTAACCAGAATCTATTTGAGGTGGAAAGCCGTCAGCCGTGGACGCATGTCCGATTGCATATCTATCCTGATGGAGGCGTGGCTCGGTTTCGAGTGTATGGAGAGGTCGAGTTCGATTGGTCTCGTCACAACAAGGAAACTCGGATCGACTTAGTTGCGGTGAAACATGGAGGACGGGTGGTGCAATGCAGCGATATGTTTTTTAGCTCAGCTCGCAACCTCTTGTTTCCCGGACGCGGCCAAGCCATGTGGGATGGATGGGAAACCAAACGCCGCCGAGGTCCCGGCTACGATTGGGTGATTTTGAAGTTAGCCCGGCAAGGGTTGATCCGACGCATTGAAGTGGATACTGCAAATTTCAAAGGCAACTACCCAGATCGTTGTAGCTTTGATGCGATTGATTGGACCGGCAAAGACCAAAAAGACCTCGAACCTGACAACCCAGGTTGGAAACCAATGCTGGCCGAAACTCCACTCACCGCCGACAACCAACACTTTTACGAGATGGAATTGGCCGATGTCGGCCCCGTAACCCATGTGAAGTTCAATATTTTTCCAGATGGTGGGGTAAGCCGGGTCCGACTATTAGGATATATTGTTTGAAGTAAAGAGTGATTCAAAATAGTTGGGGCGTTTCAGTGCATACCTATCAGGGTATATATCTATCAGTGCCTATACCTATCAGTGCCTATACCTATCGGTGCCTATATCTATCATTCCATAGACGGACTAAGCACCGGAGGTCATTCGCCCTTGTAAGATTTTCATGAAGGAGCGAGTACGGATCTCTTCTAAGGTGAGACCCGTCTTGATGACTTCCTCTTCACTGATGGCTCCACAATTCAAAGCACGCAAGAAGTAATTCAGGAGGCCTTGTCCGGTAGCCGCATCGTCGAACACATCTCCGCTCAAGGTCGCTTGAGCAGCTTTGTTCATGAAGTTGTTCAAGCGGGTTGAAGCTTCTGCAAAACCTTCCAAAAAGAACGAATAGCATGCGGCATAACGCACGGGGAGTTGTGCCGGATGAAGGTCCCATCCTTGATAAAATCCATGTTTCAACGAATGGCGAATGTGATCAAAGGCGAGTTTCCAAGCGCGGTGCACCGAGGTCACGTTTTCTTGGACTTGTAACGGGACTAAAGGCTGATCGGCAGTGGCTCGGTGGGGACCAACCGGCATGATGTTCGTTGCGCCGTCAGAAATGAAAATCCCTGTCCCGGCGAGTCCCACTTTCATCATATGTTTGGCAAAGTCGCAGACGGCATGATCCATGGCTTGATGCTTGGCTGTGATATCACAAGATGCCGTATAATCGTAGGTGCCGAAGTGCGCGCCCACGCATCGGCCCTTTGCGGCGTTGACCAGTTTGCGAATCGTTGCTGATCCTTCCACACCGATGATTGCCTGTGTGGTTTCAATCATGATTTCTAGTTTCAAGTCTCCTGGGTTCAGGGAAGTTTTGGATTCCAACAATTCAAACAATTCCACCAAAGCGGTCACCTGTTCCGGAATTTGGACTTTGGGTAAGGTCACGACAAAATTGTTGGGGAGTTTGCCCTCCGTTTGTTCGACGAAGGTGGTGATAAAGATATCCAAGGTGCGTACGCCTCGGTAGGTGAGTTCTTTGCTGAAAGGTTTGATCCGGATTCCAATAAATGGGGGCAAGGTTTGATTGTTCATTCCTTCAACTAAGGCATGTGCGGCTTGCACGGCCGTCGCATCCTCTTCATCGTCGGGACGATTCCCAAAGCCATCCTCAAAATCGATTCGAAAGTCTTCAACAGGTTCATTCTCCAACTTCTGTAAGATCTGCTGATACACCGTAGTGGCCAACCACAGATCATGGTCCGACTCATCGACGCCGTTGGCTTGTACCGCATCGACCAGCTTTTGAATTTCGTCACCATGGGTCGGTAGGGCGGCATGGCCAGGCAATTCTAAAGCTTGTGAAAAAATCACGAAATTGGGGGCATATTGTTCCAAAGAACGCAGAGCCAATTTTCCCATTTTCGGAGTGGTGTCGGATTTGAACAACTGTGCCCCTCCATACACAGTATGCAGTGGCTGCCGTTTTTCCGATTCACCAGGGTAGTATTGTAAAAAAGTCTCGTTGGCCGTTTGCAGTTTGCCTAACGTGTCGTGGATAGCTTCAGGAGTGAATGTTGTTTTCATACAGGGGTTCTCTATTGCAAGGTTAATGAGTTATTTTTGTATTTAAGTATCAGTCCTCAAACGATTCAAGAATAGATTTTATAGGAAGGAATAGAGTCATTGGTGTTTCAGGCAAAGGAATGAAACCAAATGCTTCATAATATTTTTTAACTTTTTCGTTTTTAGAATCAATTATCATTCCAGTTAAACCAAAAGTTTTATGAACAATGAGAGCTTGATTCATCGCAAACAGCATTAATAGTTCTCCTAAGCCTTGCCGTTGCATTTTTTGAGAAACTGCTAAGCGGCCAATTCGGGCTCCTGGAACTTTTGATGGGTATTTTTTCGCAAATTGTGAAGGAAGTATGTCAGAACGAATTTCGCAGGAAGCTAAAGTAACATACCCTAAAATCGTGGAAGCATTTTCTTTTTCAATAAGCACATAGGTTCGTGAAATTCCTTTGCTAGCATGTTGAGATGCCATTGTTCGAAGATACACATTTAATTCTTTCACCCCACAATTGAATTTTTTCCTATCATGAGATGGATGAAGTAGTTGGATCTCAAAGCTGCTCATAAAATTCCGAATTTTTATATCTTTTAACCGCTTCCGTTAGTTTCTTGTTGGGCTTGGGAGGATTTTCGAGCGCATTGAAAAAGATTTCGGCATCTTTATAAGAGAGATGAATGACTCTCTCTTTTTCAAGGACTTCTTGTGCTTTTTCTACTGCTGCTTGAACTAAAAACTGATTGAGTGTGGAGCCAGAAAAAGCGGCTGCTTCAATAAGTTTTTCTCTCGTATCGGCAGAAATTCTTGCAGTGATGCGTTCCGTTTTCTTATTGGTAGAAATCATAGAGATCCTATCTATCAGTATTCAAATAAATTTAATAAATTCTCATGTCGTTTGATCTAAGAATATTTGATTCAAATAGTGCCAAAATGACACCTCAAGTCACTATACCCAATTAGCCATTTCTTGTCATTCATTGAGACAGTTTGAAGTGTCTTCTTTATTGCTCTATTACTTGCGTTCAAAGATGCTTTCTCCATTCCAATCATCGCTGGGTGGGTGTTTTTGCAACACCGAGCATTGGCTTAAATGGAATCCAGCAACGGGGTCTTGAGGGAACGTCTGAACTGCTTTTTGGAAGGCCTGAATGGCATCATCCCAGCGTCGCATTTTGCGCCATTGCAGTCCTTCTTGCAGGAAGGGTTCGGATTGAGCTTTCAAGTCTTGAAGGGATTCCGTCTCATATCCAAAGATTTCGTAGATTTTTAAGGGTTCGGTCCGTCCACGAACGCGAACCCAATCGATTAGGCGGTGAGAAATCGTCTCGACATCATGGAAAGAATGCAGCGTGTCATCGCTGGCAATGATGGGAACTCCGTAATATTTGGTCAACCCTTCTAAGCGAGAGGCCACATTCACGACGTCTCCAATGACCGTAGAATCCATACGCTCTTGAGAACCCACGGTTCCGAAGACCACGGGACCGCTATGCAGTCCAATACCAGCGGAAATTTTGCGGTAACCCGAATGCTGACGAAGTTGATTGTAGACTTGCAATTCCTGCTGCATGGCAATCGCACATTGTATGGCATGTTTCACATCGTCTTCTGGTCTTTGAGAAAGATCGAATAAGGCCATCATGGCATCCCCCACCAACTTGTCGATAAAACCATCATATCGATGGACGACCTCGTTCATTCTTTGGAAATAGGCATTGAGAAAATTCAGCAACTCTTGGGGAGCCATGGTTTCGGCCAAGGTAGTGAACGCCCGGATGTCAGAAAACAAAACCGTGACCGTTTCCAGCTGAGCTTGCCCCAATTGAATGTGTTCGATGCCTTGGCCTGCCAAGCGAGACAAGAATTGTTTGGGAACAAATTTTTCGAAGGTCCGTGTCATGGCTGCAATTTTTTCAGATTCAGCCAATTGGATTCGGGTGTTTTTCAAGTCTTCATAAAGCCGAGCATTGTTAATGGCAGTGGCCACATTGGTGACGTAATGCTGGATGGTTTCCAATTGCTGATGTTTCAAGGAAAAGGGTTGCTTTCGATTGCCAAAGAAAATCACACCAATGGTATTGAACTGAATTTCCAGGGGAAAGCAAAGGAAACCACAGATGGGAAGAATGGAGAAAATCTGTTGGTCATATTGGGAAAAGGTCCGTTGGAATTTAGGAGTGATTTGAGGAATGAATTCCGGATCTTTTTGAAACAGCATCCTGACGAAGAAACTGTCCGTGTTGTCTAATGGAATCTGTACTTCATGCAAATGGGCTTTTTCTTCATCGCTCACGTCCTCTCCATACACCCGGTCGGGACGCAATGCTTTGAGAGCGTCGTCCACAATAGCAATTCCAATGATATCAAAGGAAAATACGGGCTGTAACGATTTCTGAGTCACCGACATCACTTCATCGAGATTCAAGGTCAGATTGACGGTATGGGCGACTTCATGAAGCTGAGTCAACTCTTGGTGAGAACGCTGAATTTCTAAAGTGCGGGCTTCGACTTTGTGTTCGAGTTCTTGATTGTATTGACGGATCTTTTCGCGAGATCCTTCGAGTTCTTGGATGTGTTTGAGAAGGGCATCTCTCATGTCTTGAAACACGTTGGCCAAGATCCCCAATTCGTCACTGCGTTGGGTGTCGACTTCAGGAAATTCCGTGCGATGGGGGAGGTTTTCCAGGGCTTCACTGCGAAATTGTTGAGTGGCCGAAGTCAGTCGACGTAAAGGGAGTGACAACAAATGCCGGCCATACCATAAAAAGATGGCCCATAACGCAAGAGTTTTGAGTAAAGCATTCACAAAAATAAACACGAATCCGTGCTGCACCTTAGAAAATACGATCGAATGGTCAGAAAATAAGGTGATCGTTCCTAAGTTTTTAGGGCTTTGTTCAGGAGTGACATACACGATAGGGAACGTCGCCCCAAACAAGCGTTGTTCCAACAGCCCGTCCGTAGCCGTGTCGCTGGGGGATTCTGTTGTGGATTGCGGCGGGGCATCTGCAACTAAGGTACCGGGTTTCAGTTCAGAAGCACTGGTTACGATTTCTTGGGTCTCAACTCCCCAGTCGGGATTGATTTGAACTTTCACAATCGAGGGGCTTTCCAAAATACCTGCTGCAATCGAACGAGCCTGGTTTTCATCTTCATTCCAGACAGAAAGCGATAGCCCTGGATTGAATGACCGACTCAAACCCTCTAATTCTCGCAGAACCAATTCTTGGGTGTTTTGGTATTCTGCCACCAAATGAAACGAAGTCAGTAAAATGGTAACAACCAAGTACACCGAAAAAACTTTGGTGAGCAGCTTGGCAGGAAGTGATTCCTTGAGTGCAATCGGTTGTAAGCTAGCCATGTTTTCTCCCTATGTTCCCCACGATTGATGTTCCAATGGATTGTTGTTTTTAACAAAGTCCGACAGTTCCTCTTACTAGACTACGGATTTTCCTCCTTGGATACCACAGATTCTAGTGCTTACCATTCATGAAATTTCAAATTGGATCCGTGGCGCGTAGATCATTCTTGCAAACCATAGGATTCTAAGATGGCTTGATAGTCTGGCGTTTGTTTAAAGGCTGCCATCGCTTCAGCAAAAACTTTGGCTTGAGGGCCTAAATTTTTGGGTTTGGAAAACGCGATGTAAGAAGGCGTGCGAGAGACATAAGGCTTCAAAAATGTGAAGAGATCGATGACTCCTTTACTACGAGCAATGGGACGGGTTTCACCCACGTTCACGATACCAACTTTATATTTATTACCTTTGAGCAAATTGAGAATTTGGTTGGTTTCTTTCACAAAGTATTTGGGAAGCTCCTTGTCATTGTCAAACTCCGCACCGTAACTGTACCCGCGCAATGCTACCACTGGACCCAAGGGGGCCAATGTCTGGAAATCGCCTGCATATTGTAGTTGGGACGCTGTTTCGTTCAACACAACAAAACCGAGCTCGGCTACGGACAATTCGTTATCGGGTAAATAATGCAAAAATTGTTCACGTTCGGGGGTGAGGCCAGCATAGGTGATGGCATCCGCATCGCCTCGTTTCATCATGGTCATGGCCCTGGACCACGGCACGCTTTCCCAACGGATGGTCCACTTCAATTGAACCGCCACCTGATTGACCAACTCCACATGCATACCTCGTAACTTCTGCTTTTCCATCATTTCAAATGGGGGATATTGTCCGTTTCCTCGAACGACATGCAGCTCGGTTTGAGCCATGGTTATGGTGCTGCCCAACAAAAATGTGAGCAGGGTGATGAGCGATAGAATCCCGGTTGCTTTTACAATGTTGGATAATTTTTTCATGATTCCCCTCCTTAAAATTGTTAGTTAGACGAATGCTTTCTTGCAATTCGAGTGGCAAGAGTAGCTATGTCGAGTCTCGCCGGTGCATCTTTCCATGTTATGTTGCAATTTACCGCTCAAAAAGAAATCAGCAATCGGAATTCGATGGGGCTTAAGAGGAAGGTCGCAATTGGGTGAGGTTTTGTTTAAGAGCCGCTTCTTGTTCGTTGGGGAGCATGAGGATTTCAAGGCCAACTTCCCAGTAGTCGGGAGTTTCGGGTAATTTCAGTTTGCGTTGCCACAGCACGCGGCAGATCATTTTACTCGGATCTTGTTTTAAGAAGTGTTCGAGTTGGGAGCGATGCCAAAACACATCGATTGCGACCACTTTGCCCGTGAGCAAGGGTTGGCTGAGGCTGAGTTTGAGGCCGCCTTCGGAGATGTTTTCGGCAGTGGCAGCGATATGATGGGGGCGGTCTGCTTCATGAACGTCGGCGGGAGTGGCTAAGGCATAGCGTGTGAAGCGTCGGCGAATCCGATGGTCAATCAGCACGGCATCTTCGCGAACCACCCCGTTCCAAAAGTTTTTAGCAGGAGGGTGATTGCGGAAATAACGGCAACGCCGGAGGTATTCCAAAGCAATAAAGTCTTGGGGGAATTGGTTCACCACACCTTCAAAGATTTCTAAGGCTTCTTCAAAGGCTTGGATTTTATAAAACACCATACCTCGCAAGAGAGCGGATTGTGTTGCCAATTTATTAGACTTCCACGGTTCCAAGTTGGCATCAAAGACCTCGTACACGGTGACTGGTTTGGAGATGCCCCGGATCTGCACTTTATCGATTTCTCGTAAGCAGTAGTTGTCCCGATTGATTTCGTAGGCAGTGGTTTGTGAAATCATGATGTCGGCATGATATCGCTTGGTCAGTTGTTCTAAACGCGACGCTAAGTTGACCTCATGGCCAATCACGGTCGGCGTGATGCGTTCCGAAGAACCGACGGTTCCCACCATGACAGGACCGGTATTGATTCCGATACCGATATGGATGGTCGGTTGTTTGGTTTGGATACGTTCCTTGTTATAGAGCTGAATTTCACGATGCATGGCAATCGCGGCATCCACCGCATGGGTTGCCGAATTTTCGTCGCTGAATAAGGCCATGATGCTATCGCCCATGAATTTGTCGATGAATCCCTGATTTTTAATAATGCACGGTTCCATCAGGGAGAAGAAGGTATTGAGAAATTCGAAATTCTCTTCAGCATTCATCGCTTCGGAAAGGTTGGTATACCCCCGGATATCGGCAAACAGGATGGAAAGGTGTTCTTGATAAAATTCACCTGGACTGAAGGATTGTTGAGATTGGATGCGGTTGATGAATTGAGTCGGAATGAAGGCTTTGAAGCTACGATTCAATCGCTCCAACTCAGTATATGAGATCTCCAGTTGGAGCTTCATTCGTTCAATTTCAGCAGTTTGCTCGTTTATTTTTTGTTGTAGAGTTTGTTCCGAGGATTGCTCTTCCATAAGGGCCTTTGAGAAGGTCAATTAAACTCAAACGGGCAATGACCCACAATTTAAAAACTATCATCTCTCACAAAACTACTCAATTGCACATTCTTATTGTAAACTTAGGGAATTGATCACGTCAAATTGAGGTCCCTTCAATCTCAACGAGGAGTCAATAATGTGTCAACCGATTTATCGAATGGGTTGGTGGGTTTTGGTAGTTTGCCTGATCGGGATGATCGGCTGCCAAGGATCCGATTCTCAACACACGAATTCTCAACATACGGAATCTCAACAAGCAGAACCGGAAAACACACTGCCCACCGAAGCCATTGAGGTGGAGATGACCGGGACGGGTTTGGCGTTAGGAGGCTACCTCGCCCATTTGACTTATGATCCTTCGCAAATGACCGTCCAAGCGGTTCTTCCAGGAAGAACGGCAGCTTTTGCTTCTCCCCCCATCATGCGTCTCGATCCTGGCTCAGGAAATATTTGGATTACTGGATTGAATCAGGAAAGCCTAGATAATCCAGCAGGCCTCGTTGAGATCGCACGCATTCAATATGACAGTTTCCAGCCTTTAGTCAGTCCTTTTCGGCTGGAATCGATTGTCATGACGGATACCAATGGAAATCCTTTGGATCCGCAGAACGAATCCCCTCATTCTCTCCGTTTGCGTGCGCATGCGCGTTTTCAGTCCACCGCGTCTACTGCTGAGACAAGCCGTGGCTCTGAAACAGATCGTTCCTCAATAGAACATCCTCGTCTCGAAACAGAACTGGAAGAAGGCCGTAGCAGTGAACGGGCGCAATCGGAAGCGCGTACCAGCGGTGCCGTAACCGAGGTGGAACGAGAGACAAGCCCCGAAGAAGACCTGACTTTGGAAGAAAACCGGAAGCTAGAAAACTTTTTATTGGGAGATGTGAATGGTGACCAATTGGTGGATGTGGCCGATGCTTTGTTGATTTGTCATGTGGGGTTGCAACTTCGAGACTCTCGCGATGAAGCTTTTGACGCCGCCATTGCCAATGGAATCCGAACCACCCTCAGTGAAGATCAAAATGGAGATGGCCTTATCAATGGTTTCGATTTAGGCGATTTGAACCAAGACGGCACCATCGATTGTGAAGAAGATGCGGCCCAGATCTTATCGTGTAGCGTGGGTAGCGAAATCAATTGTGAAGAGTCTTCCATTGATCGAGGGAATACCGTATTGACCCAACTCTTGGAAGAACCCCATGTTGACGAACGTGTGATTGTGAAATACCGAGCGGAAAAGCAATCGAATTCGTCACGACGTTTAGCGCGTCGTTCTTTGCAACGTCTAGGGGCTTCTGTTGAGGAAAAATTCCGCACGATTCCCTGGGAAGTCCTGAAAGTCCGTCGGGTGGAAGAAGCTCTGGAAACTCTACTGAGCGACCCTGACGTGGAAGCCGTAGAGCCGGATTACACAATCTCGGTTTTGCCAGGATTCACTCCCAACGATCCGCGATTCAACGATTTATGGGGGCTTTCCAAAATTCAGGCTTCTGATGCCTGGAGCACCACCACCGGTAGTTCCGATGTGATTGTTGCCGTCATTGATACCGGAGTGGATTACAATCACACCGACCTCGCTGCCAATATGTGGACTAACACGGGCGAGATTGCTGGCAACGGAGTGGATGATGATGGAAATGGTTACATAGACGATATTTACGGATACGACTTTTACAGCAGTGATAGTGATCCGATGGACAACCACTATCATGGCACCCATGTGGCAGGAACCATCGCAGCGGTAGGAAATAATGGTGTCGGTGTGGTGGGGGTGTCCCACAAAGCCAAAATCATGGCTCTCAAGTTCCTCAATCCCTCAGGCTCCACCACCAATGCGATCAAGGCGGTGGAATATTCGACGTTGATGGGCGCCCATATTTCCAACAACAGTTGGGGTGGGGGGGGCTTTTCTTCTGCTCTGCAAGCCGCCATCGCATCTTTTGAAAATCAAGGAGGGCTGTTTGTCGCTGCGGCAGGAAACAACAATCGCAACAATGATTCTTCGCCTCACTACCCTTCGTCATATACCAATGCCAATGTGCTGTCAGTGGCGTCTTCCACATTAGATGACAACCGTTCCTCGTTCTCCAATTACGGATTCACTTCTGTGGATTTGGCTGCCCCTGGATCGACAATCCTTTCCACTTATCCGAACAATTCCTATCAATATTTGTCGGGAACCTCGATGGCGACACCCCATGTTTCCGGGGTAGCCGTCCTGTTGAAATCGTTGCGGCCTGATTTGAAGTACGCGTCGCTGAAAGAGATCATCATGAAATCGGTCGATCCGGTTGCCGATTTTTCTGGAAAAGTCGTGACGGGTGGCCGGCTCAATGCGCTGAAAGCAGTCAATGAGGCCGCGGGCACAGCCGGGTATCTGGTAACGCATTCTGCCGTGAATGGTGTCGAGTATTCGTGGGACGACATTTCAGGAACAGGGACCGAAATCACCACGGCTTGTGACAACTGTGAACAAGGCTTGGTGAACATCGGGTTTTCTTATCCATTTTTTGGCATCGCTCATACTCAGATTCGCGTCTCGTCGAATGGTTACATCGGCTTTGGAGACCACTATCATTTGGTGCCCAGCGGTTCGTTGCCTGATTCTGCCGTCACCGCTCCCAAAATCGTGTTGTTCAACCGAGACATGGAAGTGTTCAGTGGAACCACCCGTATCTACACACAGGCCAAAACCAGTCCGAATCGCTTCATTGTACAATTCAACAATTGGGGATTCAGTGGCGTCAGCAGCAGTACGAATGTGACGCTTCAGGCCATTTTATACGAAACGGGTAATGTGGTGGTGCAGTATCAGTCGGTTGCAGGACAAAATGGTGGTGCAACTGGATTGGAAATACACGGTTCGGACAGCTCCAAATACTTCATTCAAGGCCCCACGCCGATTGACACGTTGGCGGTTCTTTATTCCTTCAGCCTCACTGGAAATGCTGAACTGATTGCCTCTCCTTCTTCTTTTGCGGTGAGTGCCGCTCAAGGTCCTGTGATTCAGAAATCCTTCACATTGGCCAACACGGGTACAAACAATCTCGGATGGAACGCCTCGGTTTCAACCAGCAGTGGTGGCGATTGGTTGAGCATTGCAGCCACGAGTGGTTTCCTGGTGGCGAGCGGAGAACAAACGACCACGGTGCAAACCTCTGCGGTGGGTTTGAGTGCCGGGACTTACTCGGGGTCCTTAGCAATTGCAAGCAATGACCCCAATAGTCCGACGCAAATTGCCGTGACGCTTACTGTAGGAACGCCCAATTTTCAAATCGCCCCTTCTCCATTAACCGTGAATATGGGAGTTGGGTTGGCACATACAGCCGCACTGACGTTGTCCAATTTGGGAGCAGACAGCTATGTAACCTGGGCCACCACCACTTCGACAAGCAGTGGTGGGGATTGGTTGCATTTAGCCTCGTCGAGCAGTGGTGTTTTGGCGGGGGCCACCAACAGTCAATTGGATCTGGCCATTTCTTCCGCCTCGTTGGCCGTGGGAACCTACAATGGACAAGTGAGCTTCACGAGCAGTGATGCAGGGAGTCCTCATGTGGTGCCCGTGACGTTGAACGTGCAGCCGCCGGATATTGCAGCGTCTCCAACTTCATTTTCGGTGGGATTGAACCCAGGTATTGCGACCTCTTTGGCGTTTACGCTTTCGAACAGCGGCGATGGCAGCCTGCAATATACGATCACAGGCACTTCCAATTGGCTTCAGTTGTCTTCATTGACGGGGTTGATAGCAGCACAAAGCCAAGAAAACCTGACCTTGAATGTGGACACTGGAACCCTCGCCAAGGGCAATTATTCCACCACCTTAGCCATCAGCAGCAATGATCCCGAACAGAGTACGATCAATGTGCCTGTGGATTTGCGGATTGCGGATTGTGCAGCCACGCAAAGCGGTTCGTTGCTCGATCCGGCTACGTTTGGCAATGATTCCATTTGCGGCACAGGTAACAATAAATTTGTGGTGCCCAGTGGCTACACCATCACATGGGATGGCACGGGTGGAGCGATCAATGGGGAAATCATTGTCCGTTCGGGTGGCACCCTCCAGATTACTGGAACGGGTGGGTCCATGCTGGGAACCATCGTGTTAGATGGAGGAACCTTAGATATCGATCAGGCTTTCAATATCAATAGCCTTGCCGTGAGCCAAAATTCGATTGTGGATGTGGCCACAGGCACGACCTTAGGTTTGTCCGAAGCAACCCTCATTCCATCTTCCAAACAAGTCACCTTTACAGGAGGAGGAGCGGTGAGTGGAGGTGAAATGACACTCAAAGGTGCCCTGCAAATTTCGGAAGCCATGACTATTGCCAGCGATATGGTTTTTGAAGGAGGGAAACTGGATATCGATGCCAACACCACCCTAGCAGGAACGATCTCCTATCCACCCACATTGACCTTCACTGCCAAAGCAGGAACGAGCAACCCGTTTAATGGCGTGGATCCAGGAAGCGAAAGCGCTGTTGATTTTGTGGACATTGACAACGATGGAGACCTTGATGCGTTTTTCGGCGCGGTGGGGCCGGAACTGCTGTATTTCAAAAACACGGGAACCGCGAATTCTCCTACCTTCACGCAGCAGCCACGCAGTGCCAATCCCTTTGGTCTGGTTTTCTTAGATGCCGAAGCTCCCGCATTTCTTGATATCGATAACGACAGCGATTACGACGCGTTTGTGGGGTCGAGTGACGGACAAATTTATTATTATGAAAATACAGGAAGTCCTGCCAATCCTGCGTTTACGGGGCGTACTGGGGCATCCAACCCATTCAATGGAGTGGATGTGGGGAATTATTCGCACATCGCTTTGGTGGATATCGACAACGACAATGATCTGGATGCCTTCATTGGTGGAAGTGGCGGTTTGATCGATTATTACGAAAACACCGGGAGTGTTTCTTCTGCTAACTATGTGCAACGGACGGGCAGCTCCAATCCGTTTGATGGCGTGGATATAGGTTATGAATCAGCCCCTGCCTTTTTGGATTTAGATGGGGATAAGGACTGGGATGCGTTCATCGGGACGGGTTTGGGAACCATTGTGTTTTATCGAAACACCGGGACAGCGTCTTCGGCAACATTCACGCAAGAAACCGGAAACAACAACCCGTTTGCTGGGGTGGATATAGGAAGTTACGCGGCTCCCACCTTTGTCGACATTGACAAAGACGAAGACGTGGACGCGTTTATCGGAGCTGGTTCGGGACTTCTTTTCTTTTATGAATCGAGTGGCGGGACTCTGGCCTCAGTCACGGAACTCGACATTGCCAGCACTTCCACCCTGACCTTAAATGAATCCCTCACAGTACCTTTGGGAAAAACACTCCTCCTCAATGGTGCGGGCGACTTGGCCGGTGGAACGCTCACTGTGACGGGTATCCTCCAGGTCAACCAACCCACCACGATTGCCAATCCTGTGATGTTGAGTTTTGGCACGGTCGATGTGGACGCTTCAGCTCAATTTACCAACAATCTTACGACCGAAGGCGGAACGCTCGATATTGATGCGGCAACCACGTTCAGTCATTTTGTATCTCAGCCTGCCACCAGCATCGTGGCACAATATGAAGAAAAGACCGGGAGTGCCAATCCATTGGGATCTCAAGATTTGGGAAGCTCGGCCTCTCCCAGCTTTGTCGACTTCGAAAATGACGGGGACTGGGATGCCTTTGTCGGGGCTTATGGACCCGAATGGATTTATTTTAAAAACACAGGCAATGCAACCTCACCCACGTTGGTCCGGCAAGCAGGAAACGTCAATCCGTTTGGCTACGTCTACAATGAAGAAGCCGGTGTATTCGGAGATATGGATAGTGATGGCGACTTGGATGCCTTTGTGGGCGATTATTATGGGACGGTGCGGTATTTCAAAAATGTTGGATCGTCTACGGTTCCCGCAATGGTGCAACAGGGGGGGAGTAGCAATCCCTTCAACAACGTGGATATTGGATGGCGTGCCCAACCGGCTTTGGTAGACATCAATGGGGATGGTGATCTCGATATGTTCTTCGGAGAATATGACGGCAGACTGTTGTTTTATGAAAACACCGGCAGTGCCAGTTCCCCCACCTTTGTCAGCCGAACCGGCAGTAGCAATCCGTTTAATGGAATCGATTTGGGCTTTGATACTGTTCCCGCCTTTTTAGATTATGATCAAGATGGGGATTGGGATGCCTTCGTTGGAGCGGACAACGGCATGGTGTACTACTTTAAAAATGTCGGAACCTCAACCGCTCCTACCTTCGAACAGCAAGCCGGCAGTGCCAATCCTTTCCATGCGGTGGATGTTGGTTTCGATGCTTCTCCCACTTTTGTTGATATCAACAAAGATGGATTGCCAGATATGTTTCTTGGCGAGGGCAATGGCACCGTAAAATATTTTCAAGCAAAGGATCCAGGCACTACCACCATTCTCGACATCGCAACGACACAGACTGTCGTGATCACGACGGGAACCTTGAAAGAAAAGGGCAAAGTCTCCGCTATCGGTGGGGGAATGTTAGATATGAAGTTCCAGTTGGATGCCCTAGCTGGAATTTGGGATATCAGTGGTGTGACCTTATCATTACCTTCTCCATTATCCTTAGCTTTGGCAGGCGATGCCGTATTGACCACCAACCAAGCCTTGATTGCCAGCACCTTGAGTCTCAACGAAAAATCCCTTTCCTTAGGTAAAAGTACAACGGACCTCACATTAAATCAGGATATGTTGCTTGCAGCTCCCTCAGCAGCAGTCCATTCGGGGGCTTCCGATTTTACGGTGGCAGGAACCTTGGTGATGAGTGCAGGGCAACTCACCAGTACCGATGGGGTGTTGAAGGTGACCGGACCGGGGATGATTTCCGGTGGGAATATTGCTGCCAGCGGAGGAAGCGTGGTGTTGGCCGCCTCTTCGACGACCATGTTTTCCGGAACGGCTTATATGCGCTTGTACAATACCGCGTTGATTTCTGACCAGCCAGGAACGACTGCGATTGTTCAGTTGGATGGATCTGCCGATTTACGATTGGACGGAGGAAGCGTCACGGATATTGCCGTTACCGGAGGCACCCTGACTGTGTATGGAGCGTCTAACAATGGCAACAATACGAATGTGGTGTTTCTGACTACCACAACTGTGACCACCACGACGCTTCCCGCCCCGTTGAGTCCGCCTGTGTTCAGTCTACCTCCTGGTGGAGGAGGCGGAGGAGGCGGAGGGTCGCCCAGTCCACCTCCACCCCCACCGACGACTTCTACTATCAATACATCAACAACCAGTACGACGTTGCCTCCGATCACCACGACGTTGCCTCCGACCACGAGCACCAGTTCCACCACGACGTTGCCTCCGACCACGAGCACGACCATTTTGGTGACAACGACCACCTTGCCGTTGCCAACTAATGTGAATCCGGGACAAGCTGTCAGTGCGGTGAAAGGAAAATCGTCCATAGTGGCTCCCACGGGCAACACTGAAACGGTGACAAACAATGATGGGTCTGTGACCGTGAAGCTCAATCCGAGTCCGCAAGCAGCAGTGACCTCCACGCTCCAGGAAGATGGGACCGTAGTGAATAAGGCGACGGTACAGAATTCCCAGGGCCAAGCGGTTGAGACGGAAGTCCAAGCCCCGGATGGTGCGGTGACCAACATTGCTGAATCGGGGGCGGTGGTGACGGAAGCGCCGCCTGTCCAGCTTGCTGATGGTGCTGTTGCTCAAGTCAAAGCCAACGTGGAAACGGATGGTTCGGCCACCAACGTCACGGAGGTAGTGACAGCTAGCGGAGAAGTCATCACAACCGAGGTCAAAGCACCCGCAGGAGCCAAAACCAGTATCGATGGTTCTGGGGCTACGGTCACCGAATCGGAACCCGTTGCTACGGATGACGGAGTGACCCGCACCGCCATCTCCCAAGTGGAACCCGATGGTTCCACCACCAACTTACTCAAAGCGGTCAATGCAGGAGGGCAAGAAGTCACTACCGAAATTAAGACTCCCGCAGGAACCAAGACTGCAATCAGCCCGACCGGTTCTACACAAACCGAAGTCCCGGAAGTGCAAACCCCAAGTGGCAATCTGGTGACTGCCAAGGTGACCACCAACCCCCAAGGTGAAATCGAAGCGACATTGGAAATCATGCCGCCAGGTTCCACCGAGCCGCAAGTCGTTCTGCTTCCTAAAGCAGAGCAAGGGGCTACTGTAGAAGTGAACTACGATGAGAGTGGAAACGGTCAAGTCGTCATGGTGACACCAATCAACCAGGATTCTGGGGGGAGCACCTCACGGAATGAAATTCGTGATAGCAACGTGGCCCAAATCAACTCCGAAGTGGCTCAGAACCTCCCCGATGGGGCGTATTTTGTGGGAAGAACACCGGAAACCTCAGATGCCGTTTACATCTTGCCAGACTCAGAAGATGTGATGTTGCGGTTTGAAAAATCATTTGAAGGAGAAGAAACGCAAGTGACCCTCGAAAGCGGTGTGGCTCGTATCTACTATGTGAATGGACCCACGATTTTGATGGCATCCACCACCACGTTGCGGGTGCTCAATCTTGCTGCAACGGTGACATTAAACGCGGGATGGAATTTGGTGGCGCTGCCCACTCCCACGACCTTAGATGCCGCGGATTTGGAAAACAAATTTGCCGATGCTACCTCGGTGTGGCGCTATCAAAATCAGACATGGCTGGTGTATGAACCCGGAGTGGCTGCCTCACAAGAAATCACGTCTTTGGCCTCGGGCGAAGGGGTGTGGGTGAATGCCAACGAAGCCATTCTCTTGAGCTTCACGGATCTGGGGGATTATGACATCACCAGTACTCTGGGGAGCTTGGGAGACGGCTGGCATCAATTGGGCAATGGCACCGCAATTTCCGTGCAATCGATTGACAATGCTTTACGTACCTTGAATACGGACTCCGATTCATTGGAAGTGGGTGGTTTTCTGGCTCCTGAGGATTCAGACCCGCCGTTTGGAAGTGGGGGGGGAGCAGCCTTGTTGGCAGGGATCTGGTTGATTGGCCTCATGGTTTTGGTTTTGCGACAAGGAAATCTTAAAAATCCAGTGTGGTTCCGTTGGGGAGTGAGTGGACTGGTGGTCAGTTTCGTCTTTGTTCTCTACGCCTGCGGTGGTGGCGGTGGCGGCGGTGGCGGCGGTGGCGGATCTTCGGATCCTGTTGTGACGCCAACGAACTCTACTTTTGCGAGCTACCAGACGCATGTGGTGTGGAAGTGGGACCAAAATCTATGGAAGGCGCATTCTCCAGATCCTACAACTGCTCAAGCTTTGGCTACACGCAACATCCAAACATTTTCCGAACTAGGGGATGGGGAAGGGTTCTGGGTTCAAGTACACACCGTGTCGAGTGAATCGGATCAAACTCTGTTGGATTTCCCGCCAGCGCCTCCAGGTTCGGGGTTATGAATCCTCTTCTAGAGGAAATTTCTCCAATTGCATCCGCATTTCATCGAGAAGCTCATCGATTTCTTCTGACGCTTCAGGCTGTAGAGCGATGAGCTGATCACGCAATTCTTCAATCCGGACGCTAATGTCTTCCCCAGACATAATGGCTTCAAACAAGGACATCCAGAGTTCTTGGAATTCGGGGGGGAGATCGGCAAAGGGGTTCGTATCAGAAGGAATGGTTTCTTCTGTGGCATGTTCCACCCATTGATCAATCGCGTTTTGCAGTTCGGGAACATGAACTTCCCAATCTTCTAAAAAGTCATCCAACGCCTCAAATTCTGGATGGATTTGCAGTTCGGCGACCTCAGGTATGTCATAACTTTCTCCTATTTGTATGCCGTAACGAATCAGGTTGGATAAGTTGTCGATGAACTGATCGAGCAACCCTTGATGGTTGGCTAATAGGGAGTAGGCAATTGCAGCCAAGAGGTGTTGTGCCGATTCTTCAAGCTGTTTGGTTCTTGCTAAGGCCGTAGCAAGGTTACCGTGGGCTGTTGCGCGTTCTTCTGGCTGCGGCAGGTGGTTGCACACGCGCAATGCTTCACGTATCAGTTCCACCACGATTTCGGTGTTGCCACGTTCCTCCCACAGATCAGCCAATGCTTTTAAGGCACGAGCGACCAAATGGTGATCTCCTGCCTCCCGATAAATGTCCAAGCAGGATTCTGCTAAGGTTTGCGCCTCATCTAAACGTCCCAAGTGAACCAAGGGATGGTATTGATTGAAACGAGTCAATGCCAAGGTGTATGCCGATTCTCCCAAATTTTGTTCGATGTGTTCTTGTTCGGTTAACAAGTCTAAACAAGCGTTCCATTCTTCCATTTCCCGGTGTGCGGATTCCGCAATATCTAAAGCCGATACCATCATACGCTGGAGCAGGTCGAAATTGGGGGCCTCTGGCGGGATTTCTCCTTGTTGATATCTAGAAAACCATCGTCGGACCTCATGGAGACGTGCATTGACTTTGGGGAGAGCTTCTTCGGCCATCCCTTCCAAAACATCAACACGCAAGGCTTCCAACTCGCTGATCATCGCATGAAGTACGGGGCGATCCGATTGACGCCAAGCATCAGCGCTTTGCCAATACATCCTGCGGGCAGCGTCCCATTGTTCGTATTTCAATAAAGCATGTGCCCAATTGCGGCTAATCCATCCGACATCAGCGAAAGCGGGAGCGGCTTCGGCTTCGGTAACAGCTTTTTCAAAAAGCCTCAAAGCGAGGTCAGAACGTCCTGCCTCTGATAGCGTTTCTGCAATACAATTGCGGGTTGACCAACGAGCTTCTCCCGACGGAAGGAATTCGATGATAGCCTCCAATTCCGCAATAGTACTCCGTAATACCGGAGCGTCTTTGGTCGTAGAAATGACTCGATCCACCAAACTTTTAAGCTTGGTGAAGGCGTTGGCCTGAATCAGATACATCAAAGAACGCCTTCCCATTTCAAAGGCCGCTTCCTGCACATCGGGTTTTTGGGAAGAAAAAAAGATATTGAATATCGCAAAATAGCGTTCTCCAAACCCTTCCCAAATTTCGTCCACGGTGCGTTCATCCAGATCGATAGGATGTTGGGCCATCCATGCTTTGATGCGTTCGCGTGTGAGATCGTGAACCGTGTAGAAGTCTTCCTGTCTGTGGATCAAGTTCATCGCTTGCAATTGAGCTGTCAATGGTTCCAAGGGGGGCACTTCGGCAAGTTCTGGCGCGGTTTCTAGCATTTTCCGAATTTTGGGTGGCAGTTGATCAAACTGCTGTTGGACGGCTTTGGGAAGTTCGTTGGGATTCTGAAGCATGTTCCGAAATTGCTGCCGCATCTCTTCATCCGCAGAGATTCCGGACCATACTCCCTCAATGAGGTCTGCTCGAACGGGTTCGTTTGCCAAACTGATGATCCAGAGGAGCCGTCGCGCCTCCGGTGGCAAGCGTTTGATCAAAGAGTCCTCCAATTGAAAGTAAGTTTTCTCTAGAGCCTCCAAGTGTTCTGCCACCTCGTCAAACAAAGTGGGGCTTATTATCAGTTTGGCCAACGAATTGAGAATCGCAGGATGACCACCCGCCCGATTCAAAACACGCTGAAGCTGTTGGTGGCCCTCGATATCCGAGAAAAGCCGGGGGCGCAGCTCTGCATGACTGCGGAGCACCAATATCGATTCTCCGATAGTCAGGGGCTGCAAAGCTAACTTTAAGATCCCGGCTTGAGGAGAGGCTGTATTCCAGGGATATCGGCATGCAATTAATAATCGTGATCGCGTGTTGGGAAGGAACTCTGCTAGAAATTCCAACAGGCTTGTCCATTGAGGACTCGTCGTGTCTTCGAGATTGGTTTCGAAGTTATCAATCACCAGCAGGACCGATTCGGCATTCAGTGCTTTTTGTAAATTGAAACGCATCTTTTCCAAACGAGTGGACTCCTGCACAGAACCCGGGGCTAAGTAAACTCGCTCCAAGGGGCGGGCTTCGGATTGCACTCGGTAATCGGAACTGACCAAAGTCAACTTGAAATCGATCTGCTGTAAAAATGTGTCAATGGACAAAGGGAGGGGTTTAACCTGAAATGCCACCACCCAATCGAATTTTGCATGCCACCAGTGGATGGCTCGGGCGGCTAGGGTTGTTTTCCCCAAGCCTGGATCCCCCTGGATCCAAGCCACTGCGGGGGAACCTTCTGGAATCCATTGGGTTGCCAATTGATAAAGTTCCGCACTACGTCCTACAAAGAAGGCGGGAGGTTCCAAGTCGAGATTGTTTCCCGGCAGCAAAGGGCGAGGTTGTGGAGGACTTTTTTTTAACTTCAAACCCTGTTGAATCGCGTTGGCTAGGAACGGAGGGCGGGGACCCATCTGCATCGAGGTTGAGAACTCTTGAAGCGTGGGAGTTTCAGAAACCAGCTCTGAATTTTCGACAACCCATCGAACAGTTGCAGGTGGTTTTTCTGGGGAGTCGGAGGAGCTGTCAAAGGGGGGCCATAGTTTGTGTTGTAATTCATGGAGCACCGTCGGACTCTCTAACAATTCCCAGGGAATGTTGAGTGCAGAAGCCAAAAGATCGTGTGAGAGCGGTGGATGGTTTACAGATACGGTGTGATCTCGTGGGGACTCTAGCAGCACTGTCATGATATCTAGGCCCAAAATGTTTTCTCCAATAAACAAACCGAGGTCGGTCAGCAAGTGGTCTGCTTCTTCTATCTTTGCTTGTTCTTGTAAGTTGTGAGTGGAACGCTGCACATAGTGGCAGGGGTCGAGCAAGCTTTCCCATTGACTCCAATTATAATCATTCAGTTTCACCTCATTGCTAGCCAATAGCTTTCCATCCGCATTGTACAGTTTCAGGTGGAGCCACTGTTGCGTGGTGTCCATAGCAAGTTGCAGTTGATAATTCATAAAGTCCTTTGGAAGCGGTGAGGGGATCGACATGAAGGGAGACCTCTATCTCTAGCAAGCCTCGGTCACCCCAACAATCTAAATACTACCTGATCCACAAGTTTTGAAAGCCTTGGATATCATTCGATTGCGCGTGGATCGCAAGAGGCCCACAAAAGGGAATTGCGTTGCGAGCGTTTGCTGAAATTTGTTAGGCTGTTTTAAATCAGTTGTGTTTTGTGGATTCTCAAAGGAGTGAGTGTATGAAAGCGTTTCGCATCCGTGTGTTTCTCACCGTAGTTGGCATCTTGATAACCGGATTGTTGATACTGGGACATTTTGTTGCTGACGACACCAATACTGGATTGGTTTTAGGCTGGATGTTGGGCGTGGGAGTGATCGGGGGGATCGGTTCCTGGTTCTTGGTAGGATGGTTGGCTGAGTGGTACCTGGGGCCTTTATTTCAGCTGTTTCGGAAAGCTTCAGCAAATAAAGAAGGTCGAATTCCCGATGAGCCGGAAATTCGGCAGGTGCCCGAGTTGATGTTCTTAAGAGACCATTTCAATTACATGGCATCGACTATCCATGACCAATCGCACCGTCTCATGGAAAAAGCGTTACAAACAGAAAAGGCTCAGCGTATCAAAACCGATTTTGTCCGCAATATGTCTCACCATTTGCGCACGCCACTCAATACCGTATTGGGGGCAAGCGAGGTGTTTCAGCAGCAGGCTCTGCCTGATGAACAGCGTGAACTCGCTCAAGTGATTCACCGGGGTGTCCATGATTTGTCGCAGGCCGTCACCAATCTGCTAACCCTATCCGAAATTGATTCCGCCATGATTCGCACCACTCCGGTATGGATCGATTTGCAACCGGAGGTGGAAGCCCTGTTGGAAACCATTTGCGAAACCGTGGGCGTGACTCGACAACGTGTCGTGTTGCGTTATGGCGATCAGGCACCGTCCCAAATATTTTACGATCTCCGCTACTTCAAGCAGATGCTTTTCACATTTGTGCGTATCTTGCTGCGTTTTTCGGAAAAGGAACCCCTGATCATCGTTTTTGAACAACACGACGAAAATACCTTTGCTTGCTCTGTCCAGACCTCAGAACTTCAATTGACTAAAGAAGAGCTTCAGGATGTCTTTGACCGCTTCCCAAAGATTGGCACCCAATACAATCAGCAATATCCGGGGTTGTCGATCAACCTAGCATTGGTGCAAGAATTGGCAGAGTTCCAAGGGGGGGGCATCCATGCTTCCCGTTTGCCGGGGGGAGGGTGCCGTTTCGTGTTCACACTTCCGTTACAATTCCCGGCCATCGAACCTGCGGTTGCTGGGCATTCGTCTCCTTCGATGCCGCGCCAACCCAACCTTGAAGAATCGAGTCTCGAATCGATTAACCCAGAAGAACTGTTGCCACCCGAATCACGAGCCGCTTTGCAGGACGATGAAGATAGCATGGAGCCTGAAGAAGGTTTCGATGCCAATCAGTCACAAGATGAAAAAGCAGAAGCTCAGGCAGTAAAAAGTCCACAAGAAGCGAACACGAACATTGAAGAACAGCCAGCAACAAAAGCTCAGCCTGAAACGCGAGCGTGGAGTGTGTTGATTGCGGAAGACGACACCGGGAATCAGTTTATTTTCAAGCAATATCTGGAGCACCGTCCAGGCAAGCAGTATGAAGTGCGTTTTGCCAAGAATGGCCATGAAGTGATGGAACATGTGAAGTACAAAGTGCCCGATTTGATTTTGATGGATATCATGATGCCCCAAATGGGCGGGGTGGAAGCCACCCGATTGCTCCAAGAAGATCCACTCACCCAGTCCATTCCTATTGTTGCAATCACATCAATGGCCACTGGTGCAGACCGGGAGACGATCATGGCTGACGCATTTTCTGGGTTCCTTTCCAAGCCGGTGATGGTAGAAGACTTTTATCGTGTGCTGGATCAGTTTTTGGAATAAAGCACCCCATCCCATTCATCCCCTCACTCGGTCCGACGTTTCCGGCGTTCTCAAAAATTTCAGTATTCAAGCGTTCAACCCCGACTGTACTTTTTCGAGTATCCAAAAGTTCAACCCTGACTGTACTTTTTCGAGTATTCAGGAGTTCAACTTTCATCATTCTTTTTCAAGCACCATTTTTTCAAGGAGTATGTATGCATTGGTTAGATTCCGTCCATTCCGAAGTGAATGAACAATTTGTTTCCAACCCCTATCCCTCCCTCAACGAGACCCTGACCATTCGGCTCCGATTTCTCAAGAATGACGAGGTGAAGCAAGTGCTCCTCCGCTCGGTGGTGGATGGGAGCCATTTATTCCAACCGATGCATCTTGAAACGATGACGGAGCATTTTGCTTATTATGCCATTGAGGTGACGCTCCGACAAAAATGGTTGAACTATCATTTTGTTTTAGAAACTCCGCAGGCTTTTTACTTTTATAACCGCAAAGGCATCACCAAGTACCATCCGACGGAGGATCATGATTTTGTGATTTTATCGGATTTTGAAAATCCAGATTGGGTCCCCAAATCCGTGTTTTACCAGATCTTCCCAGACCGATTTTTCCAAGGAGATCCGCAGCATGCAGTCCAAAATGATGAATATGTGTTTGATGGAAAACCCACGATCCAAATGGAATGGGAACAACCCCCTCTTTCTTATCAAGATGGACATTGTCTCGATTTCTATGGAGGCGACTTGGCTGGAATTGCGCAAAAGATTCCGTATTTTCAAGAATTGGGAGTCAATGCGATTTATGTGAACCCCATCTTTGATGCCAAAACCACGCACCGCTACGACTGCACGGATTACTTTCATGTGGATCTGCATTTGGGGGGAGACGAGGCCTTGACCGACTTGACCCAACAATTGCATCAGCACGATATGAAACTATTGGTCGATGTTTCCATCAATCATACTGGGATTGAGCATGTTTGGTTCAAAGCTGCGATGCAAGACCCTCAATCCAAGGAGCGGGAATATTATTATTTCGATGAAGAGGGACAGTATATTGGATGGCATGGAATCCACACCTTGCCTCAATTGAATTATAGTATTCCGAGCCTCCGAGATGTCATCTATCGCCACGAAGATTCGCTGGTCCGTCATTTCCTCAAAGCCCCGTTCCATATTGACGGTTGGCGTTTCGATGTAGGGCATCAAACGGCTCGACGTCATGCGCATCAGTTCGGACACGAAGTGTTTCAAGGGATTCGAGAATCAGTCAAGAGTGTGCGTAAGGATGCCTATATCATCGGGGAACACTGGGAAGACAACATCGCTTATCACTTGGGAGATCAATGGGATGGGGCCATGAATTACTTCGCGTCTGGCAGCCCTTTGCGAGCCTTTGCCGGAGAAAACGATAAACGGTTGTATCAGATTTCCGGTTCCTGGATGCAACCCACGCCTCCCACCGGAGTCGAATTGAAAGAGCGGTTGATGCAACATTTTGGCAGGCTTCCCAATCAACTCGCCTTCCTGCAATTCAATCTGCTCGATTCGCACGACGTGCACCGATTCCACAATCACGAATCGCTTTTCGATTTCAATCTATACCAGGGCATGGTGGCGATTTCTTTTTTACTCCCAGGTGCGTTTTCTATTTATTACGGAGATGAAGTCGGGCTGGATGGCTATATCCCTGAAGAAGAAGGCTGCCGCTATCCGATGCAATGGGATCGTTCCAAATGGGACATGCGATTTTTCGAGCTGTACCGCACGATGGCTCATCTGAAACTGAAAGAACCCGCCCTGCATACCGGAAGCTACAAAGTGTTATATGCCGATGATGAGACGTTTGTTTTGGCTCGGTTCGATACGCACACCGGTTTCCTCGGAGTGCTGTCGCGCAATGCGATACCTAAGGCCATTCAGTTGCCCGTCCGACTCCTGGGAGCCAAAGACGATCAAACTGCTTCGGATGTTTTCAGTGGAGATACCTTTGAAGTGAAAGAGGGGTGGCTGACGTGCCCACTTGCTGTCAATGAGAGCCGGTTGATTCGATTGATGGTGGAGGAATAGTTCGGTATTTCGAAGTGTCCCTATAAAATTTCTAAGCCAATCATTGTAAAATCATCCTCAAACCCGATGCCCTCTGAATACTCCAGGCCCAATTGGTAAACAGCTTCGATCAACTGTTGAATCGGGGTTTGCAGGTGTCCCTTTAAAAATTTTTGAAGTCCCGCTTCGCGCAACATCTTTTCTTCCTGATTCCTGAGTTCAATGATGGCATCGGTATAGAACACCACCTTATCGCCTGGAAATAATTGAACTCGTTCTTCCTCACTTTGAACACCAGGAGCAATTCCGAGTAAGGTTCCCTTGGTTTTCAGAGGGATCAGCTCGGAAGTACTGGGGCGAAGAATCAGGCCGGGAGGGTGCCCGCAGGACGTGTAGGTCAGTTGTTGGGTGGCTGCGTCATAGATGCTGTAAAACATGGAAACAAATTTGGTCTTTTGAATTTTTCCACACAGTTTTTGGTTGGTGCTTTCTGTCACCGCACGGGTCGAGAGTTGTCCTTCACTGGCTTGGGCAAATGCCCCAAAGGCTTGGACGGCAATTAATGCGGCTGAAGGCCCGTGTCCGGTCACATCGGCCACCAACAATCCATAAGCGTCATTGTTTATATGAAACACATTATAAAAATCCCCCCCTACCTGAATGATGGGTTCGTATTTACAGTAGACTTGGGTGTTCGGAATCTGAGGGAGCGTCTGGGGGAGCAGATAGAGTTGGGTTTCCCGTGCATTTTCTAGTTCTTGATTGAGATCGTCCTGTTGGGCTTTGATCGTTTGAAACGCCTGTTTCAGCTCAGCGGTACGTGCTTCCACTTTTTGTTCCAAGGAGGCATTTAAGGCTTTCAGCTCTTCTACAAGGTGAGCATTTTTTCGTTCCAACTCAAAGGTTTCTAAGGCACGCTGGATCGTCAATCGGAGATCTTGTGGTTCAAACGGCTTCACCAAAAATTTATAGATCTGACCTTCGTTGATTCCATCAATCAAAGTGGCAACATCGGTATATCCGGTCAATACAATGCGAATGGCTTTGGGGATAATGGGAATCGTTAAAGCTAAAAATTCCACACCGGTCATCTTGGGCATGCGTTGATCACAGAGGATGAGATGAATACGTTCCGGTTCCGGGTGATTTTGCACCAGCTCCAAGCCTTCAGAGCCATCTCTAGCAAACAGCAGTTCATACTCTCTTCCCAAGAGTTCCGAGAGGGCCTGCAAATGGGCCTCTTCGTCGTCTACCAATAACAGGGTGTGGTGTTTTTTCTGTATCTCGGATTTGACAGACGCTTGTTTGAGTTTTTCCTGATTGAAATATCCCATGCCAATTTCCTTCAAATTAGAATGCGAGTCCCCGTGGTTTATCGTTCTCCTAAGGGGAGCCGTAAAGTGATCGTGGTTCCCTTTCCTTCTTCAGAATGCACGGTGATGGAACCTTTGTGCTTCTCAATGATTCCATATGAAATCGACATTCCTAGTCCTGTTCCCTCCCCAGGAACTTTAGTCGTGAAAAAAGGGTCAAATACCCGAGATTGCGCTTCTTTGGACATGCCACAACCCGTGTCTTCAAATTGAATTTTTGCTTGTTGATAGGGGGCTTGCCCCTCAAGAGAGGTTTGAATTCTCAAGGTTCCCGGTGTGTGATCCTCTGTCTGTTTCTTTTTCATCATAATGGCTTGGCACGCGTTGACAATCACATTCATATGGACTTGATTCATTTCGGCAGGCCAGCCCACGATTACAGGTTCTATCTGAAAATCTTCAATAAATTCGACTTCATCTTTATATTGAGTTTTAATCAATCGCAGGGTGGAGCGAATCCCATCCACGATATGGATCGGCTTTTTTTCTGTTTCATCCAATCGAGAAAACGTTCGTAAATCCTGGACGATGTTTTTAATGCGGTTGCTGCCTTCCAAGATAATGGTGGAATTGCGTTCCAATCGCTGAAAACGTTGTTCAAACAGTTGATGGAATTTTTCATCCGCTTCGTCACCTGCCAAATAAAAAATCAATTTCTTCAGTTTGGCTAGGTTGTCGTTCAAATTGTGTGCTGTCGCATAAACGAAACTCGTCGGATTGTTCATCTCGTGGGCGATTCCAGCGACCAACGTTCCCAAACTGGCCATTTTTTCGGATTGTACCAACTGCATTTGGGTGATTTGTAACTGCCGGAATTGAGCTTCTAGTTCATCAAGGGCTTCCTGTAGCTCATGAGTCCGCTGCTCGATTTTGTATTCCAGGTTTTGGTTCACCTGATTCAATTCCTGGCGCGCAACAATCAGTTTGTGGACCATCGCATTGAATGAACTCTCTAATAGAGAAAGCTCATTTTCCTGATGATTCGTGCCCACATCAATTTCTTTAAAATCCTCTAGGTTATCTAAATTTATTTTCTGGCTGACTGTGGTCAATCCTCCTAATGGCTTGGTAATCAGCCGTTTCCCCACAAAGAGCACAATCAGCCAAAGGGCTATCGTCTTCAAAACCGCACTGACCACTGTGATCAAGTAGTCATGTTTGACTCGATCAAACACAATCGTTCGACTGGAATAGATCGTCATATTTCCGATGGGGTAAAGCACCCCTTTTTCTTCTTCATGAATCAGTTCATGCTGTTCCTCAATGTCGCCTTGCACGCCATACAACTTGTCTATTTTCTGATCTTTGATGGCAACCCCAACCACAATCGGCAAATCCAGCAGCCCCTCCGCAATTCGATCAACTTGGATATAGTCAATGTCCCAAACTGCTAAAGTTATCCCTTTTTGGGCAGATTGGCTCAACTTCGCCAAATCTTCCTGAAGAAATTGTTCAGTTTGAACCCATTCGGCATACATGGAGATCGAGGTGATCAATACCGTAATGAACAAATATGTCGAAAATGTGATTTTGAGGAGTTGAAACGCCAATGTCCGTTGGATTTGCATTATCTGTATTTTGCTAAGATTGCCTCAAATTCTCCTCGGGCCTGAATGCGTTCCAATGCCGCTTGCAGCTTTTCAAATAATGCTGGGTCTACGGATTGTTTGCTCAAACCAAAATAAAGGGGTTCTTGGTGTACAACAAAGGGGTGGAGTTTTAAACCCTTATAGATCTCTTGGTTTAAGAGTCCTGGAACTTCACCAACGGGCGTGCCACTGACCCGACCCAGCCGGATTTTTTCTCCTGTTGTGGGCAATTGACTTCTTCCGGTAATCCAATCCACTTTTTCTAAAAAAGACTCATCTTTCAGCAAGTGGTCGATTTCCTTTCCGTACCATCCTCCTTTGCGGAATGCTAATTTTCCTGGAAGTTTTCTTAAGTCTTCATGGGTTTGAATTTGGTAATCACTCTCTTCCTTGACCAATAATTTAATCACAACAAAATAATGAGGACCCAGGAATCTGGTGAAACTTTTTCTCTCTTCTGTCATGGACATCCCCCCCATCATGTCGACTTCTCCTTCTTGAAAGAGGAGAAGGGCACGCCCCCAGGGAATTTTTCGATACACAATTTGGCAACCCGCTTCTTGGGCAACCATTTCTGCTTGTTCAGGAATCCATCCGATCCATTTTCCACTTTTATCCTGATATTGACTGGGGGGGGATTCAGAAGTTTGAAAACGGAGTGCACATTCTGCATAAATACTGGCACTCCATAGTAAACTAATCATCGTGGTCAGTAGAATTTTCATAGGTTTTCCTTTTATATGGATTGTGTATGCCAACAAACCGTTACCAAACAAGCATTCAATGCCCTTTGATTCAATCGCCTCAAGTTCCACTTTGTGAGCTTTCTGAATTGGTCCCTTTGATTGCATTTTTGTCAGAAAATCAACCGATTGAACAGCAAACGACGTTTCCAATAGGCACCCTTTTAGAAGATGGTCGTCTGGATTTGTGCAAACAAGGAGTGGGGCCTCTCGGCATGGCACAAATCACGAAGGCGCTCAAAGCAAATACAAGGGTCAAACACATATTAGTGGGTACGGACGGTTTGGGCAATGCAGGTATCAAAGAAACGGAATCCCCTTCATTTGACGGGAGCAAAACTTCTTGCCGAAATGTTGGCAGTCAATCAACAGATCCATACCTTAGATCTCGTCAATACCGGCATTGGAGAAGATGGTCTTGCTTGGATTGTAGAAGCGGTCAAGGTCCGAAAAACCCCTAAAAGATGAAGGGTGGGTGGCGTTGGCTCAAGGCCTCTTGGAGAATCCCCCTCAGCCAATGGCTTTCCCAACAACCCCAACTGCAACGCTTGAGTTTGCTCAAAACCGGTATCGGCCCCAAGGGACTGACCCACCTCTTGCCAGCCCTGAAACAACACCCCTCGTTAGTGCAACTCGATCTAGGATTGAATCCTAAAAATGAGGAGCTTCAGGTAGAATTGGAAAGGATTCTGGAAAGAAATCAAAAAGCAAATTTGCCAGAAACCACCCATGGGTCCCGTCGGGATTTACATATCAAGAGCGTGTATCGTTAGAACGTTTCTAACTTCTCAAGCGGAGTATTATCATGCCAGTGCTATCCCCTGAAAACGCCTATGAGGCTGCCAAAACTATTTTAGCCAAACAAAATCAGTTCAAACTTTCAGACGAGCAATGGGAAGCCTTCTGTAAGGCTCTGGACCGTCCTCCTCAAGTCATTCCCGCGCTTCAGACCTTGATGACGGAACCGGGAGTGTTTGATGAGTGACCAGGAATTGAATCGGCCCATCCTGGTGAATACTTCTCATGATTGCACTCGTTTTATCTAAAATTTGGTTTCGAGGAGTCACCTATTGATGAGTTTCGGCTCTTTCTGCTCGTGAAGGATCTTCAAAAAACGGTGAGATCCAGATGAAGAAACAGTGCTTGTAAGCCACAAAAAGCATCCGTGATTTCGCTAAGTTGGCAATTAGACCCCATAATGTCCTGGAGAACTCAGCAGATTATAGTTTTTTTCGATCCAACCCTGAATCGCTTGCGGACTGGAAAAGGTGAAATCTGAGCTGCATTGAAGAGGAGGGTTGCATGCAGCGTAGTGTTTCATAAGTACTTTGAGGACTTTGAAACAATATTCTGGATTCTTGGATTCGAAAACCTCGTCCTGATATAGTTGAAACACGATCATGGAAACGGCAACAAGAGGGCCTTGATTAAGGGTTTGCTTCTGAACTCGTCCCCAATAGCCTGTCTTTCGAAATTGGGGTTTAAGACAAAACCAGAGCTTTGAAGCCCTTAAAGACTTAATGATGATTCCGATTGAGGGCATTAGATGAAGCGGGGTACAGGGGTTTCGTGAACGATTTGATAAATCTCTTGATCTTCCGAGGCTTTTTGTTGCGAGGTTTTGACCTCATCAGGACGGATTAAATCTTTAATGGAATAAGCGTCAAATATCGAAAAATCAATTTCCTCATTATAAGGGGTCGCCGCGTAAACCGCATATTGATAAACGACCTCCTTAATAACATCCTTCTTTGTCTTGAATTCACTGCATGTGAATGCAACGGCTTCAATCACATCGAGCGGCAAACCAACGGGGGCGTCTTTGTCTTTCACACGAATGCCTACCCACCCATCTCCTGATGCGACGTCAACTCTTGAATCTTGCTCTAAAGCGTCAAAAGCTTGCGTCAAATCGGGATAATAAGGACCGTGTTTAAAACTGATTAGTTTGTTCGAATGAATGCGGTGCTCAAAACGAGAATAGTATTCGACATCTGCCAAAAAGTAATATTTTTGAGCATGCACTTTCGTGATAAAGCCAAGATTTTGCGCAATCAAAATCAAGACTTCTTTGACGAAAAGGACGTCATCCGAGTACTTCGATGCGGTAATCATAGCAACGTTACCTTACTGTTAGGGAGTAAGTTTGAGCTAATGTAAAAGGGAATAAGTCAAGATAACATATTTATGACTAATTTGTAACAGGCATCAAAATCTAGGATGGATTTTATAGGGAGCATGGAATTGGATAGCAGATGTTAGGGAGGACCTCCGGTATTTTTGCTAGGGAAAGAAGTTGGTCTCAACAGCTATCATAGAAACTATTTAACGTGCAAATTATAGAAAAAGAGCAATCCTCAGGAATTAAGTTAAAGGTAAAAATTTTTACTTTTTATTTGCTATATCATTTGCTTGCAAGCGCATAAGTTGTGAAGGATGGAAGAATGGGTGGAGTCTCACCGCCATGTGTTAAAGCCTAGCGCTTGCTAGAAAGCCAAGGAACGCTTTGTGTATTTCTTGTGAGTTCTTAAAAAGAGATATAAGGGCCTAAAGAGGGGGGGAAAATCATTTCAATGACCTTACATCGAAGAAAGCTGTCATGGGATTGTTCACAGTAGAAGCACTCAGAAGCATCGAGAAAGAAGAACAACAGATCAAAAAACGCACCATCTTGATCGTTGACGATGAAGAACAGAACTTGAAAACTCTGAAATATGCCTTGGATGAGGAGTACGATATCCTCACTGCTTCGGATGGACAGGAAGCGTTGCAGTTGTTGGAAAACGACCCCAACCCCGGCCGAATCCATGTGATCATTAGTGACCAACGGATGCCAAAAATGACCGGAGTGGAATTCTTGGCTCATAGCCGCGCCATCGTTCCGCGAAGCATCCGGATTATTTTGACCGGATATACCGACGTGAGTGCAATCATGGATTCCATCAATCAAGCACAGATTTATCGATTCATCGTCAAACCTTTTGATAAGCAAGACATGTTACTAACAATCGAGCGGGGCTTAAGACTATTCGATCTGGAAGCGCAAAACCTTCAGTTGGTGGATGCGTTGAAGTTCCTCAATGGTCAGTTCTTCAACCAGATGCGTGGCATTTTACAACGCATCTCGGGGTCGTTCGAATTGCTGGAGAGACCCGGAGAAGCGGACAACCTCAATAAGAATCAGCATACCTTGCTTCACCAAATGGCAGGCAGTACGGATCATCTCATTCAATTGTTGAACAAAGCCTCCGAGTTGTCTTTTATGTATACAGGCAATCACCCCGTCGCCAAGGAACAATTGGATATCGTGGCATATCTCAAGGAGCTGGGAGAACGTTTTTCAGCGGAGCATGAATCCGATTTGACGTTGCATTGCCAATGGGATTTAGGAGGTTCCACGGGGGTTGTGGATAATTATTATGTGGATGCAGATCGAACTCTCTTGAGCCAAGCGTTGCAAGAGCTATTGGACAATGCGTTTCAATACGCCGACAAACCCACCACCATTACCATTGGGGCGAGTGTGGAGGCAGCTCATTTATGTATTTGGATACAAGATCAGGGCATTGGCAAAGACCGTGAAGAAGGAGAGCGGTTGGTTTTACCCTTTGTGCGAGGCAAACAAAGCGCATCGTATCAACCCTTGGGGTTGGGAATCGGCTTAGCAAAAGCAAAAGCATATCTCGAAGCTCAAGGCGGGGAATTGCTTTGGTTAGGAGAAGAGGTAGGGTCCACGGTGCAGGCCCGATTGCCCTTACCCTTTGCCGATCATACCCTGCCCCAATTTCACGAAGACACACCACAACACGTTTTGATTTTTCAGAAAAACGAAGAACAACGTCGGTTGTACAAAGAGGTGCTGGAATTCGATGGTCATACGGTGAGTGAGAGTTCTACTCCTGAAGCGTTGGAGTCGGTACTGGCGGAAAGCTCCGTTGATGTCATTTTGTTAGAAGCTGATGACGACAGGCAACCCACGATCTCAATCATTCAGAAGATTCAGGCCACGACGGGTTCCCAAGTGCCCCGGATTGTGGTTTTGGCTCAGGAAACCGCAGTTCATGACCAACAAATCTATTTAGATGCAGGAGCAGAACACTGTGTTTCACAACCAATCGATTACAAACAACTCTCCCAGTTGATTTATGAATAATCTTGCCTTCTCTCCTGGGGAGGTTGCTGAGGAGTGCTATTGAATTTTGAATCTCAGTGCCCTAGTTCACAGTAAACTTTTTTCAGTCTAGATCATATGCAGTGTTTGTTAGTTGTTGCCAGCAATCAGAAGGATCAATATCGAATCAAGGCTTTACTGGAAGAAGAATTTCAGGTGAAGGCGAGTGATTCCATACACAACAGTCTGGAGCTTGCTCGTGAGAAGCATTTCGACATGATCCTGTATGATACGGATCAGATCACGCCGCTGAAATCGTTTTTAGAAGAATTGCGAACGCGGCAAATCACCACTCCCGTCAGTGCTTTGTGCCGTCAGGTTGACATAAAATCGGTATGGGAGATGAAAAAGCTGAAAGTGATTTCTGTGATCAAAAAACCTTTTTCCCGATTGGAATTGTTGTTGGGGATTCAAAAAGGTTTCAAGAAGTATGAAGAACGGCCAAAAGAAATCCAATACACCTTGAAAAAAGAAAAAGCCGAGGTCGTCATGGGAATGAATAAGAAGGCGGTCATTTCCGAACTCCGGGAACATGGCATGACGTTGATTTTGCCCAATTTGGTCACAGTGGGCACCAAAATGGTGTTCTCCAATACCGAACTCAGTGCATTACTGGGGCTGACTTATGAGCGGTCTCCTCGTATTGAGGTGGTGGTGAAAAAATGTGTTCCCATGAATGACTTTCGTTACAAGGCAGAGATGGAATTTGGCGAGAACATCTCCAAAAACTTTTATATTTCCTTGCTGCGCTACCTAGAAAAGCATGCGGTGGCAGCCCAGCAAGCAAAAGCAGATTCCTTGCTCAAAACCATTTTAGTGGCCGATGTGGATGGTTTCATAAGAGATTATTATAAAGTGACATTGGAAGATGCAGGATTCCGGGTCTTGTTTGCCTCGGATGGCTTTGAAGTGTTTGAGGTATTGGAAAAAGAAAACGTGGGATTGTTGATTCTAGATCTCCTGTTGCCAAAGCTAACGGGGCAAGAGGTGTTGGAACTGATGCAACAGCGAAGTATCCGGTTGCCCATCATTGCAGCCACGGCGGAAAATGATCCGGCTGTGGTGCGTAAAGTCGCTCCCCAAGTTCAAGAATATCTTCTCAAACCCTTTGCGGGCCAAGTGTTGTTGGAACGTATTTCAAAAATTTTGCACGACTGGAAAGGCAACAAGGCAACTCAAAAAAAAGGAGGGCTTTCCATGCCAATCCATTTAGAAACCAACCTCATGATGACTTTTCGAGAGCAGGTGCGGCTGGTCAACGTGTTGCCGAAAGGGGTGATTTTTATCAGAAATTCGCCGCTCGCCACGAACACACGCTTCACTTTAAAAACCGACGCCATTGCTGCTGGAGCACCAGACGATGCGGCTGCCTCTTTCTTCGATTTGAAAGTGGTGCGGTGTCGATTCAGTGAAGCAGGCAAAGGTTTTGAGCTGCATGCGGCATTTGCCTCCATAGAAAATTGATCAACACGGACTGAGTGGAAATTCTGCTACGTTGCTTAAGCTTCTGGAGTGAGTGGTAGCCAGATCATGAAAGTCGTGCCGGATCCCAAAACCGATTCAATTTCGACACGTCCTTGGTGTTTTTCAAGAATGCCATAGGAAATCGAGAGTCCCAAACCTGTCCCTTCTCCTATTCGTTTCGTGGTAAAAAACGGCTCAAAAATTCGTTTTTGTACGTCTTGAGACATCCCACATCCATTGTCCTGAATCCGAATGCCCAACTCATGATCTTTCAAAAAGGTAGACACTTTCATTTGTCCCACAAATGGGAGTTCGCTGTGTTGCTGCTTTTCGAGAATGGCTTGGCACCCATTGACGGCTAAATTGAGAAACAATTGATTCAATTGAGCAGGCCAGCACAGAATGAGCGGGTCGGTTTGGAAGTCACACACAAACTCAACCTGTTTTTTGAAGTTGGAGCGCACCAAGGTGATTGTGGATTTCAACCCTGCCACCACAGAGGCCTCTTTGCGTTCCGCTTCATCCAATCGGGAAAAGGTGCGTAAATCTTGGACAATGGTTTGGATACGCTCCGTCCCATCGAAAATCGCTTCTAAGTTTTGGTGAAGTGGAAAGAACCGTTCTTCTAATGCACTCCGGATTGCTGGAGACACATCATCGCCAGCCAATTTATAAATGAAGGTGTGCAGTTGATCGAGAAAGCTTTTCAAGTTGTGAGCACCGTTGTGAACAAAATTGGTGGGATTGTTGATTTCATGGGCGACCCCAGCGACCAAAACCCCCAAACTGGCCATTTTTTCGGATTGGACCAACTGGGCTTGAGTCTCTTTGAGTTGTTGATGCTGGTTTTCGAGTCGTTCGAAGGCATCGCTCAATTCTTGAGAGGTTTGTTGTACCTTCAATTGGGCCAAATGGAGCTTCACGTGGGTAGACACTCGCAGGAGGAGTTCTTGCTTCTTAAAAGGCTTAGTGACGTAATCGACGGCTCCTGCCTCAAAACCCTGTACAATATCTTCTGATTCCACCTTGGCTGTTAAGAAAATAACAGGGGTGTCTTGAGTGGCAGGATGGGCTTTCAAATGCCGACAGGTCGTGATTCCATCCATGACGGGCATGAGGACATCCAAGAGGATGGCATCAAACCGTTTGTTTTCTGTCCACTTCAGCGCCTCTTTACCATTCATCGCAAACTCGATTTGATATCCCTGCTCTTTTAAGATGTTAGCCAACAGTTGGATGTTTTTGGGTTCATCGTCAACAATCAATAAAGAAACAGGGGTTTTCTCATCGGGGGACCCCATAAGCAGCTCCGGCTGGGTTTTAAGTGTTGGAGAGAATAATACAGTTTCTCACTCTCTTATCGCATTTAGAGCCTCCATCTTCAAATTTGGGGAACATGTTGTGAAAATAATACAAATCTTTCTATGGATGGGGAGGAAGAAGGGAGATTGAAATTAACAGCCATCCTTCTGAACGAAGAGGTGCTGTCATTCAACCACGCACCATTTCGATCAACTGGGTGGCGATGTGGGGGAGGCCCAGGATGTGTTCCGCTGCATTGAGTTGGATGGCCGATTTGGGCATGCCGAACACCACACTGCTGGCTTCATCTTGTACAACCGTGCGGCCACCCACTTTTTTGAGGGAAAGCAAACCGTTGGCTCCATCCGACCCCATTCCAGTTAAAAGTACGCCGATTCCTAAATGACCCACCGATTTGGCGACGGATTCGAACAACACATCCACGGATGGGCGATGGCGGTTCACCAACGGACCCTCATCGAGATACACGGAATACTTGCCTGATTGCCGACGTTTCACCAACAAATGATGGCTTCCCGGAGCTAATAAGACTTGTCCAGGTTGGAGACAATCCCCGGTTTCTGCCTCTTTCACGTCGAGGGCACAGAGTTTATCCAGGCGTTGAGCAAATGTGGAAGTGAACAAGGCAGGCATGTGTTGCACCACCACAATGCCTGGCATCGAAGCAGGCAAGGCCGTTAAGATTTGGATGATCGCATCCACCCCGCCTGTTGAAGCACCTATCGCAATCAAATTTTGTGAAAATGCGAGTTTGCCACCTGGAAAAATTTCTTCTGCACCATAAGCGTGTTTACCTGAAGGCTTCACAGACGGAGCAAACGACGGCTTTGCTGTTGATGAAGGGTTGGTCGTTGATGAAGGGGGCACCATTGCTGAGGCAGGCACTTTTGAGGAAGGGTTGACCTTTGAGGAAGGGCTCACCAAAGACGGGGAATTCCGTGTTGTCTGAGACGGGTCTAGAAATCGTTGGTGAGGAGTTTTCACTTTGGCTTGAGCGGCAGCTTTGATTTTATTGACCACTTCAATGGTGATTTCCGGCAGTTTTTCACTGATGCCCAATCGAGGTTTTTCGACGATTTCGACAGCTCCCAATTCCAAAGCTTTGAAGGCCGCTTCGGTATCACTGCCAGTCAAAGAGCTGACCATCACCACCGGCAGTGGACTGGATTTCATCAGACGTTCGAGGAAGGTCAGTCCATCCATTTTGGGCATTTGGACGTCTAGAGTCAGAACATCCGGTTGGAGTTGTTTGATCTTTTTCACAGCAATGTTGGCGTCGGGAGCGGTCCCCACCACATGCAACATCGGATCACTTTCCAGCATGTTGGATAACACTTTCCGCACGACCGGCGAGTCGTCCACAATGAGCACTTTAATGGGGCGCATAATCAAAACTCGCTGATATCGTCGTCAAAATCGTAGGCGGTTCGTTTACGAGGCGATCGTCGTGGTTGATCGGAAAACGACTGTTCAGGTAGCATCCGGGGGCCTTGATCTTTGGTCAGCATCGGCTTGGCCCGAGCAGGCAGTGATTCCATTGGCTCCGAATCGGTAGGTTCGGCTTCTTCGGCTTCGGTTTCCACAGGTTCGACCGTTTCAATCGTTTTAAAACGCTTCATCATCTGAATCAGTGATTTGGATTGCTCTGCCATTTCTTGGCTGGCGGAAGCAGTTTCTTCCACCAAAGTGGCATTTTGCTGAGTCACACGCTCCATTTCAGAAAGGGCCACGTTGATCTGCTGAATGCCTTGAGCTTGTTCGGAGGAAGCCGCGTCGATGTTTTCCACCATATCGGAAACTTCGGTTGCTGACTCAATGATCAAATTGGTGTCTTGTTCCACTTTTCCGAGCAATTCATCGAAGCTGGTTTCGAAGGTGTTTTGCAGGTCGCGGAGCATGGTTTCGGTATTGGTGAGCATGTCTTGAATCGCTTGGTTGGATTGATCCGCAATTTGTGCTCCTTTGTTCACTTGTTTCAAACTGACTTTGATCAGCTCCCCGATTTCCTTCGATGCTTTGGCGGAGCGATGGGCCAGTTTCCGAACTTCCGCAGCAACCACGGCAAATCCTTTTCCATGCTCTCCGGCACGAGCAGCTTCCACCGACGCATTCAACGCGAGCAGGTTGGTTTGCGAGGCCAAGTCTTCAATCACATTGATAATCCATGAGATCTTCTCGGCACTTTCGGTGATGTCTTCCATTGCCTTGGTGGTTTCCGCATTGTAGGTGTTGACCTTCTCAAAGAACGCTTCGTTGTTATCTTGCAAGGTGGTGATGAATTTTTGATTCGCTCCGCTCGTTTTAGATACCACTTCTTGCAATTGGGCTTTGCCAGTTTCTGCAACCGATTTCATCTTTTTGCCAATGCGATTGGCATGGGTGGCGTTTTCGGCATTGTGCTCTACCGTGGCAGTCATTTCTTCGATGGCAGAGGCCGTTTCTTCCAAAGAAGCACTTTGGGATTCAGTACGTTTGGCAAGATTCTGGTTGCCTTCGGCAATCTGACGTGAGGCCGATGCGATATGCCGTCCGTTTTGTTGTACCTGGATGATGATCGTGTTCAACTGATCAATGAACCGATTGAACCATGAAGCGAGTTCTCCGATTTCATCTTGTGTGGCCACTTCGAGGCGACGCGTGAGATCGCCTTCCCCTTGAGCAATGTCTTTGAGACGCGCCACCACAATCCGAACGGGCAACGTCACAATCCGAGTCATCACAGCAGCAAGCAGAACGGCAATCAAAATACCGCTAACAATGATAATGAGCATCAGCGTGTGGGTTCTTTCCCGAATGGTCTGATTGGTTTGATAATTTTGTTCCGATTGCTGTTGCAAATGCGCCACGATGGATTCAATGGTTCCCACCGCTTCGTCGTACAGTTTTTGGTTGTTTCCCCGCGCCACCACATACGCTGTTTCGAAATCGTAGTTGTCCACTAAATCGATGATTTCGTCGTAGTTGGTCAATACCGCCTGCCATTGTTGGATGAAGGCTTGCAATTCCTGTTGTTCGACTTCGGGAAACATCGATTGGTGGGCATCCACCAATTGGAAGGGTATCTGTGCCGTGACTTTCAGACGTTCTAAAATTTGATTGCGCAAGTCCTCATCGTTTTGCTCGCCTAAGAATTCAAACAACAGCAGACGATTTTGATAGAGCGTACGGTTGATTTCATTGATCTTGTTGGTGGGCACCAAATTGAGAGCATACATCTCATCGGAAAGTTCTCCGGTCTTCATGATGCTCCGCAATCCCATCATCCCTTGAAATACCAAAATGGCCGATAAGGCCACAAAGGCAATCAACAGTTTGTAAATGATACGTAAATTATAAAACCACTTCATACGCCCCCTGATAAAATCGACAATTCCTCTTGAGATAACAAACGGTCCACGTTGAGTAAAATCACCATCGTTTCTTTGATCATCCCCACGCCATCTAAAAATTTAGCATGAATGTCTGTTTCAAATTCCGGTGTGCTTTGGATTTGGTCGTTGCCTAAAAAAGCCACATCGGAAACGCGATCCACCAACAATCCAATCAATTTGGTGCCCACTTGTACGATTATGATCACCGAATCTTTATCATACTGACCTTTCGGCATTTTAAAGCGTGTTCTTAATTCCATAACGGGAATGATCGTTCCACGCAAATTCAATAAACCTCGAATGAACGGCGGCATGTCCGGAATCGGAGTGATTTTTTCTTTAAAGCTGACCAATTCCCGCACCTTATGGATATCGATACCATAGGTTTCTTCTTCTAAACGAAAAAGCACCAATTGGATGCCGTCCCCAGAATAGTTGAGTGCCAGGGCTAAGTATTCCTCTTCTTCGTCATCCTGCCACTGCTGCATGAGGTTTTGTAAATCCATGTTGTTGTTTACCCTTGTTCCAGTTCTTGAATTGACTTCTGAGACCGTCGCTTTTGGATCACTCCTGGGATGTCCAAAATGAGGGAAACGACTCCATCTCCCAAAATGGTAGCCCCCACAATGCCCAAAACTTGTACAAAATTTTCTTCTAAGTTTTTGATCACCACTTGCTGCTGATCGAGAATTTTATCCACCATCAGGCAGTATTTGTGCCCAGACACTTCCACGATCACCACCGCTCCTTGGGTGGGATCGGTTTGAGATTCATCTGTTTTGAATAAACGGTGCAGCCGTACGAGGGGAATGCAATCGCCTCGCACTTCGATGATTTCTTCCTGGCCTTGCACCGTCCGGTGTTGTGTGGCTTGAGGGATCAACGATTCCACAATATACAGCAAGGGAATGATAAAAATATTGCCTCCAACTTTCACGACCATACCATCAATGATGGCTAGGGTTAACGGCAATTTGATGCGAAACGTGGTGCCTTTTCCAGGAGTGCTTTGGATCTCAATCGCCCCCCGCAACGCCTCGATCTCTCGTTTCACCACATCCATGCCGACCCCACGTCCCGAGATGCTTGTCACGGATTCCGCTGTGGAAAATCCGGGTTTGAGAATGAGGTGCAAAATATCTTGTTCCGAGAGTTCTTCTTCCTCATGCACCAAACCGCGTTCCTGGGCTTTGGTCAGTATCCGCTCTGGATCGATGCCGGCCCCATCGTCCTGAATTTGTAACACGATATAGCCTTCCTCATGCGAAGCCGCCAAATGGATGGTCCCTTGAGCAGGCTTGCCTTGGGCCGCTCGTTCCCCTGGCGTTTCGATGCCATGATCCATCGCATTCCGTACTAAATGATTGAGCGGTCCACTGAGTTGCTCCGTGATGGTTTTGTCTACCTCGGTTTCTTCGCCAAAGGTTTGGATCTGAATTTGTTTTCCACTGCTTTTGGCAAAGTCGCGCACCATGCGACGTAACGGAGCAAACGCTCCTCCAATGGGCACCATCCTCACATTCATCACCTGCTCTTGAAGTTCACGTATGGTGCGTTCTTGATCATCCAGGAGTTGCAAGAAACTTTCGGCTAGACTCTCATCCAATTCTTCCAACTGTTGGTAAAGCTGGGTGAATCGTGATTGTGCTATGACGGTTTCCCCTACTAAATTTTGTAGCGTGTCCAATTTACCGATATCGACGCGTAACGAAGACGACTTTTGTGTAACCCCTGGGGCCGGTGAAACCTTTTTTGGCTTGGAGGCTGCGGGGGCTCCATTTTGAGGGTCTGCCGTGGATGGGGCCGCCGTGGATGCGGGCGTTAAAGGAGCATGGGGTGAACTCGCAGAAATGCGAGGTTGTGCCGCAATGGAACCATCGGGAGGCAATTCATCAGAAGCCATGGCAGAGCGGAGGTGTGTGGAGTCATGGAGTGCTGCCGAAACGTCCGGTGTTGGCAGACTCGTTGAGACGTTTGACTCCGAGGGAGATGCTGTTGCTTCCTTTGTTGAGGCGGGTGTTGGCACCATTTCAGGAAGTGGCTCCATGATCGGCATGGTTGGTTCCATGTTGAGTGCAGCTTTTTGCATGGTTTCTGGGGGTGGGCTGTCCCCAATCTCGATGACAATATCGTGTTCTTCGAGATAGAACATCAACACCCCATCAACGTCAGCACGAGAACACGGAGCGATCAATTTCACACTCCACCATAGGGATAATTCTTTGGGATTGATTTGCTCCAGATTGGGGACAGCATGGGGGTGCGGAACGACAAAGGTTTTTCCCAAAGCCTCAAGATCATGCAGCACGATCAACGGGTCCCCTCCTTCTGCCAGCATGTCTTTTCGAAACCTCAAGTGAATCAAAAACGTTTGGTTGTTCTGAAAAGTCGCAATGTTTTGTGATGGAGGTGCTTGGCTTTCTTCGGTGAGGATCATATCCACATCGTCGTCTATCGCAATAGCTTTGAGGGGGGGGGACGCAGAGGAAGACACAGCGGTTGAAGAAGGTGGTTCTTCAACCATAGACGAAGAAGCCGTGACCCGGCTGTCACTAAAATTTTGGACCCGAATCAAGCTTTGGTTGATCTTGGTATGGTCCAAGGTTTCTGTTCCACGGGCGGCCTGCAAAAAGTCCTTCACACAGTCGACTGCACCGAGTAGCAAGGAAATCAGTTCGGGAGTCACCAACATTTTTCCATCCCGAACTAAAGAGAGCAGGTTTTCAACATGGTGGGTATAGCCCGAAAGCTCGGCTTGTCCCACCATTCCAGCACTGCCTTTGATGGTATGAAAACAACGAAACAGGTTGTGGATGAGGTCGGTAGAATGTGGGGTGTATTCCAAGGAAAGCAGGTCGTCTTCCAATACCAAAACCATCTCTTGGGCTTCTTCTAAGAATAGATTGAGAACCTCGTCTTCCACGCTTGATACCCTTGATGCAAAAAGGTCTATTGAATGCAGGCTGCTCCAACGATTCTATTTTTGTAGCAACGAAATCGCGCCATCCCAATTTGAAGGGATTTTCATTTTTTGTAGCTTCTGTAGCTGTCGCAGATGGAATTTGACCACGCGGTCTTTAGGATAAATCCCCAAGGCTTCCTGACAGGCGGCCAACGCTTCAGTCCATTTTTGCTTTTTTCGATATACCAATACTTTTTCCAGCAGCGTCCCTACCCGCTGTTTGAGCTCTTGCAATTCGGGGGGGTCGGCATCGAGAATTTCATACACTCCCACGGGTTCCGATTTGCCTTTCACCCGAATCCAATCGACTTCTCGGTAATGATACGAATCCCGCTCCAGCAGATATTGAAAGGTGGTGTTGCTGATCAAAATACCGGCCCCATAAATCTTGGTGGCGCTTTCGATGCGTGCTGCCACATTCACACTGTCTCCAAGCACGGTTGAAATCATCCGGTCTCGGACCCCCACGGTCCCAATCACGACCGGTCCTGAGTGCACTCCAATACCAATCGCAATGGGGGGAAATCCCAGGCCTCTCCGATCTCGATTGTAGTCCTTCAAGGCGTTCTGCATGCCAATGGCCGCATTAACGGCATCGGTGGCTTCTAAGAAGTCAGACTCATCGGGGCGATCGAATAAAGCCAGGACGGCGTCCCCTACAAATTTATCCACAAAACCATGATTCTGGCTGATTTGCTCTGTCATGGCAGTGAAATAACTATTGAGGAATTCGAGTAGGGACTCTGGAGCCATGCTTTCCGAAATGGCGGTAAACGCCCGGATGTCGCAAAATAGCATCGACAGGAAATCGTTTTTGCCTTGCCCCAGTTCGATAGTTTCAATGCCTTCGGTAGCCAATCGACTGAGAAATTGCTTAGGAACGAATTTTTCGAAGGTTTGGGTCATGGCCACGATCTTTTCTGAAACGGCCAGTTGCACTTTGGTTTCTTTCAACTCCTGGTAGGCTCGTTTTTGTTCCAAGAGGGCGGCTCGCATTTGATCTTCTGCTTGTTTCATGCGGATCAGTACTTTCACTCGTGCGGCCAACTCCTGGGGATCAAAGGGTTTTCCCAAATAATCGTCTGCCTGCAAGGTGGACAATCCTTTCACCACTTCTTGGATCTCGCTGTGGGTTGTGAGAAACAACACGGGAATTTCTTCCCAACTGGGATCTTGTTTGAGGATTCGGATGAATTCATCGCCAGTGAGATTGGGCATGTTGCGATCCAATACGATCACATCCGGGAAACGGCAGGGAGCGCACAAGATCAACTTTTGTAAGGCTTCAAATCCATCCTGGGCTTCCACCACTTCCAAGGAGGTGGATAGATTCGCTTCCAAGCTCTGGCGAACGTGGAAGCGAATCGTTTGTGAATCGTCTACAATGAATATCAATGCAGCCATGAAAGAGTGCTCAATCTATGGGGTCTACTTAGTTTTCTGGAAGGGCAAACAGGGGACTCAATCCCATCAAGTCCAATGCCGATTCTACCGCAGGACTCAGTCCTGTAATCATAAATTTTTTCTCTGCTTCCAAGGTCGAGTGCCGACACGCTATGAACAATTGCAAAGCGGTCGTATCAATGGCCACCACCTCGCCTAAATCCAAACGGACGACCCCATTGGCTGAAGCCACATACGCCTGTAGGGCTTCTTGCAATGCTTCCGCATCGTGGATGAAAACTTCTCCACGAATAACCAAGGTTTCGTCTTGAGTCTGAAGATTCATGGATCTCACCAAGTTCAGGTTCTGGGATTATCTGGATTTGTTCTTACAAATCCCATACCGAAGTGCAAATTTTCGATTCGCTCCGTACCCTGAGTGGGTAAAAAATGATGGCATGGCCTTAAAAACTTTAAATGGCGTTTTGCAATAAGTAGATCGTCATAAGTTTTCTGACACAAAAATCGGTTTATGCCTTTTGCTTCAAGGAGCTAGATTAGGATTGTCCTACAAAATTTATGACAGACTATTTAAATCCGTTGGGCCTACAGTTGAAACGACAAATCAAGCCATTAACTATAAAGATATTTTACGTTAAAATAGAGTTGCATTTGTGGACTAAACGACTTAAATCATCGGAAATAAGACTGAATAAAAACCGTTAAGTTAACGTTTTTCTGAAACGGCTAAGCATTAGTTCTTCAGTCGCAGCACAACACTTTCGAATGGTTTGAGAGTGAACCTGTTTTTCTCTTCAGTTGAGGAATAATATTTTTAACCAAAAAGAACATGGAGACACATTATGGCGAAAAAAAATGTAATCTTATTCAATGGAGGGGCAGCACTCATCGGGCAAGAAGTCGGGATGCTTGACTTGCTGAGAGAAGTCAAGGGTGTGACGCTCGATCCAGCAGAAACCTTTGTGGCGGGGTTGAGTTCGGGGGGGCTCATGGTTGCTGTCGTGAATGCCACGTTGGGTAAGAATCCACCGATCACTTGGGAAACGTTCAAAAACGAGATCCTATTCACGATTAAAAATGACGATATCTTTAAAAAGAAACTGATTCCGCCATGGGATACGGATCCGCTTCGCAAGACCTTAACTGGAGTGCTCAATGAACGAGCCGGATATAAACAGATTAAAGATTTACCGTTTCCCAGCGCCATTCTTACCGCATCGCGAGGGGCCAATCGGACCTGCTGGATAAACAATGCTGTCAGTTCCATTCCTTCTGGGGATAATACCATTCTCCAACAGATACGAGAGAATGCACTTCAAGTGGATCTGGTCGACAGCCTGATGTGTACCTCCGCCATTCCCGTGCTTTTTCCAAGTCCTAAGCTGGGGTACGAACTCAACGGAAGTCAAAAATATGTCACGGATTCGAGTGGCGAAGAGGCGAGGTTCTTGGATGGAGGAACTTTTGGACTTTTTAAACGCCTGGAAGAGTTTTTTAAAGCTTATCAGGAAACCTTCGAAAACCTGTATTTTATCACGCCTAATTTTTTTGGTAGCAACACGGATTTTGAAGAATACTCCAGCGAACTAGGAGACTCTCTTTCAGAGGAACACGAAGAGGAATTGTTAGAAGTTTCCGAGTATTTCACTCGCTTGAATCCTTTTTTCCTCTTTTTCCGTCGCCTGAGGCAGTTCAATAAAAAATTTGGTTTGGCCAAGAATATGTATACGTGCGAACCGCAAATCAAACGGTTTCCTTTGCTCAACTTTGAAACACAAAGAGAGCAATACGAGTTAACAATGGAGTGGGGACGGCAAAATCCCGATCAAATTGCAGTCGATATCTAAGGGCTCATAGAAACCGGAAAATCGCTTGATTTCTTGTGGCAGATTTTCCATAAGGTGACTTGTTAAGAGAATGTTATTAAAAAGTTAGAATATTGTGGAATTCTAACTTGATGGCCAATTCTTAAAATAATGGCAAAGGCGTGGTTGCAGAAAATCTTAAGCAACTACGCGAACCATATTACTGGCAAGGAGGAATCAATGGGAATTGCTTTTGAACGAATCGTTATTGTCATGTGTGAAAACGCAACACGGGAGGATGTGCTCAACAATGACTACATGTCGGCCCTTCGCAAAAAAGGAGTGTTTTTAAGCAATAGTTATGGGGTGACCCACTCGTCACAGCCCAATTACATCAATTCTATCGGAGGGGATAGCTTCACCCTTTATGATGACACCCCCGGCTATGTTAAGTGGATTTACACACCAGACCCACCCCCCGTGACCAGTGTGGTGGACTTGATGGAAAACCAAAAAATAACATGGCGCAGTTATGCCGAAGATATAACTGAAGCGTATAAAAGAGACACTGTGGCGTTGTTTCCTGAAATTCCACCCGATTATGGGTATTTTGCACGCAAGCATGTGCCTTTTCTTTCTTTTCCGAACATCGTACGCAACCCAGCCCGAATGGACGATATTGTGGATGGGGTGCAGTTCGAGAAGGATCTCGCCGATAACACTTTACCCAATTACAGTTGGTACACGCCGAATCTGATCAATGACGGACACACCTTGACCGAGGAACAGGCCGCAGAAGTCAAAGCGGATCCTACCCTCGATATCGGTCACAAAATCAACATCCAAAACATCGCCCAGTTTCTGGAGCAATTCTTAGGGCCGGACCCCATTGCTAAGTTTCCTCCCGAAACACTCATTGTCATTACATTTGATGAAGCGTATCCCTATTACGACCCCTATGAAATCTACACGTTGTTGATTGGGGATATGTTGGAAGCGGGCACCACCCGAACGGAGGCTTACAATCACTATAGTTTGCTCCGCTCCGTCGAAGTGAATTTTGGACTGGGGTCTCTTAAACGTAATGATGCGGTGGCATCCCCGTATTGGTTTTTGCAATAATTCAGGGCGACTCCCCCTTCTTAATTTTTGAAAAGGTTTTTATGTCTGAAAAGAAAGATGATCTCCTGACCAATGGATTGAAGTTGGCAGGCGAGGTGTTCTTATTACCCGGTGCCAGCTTGTTAGCAGATGGCAAAGTGAAGTCCGGTTTACTGCATGCCGGAGCGGGTATTGCGGCCCGTGCTGTGCTGGGTGGCCCATTCTTTCTAGTGGCGGCTGCCAATTCGTTCAGCATGTCGTTGACTGGGGAAAATCTGATTTCCCATTTGCGGGGAACAAAAGATCCACGCAACACCAAGTTGGAAGACCGAGTGAAGCAAGACGCTGCGGAGGGCATGGAACTCCATGAAATTCAAGAAAGTGTGAGCGAAGATGTGGAAGATCTCTACTTAGAGGCCCAATCTGTCTCAAACGATGATTCACCCCCCAGCCCGAAACCAGCTACATGAAGATAACGCAATACGCGCGCGGGGCCATTCGTTTGCGCTCCGCCTTGCCAGGAAGAGAACGTTGGGATGTGGACGGTCTCAAACGAAAACCATTCCTCGCTGAAGAGCTGGAATTGCAACTGAGCCAAGAGCGGGGCGTGTTGGAAGTGAAGGCCAATCCGGTGACAGGCCGTGTGTTGGTGGTCTTCGATCCAGCAGGAGGTCGTCACGATATGGGACCTCTGCTTCTCAACGTATTGGAACGGATTTCGGCAGGAATTCCGGTAGGTTCACGGTATGCAAAGGCAGGAACTGTCGAGAGAATTACCACGCCGTTCTTGGGGCAGGCCGCATCCTCCGAGAAATACAACGGGTCGTTGTTCGAAATGGTTCCTGACTTAGAAGACGATAAAAATCTCCGTTGGAAGGCGTCGGCGCTGTCATTGACCAGCAAGACGTTCAACATCGCCAATTCGATTTTTTTAGCAGCCACGGTGGCGTCTGCCTTAGCAGGTGGGTTTCCGTTTCTCTCCAACCTTGGTTTGTCACCTCTGGCTCAGGTGGTGACGTTTGGAGGGCTGTATTTTGTTTCGCAGACGATTGAATCGGTCAGTGGCTATCACAGTAAAATGGCATGGCATCGTTACGCTGCGGAGATTGAGCATCAGTTGCGATTGAAGGCCTTCCATCATGTGGAGCACTTGGACCTCGCTTTCATCGAAAACCAGAGCACGGGCCAACTCATGAGCCTGATTCACGATGATGCCGTGAAGATCCGCCGTTTTTGGGAAGCTGGCCCCCATTCGGTCCTCACCAAAGGGAGTGCGTTGGTCGCGGCTGGTTTGATCTTGGCGTGGATTTCTCCTTCGGTGTTTTTGGTTTCGTTGATTCCGTTGCCTGTGATTTACTTCACATCTCGCTATTTCCGGAAAAAAGTTCCTCAGCAATACCAAGCCCAAGGAAAACACGAAAATACGATCAAAAAGCAGTTGCTCAATAGTCTTTCGGGCCTGCCTACCGTGAAGAGCTTCACTGCCGAAGAATATGAATTGCAGGAATTGGCCAATTCCAGCCAAGAGATGAAGGAAACCACGCACGAGGCGTATTCCATGACCTTGACCCACACCGGTGTGTCGCAGTTTGCGGTCATGGGGGGAGTTGCGCTTCCAATCATTTATGGGGGAGCCTTGGTGCTCCAAGGCACCTTGGCCCTTCCGGCATTTTTGCTCCAAACGTTTATCGTGCCCCATCTCATCTTTTCGTTTGAAGGGTTGGACCGCGATTACGATCTGTACCAGAGTGCGGCTGCGGCATCGCACCGGTTGGCAGACATTCTGAACACCGAGGCCCACATCACCCACGGGGAACAACGGCTGCCTTTGGAAACCGTGAAAGGGGAACTTCGTTTTGATCAGGTGTCTTTCGGGTATCAGGAATCCAATGAAATCTTCCAAGGCTTGGAGCTTCAAGTACCCGCCCATCAATCGATTGCCTTTGTGGGAACCACCGGGGCCGGCAAAACCACGTTGATCAAGCTCCTCTTACGATTTTATGAAATCACCGGGGGCCGCATTTTGCTCGACGGTCAGGACATTCGAGAGCTGAACTTTTTCGATTTGCGTGGAGCGATTGGAGTGGTCAGCCAAGATGTGTTCCTGTTTCACGGAACGGTTTACGACAATATCCTCTATGGTCGCCCCGAAGCGACGGAAGAGGAAGTCATAGCCGCTGCTAAAGCTGCCGAAGCATTGAGTTTCATTCAAGACCTGCCGGAAGGCTTCAATACCATCATTGGGGAGCGAGGGCAGAAGCTATCAGGAGGCCAGCAACAACGCCTCTCGATTGCACGGGCCGTGCTCAAGAATCCTCCTATTTTAATTTTGGATGAAGCCACGTCCGCTGTTGACAATGAGACCGAAGCGGTCATCCAACAGTCCATTCAAAGCCTCTCGCAAGGACGAACTTTGATCGTCATTGCTCACCGTTTGTCCACCATTCGCCAAGTGGACTGGATTTATCTATTGGAAGAAGGGCGGATTCGTGAACAAGGCACTCATCCAGACTTGCTGGCCGTCGATGGGGCGTATGCTGCCCTCTGGAGGCTGCAAACTGGAGAGCAGGACCCCAATTATCCACTCGGTCTTCCTTTGAATTAAGGGACCATTGAATCTTATGCCAGTGCATCCCTTTTCGAGGACACTGCCGTTTGAAAGGAGAATCTCATGACAAATCATTACGCTCGAATTTTGCTATCTGTTGTCTTTTGCTATTTGGTTATGGTGGTTGCCGCGTGTGCGCACACGCCGCTTCCTTCTTGGAATGATACGGAGAACAAAAAGAAAATCATGGAATTTGTTGAGACCGTGTCCACCGAAGGAAGTCCTGATTTTGTTCCCGAAGAGTATCGTATTGCCACCTTCGATCAAGATGGCACAATTTTGGTGGAGAAGCCGTTTTTGGTGCTGTTTGCCCATTTGTACAATTATTTTGAGGTGCCTCGCCCCGATCCCAAATTAGCGATTGTGGGTCGCCAACCCGACCAAGCGATTTTGTTACCCAATCAAGTTTTGCTGTCTGCTTACATGAATTACACTTTAGATGAATATAATCAAAATCTATTAGAATTTGTAAAAACGCAGAAACACCCCAGGTTTGATCGACCGTATATTGATATGTTTTACCAACCGATGTTGGAATTGATTGCCTATCTCCGAGCGAATAATTTTCGTGTTCATGTTGTTTCGGGTTCTTGGCAAGTTTTCACCCGTGGCATTGTGAGAGCCAAAACAGGGCTTCCCAACTCGCATTTGATTGGCACGCAAGTGAATTTTGACTATACCAAGTCAGACGATGGTAAAAGCTCGTTGACATTAAACGGTTCCACGCGCCCCCCTTTGAGTGTGTTTGATGGGAAACCCATCAATATCGAACATCAGATCGGAGAAGTACCAATCTTAGCCGTTGGCAATTCCTCAGGAGATCAGGCGATGTTTGAGTATGCCTCAAGCAATCGTTATAAGAATCTAGCGGTTTGGATTGAACACGACGACGAGGAACGAGAGTACGTGTATCCGAGTCACGTCCAAGGGCAACCCGGATGGGTCGAAGTCAGCATGAAAAATGACTTCGCGACTATTTTTGGCAACAAATGAGCGGCCTAACCGCGCAACGGAAACAGTAACGAAAACAGCAATTGAAACAGCAACTGAAACTACCACCCCCCACATGAAGGAAGTCTCCATGTCACATCCAAGTCAAATTGATGAAATCACCGTAGATTGGCTGAATGCGGTCCTCTCTCAGCGAGCGGTCCTTTCCACCGAACGTGTGGTCAGCTTTGAAGTGGAACCCGTCACGAAACAAGGTCTGACCTCGATGGCGTATATCCTCACCTTGTCTTATGATCAACAACCCGAGGCGGCTCCCACGAAACTGATCGCAAAATTTTCATTGGATAACCAAATGGTCCGTGAGGCGTTGAATGGGTTGCGAGGCTACCAGCGCGAAGTGACCTTTTATAACAACTTCGGGGAGGATGTCGGCATTCCGATTCCACGTTGTTATGCCGCGGAATTCAATGCCGACGACAGTTCTTGTATGCTGTTGTTAGAGTATCGGGATCATACCTGTGAACGGGATATCTTCAACTGGACCGTTCCCGAACTCGAAATGGCGATTGAACATTTGGCCGCCTTTCATGCCAAATGGTGGGGACGCGAAGCGGAATTGAAGGGGGTGTACTCCGAACAAGATCCATTCCTCATTGATCTGTATGTCGACAAGTTGACGCGGTCTCTGGATGAAGTGCACAAGCAATTTCGTGATCAAGTGGGAGAAACGCTAGTGGCCTTCTTGGAATTGTGGGTGCCGAATGCACGGATATTGGCAGAACGCTTTCAACAAGGACCCCGAACCCTATGCCACAGTGACTTCCATTGGAAACAACTCTTGTTTCCTGCCAATCCGGAGGGTTCTTTTTGTGTGCTCGATTGGCAGCAGGTTTCCATCGATTACGGACCAACAGATCTCGCGCGTCTGATTGTCAGCGGACTGCTCCCCGACCAAAGACGAGAGCACGAACGCCGGTTGGTAGAAAAATATCACGCACTCCTCGTCGAACATGGGGTTCAAAATTATTCCTTGGAAGACACCTGGCAACACTATTCCATCGGGATTGCCGAACTGGTGAGAATTTATATGTGTGCCTTCGAAACCGGCGACTTGGGACCCGCTTTGGCATGGTGGGAAACGCAAGAAATGTACAAGGGACTGTCTTTCTGGGATGTGTCTTGTCACTGGCCCGCAGAAGCCCTGGAAGAACATCGAGTACTGGAGCGATTGGCCGAGATACTTCAAACGAATTCGTGATTTTCCTTCCATCCTGCGTTTGAGTTCTAAATTGAGCACAAGTACTGACTTGGCTTTTGGCATCACTTCATAACGGATCCTGATATCTTATCGATATGGTTTTGAGTAAGGAATAGGCGCAAGGATTCTTCTAAGCTATTATCCTCGATTGTAAGGATTCTCATGGCTTTCAATAGTGGTTTAGGCAGGGTTTCTACGTTTCGCATAGAGTCGCTCGCAAAAGTCGAGGATGGTGGGGGCAACTTTGGGATCGGATAGCAACGTAGTGTGGTTGGCGGCTTCCACATCGGTCACATGAAAGTGGGGAAATTGATTTTCCCACTCTTGCCAATAAACCGCCCCATCGGGATACAAAGACTCCCCGGCTTCCAACGTGTAATACGGCTCCAGTGCTCCATAAAACAATCCTTGTTGGTTCCGGAAATAATAACAGGGAACCGACTGGGGATGGGGAAGTGGCAAGATCGAAAAGTGGTCCATTTCCAGAGCTTTCCCAAATTTTGTAATTTGTTTTGCCATGTCGCTGAGTTGGATTTCGGATTTGGTCAGTCCACGTGGTTTGCCGAGGGTGACGAGGTGTTTCAAAAAGGCCTCATCGTCCAACTGGGGATCCACTTCATCCCGATGAATGAGCGTGTTGGCATAGTCTTGGGAATCGGGAGGCAGGGTGGATTGCAAAGCCATATTCACCGCTCCCAGCATCACTTGTTTCTCAAAGTGTTCGCCATTTTTGGGAACCGATAAATCGTAGGAATCGAGCATCACGATTTCGGACACCTCGTGTCCCAATTCTTGTAATTGGCGGGTGACTTCATACGCCAACACCCCTCCTAAGGAATACCCCCCCAGACTGTAGGGGCCTTCCGCCTGCACCGATTGAATCACATGGACATAATAAGCGGCCATGGCTTCGAGGCTCCGCAAGGGGGTTCGCTGAGTCATAAACCCTCGGGCTTGAATACCAAAAAACGGGCGTTCACTCTTCCGAGCTAGGCTTTGATAGGCCTCCACGCCTCCTAAGCCCCCATGAATCCAAAACACAGGACGGCCCTCTCGCGAGGGGTTGAGATGAATGAGTTCGGGAAAACGAGAAGCATTCGAAGGGGAGAAATCTTCGAGCATGGCCGAAGCGGGAGGATCTTCAAGCGGTGCTGGATTGGATTCGAACAAGCGAGATAGGGTCTCGTGATGGTGGGTCAGGAAGTGATCGACCAAGGCATCCAAGGTTGGCTCCTCCAAGAGGAGGGTGCCGCTCACTTCGCCAAACACGTCACGGAGTCGTTCAACGACTTGGACAATCAAGATGGAGTCGATACCAAAACTTTCCCAAGTGTCAGAAGGATCCATGGAATGCGCTTCCATTTTGAGCACACTACCAACCAGTTCTTTGAAAAAGTCTAGGCTGGCATCTCGTAACGATTTGCCCGACCGACTGCTTCCTTGCCGTGGGATGCGATCCGGTGAATTAGATGGCCGGAGGGATGGCTTCGGAGCTTCCTGGCGCTCCAAGGCTTGGGTGGTTTTCACAATCAGCAATTGAGTCACGGAGCTGTTCAGCAGGGATTCAAGGGCGACCATGCCTTCTTCGGGTTCAATGGCTCCGATTCCAGAGCGTTCCATTCGGATCTTGGCGGCTTCTGACATAGACGCTCCGGCTCCAAGGCTCCAGTATCCCCAGTTCATTGTTTTCACGGCACACGGCCATTCTTTGGAAAGCCGGTGAGCAAACGCATCCTTGAAAGTGCAACCTGCCGAGTAGCCGCTCATCCCCTCCCCTTTCCCAAACGCGGAGAGGGAGGAAAAGAATAGGACAAAATCCAGAGGCTCGTGTTGAAACACTTGAGCGATGCGTACACTCACATCGATTTTCACCGACAGGATGGTCCGGAAGTGTGCTTCGTCCACTTCCATCAAACTCTGGTCGAATAGGCCCACAGCAGAATGAATCACCCCATGAATCTGCGAATGCGTCTGTTTGATGGTGTCATAAGCCTGTTGCAGAGCTTCGGGGTGGGTGGCATCCGCTGAGATGTAAAGGGGCGTGGCTCCGAATTGGGACAAAGCATTTAACTTGGCTTGAATCGATTCATCGAGTGGGCGTCTGCCAATCCAAATGATTTGAGCCTGATATTTTTCAATCATCCATCGACTCCAGACTTCCCCCAGGCCGCCTGCGCCTCCGATCACCACGTAAACGCCTTGGGATCGGTAGCGAGGGGCTTCTTCCGGGAGCGTGGTGACTGGAACCAATGTTTGTTTGAACCACTCGGTTCCACGATACGCCAGAGCCTCTCCTTGAGCATCAAACGGTACGGCGAACATTTCGGAGACGGGCCATTCGGCGTGGGCTTCCATGTCGAGAAGGCGCACTTTCCAACGTCGAAATTCTTTGGCCAACGATCCAATGAAACCATGCAATCCTGCATGCGCCGGGTCCACCAAATCGGACATTCCGACAGGTTGTGCTTGGGTGGTGATGAAGGTCCACTGGCGTTCCTCTGAGCGGCCGCCCAGCGAAAGGACGGCTTTGACCATCCGAAACACCTGAAATAAACCTTGGTCTTGCTCCTGGATCAGGGTTTCAGCTCCTAAAGACTCGAATGGATGATCCGGAGCAATCCAAATCATAGGAGTGGCAGCATCTAGGGTTTTCAGTTGGTTGACCCATCCATCGAGACTCTCAGTGGGGGAGATTTCTAAAAACTGAGCCTGAGGATAGACCGTTTGCAAGGCCGCCTTCTGAGATTCGGTTCCTCCGATGACAACCGGAGCCGTAGCATCTGGAACGACTGGATGGGTCGCGTCTGGAACCGTGGACGTGGCGGGCAATGTCATGGGATTCCAGGTCGGGATGGATAAGGACAGTGAAGTTTTTTCCGCCGGAGGTGCAGCATAGGCTTCCACGTCAAACCAATAGCGTTCGCGGGCAAAAGGATACGTGGGGAGGCTGAGGCGAAAGGGGCGGCCATCTCCATACAATTTCTGCCAATCGAACTCCAAGCCCTTCACCCACAGTTCGAGAATTTTGGAATACTTATGTTGATGAATCCAGTCGTCCATCATGGCTGCCATGTCCCCGTTGGAGGTCAACACGGAGAGCAACGCTTTGTGGTCTTTGACGTGGCCTTGGTACACATTGTCAATAGGGTTTCGTGCACGGGAAAATGCGGGTTCGGTGGAAGGCGAGGTTTCGGTGGAAGGCGAGGTTTCGGTGGAAGGATCCCCCAGAAAATCGCGTAGCTTGGATTCAAGTTCTGTCATGGAATGGACCAACAACCCCAATCGAGCATCCATCGCTTCACGTCCGACCTGGAGGGTGTAGGCCAGGTCTGCGAGGTTGGGCGGATTGGTTTCTTCCGAAGTTTTTATAAAATTCTGCACCGATTGGTGGAGCTTGGAAGCGTATTCTAGGAGCCGGTCTTCATTTCTTGCAGAGAGCACGACCATGGAAGGCGAGTGGGCAGTAATGGTTGCTTGGCGGCTTGGATGAGTCCCCTGAGGCTCCGTTGGATGAGGCCCCGTATATTCTTCAATCAACACATGAGCATTGGATCCACCTGCCCCAAATGAAGAGACCCCTGCAATCCGTGGGACCGGATTCCCATGGATGATCGGGCGTTCCCATTCTCGGAGTTCTTGGTTCACCACAAACGGAGTTGCCGAAAAATCGATATTGGGATTGAGCAGTTTCGAGTGCAACGACGGGACGATTTGGCCATGCTTCATTTGTAGCAAGACCTTTGTGACACCCGCGATCCCCGCCGCCGATTCACAATGCCCAATATTGGATTTAACGGATCCGACCCAGCAAGGTGACCGCTCTTCCTGGTTGTGGTAGAGGGCCTTGGTCAAACCCGTGATTTCGATGGGGTCTCCTAGTTTCGTACCCGTGCCGTGGGCCTCGACATAACTTACGGATTGTGGATCGATGCGCGATTCCTGCAAGGCTTGGGCAATTGCCATGTGTTGGGCTTTGGGATTCGGAACCGTATAGCCATTGGTCTTTCCTCCGTGGTTGATCGAAGTGCCCTTGATCACGCCATAAATGTGATCCTGATCTCGTTCTGCATCGCTGAGGCGTTTCAACAGGGCAACTCCCACGCCTTCACCAGGAATGTAACCGTCTCCACCTTCGCCAAAGCTTTCACAATGGCCTTTGCCTGAAATGAAACGCCCTGCACTGAGCATCAGGTATTTGTTGGGATGAATGCTCACATTCACACCGCCCACGATCCCCAGTTCGGTTCGTCCGAGCTTCAAGTCTTGGCAAGCTAGATGTAGGCATGTCAACGAACTCGAACACATGGTGTCGATGGTCATGCTCGGCCCATGCAAGTTCAGAATATACGACACTCGGTTGGCAATGCTGGCGGAGCTGCTGACCAACGCCATCGGTCCTCCATGCAACCCCGAATCGGCACCAAACAACTGGTATTCTCCGTACATCACTCCGGCATAAACTCCCACTTGTGCGGGGAATCCGGCATCGGAGATTTGTTGGAAATCCTCCCGACAATATCCGGCATCTTCCAACGCCATCCAAGCATGCTCTAAGAACAAGCGTTCTTGAGGATCGATGAATTCTGCTTCGACCGGGGAAATGTTGAAAAACAGCGGATCGAATTGATCCACCTCCTCAATGAACCCACCCCACTTGCTGTAATGTTTCCCGATTTGGTTTCGATCTTCCGAGTAATATCGTCGCCAATCCCATCGTTCTGGGGGAACTTCGGTGATACAGTCTCGGCCGTCTCGCAGGTTGTCCCAAAATTGGTCCAGGTCTCGTGATTGCGGATAACGCCCCGAGAGGCCGACAATGGCGATATCCAAAGCCCCTACCGGAGACGTCCCCGGGACAGAAGCGAGGGACGGGGCTTCTGAAACACCAGAAATGAACCGAGACCGAGGTTTCAAGGGCTTGGCAGAAGGAACCGGTTTGGTGGTTTGAGGAACCTCCGCAGGTTGCGGGGCGGTTTGAGTCCCTGTGGGCTGGAGAAGCTCTTGGAGTTTGTCTCGATACGCTTCCCTAAAGTGCTCTGAGAGTTCTCGGAGGTTTTGGTATTCAAAAAAGAGCGTTTTCGAAAGCGATCCAAAGTCTTTTTCCAACTCGTTGGTCAATTGCATCACTACAATCGAATCGATCCCATACTCTTCGAGGGGGACATTGGCTTGGATGCGATGGGCTGGAATCTTCAGCGTGGACGACACGAAACGAGTGAAATACTGGAGAACGGCTTCTTGGGAAACTGCCTCTCCTGTGGCTTCAGAAACGGAAGGTGTGGCAGTGTCGGCAGATTGGCTTCCCAACCTGGCTTGAGGCGATTTTTCTAACCTTGTTTGAGATGATTTTTCCAGTTGGGTGTGAGGCGATTTTTCTAATTGGGTGTGAGGTGATTTTTCCAATTGAGTGTGAGGGGGGACTTCCAACTGAGTTTGAGCGGATTGAGGCAACAGGGCCTGAGTCGAAAGCGGAGTAAAAAAGTTTTGCAGGCGTTGGGCATCTCCTTCCAGCACCAACATCTGGGATTCACCCGACGCCAACCCCCGATACAACGCTTGGATGCCGTGGGCGGTTTCCATGGCCACGAGTCCCATCTCGGCTTCCATCCGTTTTTCCATTTCTGCGTCGACCCGCATGCCCCCTTCTTTCCAAAGAGGCCAGTTGATCGAGAGCGTGTGTCCCTGGCGTTCTTGTGAATCCACCAAGGCATTTCGATAGCACGCAAACGCATCTTGAAAAGCATTTGCTGTGGAATAATCCACCTGTCCAGGACTCCCCGAAACCCCGGCTCCTGAAGAGAACAAGGCGAAGAAATCCAGATCCAAATCGCGGGTTGCCTGATCTAGATGGATCGTGCCTGCCACTTTGGGGGCGAGTACGTCTTGGAATTCTTCTGCGGTTTTTGTGATGAGATAATTGCCTCGAAAGAGACCGGCACTGTGGATGACGCCATGCAGTTCCCCAAGGTCTTCTCGGATGCTGCGGACCAAGCCTTCCACGGCTTCGGATTGGGCCACATCGACTTGCCGATATTCCGCCTGACACCCAAAAACCTCGATGTCTTGAAGCTGGGTTCGAATCTCTGGGTTCAACGGAGAGCGGCCCACCAAGACCAAATGCCCTTTCTTACCCGAAGTGCCTTTGAGTTTTTCAGCGATGTCTTTGGCAAAAATCAGCCCCAAGCCTCCAGCTCCTCCAGTAATCAGATAAACGCCTCCTTCTTTCCAGGGGAGGGGGCTGTTTGAAGGGGCGGAGGTTTCTTTCCAGGCAAGCACCTGACGTTGTCCCTGTCGATACCGTATTTGCACATCGTTTGGACACTGGCTGTTTTCATGAAGGATGGTCCACACGGATTCCGATGAATCGTTCCCAATGGATCTTTCCTCAATGGATCTTTCCTCAATGGATCTTTCCTCAATGGGTCCCCCTTCGGTCGACCTGGGTTTGATAGTGCACTCGTCGATTTCAATGAGTTGTCCCACCACCTGAGGATTTTCCAAGTGAGCGGTTTTGAGCAATCCCGAAATCCCAGCAATGAGCGGATGCGAAAACAGCACTTGCACCAACACGGTGCCTTTGGGTTTTTGCGCCAAGATTTGTTGAATCGTGTCCAGAATCCGGATGGAGAGATCAGAGTACCCGGTTGTTTCCATTTCTGTTGGGGTGGGTAATGGAATCCAAGACACCTTTTCCTGCTCTTGGGAACTCAGGATCTCGGGAGGACTGATCACCACATGCTGCTCATGTGTTATCGGATGGCTTTCTTCTGGAATCCTTTGGTCTTGCCAAATAGGATGGTAAAGCCAAGTTCCCTGACCTGAAGCGGTTTTTGCTCCTTCAAGGACCCGTGACGACAACCCATGCATTCTCACACACACGTGTCCTTCGGCATCGCAGAGATCGATATCCAGTTTTGGAACTTTGTTCTGGGGGGGATCGGGGTGGGTTTTTCGGATCCATGCCCACATTGTGGGGGGGCAGGTTCCCAAGATTTCCAAGGTATCTAGGGCAAACGGAAGCGAGGCTCTCAAGGAGGATATTTCGTCTGTTTCCATGGAGAGCGCAATGGAGGCTTGTAAGGCCGAATCCAACAAACTGGGATGGAGCGTGAATTGATCCTGAGTTGCCTGCACGGAATCAGGAAGCTTGAGCTTGGCTAGGACCTGATGGTTTCCTCCATAAACCACGTCAATTCCTTGATGCCCCGGACCATACTCCATCCCCATGGCATGAAAAGCGGAATAGCATTGTTCAGAACTGACCTGGAACTGATTGATGGTTTCCTGCAATGCCGAGAGGTCCAACATATCTGTTGCTCCGGTCGTTTGTGCATCCTGACTCCAGAACGTCGCAGCGCCTTGGCTATGGACGACGGTCTCTTTTTCCGCACCCGAAGTTTCGACGTCGGAGACGATTTCATAGTGAATGGAAGGTTCCGAAGCCGGGCTTTCAGACATAAAGAGACGAATATCCAGGGATTGGGAGGGATCTTTCACCACCACCGGACGTGCCCACACAATGTTTTTGAACTGAACCCGCATGGGACCCTCCTGCCACGGACGAATCGACTGTTCGACAGCCGCACGGGCCATTTCCAGATGGGCCACGCCAGGGAGGATTTTCTGATGCTGCATCACATGATCGGTGAGGAAAAATTCCTGCCCCGTAAAAGTGCTGCTGAAACGTTGTTCCGAAAAATCAGAGGTATTGCGATGCAACAGGGGGTGCAGCACATTCACTCCGGTTTCAGGAGGGCGGCCTTGCGGGGAATGATCCTCAAACCGATCTTTGGCAAAGGCATAAGTTGGCAGACTGATCCGTCGAGGTCGACTCCGAGAGGGCTGTTGCTGATAGAGGAAATTCCAGTCGATGGTGATCCCTTGGACCCATAATTCAGCAACTTTGCTCCATTTCCCTTTGACCAGCCATTTCCCGACCATTTCCTGCATGTCTTCATCAGAGGAAAACAGGCGAACTTGACGATGGTTGTCGTTGGCTTGCCCTTGCCAACAATGATCGGTTGTTTGTGGGTTTTGGATAAATTTCTGCAACTGTTGTTGTAATGCCGAAAGGCTTTCCACGAGAAACACCACACGTTCTCGCATGACTTCACGCCCAACCTGAAGGGTGTAGGCTAGGTTACTCAAACAGAGTTCCTGAGATTGTCGGGAACGGGAAACAGAGGTGGTAGCGTGTTCGAGGAACTGCAATAGTTTTACTGCATAATCCTTTAAGCTTTCCGGCGTCTTTGCCGAAAGGGGCACCAGGACGGCATTGGAAGAGGTGTTGACAGATTCGGTGGAAGTCCGTTCTTCGAGACGAGGATGGGGGGGAATGTACTCCTGAACCACAAGGTGGGCATTGGTGCCACTGTGTCCAAACGAATTCACTGCCGCCATCAACGGCTGTTGATTGGAAGAGCGCCATTCCAAGAGATCGGTGTTCACGTGAAACGCGGAGTTTTCAAAGTCAATCAAAGGATTGAGCCGTTTGAAATGGAGCAATCCGGGAATCTGATGATGTTGTAGCGACAACAACACTTTGATCAGTCCCACCACCCCCGAAGTGGCTGAGGTATGACCGATATGGGCTTTGGCACTTCCCACGGCACAATAATGCTTTTTCTGGGTAAATTTTTTGAAGGTGCGCACCAAGGCATTGGCTTCTACCGGATCTCCCAATTTTGTGCCGGTTCCATGAGCTTCCACATAGCTGATGTCAGCAGGGTCGATCTGGAAACGCTGATAAACATGGGTCAACAACTCCTCTTGGGCCACTCCGCTGGGGGCCGTGATTCCATTGCTCGCGCCATCCTGATTCACCCCAGATCCGCGAATGAGGCCATAGATGAAGTCGCGGTCAGCCACCGCATCTTGAAGGCGTTTCAACACCACCATGCCCACGCCTTCCGACAAAACCGTTCCATTCGCCGATTCATCGAAAGTATGACACTGGCCGGTTGGTGACAACATGCCAACTTCAGCGAGCACCCCCAAGCTTCCTGGGTTCATCGCGGCAAAAGCCCCGCCTGCCAGAGCGATGTGGGATTCCCCATTGCGTAAACTCTCGCACGCTAAATGGATGGCGACCGCTGAAGAAGAGCAACCGGTATTGATCACCATCGCCGGGCCTCTGAAATTCAGATAATACGGCAAACGCGACGCAATAATCGCCTCGGAAGCGCCGGTGAAGGATTCATGAGCAAACCCGGTCGGTTCGGCCCCAACGAACACACCCACCTGGAGGCCTTCTAAACTTTTAGGATCGTATCCGGCGTCTTCCAACCCTTTCCAACTTTCCTGTAAAATCAGGCGTTGGTGGGGGTGCATCGATTCTGCTTCTCGTGGAGGGATGGCAAAAAACAACGGATCAAAACAATCCCGCTCTTCGAGCATGCCTCCCCAGCGATAAGCACCTGATGCCGATGATGGCAATTCTCCCACGCCGCTCCGTCCCTGGACTAGGTTTTGCCAGAATGTTGGAACATCATTCGCCCCCGGAAACTGGCCCGACAGACCGACCACGGCAATGGGCTGTTCGTGTAGGGGGGGAGTCTGGAGCGCTGGCGCTTCGGTGAAATCCGGCACAAGGATCGGCTCGGGAGCCGCATCGTGCTGTCCAAGGGGTGGATCGTGTTGTTCAAGGGGCGGATCGTGCTGTTCGAGAGGCGGATCGATTTTGCAGGAGAGCTGATCCGGGTAGGTTTCGACCATGTGATCGGTCAACCGATCCACGGTGGTAAAGTCAAACAGAATCGCGGTATTCAGGGTGATATTGCAGCTCTCATTGAGCTGATCGATAAAGCTCACTCCCAAAATCGAATCCACCCCATAGTCGGAAAAAGGGATATCGCGATCAATTTGATCTTTGGAGATTTTTAAAGAGGCTGTCAAAGCATCGAGGATCAGATGAGCGGTTCCTTCTCGGAGACGTTCTTTCAATTGGCTGGAAGAACGCGGTTGCGATAGAGGGGGAGCGGGTTTTGTATGACCCTCTTCCTGACCATTCATGAGTTTTTGTCCAAGGGGAGACGCTTTGAGGCAGAGAATTTGATGCAGTTTCCCCTGTTGCAATCCGGTCGTAAATTTTTCGAAAATTCGGAAACCAATCGAATCGGGAATAACCCCAAAGGGTTTGTTTTTGCCCAAGTGGGCTTCCAAGGCCGTTCCCACAACAGAGGCTTCCCAGTGTCCCCAGTTGATTGTTCCCACCGGAAAAGGTGCCGATCCCCGAAGGGAGTTTACAAACGCATCGGAAAACGTAATGCCTGAGGCATAGGCTGCAAAACGTGCGGCTCCTGAAAAGGGAAACGCCTGCCCTGATGAAAAATAACACAAGAAATCCAAAGGATGACCCGTGGCTGCCAGCTCTTGGAACGCCTGATAAAAATGGAGGCTCCCTTGGGTTTTGACGTCCAAAATTTCTTGGAATTCGGCTTCGGAGATTTGATCCACCGCATTGCCTTGATTCATCACAAGACCTGAAAAGATGGCTCCATGAATGGTGGAATAGCCTTGTTTCACTGTTTGGATGGCCTGTGCGAGGGAATCGAACTGCGTGGCATCTCCCTGAATGTACCGAGGAGGTTCTCCCCATGCGCGGAATGCTTCTCTTTTTTCTTGGATCCTTGGGGAGCTTTCTGACTGACGACCAATCCACACCACTTGGGCCTGATATTCTTGGACCAAATAGCGCGTGATGATTCCACCGACCGTGCCGCTTCCTCCCAAGATCACATAAACGCCTCCGTGCCTGAACGCCGGTTGTCCATTGGTGGTTTCCCAATGGAACGGAACCAAGGTTTGTACATATCGAGTGCCGTCTTGAAACTTGACCACCTCTCCTCGTCGGGAGGCCGGTTCATCCACAATGCTACCCACAATAGAGGAAGTGCTTACCCCGGATGTCTCCTTCAAGGGAGCGAGGTCTTCCTGAGAAAGATCCATGTTTCTGACTAAAAACCGGTGGTCGCCTTGCGCAATGGCATAGGCCAGCCCTGTTACGCCACCGCCATGAGGATTGGTGGCGGGGGTTCCCACGCGATAATTATCCAGAGTGAGGAGGTAGCAATCCAAAACAGGCTGTTTGTGCTGCGTCTTTTTTAGGAATTGGATGAGACGCAATAAACGAATCTCATGCGTTCCGTAGGTGTCTGGTTCACCTGCCAGGAAATACACACAGTCGACTTCGGGAAACTCCGCTAAACACGTTTTCCAATCGGTGGTGTCTTGTTCATCCCAACACCATTCTTGCGTGGAGATTTGCCGGGTTGGTGAACCAATGCGAATGCAGAGCACCTGGGGGGAAGAAGAGTGTTGACGGTAATACTCGGACAACGCCTGTTGCAGGGGGCGGAACTCTGAGTCGTCGTTTTGTGATGAGACAACCACCAAGACACACTTGGAATTTGATGTTTCCAGTGGATTGGAAGGAGGAGAAAGAGGGGTTTCCTTCCACTGAGGCAGGTAGGTCCATTCATCTAAAGACGGTTCGATGGGAGGCAACTTGAGCAATTGACGCATCCCGCTCGGTTGACCCACCAACACCAAATGTTGGGTTGCGGCCTGGGTCAACAACTGATCCAAAAGTTCCAAACCGGGGGCCGTCTCCAACATACGTAGGCCGAAAGATCGGAGGTAGGACTCCGTCTGTTGGCTGTGTGCATTCCCCATACCCCCTTCTTTCCACAGAGGCCAGTTGACGACAATCGCTCGGCCCGAGCGTTGTCCTTGGGCCTGCAATGTGTTTCGGTGCCTCGCGTAGGCCATCTGGAAACGATTGGCAATGGCATAGTCGCACGTTCCCAAATCTCCCAGGATGGCGACACTGGAAGAAAAGTAGCAGACAAAGTCCAGCGCTTCGTTTTGCAATACCTCATCCAGGGCAAGGGTCCCGGTCACCTTGGGAGCCAACACGTTTTGGAAGTTTTCGAATGTGTTTTCAAACAGCAGGCGTTCTCCTGGAATTCCTGCAACGTGGAAGACCCCCTGAATCTCGCCAAAACGCATTTTTGCGGTGTGAATGCTGGTTTGTAATTCTTGGGCATGGCAAATATCCGTTTGCAGATAGAGCACCGAGCACCCCTGTGCTTCCAACTGCTGGAGATGGGTTTGTTGTTCTGAATCCAGGGGCAGGCGATCCAGCAAAATCAGATTGACCGATTGATGCTTGGCAAGGTGTTCGGCCAACAAGTATCCTAACTTTCCAATCCCACCTGTAATGAGGTAGGTGGCTCTTGCAGGGGCTTTTGTAGACTCTTGATGCCGGGTTCCCTCAGATTTCGAATTCCATGGAGCGGGGCGAAGTTGACAAGTGTGTCGTTTTCCGTCTCGGTATAAAACGCTTTCTAAATGCGGAGCTTGCAATTCGGAGGCAAGCGTCTGCATCCATTCCTTGACGATGGTGCTTGCTGCTTTTCCCTCTTGGGGAACTGCCATTTCTTGATGAATCACCGCAGCTTGGGTCCGAGGCAGAATCCTGGGCAATGAACGTTCGAAGCCGATCCAGGATTCCAGGTAACACCGATCCAATCCCGATTGGTATTGACCTGCAAGTAGGAGTCGCCGGGGTTGCAACTGGGTGGCTGCAATCGCTTTCAACAAGTTCGCGATATGGAACGGCTCTCGAATGAAGGCGTTCTCTTCCAGCGTCCACAAATAGAGCATGGCATCTATGGATCCTTCGGTATCTCGGATCCTTTGCAGCGCCTGCACGTAGGAGTCGGGATCTTCCACCACAATCGGAATCGATGGATTGGATGAGTTAGGTGGAGCGATGCTGGGCTGGCGGGTTGCGAAAATGACTTTGATTTCGGAGCTGTGTGCTTTCAGTGCCTCAATCAACATTTGTTGTGGTTCAGGGTCCGACAGAAAACAAAGCAGGGTTTTCACAGGTAGATCTTTTGGGGGCTTTGTGGGGAATGAGGGCAGCGGACATTCTTGCCAAACCTCTTCAAAGCACATCAACTCAACGGGCTCTGAATCCTCAATGCGTTCCTCCAGTTCCGAATCCTCAGTTTGTTCCTTCAGTTTGGAGGCTTCGTGACGATTGAGTTTCTCAAGTTCGACGGTTTTGTGACGAGTGGAATCCAAAGAAATCGTGTCGCGAGAACTGGTGTCCGTTGGGGCGTCGGTTCCACGAGTGGGGCCAATCCAATATCGATCTTGGGCAAAGGGGTATGTGGGGAGGCTGATGCGGGAAGGTTTCGATGCGGGATACAACTGTTCCCATTCAATCGGCATCCCTTGGACCCAGTATTCCAGGATCGATGGGTATTGGCCGTGGTCGATCCAGGACTGAAAGGCTGAGGCGATCTCAGCGTCCGATCCCAATTCGGGAAATGGCTTTGGGTTTCGTTTCGCTCGTCCTCGATACAGACCTTCCTGGCGGTTGTCTGTGCCAGTAGAATCCTCCTTCAAAAATCGAGACAACTTTTCTTTTAGGTCGTCCAGGGACGTGACGAGCACCCCCAAGCGTTCGATCATGGCCTCTCGCCCTACCTGGAGCGTGTAAGCCAAATCCGCAAGAGGGACCGGGGTTTTTTGCAGAAAGGCTAACAGCTTCTGTGCATAGGCGGTGAGACGCTTTTTGTTTTTGGCAGACAGCACAATCAAGTGAGGTGTGTTGGGGGCGGTGGAAGGTTGAGGGCGTTCGTCGATATACTCTTCAATCACAAGATGCGCGTTGGATCCTCCAGCCCCAAAGGACGACACTCCGGCCACTCGCGGATAGGTGGTGGCACTGCCATTGGTTTGAATCACTGGACGCTCCCAGTCCTTCAGTTCTTGCTGTACGAAAAAGGGAGTGCTGGCAAAATCGATATGCGGATTCAACACCTTCGAATGCAACGAAGGCACGAGTTGACGGTGCTGAAGTTGCAGCAAAACCTTGGTCAACCCGGAAATTCCCGCAGCACTTTCACAATGCCCCAGGTTGGATTTGATCGATCCAATCGAGCAAAACTGGGTGTCTGTTGTGGAGTCCTGAAACACTTTTCGGAGACCCTCGATTTCAATCGGATCCCCTAGTGCGGTGCCCGTTCCGTGCGCTTCGATATAACTGATCGACCGTGGTGCGGTCCCCGACTTTTCCAGAGCTTCTCGGATAACTGCGGCCTGGGTTTCGGGGTTGGGCACGCTGTATCCATTGGAACGCCCCCCATGATTGATCGCGGATCCTTTGATGATGCCATAGATATGATCGCCATCGGCAATCGCTTCGGATTTTCGTTTGAGCAATACCGCTCCCACTCCCTCACTCGGCACATACCCATTTCCTCCTTCCCCAAAGCTTTTGCACAATCCCTCGCTAGACGTGAATTGGGCCTGGGATAAAATCACGTACTTGTTCGGATGCAACGATAGGTTCACGCCTCCTGCAATCGCCATCGTGTTCGTTCCATCGGCGATGCTGGCACATGCCAAATGGATCGCCGTGAGTGAAGAAGAACACGCCGTGTCCAAGGTGAGGCTCGATCCTTCAAACCCACAAAAATAAGACACCCGATTCGCAATATTGCAGGCATTGGTGGAAAAGATCGTGTCTTCTTGTTTTGTCGCGTCACCGGAATACAATTGGTATTCCTGCCAAGTCGACCCTACAAAAACACCCACTTTGTTTTTCCGCTTATCCTGATTCAGCACACTGCGTGGATATCCCGCGTCTTCCATGACAGCCCATGCGATTTCGAGGAACAACCGTTCCTGCACGTCCATGAACTCGGCTTCTAACGGAGAAATATTGAAAAACAACGGATCGAACTTATCCACATGATCGATAAACCCACCCCGCGTGTTTGTGTCCTCGGGAGTGGATTCCCATCGGTCAGGGGGAACCTCTGTGATGGAGTTTTTACCAGCTTTCAAATTGTCCCAGAGTTCTTGCACTGTCTCTGCTTGCGGGTAACGCCCTGCCAAACCAATGATCGCAATTTCCTCGAATTCCGAGGGTCGTGCTTCGTTCAGGTTTTTGATTTCGAAACACAATTTGACCCCTTCCTCTTTAGGAATGGCACCGTCTTTCACTTTCTCCAAAATGGACTGGATTATCGTTTCTTTCATATCCGCACTTCCTCATGTTTATCGATCTCATGGCACTCCAAGCCGTTCTTTTAGCGAAAAGGCGAGGACTCTCACTGCTCCCTCTGAGGGAGGTTATGCTCAAGAGGTATCCTGATCTTCATAGTCAAATAGCTTCACAAAATAAGCGAGTTCTTACGAATTTTTTGAGTGTAAATCAAGGAAAATGATGAATGAAATCAAAAATCTAAACAAAGTGCTAATACTTTATTACACGGATTCCATTTCAGTGAAGCGATCTAAGGCAAATACTGCTGGCATCGGCGCACATAAAAATGAACCGTCGGGTCATCCGGATCCTGTTCCAAGCATTGATGGAAGGCCCGTAAAGCCGATTCAAACTCTTGTCTGAAGTAACAGGTCACACCGGTTTCAAAGGGTTTCACGGTTTCGAGCTTCATGCTTTGTTTGATGGGATCGTCTCCATCAAATATTTCAAAAATGGTCACTGCTTGTTGCTTGCCTTTCATTTGGACTTTGTCGATCAACCGGACACTGTAGTTTTGTGGGTTTCCCAAAGCATAAAACGTGTATTCGCTGATGAGAATGGGGCAATGGTATTCCTTGGTCACGCTTTCAATCCGTGAAGCCAAATTCACAGCATCACTGATCACGGTGCTCTCGATTCGTTTTTGTTCACCAATCACCCCCAGCATCAAGGAACCAGTGTTGATTCCAATCCCAATCCGAATCTCGGCTTTGCCGGCTGCAAGCAACGTTTCGTTGTAAATTTGCAGATCACGATACAGCGAAATGGCCGCATCCACAGCAAAATGCGGTTTACCAGGAAAGAGAGCCATCACGGCATCCCCAATGAACTTGTCGATGAAGCCAGAGTGCTCACGAATGATCGGACCGACGCGGTAGAAATAGGCATTGAGATATTCAAAGTTTTCTTGAGGAGTCATGCCTTCGGAAGTGGACGTGAAGGATCGGATATCCAAGAACAAAACGGTCATGTGTTCCTGAACCGCGTCGCCCAATTGAACCTCCACGAAGTCGTCTTTTTTCAACAAGCTCAAGAATTCTTGTGGAACAAAACGAATGAACGAATCCGTCATCCGTTTTTGTTGGGATAAGGCTTGTTGTTGTTGGGCAATCAGTTCGGTCTGGGCTGCTTCCTTTTGCAAGCGCGAGGTGTTGATCACATCGGCCAAGGCCAACGAGAATAAGAGAATTTCCATGGTCGTGCCAACAATCACCATAACGGCCATGTTTTCACTATAAGAAAGCACCCCAAACTGGGCCAAGAGCAACCACACAATGCCAATGATCCAGCACGACCACGCCAACAAAAAGAACTTGGCAGGACGATGCCCCAGGCGGTAACACTTCCATCCTGCCACCATCACAATCGGGTAAAACAATAAAATCAATCCAGCACTCCAAAAACTCCAAACACTGTCGAGTCGCGTTGCGACCAATAGCAACGGAGGAACGGCCATTAACCCCAACAAAAATTTGTGCAGGCGGGGCAGGTAACGTTGGGTGTTCAAAAACTGGATGGAAAAAAATAAGGCGGTCATCTGCGTCAAAGCCGTGAGCGCATCCGTGGCAATGGGGTTCCATAAAGGGGCTTCGGGCCAAAAATAAAAATAAGCAAATCCGCTGTTGTGGAACAACAAGGCCATTACCGTCCCGATATACAAACTGTAATAAAAGAAGGTGATATCTTTGAGGCCCACCGAGAGCGTGATGTTGTACAGCATGAAGATCGCCATCATGCCAAAATAAGCCCCGTAGACGAGCATGATGAAAAGGGTCCCACTCAAGGATTCTTGGAAGTCGGCATAAAAAACCCACACGTGATTGGGATAATTGTTTTCGAGCCGAAAGTAGATCGTTTGTACTTGGTTGGGTTCGAGATTGATGAGGAAACTCGGCGTGGGATGTTTGCGTTCCCGTATCGAGATCGGCCGCAACGCCCCACTTTGTTGATGAATCCATTCTTCGGGGGGAGCGTCTATATTGGAAAGGGGATTCGTATAAAAATCCACCCGTTCGATCATAATCATGCCCACCGCGATCATCCAGAGGATGGGTTCTTCATAAGAATGGGTGATATGGAGTTTGAGCCAAGCCGCTTTGTCATAAGGCACTTGAAAGTCGGGCAAGGAGCGGCGCTTGAATTGGGATTGATAATGAGGAGTCAGGACATCCTCCAAACGGAGCGTTTTGTGAGGATCGACCAGAATTTCTACCTCTTGGAAGCTTCGGTTGCGTTGTTCTAAATGCAGTTTGTGGATCAAATCCGGAGACGACACGTCTTGAGCCATAGCGCCAGTTGGCGTGAACCCGGACGATAGGATCCCAAACACGATAGCAATAAAACGATGCAATGTTAGCTCATCCACAGGAAATCCGAAGCAACGAGGAATCAACACAAGGCAGGTCCATACGATTCAAGGGTAATCGGGTTCGTCGCGTTTGATGCGATCGATAAAACGGTCTTTTTCTCGGAAGTGAGCCAGCAATTGGTTGCCCCAATTGATCACATCCTGACTCCGTTGGGGTTTGATACCAATGTTGGTTCCCACTTCGATCAAAAACTCCACCTCACGTTCATCAATCTCAAAATTTTCGAGGATGATGAGAACAAGATCCAAAAACATCCTGGCGGCTTTTTCTCGGTCAACCAAATGGAGCGGTTTGAGCCGAGGAAGCCGACGGTTTTTGATACTCGCCAAATATTTCTGCCGATCCTCATGTTCTAAAAAATGCACGGCTTGTTGAATCCACGCGAGTTGGCCTTCCGAAATGATGTCATCCGAAACCACAGCTTCGGCAATGGCAATCGCAAACCATTCCGATTCCTCTGCGTTCAAATCACGACGATCTAAAAAACGATGATGAGAAAATGTGGAATAAGCTCGATGTTTCATGTCCCCTTTATATTCAGAAAAAGTGATTCAAGCGATTTTTCTATCAATCCATCCTTTGAGGATCGCGTTTTCAATATCCTTGCGTTCCAAATTATCATCAAGCAATTCTTCTTCCTTGCGTTCCAAATTATCATCAAGCAATTCTTCTTCCGCATGAGAAGAGATATAGTACTCTCGATTGATTATTTTCTGCCGGATTTTCTGAAGCGTTGCCATCTACAGAGTGTCAAACGTCAACCCTGCATTTGCAATCAGTCGTGGAATCAGAAGGTCTCCCAAAGCCGTAGCAGGCGTCCAGAAGCCCCCCGGTTTGTCAGCTTTTGCAAGATCCTGAGCAAGACAAATCCCAGTTTGTGAGAGCATTTTAGCCGTCGAACCGTATCCCGGATCCCGGTCTCCAGTCACTTTGACTTTGAGTTCTTTTCCACTGGGGGTTTTGCCGAGGAACCGAAGATCATAAAACCCTTTTTTCTGGTCTTCCGGACTGGGTCCTTCTCCCGGTTTAGGAACTACATATTTTTCTAGAATCATCCGAGTGGGAGGGAGAGCCGAGGCCGTCAGAAAACCGGCAATTCCCGAAGCCATCCCTATTGCAGCCAACTGCCCCTGCCATCCCTTTTTCATGAGAACCGCTTCATGGTAGCGAAATTGAGTGCCGTATTCGTTGTCGGACAGTGCATTGGATCGATGGACCACTCGGGTATTGATCGCTGCCATAATGAACGGCGCAAGCCAAGTCTTGAAATCGGAATCGTAGGTCGCGGACTTGATGTTGGTTTGCCGTAGGTTGAACGAATGGTCTGGCGGACACAAAGAATACGGATTGGCCAGTTCTCTGCGCAAAGCCGGGTTGGCCACCGATTCCTTCACCACATTGATCAAACTGGCAACCGTTCCTCCCGAAAACCCCCCTTTCATGGCTTTGACCCCCATTTTGACCTCATGGCAGGCTTCGCCAAACTGCGATTTTGCTTGTTGTTGGAGATAATGCACTCCCAAGTCCGACGGAATGGAATCGAACCCACAACAATGCACAATGCGAGCACCTGATGTCTTGGCAGTGGCTTCATACCTTTCAATCATCAACCGCACCCATTGGGCTTCGCCAGTGAGATCACAGTAGTCGGTCCCGGTTTCGGCACAGACTTTCACCAAAGGTTCCCCATACAAAGCATACGGTCCTACGGTGGAGATGATCACACCCGTTTGCTCCACCATGATTTTCAAAGCGGCCTCATCAGCGGCATCGGCCACAATCAACGGCAATTCTTTGGCTTGGGGGCCTAATGAGTTTCGCAATGCATTGAGTTTCGATTCCGACCGACCGGCTGCGGCCCAGCGCACTGAGGGATCTTCTCCATATTGAGAAACCATATGCTCGCACAAAATCTTGCCCACAAAACTCGTGGCTCCAAATAAAATGAAGTCATATTTAGATTGGCTCATAATCCTCCTCATCGCGATGCGTTCTAGTAAAACAAACGAGATTTAATCTTTTGGTTTAAATTGTGTTGGGGTTCTGTTTCAAAAATACTACTTGAGTCATTCGAAATCGAAACGAATATCTTGCACTTGGGCTACCTTCGCCACGTACAGAACCGTATCATCAAAAGCATACAGAATTCGAAATCCCGCGGGATATGTCATCGTTTCCAATTCATGGCCTTTGATAAACGTTCTAAATACGGGTGGGTCGCCCGCAAGATAAGAACTTCCTTCGGTTTCGGGGTTTCGAGCAATCCGTGTGCAGCGATCCCGTATCTTGATCACATCATGACTGCGACCTTTTTTGCATAAATCTTTGAAAAGATTCATGGCTTGATCACTGTAAACTACGGTACGTCGCTCACCCGGCGGAGGTTGAGTCATGGCCAAACTCCTTCAATAGTTGGTCAACCTCTTCTTCAGAGTGTCCGTTCACCTTGCCTTCAAAAAATGATTTGGCATCTTGTTGTGCCAATCGATCCAAGTGCTCTTGATATATCCGATACATCTCTCGAAACTCGGAATAGGGTACCATCGCACATTGAATCTCATTATTTTTGGTCAAGAAAACGGTCTCCTTTGAAGACGCTAATCCATAAATTTTGGGTTTGGCTTCGGTTATCGAGATAATCGTTTCCATAGATACCTAGCTATTAAAGTTAAGAAAGTATTCTTCCGTTTTGTCAATCTGCAAGTGTCACAAAAAAATTGTTAAAAATTAAAAGCTTGTACCTAAATCAAGGTACGTTGTTACGGTTCCTCCGTCAAGGAAGCGTTGTGAAGCAAATGGATTTGCAGCCCCTACGCTACGGTGGGTTATGAGAGAAATTGCCGCTTCAATTTTTCAAGCGATTGCAAGTCTTTGCCAAACGGATTGAGGACTTCCATATGGCGAGATTTGGAATGGGGAGGGAGGAGGTATTTCACAAAGGTGGCGAGGGATCCACTGGGGCCGACATCGATAAACATGCAATCTTCGTGTTGCAACAAAATGTGGAGTGTCTTCTCAAAATCGACGGGGTGGCGGATGACCTCCCAAAAATAATCATCATCGATTTCTTGTACGAGTCCACCCAAGGAGGAGGAAATCATGGGAAGGGTGGGAGAGGCCAAGGAGAGGTGTTGGGAAAGCTGTTTGAAACGAGCTTCGAGCGGGTCCAACAGCGGGGTATGAAACCCACATCGTACCGGCAATTGTTTAAAGAGGATTTTTTGTTGATTCAAGCCGTGTTGTAGGGCTTGGATGTGTTCAGGCAAACCGCTCACCACAAAGTTCTTAGGAAAGTTCTTTCCAGTCAGCCAGCAATGCTGAAACAGGGTGGGAAACTGCGTCATGATGTCAACCGACTCCAGGATGGCCAACATGCTGGCAGGGGGCGTCCCTTGCTCGATGAGCTTTGCAAAATCCACCACCCATTCAATTCCATCTTCCAATGCCAGTGCTCCAGAGATCACACAGGCCGTGACCTCTCCCAAGCTGTATCCCAACAGGTAATGAGGCTGAATGTCCATTTCCATCAGGATCCGAGTGAGACTGTATTCGATACACAACAAGGCCGGGTTGGTCTGCTCCGTTTTCTCAAAGGGCAGGCTCCGTTTGTGGGATTCTTGATACAAGATGTCAATCAACGAGGTTTGCAACAGGGGTTGGACGATTTCATCACAATGATCCATCCACAGCTTGAATCGGGGATGATTTTCGTAAAGCTCCTTCCCCATCTGGTAATATTGGGAACCCTGCCCAGAAAACATAAAAACAATCGGTTGGTCCATAAATCAAATCGTAGCTTAAAGAGGGGTGATTTCATCCAAGTCAAAATAACCATTGTACCCCTTCATGTAGATGGCTGCGCGATGCCCGAAGAGCACGACCGCCTCTGTGCGGGTTTGTAAATTGTCATCTTCCATGATCTTGGATTTCACTCGGGTTCCAATCGCATAATGTTGATTCCACTGGCTCACTTTATCTGCGGCTGTGACTGGCTCGGGGGTGCCCTGAGCAGGGGTTGGATTTCGATGGATGGTGACACCACTCTGAGGCTTGGCATCACTCTGAGGCTTGGCATCACTCTGGGGCTTGACATCATTGGGAGAGCTGGGGTCGGTTGTGATGGATTCCAAAACCGATTTGGGCGTCTCCGTTTGTATTTTTTGAACCATCTTGGTCAATACGGTGCCGTGCCCGACCTCCACAAATTCCATGTCGCCGCAAGCCATCAAATACTGGATACTGGCGGACCATTTCACTGAACTGGTGATCTGTTGGGACAGGTTTTCGATCACTGCCTCATTGCGATACGGTCTTGCGGTCACATTGGAGATCACGGGGATCTTCAAATCGGAAAATTCGAATTGCTTCAAGTAGGCCTCAAATTCATTTCGAGAAGGTTCCATGTATCGTGAATGGAAGGCCCCGCTGGTGTTGAGCGGAATGTATTTCATGTTGCCTTGTTTGAAGAACGCTTGAGCTTGGGTGATTTCTTCTTTCAAGCCCGAAACCACAATTTGAGAGGGTGTGTTGTAGTTAGCCAAATCGATATGCGTGAACCCATTCTCTTTCAAGATGGTTTCAATTTCTCCTTGGGTCGTATTCAAGATGGCCGCCATGCCGCCACCGCTGGCGTGACTCATCAGTTCCCCACGTTTTTTGACCAACGCCAAACCCACTTCAAAATCAAAACATTCGGCAGCGAGCAGTGCATTGAACTCGCCCAAGCTGTGCCCTGCCACATAGTCCGGTTTGCTTCCCGTCGAATCGATATGCCGGAAATACGAGAGCGCGTTCACCACATAAAGGGCGGGCTGTGTGAATTGAGTTTGGCCGAGTTCTCGACGAGGATCTTTCAAGCAGAGTTCCTTGATGGAGTAGCCTAAAATTCGGTCGGCCTTTTCGATCAATTTTGGAAATTCATCAAATAAGGTGCCTCCCATTCCTTTCGATTGGGAACCCTGACCTGGAAACAAAAATGCTTTCATATGCCCCTCTTCAAATGATTCAAATGATTAATGAAATCCTAACACGACATGAATATTTATTTTTTTAATTAATAAAATCAGTGACGAAAAGACTTAACCTAACTCTAATAGAATTACTTTTTTCTTGCAATTTTGTTAGCTTTTTCTTAACTAGGCTGTTTATGACTACCCCAAACGGCGAAACCTATTTTTGATCAGATGAAATCAACTGAAATTTGTTGACAACTGTCGATTTTGTTCCTCAATACGAAAGTCAGAAGCCAGAAGATGCTCACCACTTTGAATAATTATCAACACGGTTATGTTGCCATTCCAGTTACTCTTGCTTGTATAAAACACGGTGTTTTTAAGCAATTAGATTTTTCGAAGCCTTTGGCTTTTGTGGATTTGGTTCAGGAGTTGAAAGCGAACAGTGGTCACTTGCGAACTGCCCTCAATTTATTGGAAGCGCTGGGCTGGGTTGCTCGTACCGATTCCGATGCGTACCAGTTGACGGAAGCCTCTACCATTCATCAAAAAATCCCACCGGATATCCTGGAATTGCTCTCGTTTCCGATGAATGAATATTTGCACGGTCACCGGAACGATTTGAATCTCCGTAAATGGATCGCCCTTTCAGAACGAAGATGGGATTTGGAGGATCCCCAAATCGCCGACTTCTTGGATGGTATGTTGGTGATCCCGTTATTGCTCACGCTGCATGCCAATCAGTGGCTCTCCACGACGAGCGCTCCCTTATTGTCTCAACTCCCATTACTCATTCGGGAAGATGTGTTATCCCTTTTCACTAACATGAAATGGGTGACAATTCAGCAAGAGGATCCGGCTTTTACTGATATCGGCAGATTCATCACACAACGGAGTTTGAACACGGCCATTGTTGCTTCGTACCGACCATTGCTTGTTCGCATCGCTGAGGTGATTTTTGGGGACTGTCACTCGGTATTTCAACGGGATGTCCACGGCAACGAACAGCATATTGATCGCACTTTGAATGTCATCGGCAGCGGGTTTCAGCACGAGAAGTATTTTGCCGATATGGAAGAAGTCATTCTGTCGTTGTTCAATCAGAAGCCTTATGACGAACAGCCGAAATACATCGTGGACATGGGCTGTGGCGACGGCACGCTGCTTCGGCATATCTACCGAATGATTGAGGAGAAGACGTCGCGTGGTGCGGTGCTTCAGCAACATCCAGTTGAGTTGATCGGCGTCGATTTAAACGAAAAAGCCTTAGCCGAAACAGCACGAACGCTAGAAGGTCTTCGCCATTGTGTGATTCAGGGAGATATTGGAAATCCCGAACAAGTGATCCGTGATTTACAAGCGGCCGGAAAGCAGGATATCGAACAGGCTCTGCACATTCGGTCGTTCCTCGATCATGATCGTCCTTACATTCCTCCTGTGGCCACACCCGATCAAAATTACACAACGTTGCTCCGGAAATCCGTGTATGTGGACCGCGATGGGAACGAACTCCCTGGAAATCTAGCTGCACAAAGCTTAATCGAACATTTAGGCCGCTGGGCACCGATCATTGCCAAGCACGGGCTGCTGATGTTGGAGGTGCATTGTTTGGAGCCGCAAACGATGCGTTTCCATATCGAGAAAAACGAGAGTTTGTATTTTGACGCCCTGCACCGATTTTCTCAACAATTGTTGGTGACCGCAGAAACGTTTTTGATGGCCGCTGCGGAAGCCGGATTGTTTCCTCATTCGTCTTCTTTCCGGAAGTATCCCAAAACCCTGGCCTTTTCTCGGATCACGCTCACGCATTTGGAGCGTCGTGATTATCGTATCCGCATGGTGCGACCCCAAGATTTATCGGCGTTGGTACAGCTAGAAAAGAAAAGTTGGGGACCTCTGGCCGTGTCGCGCACAATCTTGAAAAAACGATGTACTCAGTATCCGACCGGACAACTGGTGCTGGAACAGGAAGGCCAGCTCATTGGTTGCATTTACTCGCAGCGGATTGAACGGGTGGATGGTTTACGAACGACTCCCAAAAAGTCGATGGAAACCTTGCACCGTGCCGAAGGCCCGATTGTTCAATTGTTGGGAGTCAGTATTCTGCCGGAGTGGCAAAACCGGAACTGGGGAGACCAGTTGCTGGAATTCATGCTGCAAAAATGCAGTGTGTTGCCAGGAGTCCAACACGTGACGGGCGTGACACGATGCAAAGATTATCCACGTTATGGGCATCTCAGCCCAGAAGCTTACATTGCCTTCCGCAATGAACAGGGGAGGCTTGTGGATTCGACCCTCAAATTTCACGAATTGCATGGTGCTCAAATCAAAGAACTGATTCCCAACTATTTCCTGAAAAGTGAAAAGAACAACCGGTTTGGCGTTTTGATCGAATACGATTTGGTAACACGCCAACGGAACGAGTTGACCCATGAACGCAACGAAGCCACTCAGGCACGGAACGAGTTGGCCCATGAACGCAACGAAGCCACTCAGGCACGGAACGAGGTGGCTCCCGAACGAAATGGGGAAAATCCTGGGGAAAACAGCCGAGCCGTCAAGGCATTTTTGCGAAACAGCATCATCACCATTTTGGGGAAGCCGGGGGAAAGTGCCTTTGCCTTGGATCGCCCTTTGATGGAAATGGGGCTGGATTCGGCGGATCTCTTAGAACTCAACGAAACGATTTCGTATGAATATCAGGTCGACTTAGACCCCACTTTCTTTTTCGAACACAACACGCCGGGAAAGGTCTTGGCGTATCTCTGTCCACCTCAGAAGAAACAGGCACCCGAACCCGCAGAGTCGTTTCGCCCGGAAGCTTTCCAAGCAAAAAAGCAAGAGTCCTCATCCAAAGGTCGCACGGGAGCCACTGACGTGGCCATTATTGGCATCGCGTGCCGACTGCCCGGAGGCATCCGAACGTTGGACGGTCTCTGGGAAGGACTGAAAGCAGGCAAGTCGATGATTCGGGAATTGCCTTCCGGACGTTGGGAATGGCCCCCTGAAATCGATCCACTCCGGCAGCATCGCGGGATCGACCAAGGTGGATTCCTGGAAGACATTGCCCGATTTGATGCTCCGTTTTTCCGAATTTCTGCCAAAGAAGCTGAATGCATGGACCCACAGCAACGGATGTTGTTGGAGCTGAGTTGGCAGACTCTGGAAGATGCAGGATATCCGCCGGATCGTTTTGGCAATACGTCCATGGGGGTGTTCATCGGGGCCAGTGGATCCGACTACAATCGTCTGGTGGATCAATCAAACCTGCCGATTGAAGCCTATTTTGGAACGGGCAATTCGATGGCTGTCTTGGCCAACCGCCTTTCTTATTTCTATGATTTTTGTGGTCCGAGTTTGTTGGTCGACACCGCCTGTTCCAGTTCATTGGTGGCTTTGCATAAGGCCGTGGAGTCCCTACAATCGGGAGAATCCAGTCACGCTTTGGTGGGGGCGATTCATTTGATGTGTCATCCAGGCAACAGCATTGCCTATTATAAGGCGGGCATGCTTTCCAAAGACGGCCGATGCCACACGTTTGATGGAAGAGCGAACGGCTACGTGCGAGGAGAAGGGGCAGGGATGCTTCTGCTGAAACCCCTAGACGCGGCTATTGCGGATCAAGATCAAATTCACGCCGTGATCAAAGGAACGGGAGTGAATCATGGAGGACGCGCGAGCGGCCTCACCGTCCCGAATCCGACGCAGCAAACGGAACTGTTACGAAAAACCTGGAAAACGGCTCATATTCCTCCCGAAACTTTGGGATATATCGAAGCCCACGGAACCGGGACTTCCTTAGGGGATCCGATTGAAATTCAAGGATTGAAAAACGCGCTCCCTCAAGGGCACTGCGGCTTGGGTTCGATCAAAACCAATCTAGGACATTTGGAAGCTGCCGCCGGAATGGCTGGATTGCTCAAAGTGGTGCTGTGTCTCAAGCATCAGGAAATTCCTGCCTCGCTGAACTTTGCGGAACTCAACGAGCATATTCAATTAACGGATTCGCCGTTTTATATCGTGGACCGGCACCAGTCTTGGCCCACTCCGGAAGCGGGAGGGCTGCGTCGTGCCGGAGTCAGCAGTTTTGGATTCGGTGGGGTGAATGCCCATGCGGTGCTGGAAGAGTACCGACCTGCGGTGGCGGAATCCGTTTTGCCGCTTTCGAAACCAGGCGTGTTTGTGCTTTCGGCACCCACGCAGGAGCGCTTGCAAGACTACGCTCAAAAGATGTTGGATTGGTTGATCACCCTCCCCGAAGCTACGTTCCCGCTGGCATCCATCCTCTATGGTTTACAAACGGGCCGACAGGCCATGCCATCCCGATTGGTTTTGTTGGTGTCTGACCGCCAGGAGTTGCTCCAAAAACTGAAGCATGTTTGTGAGCAAGGCATCCCGGAAGGGAGTCCGACCTTGCCCTCAGAAGTCCGAGAACTCACAGAAGAATCTTTGAACACGCGATGGGCTTCCACTCCCCCCGATCCCGATCAATTGGCAGAATTGTGGGCTTCGGGAGTCAACGTGGATTGGTCTCGACTGTACACTCGTTTGCAACCGCTTCGTATCAGCATGCCCACGTATCCGTTTGCTGAAGAGGCCTATTGGATCCAATCCAAAAACATCCCTTCGCAATCATCCCAAGGGTCCACCTCCGAGGGCGGCTTACCACAATCATCCCAAGGACCCGCCTCCGAGCGCGGCTTACCACGATTCTCAGAAAGCGAAACCACCGTTGAAACCTTGTGCTTCGAAGAGGTGTGGGAAGTCGTGGAACCACACAAGACTCCGGATCCCGCTTCTTTTCAGAAATCCTGGCTTTGCTTCCTGTCGGGTTCGGAAAATCGAAAAGCTTTTGAACAATCCATTGCCTCGCGATTTCCTCAAACCCAATTGATTTTCATGGACCAGGACACTGTCGTAGACCAGTTCCCCCAGAACATGAGTGAGATCGAGGCGGTCCTGTTTTTAGGGGCTTTGGAAAATCCGGAATGGATTCAGGATCCCACGGCGATTGTGAACTTGCTCCAACCCCTCGCTGCCGCCCGTTGGCAGGGAACGCATCTAGTCTTGGCCGGACAGTTCGAGACGGGATTGGAACAGTGCCACCTGGAATCGTGGGTCGGCTTTGAACGTTCGTTGAGGATGGAGTGGCCAAAAACGCGCGTGTCCGTGATCCTTCAAGAAGCCAGCAAGACCGATTGGGAGAATTGGGCCGAGAAGCTCGGGCACTCGTTAGCCTCGGGCACAAGCCATAGTGTGCTCTATCGGCAAGGGAAACGTCACGAACTCCGTATCCGCCCGATAACACTATCTGGGGGAGCACCAGGCTTTTTGAAAGATTCCTCCTCATCGGGAGCGATCCTCATCACAGGAGGCTTGGGAGAGCTAGGGTTTTTGTTTGCCGCGTATCTTGCCCGTTCTCAATCGAAGAATCTTATTCTTACGGGCCGTTCCGCTTTAACGTCGAAAAAGCAATCGCGCCTGCGGGAACTGGAGGATTTGGGATGCTCTGTTTTTTATCTACAAGCGGATGTTTGCGATAAAGCCGCGATGCAGCGTGGATTGGAAACCGCAAAATCACGGTTTGGCAATATCCAAGGGGTGATCCATGCCGCAGGAGTGGAAGGAACGCAAAGCTTGGTGAAGAAAGACCTCCACGCCTTCCAACAGGTGTTGGCTCCAAAGATTCAAGGCACACAAATCTTGGATGAAATCCTGTCTGAGGAACCGCTGGAGTTCCTGTGCTACTTTTCTTCGAGCGCTGCGATTTTGGGTGACTGGGGGTCGTGTGATTATGCCATGGGGAATCGATTCCAAATGGCCTATGCCCGTTACCGAAATGAACTGCATGCTCACGGAAAACGGTCGGGCAAAGCCACCGTGATCAATTGGCCTTTGTGGAAAGAAGGCGGCATGGGATTTCAAGAAGAATCTCAGGCTCAGCTATACCTCCAGTCCAGTGGTCAGGAGTGGTTGACCGAAGCAAAGGGGCTTCCTGTGTTCGAACAGTGTTTGGCTCAGGAGCAGACCCAATGTTTGGTGTTGGTTGGCCAGCCGCATCGAATCAACCGATTCCTCGGTTTACAGGAATCTGCACCCCTCCAAAGGGTGCAAGGGGCCTCGTTCGCTCCAAGTTTATCAGAGCACTCAAGCACCGTTTCAACTCTCAACACACCAGACCTCCAACAAGCGGTGGCGGAAGATTTGAAACAGTTGGCCCGTCCCTTTCTTAAAATTCATCCCGACGTGCTGGATGAAGAGAGCAATTTAGCCGAGTTGGGATTTGACTCGATCAGCTTATCCGCCTTTGCTGAAGCGCTTTCGAATCATTATGGGTTGGAAATCACACCTTCAGTGTTTTTCGCCTACCCCACCCTGGTCCAACTCAATGAGTATTTGCTCACGGAACAGGAGGCTCCCATCCAAAAATTCTATTCGATGGGGTGGCAAGACGATTCATCGGCCTCCGCCCCGAACACCCTAATTTCGAATCAGAACTCCCAGGTTCCGGATCAGAACACGACGACGTCGTATCAAAACTCCAAAACGTCTCGTCAAACCCTTGGAGCGTTTTCACAATCCACGGACATTGCAATCATTGGGATGAGTGGCCGTTTTCCTCAAGCAAACGGGGTGGAAGAACTCTGGGACATTCTGAAAAGTGGCAAAGAGTGCATCACCGAAATCCCCACAGATCGTTGGGATTGGAAGGCGCATTATGATGCCACCGGAAAGGATCGTCACAAGAGCCAATCCAAGTGGGGAGCTTTTGTGGAGGATATGGACCGCTTCGATCCGTTGTTTTTTGCCATTCCGCCTCAAGAAGCGAATGCGATGGATCCCCGCCAACGCCTGTTTTTGGAAGAAGCGTGGCATGCCTTTGAAGATGCCGGCTACATGGGAGATCGGATTCATGGAGCCTCCTGTGGGGTGTACGTGGGGGTGGAAGAAGGAGATTATGGAAAGCATGGGCAAGAAGGATCCATCAATAGCAATCAAAACGCGACCCTGGCAGCACGGATTGCCTACACCTTGGATTTGAAAGGTCCCAATTTAGCGTTAACAGCGGCGTGTTCATCGGGGTTGGTGGCGCTCCATCAGGCGTGTTTGGCATTGCGTCAGGGAGATTGCGACATGGCGTTGGTGGGAGGCGTGAACCTGATGCTTTCGCCGGAAAGCTACGTCAAGTTGGATCAAGCCAATATGCTGTCACCCGGTGGGGCATGTCGTGTGTTTGATCGACGAGCGAATGGCATGGTTCCAGGAGAAGCGGTGGCGGCGGTGGTTCTCAAACCGTTGTCTCAGGCGATTGCAGATCGAGATCAGATCCATGCCTGCATCCAAGCTACGGGAGTGAATTATGATGGAAAAACCAATGGCATCACAGCCCCCAGTCCGTTGAGTCAAGCCGACTTGTTCACCCGTGTCTATGAGAAAAATCAGATCAATCCTGCCGATATCCAATATGTCTTGGCCCACAGTGTGGGTTCCCAACTGGGCGACCCCATTGAGGTCGAAGCCCTCACCACCAGCTTTCGACAGTATACGGAGGCTGAGCAGTATTGTGTGCTTGGCTCGGTGAAGCCGTTGATTGGCCACACCTTTGCGGCTTCCGGAGTGGTGAATTTGATCAGCATGGTGATGGCTCTGAAAGAACAAACCATCCCCGGGTGGTCTTCTGGTGATATTCGGAATCGATACACTCCATTGCACAAGACTCCCTTTCGTTGGGAAGGCGAAAATCAGCCGTGGCCTCCTCGTGAAGGCCAGCCTCGGTTGGGGGCCATCAGTTCTACCGGGATCAGCGGCACCAATGCCCATGCGGTGATTTCCGAATACGTCCCAGATTCAAGCCTTTCTGGCTCACACCTTTCTGGCTCACACCTTCCTGGCTTACACCTTTCTGGCTCACATCTTCCTGATTCAAACTATCTCGATTCGGCTCCCCCTGTTTCTTCGATTGTGGTCGTGTCTGCCAAAAATAAAGATCGTTTGCAGGCGTTGGTGCGAAACTTGGTCGAATTCCTGGCCCATCGTCCTCATGTTTCCTTACCGAATCTGAGTTACACCCTTCAGGTCGGACGCGAGGCAATGACAGAACGTCTCGCTGTGCTCACGGATTCTCGGGAAGACTTGTTGCACAAGTTACAGGGTTTCTTAGCAGGCAAGGAATCTCAGGAACGCGGCATGTTTTGGGGGAACCACCCTGCCCCTCGATCCGCACACACGCAGGAAATCGATTGGACCCATCAGTCCCCCGAACAGTTGGCGGCGTTGTGGGTTCAAGGCCGCAAGGTTCCCTGGGCAAGCTTTTGGGATAAGCAATCCGTCCGTATTATTTCCCTCCCCACCTACCCGTTTGCCAAACGACGTTGCTGGATCGAGCCGGAAGTGCAAGCAAGTCCAGCCGATTCCTCGCAGGAGGAAAGCAAAGTGGTGGAGTTGTACAGTCTGTTGGCCCAGGATGGCAGTGAGGATGGAGATTTTTGGGAGGAGTATTTGACTTTCTTTCCTCTGCTTGAAAAACGCCCCGGATTTTCCATCACTCGGGTGTCGTTGAACCCTCAGCAATTTCCTGAGGACAAGGCCTTGATCCACCAAAAACAAACCGAGCTACGCCAAGTTTTGTTTTGCAAAGAGGACTTTTCTCGAATTCGCTCCGTGTTTGACTTTGGCTGTGGGCATGGCACCGATGTGATCCAAATTGCGTCTTTGTATCCCCACATCCAAACCCGAGGATTCACGATCACCCCGGCACAAGCCGAATTGGGCAATCAACGCATTGCCCGGATGCACCTGGAAGCGCAGGCAGAGATTTTTCATCGAGACAGTTCGGTTGATGCCTTCCCCGGCTTGTTTGATGTGGTGGTGGGAATCGAGGTGAGCTGCCATATCGAGAACAAGCAAGGGTTGTTTCACAACATCACCTCGGCTTTGCAACCGGGAGGGCGGGTCCTGCTGATGGACTTCATTGCTAATTTGCAAGGCTCGATTGTGGATCCCAATGTATCGGTGTACATCCCCACGCGGCCGGGATGGGTCGATCTGTTGGCGGAGCACTCGTTGTTGATTGAGGAAATCATCGACGTGTCTCCCCAAATTGCCAACGGATTGTACGATCCGGAGTGCGAACAGAATACCCAAGACCTCCCCGAAGTGCTTCGTGCCTCGTGGAAGAATTGGACCAACAACGCCGTGGCCATGGAAAAGGGATGGGTCAGTTATTGTTTGTTCAAACTGAGCAACGGCCAACATCTGAGTGTGGAGGCGATTCGGCAGAACAACCATGAAAAGATATCAACGCCCACGCCCTATCCTCAAGCCTTGGCTGCGATGCTGAAACAAGGCTCGATTCCGTATCCGCTTTCCTCTCAAGCCGATCCAGCCGTCCTCCCGGTGGATGTTGATCAACTTCTATCCGAATCGGCCGCGTCCCAAGTCGACCCAGCAAGTTCCCCCACCGAAACCATACCGCCGCCGTCGAAGCAGAGTGCCCCAGAAACAGTGCGGATTCCGACAAAAGGACACGCGAGTATCAAGGAGCATCTGATCACAACGTTTGTCGATACGTTGGGATTTCAGTTCGAAGAACTCCGTGCGGTTGAGACGTTTCAGGAGTTGGGACTCACGTCACTCAATGCGGTGGAATTGTTGGAAGCCATCAATCTCACATTCCAACTCCATTTGCCGACCAGTTTGATTTTCGAGTTCAACACCTTCGATGCCTTGGCGCAGTACATTGAACAATCAGAACAAGCGAAAACGCCATCAAGAGAAACCATACCGGTTGCAAGGGTTGAAGCACCAGTTGCAAAGATTGAGGCACCGAAACCGATCCATTCGCCGGCAATAGGCAAACCGACGCGTGCTCCGCAATCAGTACCAAGCCCGAGTTTGCTTGCTTCTCAAGATCGCATGACGTACCGGGACACCACGACGAACCAAAATGGAATGACGGGCCAAGATGATATTGCAATCATCGGCATCGCGTGTCGTTGTGCAGGAGCCAACAACAAAGAAGAATTTTGGGAGGTGGTCAGCCAGGGGAAAGATTGCATTCAGGAAATTGGACATCCGGCTTGGCTGGATTTTTATCAACAGAATTCGCCGCAACCGATTCCGCTTCAGTACGGAGCCATGTCGGATTTGGAGTATTTCGACCCATTGTTTTTTCGGATTTCGCCCCACGAAGCGGAACTGATGGATATCCCGCAGCGGTTGTTGTTGGAAGAATGTTACAAGGCGCTCGAAGATGCCGGGTATGCGCCCACGGCCTTGGGAGATGACAAAGTGGGAACCTTCATCGGAGTGGCCGGAGGGGGACATATGCCGTTTTCCGAGGAGTTTTCGCATTTTTCAATGCTAGGTTCGGACATCAGCATATCGGCTTCACGGATCGCATACTTTTTGAATCTGAAAGGACCTGCCTTGGCAGTCAACACGGCTTGTTCCTCCTCGCTGGTTTCCACGGATTTGGGATGCCAAGCGTTGAAGACGGGAGAAGTCGATCTGGCCATTGCTGGCGGGGTGACTGTGTGGAATCATCCGGCTCCCATCATTGCGATGAACAATGCAGGAATGCTGTCTCCAACAGGAATCTGTCGTCCGTTTGACAACCAAGCGAATGGGATCGTGTTGGGCGATGGCGTGGGGATTGTGATCTTGAAACGATTGCAGGATGCGGAACGGGATCGGGATTCCATTTATGGGATCATCCGAGGCAGCGGAACCAACCAAGACGGACAAACATCGGGAATCACCGTTCCAAGTTTTCTGGCTCAGAGCCAACTGCAAACCAAGGTGTATCGTCAAACCCAAATCGATGTGGAAGCGATTCAGTATATCGAAGCCCACGGAACCGCTACGAAGCTGGGAGACCCGGTTGAAATCCATGCCCTCAGCAACAGCTTTCAACAATTCACTAACAAAAAACAGTTTTGTGCCATCGGTTCGGTCAAAGCGAACGTTGGTCACACCGCAGCAGCGGCTGGCGTGCTGGGGCTGATCAAAGTGTTATTGAGTTTTAAACATCAACAGATCCCCCCCTCTCTGCATTTTGCTCAAGAAAACGAACACATTGATTTTGAGCACAGCCCAGTTTACGTCAACACCGCTTTACGGCCTTGGCCAACGAATGCGCAAGGTTCCCGCATGGCGGCCATCAGTTCTTTCGGGTACAGCGGTACCAATGCGCACATGGTGTTGGAAGAGCATCACGAAACGGCTCAACGGAACCACCATTATGCACCCACTCCCCCCAGGATCGAAGAGACCGTAGCCTCCTTGATCGTGTTGTCGGCAAAAAAGGAAGCCCAGCTTCGCCAAAGTGTGCTCAATCTGCATCAATTCTTGTTGGCCCATCCAGAAATTCCCCTCACCGATCTCGCGTATACTCTTCAGGTGGGACGCGACGCGATGGACGTGCGAGTGGCATTTATCGTCCGGGACGTTCCAGATTTGATGGAAAAGTTGAAAGCGTATGGAAATGGCACAGCAGAAATCAGCCAATGCTGGCAAGGTCAAGTTCAGAGCAATCGAGAAACACGAACGCTGTTTGAAGCCGACGACGATTGGGATGAAATCATTCAACACTGGATTGCCAAACGCCGATTCCGCAAAATTGCCGCGCTTTGGACCCAAGGGCTGACGATTGATTGGACTCTGTTTTATGGAAGCCATCCTCCCTCTCGTAGGAACTTACCCCCGTATCCGTTTGCTCAAGATCGGTATCGGATTCCAGAAGGCCGGAAATCCACATCGGGTGCATTGCATACAGGGTTGCACCCGTTGGTGCATCGCAATACGTCGGACTTCAGCGTGCAACGCTATGCTTCGACATTCACTGGAAAGGAATTTTTCTTAGCGGACCATGTTGTACAAATTGCTGGTCAACCGGGGCAGAAGGTCCTACCAGGGGTGGCTTATTTGGAAATGGTCCGTGCGGCGGTTGCAAACGCGATGGGAGCCGCTTCTCCCAACACCTCTCAGAACGATCTTCTCGAATTTCAGTTTAAGGATTTTCTGTGGATTCGTCCCCTCATCGTGGACCAACAGCCCCAAACCATTCACGTCCGGTTGTGGGTGGATGCTCCACCGACGACGGAAACCCATTGGGGATCCGAAGCAAATCTACAAATGGTCGGGAATCATAGCGCGGGAGTGGTTCATGCTGAAATCTATTCCGAACCCACTCATGCAGACTCTGAGGTCGTCTTGCACGGTCAAGGGGTGGTGATCTGGGGAACTCCGCTGGAAGCTCCGGCAACGGTTGATTTGAATCAGTTGCAGCAGCAGATCCGGCAAGAATCGTGGCATCCCGAGCAGTGTTATGAACGATTTCGCAACATGGGGATCCATTACGGTCCGGGGCATCAAGGGTTGCAAGAACTCTATGTAGAAGGCCAAGACGTGCTCGCCAAGGTGGTTCTGCCTGCCTCAGTGCAGGCCACCGAGGATCAGTTTTTCCTGCATCCCAGTCTGATGGATTCGGCATTGCAGGCTTCCATTGGATTCCACATGGGGACGGCTCCGTCCTGGTCGCAAGATCCCACCTTACCGTTTGCCTTGGAGCAGATGGAAATCTGGCACCCATGTCCGGCCGTGATGTGGGTGTGGATGCGTTCTTCCCAAGGAAGTGCCACAAGCTCGGAGCAAAAATTGGATGTGGACCTGTGTGATGAACAGGGGGTGGTTTGTGTCCGCATGAAAGGGTTTTCCACACGGGTTTCCAAATCGCCGTATGAATTAACGATGATGCAGCCGGAGTGGACAGCCATTCCTACCGCGTCTTCTCTCTCACCATTGCCCTCCGCTTTGTTTCCTAAGGAAACGGCGTCTCTTGTCATCGTGGGTGGATCGGAGGCGCACCAACAAGCCATCCAAACGGTTTATAAACAAGCGCGTGTTTGGGAGGTACCCTTCCAGACGGTTCCCGAGGCGTGGGTTAACAGCCTCAGGACCTTGGGAACAATGGATCATCTGGTGTGGATAGCTCCGGAGGATTCCACATCGGTCTCTTATGCTGACGAAACAATGATTGACGAGCAGCATCACGGCGTTTTGCAGGTATTCCGCATTCTGAAAGCGTTGCTGGTGTTGGGGTATGGGGAGCGGGATTTTGGCTGGACCTTGGTCACACGAAACACTTGTGCTGTTGTTCCCGAAGACCCCATGAATGCAACACATGCCAGCATTCATGGCTTGGTGGGATCACTGGCAAAGGAATATCCCCATTGGAAGATTCGTTTGCTCGACATGCCAGCAGATTCCACATCAGAAAGAGCCTCTTCGGCCAGTGCTGCTTCCATAGGGGGCTGGCCGATTCGGGGAATGTTTGAGCAACCCTGGGAAGTCAATGGCGATGCCATTGCTTACCGGGGGCACGCCGGAGGGGGACAGTGGTTTCAGCAGTCGCTGCGTCCGGTTCAAGCGGTTTCGGGGAACCGTTCGTTGTACCGCCAGAAAGGGGTTTACGTGGTGCTTGGCGGTGCAGGCGGCCTGGGAGAGGCGTGGAGCCAATACATGATCGAACACTACCAAGCGCAGATTGTGTGGATCGGTCGACGGAAAAAAGAGGACGTGTCCTCCATATGGGAGACGGGAGCGCAGAGGGCCAATCCATATTACATCCAAGCCGACGCCACACAACTCCAGGAGTTGCAAGCGGCCTGTGCTGAAATCCGTCAACGCTTTGGAACGGTACATGGGCTGGTCCATTCCGCCATTGTGTTGGCCGATAAAAGTCTAGCCAATATGGAAGAAGACCGATTTCAAGCGGCACTCCGAGCGAAAGTCGATACCAGTGTTCGTCTCGCTCAGGCGTTTCAAGAGACCGACTCCTTGGACTTTGTTTTATTTTTCTCGTCCATCCAAGCCTTCCTCAAGCTGCCAGGGCAAAGCAACTATGCAGCCGGTTCCACCTTTCAAGATGCCTTGGCTCGTCAATGGGCTCAACAGGCTTCCCTTGAGCGTCATCCACCGATGATCAAAGTGATGAATTGGGGCTATTGGGGAAGTATCGGTGTCGTGGCGAAATCCTTTTATCAGGATCGTATGAACCGGTTGGGGATCGGTTCGATTGAACCCCAGGAAGGCATGCAAGCTTTGGAGACGCTGCTGCAATCGCCTTTGCATCAAATGACTTTGGTCAAAACCCGCTCCGGGCAGGATTGGAAAACACTCCTGTTGTCCCAAACTGAGGATGAGACTGAAGGCCGAACCGAGGACGTAACTGAGAGCCGAACCCAGGGGAAAACTGAGAGCCGAACCCAGGGCGAGACCGAACAGGAATCTAGCCTTGAAGCATCCACAGGAGTCGCAACCAAAGTCACGAGCAACGCATCGGTTGTTCCAGAATATGAAACCGCTCCGATACAAAGAGGGACAGAATCCGCGTCTGAAATGTCATCCAAAATGTCTCCCGAAATGTTGCGGGAGAAAAGTACGGCTTTTATCAAGCGGTTGGTGGCTTCCAGTCTTCGGATGCCAAGTCATGAGATCGATGCGTCCCAGCCTTTGGAAGCGTATGGCATGGACTCGATCTTGGCGATTCAACTCACCAATGTGTTGTCCAAGTCGTTTGAGAATATTCGCAGTACCTTATTTTTCGAAGTTCAGACCATTGATGCACTGGTCGAGCATTTGTTGAAAACGCAACCGGAAGCCTTGTTGAAGCAAGTCCAGCCAGCACACCCTCCTGCTGCTTCTAAATCGGTCACTCCTCCGTCCAAACAGCCCATGCCTGCTGTGTCTGCGTCCACAGCGTCTGTTTCCAGTCCGACGCAAACGTCGGGGTATCCATTTTCATCCCGATTTGGCGGGGTATCCCGACCGACAGCATTCCCTCCGCCCGAAGTCTCCTCACGGTCGGTAGCGTCACCGCCACTGGAAACGCCTGAAACGCGAGAGAGCCGAGAGCGCGATGTGGCAGTGATCGGATTGAGTGGGCGTTACCCGCAAGCCCCGGATGTGAATGCATTTTGGGAACAATTGAAAACAGGCACCCATTGCATCACCGAAGTGCCACAAGATCGCTGGGATTGGAGACCGTATTTTGACAAGAAGCGTGGGAAACCGGGGCATTTGTATTCCCAATGGGGGGGATTCATTGAGGATGTGGATAAGTTCGATCCGTTGTTTTTTCAAATCTCCCCTGGAGAAGCCGAGCGCATGGACCCTCAAGAGCGGCTGTTTCTAGAAACTGCGTATGCGAGTATCGAAGATGCGGGATACACCCCCGATTCCTTGTCTGAAAACCAGAAGGTCGGAGTGTTTGTTGGGGTGATGAATGGGGCGTATGTGCGTCGACCCAAGCATTGGTCCATTGCGAATCGGGTTTCCTATGTCTTGAATTTTCAAGGGCCGAGTTTGGCTGTGGATACCGCGTGTTCTTCTTCATTAACGGCCATCCATCTGGCGCTAGAAAGCCTCTATGCCGGAACGAGCGATTGTGTGGTGGCTGGTGGGGTGAATCTGATTCTGAATCCGGAACATTATATCGGATTGAGTGAAATGATGATGCTGTCCGACTCCAGCGAATGCAAAGCGTTTGGCGATCATGCCGATGGATTTGTAGATGGAGAAGGGGTGGGGGCGGTCGTGCTGAAACCGCTGTCACAGGCCATAGTCGATGGGGATCATATTTATGGCATTCTCAAAGGCAGCTTGGTGAACGCCAGTGGCCGTACTCATGGGTACACCGTGCCCAATCCCAACACGCAGGCCCAATTGATTGCGCAGACCCTAAAACAAGCAGGCGTCCATGCTCGTACGGTGAGTTATGTGGAAGCGCATGGGACAGGCACCGTATTGGGAGATCCCATCGAAATTTCCGGGCTGACCCAGGCATTTGGGAAGGATTCGCCCGACACCGGATATTGTGCTATTGGATCGGTCAAATCCAATATCGGTCATTGTGAAAGTGCAGCGGGGATTGCGGGGTTGACGAAGGTTTTGCTGCAATTGAAGCATGAGCAATTGGTCCCTTCGCTCCATTCCAAAAAATTGAATCCCAACATCGATTTCCAAGAAACTCCATTTGTGGTGCAGCATCGTACCGAGCCGTGGCAGCGTCCTCAGGTGACGTTGGCAGGAAAAAACAAAGAATACCCTCGGATTGCAGGCCTTTCTTCCTTTGGAGCCGGAGGGGCGAACGCCCATGTGGTGGTTTCCGAATACGTCGCTTCCCCTCTGGCCAATACCGGAACTGAGGCTCCTTCGGAATACCTCATTGTGCTGTCGGCCAAAAATGAGGACCGGTTGAAAGTGGTGGTCGAACGCCTGCATCAATTTCTGCTGCCACGTCCTTCGATTGCTTTGCGCGATTTGGCGTTCACGCTCCAAGTGGGGCGAGAAGCCTGGGAAGAACGGGTGGCCTTCCTAGTCCACTCTTGGCAAGAACTCACCGAAAAACTGGGACATTATTTAGCAGGCCGTGACGATATCGATGAATGTTATCGAGGTCGGGTCAAGCGGAGCGGAGACGCCTTGAGCGTGTTCACTGCCGATGAAGACATGGCCCATGCGATGGAAGCGTGGGTGGCCAAACGCAAATATTCCAAAATTCTGGATCTCTGGGCCAAAGGCTTGGCTTTCGATTGGAACCGTTTGTATTCGGGAGCGCTCCCGTCTCGTATCAGTCTACCCACCTATCCGTTTGCCAGAGAAACTTACTGGGCACCGGAATGGGAAACCACGCCATCTCCATCTCCACCTCCATCTCCATCTCCACCTCCGTCCTTGCCAGAACCCCAAGTTCCCACCTGGATGTTCGTACCCGTTTGGGATGCCATCCCTATAACTGCTTCAGACATGTCAGCCTCGGATGTGTCAGCTTCGAAGATGTCAATCCCGGATGTGCCAGTAACGAACGATACCGATCAGTCGTTGCGTTCATCAAGTTCCAGCCTCCAGATGATGGTGGTGGGAGGCACTCCGCATCAACACGATAGGCTCCGAACCCAGCATCCGCACGCGGAGTTTTTGGAAGTGCCGCTGAATGCCTCGGTGGCCGAATGGACCCGAATTCTGGATCGCAAGACCTCAATCGATCATCTGGTTTGGATTGCTCCTGAGGCACCGCAAGTCGCTTGGGGGGACGAACGGATCATTCAGGAACAGGAACACGGGGTGGTTCAGGCTTTCCGATGGATCCGCACATTGCTTTCCTTGGGATATGGATCGAAGGCATTGCACTGTACCCTGATCACAACACACACCCTCGCCGTGACCGCAGATGATGCCAGCAACCCCATTCATGCCGGGATTTCAGGACTCACCGGAAGTTTGGCAAAAGAATACCTTCGGTGGAAGGTCCTGCATTTCGATCTGGAAGCGGGGAGTGACTGGCCAGTTCAGGAGATGTTTGGATTTCCGTTCGAGTCACGGGGAGACACCTATGCTTATCGCAACGGAGAATGGTTCACTTCCCGTTTGATCCCCAGCCAGCGCCTTTCGCAGGAACCGCCTCTGTATCGACAAGGTGGGGTGTATGTGGTGATCGGCGGAGCGGGAGGCATTGGTCAGGTCTGGAGTCAATTCATGGTCGAACGCTACCAAGCGCGGATCATTTGGATTGGGCGACGGGCACTGGATGCTAAGATTCAAGCTGCCATAGATCGTTTGGCTCAATTCGGTCCGGCACCCACCTACCTAGCGGCAGATGCCAGCAACCGAGCAGCCCTCCAGCAGGCGTATGAGATGATCAAACAAAACCATCCTCAGATTCATGGGGTGGTTCATTCGGCCATCGGTATTTTTGATCACAGCTTGGCAGACATGGAAGAAGAGCGCTTCCGCACGGTTTTGTCGGCCAAGGTCGATATTTCGGTGCAGGTGGCCCATGTGTTTCAGCACGAAGACCTGGAGTTGTGTCTCTTCTTTTCATCCATCGCTTCCGTTTTGCAAAGTGGAGGAATGAGCGGTTATTCAGCAGGGTGTACGTTCAAAGATGCCTTGGCCCTGAAGCTTTCTCAGACGTGGAAGGGTTCTGTCAAAATCATGAATTGGGGTTATTGGGATGTAGGAGTGGGTGACACGATTTCCGAAGCTTCGAAGATTCGGGTGGAACAGAGCGGGGTGGAACCATTCCAGCCTGAAGAAGGGATGGCTTTGTTGGAGGCACTCCTGGTCGGGCCGTATCCTCAAGTGGTCACTCTGAAATCTCGTGAATCGCGACTGATCGAATCGGTGCATCCGGAAGAGGGAATGTTTCGAGTTTCTGAGACGGTTCCCTCCTGCATGGAATCGATACAAACCCATTTGGCAGCACAACCCCCCCGCTCCGACGCCACCCCTGCCGTGGGCATTCTCCGAGATGTTGAAACCGAGAAAGCGTTGCTGGAGTTGCTCCTGGGGTATTTACAACCATTGCTTGGATTCCCAGATTCTGGCTCGGCAACCCCGGATGGGGCAGGAACGACGCTGCTCCCTCTGTATGATCTGTGGTTGGCCGAATGCAAAAGTCAGTTGAGACAACACGATCTGATTCGTTGGGAGGATGGACGCGATGTGCTAGTCCGACCTCCTGTGACGCTAGACACGTTATGGAACCAGTGGAACCGCATCAAGCCCCGTTGGGAGCAAGACCAACAAGCGGCGGTGGTGCTCCTGGAAGCCTGTTTGCAAGCCCTACCAGAAATTCTGACGGGGACCAAACGTGCCACGGATGTGTTGTTCCCGCAGTCGTCGATGCGATTGGTGGAAGGCATCTACAAACACAATCCGGTGGCAGATCATTTCAATGAAGTGTTGGGGGATGCCTTAGTGGCAGCCATCCAAGCTCGGTTGGAACAAGACCCCACCGCTCGAATACGACTTCTGGAAATCGGAGCGGGTACTGGGGGCACTACCGCCCGAATTCTGCCCAAGCTGAGTCCATTTGCGTCCCATATTGAAGAATACTGTTACACGGATCTTTCCAAGGCGTTTCTATTTCATGCCGAAGAAAACTATGTCCCTCAGCATCCTTATGTCCGGCCCCGGATCTTTGACATCTCGAAACCAGTGGCCGAGCAAGAGATTGCCTTGGGTACCTACGACATTGTGATTGCTGCAAACGTGTTGCATGCCACACAAAATGTGCGTCGCACCTTGCGCAACACCAAAGCAGTACTACGCCAACACGGATTGCTGTTGTTGAATGAATTGAGCGACAAATCCCTCTTTGCCCACCTCACGTTTGGCTTACTCGATGGTTGGTGGCTCAGTGAAGATCTGGGATTGCGGATCACTGGCTCGCCTGGATTGTACCCTGAAACCTGGAAATCCTTGCTCGAAACAGAAGGTTTGGGTGCGGTTCAGTTCCCTGCCCAAACCTCTCATCATCTAGGGCAACAGATCGTGGTTGCCGAAAGTGATGGCATCCTCCGGCAACGACATACCGAAGGTGCACCTCCGTTCTCCCTCGGTCAAACCGCTCAATCCACAACAAGTTCGACCAAAAATCGCGTGGCCAATCCCCGAACCAATCCAGTCGTCCAACCCACGGGAACTCCAACCGAACAAACGGTGGGAACTCCAACCGAACGATCAATGGGAATGCCAAGCATGACATCTGACTCGGCAACGCCCAACCTTGTTGCCAAACAATCAGGGGAGACCTTGTCGGGGAACTTGCGGGAAAAAAGCACCGAATATTTCAAGGAAGTGGTCGGGACCGTACTCCGCATGGAAAGCCACCAGATCGATTCGGCGGAACCTTTGGAAAGTTACGGGATCGATTCCATCTTGATCGTGCAGATCACCGACCGATTGAGTGAGGTTTTTGAAGAAGTCAGCAGCACCTTGTTTTTTGAAGTTCAAACGATTGATGGGTTGGTGGACCATTTCTTCAAACACCATCATGCAGCATTGGCTCAACTTCTGGAAACTCAGTGGGCGTCGCCTCTCAATCACCGCGAACCAGAAGATCACCGCGAACCAGAAGATCACCGGGAGTCAGAAGATCGTCATGTTCCAGAAGATCGTCATGTTCCAGAGAATTACCGTGCCTCAGAAGATGGCCATGCTCCAGAAGAGGGTCATGTGTACCAAAAAGCAGGTTCGGTGATTGCGGTGCCAACCGAACAACCCCCGGACGTATCGGTCACTCAGAGCGCCTACGATACTCCCATCGCCGTCGTGGGACTCAGTGGCCGTTATCCGGGGGCCAACAATCTGGACGCTTTTTGGGAATTTTTAAAGGACGGGGGAAATTGCATCACCGAGATTCCCTCGGAACGGTGGTCGCAAGAAGGGTTTTATCATCCGGATCCTCAAGAAGCGGTGGAACAGGGAAAAAGCTATTGCAAGTGGGGTGGGTTTCTTGAAGGCGCTACGGATTTTGATCCGATGTTTTTCAATATTTCTGTGCGGGATGCCATGAATATGGATCCTCAAGAACGGCTTTTTCTCCAAGCGTCTTGGGAAGCGTTGGAAGATGCAGGATATACGCGAGAACGGTTGGCAACGGTACATGATCGACGGGTGGGGGTGTTTGTTGGCATCACCAGAAACGATTTCAATTTATACGGCCCGGATTTATGGCGACGGGGAGAATCGGCACGACCCCATACCTCGTTCAGTTCTGCGGCGAATCGGGTTTCGTATTTCTTGAATTTGCAAGGTCCCAGCATGCCGATTGACACCATGTGTTCTTCGTCGCTCACTGCCATTCATGAAGCGTGTGAACACCTCCGCCGTCAAGAATGTGGTTTGGCGATTGTGGGGGGCGTGAATTTGTATCTGCATCCGTCCAGCTACATTGCTTTAAGCGATTATGGGATGTTGTCCAAAGATGGCGTGTGTCGCAGTTTTGGCAAAGGTGGCAATGGTTTTGTGCCGGGAGAAGGGGTGGGAGTCGTGATCCTGGAACCATTGTCTCAGGCAATCCAAAACGGAGACACGATTCATGCAGTGATCCGGGGCACGAGTGTGAATCATGGGGGCAAAACCAACGGCTACATGGTTCCCAATCCGATTGCCCAAAAAGATCTGATTCGTCAAGCCTTGGAAAAAGCCCAGGTGCCTGCCCGGGCGGTGAGCTATGTGGAAGCTCACGGAACGGGAACGGAATTGGGAGATCCCATTGAAGTGAAGGGGTTGACCTTGGCATTTCAACACGAGACCTCGGACCTCGGATATTGTGCGTTGGGGTCGGTCAAGTCCAATTTGGGGCATCTGGAAGCAGCGGCCGGGATTGCGGGACTTACCAAGATCCTCTTGCAAATGCGACACGGCACCCTTGTTCCGACTTTGCATGCTCAGGAATTGAATCCTCGGATCGATTTCAAGAAATCTCCATTTGTGGTTCAGCAACAGGCGTCGGCATGGGAGCGTCCTGTGCTGGAAGTCGATGGGGTGTCGAAAGAATATCCTCGAATTGCCGGAATCTCTTCCTTTGGGGCAGGAGGATCCAATGCCCATGTGGTGATTGAAGAATATGTGAAACCCGTGGAACGCCCAACTTCCGAAGAGGGTTCCACTGAAGACGGCCGCTACCTCATTGTGCTCTCTGCCAAGAATGCGCAACGCCTGAAAGCCTATGCTCAAAAATTCGTGGTGTTTCTCCAGAAAGCGATTGCTGAAGGACCGACCCCCCGTTTGGTGGATCTCGCATATACGCTCCAAACCGGACGGGAGGCGATGGAAGAACGGATGGGGCTGTGGGTCCACTCCTTGGAGGAACTCCTGGAAAAACTGCGCCGTTTTGTAAAAGGCGATTCTTCGATATCCGATCTGTATCGTGGTCAGGCACGACGCCGAAAATCTTCGACGGCGTCCATCTCTCACGCTACAGAACCGACGCCACGAGCACTTCTACAACGATGGGTCCAAGGCGAGACGGTGGATTGGGATGCCACTTATGGTCATCCCAAGCCTGCCCGAATCAGCCTGCCCACCTACCCTTTCATCCACGAATCGTATTGGCCGCCGGTGCAACCGGAACCTGTCGATGCGCCTCGCTCCATGCCTAGCACTTTGGCACATACGAACGATTTGCCCAATGAAGGGCTGATGTCTGAAACGGGGACACCTGAAGCATTGATGTTCCAACCCGTTTGGAAAGCATCGACTTCTTCAAATCAAGCACCCGTTCCTGCAAATCAAGCACCCGTTCCTGCAAATCGAACGCCCGCAGCCGAGGATCCAAAATGGAGTTCTCATTGGGTGATTTTACTGGAACCCACAGAGGCGCATTCTGAAACGATTGAAGCGTTTTGTTCCGCGTCAACCGATGCTTCAGCCAAGGGGGTGCACTGGATTCGGATGCACGCTCAAGGCATCACGCTGGCCGAACGCTATGAAGACATCGCCATTCAGGTATTCGAACACCTTCAGGTAGTGTTGGAATCGCGATGGGAGGGGCATAGCTTGGTTCAGATCTTGGTGCCTTCCCAAGGAGAAGACCGAGTGTTTGGGGGACTGGCTGGATTGTTGGTGACGGCGCATCTGGAACATCCGGAATTGTGGGGACAAATCGTGGAATACGACCCTGGAGAATCGGGGGAGGCCTTGCTCCAGAAAATCCGCGAAAACGGTTGTTATCCTGAAGACACGCGCATCCGATATCACCAGGGACAGCGTGTAATATTGAGCTGGGACGAGACCCCACCTCAGGAAGCCCCCCCCATTCCGTGGAGAACCCGAGGGGTTTATTTGATCACTGGCGGTGCCGGGGGGCTGGGCTACTTGTTTGCCACGGCCATTGCGCAAGCCACAGAGCAGGTAAGATTGATCCTGACAGGACGATCCCCGGTAAATGACACAATCCAAAAACGGCTTTCCAACATCGAATCGCTGGGCGCACAGGTGGTCTACCGGCAAGTCGATGTGAGTGAGGCCACTGCTGTGAACACCTTGATAGCCCAAATTCAAGAGGAATTTGGATCATTGAATGGCGTGCTGCATAGCGCCGGAGTGCTTCGAGATCGGTTCCTGCTTCAAAAAACGCGAGCCGAGTTCCACGAGGTATTGGCCCCTAAGGTGGCCGGGACTTTCCATTTGGATCAATCTACCCGCTCGCTCGATCTGGATTTTCTCGTGCTCTTTTCTTCGGGAGCAGCGGTACTGGGCAATTCGGGACAAGCCGATTACGCCACGGCCAATGCCTTCATGGATGGTTATGCGGAACTCCGATCCTCTGGAAAATGGGTTTCCATTAATTGGCCTCTCTGGAAACACGGTGGCATGGGAATCGATGCAGAAGCCCAGGAAATGCTGCGTAAGACGATGGGATTGACTGCTCTAGAAACGGCTCCGGGGGTGAGGGCGTTGATGCAAAGCCTCACCCTTTCCAGTTCCCAAGCGATGGTACTGGCCGGGGAGCCATCCAAGGTTCGAAGCCTCGTACGATCAGGCCGTCCCTCGGTGACAACGTCAACGGAAACCGCACGGTCTCCAGAGGTGGCACCTACGTTTTCGCCAAAGGTGAAATCTGCGTTTTCTCCAGAGGTGGCACCCGCGTTGTCGGCAGCAGGAGCGATTCAGACGAATCTGATTCAGGTGGTGAAGGACATTCTATTACTAGGAGAACAAGACGAACTGAATGAGGACATCACCTTTTGGGATTTGGGATTGGATTCCATTGGAGTGGTTCGTTTCATCCGAGAACTGTCTCAGAAATTGGGGATTCCTCTTCGGGAAACGCTCGTCTTTGATTACCCAACGATTGGTGCTTTGGGAGAGTACATCGCCAAACAACAGACCCCGACCGAGGGGGCCTCCCGTCCAGCAAGGGAAGCCCCTCCGACTGCGAAACCGTCTGCGGTGTCAACCTTGTCTACGGAACCCAATCCAAGCTTGGTGTCGGCACAAGAGATGGTTCAACAGCCGATGAAACCGAATCAGGATTCGGCATTCAAACGACATCTCCGGGAGGTGATGGATCGTTATGAAGAAGTGGTACCGCTGCAAATCGAGGGCAAAGGGCCTCTGTTGTTCTGCATCCATCCGATGTCGGGGGATGTGGGACTGTACACGAAGCTTGCCGAAGCTGCTGAACCGCGTTTCCGGGTGATTGGGATACGGTCAAAAGGGCTGCTCAATGAAGCTGCTCCGTTGACTTCTATTGAAGCGATGGGAGCCTCTTATGCAGCCATCATCATGGCTGTGGACGAACACGGTCCGTATCATTTGTATGGAGTATCGATGGGAGGCACGGTGGCTTATGAATGCGCCCGTCAACTCCAACGCGATTCCAAAACCGTGGCAACCTTGTTTTTAGCCGAAGCGCCTTTGATCGAAAATGAGGCACAAGCGGCGTTGTGGGATTCCGATACGACTCACAATTGGGTGATGAATGCGAATTTCCTCATGATCACCCTCCTTCACATGGACCCCGAATTCCGTCAGAGCAAGGCCTTGGGGAAAGTGTCGTGGCCTCAATTGGCAATCACGCATTCTGAAATCGAAGGGGTGCCTCCAGAGCAAATTCCTCCTCAGTTGACACAACTCATCCGCCAGCGTGGCGTGCAGCAGACGGAAGCCATGCTGCTCCAACGGCTGCATTCGATGGCACGAGTGCATCTGGCCAATCTGAAAGGGCTGAATCGCTATCGAGCCTTTCCGTTGTCCCGTCCTGAAGAAATCCATGCGGTGTTGTTACGAACGCACACGGCCCATGCCACTTCCTCGGAAGTCTACAACCCCGACTACTTGATGAACGTTCAGCAAGCCGAAGGCTCCCTGTTGCCATTTTTCCAGGACTGGAATCGGGTTTTGCCTGCATTAAAAACTGGGATTGTGAACGGGGAAAATCACTTTGAATTGTTTGGTTCGCTCATCACGGTGCGCCATATGGCCGATCTCATGTTTGAAAGCATGAACCGTTTGCCAGCCTCTCCATCAGGACAAGCACCGCAGACGCAAGAAGGTTCTCAAACCGCACAAACTCCAACACGATCTCAAGTGATGCGGCCTCCAGGTATGCATCAGGTTCAAACTTCAGTGTCGCCAAATTCAACCTCGTCAACTTCAGTATCGCCCGCTTCAGTATCACCTCACAGCAAAACCAAAGATCCGATTGCGATTGTGGGGATGTCGGGACAATTCCCCGGTGGCAAGACGTTGGATGATTTTTGGAACTTGTTGCAAGAAGGACGCTCTGCATTCACGGAATTTCCTAAAAATCGAGGATGGGATGTGGAGCGTCTGTATCAACCCGACCCCACTCCTGGAAAGACCTATGTGCGTCATGGCGGTTTTTTGGAAGACATCGATGCGTTCGACCCCGTGTTTTTCCAGATTTCCCCCAATGAAGCAGAAATGATGGATCCGGCCGAACGATTGTTCTTGCAGGAATCCTGGAAGGCCATCGAAGCGGCAGGACAAGATCCCACCGCGATATCGGGGCAGCCATGGGGCGTGTTCTGTGGCGGTGGAGGCGATTACACCTTGCGGATCAAAGAACTCACGGGGGTGTCCCCCCATGTGACCGCATCGGGAATTCCAGGCCGGGTGGCGTACAGCCTGAATCTCACGGGACCTTGTGTTTCTGTGGATGCCGGGTGTGCGTCTTCCCTGTTGGCGATTGCTCATGCGTGCGATTACTTGCTCTTGGGCAAATGCGAGGTGGCCATTGCAGGCGGAGTGTTGGTCTATAGCACCCCGAACCTCATCATCACGGGATGCCAATCGCGATTGTTCACCCCCGAAACACAGAGCCGTGCTCTCGACGCCCATGCCGCTGGTATGATGCCAGGAGAAGCGGTCGGAGCGCTGATTTTGAAACCGTTGGCACAGGCTTTGGCTGATGGGGATCGGATTCACGGGGTCATCGAAGGCTGGGGAAACAATCACAATGGCAAAACCAATGGCATGGCCGCGCCGAGCATGGTTTCAGAAGCTACTTTGTTTGCCGATGTTTACCGTCGTTTCCATATCGATCCACAGACCATCGGCATGGTGGAAGCCAATGGTACCGGAACGCCCTTGGGCGACACGATTGAAATCCAAGCATTGACAGAAGCCTTTGGGACACCGTCGGTTTCGTCGCAAACCTGTGCGCTGGGCAGCGTGGAAAACAATATTGGGCATTCCTTCCAAGGTTCCGGAATCGCCCATCTCCTGAAGGTCTTGTTGGCTTTTCAGCACGAAGAGATTCCCGCAACGCCACATGTCGCGACTCCCAATCCCACGGTGCAGGAGAACGGCAATCCCTTTTTCATTCCCACTCAAAACGTGTCGTGGAAGGCAGAACCCGATCAGGTGCGACGCGCGGCGGTGAGTTCGTTTGGAGCGACGGGAACCAATGTCCATTTGGTAGTCTCAGCACCACCGGCCACCCCACTCCCCCAACTGGTGGAGAAGCCTTCCTCGGACAAGCCACGTGTGATTGCTTTGTCTGCCAAAACTCCCGTTGCCTTGAAACAACGTTGCCAAGACCTCATTGCCTTTTTAGAAGCCCCTGGAGTTCAGCCGCATTTGGGGCAACTGGCGGCCAATCTCTTGTTACGAAGGAGTCATTTTTCAGAACGGTGTGCGGTGGTGGTTCATTCCCAGCACGAATTGCTGAGCCGGTTGCGGGACTTCCTCAACGGGAAGGAGCATTGGCAGGTTTTTCATGGCTCTGTGACCAGAACCACAGAGTCTGCGCCGTCCGTATTGAATTTCGGGGCTGTTTCCAAAAGCCTGTCTACTTTGGCGGATGGGTATGTGCAGGGAGCGGTGATCGATTGGTCGAGTTACTTTTCTGAAGCGGAACGCCTTCCGTTGTCATTGCCCACGTACCCGTTTGAGAAACGGCGTTGTTGGATTGCCCCTCAATCCGAAGTGTTGCAAGCCGTGACGCCTCAAGCTGAAACGAGGCCATTCGAAATGTCTCCCGCTCAAGGGATTCCGTCTGAGGTGCGGCAGACGGATTCTTTGTTGTCGACAATCCAAGCTCTGGTGATCGAAATTACGGGACACCGCATTGAGGAGGTGGGAATGGACACCGCCTTGAACCGCTTTGGTTTGGATTCGCTGATGAGCACCCGTTTGTTGGCCATGATCAACGACCGATTTGCCACCGCATTGCAGCTTGCAGATCTTCAAGCGCACAACAGCATTCGAGGACTGGCCCATTTGGTGGAACAAGAAGGGGCGACTCCTTCGGAGGTGTCGCGTCCTGCCAAAAAAGAGCATTGGTTTTCCCGATTACCCAAGGACCTCCATGCCTTTTCCACGCCCCAAGGCGAAGCCTCGGGCCGTAGGGATGCGCTGCTGCGCAAGGAAACTATCGAAGCGTGTCAGCCCGGTTTGGCCAAACTCACACAACAAGGGCTCGCTCTGTTTCATGATGGCAGCCGTTGTCACTTCGTGGCCCATCGCTCGGTTCCGATTCAGTCCATTTGGGATTCGCTTTCGGCCTCGCAGCAGCAAACCCTGCTGGCTCAACTTCCAGTCGGATGGCTCATTGCTCCCATTTCTCAGGAACAAGAACGGAATCTGTACCATTCCGAAGTGATGAAACAACCCGCATGGAATATTCAGCACGTCTATGAGGTGTTTGAGAAGGAGTTAGATCTCTCCCGATTGAACGAGGCGTTGGCCCATTTGGTCGCAGACCATGATGTATTGAGGACCCATTATGTCGAACTGGAAAACAGTTGGGGACAATGCATTGCAGCCACTGCTGAGTTGAAATTTCAGGTCGTGGAAATGTCCACGTTGGCAGACTTTCAAGAAATGATCTCACAAGAACGAGACCGGTTGTTGCCGGTGGACCGCTTCCCCATTTTGCAAGCATGGGTCACTCAGGTGGAAGGAAAATGGTATCTCGGATTCGTGATCCATCACAGTCTTGCGGATGCCTTCACCCCGCCCCTGTTGTTTGCTGAATTGATGCACCATTATCATGGCACGAGCAACCCGACACAAACCGGAGACACTCCAGCGGCAGAACCGTATTGGCAGTATGCCCTTCGGCAGTTGGATCGCGAGGTGTTTAGCGAGACCAATCGCCGCTATTGGAAAACACGGCTCGCTGGGAAGCCTTTTTCTATGCGACTTCCGTATGTCCGAGACCCTCGCACGCTGAATGAGCAGCAATTTGAAGTCGGGGAGCGTTTCATGGTGTCGTTGCCGTCTTCCTTGAGCGAGGCCATCCAAGAGTTTCATCGAGACTTCGATGTCACATACACGCATTTGTTCACGACAGCCGTCGCACTGTTGCTCACCCAAGGCATGAACAATCCAAGCGCGATGCTCCAGTTGGTCCACAACCAGCGGGATCGAGTCGCGTTGCTGAACACGCCGGGAGAATTCACCAATCTGTTGTTCATGCCCTTCGAAATTCAGCGAGATTCCCGCCTGCTCGACGTCTTACGAGAGGTGAAAGCTCAATGTCTGAACGATTTGCGGCATGCCAAAATCGATTTCACGGAATTACTGAATCAAACCGGCTTGCAGGGCTATGGCAACTACTTCCGGCAGTGGGGGGATGTGATGGTCGATAGCGTTGATATCGACACCGGTACGTTGAACTCTTTGCAAAGGTACGGGCGTTCTTTATTTGCCGATTCCTTGTCCCTGTATACGGCTCGGTCGTCACACAATTCTCCGTTCACGACACCATCACAATCCCCACACAAGCCTCATGACATGGCTCAATCGCACCACGCAGATGCCAGCCAAGAAGGCCAAGTCTGCGCGACTTTGTTTTTCGAGATTTTTCGGGTGGAGAGGCAGCTCCACCTCATCACGTCTTATCGCAAACACCTTTTCGACAAATCCGAGATGCAACAACTGGCAAAACTCTTGATTCGGATGGTTCACGAGATGGTCCATCATCCCAATCAACCGGTTCACGAGTTGCTCCTTACGATGGAGGAATCCTTGAAGGCCTTGCAGCGTCAAGTCCAACGCACGGCGTTGAGTGCGTATCAGGATGACCGGGTTGCCGATGCTTTGAAACAACTCAAAGAAGGCAACCTTTCCATCAAGGAAGTCGTTCATCTCATAGACGAAGGACCATTGGATGACACTGGATGAAATTATTGCTGCATATGAAACCGGACAGCTTGCTACTGCCGATGTAAAAAACAAGCTGCGCTCTTTAGAATCTCAACCTCGCTTCTCCCAACCCCGCTTTTTTATTGAATGCCAGCGGGTGAATCGTATCAAGGAAGGCCGCCCCATTTTTTGGGTTCATGGTGCGTTTGGAGATGCGAGTGTGTACCTGCCATTAGCCGAAGGCATCCCGCGTCCATTTTATGGACTACAAGCCCGAGGTTTGTTTGATGACAAAACACCCTTGTCGGGAGTGGAAACGATTGCCGCGTTTTATGCGGATTTGATTCAGTCGATCCAGCCCGAAGGCCCTTATGATTTAGGAGGCTATTCGATTGGAGGCACCTTTGCGTATGAAATCGTTCAGCAGCTTCAAGCGGCAGGGCAAACCGTGGAAAGCCTCACTTTCGTGGATTCGTTTTATCCGCCCCATCATCATCGAGTGGCCGAAGGCTTATACGATTGGTTGTTTTTTATCTCCGCTGCGCTCATCGACATGTCTCTGCGCAACCAAGGACTGTCTCCAGAACAACGGCTCAAAACCCTGAAAAGGCCCACCCCACCGACTGACAAAACCGAGGTGTCTTCCACGAAGGCGTTGCACGAAGCCTTTGTACGATTTTGTCAAGAGGCCGGTGTGGACAAACCGGAAGCTTGGATTCGCAGTTATCTCCAGAAGATGTTGACGATCCAACAAGGCTATCGCATTGCGGAATACGTTCCCCAAGCCCTCACGCAATCCATCCCCCAAGTTCGATATTTCAAAAATCAAAACGGTTTGTTTTTTGGAACCACAGCGGCTCACCTTCGTCCAAGAGAGGACGATCCTTTGCGCAATGTGGATTATTGGTCGGAATGGATGACTTTGTTGCCCAATATGAGCCTCCATGAAGTGGTGGTGGACAATCATTTGATGCTGTTTGAAGACCCGACGGCTTTGTCCCAAATTCGGAACTACTGTGTAGAACTCTATGCTCCCCCTCACGAAAGCTCCGAAAGTCCGTTGCCAGCAAGAGTCAATCGGGAAGAACTCGAAGCCAATGCAACCCACTTCCTTAAGAAATTGTTTGCCAACACCTTGAAACGACCGGTTGCTGAAATTCAAGCTGACGCCCCATTGGAAAAATATGGGATCGATTCGCTCATGGCCACAGAACTCACGTACCGCTTGCAAGAGGTGTTTGGCTCGCAACCCATCAGTCTGCTGTTCGAATACCGCAGCATTCGAGCCTTGACCGATTATTTCCTGGAAACGCAACCCGATCTATTTTGCCAACAGCTCGGCATCTCCCCTGCCACGACTCCAGGTTCGTTGTCGGTCGCCAATAAGCCTTCTTCTGCTCCGGCTACCCCATCCGTTTTGTTATCGGCCACGAATAAATCATCTTTTGTTCCAGCCACACCATCGGTTCTCGATAGCAAGCCGATAGAACATGTGCAGCCTACGTCGGCCAAGACTTCAGTTCTCACAAACCATCATGTGGCAAAAGAAATGGCGGGCACCGAACCCGACATTGCGATTATCGGGCTATCGGGTCGTTATCCTCAAGCACAGAACCTTCAGGAGTTTTGGGACATTCTGAGCGAAGGCCAAGATTGCATCACCGAGATTCCCACCGACCGCTGGGATTGGCGAGAATACTACACCGAAGATCGAACCCAGCCCGGACACCATTACAGCAAATGGGGTGGTTTCATTGACGAAGTCGACCGCTTTGATCCGCTGTTTTTTAACATCTCTCCCCGAGACGCCGAACTCATGGATCCTCAGGAACGGCTGTTCCTGGAACACGCATGGTCGGCCTTGGAAGATGCGGGGTATTGCCGGGAGGATTTGCAACAGGAGGATGGAGCGTATTTGCCTGCTCAAGTGGGGGTGTATGCCGGAGTCATGACAGCGGAGTACCAGTTCATCGGGGTCGAATCGAGTCTCCGGGGGCATCGCATGGCCTTTGGGGGGAACATGAGCAACATTGCCAATCGGGTGTCGTATGTGTTGAATCTGCATGGTCCCAGCCTGACCTTGGATACAGCGTGTTCTTCTTCGTTAACCACCCTCCATCTGGCGTGTCAGGATTTGAAGTCAGGCCGAACCACCTTGGGCATTGCGGGAGGAGTGAATGTGACCATTCATCCCAATAAATATTTGGGATTGAGCCGGGGGCAGTTCATTGCCACCCGCGGACGCTGCGAAAGCTTTGGCAAAGGCGGAGAGGGGTATATTCCAGCAGAAGGCGTCGGTGTGGTGGTGTTGAAACGGCTCACCGATGCGGAACGGGACGGCGACCATATTTACGGAGTGATCAAAGGCAGTGCGATCAACCACGGAGGCAAAACCAATGGATTGGCGGTGCCCAATCCCAAAGCGCAGCAAATGGCCATTGCCCGCGTGTTGGACGAAGCTGGCATCAACCCTCGCTACATCAGCTATGTCGAGGCGCACGGCACCGGTACCAGGCTGGGAGATCCCATTGAAATCTCGGCATTGACCCAAGCCTTCCAGCAGCACACGGAGGACACCCAATACTGTCGCATCGGTTCGGTGAAATCCAACATCGGCCATTGTGAAGCGGCGGCTGGGGTTTCGGGACTCACCAAGGTTTTGCTGCAAATGCAACATGGACAAATCGCTCCCTCCCTGCATTCCGAACAGCTCAATCCGCATATCGATTTTGAAAGCACTCCGTTTGTGGTGAATCAAGAGCTTCGCACCTGGGAACGCCCTGTGGTGGAAGGAACCACGATTCCTCGAATTGCCAGCATCTCTTCCTTTGGTGCCGGAGGCTCCAATGCTCATGTGGTGATCGAAGAATATCGAGCGACTCAGAAAGCCCAGCCCCATCGGAACATTTCCACGGAAGAAACTCCGGCTCTGATTGTGCTTTCTGCCAAAGATAACGACCGTTTGCGCGTCATGGCAGAAAACCTTCTGCGGTTTCTCCAACGGACTCCAGAACTCAACCTCCTGAATCTGGCGTACACCCTTCAGGTGGGACGAGAGGCGATGGAGGAACGCTTGGCTTTCCGTGCTGATTCCTTGGAAACATTGGAAACCAAGCTGAGGGCATTTTTGGAAAATCGACCGGAGGATCTCTATCGAGGACAGGTTTTGCGTGATCAGGATACCTTTTCCATCTTGGATGCGGATGAAGACATGGCTCACACCATCCACGCTTGGATCACCAAACGCAAATACGCTCGTATTCTGAGCTTTTGGGTGAAGGGGCTGCACTTTGATTGGAAGCAGTTGTATGACAACCCTCCGTCTCGTGTCAGCTTGCCCACCTATCCGTTTGCCCGAGAACGGCATTGGATGGAGCCACCACTCGACATGTCCTCACCGCTCGGCATGGCATCGCCGCTCGGCTTGCCATCACCACTCGACATGTCCTCACCGTTCGGCGTGCAACCACCACTCGACATGCCTTCACCGTTCGGCGTGCAACCCAGTATTGCCGAGGTGGGGATGTTGATGTGTGAGCCGGTTTGGAAAGAAGAAATGGCTTCCTTGGCACCAGACATCCCCGATTACGATCACCATTGGGTCTTGCTGTGTGCTTTGGAAGAAATCTCCCGAACGTCACTCGAAGCGCATCTTGCCGCGAGCACTTGCGTCCAGATTTCAGCTCAGCCCAATGATGTGGGCACCCATTTTAAAGAAATTGCCGTTCAGGTGTTTGCCGCGCTTCAGGAAGTCTTGGAAACGCAACCCAAGGGGAAAACGCTCGTTCAGTTGGTGGTGCCTATGACTGGCGAAGCTCAGGTCCTTGCGGGGTTGTCGGGGTTGTTGAAAACAATGCATTCGGAAAACCCAAAGGTCACAGGGCAGCTCATCGGCGTGGAATCCAACGAAACGGAAGCCGGACTGATCCACAAGTTGCAGGAGAATCGTTCGGTACGGAAAACCTCGCAAATCCGATATCAAGGTGCCCATCGTCAGGTTTTGATGTGGGAAGAACTGCCTCATGATTCCAAACGGATCGATATCCCTTGGAAAGAACAAGGCACCTATCTGATCACCGGGGGGGCCGGAGGGTTGGGGTTGATTTTTGCGCAGGAAATCGCCCGGACAACCCGTCAGCCCACCGTGATCCTGACAGGGCGTTCTCGTCCGAATGCCCAGCAGCAAGCTCGGTTTGCGGAAATCGCTGCCTTGGGAGCCAAGATTGATTATCGGCAAGTGGATGTGACCTCGCAATCGCAAGTGGCAGCCTTGATCGATTCGATTGAAAAAGAGTTCAGCCCCCTTCGAGGGATTTTGCATAGTGCGGGGATCATTCGGGACAACTACATCTTAAAAAAGGGAATCGACGAATTTGAAGCGGTGTTGGCTCCCAAAGTCGTAGGCACGATCAACTTGGACATGGCCACCCGGCATCTCAATCTTGATTTTTTTGTTCTGTTTTCTTCCGGTTCGGGGGTCCTGGGCAATGCAGGGCAAGCGGACTATGCCACGGCCAATGCGTTCATGGATGCCTATGCCACCTACCGCCAAGACCGTGTGCCCGGTCAAACGCTTTCGATTGATTGGCCGCTATGGAAAGACGGAGGCATGGGAGTCGATGCCGAAATCGAAAAAATCATCCGGCAAAATACCGGCATGACGGCAATGGAGACCGATCACGGGGTGCAGGCCCTCATCCGCAGTCTGGCCTCTCAACAGTCTCAGATTTTGGTGATGGAGGGGGAATTACCAAAACTCAAGCAGATGTTGTTACCGACCCCGCATGCGGATCGCCCCAGCCTCCATGCTCTGGAAGGTTTACCCACCTCACCTGCCACAACGCCTTCTGAACGTTTAACACCTTCTGAAAGTTTAGATCCCCAAGTTCTTCAGGCACGCACCTTACACCAGCTTAAAGCTTTGTTGGGAGAGGCCATCAAGCTGTCCGTGGATCGCGTGGAAGCGCATGCTCCATTGGAAAATTATGGGATCGATTCGGTGATGGTCACCCAACTGAACAGTCACTTGGAGCGTGTGTTTGGTGCCATTTCCAAAACGCTGTTTTATGAATACCAAACCCTGAACGCGTTGGCCGAACACTTGATCACCGAATACCCTCAGGCTTGTGCTCAATGGGTTTCTGCTGAACCGGCATCCGAATCTCAACCCAACGTGGTGTCCCTGCGATCCGAAGTTCCACCCCAGCCTGAATCCCAATCTGAAAGGATGGCACCCCAGCCTGAATCCCAATCTGAAAGGATGGCACCCCAGCTTGATAACAAACCGAGTAACGAATCAAGAATCACAGTCCCATTCACCCAACCCCCAAGAAAAGGCCTTGTTCCTTCAAGGAGGAATTCTGTTTCCGGTACTCAGACCCTAGAGGACTCATTAGATACAACAACCTTTGAGCAAGCACCGATTGCCATCATCGGGTTGAGTGGTGCGTATCCGCAAGCGGACTCGTTGGAAGCGTTCTGGGACAACTTGAAGCGTGGCCAGGATTGCATCACCGAAATTCCAGCCGACCGCTGGCCGTTGGAAGGTTTTTTCGAGCCAAGTCCTCAGGAGGCGGTGGCCCAAGGCAAGAGCTACAGCAAGTGGGGTAGCTTTTTGGAAGACTTTGCCGATTTTGATCCGTTGTTTTTTAACATCTCGCCACGCGAAGCCAATGGGATGGACCCCCAAGAACGTCTGTTTTTACAGCACGCTTGGGCGGCCTTGGAAGATGCCGGTTACACCAAATCCATGCTGCATCGTGACCACAATCGGAAGGTCGGGGTGTTTACCGGGATCACCAAAACGGGATTTGACCTGCTGGATTCGGACCTGCGGAAACAAGGCAAACCGGTTCATCCACAGACTTCGTTTGCCTCCGTGGCCAATCGGATTTCCTACGTGTTGAACCTTCAGGGACCGAGCATGCCGATTGATACCATGTGTTCTTCGTCTCTCACGGCGATTCATGAGGCTTGTGAAAATCTGCGTCGTGGGGAATGTGCCTTAGCGCTGGCAGGTGGTGTGAATTTGTATTTGCATCCTTCGAACTACATCAAGCTCTGTGCAGGGCAAATGCTGTCTCGCGATGGCAAATGCAAAAGTTTTGGAAAGGGTGGCAACGGGTTTGTGCCTGGAGAAGGAATCGGGGTGGTGTTGCTGAAACCGCTGGCCCAAGCCATCCAAGACCGAGATCCCATTCACGCAGTCATTCGAAGCTCTCATGTGAATCATGGAGGGAAAACCAATGGCTACACCGTTCCCAATCCCAATGCCCAACGGGATTTGATTCGCGACGCCCTCCAAAAAGCAGGTGTTTCGGCACGATCCATCAGCTATCTCGAAGCGCATGGAACCGGCACGGAATTGGGAGATCCCATCGAAATGACCGGACTGAGCCAAGCCTTCCAACATGACACCGCTGACACGGGGTTTTGTGCCATTGGTTCGGCAAAATCCAACTTAGGGCACCTGGAAGCAGCAGCGGGAATGGCCGGACTCACCAAGATCCTGTTGCAAATGAAACACGGCATGCTGGTTCCCAGCCTGCATGCTCAAGAACTGAATCCGAACATCGATTTTTCCCAAACTCCATTTGTGGTCCAACAGCAGTTGGAAGCATGGAAACGCCCTATGGTGGTCCGCGATCGAGTCCTCGAAGAGCATCCGAGACGGGCAGGGCTTTCTTCTTTTGGGGCGGGAGGCGCCAATGCGCATCTGGTGATCGAAGAGTATATTCCGGCACCTGAAACCGATTCTCTTCCGGTGCATCAACCGGGTCCCTATCCGATTGTGCTTTCGGCAAAAGATGAAGCACGGCTCCATGAGATGGTGAGCAATCTTCATCGATTTCTCTGCCGTCATGAATCGGTCGATCTTGCTAGCTTGGCCTACACCCTCCAGGTGGGACGCGAGGCAATGGAAGAGCGCCTGAGTTTTCTCGTCGACTCGCAACAAGATCTCGAAGCCAAATTGAGCCAACTGAAGAACTCTGGTGCGGAATCGAGCCTCTTCCATCAGGGTCTCTTCCATCGGGGCCGCGTCAAACGCAGTGACGATTCCATAGCCGCGACGGCGGTCAATGCCTTGGACAAGGACGTGTCACTTTCTGAAATCCTGGCTTCCTGGGTGAAAGGACACCCGGTCGACTGGAATGCGCTTTATGGTGGCACCCTGCCAGCACGGATCAGCCTGCCCACCTATCCATTTGCCAAACAACGGTATTGGTTGGGCGATATCCAGAAGCCATCTCAATTCGCACGACCGCGAGACATGTCTTCTCAAAGTGACACATACGCTCAACCACTGTCTCAAATGCCATCTCCGTTGCCGATACGAAGCAAAGAGGACAGCTCCCCGTTGCCAGCACGAAGCAAAAAGGACAGTACCCCATCGCAAGATCCGATACACACCGAAGCTTGGGACCAGATGAGCTTTGGATCAAAATGGGAGCGGCAAGCAGCCGCGAAACCTCGTCCAGCGTCGGGATCTCCGCGCCGAGTGTTGTTGGTGTATGTGGAATCTTCGACCGTTCTCAAGGACCTCCTGTTGAAGCATTTTCAGCAAATGGAACCGGCTCCTAAGGTGACATCGATTCGGCTGGGCCAGCAAACTCAACCGTTGTCACCCCAAGCTTGGAGTTGTGGGGTACACGATAGCGATGGCTGGCAAACTTGTATCCGCACCCATCGGGTGGATGACGTGTATTTTTTGTCGGCCTGCGACAAGGAAATGATGGATCTCGACCGCCTGATCCATAGCCAACAAGCCAACGAAATCCAGTTGTTGCGACTGGCTCAGTTTCTGGGAAACACGCTGCCGACACAGGCTCAGGTCGATTGGACCCTGATCACTTGGGATAATTATCGGGTGGTCGGAACCGAAACGAATTCCCACGGCGCGGGCATTACCGGGTTGGCCTATGCTTTGGCACAAGGAGATGCTCGGTTCCGAGTGCGGAATATTGATCTGTCCCGCGAAGATCTCAGCAACCCGGCCCACCGGAATCGATTGCCCAAAATGATTTGGAACGAACCTGCTTCTGATCGGGGAGAAGTGATCCAGTTCTACCAAGGGACACGCTACCGACGAGCCTTTGTCAAATTGGACTGGAAGCACTATGACACCGCGAGTGGTCTCAAAACCGGAGGCGTTTATGTGATTTTGGGAGGCAGCGGCACCGTGGGGGGAGTGATCACGCGTCGCTTGGTTCAAGACTATCGGGCTAAGGTGGTATGGATTGGCCGTCAAGCCAAGGCTTCCGAATCCATCCAGCAGCAGCTCTCTGCTTATGAGGCGGGGGGGCGGCCTTTGTATGTTCAAGCGGATGTGACCCAACTGGAATCGATCCGCCATGCCATTCAGCAGATCAAGCAGAAGTACCCCGTCCTCCAAGGAGCCATTTTTGCTGGAACCGTGATGAGTTTGGAAAATGGAATTCGGCAAACGACCGAAGCGGAGTTCTACGAAATCATCGACATCAAAACCCAGGGCAGCCTCAATTTTTTCACGGCCTTGGAAAACGAACCCTTGGACTTTTTGTGCTATTTTTCGTCGGTTCAGGCCTATTCCTTCCTTTCAGCCAGAGACACGGCGGGTTATGCCACTGGGATCACCTTTTCGGATGCTTGGGTGCAATCGTTGGCCTCGCACGCGCCGTTTCCTGTGGGTTGTATCAACTGGGGTTATTGGGAAGCCTCTGTGAAGGGGACCGTCATGGAGCCTCGCTTGAGCGAGCACTATGGGTTCGTGTCGGAATCCGACGGATTTCAGGTATTGGAAAAGTTCACCCATTGTTTGCAACACGGGGTGGTCTCTCAAGTGGCCTGTCTGAAAGCGTCCCCCGCGGTTCGGAAACTGATGAACTGCCAGGAAGAAGAGACGATGTCTCTGTACTCCGGTGGTCCTTCGGTCTCACAGGCCGTCGAGCATCCGGCCCATCTGCCTCAAGATGCCGCCATCCTGGAAAAACACCAAGGGGTGCAAGAACTCAATCAATGGATCACACGGTTGGTGTTCCATCAATTGCGTCGGCTGGGAGCGTTGCCTCGCAAGGGAGAGAGGAGGGATGTCAATACCTTGCGGCATCAGACTGGAATCCTCGATAAATACGAGCGGTGGTGGCAAGAGTGCCTTCGCCATCTGCTTGCACCACAGGGGTTTGTGGTTTGTCGCACAGAACCGGGGCATGCTGAACTAGGTGATACCGAACTGGTGGAGGTTCTCCGCGAAACCGAATCCTCCGAAACGATCCAAGAGGAATGGCTTGCGTTCCGAAAATTCTACCAAGACGACCCTGCCATGCATCCCTTAGTGAGCATGGCCGATGCCTGTTTGAACGCACTGCCTCAGGTATTGCAAGGTGCTGTCTCGGCAACGGAGATTCTGTTTCCCAAGTCTGCCGTGGAAAACGTGGAAAACATGTACAAGGGGAACGCCATTGCAGATTATTTCAACACTGTGGTGGCAGAAGTCGCTGCGGCGGCAATTCGTCAACGGCTGGAAGCCGATCCTCAAGCCCAGATTCGCATCATTGAAATCGGAGCGGGGACGGGAGGGACCACCTCGCTGGTGCTTCCGGTGTTGGCCCCGCTTCAGAAGCACATCCAAGAGTATTGCTATACAGACATTTCAAAAGCGTTCCTGTTGCATGCGGACAAAACTTTCGGTCGCGATTGCCCTTACTTGGTGGGCAAACTGTTGAATATTGAACATCCTCCAGCTCCCCAAGGGATTGAGGTGGGGACCTATGACCTCGTGATTGCAACCAACGTATTGCATGCCACCCGAAACATCCGGGAGACCCTCCGCCACACCAAAGCAGTGTTGAAACGAAATGGACTCCTGTTGCTCAATGAAGCCGTTCAAAAAACGGCACTGGGCACGCTGACCTTTGGACTCTTGGATGGCTGGTGGCTGTATGAAGACGAAACGCTCCGGATTCCCGGATCTCCCTTACTGGATTCGGAAACCTGGAAACAGGTTCTCGAAGAAGAAGGATTCCGCTCGATTGCTTTCCCGGCCAAAGCCACGCAAGACTTAGGCGAGCAAGTCGTTGTGGCGGAAAGTGATGGACGGGTTTCATCGGTATTTTCTGCCTCGCTCCAGCCCGCTTTGTCCCACCCGGCTCCTCTACCCCTTTCGGCATCATCCCCTCACACGGGGCCGGTCCCACGTCCCCAGGAGGCCGTTTCCGTGCATCGTGTGATTCTGGAATGCTTGTGTCAAACCTTGGACCTTTCCGAATCGGTCATTCAAGGAGATGTGCCCTTTTCTGATTATGGGATCGATTCGATTTTGGGAGTGGGGTTTATCGACCAGATCAATGAACGCTTGGGCATTCCCCTCAATACCACCATCCTGTTTGAAACCCCGACGATTGATCGATTGGCCGATCATGTGGTGAATGTCTATGCCGAGAAGATTCAAGCCGCCTTCGCCTCTAGGCGCCTTCAAGAAAATCCTCCTACCGAGCCTCCTTCGGATGTCAATACGGAGTCTGCCAGTGCGGTATCTGTCAATGTTGAGTCTGCCAGTGCGGTATCTGTCAATGTTGAGTCTGCCAGTGCGGTAGCCGGTACAGCGGAGTCTGCTACTGAGGTGCCTGGCATTGCGAAGTCTGCCAATAGGGCGCCTGGCATTGCGGTGATTGGCATGTCGGGACAATTTCCCGGTGCCGAGGATGTCCAGCAATTCTGGCAAAACTTGGTCAATGGGGAGGAGCATGTGGGCCTGCTGGAGCGACGCGATTGCTTCGATCCGTTGTTTTTCAACATCGCACCGTTGGAAGCCGAGACCATGAACCTGCACCAGCGGTTGATTTTACAAGAAAGTTGGAAAGGCTTGGAAGACGCCGGATACAACCCCAAACGTTTGAAGGGAACACGTGTGGGCATTTTTGTAGGTGCGGAACCGACCCACTACGCCTACCAAACCCTTACTGGATCCTCCGATGCCATCATTGCCTCGCGTCTGTCCTATTACCTCGATCTCAACGGACCCGCCTTGGTGGTCAACACAGGATGTTCTTCGTCAGGAGTGGCCATTCATCTGGCTTGTGAAAGTCTGCGTCATGGTGAGTCGAAGCTAGCGTTGGCCGGAGGGGTGTTTGCAGCCTTGGGACCCACCATGTTGGAACCGCTGAGAGAAGCCGGGATCCTCTCTCCCAGTGGGCGATGCTACACGTTGGATGAAAAAGCCGATGGCACGGCCCTTTCCGAAGGCGTTGGTGTCGTGGTTCTGAAACGACTGGAGGACGCGCTGGCAGATCGGGATCCGATTTATGGAGTCATTTTAGGAACTGGAGTGAATCAGGATGGGGCGAGCAATGGCATCACTGCACCCAGTGGTCCGGCTCAAGAGGCGCTCATGGCTGAGGTGTATCGACGTTACGGAATTCAGCCCGAAGACCTCAGCTATTTTGAGCTGCATGGAACCGCGACCAAGCTGGGCGACCCGGTGGAAGCCAACGCCTTGGTCCGAACCTTCCAACAGTTCGCAAATTCTACGGATTCCACGAATTCCATCGATTCCACAGGGCGAGGTCTTTCCTGTGCGGTGGGAAGTGCCAAATCGCATATCGGTCACACGTCAGCAAGTTCGGGAGTGATTGGATTGATCAAGGTGTTGTTGTCGCTACAACATCGTCAAATTCCGGCCATGCAGAATTTCAGTCGACTCAATCCGTTGATCCAATTTGGCGAATCTCCGTTTTACGTCAACACCCAGGTCGTGGAGTGGCCCGCTTCTCCTGCAAAACCACGGACGGCCGCCTTGAATTCCTTTGGGCACAGCGGAACGAATGCTCATGTGGTGGTGCAAGAATACCTCCCAGAAACCGATCCCACTCCAACCAATGCTCATTTCAGGGGACCGTTCCTGATTCCGCTATCGGCTAAGAATACAGCTCGTTTGAAAGACTACGCCGAAAGACTCTCTCAATTTTTAAGTGCAGAACCCATATCCTACGGCTTGGCCGAGATAGCATACACATTTCAAGTCGGACGCGAATCCATGAAGGAACGAGTGGCGTTTGTGGTGCAGGATGTCTCCGATTTGCAAGATCAGCTCCGAGCCTTTGTGATGGAAGGAAGTTCGGTGATGGGGGGAAGTTCGGTGATAGAGGGAAGTTCGAAGGAAAGGCATTCCAAACTACAACGCGAAATCTGCCAGGAAACCGATCCAAATATCCAATCCTTGACCGCCAACCGCAGTCTCGATCAAATTGCATGGGAGTGGACTCAAGGAGCCGATATCGAATGGGACTTGCTTTACGAAGAGGTCAAGCCCCAGCGAGTGCACCTGCCCACCTATCCATTCAAACAGGATCGATATCAACCGGTGGTGCCAGACCATAACGCGATGGCAGATGGCAGCGTCTTCAAGGCAATCCTGCATCCATTGTTGCACGAAAACACTTCCGATCTTTACGAGCAACGGTTCAGCTCGACCTGGACGGGGAAAGAATTTTTCTTGGCCGATCATGTGGTGAACGGTCAACCGGTGTTACCCGGAGTGGCTTATCTGGAGATGGCGCGTGAGGCGATCATGCGTGCCTCGCGATGTTCGGAAAAAGCCATGATTCGGTTGGAGAATGTCATGTGGACTCGACCGATCCTTGTGGATGGCGAGGGGCAAACGGTCCACCTTCGCCTGTTGACTGAAGGATCGGGCGAAATTCGGTATGAGGTTTACACGAATCCTACGACATCCGGTGAAGTCAGTGTGCATAGTCACGGGGTAGCCCACGTGGACTCTGTCCCAGATAGTCCCATCGAACCCGCTTGGCTCGATCTTTTGGACTTGCAGCAAACCATCGCCAACTCCGATTTCTCAACCGACCAATGCTATCAAACCTTTGCCACACGGGGGATTGCCTATGGTCCCGGGCATCGGGGATTGCAGGAACTCTATACCGGTAAGAATCAAGTCTTAGCAAAAGTGGTTTTACCGGCAACGGTGGAAGCTACCCAAGATCAATTTTACCTGCATCCCAGCCTGTTGGATTCTGCACTTCAGGCAGCACTGGCCTTGGATAGAGGACCAGAAGCGACCGCAGCTCCCAAGCCTTCTTTGCCATTCGCTCTCGAATCGTTCGAAATCCTAAACCGCTGCCAACCCATTCTATGGGTGTGGATTCGGTTTTCTCCAGGGTGTGCCCCGGATGACACCATTCGGAAAGTCGATATCGATCTCTGCGATGAAGCCGGTCGGGTGTGTGTGCGCCTGAAGAAATTCTCATCCCGCACCTTAGAAACCCCAGCCCTGAAAACCTCAGACATAGAAACCCCAGCCCTGAAAACCCCGGCTCCGGAAACCCCAGCCCTGGAAATCCCAACCCTGGAGATTCCAGAACCGGCCTTGACCACACTGGTTCCTGTGTGGAATCCGATCCAATTGGCCAACCACGCCTTGTTGCCAGAAACGTCAGTCCGCATTGCGGTCGTGGGGGGCACTTCGGAACAGATCAAAACCCTTCGTGAGCAGTATCCCGGAATCTCTCCATTGGATATCCAAGCAGGAGATTCCATTGACCGGATTGGGCAAGCATTGCGGAGCATTGGACCTATTGATCATCTCATCTGGGTGGCTCCAGCGTGTTCTTTGCCATCGCTGACTCCCGACTCGATATTGCAGGCACAGCATCAAGGCGTGCTACATATCTTCCGCCTCATCAAAGCTCTCTTGGTGTTGGGGTATGGACAAGAAGATTTCGGTTGGACGGTGATCACCACACAAACCCAAATCGTCAGGACTCATGAACCCGTGAATCCCACACATGCGGCGATTCACGGATTGATCGGTTCGATGGCCAAAGAATATCCGGATTGGAAGGTACGCCTTCTCGATCTAGAGGCGGGCAACCCCTGGCCTGTGCAAGAGATGTTTTTGCTTCCCCCCCATGCCGAGGGCAATGCTTTGGCCCATCGGGGAAACGAATGGTTCGAACCGGCTCTGATTCCCGTACAGACCCAAAGGAGTGATCAATCGCAGTACCGAATGAAAGGGGTGTACGTTGTGATTGGTGGTGCCGGTGGCCTTGGAGAAGTATGGAGTCGATTTTTGATGGAGCACTATCAAGCCCGGATCATTTGGATCGGAAGACGAGCGCTGACCCCGGCCATTCAACACAAGCGAGATGCGTTGTCGAAGTGGGGAGAGCCGCCTCTATACATTCAAGCCGATGCAACGCATCGGGAATCGTTGCAAACCGCTTATCGCACAATCAAACAGCACCACGAGACAATTCATGGGGTGGTGCATTCGGCGTTGGTGTTGTCTGATAAGAGTTTGGCCAAGATGGACCCCAAGCAGTTCCAAGCAGGACTGGCAGCCAAGTTGGAAATCAGTCTGAATCTGGCCCAGGTGTTTGATTCTGAAGATTTGGATTTCGTGCTGTTTTTCTCTTCGCTGCAATCCTTCAGCAAGGCTCCAGGACAAAGCAACTATGCGGCAGGATCGACGTTTGCCGATGCCTTTGCCCACTGGATGGCACAGCAACAATCCAAGCTGGTTCGTGTGATGAACTGGGGCTATTGGGGCAGCGTGGGGATTGTGGCCGATTCCACGCATCGGGATCGCATGGCACGAGCCGGGTTGGGATCGATTGAACCTCAGGAAGGCATGGCCGCGCTGGAAACCTTACTCCAGGGGCCGATATCGCAACTCGTTTCACTCAAACTGCAAACACCGCATGCCGAAGGTTCGATGCGTTTTGAGGAATCGATGCGTTTTGAGGAATCGATGCGTTTTGAGGAATCGATCACGACCTATCCTGTAGAAATTCCTTCGGTGGTCGAGACCTGCCGTCGCCATTTCCTCAACGAAGATCCTCGGGCGCGGAGTGTTTGGTCGGCGGTCGATCCACAACGCATCGAAATGGAAGCGCTGCTGTTTCGATTGTTGTGGAGTAGCTTCCAAACCTTGCAGGTGACCGAGGAGCATCGGGGGCATTTGTATGAACGATGGGTGGCGAAAAGTCAGTCCCTTCTGAAGGCCAACCCGTTTCTGAAAAAAAATACAGAGCCCCTGAAAACCCTGTGGAACGAATGGGATTATGCCAAAGTGCCTTGGATGCGAGACTCCAGCCACAAAGCTCAGGTGGTGTTGGTCGAGACCTGCTTGCGTGCCCTGCCGAATCTGTTTACCGGGAAGAAAAAAGCCACCGATGTGCTCTTTCCTGAAGGTTCGATGGCGTTGGTAGAAGGCATCCATCGTGGGAACATCGTATCCGATTACTTCAATGACATCGTGGGCGAGACCGTGGTGGCCTATTTCAAAGAACGGTTAGCACGCTCCCAATCCGGTGCCTCAAAGCACAACGCCCTTCGTATTCTGGAAATCGGAGCAGGGACCGGAGGCACCACCACCCCAGTGTTGGAGAAACTCCGCCCGTTTGCATCCCACATTGAGGAATATTGTTTCACCGACCTGTCCAAAGCCTTCTTGATTCCGGCAGAGCGGCGGTATCGCAACGAGCATCCGTATTTCATCACTCGCTTGTTTGATGTGAGCGAACCCTTGGCGCATCAGGAGATATCTCCGGGGCGTTATGATCTGGTGATTGCGACCAACGTGCTGCACGCAACTCCAAACATCCGTCAAAGCCTGCGTAATGCCAAAGCCGCATTGCGGAATCGGGGACTCTTGGTGTTGAATGAACTGAGTGCCGACACGCTGTTTGCCCATCTGACCTTTGGTCTGTTGGAAGGCTGGTGGCTTTATGAAGATCCCGCATTGCGTATTTCGGGTTGTCCGGGGTTGTTTCCGGAAACGTGGTCGTCCGTACTACAAAACGAAGGCTTTGCTTCAGTCGGTTTTCCCGCCGAGTTTGCCCTCAATTTAGGGCAGCAAATCATCGTGGCCGAAAGCAACGGAATCGTCCGACAAAAAACGGTGGTTCCGGGATCCACCCCCGTTGCATCCACAGGTGTGATTCCAACAGCAGAAAGCACTGAAGCCATTTCTTTTTCGGAAAACTTATCGGAACAGCAACTCCGGTCTCGATGCCAGGAGCATCTCACCCAGGTGATTGCCTCGACGCTCAAGATGTCCTCTGATGAGATCGACACGGGGGAATCGTTGGAAACCTATGGGTTGGATTCCATTATAGTGGGGCAGCTCACCAGCGCCATGCGCAAGAGTTTTGGCAAGATCGAAAACACGTTGTTGTTCGAAGTCCAAACCATTGATGGTTTGACCGAACACCTGCTCGAAACCCAACTCGACACGGTGAAACAGGTGGTGGGGAACAATGGGGCGGCAGTTGCTGCACCAAAATCTGGGAACAGGCACCAAATGCCTCGGGAGTTTCGTCAATTGGAGAACCGTCGTTCACCCGAGAACCAACCTCCATTGGAGTCAAAATCCGCGTCTCAATTGAAGTCAAAATCTGCGTCTCGATTGGAATGGGAAGCACAAGCTCCAAAGTCAGCACAAGCTCTAAAACCAGCAGAGGCGGGGCAAGACATTGCCATCGTGGGGCTGAGCGGTCGGTATCCGCAAGCAGACGATTTGGAGGCGTTTTGGGAAAACTTGGTGAATGGGATCGACTGCATCACCGAAGTGCCCCGAGACCGTTGGGACCATCATCGTTATTTTGATGCGGATCGCAGCGAACCAGGAAAGACGTATTGCAAGTGGGGCGGCTTTTTGAATGGGGTGGATCGATTCGATCCATTGTTCTTCAACATTGCCCCGCGTGATGCCGACTTGATCGATCCCAAGGAACGCTTGTTTCTGGAAACCGTGTGGGAACTGCTCGAAGGCAGCGGCTACACGCGAGAGGGTTTGCAAACGCGCTATCAAGGCAAGGTGGGGGTGTTTGCTGGGGCGATGTACAACCAATATCAGGCCTGGGATGCCGGAATCGCTAAAGAGTCGACGATTGCCTTGTCGTCGTTCAGTTCAATTGCCAATCGGGTTTCCTATTTTTTCAATCTTCACGGTCCTAGTGTGGCTGTGGATACCATGTGTTCGTCGTCGATGGTCGCGTTGCACATGGCCTGTGAGAGCCTGAAAAAAAGTGAATGCCAAATGGCGATTGCTGGCGGAGTCAATCTTTCCATTCATCCTAAAAAATTCGTTGGTTTGAGTCAGGCCCAATTGGTAGGCAGCCATCTGGATAGCCGGAGCTTTGGAGAAGGCGACGGCTATCTACCTGCGGAAGGAGTGGGGACGGTTTTGTTGAAACCCCTCGCTTTGGCCATCCAAGAAGGGGATGCCATTCTGGCTGTCATCAAATCCACTGCCATCAATCACGGCGGGCACACCCACGGATTTTCGGTTCCGAATCCCAATGCGCAAGCGCAGTTGATTGAAGACAATTTGACCCAATCGGGAATCGATCCGCGTACGATCAGCTACGTGGAATCTGCCGCGAACGGATCGGCGGTGGGCGACACCATTGAAGTGCGGGCGCTCACCAAAGCCTTTGGCCAATTCACGTCCGATCAGCAGTTTTGCGCCATTGGCTCAGTGAAATCGAATATTGGGCATGCAGAAGCGGCTTCGGGAATGTCGCAATTGACCAAAGTGATATTGCAGTTGCAGCACCGACAGCTCGTGCCTTCCATTGGGGCGGAGCCGCTCAATCCCGAATTGAATTTTGCGGAAACTCCCTTTTGCCTCCAACGAGAGCTTCAGGAATGGGAAGCTCCCGTGATTTCCCGCGAGGGCACGAGGCAAACGGTGCCTCGTCGGGCGATTGTGAATTCCTTTGGCGGCGGCGGTTCCAATGCCCATGTCATCGTAGAAGAATACGTTCCTGCCATTGTGTCCCCTCAGCGCACAAAAGAACTCGATGCGTATCCCATTGTGCTCTCTGCCAAGAACCAAGATCGGTTGCAGGTGGTGGTGCACAACCTATTGCACTACGTTCAAAATACCTCTGATGTGGTGTTGGTGGATTTGGCCTACACCCTTCAAGTGGGGCGGGAAGCGATGGAAACCCGATTGGGCTTTGTGGTGAGTTCGCTTCAGGAATTGCAAGACCATCTGTCCCGCTTTTTAGAACCGTTGCCAGAGGATGCTGCGCCTTCGCAGGATGTGCCCAAGGTGTCCCCATTTTTCGAAGGCCGAGTCAAGCGACGCCAAAACACCCCTCCCCCCCGTTCGTTCGAAGCTGAGACAACGCCCACCCAACTGCTGGAATGGTGGGTGAAGGGCGAGACAATTGCCTGGGGTTGGCTCTATGGATCCGTGTCTCCTCGGATCGTCCGATTGCCCACCTATCCGTTTGACCGAGAACGGTATTGGGTGGCGGAGCCGCAGGAAAGTCGGGAGAGTTTGCATCCGTTGTTGAATCAACACACCTCCACCTCCACCGAATCCCGGTTTTTCACCACATTCGGGGGAAACGAGTTTTTCTTACGAGACCACGGACGCAGTTTGCCCGGAGTGACGTATTTGGAGATGGCCCGAGCCGCCGGAGAAATCCGCACCGAGCAGGGCATCCTGGGGTTGAAGAATATTGTATGGAACAAGCCCATCACCGTGAATGGGCAAGACCAGGAAGTGCATATCGTGTTGCATCCCGCATCCGATGGATTCAACTACCGAATCGGCACTTCCGAAGCGTTGTGGGATACCGGATGGAATGCAATCCATTCACAAGGAAAATTGATTGCCGGGGTGCGTCCTCCATCCGACCGACCCCGCGAGTTGGATATAGAAGCGATTCGGTCTCGTTGCTTGAGCATCAAGGAAACGGACGAGTGCAATCATCTGCTGCAACACACCAATGGACCGAGTTTGTTCAGCATCGAAGCCTTTCAATACAATGCTCGTGAGGCGATTGCGGCCCTGCAACTCCCTCCGGCTATTGAATTGGAAAACCACAACTACACCCTCCATCCGAGCATGATGAACGGAGCCGTTCTCACCAGCGTGATCTTATCCTTGATGCAAGATCCCGTGTATCGGCTACCGGTGCCCTTCACACTGGAAGCCTTGTGGATTTATGGGAAATCCCCAGAGCAAGCGTATGCCTATGCTCGCCAAAGCCCGGACGGCAACGGAGCGGGTAATGGATCGGGTAATGGATCGGGTAATGGAGCAGGCAATGGATCCCAGCCCGGCAACGTTACCAAGCCCCGCCACATACCCAAAAAATACGATATCGACCTCATCGACACCCACGGAAACATCGTGATTGCGTTCAAAGGATTTACAGCGATTGACAAACGAAACTGAAAGCGGAGTGAGTATGAATTTGAGTGATGCCATCCATCGAGACCTTGTGGCTGCGGTCTCCGAACAGCAGCAAATCAAGCGAGACCTGATCGATTTGGAAACCGAGTTGACCCAGTATGGCTTTGAGTCCATACACTTCACGGAGTTCACGAATCGGCTCAACCAAATGTACGGTTTGGAATTGATGCCGACCGTGTTTTTTGCTTATTCCGATTTGCGCTCGCTGGGAAGCCATCTGTTAGAACAGTATCCGGAAATCCTACGGGAGAAATACGACCATCGGATGGATTCGCCCCCACCGTCTCCAGAATCCCCCGAATCCAAGCCAGTGCCCTCAGCATCCGAACCACCGTCTCACCCCAATTCGACTGCACGCGCCCTGAAAAAGCCTCGGCCGCATCGAGGGTTTTCTCACATGCAAGAACCCATTGCCATCGTCGGCATGAGTGGCCGATTTCCGGGGTCTCCGGACCTGGAAGCGTATTGGCAAAATTTGGAAGCCAATGCAGACCTGATCACTGAGATTCCACCCGACCGCTGGGATTGGCGTGAGTTGTATGGCGACCCTCGGGAACAACTCGGCAAGACCAAAGCAAAATGGGGAGGATTCATTAACGATGTGGATCGATTCGATCCCCTGTTCTTTGGAATCACGCCGTTGGAAGCCGAAACGATGGACCCCCAACTGCGCCTGTTCTTGGAAACCGTATGGGCGACTTTGGAAGACGCGGGATATCGAGCTTCGCAATTAGCTGGGAGCAACACTGGGGTGTTTGTGGGCGTGGCCACGGCCGATTACAGAGACCTCTGTCCCCGAGAAAAGATAGATAGCGGCGTTCAAGTGTCTCCCTTCATGATTGCCAATCGGGTTTCGTACACCCTCGATTTTCATGGACCGAGCGAAACCATCGACACCGCCTGCTCTAGCTCGTTGGTGGCCATTCATCGTGCCATCGAAAGCCTACGCCAAGGCAGTTGCGAGATGGCAGTCGTGGGCGGCGTCAATGTCATAGTGAGTCCGAGCGTGACCCTTTCCACCAGCCAAGCAGGAATGTTGAGCGAAGATGGACGCTGCATGACGTTTGACAAACGAGCCAATGGCATGGTGCGTGGGGAAGGGGTGGGAGCGGTGTTTCTGAAACCGCTCGAAAAAGCGATCCAAGAGGGCGACCGGATCTATGGGGTCATCCGGGGCAACGCCGAAAATCATGGGGGACGTGCCGCCTCACCCAGTGCGCCCAATCCCATAGCCCAGGAAGCGTTGTTGGTTTCAGCTTACAGTCGAGCAAGAATCGATCCGAAAACCGTCAGCTACATCGAAGCCCACGGCACTGGAACTGAATTGGGAGACCCCATTGAAGTCACGGCGCTGAAAGGTGCCTTTGCGGAGCTGTACAAACGGTGGGGATCGTCAGGAGAATCGAAACCCCATTGTGGTTTGGGTTCGGTCAAAACCAATATCGGACACCTGGAAGCCGCAGCGGGGATTTCCGCGGTCATCAAAGTGTTGTTGATGCTGCAACATCGGAAAATTCCAGGAAATGTTCATTTGAAGGAACCCAATCCATATCTGAAATTGGAGGGCAGTCCGTTTTACCTCGTCCAGGAAACCCAGGAATGGGAAAGCAGCCAAGACGGCCACCAGAATCCATTACCCCGACGTGCGGGCGTGAGCAGCTTTGGGATTGGAGGATCCAACGCCCATCTGATCATTGAAGAGTATCTGGACCATGCCTCGACATTCGTTCCGTCCGAAATGCCCGCAACGCCTGAAACGCTGGAAAAACCGGTGTTGGTTGTGCTGTCGGCCAAAAACCAATCACGCCTTCACGAAGGGATTGCGAATCTTCAACGCTTCCTGGCCAAACATCCCCACCTTTCACTGCCCAGTCTGGCCTATACGCTTCAGACGGGTCGAGAAGCCATGAAAGAACGCCTTTGTCTGCTGGTTTCCTCTCTCGAAGAACTTCAACAAAAGTTAGCCACACAAATGCCTTCAACGACAGGAGGCAAGACCGAGAGTTCTCGCGTCAGCAACACCGTGGAAGGGGTGTATCGAGGACGGGTCGAGCGCAATGAAGAAACTGTGGCGTTGTTTGCCGAAGACGAAGAATTGCAAGAAGCCGTCGAAAAATGGGTGCTGCGGGGCAAGTTGCCCAAGCTGGCCAGCTTGTGGGTGAAAGGCATGGATTTCGATTGGAGCCGCCTGTATCGGGAACATCCGCCCGCACGGATCAGCCTACCCACGTATCCGTTTGCACGAACCCGGTGCTGGATCACGGATAACAGTGGAACCTCTGCCCTGAAATCTCGCCAAACCTCGGATTCCCTTGACGTTTCCTCTGGTGTGTCCTCGGATCCTCTCTCCGGTGTTTCCTCCAGTATGTCCAGTATGTCTCCTGATGTTTCCTCCGATAATTTGAACACGGATTCCATCCAGTCCTTATTATTGACTCCGGTTTGGAATGTGGTGCCGTTGTCTGACAACGCCATGTTGACTCTAGATGAATCGGCCCCGGTCGTGATGATGGGAGGCAGTTCCGGTCAGCACCAAGCGATCCGAGGGATATACCCTCAAGTTCGTCTGGTGCCGCATCCCATCCAGGACACGGTGGAAAGCTGGACCAATCAATTGAGAGCCTACATGCCGTTGACTCACTTGATTTGGATTGCTTCCGATCATGCTTTGGAGGATCTGACCCAAGAAACTCTGCTGAACGAACAACACCACGGGATTTTTCAAGTATTTCGTTTGGTCAAGGCGTTACAAGCGCTGGGGTATGGAGACAAGGAGCTGAGTTGGACCTTCATCACCACAAACACCCAAGCCGTGTCTGCCCACGAAGCAGCAAATCCGACGCATGCTGGAATTCATGGGTTTGTGGGAGCCTTGGCTAAGGAATATCCGTATTGGAACATTCGGTTGCTCGATATGGAACGCGACGAACAGCCCCTCCATTGCACATGGCCAGTTCGAGACATGTTTCACCTCCCGTTTCAGGCCCAAGGCAATGCCTTCGTATTTCGAAACAACGAATGGTTTGCTCAATCCTTGGTCTCCGTGGATGGATTGTCTTTGGATACTGCTTCGAATGCTTCGCCGAGCAAGGCTTTGGAAGCTTCGCCGAGCAAGTCTTTAGAAGCTTCATTGGATCAGGCAGTGGCTATAAACAACGACTCACTGCGTTTTCGATCTCAAGGGGTGTATGTCGTGATTGGAGGAGCCGGAGGCATTGGAGAGGCTTGGACCCGCACCATGATCGAAAAATACCAAGCGCACATCGTATGGATTGGGAGACGGCCCCAACAGGAAATTCAATCCAAACTGGATGCCTTTTCAGCAACGGGGCGCACGCCGTTGTATATTTCCGCCGATGCGAGCGACCGCGAAGCCTTGCAACGCGCTTATGACACCATCAAACAAACCCATCCCACCATTCACGGTGTGATTCATTCTGCCGTAGGGATCTTTGATCAAAGCCTTGCCAACACCACCGAAGACCGATTTCGGACCATCCTTGCGGTGAAAATTGATGTGACGGTTCGCCTCGCCCAAGTGTTTCAGCAGGAACCTTTGGATTTCGTGATGTTCTTTTCCTCGGTGGCCTCCTTTGAAAGATGGGGGGGCATGAGTGGTTATTCAGGAGGTTGTGCGTTTAAGGATGCCTTTGCTCTCCGACTCGGTACGTTGTGGCCATGTGCGGTCAAAATCATGAATTGGGGGGGATGGAATGCGGGAACGGGAGAAGCGTTTCCCGAAGCCTCCAAGATCCGTGCTCAACAACGGGGGGTGCGCGCGATTGAGCCAGAAGAAGGATTGGTGGCTTTGGAACAACTCCTGGCAGGGCCAGTGGATCAGCTTTCCTTGATGAAGACGCGGTCTCATCGGGTATTGGATTCCATCAATCCAGACGAAACGATGACGGTTTACCCCGAAACCCATCCGGCCTGCATCGAAGCGGTGCGAACCCACCTCCCTCCTCAAGAGGCTCCACACCATCTGATCCATTCCGCAGGCCCTTTGCAAAGTTATGGGATGGAGGATCTGCTGCTTGAGTTTTTGCAGGAAATACTCCGCGTCACGGAAACGTCGGCTCCGGTGGTGGAATTTTACCACCGTTGGGTAGCACAAAGCCGTGAAATTTTAGGAACTCGCCCGGTTCCTTCCAATGCCCTTGAGACCATCTGGCAAAAGTGGAATCAGGCGAAAGTGAATTGGAATGGGACGGCCAACAAGCGAGCCATCGTTGTTATCGTCGAAGCCTGTTTGCGTGCCCTTCCGGATATTCTCACTGGAAGACAACGAGCGACGGACGTGATTTTCCCCAATTCCTCAATGGAGCTGGTGGAAGGCGTGTATACCGGTAGTGCGGTGGGGGATTATTTCAACGATGCGCTTTCCGATTCGCTCGTCCATGCAGTGCAGCAATACTTGCAACAGGACCGCACTGCTCGCATTCGTTTGCTGGAAATTGGAGCCGGAACCGGAGCCGCCACAAAGCGAATTCTTCCCAAGTTGGATGCCTTCCAGAATCAGATTGAGGAATACTGTTACACTGATATTTCCAAAGCCTTTTTGTTCCATGCTGAAGAAAATTATGCACCCCAACATCCTTATGTTCGAACTCATCTGTTTAATGTGGAACAGCCGATTGCCGAGCAAGGACTCGAAGCAGGTCGATACGATTTTGTGATTGCCAACAATGTGCTGCATGCCACCAAAAACATTCGAAACACTCTACGGAACGCCAAAGCCACCTTGAGCAAACACGGACTGCTGTTTCTCAATGAGTCCAGTGACAATTCGGTGTTGGCACACGTCACCTTCGGTCTACTGGAAGGGTGGTGGTTGAACGAAGACGACTCCATTCGGATCCCAGGATGTCCTGGCTTGTATCCCGAAGCATGGCAACGTGTGTTAGAGGAAGAAGGGTTCCATTCTGTACTCTTTCCAGTACCCGCCGCCCGCCCGTTGGGACAACAAATCATTATCGCTGCGAGTGATGGCATCATCCGTCAAAGGAAATCACTTCCGCCAGAAGTCAAGCCCACAAAAACCAGCACGCGTAAGGTATCGCCAACTTCTGTACAACAAAGCCTCACGTCTCCACAAAGCCCCAGGCCCTCGCAAAGCTCTACGCTCTCGCAAAGCCCAACACCCCAGCAAAGCCCAACATCCCAGCAAAGCCCCAGGCCCTCGCAAAGCTCCACGCTCACGCAAAGCCCCACTCCTGGGCCGAGGGGCAGGGAATCTGTCGTCTCTGATGAACAATTGCGGGAGGAAAGCACGCATTACCTGAGACAACTGTTTGGCAATGTGCTCCGCATTGAAAGTCATGAAGTCGATTCATCGGAACCGCTGGAAAGCTATGGCATTGATTCCATTTTGATCGTTCAGGTCACCCACAAGCTCCGCGAGGTGTTTGAAGAGATCAGCAGCACCTTACTGTTTGAAGTCCAAACCATTGATGGGCTGGTGGACTACTTCTTGACCCATCGCAAAAACGCTTTGATGGAGTTGCTTGGCGTGGCACCTCAACCCGCATCGGTGGCCACTCCACCTGTTGTGGATCAACCACCGCCTTTAGTGCCCAACCCTGAACAACGGTTTGAGACACCTGCTCCGGCACAAACCCCGCAAATACAGCCTCCACAAATACAGCCGGTTCCGCCTTCTCAATCGGTGGTATCTCCATCTCCGACTCCGATTCCTGCTCCGGTTTCGACTCCGGTTCCGGCTTTGGTTTCGACTCCGGCTCCCACTCCGATGGTTGAAACCAGTCGTGAACGGCAAGCATCGATTTCCTTGGAACCCATCGCCATCATTGGAGTGAGCGGCCACTATGCGGAAGCCGATACTTTGGATGAGTACTGGGAGAATCTGAAAAATGGCAAAGACTGCATTACCGAAATTCCTCCAGAACGTTGGGATCTGGATGGGTTTTTCAACCCCGACCCCAAAGAAGCGGCTGCCCAAGGGATGAGCTACAACAAATGGGGAAGTTTTCTTCAAAACTTCGATCACTTCGATCCGCTGTTTTTCAAGATCTCTCCCAAAGAAGCCTTGATGGTGGATCCCCAAGAACGGCGCTTCATTGAAACCTGTTGGGAAGCGGTGGAAGATGCGGGATACACCAAAGAAGCACTGGAAAAGCAGGTGCAACAGCAGGTTGGGGTTTTTGCAGGTATCACCAAAACCGGGTTTGATTTGTATGCCCCCGAATTGTGGAAACGTGGGGAATACGTGTATCCGCACACGAGCTTTGCTTCTGTGGCAAACCGCATTTCGTATTTGATGAATTTGCGAGGTCCGAGCATGTCGATTGACACGCTCTGTGCGTCGTCGATGACCGCCATTCATGAAGCGTGTGAGCACCTTCGCCGTCACGAATGCCGCATGGCGATTGTGGGGGGAGTGAACATCTATGTACACCCTTCGAGCTACACCAGCCTGTGTGCGTACGGAATGCTTGCCAACGATGGACGGTGCAAGAGTTTTGGAAAAGGCGGCAATGGTTTTGTTCCAGGAGAAGGTGTGGGAGCGATGGTGCTCAAACCGCTCTCACAAGCGATGGCAGACCAGGACCACATCTATGCGTTGATTCGAGGCACCACCGTCAATCATGATGGGAAAACCAATGGCTACACCGTGCCCAATCCCAAGGCGCAAGCGCAGCTCATTCGAGAGACCTTGGACAAAGCCGGGATCGATGCCCGCACGGTCAGTTATATTGAAGCTCATGGGACCGGAACCGAATTGGGTGATCCCATCGAAATGGCCGGACTGTCTCAAGCGTTTCAAAAGGACACCACCGATACGGGCTTCTGTGCTTTGGGGTCGGTGAAATCCAATTTAGGACACCTCGAAGCGGCAGCAGGTATGGCTGGATTGACCAAGATCCTCCTGCAAATGAAACACGGTCAATTGGTGCCCAGCCTTCACGCGGAAGAGTTGAACCCCAATATTGCCTTCGAAAAAACGCCTTTTGTGCTTCAACGTGAGCTGGGGCCTTGGAAACGCCCCACACTGGAAACCAATGGTGTGTCCCAAACTTACCCACGCATCGCAGGAATTTCTGGATTCGGAGCCGGTGGTTCCAATGCTCATGTGATTGTTGAAGAGTACATTGCTAAACCAGACAGCCTCCAAGCACACAGCACCCAATCACACAGCACACCTTCGGTGCATTCCCCCATTTCAAGCTCGGCGGAGCCGGGACCGTTCCCGATTGTGCTTTCTGCCAAAAATGAGGAACGCCTGACTGCCTACGCTCACAAACTGCTGGAATTTGTGAAGCAGAACCCTTCGGTAAGCTTACCGAACATGGCTTACACGCTCCAAGTGGGACGGGAAGCCATGACCGAACGCGTGGCATTTTTGGTCTCTTCGATCCACGAACTCGACACAAAATTGAACGGGTTTCTCCAGGGGCAGCAGGATCTCCGCGACCTGTACCGAGGCCAAGCGAAAAGCGATAAAGAATTCATGGGCCTGCTGACGGCCGATGACGACTGGGCTTCCACCTTGCAGGCCTGGATTGCAAAACGAAAATACTCCAAATTGCTGAATCTGTGGGTCAAGGGATTGGCCATCGATTGGTCTCAATTGTATGGCGACTCAAAACCGCAACGCGTCAGTCTCCCGACCTATCCGTTTGCCAGCGAGTCGTATTGGCTCGATATCCGTCCTCGCGTTCATGCAATGCCAACCGATAGTACGGAAGGGTCTGAAGTCCGCAAACCCGCTATTTCTGCTCGGGCAACGGATGCCGCGAAATCGTTATCCGCAAACGCTCCGATGGTGGAACCCCACGAAGTGATGTGTTTTGAAGAATTGTGGCAAATGCAACCACTGCCGCAAATGACTTCTCCATACCCCAATGAAGCCTCGATTCGATCCGTGGTTTGTTGCCTCTCGCATCCGGAACATCAAAAAATGTTTCTAGACCTAATGGCGTCTTTGCAGCCTGAGGTGTCGGTTCGTTTCATCCCCCAGCAAGCCGAAGCAGGCTACGCAGCCGCTCTGCAAGGGATTCAAAACGAAATCGGTTCGGTGGACGCCTTGTTGTATTGTTGGGCACTGGAAGATCCACGTCTCATTCAGGATATCGCGCCGTTGGTCTCGATCTTTCAAGCCCTCGGAACCACTCAAGTGAAACCGCGTCGGGTGTTATTGGCAGGACAGTTCGAAGATGGTGTCGAGCAAAGTTTCCTAGAATCTTGGATCGGTTTTGAACGGTCGTTGGGACTTCTCTTGCCCCACACTGCCGTCGTTCCCATCTTGTTGGAATGCAATGAATCGGAAACCCCACTTAGCACTTCCAATCTCGGCAGGTCCGACCTCAGTATAGGCCAACCCAAAAACAACCTGGATCCATCTTCCCGTAACGAGTGGGGGCACCGTCTGTGGTTGGAATTGCAAACGCCTCATGCTCAAGCGGTGTTGTATCGAGAAGGCCAACGTCATGTGCTTCAGATTCGTCCCACGGAGTGGAAGTCGCTGGAGTCCAGCTTTCCGGTGAAACAAGGAGGAACTTACCTCATCACCGGAGGCAACGGGGGATTGGGACTTTTGTTTGCAGAGCACTTTGCCCGGTCTTGTGCGGTCAATTTGGTGTTGACCGGACGCTCTCCGCTGACACCGGAAAAGCAGAATCGGATTTTGGCCATCGAAGATAAAGGCAGCTCCGTGTTTTACCTACAAGCCGATGTGAGCGATGCCAATGCCATGCAGCAGGGATTGAAAGCAGCAAAGAGTCGTTTTGGCGAGATTCAGGGAGTGCTCCATGCGGCTGGAGTTCGTGGCAGTCGAACGCTGTTTGAAAATGAAATCCATGCTTTTCAAAGCGTGTTGAATCCTAAAATCCAAGGCACTCTGATTTTGGATGAATTGTTGGCGGAAGAACCCTTGGATTTCGTCTGCTACTTTTCCTCCAGTGCTGCCATTTTGGGGGATGTGGGGACCTGCGATTATGCGGTAGGGAACCGCTTTCAAATGGCCTATGCCGATTATCGGAATCGCTTGCTGGCTCAGAAAAAACGATCCGGCAAAACAGTGGTATTCAACTGGCCGCTGTGGGAAGAAGGCGGGATGCGAGCAAAGGACGATGAACAGACGCGGTTTTATCTGGAAACCAGCGGTCAACGGAGCGTGACCACCTCCGAAGGCATCTCGTTGTGGGAGCAGTTGCTAGCTCACGAGCGTACTCAACATCTGGTGCTGGTTGGCCGTCCTAGCCGGGTGCGTCAATTTTTAGGCTTGGGGGCCATCCCGACGGCCCAAAGCGTTCGCCAAGATTTAAAACGGGTGGTGAGTCAACTGCTGCAAATCCCTTCAGACAAGTTGGATGAAACCAGCAACTTGGCCGACTTTGGGTTCGATTCCATTAGTTTGGCTGAATTGGCGAGCCGTCTTTCGGCACACTTTCCGGTAGAGGTCACCCCTTCCTTGTTTTTCTCCCACTCCACGCTGAAGGCGCTGACACAATACTTTCTCACCGAACATGCTGAGGCGATCCAACAGTTTTATTCCCAACAAGCCCGTAACACCCCTCGTCCCAGTTTGTCTCGCTCGGAAGCTCCTTCGTCTTTGCCTTCGGATGTTCCACACCCTCCACATTCGGAGGTTTTGCCTTCGGAGGGGGCGTCTTTAGATGCATCAAGTTTGGATACATCTGGTTTGGATATATCTGGTTTGGATATATCTGGTTTGGATCCCTCAAGTTTGAATTCCTTAAGTTTGGAAGCATCGCGTCTTGCCTCGCCACAATCTGGTCAAGCACCGTTCAACTTGGTTCCTCAGCCGACTCAATCTCCGGTTGGCGAAACCCCCATTGCCATCATTGGGATGAGTGGACGGTTTCCCGGTGCCGATTCCGTGGAAGCGTTTTGGGAGAACCTCCGAAACGGCCACAATGCCATCACCAAGATCCCTAGTGACCGTTGGGAAGAGAACGACGATGCCAGACCTTGGGGCGGGTTCCTCTCGGAATTGGATCAGTTCGATCCCTTGTTTTTTGAGATTCCTCCACGCGAAGCTGCCGAAATGGATCCCCGACAACGACTCTTCTTGGAAGAAGCATGGCACGCTTTCGAAGACGCAGGGTATATGGGAGATCGGATTCAAGGGAAATCCTGTGGCGTGTTTGTGGGCGTGGAAGAAGGCGGCGATGGCACCCACGAAAGCTCCACGAGCAACAATCAAACATCTACCTTGGCGGCCCGCATTGCCTATACCTTAGATTTGAAAGGTCCCAATCTTGCGCTGAACACCGCCTGTTCTTCGGGTTTGGTGGCGGTCCATCAGGCGTGTCTTGCACTGAAAAATGGCGATTGCGACATGGCCTTGGCCGGAGGGATCAATCTGATGTTGTCTTCGGCAACTTATGCAGGGTTGACTCAGGCTCAAATGCTTTCACCCGATGGCACCTGTCGTGTGTTCGATCAACAGGCCAATGGCCTCGTTCCCGGCGAAGCGGTGGCCATTGTTTTGCTGAAGCCTTTAGCGCAGGCCGTTGCCGACAAGGATCGGATTTATGGCTGCATCACTGGCAGCGGAGTGAACTATGATGGGAAAACCAATGGCATGGCCGCACCCAACCCCGTGAGTCAAGCCGAGCTGATCCAAAATGTGTATCGCAAATACCAGATCGATCCGGCGGCGATCCAATATGTTTTGGCTCACAGTGTGGGATCTAAATTGGGAGACCCGATTGAGTTCGAGGCCCTCACCCAAGCCTTCCGAAAATTCACTTCACAACAGGAGTATTGTTATCTGGGATCTGTCAAACCGCTGATTGGTCACACCTTTGCTGCTTCGGGGGTGGTGAATCTGATCAGCATGGTGATGGCCATGAAAGCCCAAACGATTCCTGCATCCCAGCATTTCGAACAGGCCAACGAGTTCATCCATTTTCCAGGTTCTCCCTTTGTGTTGACTCAGGAAAACCGCCCGTGGGAAACACCTGTGGACCAGCCCCGTTTGGGAGTGATCAGCGCCAACGGTATCAGTGGAACCAATGCCCATGTGGTCCTTGAAGAACACATTTCGGTTCCCAAGGGGGTTTCCCAAGACCTTCCTTTGCAAAGCCCGTCGCAAGAGACCCCTATAGCTTCGGTTCCTCGTTTGTTGGTGTTTTCCGCCAAGAATCCGGATCGATTGCAAGCTGTGGTTCGGAACATGGCGGCCTTTCTGAAAGCTTACCCTCAATTGCCTTTGCGTGATATCAGTTACACGCTCCAGGTGGGACGCGAAGCCATGAAAGAACGATTGGCCGTGAGTGCCCATTCGGTGTCAGATCTCATTCAGCAGTTGAACCAATTCCTCACTCCTGAGGATGCTAACGTAGCTTCCAATGTATCTCGCAATACGGATTCCAACTCAGCTTCCAGTACGGGTTCCAATTCGGCTTCCAACATGGGTTCCAGCATGGATTCCAACATGGGTTCCAACATGGGTTCCAACATGGGTTCCAACATGGGTTCCGCGAACAGGTTGTGGTGTGGAAAAATTCGTGAATCCGAAGATTATGATTTGGACACGGGCAAGGAAACGTTGCTTCAATCCGCCTTGGCCAACAACGATCTGGAACAACTCGCCACCTTATGGGTGCAAGGGGTGTTGATCCCTTGGGAAGACTTGGCCGCTAATGCGCAAGCACGGATCATCGCTCTTCCTACCTACCCGTTCATGAAACGTGAGTGCCGTCCCGCTTCGACAAATCTCCAGAGTCCATCGAACCCGCCCCGTGTGACAGGCAATCGGGTGACCGAACTGTATGATATCATTTCCCGAGATAGCGCCCGTGAGTTTCTCGATGGCTACTTAACGTTTTTTCCGTTGTTGGAAAAAGTTCCTGGTTTTTCATTGACCCAGGTGGGGTCGAATCCCGAGCAATTTCCCGAGCATGCTGCTCTCATCAAAGCTAAACAGAGCGAAAGCCGGCAGGTGTTGTGGCATCAAGAAGACTTTACTCAGGTGCGTCATTTGCTTGATTTTGGGTGCGGTTATGGAACCGATGTGATCGATTTCGCTGCACGTTATCCCAATCTGTGCACCCACGGATTCACGATCACTCCAAGCCAAGCCGAACGCGCAACGCAGCGCATTGAGGCGTTGAATCTGGGGGCGCGAGCGGCCGTGTTCAACAAAGACAGCACCCGCGATCCGTTTCCAGCCCGGTATGATGTGGTAATCGGGATTGAGGTCAGTTGTCATATTGAAAATAAAGCCGGGTTATTCCGCAATATTTCCAAGTCGTTGCAAGCCGGGGGACGGGTGTACTTGATGGACTTTGTGGCGAACTTGCGAGGTCCCATCGTCGATCCCAATGTTTCCGTGTACATCCCCACACAAAAACAATGGATCGAACTGCTCTCAGAGCATGATCTGTTCATTGATGAAATCATCGATGTTTCTCCACAAATCGCCAATTCTCTCGATGATCCTGATTTTGAGGAGAACATCAAAAACCTCGAACCGGTGCTCCGCGATTCCTGGCGGAATTGGATCAACAATGCCACCGCCATCGAAAAAGGCTGGGTCGGTTATTGCTCATTCAAGCTCCATAAAAATCAGGACTTGGACCCTGCATCATTACACGACCACAATGCGTTCAAGTTCTCAAATCCCACTCCCTATCCACAGGCTTTGGCCGCGATGCAGTCTCGGCAATCGGAGGGGGCACAGTCTCCCCAACCGGCGGTTTCGCAATCTCCCCAACCGGCGGTTTCGCAATCTTCCCAACTGGCGGTTTCACAATCTCCTCAACGGGTAGCAGAGGCTTCTCCACTGGTATCGGAACAGTCATCACAAACGCAGGCCGTTGCCTCTTCTCGCGAGGAATCCAATTCACCGGATCAGATCCGGATGGTCCAATCGTACTTAGCGGAAGTTTTCGCTCAGGTACTGGGGTTCCAAAAAGAAGAGTTGGCGACTATTGAAACGCTCCGAGAACTGGGATTCAGTTCGCTCAATGCGGTCGAATTGACCGAAGCGATCAACACGAAATTCGACCTGGAATTGCCCACCAGTCTTGTGTTCGAATTCAACACCCTCACGGCCCTGAGCGAATACCTCAACCGCCGTCTCCAGCAGAAACAATCCAAGCCAGCACCCGTATCAGATCGGGGGGTGGAACAGGTGACACCTATAATGGAACACTCTGCAACACCGTTGACGGAACGTCCTGTGACACCGTTATCGGAAGATCCTGTGACACCCGTGGCGGAACATTTTGCGACACCGTTGACGGAACGTCCTGCAAGGCAAACCCCGCAGGATCTTGCACCTCAGATTGAGGAAGATGCGATTGCGATCATTGGAATCGCTTGCCGTTGTGCCGGGGCCAATAGCCCTGATGAATTTTGGGAAATGGTGAGTCAAGGGAAAGACGCGATTTCAGAGATTTCCAATCCAGAATGGCTTCAGTTTTTCCAACAGCATTCGTCCAAACCAGTGCCCTTGCATTATGGGGCCATGACGGACTTGGAATACTTCGATCCTCTGTTTTTCCGGATCTCTCCCAAAGAAGCTGCTTACATGGATTGCACGCAACGGATTCTGTTGGAGGAATGTTACAAAGCCTTGGAAAATGCAGGGTATGCCCCCACGTCGTTACAAGATCAGCGCGTGGGCACCTATATTGGAACCAGCGGCGGCAGTGCAGCGACCAAGCGAGACCTCAGCCATTTCACCTTATTGGGATCCGATCCCAGTATCGGAGCAGCACGAACCGCCTACTTTTTAGACCTCAAAGGGCCAGCACTGCCGGTCAATACCGCATGCTCTTCCTCGTTGGTGGCGATGGATCTGGCCCACCAAGCCTTGAAAAACGGAAGCATCGATTTGGCCCTTGCTGGAGGCATTGCCATCCTAGACAACCCCACGTCGTTCGTTTTCACCAACAATGCGGGAATGCTTTCTCCGACCGGGGCCTGTCGTCCATTTGATAACGAGGCCAATGGAATTGTGGTGGGAGATGGGGTTGGCATCGTCATCATGAAACGCTTGAAAGATGCGGTGCGCGATCACGATTCGATCTATGGAGTGATCCGAGGAAGTGCCACCAACCAAGACGGGCAAACCTCGGGAATCACGGTGCCGAGCTTCCTATCGCAGAGCCGTTTGCAAGCTTCTTTGTATCGAAAGGCGAATATCCCTGTAGAGGATATTCAATATATCGAAGCGCATGGTACCGGAACCAAATTGGGCGATCCTGTGGAGATTCATGCCCTCAGCGACAGTTTTCAGCAATTCACCGACAAGAGTAAATTTTGTGCGATTGGTTCCGTGAAGGCCAATATCGGGCACACCGCAGCCGCAGCAGGAGTGATGGGGGTCATTAAGATCTTGATGAGTTTGAAACACCAGCAAATCCCTCCGGCCGTGCATTTTTCTAAAGAGAACGAACACATCGATTTTGAAAGCAGTCCAGTGTATGTGAACACCGCCTTGAAGGAATGGCCCACCAATTCCCAAGGCAGTCGCTTGGCAGCGGTGAGTTCATTTGGCTACAGCGGGACCAATTCCCATATGGTGATTGAACAATACCCCGATCTGCAACCCACGGATTCGGTATCGACGGATACCCAACCGTGCTTGGTGGTGCTTTCAGCCGTGACCGAAGAACGATTGAAGGTCCTGGTGGAAACCTATTGTCACTTTCTGGAAGAGCATTCCGATCTCTCGTTAGTGGATCTGGCGTACACCCTTCAGGTCGGGCGAGATCCCTTGGAGGTCCGATTGGCATTGGTGGTGGAAAGTCTGCCGCAATTGAGCACACGATTAAGAGCATTCTTGGAAGGCGCCAAGGATCAAGATGCATGTTGGCACGGGCGCATCCAAACCGGAAAAAACAAGATCAGTCTGTTGCAAGGGGATGAGGAATCTCAGGAGTTGATCGAAAAATGGATCGCAAATCGAAGGTTTCCCAAACTCGCCGAATTGTGGACGTTGGGACTTCCTATCCAGTGGAATCGGCTTTATCCTCATACGAAACCTCAGCGCATTCGACTGCCCCACTATCCCTTTGCTCGTGATCTTTATCCCATTACCAGTACCTCGCCGGTTCCTGAATCTTCCATAGAGGTAAAGACGGCGACTCCGATTGCCCCACCCGCATCCTCCATGCCGCCTGCTCTAATCGTGCCTTCTGTTTTGCATCCGTTGTTGCACCAAAACACCTCGGATCTTTCAGAACAGCGCTTCAGTTCTCACTTCACGGGCCAAGAATTTTTCTTGGCCGATCATGTGGTGGCGGGGCAAAAGATTTTGCCGGGTGTGGCTTATTTGGAGATGGCACGAGCCGCGTTTGAACAAGCAACTCGTGGTCTGGAGGAATACCATAGTATTTCAGAAGCAGCCCCCGTTCGGCTCCATAACGTGGTGTGGGTTCGACCCATTGCGGCAAACGACTCGATCACTTCCGTACACGTCAGTCTGTTTCCAAAGGAAAACGAAGCTACTGAGTCTGTCAAATCCCCACAGATTCAATATGAAGTTTACACCGAACCGGAAAATCCGAATGACGAAGCCGTGATTCATAGCCAAGGCACGATCTCATATGGGACCTCGGTTCCAGGAACCTCAGTTTCCGGGACCGCGCTGGATATACAGACTTCGTTGGATATTCCTGCTTTGAAGACCCAAATGAACTCCGAACCCGTGGGAGCAGAAACTTGTTACAGCGCTTATACTTCCTTGGGGGTCGATTACGGTCCTGGCCATCGAGGCATCGACGCAATGTTCCTGGGAGACCAGCAAGTGTTGGCAAAACTCGTCCTCCCATCCGCCTTTGCCGACACTCAAGATGCGTTTGTCTTGCATCCTTGCCTCATGGATTCGGCTCTTCAGGCATCGATTGGACTGGTTTTGGAATCGTTGCTAGGTGGGGCGAGTGATCATCCAAACGACAATCCATCGCTTCCCTTTGCTTTGGAAACACTGGACATCCTGGGGCCTTGCCCGGTTTCCATGTGGGCTTGGATCCGACGTTCTCCACAAGGTTCCAAGAGCGATCAGGTCCAGAAGCTCGACATCGATTGCTGTGATGACCAAGGACAGGTGTGTGTTGCCATACGAGGCCTCTCTGCACGAACCCTGACTCCGCCCAAGTTCGGAACCCTCATGGCCCGACCCGTTTGGGTCGATATAACCCACCCAGAGAAAGCCCACTCAGATATGGCCCACCTGGAGAAAGCCCACACAAATATGGCCCATCCAGAAAAAGCCCATTCGGATATGGCCCATCCAGAAACAGAGATTTCGCCCGAATTGCCTTCAGATACCCCCCATTGGGTGCTGTTGTGTGACCCGTTCACTCCGGACGCATTGAAATCGGAACTTCCTGGAGCGTCTTTTGTACGATTGCAATCGAAGGAACGGGGATTGGCACAGCGGTATCAAGACATGGCGATTCAAGTGTTTGAAACGCTCCAAGGCATTCTCAAAAATCGGCCGGATCGTAAGGTGTTCATTCAGCTCCTGATTCCGGCTCAACGGGAAGGCCAATTGCTGTCTGGGTTTTCGGGGTTGTTGAAAACCGCTCACCTCGAAAATCCAAAAATTGTAGTGCAACTCATCGAGGTCCAGCCTGGTGAAAGCGGGTCCGGGATGCTCCAAAAAATCACGGAAAATCGAAATTTTCCGGAACACGCCCATATCCGCTACTGCGAGGGTCAACGACAGGTGGGGTTTTGGAAAGAATTGGAAGCGGAACCGCCTCATTCTCCCCCTTGGAAAGAAGGTGGTGTGTATCTCATCACCGGAGGTCTGGGGGGACTCGGATTGCTGTTTGCGCATGAGATTGCGCGTAGTTGTAATCAGGCAACGATTGTTTTGACCGGCCGTTCGGAGGGAAATCCGTCCCATCCCTCCATAGCAAGCCTCGAAGCGTTGGGAACCAAGGTGGTCTATTGGCGAGTTGATGTGAGCCGCAAAAAACAGGTGGATGCAGCCATCAAAAGGATTCAACAAGAGTGGGGGCAACTCAACGGCATCCTGCACAGTGCCGGGGTCATTCAAGACAACTTTATTATCAAAAAGGCGGCTGCCGAATTCAATGCCGTTCTGCCACCCAAAGTTGCCGGCACGGTCAACTTAGACCGAGCGACTCAAAATTTAGAGTTGGATTTCTTTGTGCTGTTCTCTTCCGGAGCCGGGCCGTGGGGCAATGCCGGACAAGCGGATTATTCCGCTGCCAATGGCTTCATGGATGCCTATGCCCGTTATCGCAATGAACGAGTCGTTGCCGGAGCCGCCCGACACAAAGGGCCGTATGGGCAAACCCTTTCGGTCAATTGGCCGCTTTGGAAAGAAGGGGGCATGCAGGTTGGACCCGAAATCGAAAAACGGATGACCCAAACCATCGGAGCCGTGGCCATGCAAACCGCAACCGGGATGCAAGCCTTTTATCGCGCTTTAGCTTCTGGGGAAGACCAAGTCATGGTCATGGAAGGACACCTTGCCCAGCTCCATGCCGAAGTCTTAAAACCTTTGTCTCCACCACAAGCCGTGGCAGCGCAGGCAGAACCCAAAAATGTGACAATGGCCCCGGTTCAGGGAGTTTCCGTACCTGCCACCCCGGTGGCCCAAGATGTTCCCGATAGAGTCCTCAAACCGGAGTCTCAACCCAGTCCTGCCGCATCTCTAGACAAAACTGCCGTGCCTCTAGACACAGCCGCTGTGCCTGTGGATAAAGCTGCTGTGCCTGTGGACAAAGCTGCCGTGCCTCTGGGCAAAGATGCCTTGATTGATCGGACCGGAACGTTTTTGAAAAACATCGTGTGTGAAACGCTGAATGTGAATCCGGATCAAATGGAAATCGATCGAGATCTCCACAATTATGGTTTGGATTCCATCATCGTGTTGGAGATCGACAACAAGCTGGAACAGCATTTTCCCAATCTCTCAAAGACTTTATTTTTCGAATACAGCACGATCCAAGATCTTTCCGCTTATTTTGTGGATGCCTACCCCAAAGAGGTCGACATCTTGTTCCAACCGAAAGCAGAGCTACCTCCCGCAGAACCCATTGCCGTGCTTCCTAGCAAACCACCCTCGACACCCCAGGTGTCGCTTCCAGCACGTCCTTCCAGCCGGAGCCGGAGTCGTAGGAAACGAGCAGCAACTTCTATGACCTCGTCCACAGAATCCGACGCGGGTGGAGGAACCACAGTTTCATCAGTTTCACCGGCTTCGCCAGTATCGTCAGCTTCACCAGCCTCGTCAGGTTCTTCCGTTTCGTCGATTCCTTCCGTTTTGTCGATTTCATTGGACGACCTGATTCGGATATTGGATGTGGAAATTGTGCATTCTCCACAACCCGCACCCTCGGTCCAGTCACCGGTTTCCGAGAATCCGTCGCCTTCCGAGAATCTGTCACTTTCCGAGGGGGCGCCACCTTCTGAGAATCCGTCGTCTTCCACGGATTCGTCGTCTTCCACGGATTCGTCGTCTTCCACGGATTCGTCGTACTCGCCGTTTCAGCGGTTTGCCTTGTTTGAGAAGGAGGTGGAAGGATTTTCTTTCACCAAACTGATGCTGGATCCCGATCAATGTGGTGATGAGGTGGCATATGTGGTTGAAAAACAAGCTGAGCTGCGGCGGGTGCTGTTTTATAAGGAAGATTTCGCCCAAGTTCAGAATGTCCTCGATATCGGCTGTGGGTATGGGATGGATCTGGTCGAGCTGGCCCTTGCGCATCCTTCGTTGAAGGGGGACGGTCTCACGATTTCTTCGGAAGATGCCCACGCAGCACAAGCTCTCATTCGAGACAATGGGTTGGAGGACCGAGTTCGTGTCTTTTGTGAAAACAACACCCAACACGAATACGAAAACGATTACGATCTCATCTTTGGAATGCAGGTGATGCACTTCCTCACCGAGTACGAACACAAAGCCATCCTATTTGGCAAAATGGCTGATGCGTTGAAAGAAGGAGGAAAGATTTTGTTGGCAGAATTTCTCTGTCATCTCAAAAAGCCGATGCGGGATCATACGCTTCAGGTGACCATTCATACGGTACCGGATTGGGTCGAATTGTTGAGTATCCATCATCTGCAATTGGAGGAAGTGATTGATCTGAGTCCTGAAGTCCGAAACTTCCTGTATGACCCGAACATTGAGGAGCATGTCCGGCATCTCGAAGTGGAGGTTCAGGAAAAGCTCAAAAAATACAGCAAACAGGTACTCGCACTAGAAAAAGAGTGGGTGTCGTTTTGTGTCCTCCGCATCAGCAAAGCCTCCAAGGACCAATCGGTCGACACCTTGCGCGAAACCAACCGAGATCACCTGAACACCCGCAAGCGGTTTCATGAAATCCAAATGCCGTGAGGCAATGAACGAGAGAGCCACCATGCACCATCTGATTCACGAAAATGAGTTAAGCCAACATCCAGAGCTGGCGGAATGTGTTCAAGCGATTGATGCACAACACCCTCCTGTGGGATACGAGCGCATGTTGTATCCGTATTTGTTCATCGTGCCGGGGCAGCCTCACTATTTGCGTCTCATCAAAGATGACAGCAATCAATTGTTGATTCCTCTCTACGTGACCGATGCAGCGATGTACCAAGAACTCGTGCAATGCAGCAACGCGTTGAACTACCAACTGCTCGTTCTCGATCAATACCGAGATTGGCTAGATACCGGACAAACACGATTGATTCCTTTGGGAGCGTGGCAAGATATCGACATCCACCAGTTCACGACACGCGGCAACAAGATGCGCAAACTGCGCTACTTGGTAGAAAAATTTAAAAAGTTGGGTGCGGTGGAAACCGTAGAATATTCGTCGTCGTTCCCCGGAGATTTTGATGAAATGAAGGCCATCATGACGGGCTGGAGCGCAGGTAAAAAAAATGTGATCCAGCATTCTTTCGTGTGCATGAAAGAACTCTTAGAACACACCTTGCCTGCTTCCCATCGCGCGTTTTTCACTTACTGCAATCAAAAGCTCTGTTCCGTGATTGTGATCGAAACCAGTGGCGAGGGATCGTATGTGATGGATCAAGAATTTTATGATCCCGCCACCGCTCCCTTAGGGCACATGGAATATGGAATTGTAGAAATCATCGAGCGCCTCAAACAAGAAGGAGCCTCCACATTCTCACTCGGGGTGACTTGGTATCCATTCCCTTTTGAACAGTATCCCAAAAACGATCCCGACGGATGGGAATGGGTGGTGCAGACTACCGCTCGGAAAACCCTGTTGAGCCGAATCTTTGAACAAGGCAAAACAAACTATCAGTTTAAAAAGAAATTCGGTGTAGTGGGCGATCCGATTTTTATCTATCTGCCACAAGATGCCCCCTTTTCCACCCTGCTGCATTACTGGCCTGTGTTTTTTCAAAATTCGCAAACTGCCGAGCAGGTCACCACCCAACTTCAACAAATTCCAAGACCTCAAACTCTGTCTGCACCTGCACCTCAAACACCCACGTTGCCTGTTGCTCCACCTCAGCCAGAAGCTTCCAAATCGGCTCGATCTCAACCCCAGCCAGAAGCTTCCAAATCAGCTCGATCTCAACCTGAAGCCTCGGAGCGTCCGAAATTGCTCCATCGGGAAGACCGGGAGGCGATGCTTGGGGAAACCGAGAAGCTCGAATTGTTAAACTACAGTGATCACCCGCTGGATTTGATGACGGATTCTTGGTTTGGCATCCGATCCGATGCGGTTTTGCAGCGCACAGCCTATTTGAACGAGAAGTCAGTTTCGCCGTCAATGGAAGCACTGCATGCGTTGTTTCCCTTCAAGCATATTATTTTGACAGGCCGAGGAGGTGATGCCGAAGCTCTGTTTTATGGGGTCTTTCCCAAGACGAAGTCTCAAATCATCACTGCCATTCCGTGGCTTTCGACACTGATGCATCAATTGAACAATGGCTTCGAAGTGATCGAAATTCTGAATCCTGGTGTGATGGATCCACAATCCGAATGGCTGTTTAAAGGAGAAATGGACCTAGATGCCTTAACGCATCATCTGGAACAAAGTCCCCAAACCATAGGCATGGTCGGTTTGGAAGTTTTGAGCAATGGCACCGGTGGGCATCCGGTGCGGTTGTCTCACCTGCGTGCTGTAAAGGAAAAACTTCAATCCCTGGCTATCCCGTTGGTGCTCGATGCCTCACGTATTGTCCGAAACGCTTTTTTAGTGAAACAGCACGAAGACGGTTATCAAGACACCGATGTGTGGACGATTGTCCAGCGCACCTTGGCCCAAGCCGACCATGTGGTTATGAGCCTGACGAAAGACTTTGCCGTGCCTGTCGGGGGATTGGTTGCCACCAATGATGACGCATTGGCAGCCGCCATCAAAGCCGCACAAACAGTCCAAGATCCAGCGGTACCGTTCAATCCCGATGTGATTGGTTATGCACTTTCCGAAAGAGACACCATCCAAGATCTGGTCTCCCGTCAAATGGCTTTCACCCGACGGGTTCAAGATCAACTGAAAGCTGCTGGCGTGCCGATCCTACAACCCGCTTATGGGCATGCGGTTGTGGTGGATGTGTCGCAGCTTGCTTCAGGCGCGACCTCGGCTCAAAAGAAGGAAAATTTTTTAAAAACACTCTTCCTGGAAACAGGTATCCGGGCGGGGGCTCATTTGGCAGGAAAACAAAAGAACACACGGTTGGATCGGTGTGTGCGCTTCGCCATTCCCCTCGGATTGACCCCGGAACACGAAGAGGCGATTGTCCACCAACTGCAAACCTTTTTTGTTGCGACGGTGACCCGTTCTGTTCGTAAGAGTACAAAACAGCCAAGTGGGGCACAGAACGTTCCTCGTAAAAAAGCCAAGGTGGTCAACAAGGTGGTGGCCAACCCAGAAGCATTAATCCAAGTGTTGTCGGAATCTCAGAAGCAACGGCTGATTGCTGAGTATCGAGTGAATATGGATCGAGTGAATACAGATCGGATGAATATGGATCGGGTGAATACGGATCATGTGAATGGAGTAGCGGATCGGATGAACAGAGGAACGGCCCGGGCGAATGGAGGAGCGGGCCGGGGAGTTACGAAATCGGCCTTAACCCAGGATATCGCCATTGTAGGATTGAGCGGGAAATATCCGCATGCGGAAGGGCACTATGACTTTTGGGAAAAGCTGCTGCATGGAGAGAATTTCATTCAAGCCGTGCCCGCAGAGCGATGGGACCATCGTCGTTATTATGATCCTGCACTCGATCAACCGTTCGTTCCTCACAAAACTCGCTGTAACTTTGGAGCTTTTCTTTCGGCGCACGATACCTTTGATGCCCCCTTCTTTGATATGACGCGGGACGAAGTATTGATGATGGATCCGCAAGAACGGCTCGCCTTAGAAACCGCATGGGCGTGTATTGAAGACGCAGGGTACGTTCCAGCAAAGCTAGGAAACGCGGTGGGATTGTTCACTGGGGTGACCTACAATGAATTTCAGAAGTTGATCCCATCCCCCAGTCATTCGTGCATGATCAATAGTCGAATCGCATATTTCTTTGATTTTCAAGGCCCTTCCATCAGCGTGGACACCGGTTGTGCCTCTTCATTGACGGCAATTGATTTGGCCTGTCGGAGTTTGAACCAGGGGGAATGTCAAACCGCTCTTGTCACCGGAGCCAATCTCATTCTGCACCCCGACCATTATGTGGGGTTGTCGTCCTTGCTCAGCACGACCCGCGAACCCTGTTCCAAACCCTTTGGCAACGACGATGGATGGATTCCTGCTGAAGGCGTGATTTCGATATTACTCAAGCCTCTGGAACAAGCGATCAACGACCGCGATCATGTGTATGCCGTGATCAAATCCAGCCATATCGGTCAGGAGGGAAAAACGTCGTGGTTCACTGCATTCAATCCCAGGCATCATGCCGATTTCCTCCGGGATCATTTTAAAAAATCGGGGATCCATCCCGAAACGCTCAGTTATGTGGAAATGGCAGCCAACGGCTCACCTATGGGCGATGCCGTAGAATTGAAAGGCATGACAACAGCCTTCCAACAGTTCACCAAAAAACAAGGATTCTGCCCGATGGGGTCTGTGAAATCCAACGTGGGACACGGAGAGGCGGTATCCACAATGCTCCAATTGACCAAAGTGTTGCTGCAACTGAAGTCTGAAACCCTCTTTCCGCTCGCGCATACCGATTCCATCAATCCGCGGCTCGATATCGAAAGTTCGCCATTCTATTTCCTGGAATCTCCTCAGGTCTGGGAACCCCCACAAATCCAACTCAATGGAACTCGATTCGCTTTGCCGCGTCGCGCGTCGATCTCTTCCTTTGGTGGCGGAGGGAACATGGGGCATCTGATTTTGGAAGAACATCAGGTGGAGCCTATCTCAGAATCGGGTGTCTCAAAATCAGGTGTCTCAGAATCGGGTGTCTCAGAATCAGGTGTCTCGGAATCGGGTGTCTCGGGTCTGAATACTTACTACCTGCCGCTCTCAGCCAAGACACCTCCCCAATTGAAACAAACAGTGCAGAATCTCCTACACTTCTTGGAAAGCGTTCCTGTTTTTTACGCCCATTGGGAGACCCATTACACGCTTCTGAATATCATGTACACTTTGTGCGTTGGACGAGTGGCTTTTCCCGAACGAATCGTTTTTGTAGCGAAGGATCGGGATGGTTTCATGCACCAGCTACGGCAGTATTCAGAAGGGCAAAGTCATCCGGATATCCTCACTCCCACTGAATCCTGGCACGCTGTGGCACAGGCTTGGCTTCGCGGTACTGATGTCTCCTGGGAATCTTTTTTTGCTGCAAAATCGGTCCGGCGTGTGTCCTTGCCAAGCTATTGCTTTGATCCGCAATCATTTCCGCTTCCTCAGCCCGCGGACCCCATGCAGAACGAGCCTCTTCGGATGCAGAACGAGCTTCCTCGGATGCAGAACGAGCCTCTTCGGATGCAGGACGAGCCTCCTCGGATGCAGGACGAGGCACATCAGAGGCAAAATGTAGAACCTCCCAAGGAACAACCAATGTCCCACTCAAAGCCTGCGGAGGGAAACCGAGAACCAGTGGAGTTGAAACCAGAACCCACCGAGGAGCAGTCTGCCTCATCAACTCATCCCGTCCCACCAATCCATTCCGATGCCCCTATTACCGCCTTGTTCAAAAATATCTTTTCTCAAGCCATCCATATTCCAGCAGACCAGATCGACTTATTGCAACCGCTGGACCTCATGGGATTTGATTCGAATTTGGTCACGTTTGTGGCTCACGAATTGGAAACCCATTTTCCGAAAGTTCCCCACACTCTGTTTTTTGAATGCCGAACCATCCAAGAGGTGATTGATTATTTTGTGGATGCGTATCCAGCCGAGGTGTCGATTTTAGGCGAGGCCATGCCAAAGGTTTCCAGTACAGAGCCATCAAGGCAACCCGTTTCAAAGACACATAAGCCCGTTGCAGACGGGTCGATTGAGGAATTGACGAAGGCGATCTTATCGAATCAGATATCGGAAGAAGGACTGCTGGATCGATTGGGTTAGCAGAACTGCTGGATCGATTGGGTTCCACACCGTAGGGGAAAAACGCGCTCGGACCCGTCGCAACACTATTGGGAATACAAACCGTTTGACGGTATAATGAAATCTAGATGCTGCCCAAAACCGACCCATCGTCACAAAAATAGAAAGGAACCTCATGTACATTGCCAATCCGATCTATGATGTCGTCTTCAAATACCTCATGGAAGACAAAGAGGTCGCTATCCTGCTCATCTCCGAAATCCTGGGGGAAAACGTCATCGACTTGGAATTCAAGCCCCAAGAATCTGTCAGAAAAGTTGGAGAACCTCATCTCTTCACTATCTATCGAATGGACTTCTCGGCCAAAATCGAACTCCCCAACCAACAATTCAAACAGGTCCTCATCGAAATTCAGAAGGCCAAGTTTCATACCGATATCATGAGATTCCGAAACTATTTGGGGATGCAATACGCCAATAAGGAAAATGCCCACATCGAACAAAGCAACGGAAAAGAAATCAAACACGCTTTACCCATCCACAGCATCTATTTTCTGGGGCACCGACTGGACCGCATTGAAGCTCCTATCGTTCAGGTCAAACGAGCCTATTGGGATGGAACCACTGGCGAACTCATTTCAGAACGAGAAGAATTCATCGAAAGCCTCACTCATGACAGTATTGTGATTCAGATCCCCCAGTTGAGAAAGGAGATGAAAACCGATTTAGAGCGACTCCTCAGTGTGTTTGACCAAAGCTACGTGGTCCACCACGATAAACACATTCTTGACATTGATGATGAGCAGGTTCCTGAAAAATTTCGCAAGGTGGTCCGGCGATTGATCAAGGCCAATTCGGAAGAAGAGGTTCGGCAAGACATGAATTTGGAAGACGAATATCTGGAAGACTTGCAGGCCCAAGGACGCGAAATTCTCAAAGCCAAAGAGGAAACTGCAAAAGCAATGCGACGGGCCGAACAAGCCGATCAACGCGCCGAACAAGAAAGACTGCGGGCTGAGGAAGAGAAACAACGCGCCGAGGAGTTTATGGAGCTTCTAAAAAAGCATGGCATCGACCCCAAGAAGTGAGGAAAGCGGAGTACGGTGTTTGATGCTTCATTTGGAATCTAATTGAGTCACGCCATCCCAATCGTCATCCCATCCGAGTTTGAGGAGTTGTTGGCAGCGTTTTACGTAGATTTCTGCTGCTTTGTCTTCTGGAAACTGGCGGAGGCAGGTTTTGAAATGATGTTGAGCCTCTTCAAATTCTTTGAGGTGGTATAAGGCCAAACCCTCTTGAAATCCTTTCATGGTGCTGGATTTCTTATCGAAGATTTCGGCAGGATCGCTGTTGAAGACTTCAAGGATGGTGATGGGTTCGGACTTCCCTTTGGCTTGAACGCGGTCCACGATGCGGGTGTGAAATTGTTCCGGGTGTTGCAGTTGGGCCAGGGTGGCATCGCTGATCAACATCTGCACGCCATACATTTTGGTCATGCCTTCCAACCGGGAGGCGATGTTGACGGCATCGCTAATGACAGTCGTTTCCATGCGATTGTGTTCTCCAATGGTGCCAAGCATGAGCTGACCCGTGTGGATTCCCAAACCCATCCGGATGGTCGGTCGCTCGGGACGGTTTCGCGTGAGATTATAAGTTTGAAGTTCTTTCAACATGGCCGCTCCGGCCAACAGGGCGTCGTCGGCACTGCGGTCGAACAGGGCCATGATGGCGTCTCCAATGTATTTGTCTACAAAGCCTCCGTGTTTTTGAATCACCGGACTCATCAGCCCTAAATATGCATTCAAAAAACGGAAGTTGTCTTGCGGGGTCATGCCTTCCGAGAGCTTGGTGAAGGAGCGTAGATCGGAAAACAATACCGACATGGTGCGTTGCACGCTGTCGCCCAGCCGAACGTCCGTGATGCTATTTTTATCCAGATGCTTGAGGAAATCTTGGGGAACGAACTTCGCAAACGCTTGGTTCAACGAGGTGATCTTTTGTGTTTCACTCAATAGGTTGGTGCGCATGGCATTGATGCCATTGACCACATCTTCCAGTTCATCTTTCTTGGGAACAGCGGACTTGCGTTCCAGCAACAGAGGCGTTTCCAAGTTATCGATTCCCGTGCTGCGAGTGTAGTGAGCGATGCTGAGCAAATGGCGCATTACCGTTTGCTGGAAAATGAAAAATACAAACACGGACACTAAAAAAATGATCGCGGCTTGGTTGCCCAAAATGAGGAACAGCTTGTCGAACAAGCGCTCATAGACCAGATCTAAATCCATATTCAGCTTTAAGGTTCCCAAGGCAAACAAGTGATCTTGGTACTTGTGATTCATCGGGAACTCATACGACAAGGCCGCGGTGTATTCAAAAGTGCCCGCAGTGATCGAGGGGCCGTCTTTGTGATCGAGTGCCACATACCGCACATAGGGGAGTCGGCTGATGCCATCCAACTGCAACTGCAAAATCGAAAAATCTCCCACCCACAACTGATTGATCAATGTGGGCAAGTAGCTGGTTTCTACCTGGAGACGTTGTTCTTCAATCGCCGCGATTTCTTGTTTGTAGTCGAAATACAGTTGCACGGCGGTGATGACCAAAGTGATCACCAAACTGCTGAGCAGAATGTAAAAAATCAGTTGAAAGGTGAGTTTCGTTTTCATCGGGACGACCTCACTTCAAAAGTGAACACAGAAAGATGCGGAGACGCATGGAGGACCGGAGGTTACTGGTATTTTGCAAACATCTGCTGGCGGATTTCGGTGATGCGACCCAACGCTTGCATCCGTTGCAAGGCTTGGGTCAGCGGTGCGATCAAATGTTCGTTTCTTTTATGCAAATAGTGAAACAAATCGGTTTTTATCAAGGCTTTGTCTAAAATACGGGCGTTTTCAATGGGAAATTCCCGAAGACGGGCCTGCCCCAGCAGACGGGACTCGATGATAAAATCCACACGTCCCCGCTCTAGCATGAAAAATTTCTGAGACGCATTGGAAACCGGAACACTTTGCAAACCTTGGGTGAACCGTTCTTCGATTTTAATGCCTCGTTGAATGCCGATGGTATAGGGCTTCAATTGGTCTAATGATTCGAACTCGAAATCAGGGAGCCGAGTGAACAACACCATCTCCAATAAATTGACGGGTACCGAAATCATGCGCAAGTTGGTGTACTGCTTCTGCAAATTCGGAACCCGACTGACCTCCCCATCCACGATGCCCTGATTCGCGACTTTCAATCCGCGAAACGGAGGATATGGCACATAAATCACCTCAATCCCAATCTGGCCATAGGCCTCTTCCATCACCTTCACCGAGGTGTGACTTAAGGGATCGTCCATGCCTGCTAAGACGATCTGTGTTTGCGCCTGCGCGGACAAGAGGCCCAGGAGTCCCCAACACCCTAAAATCCAGATTAAAGGTTTCATAGGTCTCCGGGCAAATTGAGGTTGGTGGTGATTGGGGGCAATGGGGCTGCTATGGGTTCGTAGGCCAGCAATTGCTGTTGCTTCTTTTGTTTTCGTTCGGCCAATTTTCGTTTGATGCGAGGCCAGGCCACACTCGCCAACCCACCATACACGCCGATCTGTCCTAAGATGACGGCATGAAAGATTCCGGTATAGAGTAGAAACACACCTCCCACACTGAGGAGAAAGGGGAGCATGGTCACGCCAAAGGTCATTTTCATGTTGGAAGACATTTCATCTGCCAAATCAAACAATGAGTCGAGTTTCTCCAAGCTTTGGTTCATCAAGATGATTTGAGCCGTATCTTGGGCGATGGTGGAAGCTCCCTTCAATGAGATGGACACATGGGCTTTTTTCAAAGCAATGGAATCGTTAATGCCGTCTCCCACAAAACAAACCACTTTCCCTTCTTGTTGAAGCTCGGCAATGAGGTCGGCTTTCTGTTCTGGCAACACTTCGGCAAAGTACTCATCGACTCCCAGTTGTTCCGCTAAATGTTGAGTGGGAACCGGATGATCTCCTGAAATGATGATGATGGATTGAATCCCCCGTTGTCGTAGGTTTTTGACAATGTTGTTGGCTTCGGAGCGGATCGAGGGGTGCAGCTCAATGCCACCCACCACCCGGTCTTCAATCGCCACCATCACCAGGGAAAAGCCTTGTTCGTGGCAACGTTGTTGGGCGTGCTGGATGGGAAAGGGGATCGAGATATCATGGAGTCGCATCAATCGTTCGCTGCCCACGCGAACCAAAGTGCCTTGGATGGTGGCGGTGAGTCCATAGCCGATTTCGTATTCCGGATTCTGGATGGGATGCGGCGTGAGACCTTGACAGGCCGCTGCTTCTTGAATGGCACGAGCGATGGGATGGGTTTGTTTGCTTTCGGCAGAAACGGCATAGGCGAGAATGGTTTGTTCAGAATATCCGTCATAGGCATGGATTTTTCCCACGGTAGGTTGCTCATGGGTGAGCGTTCCGGTTTTATCAAAAATGATGGTATCCACCTTATTGATCAATTCGAACGACCGGCCGTCTTTGATGAGCAGCCCTTGTTGAGATGCCAAATTGAAATAACTCAGCATGCTCAGGGATCCCATAGTGATCATGCGTGTGTTGAAATGAGAATAGAGGACGGTCGCGGCCCCTGCCGGACCCAAATATGGAAGCCCCAACGCACTGATCATCAAGGTGGGCAATACGGTTTGATCTGTGATTTCTTCTGCCCATATTTGTTTGCCGGTTTTGTATTCAATCGTCTTATTGAGGACTTGGGTGATCTGCGCCACTGTGGTTTCTTGACCGGTCTTTTCCACTCGAATGAGGATGTTTCCTGCAACTGAAACTGTTGCCGCATAAACCCGATCCCCTTCGCCTTTGTGAACGAGTTGGGATTCTCCGGTCAGCATGTGTTGGTCCACCGTGGCCGTTCCTTCCACAACCACCCCGTCAACCGGAACCACCGCACCAGGATGCACCAGGACAGTTTCTCCGATTTGAATCTCTTTCAGGGGTTTCTCCACTTCCACTCCGTTGATGTAGCAATACACAAACTTGGGTTGGATCTGCCAGATATCGACCAATTTTTGTCGAGAATCGTCTTTGACCTTGAGCACGAGCATTCGGGAGACACAGTAGGTAGTGGCAATCACTCCACACATCACAAAATACCCCTCAAAAATGCATACGGGAAACGCAATGGCCGCCAGGGTATCCACTGTGAATCGGTTTTCATATTTCCAAGCCCGGTAAGCATTAGTGAACACGTCCCGGCGAACCCAAAAAAAGGGAATCACGCTGAGCACGGCCAAGGGAGTGAACACGAAAAAACCGCCGATGGCCAATCCAAGCGAGGCCACTGCCGCGATCATATTTTTCCGAACCTCTCGTTCATTTTTACTCAACGCGCGGCGGGGAGATTTCGACACTTCATGTTTCGATGGCTCCACGGGGACACGATCTTCAACGAGAACCGGTTGAGAACCTTCGTACGAAAATGTTTGTATTTGTGAAGTTGGAGCTGATTTTTGACGACGTTTGCGTTTGCGGGCTTCCAACTTTTCAATCACTTTAGAGCACACAAAAAGTGAGCCTCCGACGACGGCAATGGCAGTTAAGCTGATCATAAAATCCTTTGCAGCAAATCAGTGATTTCTTGGACTTGAGGAGGATGAAGGATCGAATAATGAGTGCCTGAAACTTCGTGAATTTCCAAGTTGTCCCTCAAATAAGGTTTCCAGCCATAAGAAGGATCTTGAGAAAGCTTCCGGTGTTTGTCTTGGGCAGCAAACAAAATCGTTCTTCCCGAGTAAGCAGACGGCTCGTAATGCCGAGCCAGTTGCCAGTGGGAACGGAAAACCTGGAAGAGTCGTTCCCAATAACGCATCCCAATATCAGGCGGTAAGAGTTGTTCGTGTTGAGCGTGCTCAAACAAAAAGGGCAGGTGCTTTTCGGTTGGAAGTTGCCTCAACGTCTCGACAGAAACCAAGGAATGTCTCTGCGAGACGGCATGCAGGTCTTGAACAAACCGCAATGCCAGTTCGGCCGCATCGAGGTCCAATGGATGGGAGCCTTCCACTGTGGTGAAGGGGAAGCTATCCATCAAGACCAAGCAATCGACCACCTCGCCTCCAGCCACCAGTTGACGTGCCATTTCATACGCGACGGTTCCTCCAAACGACCATCCCCCCAAGGAATATGGCCCGGTAGGACGAACGCTCCGGATTGCCTGGATGTAATGGATTGCCAGCTCAATCAGAGATTTGGGGCGGTCTTGCTCCTGGTGCAGTAGCGGTGATTGTAAACCATATACAGGACAACGGGATGCCGGTTCGGACGGTAAATGATCGGCCAAATGGTGAGCCAAATCCGCATAACAAAACACATGACCGCCCACCGGATGAACACAGAAAAACGGGGACCGCGTGCCTTCGGGTTGAAGCGGAACCACAATAGACGGGGTGTGAAACCCTTGCCGCAGCCTCGCCGCGAATTGTTCCACAGTGGGCGCTTGGAACACGGCGGCCAAAGGCACCGTTTGATCGAAGTGTTTTTGCACTTGGGCGACCATCTGGACCGCAGAGAGTGAATGGCCTCCTCGTTCAAAAAAGTTGTCCCGGATGCTCAACGGATAAATTTTGAGGACCTCCGACCAAATTTGGGCCAATTGCAATTCCACAGTGTCTCTCGGATGGATGAAATCCGTTTCATGATGAGTGTTTTCCTGTGGAGGGGCAGGCAAAGCCAAGCGGTCCAATTTGCCATTGGAATTCAAAGGCAGTTTTTCTAAGAAGACAAACCGATTGGGAATCATATAATGCGGCAATTGTTTTTCTAAAAACGCTCTCAGCTCTGCCGTTGAAGGAGCCTCGGCATGAGGAACGAGGTAGGCCACCATTTGTTTTTCATGCGGATCGACTTGTCGAACAATCACCACCGATTCTCGCAAACGAGGGTGGTGGTTGAGCACGGTTTCCACTTCTCCCAATTCGATGCGAAAGCCTCGAAGTTTGACTTGGTGGTCCAGTCGTCCCAGAAATTCGATAGTGCCATCCGGACGATACTTTGCCAGGTCTCCGGTTTTGTACAGACGCGCACTGGATTCCGGAGCAAACGGATTGGGGATGAATTTAGCTTGGGTGAGGTCCGGGCGATTGTGATATCCGCGTGCCAATCCCACGCCCCCGATGTGCAATTCTCCGGGCACGCCGATGGGAACGGGTTGGCCCATCGGATCGAGAAGGTAAATTTGCGTGTTGCTCATCGGACGACCAATGGGTGGTCGTTGCCCTGTATTCACGTATTCCCACATCGTCGCATTGACAGTGGCCTCCGTTGGTCCATAGATGTTGAAGAAGCGGCGTCCTTTTGACCACGTTTCCATGATTTCTGCAGGACACTCTTCACCGCCCACACTGAGGATTTTCAAATGAGGGAGTGCTTCCACTGGCAACATCCTCAGCACTGAGGGCGGCAATTGCACATAGCTGATTTTTTGCTCCCGTAAAATGTGTAGCAATCCTTCTACTGAAAAGAGGGATTCTCGCGATGCCAAATGGAGCGTGGCCCCCGAACACAAGGACATCAGAATGTAGGACGTTGCCACATCAAAACCCAAGGAGGCAAATTGGAGGACATGCTCCTCCGATTTCATTTCAAAGGTGCGAATGAGGTACTCGATCAAGTTGACCAAACTCCGGTGTTCAATGAGAACTCCTTTTGGACGACCGGTCGATCCTGAGGTGTAAATTGTGTACGCCAAATGATCTGGAGTGACCTTGCTCTGAACAGAGGTGGGGGGTTCTTGAGCAGGGGTGGGGGGCTCTTGAGCAATGAGTTCCCAATCGGTATCCAAATCGGCCCGAGGATGAGGAAAATCCGGGAAACATTCAGTGAGCGCCTGTTGGGTCACCAGCAGACGAATCCCCGCATCTGTAGACATGAAGGCTAACCGCTCCGGTGGGTTGGTGGGATCGAACGGCACATACGCCGCCCCAGCTTTGAGAATGCCCAGCAATCCCACCACCATCTCTATCGAACGTTCTACACACAAGCCCACCAATCCATCCGGACCCGCCCCCTTTTTTTGTAAATAAGCGGCCAGTTGATTGGCCCGAGTGTTCAGTGCTTGATAACTGATTGTGTGGCTTTCGAAGGTGACCGCAACCGCATGTGGAGTGCGAGCCGCCTGCGCTTCGAACAGGTGATGGACACACAGTTCTTGAGAAAAATCCGCTTGGGTTTGATTCCAGTCCACAAGGATTTGATGTCGTGCTTTGGGGGATAAAAGTGGGAATTCCATCACCCGGCCTTGAGGATTCTGCGTGATGCTTTCCAACAAGATATCGAAATGCTGGGCCAGACGTTCCACGGTGGTGGAATCGAACAGATCGGTGTCGTAGGTCCAGGTTCCCTGCAAACCTGATTTTGTTTCGGTGAGGGTGAGGGTGAGATCAAAAAGGGAGACCGAAGGAGTGGTGTCGATGCGTTGAACGGTCACATTCGGAAGCTGTAATGGATTTTTGGGCGTGTGTTGCAACACAAAGAAGACCTGAAACAAGGGAGAATGACTCAGACTTCGTTCAGGCTGAAGGACTTCGACCAACTTTTCAAAGGGCAAATCTTGGTGCTCATAGGCGCCCAAACAGGTCTGACGAACTTGGCGAAGCAGCTCGGAAAATTCAGGGTTTCCCGAAAACTGAGTGCGCAGCACCAGCGTATTCACAAAACATCCAATCAACGGTTCGATTTCTCGGCGTTGACGATTGGCAGTGGGGGTGCCGACGAGAATGGAGTCTTGCCGGCTGATGCGGTGGAGTAAAATGTTGAAAACGGTCAACAAGGTCATGAACAGCGTGCATCCCTCTTGACGGCCCAGCGTCTCGATTGCCTGAATCCGGTCTGTGTCCAATTCAAAGGAATATGCCGCCCCTTGAAATCGTTGCACTGCTGGACGAGGATGGTCGGTGGGGAGTGCCAAAACGGGGGGACACCCCGCCAATTGCTTTTGCCAATAGCTCAATAGGCGGTTCAATCGTTTCCCTTGCAACCATTGATGTTGCCAAGAGGCGAAATCGGCATATTGTACCGGCAGCGCCGACACACGGGCGGGGTGCTGGTACAGGGAGGCTTCGTAGTGCTGTTGCAACTCGTGAAAGAGCACACCCGTCGACCAACCGTCGGTGATGATATGATGCAATGTGACTAGCAGCCAAAAGTGATTGTCCACCAGCGAGATCAGAGAGGCCCGCCATAAAGGACCTTGCGTGAAATCAAAAGGTTGGGCCGCTTCTTGGGTGAGAACGCGTTGTCTTTCTTCTTCTTGTTGGGATTGCGAAAGGCCACACAAGTCGACCGATCGAGGCTTCCAAGAGAGCGAACGATGGACGACCTGAAGGGGCTTCCCGTTTTTAGTCCGAAAGGTGGTGCGCAACATCTCATGACGTTCGATCAAAGCAGCAAAGGCTTGTTGCAAACAAGAGCGATTCAACGGTCCCTGTACCGAAAACGCATGGAGCACGTTGTAAGTGGCAGAAGGACCTTCCAGTTCATTGAGAAACCACAATCGTTCCTGAGAAAAGGAAAGGGGCGCGGCTTGAGTTTCTGCCTCAGACTTCATAAGACGCTCGCGGGATCAATTGAGGTTCGTCGTCTTCGTCCAACAAGGATTCGTGTTGGCGAGTTTGAATCAGGGTGGCGAGTTCGTGGATTGTGGGGTGGGTGAATAGGTCGGTCCACGACAATCGCACTTGAGACACATCGTAAAGGCGGTTGAGGACTTGTAAACCTAAGATGGAATTGCCACCCAAATCTAAAAAATTATCGTGGCGACCGACAGAAGACACCGGGAGCACTTCGGCCCAAATCTGACGCATTTGCTGTTCTTCAGCAGTCCAGGTATCGGTGTTCAAGTCTTCTTCAAGATTCATCTGTCGGAGTGCTCGTCGGTCAATTTTTCCGTTGATGGATTGCGGAAATCGGTCGAGCACCTGGATGCGCTGGGGAATGAAATATTCGGGTAGCAATTCTCGCAAATAAACCTTCAATTGAGAATCCGATGGTATCGCTGACGCCTGCGCTAATACATAAGCGATCACGTGTTTAGACTCGTGGATCTCCTTCACCACAACCACTGACTTTTGAATGGCCTCATGACGATTGAGGGCTTGTTCAATTTCCTTTAAGTCCACACGAAACCCATTGATTTTGATGCGGTCGTCGCTCCTGCCAACATGATAAATCGTGCCGTGGGCGTCGCGATACCCCAAGTCTTGAGTCCGGTAGAGCCGAAGGGGAGTCCCCGTGTTGGGATCGCGGAATAGGATGACCTTTTCCTCGGTCAAGGCCGAGTCCCCGGTATACCCGGCAAACAGATTCCCCCCCACAAAGATTTCCCCCCTTTGCTCCAAGGGCACCTCAACCGCATGTTCGTCCAAAACATACATGCGGTTTCCGGAAATCGGACGACCAATCGGCAACGGGAACGCGATGTGTTCTGTGACTTCAGGAAAATGATAGGTGGACGCAATCCCGATTGTTTCCGTTTGCCCGTACATATTGACCAATTGGGGTTGTGGCCCGAAAACGCGGTTCCAGTGTTTAAAGATGAAAAAGGTGAGTGATTCGCTCGCACACAACACCATCCGCACAGAGCGGTTGGCCGTGTGCAGTTCTGACGAGCGGTCGAGAGGAAGGCAGGTTTCCAGATACCGTTCTAAATAAGAAGGGATGAGATCCAAAACAGTCACGCGATGTTGCGCAATCAATTGGGCTAGGTTCAGTGGCGACATGATTTGTTCATAGCTCGCCATCACGAGGGTGGCTCCACAAACCAGAGGAAGGAAGAGTTGACGGATCGAACCGGTGAAGGACAAGGAAGCCGTGTGCAAATAGATGTCGGTTTCGGAAATGTGCAAAGACTGATTGAGCGCAAATGCATACTGCACCAAACTGCGATGAGTGACTTGAACCCCCTTCGGCTGACCTGTTGTGCCTGATGTGTAAAGGATATAGGCCAAGTCCGACAGCCCCGGAGAAGGCAGCACGACTTCCCGAGCCTCCGGGACCGGTAAATTCTGTGAGGAGTCGGCAAGGCGCGACCCCGTTTCAGGAGAGAGGCAGAGTTGGGAATTGGCAGAAAATTGGGAGCGTTGGTCACTTTCGATCAAAACCAAGGCAATGTTCACGTCGTCAATTATAAATTGGAGGCGGGATTCAGGGAGCTTGGGGTCGATTGGAATGTAGATCCCACCCGCTTTCAACACGCTGAGAATGTTCAGGACGGTTTCGATGTTCCGGCGGACCCAAACCCCCACTCGTGTACCCGTGGTGATACCGCGGTCACGCAGATAGGCGGCCCGTCGGTCGCTCCATTCATCCAATTGGTGGTAGGTCACGCAGGTGTCTTCACAGTGAATGGCCACTCGATTGCCGAAACGTTTCACTGTTTTTTTCAGTTCGTCGATATAGTTGGAAGTCCCATTCCATCCAACGCTATCGTCTGTCTGGGAAGAATTTTGAGCCATCGAGATCCATTGTTGCAGAGGGGGTTGCTAATTGCTGAGAGGCGGTGGCGTATCCTGAGGAGTCCGTTGATGGGCATCGGAATAAAAACACATTTGAATCCAGTCAGCAAACAAGCGTCCTACTTCAGTCAAGCGGATGTGAGACGGGGTGATTTCGAGTCCGCCAGCCTCTTCTAGGGTGTGCAGTGTGTCTCGGGCTGAGGTTTCCAAGGGGTTGATGCCATAATGCTGTTCAAATTCTGCACGCGAGACGCCTGTTTTCATCCCAAATACAAATTTCCGTCGCATGACCTCTTCTTTAGAAAGTTTGAGCTGGCTCGCCACCGGAAGTTTTCCTTGTTGAATGGCAGCTTCGTAATCCGCTCCAAAGTGGTTGGTGAACTGAGTATCGTTGAGATAACCATACGCACTGGGACCCAAGGCGATTTGATTGGTCATGTCCCCCCATTTGTAAACCTGATGCTTGTAAACGTGTTCTTGGGTTTTGTGATGGAAATCGATGGGGTGTTGCTGATACCCCATCTGTTCCATGCCCATGTTGAACATCATGTGTAGCAACAACTTTTCTTCAGGAATGAAATTGAATTTCTGACGCTTTTTATAACCCAATGATTTGGGTTTCACGATGTGTTGGTAGCTGGTGACCGATGGAATTTCCAACTCCTGGATCCCTAAAAGATCCGTGACCACATCTTGAGGGGTTTGTCGAACGATTTGGTTTCGATAAAAACCGGTGAACCCTCGAATCAAATCAATGTCGATGTTGGAAATACCCGCCGACCGGATCGCTGCCAAGGCAGCAAACACGCGTTCTCGATTGTCGACTTCTCGCCCCATCACCTTCAACATATGGTCATCAAAGGCTTCCACTCCGATGCTGATGCGGTTGACCCCATATTGCATGGCCTGCCGAACCTTGCCTTCGGTGATGGTGGCTGGACTGCCTTCCAAACTGAATTCGCCTCCAGCGACCAACTCAAAATGTTTATCCAACATCTGGAGCAGTTTTTCCAAGTTTTGCTCCGATAATATCGTTGGCGTTCCTCCCCCAATATAGATGGATTCCACCTGAATTTTTTCTTTGTGATTGGCAGAGGCTAACAGTTGCGTTTCTTTTTGTACAAGATCCACATAGTGGTCAATCCGAGGATCTTCGGGGCCTTTGGCGGTTCGCTGGTAGGCGCAGTATTGGCAAATTTTGTCGCAGAAGGGAACATGAAGATATAAGGTATTGCGTTTTCGCAAATGGAGCGGATTGGAATACACATCCGTTTCCACAACGGCGTGTTGTTTATGACTCGGAGGGTAAGTCACGACCGTTTGACTGTCTCGGTCGCCAATGAGCATTTGCTTTTGAATTCCTTGATCCCGCAAACGTAGGAATGCAGGGTGAAGTGCCTGTAGTTTTTCCTTGGCTTGTTCGTGTAAGCCGACAAAATCAAACATCGTTTCCTCTGAGATGTATGAGAGACATGGATGGTTGGGACACATGATGCCTGAGAGCATGATGCCTATGCCCATGTGTCCTTAAAAAATCGTAGTCAAACTCCTTAACTCAGAGAAAATCAAGCTCATTCCTAGATTTATGTCGGCCTTTTGTTTTTTATGCCTTGGGTTGCGTTTGAAGCCCACACGTCACGAGTGGCTTCCAACGGCCCCCAGGATTAAGGATGCTGTTCTAAAAAATCGTGAATCCGGCTCAAGTCGTCTGGATCCAAGTGCAAGTTCGCAGCTTGCATCACCCCTTCCACTTGATCGGGACGACGCATTCCTACAATGGCCCCGGTGACTGCCGAATTTCCGCAAACCCAAGCAATCGCGACGGCTGCGGGGCCACAGCCGTGTTTCTCACCAATCGTTCGGAGCACCTCGACCAGTTCCAAATTGCGGCTCAAGCGAGGTTCTTGGAATTCATTGTCTTTGCGACGCCAATCGTCTTCAGCGAGGTTGGCCATCCGTTCTTGAGTCATTTTTCCAGACAACAACCCCGATCCCATGGGCGAGTATGCAATCACACCGATGTTGTGTTGCTCGCAGTACGGCAGAATCTCCGTTTCCACTTCCCGTTTGACCAAGGAATATGGGGGTTGCAATGACGTGATCGGCGCGATTGCTGCGAGTCGATCCATTTGCGCTGGATTGAAATTGGACAATCCAATATACCGCACCTTGCCTTCCTGCTTGAGTTGGGCCAGCGTTTCCCAACCTTCTTCGATCTCAGGTTCGGGATTGGGCCAATGGATCTGATACAAGTCGATCACATCCACCCCCAACCGCTGGAGGCTGTCTTCCACCTCCTGCCGAACGGAGGCTGCTTTCAAGGTGGTGTTGATTTCTTGTTGGTCATCCCATACAAACGAACATTTGGTGAAAATATACGGCTTGTTGGAACGCTCTTTGAGCATCTGCCCAATCACGGTTTCCGAATGGCCCAAGCCATACACGGGTGCGGTGTCGATCCAATTGATCCCGGCATCCAAGGCTTGATGCAAGGTGGCAATGGAGTCTTGGTCTTCCTGACTCCCCCAGCCCCATTGCCACGATCCGCCAATGGCCCAAGCGCCTAATCCTATCCGAGTGATCGCTAAGTCGGAATTTCCTAAATTCTGTGTTTCCATCATTAATTCTCCATCATGAAGTGTTGCTCAATCGTCACGGTTCTCAAAACCGTACTTTCCCAAATTCCCTCAGTGATCAAGCGGTCCACTTATAGCTCCAAAAGCCCAAGCCGACAACCATTGGATTGGATGGGAGTGATGCAGATTTGTCATGAAGCGTTGCATCTCCATGAAAGAGGTTTACATTTTTGAGTCATCTAGTACTACTCCATTAAGTTAGAGGCTGCTCATTTCAAACACTCTCCAACATTCCCATTATCTCTGTTGTATCGATAGAAAAGTTCAACTTTGACGGTCAGCAGCCCTTGATTTAATAATTTTCTGGAACATTTCGAATCCAGAATCGCCCCGTTTCATCCCACACTACAACTTTGGTGCCACTTGTATTCAAGGTACCTCGGAAACCTTCCCCCTTCGAGGCACACATCAAACCAGGAAACTCCCTGATATCAGATACGACACGCTTTTGGCCAGTTTGAAGATTTCACAGCCAAATTGTAATTCCAAAGAAAGAGTTTTAAGGAATAAACTAACGCCTCCTTTTTCTTTGAAAACGAGAGCGTTTTTCGGGTCAACCTCCCCAATTTTTGCCTCAAAGTGCCATTGAACCGTTCAATGTGATTAGTTTGTCCATGCTTCTTGGCAGCACTCCAATGGTAAGCGTGAGGAAAGCTTTTATCGTAAGCAGCCCAGAGATCTCTTCGGGATTCTAAGTAGCGGTAATCTAAGGGTATTGAATGAGGAATTGATCTCAAAATCAAAATTGAGACAGGTTTGATTCACATTGCCAAAAAATGTATCATTGACTCGCGGTTAAATCCTAATTCATGTCTAAAGCAACCCTACAACGAGGCCCTATGCAGGTAACTGTTACGATCCCTGACAATTATTCAACGCTTTCATCTGACGAAAAACTGAATATACTTTTTAAAGAAGTTCAAAAGGTGGAAAGTGAATCAGCTCCTCTCCCGACTTCCTCAGAGGATGAGATGCCTGAATGGAAACAAAAGATTATGCAGGCTAAAGGATTGTGGAAAGATCGAACGGACTTACCCGATTTTGAAGCAGTTCGCGATTCGTTGGATCGCCATGTATTTGATAGTGCTCCACAATGATTATTGACACGAACATAGTCATCGATTTCTTGAAAGAGCGGTCAGAAGCTATTCAGTTTTTTAGTGAACTGGAGGATCGGCCTGTCATTTCTGTTATCACCGTTTCCGAGTTGTATGCCAGAGTTCGGGAGTCTGAGCGTCGTACTCTTCAGGCATTTATCGACGGTTCCCAAACCGTGGCTGTGAATGAAAAGATCGCGTTGCAGGCTGGAGAATATTTGAACCAATACCAGAAAAGTCATGGCGTTCGTCTCGGAGATGCCTTGATAGCAGCCACCGCAACTGTGCTCAGTTTGGAGTTGGTTTCTCTCAATGCCAAACATTTTCCTATGCTTGAAGGCATCCTTGTTCCCTATAACCCCAATAAACAAAACAACTGATACGATTTTAAGCGATTTTTAAGGAGCAATTCCCTTCCCAACCTTTCATAATGACGTGGTCACTTAACCCCACCCATTATGAATCCCTTCCCACATTGGACCCTCCAGCCCCAAGAACAATCCGGTGACTACATGTTCTCCGGTCGGCTGGTGCTGAGCAAATCCGTCAAAAATGCCCTTTCCGCACGAGAAATTGCCCAGATCATCCAGGATCTCTTGCAGCGTGTTGAAGAACACCACGGGGCTGATTACCTCCAAAGATTCATTGACACCCAAGGTCGAACCATTCCTTTTTAAGATCCCGAGCATCCAAATAAAATGGGACAATAAATTATTCGAACTGATTTGCTACTGAAAAAAAAAGATTCCTGAACCATTTATGCTTTTTGTCACCTTGGTACTTTTTGGCCCAGTAAACATTCCTCCAACTACCCCCTTTACTATCTTTAAACGACACACTCCACGAATCATGTGTTCCAAGACTGGCATAATGAACGGGATACTTCTCAGTAGATTCGCCATTTATCATTGACATGCTTCAAATCCAAGGTTGGTAGCCAATGTCTCTTACCCTCCGATAACATGAATGGTCTTTTGGTTGAACGTTTTGGTTTTCCAAAAAATTTTAGTTTCCCAATCCACATTTTTCCGCCGATCAAATACTAACAACCACCCTTCATCAATTCCCAATCGGTCCATATATCCTGCCAATTGGGAGATTCCTTCTTCGACTTTATTGTCAGAATAGCGGATTTTGATTTCCATCGGATAAGCATTCCCTCGATAATGTAAGCACAAATCCAATCGTTGCTTGCCCAGCGCCATCTCGCGCACCAACTGTCCACCTCCGTTAACAACCTTCTGCAAGAACGCTTGCAACAACAAATGGGGGGCAGCTTCCTTGTATTCAAATCGTTCCACCCAAATCTCGCTGTTTTGTCGCCAAAAGGTCTGGAAGTCCGTCAATAACCGTTTCATGTCCAATCGTCCTTGAGTGTCTTAAGCCGTGGCATCCGGTGGATAGTCATTTTCAATCATCGAGTTTTGAGCTGAATCGCTCAGCACACGAAGCATCACCTCAGCGTAAATGGGATTGGCAGGCACCACTTTTTTTTGCTCATCCACGCGAATCAAACCCAGATCTAGAACGAATGAATAGTCGTCATTCAACGGATCTCGGTTAATTGATTCACCGAGTATTAAAGGTTCGATGATTCGTTGAACCCGCTTTTCCCGAAGATGTTTTAGAAGACTTTCGACGTGGGTATCCCGATTTTGAATGATTGTTTGAATGGCCTTTTCCACATGCTCTTGTTGAATACGAGATTCCTCTTCGGGAAGGAGACGTTCCACAACTTCCTGAGCGATGGCATTGACTAACCATGGTTGACCTTGGGTGTTGACAAAAATTGTTTGAACCACCGCTTCGGAAAACTGCTGCCCTGTTGCATCGCCATGTTGCTTCAACAACTGCATGATTTCAATCTGAGTAAAATTACGCAGTGTTTTTGCTCGGGTAACAATGTTGAAGGGGCTGGCAGATTTCAACGTTTCTAGATCACCTCGGATTTTTCCTTGAAAGTCTCGAATATTCCGCATTCCTACTAAAGCCAAGGAATGCACAAAGGGCATTCTGCTCCGATTTACATAACCGAGTCGCACTTGCCTCAAGAAGGAGATCAACACCTCTTCGGATAAACAATCCACTTCATCAAACAAAATGACTAATGGCCTGTCCAATTGATTACAGATCATTCGAAGCGCGTCCCCGAGCACGGTATTGGTCCGGGTTAGGTCTAAATCTTGAGGAAAGATGTCGGCAGGGAAATAGGGATCGAATTTCAATTCTGATGCGAGCGAATTCAAAATATACCGAACACCAGTGTTGGTATCGTGAATGGAGTCCAGCGTTTCTAAAGAGCAATAGAGACAGTAATAGTCCCCAGCATTATTTAGTTCTTTCCATAAATCATGCAGCAGTGTGGTTTTGCCCGACTGACGTGCTGCATGGATGACGAAATATCGTTTGGCATCAATGATTGCCTTTAATCCTTGCAAGCGCCCTTGGGGAGGTAACATGTAATGTTCGCCAACAACACAGGGTCCTTCGGTATTAAAGTATTTGGACATGAACTTTTCCACTATTTAAAAATGTGACACCTCTGTTTTTGTTCGATTGTATTGAAACCTATCTACTAACGGAAACTGGTTACCAACGCTTCATTCCGTAAATGAGAATACCATTGGCAGGCCTCTAAGTCTGACACCACTTGTGACCCACAATCCGGTGTTTTTTAAGAGGCCATCAAATATTTTACGTCACCATATGCGTCACATAAAGCTCTGAAATTCAAGGGGTTTGAGGGAAACCAGGGTAAGTCAATTCTAGTTAAATAACTGATGTTATCCAGTTAAGTAATATAAAGGAAAGTGAAGGAAATAAAGCCACACAAAATCCCCGCGCGCACGGGCCATTTTGAAATGGCTTCGGAATTCTGAAGGGTTACGACGTTGTATCCCCGCGCGCACGGGCCATTTGCCACGCCAACCATTATTGAGCGAAACTCACTGGTTGTATCCCCGCGCGCACGGGCCATTTGCAAAATTCAGCGAGCTATCAATCTTTAACAGCGTTGTATCCCCGCGCGCACGGGCCATTTGAGTCAGGGATGTGAGGACAGGAGAATTGCACTGTTGTATCCCCGCGCGCACGGGCCATTTGTGTGGATTGATGGTGAAAAAATCGACAATAAAGTTGTATCCCCGCGCGCACGGGCCATTGGGGTACAGTCGAGGAAACATCATTGATTCGTGAGTTGTATCCCCGCGCGCACGGGCCATTGCCCAATCTTTGGGGCCTGTGGCTCACTACACTGTTGTATCCCCGCGCGCACGGGCCATTTCTGGCCAGGATTCAAGAAACGGTTCAGCAGTACGTTGTATCCCCGCGCGCACGGGCCATTTGCGCCCTCAGATTTGAAATATATGAAGGAGGGTGTTGTATCCCCGCGCGCACGGGCCATTTGAGAGAATTTTGAACTAGGAAAATCCTGGGTTCGTTGTATCCCCGCGCGCACGGGCCATTTGCATTGGGATCTGCTTATTATTGAATCAATGATGTTGTATCCCCGCGCGCACGGGCCATTTATGCAAAAGGGTTGTTTTGCCAACAATAGCCACGTTGTATCCCCGCGCGCACGGGCCATTTGCCTTAGCGCAAAACACTTCCATTTTTCCGGCTGTTGTATCCCCGCGCGCACGCAATGTCATCAAGTTTAGGTTTTCCCGTTTGGTTTCTCCATTTTCCCTTCAGGTGTCGCCCAGTTGTCTTGGCTGCGACAAGGCCCGCTTTCGGTTC
>JANQJU010000086.1 GCA_028281495.1 SAR324 cluster bacterium
GACCACATACGGTGCATGACTCAAACTTTAAAAGACCTCGTGGTTCACGAGGAAAATAACACTCCCTCGGAACTGTCCACTTGCATTAGGCCACTACAGCGATTTGCTGCTGAGCCAGGGGGAGACAGCAGCGGTGCGGGAGCGGGCGACGCAGACTTTGAAATGGGTGACCGAAGCTGGGTGGCTGCTCGACATGTCGCTGGACCACTTGTCGTTGGGCCGGGCGGCATGGCAGGAGGCGGCAGCCGAGGCCGAGCCGGATTTCACCATAGCCCAGACGGAGTTGGATGTGGCAGTGGCCGGTTTGCGACAGGCGGGACGGCACGATTATCTGCCTCGTGGATTGCTTGCGCGTGCGGCCTTGTTGCGGTCTCGGCGAAAGTTTGACGAGGCGTGGCACGATCTCGGTGAGGCAGAAGAGATTGCCGAGCGCGGGGAGATGCGGCTCTTTTTGGCGGATTGCGCTTTAGAGGCGGCGCGGCTCCATCTCGCTGAGGGGAAAACTGAAGCAGCGCGGGAGCGGTGGAAATTGGGGAAAGGCTTGGTGGAGGAGATGAGCTATCACCGTCGCGATCAAGAAGTCGCCGAGCTAGAAAATGAACTCAAGGCGTCAGCAAGCAAGTGAGTATTTGAGAGGAAAATTGTATCGGAGAAAAGTGAGGAATGGCTCAGAGGAAGGCAAAAAATTTGCTATGTGTCTGCTGGGTATAGTGCTGGGTAGCGATGAAAATTTAGGAAAATTGGGAACTTAAAAATCGGCGGGAGGCCAGTAAATGCGGGTGGCGGGGTCGACGGGACTTGAACCCGCGGCCTCCGGCGTGACAGGCCGGCGTTATAACCAACTTAACTACGACCCCGCAATGAGCGTGGTGGGCGATACAAGGATCGAACTTGTGACCTACGGCTTGTAAGGCCGCCGCTCTCCCAGCTGAGCTAATCGCCCTCATTTGCTTAGAAGCGAAAAACCGTATTACTAAAAATTATTGCAGAGAAACGCAAGCCCTTTTTTATAAAAGAAGCGGGCTACACAAGAACTCCCTTTTTTTCGTTGAAATAGGACTTAATAAGTGCTATTTCAAAAATCAAATAAATGATCTGTATTCAGAGTGGGTTATGACTCATCATCCATCAGTGGTAGGATTCACTTTTGTCAACTCAAATAAAAGAATTCAGTGCTACGACTATCGAAAAAAACAGATTATGCCATCATTTTGTTGAGCTATTTAGCGACTTCAGAAAGTCCTGCCAGTGCTCAAGAAATGGCATGCCGTTATCACCTTCCTCAGCCGATGGTTGCCAATATTTTAAAGCAATTGGCGTCAGCGGGTATAATCGAGTCTAAACGAGGACAACAAGGTGGATACCGTTTGGCAAAGGTACCATCGGAGTTAACGTTAGCCTCCATTGTCAGAATCACCGACTCTCAATTCAGTTTAGTGGAGTGTGCACATGACGACGATGGATGTAAAATTTCCTCCTGGTGCCCAACTCGTAATCCTTTGCAAGCGCTGCATTCGCGTATTGAAGAATTTATGGAGTCACTAACTCTTGATCAAATCACCACACACCCCCAATTCAACTGTTCTAGGAGAAATGACGATGAAGTTGCCTATTTATCTTGATTACAATGCAACCACCCCGATGGATCCACGGGTGTTGGAAGCTATGATGCCTTATTTTACTGAAACGTTTGGCAATGCGGCGAGTCGGAATCATGCTTTTGGATGGAAAGCAGAAGAATCTGTCGAGCGGTCAAGAGAAGAGATCGGCTCTATTATAGGCGCTACTGGGAAAGAAATCATTTTTACAAGTGGTGCAACGGAATCAGATAACCTTGCGATTCATGGAGCCGCGGAATTCCATAAGGAAAAAGGGAATCATATCATAACCGCACCGACAGAGCATAAGGCCGTTTTGGATATGTGTCACTATCTGGAACAAAATGGTTATGAAATCACCTACTTGGATGTGGATAAATATGGTTGTGTTGATCTGCAACAAATAGAAGATGCCATTACAGATAAAACAATTTTGGTCACATTGATGGCCGCAAACAATGAAATAGGAACCATTCATCCCCTTAAAGAGATTGGTCAAATCACCCGCTCAAAAGGAGTTTTGTTCCATTGTGATGCAACGCAAGGTGTTGGAAAGATTCCCATTGATGTCAATGAAATGAATATCGATTTGCTTTCGATGACCGCCCACAAAATCTATGGTCCCAAAGGAGTCGGAGCACTCTATTGTCGTCGAAAGCGTCCTCGCGTTAGAATCGCTCCTCTCTTTCATGGGGGGGGACACGAACGAGGTTTCCGCTCTGGCACTCTCAACGTTTCGGGAATTGTCGGGTTCGCGAAGGCTGTGGAAATCTGCAAACAGGAAATGGAGTCCGAAGCAGAACGATTGACATCCCTACGTGAAGGACTTCATCAACGTTTGAAAGACGAATTGGATTATATTTATTTGAATGGGCATCCTACTAAACGGCTCCCCGGCAATTTGAATATCAGCTTTGCTTATGTTGAGGGTGAGGCGTTGATTATGGGTATTAGTGACATTGCTGTTTCGTCTGGTTCTGCTTGTACTTCTGCCAGCTTAGAGCCTTCATATGTATTGCGAGCGTTGGGTGTGGGAGATGATCTAGCTCATAGTTCTATCCGGTTTGGCATGGGACGATTTACCACCTCTGAAGAAATCGAATATACCGCTCAAAAAATGATTTCTGCCGTGACCCGGCTCCGGGAAATGTCGCCATTGTACGAAATGGTTTCGGAAGGGGTTGATCTCTCAACGGTAAGCTGGACCTCTCATTAATCATTCCTCATCGATTTTTGAAACATGTTTAATAAAGAAAGGTAGGTACTTATGGCATACAGTGAGAAAGTGGTTGATCATTACAATACGCCTCGCAATGTTGGTAGTTTTGACAAAGCCGATCCCAGTGTGGGAACTGGTTTAGTAGGAGCACCGGAATGTGGAGACGTGATGAAATTGCAGATCAAAGTGGAAAATGACATGATCGTGGATGCAAAATTCAAAACCTTTGGATGTGGTTCTGCCATCGCGAGTTCTAGTTTGGCTACCGAATGGGTGAAAGGGAAATCTGTCGATGATGCTCTAGAAATTAAAAACACAGATATCGTGGAAGAGTTATCCTTGCCGCCTGTCAAAATTCACTGCTCAGTACTCGCAGAAGATGCGATTCGTGCAGCTATCAAGGACTATCAAGAGCATAGCAATTCTTCTGAAAAAACTGATTCTATCTCTGCTTGACCCCTGCCATTATGTCTAGCAAATCTGCTCCAAAACATGCTTGTATGGGGTGTCAAGCGACCATCGCTTCACCCCTTTTTTGTTTCTCATGCAATGCGATTCAGCGTTTGAGTGCTCGTCCCAATTACTTCGAAATTTTTGATCTCGCGTATAGCTACGATTTGGATTCGCAGCAGTTGGAGGAGAAATATCAAGTCTTGGCAGCTGAGTTACATCCAGATTTTTATCTCACTGCTTCAACGTTTGAAAAGCGTCAAAGTCAAGAATCCTCGGCACTATTGAACCAAGCTTACCAGACTCTGAAATCGTCCACGGGTCGGGCTGACTATTTGCTAAAACTACTGTCTCATGGCAAGTCGTTCAGCGACCGGAAACTCCCTCCCGGTTTTTTAGAAGAAATGTTTGAAAAACAGGAACTTCTAGAAGAATGGTTGAGTGAACCAGAGAAATACCTTTCGGAATTGGACCAGCTTAAAAGAGAACTGACGGTGCGTCTAGAAGAGCTGGATGGAAGGCGTCACGAAGCTTTTGCGAGTCTGGAAGAAGAAACGAGTTCCGGGGAAAACATTTTAGAACTGATTCAAATCAATCTCAACGTGGAGCGTTATCTGCAACGTTTATTAGATCGTCTTGCAAGGAGTCTTTAACACATGACGGAAAAAATTTTAGGAATCGATTTAGGAACAACTAATAGCTTAGCTGCTCTCGTATTTGAAGAAGGACCAGAAGTATTGGGAGCGCCAGGTCAAAGCCCCATTGTACCTTCTGTGTTGCATCGGCATCGGCAACAATGGGCCGTGGGCCAAGAGGCCTTGCCCCATCGGACTACACAACCAGAAAAAACGATTTATTCCATAAAACGTTTGATGGGACGAGGCTTCGACGAAATCGCAGAAGAACGGAATCATCTTCCCTATTCAATAGTCGAAGCACAACGGCAATTGGTAAAGGTTCAGATTGAAGATCAAGAATTCACCCCTCAAGAGTTATCAGCAGAAATTTTAAGAAAGGTGAAGCACCAAGCAGAAATGGTTTTGGGGGAACAAGTGTATAAATCCGTTATCACAGTTCCTGCCTATTTCGATGATGCGCAGCGTCAAGCGACCCGTGATGCGGGAAGGATTGCTGGTTTGGAGGTCGTGCGTATCATCAACGAGCCGACTGCGGCAGCGATTGCCTATGGATTGGATGAGAAGAGGGATGGGTATGTTGCAGTCTATGATTTGGGTGGGGGCACGTTTGATGTTTCCATTCTGAAATTGACAGGGAAGGTTTTCAAAGTCATTGCCACATGCGGTAATACGCATTTAGGAGGAGATGATTTTGATCGAGCCGTCAGCCAAACTCTAAAATCTCAAATTTGGCAAGATAGGCCTAACCTCGATCTCAATGATGCAATGGCTCAACAGGTGCTCAAACAAGCAGCAGAATCTATCAAAATTCAACTCAGCTCGTCGCCAGAAGCAGAATACCATATTGAAATTCCAGAAAAATCCCTCTCAGTTCAAGGAAAGTTTACAGTTGCTGAATTTGAAGGTTTGATCAAGAACCTTGTGGAAGCCACCCTAGAAAGCTGCCAGCAGGCATTAAAGGATAGTGGTTTAACAACCCAAGACATTGATGAAGTGGTGTTGGTGGGAGGTTCCACGACAGTGCCACTTGTACGCCGTCGAGTGGAAGTTTTTTTTGGCAGGCCCTCCCACGTGGCAATTGATCCTTACAAAGTCGTTGCGATTGGAGCTGCGATTCAAGGGCATTTGCTGGCTGGTGGAAGGCGTGATTTCTTACTATTGGATGTAATTCCATTATCTCTTGGCATCGAAACACTAGGAGGGACTTTCAGCAAGATTGTCACCCAAAACACAACGATTCCTACCGAAGCAAGTGAAATGTTCACCACCCATGTAGATGAACAAACCAGTATTGATATCAATATTTATCAAGGCGAACGAGAGCTAGTGAAGGATTGCCGTTGTTTAGGAAATTTCAAATTGCGAGGCATTCCTCCCATGAAGGCGGGATTGCCCCTCATGGAATTGACATTTCATATTGATGCAAATGGCATCCTCACTGTATCGGCTTTGGAAAAACGAAGTGGCCAAACAGCGGAAATTGAAGTGATCCCGTTTCATGGTCTGACAAATTATGAAATTGATCAAATCATGGAAGACTCCTTTGAGCATGCCATTGACGATTTCAATGATCGACAGCTGATTGAATTTCGAAATACAATGGAAAGAGTCTTTCGTGGTATTGAAGAATCGTGGGAAATGGCTCAAACGGTTTTGACTACAAAGCAACAAGAAGCGATTCGTGCTCAAATGCAAGTCGTTGAAAACTATGCGCAGCAAAAGGATCCTCAGGCCTTGAAGGAACAAATGGACATTTTAGGGGATTTGACGAGATCCCTAGCCGATGCTGCAATCAGCAGTGCGGTATTTACGGAATTGAAAAATACGACTGAAAATACCCCACCCCCTACGGAAACCTCAACCTAGTTTTTTGGCTGGTAACTTCTTTAAGCAAACGTAGGATCTGACACCTCAACGTCCCCATCTGGTGGGCCCTACCAATTGCTCATCCATTTTGCTTTCAGACTGCCGTGACCGAATTCACTACTCTTTTTGAAGACGATCTCCGGTCCATCAATCAAACATTAGAACGTAAGACGATCCAAGAGATTTTAGATTGGACATTCTCTGTTTTTCCTAGGGTTGCCTTATTGACTTCTGGGCAAAAAGCCGGTTCGGTGCTAGCGAAGATACTCTTCCAAGCCGGTAAACAGATGGACTTAGTTTTTGCCGATACAGGTGTGTTGTTCCCAGAAACTTTAGAAACGATGGAAAAGATTTGTCGCACGTATAGCTTTTCTCTGAAACGTTATGCACCACAGCTTACCATGTCGGAGCAGACCCAAAAATATGGTGTTTTGTATCTAGACCGGGCTGGTCAAGAGCATTGCTGCCATATGCGCAAAGTCGAGCCATTGTTTGGGATTCATTCTGACTATGAAGTGCTATTAGGGCCTTTGCGTCGAGGGGAAGGAGGACGGCGTTCTCGTGTACCGATTATAAGCTTGGATGCCACCTTCAAAGTAGCTCGCATCAATCCCATTGCAATGATTAGCAACGAACGATATCAGAAATATTTGGAGGAGCCGGATACCATCATCAACCCACTCCATGCACAAGGGTATCCCACTATCGGGTGTACACGTTGTACCACCCCAGTTCGTGGAGATGAACCTCAGCGGGCTGGACGATGGCGTCATCTGGCAGGTGTGGATTATTGTGGCATCAACCCCAGTGATTTTGCCCGTAAAAAGGTTTCGATTGACCTGCCCACAGCAGTGGTGCAGCGCTTACACAATTCTCTTGCCAAACTTGAGGAAGATACACATGACCATTCTTAATACCTTTAGAGAACGAGGGTTTGTCCAGCAGATCACTCATGAGACACTGGAACAGAAATTACAGGAAGGTCCTATCTGTTGCTATACCGGGTTCGATCCAACAGCAAATTCTTTCCATATTGGCCATCTGATTCCGATGATGGGATTGGCTCATCTGCAACGAGCGGGACACAAAGTCATTGTGTTGCTTGGAGGTGGAACGGCGATGATCGGTGATCCAAGTGGCAAAACAGAAATGCGCAAGATGCTGACGGAAGCCCAAATTCAACAAAACATTGATCAGTTGAAAGAACAATTTTCTCGCCTAGTGGATTTTGGGTCCAATGGCATTCTAGTGAATAATGCAGAATGGTTACGCTCTCTCAACTATATTGATTTTCTCCGAGATATTGGCCGTCATTTTTCTGTTAACCGAATGCTTTCTTTTGAAACTTACAAAATGCGCCTAGACACAGGGCTGTCTTTTTTAGAGTTCAACTATCAATTACTTCAGGCCTACGATTTTCTGGAGTTATATCAGAAACACGGATGTTTGCTACAACTCGGCGGAGATGATCAATGGGCAAACATTTTATCCGGTATTGATCTGTTGCGTCGCGTGGAACAAGTAGAAGCTTATGGGGTGACTTATCCTTTGATCACCACAGCGTCGGGCAAAAAAATGGGGAAAACGGAAAAGGGGGCTGTTTGGCTGGATGCTGAAAAAACTTCTCCTTATGAGTACTACCAATATTGGATGAACGTGGATGATGTTGATGTGAAACGCTTTTTAGCTCTGTTCACTTTCCTCCCGACGGAAGAAGTCGAACAATTGGGAGCTTTAGAAGGAGCAGAGATCCGCAAGGCAAAAGCCCGTCTTGCTTTCGAAGCAACGAGTTTAATACATGGTGAGTCGGCAGCTCTAGAGGCGCAGTCAGCAGCACAAGCACTGTTTGGAGGAAGTCGGCAGAATCTAGAAAATGTACCAACGACCCCAATCTCATCAGATCGTCTCGCTGAAGGCATGGATCTATTTGCAACCTATCAAGAAACGGGGTTGTGCAAGTCTAAAAGCGAGGCCAGACGGTTGCTTGCCCAAGGTGGAATTTATGTCAATGATTCACGGGTAGATACCGAGGGGTTCCAATTGAATATGGAGCACCTTCAGGAAGGGGGGATTCTCCTGCGTGCTGGGAAAAAACGTTATCATCGTTTGGTGATTCAGTAATGCATTGATGTTGTTATGGTTTCAGGGAATTTTATCTTTGTGGATCCTGATGATGAATTGGTGGAGTTCGTTGATGTGATAGAACTCACAGTAGATGCTTTGTGTGATCTCCTGAGATGTGACGCCACTGATTTGGTAGAATTGCCGATTGGGTTATATGGATACGTGGATGGTGAAGGTGCATGGCAGGGCCGCCAACAGGAATGGGAGTTGCAAGAAATTTCCTTTTGGGGACCGATGCTGATTTTCAAAGGCATGGATGAATTTGGATATCCAATCTCATGTGAAGAAGAGGATATAGACCAAGTACTAGAGGCAATTCACTTTTTTAATGTCTGATCCTCATTGCGACTGCTTTTGTACAAAATGTCCAATTAATGTGAGCACGCCATGAGCTTTACCTGGTTTGGCTCGGAATGTAATTTTAGAAGTATATCCCTCCGGCCCGCGAGTCGAGGAAGCAACTGCCGCAGGCAGCAAGTCAAACCAAGCCACTTTCTCTCCCGGTTGAGCCAATTGGATTTGGATTCGACTTCCAAACCCCAGGGCTTGTTCCGATATGATCTGACACTCTGTTTTCGCTAGTTCAACACAGCGCCCCTGCATTTCAGGCTCTCCCATGATCTTGATACGAACTGGGTGGTCCAGCTGAACTCGAAGGTCTTTCAAAGCAAGACGCTTTTGACGCATTGCCATTGCTTCTTCAATCATACCTTTGAGCTTGGGGAATGCAAACGGTTTGACAAAGTAGCCATCGGCTCCTGCTGCAATCGATTTTTGGATAACGGCCTTATCTTCGTTAGAAGATACTAAAGCGAACGTTGTGGACTCGAATTTTTTATCTTGAGTCAACACTTGCATCAGTTTGAACGCATCCATATCGGGAAGCTCGCCTGAACATAAGATGACCCCGACGTCTCGATTAGCTTTTAGCATCATAACTCCATCTTTCCCCGATTCGGCTTCCACAATTTGGGTCACCCCCGCTTCTTTCAGCACACGAATCATCGCTCGACGCAATGCTCCATTGCTTTCAATCAATACAAACGTCATTTTACGGATTTCTTTTGCAAACAATTCGGACAGGTTGGCTTCTTCACTCATAGGATTCCTTATTACTTAACAGTTGGATCGAAAGGCGTAGCTGCGAGGGGGATTGATGAAATTCGGAGTCAACACGAGAATGGATTTATCTTTAGCAGACCTATCGTTCGGGCACAATAAGGAGGGAAGAAGAAGGGGGCAATTGAAATCAATTGCAAAGTGAATGTTCAGAAAGCACTTCTTCCATTTTAAGCAATTTGTCTTCGAATTCACCAAGGGCTTCTTCGATTTGTTCGGAATAACGCCGCAATTCGCGCAATTGTGAAAGTAACACTTCAATAGTTTTTTCGTAGGCCGTATTCGTATTGAGATGGCTTGACCCTCTTGACAAAAGGCTTTCGCATTCGCTCGTGATTTGAACCAATTCATCTTTAATGGAAAGCAACGAAAATGTATTGAGCTGAACTTGATCCGAAGGCGCTTGTGGCAACAGACGTCCATTTTGTTCGAAGGAACGAAGCACGACTTGATTTTCCTGCATGTATTCCGAAATTTGCTTAAGAAGGTGCTCATATTTGCCCACCAATTCATCACACGATTCCTTGTAATCAGAAATTTCCTGATAGCGAGAAGAAGAAATTTTTTTCCGTAGATTTCGAAAAAAGCCAAACATAGGAATTTGCCTGAAATGGAGTTGAGGGAATGGCATCGGAGGTTAGAAATGGAGCCCACGACGGGACTTGAACCTGCGACCTGCTCATTACGAATGAGCTGCTCTACCAGCTGAGCTACATGGGCAACCAGAAGGGTTAAATTACTCGTTTTCAAGTTTTTTGTCAATGCGACTCACGACTCGACTTGAACTGAAAGGTTGGCTGAATTGGTTAGGAATCATGTCATGTTTTTGTTCCGCAGACGGGAAATAGTATCGCTGATTGGAGAACGAATAGCTGCATTTGTTCCTTCCCTATCGAGCTTTCGCTATGCCTAAATGAAGCAGCGTTTTCCCACAGAAAGCGCACGTTATATGCCAATAATGGTTCTATATCGATGCTTGCAGCTATAACTTGATCATACAAGAAGACTTCACTATAAGCTGTGGCTTTTTAATCAAGGGAGGACCAACCACTATTAACTAAGGGAGAAAAAATGGCTGTATCCATGACCGGGTTTGGTTCGGGGCAGGTCGCTCGCGAGGGATGGCAGTGCACTGCGGAACTGCGGACCGTCAATCATCGTTTTTTAGACATCACCTTGCGTTTGCCACAAACGTTTCAACATTTGCAACCCTCGGTGAAAAAGACGATTCAGCAAACCTGTCATCGAGGCAAAGTCGATTGTACCATCAATATCACAACCGATGATACAAGCAGCGAATCGCTTTCCCTCAATCATTCAGTAGCGAAAGTGTATGGTAAGGTCTTGCAGGAATTCCAAGAAGAGACGCATTTGTCCGTTACGATCAATTTTTCAGACTTACTAAAAATCAAGGATTTGATCCAAGTCCCACAACCGAATCCGGAATCCTCATTTTTTGCAACCCTGGTTCAAGATTCTGTTCAAATTGCCTTAGATCAATTGCAGGCCATGCGTGCTCAGGAAGGCGAGTCGCTCTTTGTAGACATTCGGGAGCGTTTGAACTCTTGTGAAGGTCTCATAAATAAAATTGAAGAGCTTGCTCAGCAACTCCCGGCTTTGCACTATCAGCGGCTCAAGGAAAACTTGAGCAACATGGATGGAAATCTAGAGTTTAATGAAGAGCGCGTTTACCAAGAAATTGCTTTGTTTGCAGATCGCAGTGATGTGACAGAAGAAATCACCCGCTTCCGAACCCACTTGCAACACATGGAAAGTGTGTTTCAAGAGCGAGATATTGGTAGAAGAGCGGATTTTTTGCTTCAGGAATTCAATCGAGAAATCAATACGATTGCGTCTAAGGCAAGCCATGCTCAAATCGGACAGTTGGTTGTTGAGGTAAAAGGCCAACTTGAAAAAATTCGTGAGCAGATTCAGAATATCGAGTAGTTGCCTCATCGATGAATGAACCATACATTCATCTTTTCTTAATGACTTTCAAGGAATGGAAGAACATGAAGATTACATTGGCCGGAGTACCAGGTTCGGGCAAATCGACTGTACGCAAAAAACTTGCAGAACATTACGGGCTGAAAGCCAAAGGCACCGGGGATTTCATGCGGTCTATTGCCCAAAAGCATGGCTACAATGATATTACAAAATTTTTGGTGGAATATGTGACGCACCACCCAGAAATTGATCACGAAGTGGATGAAGCGCAACAGCTTTATGGAGAGGAAAATGAAGACTTTGTGTTGGATGCACACCTCGGATTCTTGTTCGTGCCCGATTCACTTAAGATTTTTTTAACCTGTGAACCGGAAGTGGCGGCCCAGCGTATCCTCAGTGCCAAACGTTCCACAGAGGATGCGCAAGATCTACAGGCTTCTATTACTGCCAACCAAAAACGAATTGAAACCATGCGAACCAATTTCAAGAAATTATACGATGTGGACATGCATGATGAAACCAACTTCGATTTCGTGATCGATACCTCCCACCTGAATCCCGACGAGGTGTTCGAATTGTTAACGGAATACCTGGATTATCGCCGTTAATGCGTGCTGTATGATAGCTATTACGGCTTTTGTTGGCGTAATAGCTATTGGTCAATTTGCCCTTTCCTGAAATTCGGCCAGCATTGCGGCATAAGCTGAATTTTCTTCCTCAAAGATCGTTTTTTCTTCAATTGCCTCAATCTTCAAGGTGTTTGCATTCAATCGAGCCGTTGCTTCGTATACATACGTTGCATTACCAGTCAGTGTGACCCCGGTGGCATCCTCATTTTCTACCAAGCTATACGAAATTCCCCCTTCTGTTTGCACAAGGATGGGCTGATTGTATTGGCAGATGCCATTCAAACAGCTCACATAACTGCTGGAAGAAATAGCAGTGCCACAGGCTGCTGTGAGGCCACATCCACGTTCATTAGTGCTTACAAAGATATGATTGTCTTCGACTTTGCGAACCATGCTAACGTTCATTCCGTTTGGAAAAATACTAGGATTGGCAACAACTGCCTTTCCCCAATCAAGCAATCGGGATGTTTCGATTTCTGGAACGATCGCAATGAGGTGTGGGTTGGGAATACTCAATGCTGTGAATTGTGCATCAGGGTCGACTTCTGGAATGGCCGTGTTCACGACAGTGGCTCCATTATAATGAATCGGTACATCCCTAGCCTGCAGGTTGATAGGGTTGATGATTTCCGAAACAGAATAAACACCTGGATAGATTTCTGGAACTTTCCAACACACCACAGAACCATTTTTTGTTTCCACTTCCAGTTTTTGGAGAGATTGATTGGTGATGAGTTTTCGCGCCACACAGCGCATGCCATTGCCACACATCTCGGCTTCGGTGCCATCGGTGTTGTACATGATCATTTTGCCATCCAATGTCTCTGAAGGTGCAACAATCAAGATCCCATCGCCTCCTAACGGACCACTTCGGTCACACATAACCTGGGATAGTTTGGACAATTGTTCCGGCTGAATTGCAGGCGGAATGGCATGTTGATCAATCATCACAAAATCGTTTCCTGATCCATGACACTTGGTAAAACGAAGTTCCACTGTTAACATTGAAATCTCCTGTACGATGGGAAGATGAGTTTGGGTATTGAGATATAAGTCGGCAGACTTTGATTGTCTCCTCGTGGCGAGGTGTTCGTTGAATTAGGGAGAGCCAATCCAGATAGCAGACTCAAAGGAGTATATACAATGTGGCAGCAAACGACAATTTTCCGAGTTTGAACCAATTCGAGGCTACCGGAGCCGTTTTGTCCGATCAAATGGATTGCTCTTGATGAAACCTAGTCGTTTCTAGTCTTATTGTGACTGCCAAAAATTTTCGAGCTGAGGCAACACCGTACGTGCCCGTTGACGGCTCACTGGAATGGAAAACTGCCCTTTGTCGATAGAAAGCATATAAGTCCCTGACTCTCGTTGAATTTGGTACACATGTGCCATATTCACCGCATAAGAACGGTGAACTTGTACAAACAGCTCAGGGGGTAACTGTTCCAATGCCTTTTTCAAGGAAAGCTTCACGATCACTTTTTCAAATGCCTCCTGCTCTTTAAAAAAAATGTGCGAGTAATGTTCCTCAATTTCAATATGACTGATCGATTCAGGAGCGAGTGCTTTGGTGGTTTCTGAATTGGATACAATGAACTTCTTAGTCCCAAGGAGGGTAGGAGAAGAAGTTGCTACCGGTGAAGGAGGTACCGTGGGTTCTGAGGGGGGTACTATCGTTGTGGAATCTAAGGAGGGAGGTGCCGACTCAACAGCGTGTTTTTGATTCAAGGTTTGGTTGATTCGCGAAATTTCGGCCAACTCTTCTTGCAACTGACGTTTGAGGTGGGATTGGATGATAAAGAATGTCAATCCAACCCAAATAGGGAAGGCTCTTGCCATTTCTTCCCAAGCGTTCAAGTGAATTGGAGAGGTCGCAGACACACCGGTCCATTGTTTGATGTAAGGCACATCAAAATTCCAAATGTTTTGGGTCGCAACAGCAAATCCTACCAGAAATCCTATCAGCCAAATCAGCCAAAATTTTCCAACAGTCCGTGTTGATAACGCTCCCCATTGAGGGAAGAGGAGGCGGACCAACCATTCATCGGTCACGAACATACACACGGCAAAGATCAATGCCGTTTTTGCGGAACAATAAATGCATACAGCAATGGCCGCGACTTCCGAAATGGTATGGGAAAGTTGTACGGTAAGGATCACTAAAAAAATAAAACCCATATAAGTCAAATACGCCCGCATCCGTTGTTTCGGATGTGGAGAGACCCGCAACGGAGTTGTCCAATAATTTTGGAACGCTGCCCATCTCGTGATTCGTGTTTGATTCATGCTGCCTGCTCCTGCTGTTTATTGATTCCATTTCTCAAGATTTCTTCCATTTCAAGATTTCCTGTACGTTTTTGTCCCCCCAGTTCTCGATGTTTTTTATACATTTCTTCTCAAACCCTACTATTCCGCATTTTATTCGGATTGGCTCGTCCGTTCATGAACGAAAACCGACCATTCGTGAATGGTGGCCTCGAATACCCGCATTTTATTGATTTTTTCAGAGATCGCCTTCCTGCCATTCACGAACAGAAGACGCCCATTCACGAACGAAATCTTTTGAGGTTACCTGAGGTTGAGTCATCCGTGAATTGCCTCTGCCCATTGATGAACGTTGAATTGTGCTCTCATCAGCAACTGTTAGCCTTTTCTTATCGCAGCACAGTTGTCGTGTCGCGATAGCTTATTTTTAACCCAACGAATGCTTCCGTTCAATGGTTGGGAAACACTGGGGTGAGAAAATTTCCGGTTCAGTCAGGCTTTTTTTCGATTCGGTTCGAACGCAACAGCAATCCGAATCTGAGGACGTATAATCACCATACTGGTTTCATACTCGTCTGGTTTCATGCTCGTTCAAGACGAGGTCGGTTTAACACTCGTTCAACACTAGGAATGACAGTCGCGATAATAAGAGGAGGGTACATGTCAAAGCTGATGGGATTATTTGTGATAGTTCTCATGGTAGCGGGAATGTTTCATTTCTTCCCTTCGTCTTTAGAAGTGGCAAAAGCTCAGTTGCTCAGTACACAGCTTGATTGCAGCACGCTGTTTTTAATCGGAGCAGTATATGCAGTGTTGTTGTGTATCCCCTTTGTTCCAGGAGCGGAGATTGGTTTATTGCTCATGATCTTGTTTGGACGAGAAGGCATTGTGATTGTCTATCTTTATACAATCTTGGGCTTGAATGGAGCATTCATTTTAGGACGTCATTTACCGTTGTGGCAGACTCGAATATGGCTGAACAAACTTGGAAAATTCTGCAAAGAATCTCCAGAAACACCTCAACTTCCTGCCTACTTGGCTCGGCTGAAAGACTGTTTGCCTCAATCGCCTTATGTTTGGCTGGGGATGTTATTCAATCTGCCAGGCAATTCGGTTTTAGGCGGTGGAGGTGGGATCGCCTTCCTCAGTGGCATGAACCGCCAGCTGTCTTGGAAAGGCTTTGCCTGCACAGTGGTCGTCGCCACATCTCCCATTCCATTGTTTGCATTCTTGGGTTTGATTCAATTGGAGTCTTGGATTTGAGAGGAGCAGACAATGATACAACGATTCATCGAACGCTAGGCAAACCTGGTGGTTTTGTGGCGGGGATGGGTGATTGCAAAGTGTCTTCCCTTTCCACCTACCAATACATTCGTGCAGAAGACGATACGTTGACTACCAAAGACCTCTTGGAAGACCAGGAGGTTTGGATCCATTGGAACACGCCAGCAAGTACTCCCACTGCACAAAATCATCTAGCAGAATTGAATCAACTTGCTTCGATCATGCAACAAAAAACTTGGGTACATGGATCTCTGGTCATAGAAGATTTACGTCACACTGTGATTGTAGCTCGAGCAGAATACCGTAAGAGCCAATACGAGCACCATATGCAATTGATCCGTGATTTGAATACGTTTCTGGGGCAAGAGAACTTTCAAGAGAGGGGTATCCAACTGAATCTGTTAGGAAATGCCCTGTTTTCGGAACAATTCATCACGCTAACGCAGGAAGACCGAAGTAGGTTGCATCCACTGGTTGGGGTGGTGATCTTGTTTATGTTGCTAGTTGCTTTCCGGACCTGGGCTTCGGTTCCAATCCCATTGGTTGTCATTGTAGGAGCTTTGGTGATCGCAATGGGACTGCAAGGGGCCTTAGGGTGGCCGATGAACACCGTGAACACAGCCGTTCCGATCTTTTTGATTATTGTTGGAATCGGGGATGCTGTCCATATGCTTTCCGAATTTTACCGCTTGCGTGGGCAAGGATATGATTCCCAGCAATCAGCGATTCAGGCAGTATAGGCCTTATAGCTACCTTGTTGTTATACCTCGTTTACCACATCGGTAGGATTCTTAGCATTGTCAGTGAACCAACTCGTGTCTGTCAAACAGTTGGGATATCTGGGAGCGATAGGAGCCACAGCGGCATTCTTGATATCTGTGACACTCGTTCCTGCTCTGCTGAGCTTTATGAAGCGTGCTCCGAAACATGCGCAAAATAGAATTCCGCGTGGTCGGATTTTAGTATTTGCGGCTCATTTGACCGGTTTTGCCTTTCAGTATCGGAAATTGCTCTCGATAGGTGGTGTGGCACTATTTGTCATCAGTTTGGAGCTGGCTTCTCAAATCAAAGTTGACACCGATGCCAGTAATTATTTCAAACCGAACACGCCGATTCGCCAAACTCTCACCTATTTTAATGATACCTTCAACTCCGAAGTCACTATCGAAGTGATGGTCGATACTGGGGAACGCGGAGGAGTGAAAAATCCAGAAGTCTTGCAAGAAGTAGTGCGATTTCAAGAATACCTGGAAGGGCTGGAACATGCGGGAGAGGCCCAATCGATTGTGGACTATATTCGTAAGATGAATCAGTCCATGCACAATGACAATCCTGACTACTATACGATCCCCGGAACTCGGAATTTGGTAGCCCAATATCTATTGTTGTATGAAAGCACCGACCCCACAGAAGATCTCACCGATCTCAAAACGCATGATGAGCGGTTCTTGAGAATTACCTGGAGCATGAAAAATTTATCGGCAGTGACCGCGCATCGAACCTTGACTGCAATTCGGGAAACCTTAGCTCATGAATTTCCCACCCTGAATGTAGAACTGACCGGCCCCACCGTAATGTACAACGCACAAGATATCTATGTTCAACAAGGGGTTGTGTATTCTTTTGCTTTGGTATTGCTGCTGATTGGACTGAGCTTCATTGGATTATTCCGATCCTTCAAGTATGGCCTCCTTGCCTTATCTCCCAGCCTGCTACCCATCTTGACGGTGGGCAGCATAATGACCCTATTCGACATTTCCCTTGACCTCGGCACTATGATCGTGGGCGCGGTGACCATGGGGCTTGCCGTGGATGATTCCATTCACGTCATGAACCGTTACCTCCAAGCCCACAAAGAAGGGCATTCCGTGAGCAATAGCTTGCATTTGGCGCTCACGGAATCCGGTCATGCCATAATTTTGTCATCAATGGTGCTCATTGTAGGGTTTGGCATGATGTTATTCGGTTCGTTTGTGCCGTTCATTTATGCCGGGTGTTTCTCTACAATCATCATGTCAATGGCTCTGTTGGGAGATTTAGTCATCCTTCCGGATCTCTTGTTCTTAATCGATGGCTCAGAACTTACCTGCCTTGCGAAAGGTCAAACGGGTTGCTGCTTCTGAAAAATCGGGATCTTTCATGGGAAGTGATTTCACGTATTCCGACATCGAAGGCGTGGATGTGAACGACTACGACTATCAATTCATAAAACAAAGTGAAGTCGTTAATGGTTATGACACCTGGGTTATTGAACGCACCCCCAAAACGAAACTGAAGAAACAAGTGATTCAGGAAACGGGATATCTCAAGAGCCAAATCTGGATCCGCAAGGACATCTTCATGGTGGTGAAAGCCAAACATTGGGTGAAAAAAGGAAAGAAGCTTAAGTTTTTTAATGCCTCTGAAATCGAAAATATCGATGGAATTTGGACAGCCAAGCAAATGCAAATGGCCACGACCAAAAAAGGACGTAAAGAGCATGCAACCGTTCTGCAATTCCAGACAATTGAATACAATCACGCTCTACAGGATGACTTGTTTTCTGTCCAAAATATGGAACGAGGCATCATCATATGAGATCACAACGGGGATTACTGTTGTGGAGGAGTGTTGTGATTGTGGGACGGTTGATCACAGTATGGTTGGTCATAGGATGGCTAAGCCTTGCTACAGCTCAAACGCCAGAGGATGAATAGGAAGGGTTCGGCGATTTTGCAGATAAAACTCAGGAAGCTTTTGAGACCATCCAAGTGAAGGTAGAAGAAGCCGATCCTGCTTCCTCTCAGACGATTGAGGTGGGTGGATTCGTGCGAGAGGACTTGGCCTATAGCATTCATGCTCCAGAGGAGAGGTTTGAGTTTACACGCCGCGATCCACATTTCACCAAAATTCGAACAACGCTTAATTTATCTTTGGAAGTTCCTCTGTCCACGTCTTGGAAAACCAAAATCAGCATTAATGGATTTCATGACGATTATTATCGTCAAGCAGGGCGTGAAACCTTTGCTGAGGAAACCATCACAACCTGCGAAACCGAACTCGAACTCCGAGACACTTTTGTGGAAGACCCTCTTTCCAGCAATCTTTGGTTAAAATTTGGGCGCCAAATCATTGTATGGGGAGAAGCAGACAGTGTGCAAATTGTCGATCAGGTCAACCCCCGCGACTCCCGAGAGTTGGGGCATGTAGACATCGAAGATTCTCGTCTGCCCATTTGGTCGACTAAAATTTCATACACTTTTGGTGATTGGGAATGGAATGGCGTGGTGCTGCACGAATTCTGATCAAACAAGTTAGCCACCGAAGGCTCTGAGTTCGATCCCTATATTCGTTTGCATCAATCTGGGCAAGATAGGATCGACCGGGAAGAATTGCCCAATGTGAAAGCCAGTCGCCCTGAAAGCTTAATGCGTTTCAATGATAGGCTATTGGGTGGGATAAAATATAGTTTTTGATCGGGAATATTAATGAACGTAACTTGAGAGCAAATTGGGTGGCCCTTTTTTTCCTTGGCATCCAGTTGTCTCGGCAAAGCCTTTTGAAATAAGGCATAGCTCCGATACTCGACTAGATATTTCGTGAAATGCTTCACTATGATATTGTTTAAACATTTCATGTATTCTCTTAGTTGCAAAATGAATGCGTCTTATTCAGCAGATGACTTCTGCTGGTTTTATCAAACTCTGTAGCAACGAAGAGCGAGTGACTTCCTCCAATCCTAGTTCCGACCGTGTGACACCGGACCCTTCGTTCAAAAATCTGATTGAAGATTTTCCCAGGTATACCCTTCGATGGGCGCTTCCTGATTTAGAGATTCAGCATGGCTCCATTATTTCCAGTGAACCACTGCGAGAACAAATGCCACGACGTTTGTTATCGGATCCAGGTCGCATTTTAGACTTTCCCATGCGCTATGTGTTTAAGGACGGCTATGAACTGATTGTGCTTTATGAACCCCATCACAATAAGCAGGAGTTCGACATCTATCGAATTGCCCACTATTTTCTCGACATGCTCAAACGTTATCCTGATCGCCCAATCATTCCTGTTGTTATTTTTACTGATAAAGCTAAATGGAGAAAAAATTCTTGGGTCCCTACAGAACTGAAGCGAGATATCCTGGACCAACCCGGGTTTTACTTCCGGTATGAACTTCGAAAACTTAAATTCTTATCAATTGATGATTTCAGAGAAAGCGACAATCCGGTGGAACACCTATTGAGCGTGTTTATGGACTATCCCAAAAGTTCTCGACTTGCGGTGGCGCTACGTGCCTATCAAAATCTGATTCGTCTGGTAGAATGGCCTTTGTTTTTGAAGTATTCTGAGTTTATCGACAAGTTTGCACAACTTACATTGGATGAAATCCATACAATTTTTAAACACCTTTTCGCACAAGAGGAAACGATGACCATGCGTGATCTCATTGAAGAGCATTTTTCAAAAATCTATGAAGAACGCTATTCGAAAATTTATATGAAGCAAGGTTTGGAACAAGGTTTGGAACAAGGTTTGGAGCAAGGTTTGGAGCAAGGTTTGGAACAGGGTTTGGAACAAGGTTTGGAACAAGGTTTGGAACAAGGTTTGGAACGCGGACGCCGCCAAGAATTGACGGAAAGTATTCGTTTTCATCAGCAAGTGCTGAGGCAATCACAGGCCTCAATAGACGAACTCCAGCCCTTGCCAATGGATGAATTGCAGCAACTCTCTGATTCTTTAAAACAACAAATCTTAGATTCGTATCACTGAGATTGATATCCCTCATCTTCTCCAATTAATAAGCCTTCAATTTTTGGGTTATACGGAGCATGTTTTAAGCTCGTCCGGCTTCGTTCAATTGAAGTATTTATCCGCAGTTTCCCAAAATTCGACCGATTCTCGGATTTCGGACAAAGTGTTCTACATCACTTCTGCAAACCGGGGGTACTTCTCATAAAACTGGTGGGAAAACATGATATAAAAGTATTGTTTGGCAAGATTTTTCCAAATCAGGATGGTAGCTGGTGTAGATCACTGCATCGAGCTTCCCGGCTCTCAAATTGTTTAAGGTTCGTTTCCAAGGCTGCCGAACGTACTCGAATTGAACTTGTGCTTTCTTTTCCAACAGTTGGAGCGCTTCCACAACCATTCCTGGTTTTTTCAAGTTGATGTCTTCCGAGTTATCCAGCAAATACGGAAACCGACCTTAATCACTAGCTCCGATGACAATCGAAGCGGGTTTATTGAGCGGTGCCTGTACGGAGGAACTGTCTGTCGTTTGCACTTTCTCACCATCGACAACCAAAGTGCCTAGTAAAATCCCCTGTTCGGCTTGCTCAAGCTTTGTCCGAATCGCGAGAGTGATGAGGTTTTGGTTGTGTTGGTCAATTGCAATGCCAACTCCTCCTTTTGCCACTCCCAAGTACTTGAGATTGTCTAACCACAATCCTTTTTGATAGCTGAACAGAGCAATATAGACAGCACGATCCAAATTCTTGAGTGCAGATGTTAGGACTGACCCTCGATGTAAAGGGTTTTTGGTTAGAGTCCACACCGATGCTAAATTTTTTTGCCTCAGCCACAGCCTCTAACACGCCCACCCCGGTTCCTCCGGCGGCGGGGAAAATCACGTCAGCACCTTTTGCTAATTGCGTGATGGCAATCTTTTTCCCAATTCAGGACTACTCCAAGGGTTCGGCGACTCGACAAAATTCAACATCACTTCGATAGATGAATCCACATATTTGATTCCATTTTCAAAGCCATAGGAGAATCTTCGGATAATGGGAATATCCATGCCGCCGATAAAACCAATTTTTTTAGTTTGGGTTGACCTGCAACAACTCCAGCAAAAAACGCACCTTCGTGCTCCTTAAACATAATGGAGTACACATTAGGCAGCTCAATGACGTAATCTACCTCAATGAAGTCTGTCTTTGGAAATTCGTTTGCAATTTTCTGGACACCGCTTTGGACTCCAAACCCTGGAGCTAAAATCGGATTGAAACCTTGTTCAGCAAGGCTTCTTAAAGCCTTTTCGTAAGCAGCGGTGTCACCTGTGAGAGCGGTTGCTTTGGCAAAGGAAATCCCACGTTTTTTTTCAAACAAGGCCATCCCATTGTACAGAGCTTCGTTGAACGACTTGTCCATAACTAAGTCTGAATTAAACATGATTGCTGGCTTGAAGTCGCTCGCCTTCGCGAAAGCAAAACTGAATAAACACAAGATCCACACTATTATTAAGCGTTTCATAACACCCCCGAGGGGAAAAGGATTAAAAAGATAACGTTTGTGATATTTGGTCTTCAATTTCTGGGAGATTCCCATATGCCCCAAAGCAGTCTTATCCAATTTTGATTCCCGAAGATCTTATCTGTTTTGCATTAGAACGAAGTTGCATAAAGATTAGCTATTGGTCAAAGTTGCCTTTTGTGACCTTTGGCCAACGCTCTTTGTTTTACAGCATTCACATCCACCCCATGCTCAATCATTTTGGCTTCACCTCCAGCTTTGATGGCATCACAGAACATTTGCAAAAAGCCATCATGCTGACAGTGTTTGTCCATTTTATTGTAGACCAAATCGTATTCGATCTCTTCCCAAGTGCCAAAGTCGGCAAGGTTGTGTTGCAATTGCACTTCCAGATTATCGATGGCTTTAGCAAACTTGGCTTCCGGAGTGGCAACCTCTTCAAATTCATACCAGAGCTGATAAATCTCCTCTCCGGTTTCATTAGAAAGTTGGGAGCGCAGATTCTCAATGGCTTGGCGCTCGCGTTCAGCTTTTGCAGCCTTGCGTGGGCCGGTTTCAAAGAAAGGTACGTCTCCTACTTCGGCTTCTACTAAGTCATGCACAATGATCATCTTTAACGACCGTTCGAGATTCACAGGGTGTTCTAGGTGACGATGTAACAGCAACGCCATCAAAGACATCTGCCATGTGTGTTCAGCAACACTTTCTTGTCTGCCATTCGAAAGCCAACTGTGGCGCATTTCAAATTTGAGCCGTTCGGCCAGCTTCAATACTTCTAAAATATTGAAAATGGTGGAAGTCATGAATTCTCCTGATTGTTGGGCATCACAAATTTTTTTCCATGATGAAGTTAGTAAAGATTTGTCCCCTTAGGGGTTTTTCTTGTTGGCGCACCAGCACAAATCCTTGTTTCTCGAAGAAAGGACGAGCGGTGATGCTTGCTTCGGTATGCAATCGTGGGATTTGGTGTTGTTGTGCTTCTTCGATCAATTTTGCCAAAATACGTTTCCCTACGCCTTGGCCTTGACAGCCCTTGTGGCAATAGAAGCGGTTGAGATAGCCGGATTCCAATTCCAGATCGCCAAATCCCAAGATTTGTTGGTTGGCTTCTGCAACGTAGGTGCAATGACGGTGTAATGAGTCTTCCCATTGCTCATAGTTCATTTCTTTGGGAGCCCAAGCGTTCACTTGGGTTTCTGAATAGTCTCTCAAGTTGATTGTGTGAATGGTTTCATAAAAAAGGGTCATGATGGCGGAAGTATCTAATTTTTGAAATCGACGAATCTGCATGGAGTGCCTTTCACTGTAATTTTATTTGAATGTTTCCAGAATATCTTCAATCAATTGTTCCCGATCAGTTTCCATCGCCTGCATGAAACTGTCGGGGAGTCGGCATTCTTCAGAATGAGCAGATCCCCAATACAACATTTCTAAGAGTAGGGGGAGCAACTTCATCCCTTTATCTGTCAAGACATATAAAATGCGAGAACGGTGAGTTTCATCGGTTCGTTTAGAGACAATTTCCTGAGACTCGAGCCGGGAAAGTCGATCAGCCAAGATGTTCGTTGAGATTTTTTCGTCCGATTTCAAAAATTCGTTGTAATACTTTTTATTCTCCAGCAAGAGATCTCGGACAATGAGAAGGCTCCACTTGTCCCCAAATATATCCAACGTGTAACTGATCGGACAGTCCGACCTCAGCTTCAATTCGCGTAGTTTCATTGCTCTCCTTTTTATTGAGATGTCAATCGTTCGTGACTCACGAATTATAATTCTCATTCACGATTCGTCCTTGTGATCCAGGACTCGCCCTCGCGATCCAGGACTCACCCTCATGATCCAGGACTTACATTCTGCATTCATATCTATGATCCTTGAATAATTTTGAAAATTCCACTTGCAATATGCAAGTGGATTTCATAGATAAAAACAAACAACTTGCAAAATACAAGCGCTTTTAACGAAAAAAGTTAATTCTTTTTTGATTTAATATCAACACAACCTCGGGTAAATATGACGAACCAGCTTCCTTCTTCTGTTATTTCATTAACCCGTGTCTTTTGTATTCATCAGTTTTTCAACTGGTTTCCGATTGGGATCATCCTGCCTATCATGACATTGTTTTTAATGGGTAAAGGGATGGATCTGTTTGAGGTTGGAGTCTGTGTCGCAGCGTATGCGGGAGCGATGTTCTTGTTTGAACTGCCAACCGGGGGTTTGGCAGATCAGATCGGACGTAAAAACGTGTACCTGATCTCAACAGGCGTCAGCTTGCTAGGAGTGGGAGCTATGCTTTTAGCAGGGCACATTTACTGGCTGTATATTGGTGCGGTATTCATGGGAATCGCACAGAGTCTCTCCACTGGGACGATTGACGCTTGGTTTGTTAACCGATTTCACGAGCTGGCTCCAGAAGCCAACTTACAGGTGGCATTGGCCAAGGTGAATCTTTGGGTTTCGCTTGGTTTTGGAATTGGTACGTTAACGGGAGGATTTTTACCGTTGTTGGCTCCTTGGTTCGGATGGGAACGCTATTCTCCTAATTTAGTGGGGATGATCGTTACGTTTTTATGGGTTGGCTTTTTCACAATCGTATGGATTCATGATAGTCCAGCCTCAGAGGAACACGCTCCATTTTGGGAAAGCCTGGGCAATCTTCCTCAAATTTTTCGGGAGGCATTTCATTATTCTTGGAGCAATCCTTCTCTGTTTTTGTTGATGATCGCAACGTGTATTTGGGGGGTTGCCGAAAGTGGTATCGAGAACATGTGGCAGCCTCAGGTAAAAAATATCTTACAATCTGAAGAGCACAGCTGGGTGTTTGGGTTGCTCGGCACCGGATACTTTTTCTCTGAAGCATTGGGCAGTCTGTTGGTAACTCCACTCTGTCGACTTTTCCACAATCAATATCACGGGTTTTTGATGGTAACTCGCCTGGTGATGGGAAGCATTTTTCTTGTGTTAGCTGCACAAACGAATATCTGGGGATTCACCTTTTTTTATTTTTTCCTCTTTTTTCACAATGGCATCCTGACTTCCCCTCACCAAAGCTTGTTCCATGAATTGGTGCCTCCAGAAAGGCGATCCACGTTGATTTCTCTCGAATCGCTCTTTCTCAGTATCGGGGGAATGGGAGGCAGCCTTGTTCTGGGATGGCTGGCGAAACATTACTCGATTGCGTTCACTTGGCAGTTGACCGGTATCCTGTTTATGCTTTCCGCATTTTGCTATTTACGACTTCCCAGCAAACGTTCCAAACCGGTCAAACCCAGTTGGGAGTCTGCCTCCAAATGATGATGATGGAAGCGACCGTGTTATTAGGAAGATGGGGCTTTTGGTCGCAATTCGAAGTGGGTTGGAAAGCTTTTACGGATGGATTCGGGGCGCAACGGGAATCGAATATAATCCCCTTTCTGCCACATCGGAACTTGATCCACATTGGTGGAACTGCGGAGCCAACCGTCTTGTCCACCTAACAGAAGAAAATAACTTTCATCAATATCGTGCATCAAGGAGATGTACCGAGAATTCGAACCGTAGAAAGCACGTTGTGGTCCAAGACTGAAGTCATGTGCCGTTTTCATAATCGTATCGACCGAGCCTGACACGGGAAATCGTTTCAGTTGGTAGTCCGAAAATAAGTTTTCTCCAGCCCAAGGGATGAGTCCTATGGGATGATCCACCGCCACGTAATGCTTGTCCCCCCAGGTAGGAAATTGTTCCACGGTTTCTATTGAACAATGAATCCTTCCGGCGGGTTGTAACGGCCCGGCAACCGGAAAGGATCATCAGCATGCAAAAGAACTCACTAAAATTGAAATACCCGGTGCGTTGAAAAATCTCGGTATGCGGGGAATGCCAGGAATTGCTCGATCTTGATTCACATAGCCTCCTATGGGTTAGGGGAGATGGTGATAGCGCTTTAGTACAAGACTAGGCTGAAATAAAATCACGATAATGCCTTTTCATAAAAAAAAGATGAGGAATTTGGCTTTAGTTTCACCCTTCCACGGACCGATTCGCATATCTTGCCATGAACCGTGTTAAGCCTTCTTGCAGTCGATGGGTCACCACTCGGTTAGAAGGCAGGCTGCGGTTAAGGACAAATTCGGCAGTTTGCAAAACTTTATCCCACTTGGGACGTTGGGGCAGTTTTTCCAGTTTGAGGTATTTGTCGAGTGTCCTCGTTTTGAAGACGCCTTGATCGATGTAGACCTTCCAGATTCCACTTTCCTCGGCCAAGGCCGCTTTGGTTTTTCCTGTTTCTTCTTTCCAAGCATCCAAAGTGAGATTCATCAGATGAACTAGGGATTCCCGAAACTCGAATGTGTTCATATGAGGGGAAGGGGTTTCTTCCAACTCAGGCAAGGGCGAATTGCGCAATTGGGGCAATAGCTCGCCTCCCCCTTCAATGAGATATTGCATCACATTGTCTAGAAAGCCTTCCATCGCTCGGATGGTTTGTTTTTGATCGGTCAATTGGGAAAGCCATTGCTGAGGATTGTCGGTATGGAATGAATTGGCATTGATAGCTGTATTGGCGTTGATAGCTGTATTCGATGTTTTGGCTGCGGTTTCTTGGATCACGAAGGTGTAGATCTGTTCATCTTCCAGTTCCAACGGCATGACCATCACAAGACAATGTTGCGACGTTCCATTGGTTTGAGGCACGACCAGTTCTGCATGATGGCGAGGTGGAAAATGTTGGTTTTTTTCCAACGATAAGGATTCGCAGTTGCTGAGCAACTCACGATAAACGGCGTGGATTGCAGCGGGGAATACGTGTTGAGGGTCTCGCCCTAGTATCGCAGCAGACGATTGACTAAAAAGCTGTTCGGCCTTTTGGTTTACATAAACGATTTCATGATGCTCATTCACTGCCAAAATGGCTTCCTCAGTCACGTCCAATATTTTTGCCAGACGCTTTTTGGAATGATCGAGTTCACGTTCGGCTTTTTGGCGTCGGGCGATTTCCGCTTTGAGCAATTGATTTTCTTGCAATGTTTCCACCGACGCTTTGATCTGCAAATGGGTCGATACCCGTGCCAATAACTCTTCTGGTGAGAAGGGTTTGGTCAGGAAATCGTTGGCACCGCAGTTCAATCCTTTCACTAAATCCGAGACTTCATTTTTAGCGGTGAGAAACACGATGGGCAATTGCCACGGATCGTAGGTTTGACGAATCTGGCGGCATACCTCATAGCCATCCATTCTGGGCATCATGATGTCCAATAGAATCAGATCAGGCGATTCCACTTTCAGCAGATCCAAAGCCTGATATCCACTCTGTGCCAATTGTACTTGGTAATGATAGAGTTCTAAAAAATTCTGCACGACCCGAAGGTTCACAGGTTCATCATCAATCACTAAAATGGTTTGGTTCATTCCTTGAGTGTGCGTGGAACCCGATATGAACTTGGAGAAACTCGCCATCGATTGAGAGGACGTCACATGGGATGGGGAAACCGGGGCAATCGGGGGATGCATCTCCATGATAGGAATTCCCTGAGATGAGGAAAGGCCCGTCTCCGTTTCCGAAATTTCCGATGGAAGATCGGCAATCGGCAAAGAAAAGAAAAAACGAGAACCTCGGTGAGGGTTGTTGGCCACTTCCAACAACCCTCCGTGCAACTGGACCAATTGTTGGCAGATCGTGAGTCCTAATCCAGTGCCTCCATATTCTCGGCTGGTGGAACGGTCGGCTTGCTCAAACGATTCGAAGATTCGTTTTTGTTTGCTGTTGGGAATTCCGATGCCGGTATCGGACACAGTGATTTGGATCTGATCCGCGGTCTCTTCAGCCAGTACATTGACTTCTCCTTGTGCGGTGAATTTGATCGCGTTTCCGATGAGATTGTGGAGGATTTGCTGAAGCCGGTTTTCGTCACCCCAGGCGGGTGGCAACTGAGGAGCAATCAGGTTTTGTAAAACGACGGGTTTTTCGCCCACCAGCGGACGCGATAGCGTGAGTACCACTTCAGCTAAGCTTCGCAAATCGATGGCCTTTTTGTGCAAGTCCAACGAATGCTGTCGCATTTTGGAATAGTCCAAAATGTCATTCACGAGATTGTACAAACGATGACCGCTCGATACAATCAGACGAAGGTTTTCCTGGGTGGTTGCATTCAGCTCTCCTGCCGTTCCCTCCAACAAAGATTCAGCAATGCCGATGATGCCATTCAGCGGAGTCCTTAGCTCATGAGATGTGTTGGCGAGGAACTCGTCCTTCAATTTTTCAACCCGGATTTGCTCGGTGATATCACGGATGGCAATCGCCTGGATGGGGTGCCGACGCAAGGTGATTTCCATGTCGAATTGTCCTGAGGGAGCTTGGCTGTTTGGAGGCTTTTTCATTCCTAAAACTCGAAACGTGTGAGGAGCCGAGGATTCCAAGTAACGGTCCAACACCTCGTGGTCTTCCAGAGAGACAAACTCTCGGATATGTTTGCCCAAGACCTCCTCCGTTTCGGAATGAAACATTCGGGCAAAGATGGGGTTGACATCGACGATCACTCCGTTTTCATGAATCGCAACTCCTTCGAACGTGGCTTCTGACAATTGGCGGAAACGCCGTTCGCTTTCTTTAAGCCATTGATCGAGACGGCGTTTTTCTGTCACATCCTCGGAAACTCCCACCAAGCCAATGACTTTCCCAGAATCGTCTCGCATGGCAACTTTAGTGGTTGCGAGCCACATTTCTCGGCCATCGGCAGGGGTTTGTCGTTCCGTGACAGTGTATTCGTCAAGCTCCTGTTTCATCACCATTTCATCGACATTCCGAAACGCTTCGGCCTGCTCCACCCAAGGCAGATCGTAATCGGTTTTTCCGTCCAGCTCGGCAACGGAAGAAAGTCCAGCTTTATACGCAAAACGAAGATTGCCACCCAAGAGTTCCCGATTCCGATTTTTCCAGAAGATATAATAGTGTGGCAGGTGATCGATTACCTGTTGGTAGAAGGCATTGTTCGCTTGAAGCTGTTGAATCTGAGCGCGAGCTTGCTGAAGCTCCTGCTCTAAATCGGCAATGGCCGACTCCGATGTCTGGGATGACGGCGTGTCCTCCTCATGATGCATGGTGTCCCCCTCAATCAATGGTTGGATGGTGGATTAAACCAGAGGTTGCCTCGACCCGTGGTTCTTCTCAGATTTACCTGCATCACCTGATGAAATCAAATCGGTTCCCCGCCCGATAGACTCCATGCTGGATTGCCATGAATCAGTACACAAAACTCCCTTACGAACGGATCTCATCGATTCTCCTTATATTTTCATCTCAATTGAGGCAGCATTCCTTTCGTACATCCTTTGATACGGAAAAAGACTACTCTGAAATAGAGATCGACGACTTAATTCACGACGGAGAATGGCACGATGCAAGAGAATAAGGATTTATTGAGAAGCCAACTCGAAGGATACGTGGGGAGCCATCAACTTTATGAAAGCCAAAAAACTGTGGTTTACCGAGGGCAGAGGCTATCTGATGGACAACCCGTCATATTGAAGTTGTTGAACAGCGATGACCCGCCCCACCAGGAAATGCTCCGCTTTCAAAGAGAGTTTGACCTCGTTAAAACCTTTCAAACCCCTGGGGTCGTTCAAGCATTGGAGATCAAACCATTTCTAAACAGTCGGATCATCGTGTTTGAGGACATTGGTGGGATATCGTTGGATCGGATGGTTGCAGCAGGGCCGCTCAATCTAGCGGAATTTTTCCAGTTGGCGATTCAATTGTCGGAAACCGTGGGGATCCTCCATCGGCAAAAGATCGTCCATAAAGATATCACACCGGCCAATGTGGTTTGGAATTCAACAGAGCGGCGTGGACAATTGATCGATTTTGGTATTGCCACCCAACTTTTACGCGAAAATACTGTTTTGGTGAATTCTAGCCCGTTGGAAGGATCCTTGCCTTACCTGTCTCCGGAACAAACGGGCCGCATGAATCGAGTGATCGACCATCGAACCGATTTGTATTCGCTTGGGGCCACACTTTATCATTTGTTGACAGGGCACCCTTTGTTTTCGGTCAAAGATCCTCTCGAATTGATCTATTGCCATTTAACCAAGCTACCGCTCACCCCCTTCCACAGGAAGCCTCATTTACCACTCGCTGTTTCTAAGATCATTATGAAGCTGGTTGAGAAAAATGCAGAGGACCGATATCAAAGTGCATTTGGGGTCAAGGCTGACTTGCTCATGTGTGATCAACAGTTTCAGAGCATAGGCCATATTGCCGTGTTTCCGCTGGGGCAGTCTGATATTTCAGATCAATTCCAAATTCCTCAGAAGCTATATGGCCGTGAAGTAGAGATCGCTCATCTCTATGCCGCTTTTGATCGTGTGAGCCAGGGGACGAGCGAATTGGTTCTTGTCGCAGGCCCCTCGGGGATCGGCAAATCGATCCTGGTTAAAGAACTCCAAAGACCTATTGTTCAAAAACGCGGTCTATTCATTTCTGGGAAGTGTGACCCATTTTCGAGCAATGTTCCTTATGTCTCGTTGATTCAGGCTTTTCGGGGATTAATCCGCCAATTGTTGTCTTATGACCAACAGGAGGTTGCCTCGTGGAAACACAAGCTTCTGGCCGTTTTAGGAAGCAATGGCCAAATCATCATCGAAGTGATTCCCGAAGTTGAATTAATTCTTGGCCCCCAACCGCCCCCTCCTGAGTTGCCCCCCAACGAATCCCAAAATCGGTTCGATCTAGTCTTTCAAAAGTTCACTGAAGCCTTCGCTATATATAATCACCCCTTAGTGATTTTTTTGGATGACTTGCAATGGGCTGATTCTTCGTCGCTCCATCTAATCGAACAAGTCATGAGCAATGCCCAGGGGCAACCCCTCCTCATGATCGGAGCTTATCGTTCTGATGAAGTGGATCGATCCGACCCTTTGTATTTGTGCTTGGAAAACATTGCTCAGGCTTCAACGCCAATCAAAACCATCCCCTTACTTCCTCTCGAACTGGCTCATGTGGGTGAGTTGATTTCAGAAACTTTGGATTGTGACAAGGAGCAAACCCAATTGTTGGCTCAGCTTTGTTTTGAAAAAACCCAAGGCAATCCTTTCTTCCTGCATCAATTTTTACAAAATCTTCATCATGAAAAATTGATTTTTTTCGATTACGAGCAAGGTTCGTGGCAGTGGAAATGGGAGGCCATCCAAGCGAAGCAGTACACTGACAACGTGATTGCTTTCATGATTGCTAAAATTCAAACCTTTGCTTCTTCGACGCAAACTGCACTGCAAACGGCTTCCTGTGTCGGCAAGGCCTTTGAAACAAACCTGTTAGCCCATGTGATGGAATGTACCGAGACCTGGATTGAGGAACAATTGAGAGAGGTGCTGAAAGACGGACTCCTGTTCCAACAAGGAACTCGATATTCTTTTGTCCACGACCGAGTTCAACAGGCGGCGGCCACCTTATTGCCCGACAAGGAGCAGCAACAGATTCATTTTAAAATAGGATCCTATTTATTGCAGAGTCTCTCTGAAAAAGAGCAGGAGCCTCACATCATTGATATGGTGAATCATCTGAATCACGGAGCGCACTATACAAAAACGAATTTGAGCATTGAAGTGCTAGCGCGTTTGAATCTCAAAGCAGGTAAAAAGTCTCGATTCTCCAATGCTTATGATGCGGCTGCCAATTATTTTCGATGGGGGATTCATTGGTTGGAAGAAGCAAGGTGGCAATCACATCATGACCTTTTGTTTTCCCTCACTTTCGGTTTAGCTGAAGCGGAGTATCTATTGAGACATCACGAATCGGCCAATCAACAGTTTGACAACCTTTACCAGTATGCTCAAACTCCAAATACCCAAGTGGAAATTTTGGCCACCCAAGTGCTTTTGCTCATGGATGTGGGAAAGCATCAAGAGGCAACAGCTCTTTTCCGAAAAGCAATGGTCCTATGTGAGGAACCGATTCCAAAGGATGAGGAAGCCGTGCAGAACGCCTTGAGTCTTGAAAAAAATGCAGTGCTTGCATTGATTGGAGGTCGTGCGATTGCAGAACTCATCGATCTACCTGAGATGACCGACTCCCTTTCGTTGATGAAGATGAAACTGTTAGTGAACATCATACCCGCTGCTTATTTTACTGACTTAACGCTTCACCGCTGGCTAGGGTTCCGGATATTGCGTCTCACAATTGAACACGGCAATTCGCCTTATGCCTCCTTTGGGTATTCCATTGCCGCGTTCGTCATGCGTTCTGCATTTGGAGATACACCAACAGGTTATGAATTTGGGCTGTTGGCTGTGAAAAACAGCGATAAATATGGAGATCCCAACTATCAATGCAAGACTTACACATTGATGGGGTTGACTATCAACCATTGGAGCCAACCCCTTTCCGACAACATCCCTTATGCAAAAAAAGGGATCCGTTATGGTATGGATTCTGGAGATTACCTCCATACGGGAACGGCGATATCAGCCGTTTTATTGGCTTTGTCCACGTCCGGTGTTTCCTTAAACACAGTGAAAGAGGCGTGCGAGCAACACTGGCCGTTTTTGCAGAAAAAGGCGCCCGAAATTGCTCCATATGCCGATATCCTATCTGCCTTTGTCGACTATTTAACCGGACGGCGTTTAGACAATAATCCACTGTTTGATGGTGAATTTTGTTCCAGGCTTGAGTCCAACCAATTCAAAGTTCCATTGTTGACTTACTACACGCGGAAAATGATGCTGAGTCTTTTGTTTCAGCAATGGGACGAGGGAGAACAGCAGATCCAGCAAGCAGAAGCCTGTTTACCGTATGCATCTGGACAGATTGAAGAACAAGACTATCACTTTCTCAAAGCCTTGCTATATGCCGCTTCTTATCTGGAGGGGGTGGATTCCCAACAATCCTCTGAAATTGTTTTGGGAGAAATTCAGCTAGCAGTAGAAATTTTGGAACGTTGGAATCGAGATTGCCCTGAAAACTTCCAACACAAATTGTATCTGATTCGAGCCTTCGTTTACCGCATCAAAAACCAATTTGTTCGGGCGGCTGAATGCTTCGATTGGGCCATTGAATCTGCGTTGCAGCATGGTTTCACACACAATGCTGCAATCGCGAACGAGTCCGCAGGAAATTATTATCGATCCCTTGGTCGACAAAAAATGGCTCGGATGTATTTTCAGGAAGCGAGTGTGTTGTTTTTGAAATGGGGAGCTACTTTCAAAGTCCATCAATTGCAAGCAAACCACCCACAATTCCTAAGTCACCCGCACACAACGGCTTCGTTCAACAAGGAGGCGCCAATCACGTGGACTTTCTCGACAGCGTCTGGATCGATCATCGACTTGATGACGATTTTTAGGGCAACACAGGCTCTATCAGGAGAGGTGGTGTTTGAGGAGCTGTTGAAGAAATTGATTCGCATTGTGTTAGAAAATGCCGGAGCTGAAAAGGGCTTTTTGCTTTTGGAAGATGAAGCGTCTCAAGCTCTATTGATCCAAGCCGAGTGTGTGGGGAATCAACCCATCCATGTTCTACAAAACCAACCCTTTGAGAAACATGCTCATCTTTCCGTGGGCATCATCCAATTTGTAATCCGGACTTGGGAAACAGTGGTTTTGGGAGATGCCGCACAACAGGGAGAATTCACACAGGACCCCTATGTACAAAAGCAACATCCCAAGTCCATCTTGTGTTTACCGATTCTTCATCAAGGGAAACTGATTGGTATTTTGTATTTAGAAAATAACGAAATCACCGAAGCTTTCACTGCCGAACGCTTGCAGCTGTTGCAATTATTATCGAGCCAAGCCGCCATTTCTTTGGAAAATGCCCGATTGGTGACTCACCTAGAAGCGAAAGTGGAAGCACGCACCCGAGTTTTGAAACAACGACAGACGCAACTGATCCAATCTGAGAAAATGGCCGGGCTTGCTACGGTGGTGGCAGGAGCCACCCATGAGTTGAACAATCCCAACAATTTCATCCATTTTGGCGTGGAGTTGCTGAAAGCGGAGCTGGATGGCTTGGCAGGTTTGGCAATGCACCCGGCCGATGCGGAAATTTTGGACATTCGCCCCAGCCTGCAAGAAAAATTAACTACTCTGTCGTCATCATTGAATACGATCCAGGAAGGTTCCAAACGGGTCGATAAAATTGTGAGAGGCTTGAAAACGTTTTCCCGATTGGGAGAAGCTGAATACAAACACGTTTCCGTGGTGGACAGCCTTCAATCGGTAATGACTTTGGTGCAAGCCAACTATCGGTCCCATGTAAAATTCATCGAGAATTTTCAAATGGATTTCCAGCTAGAATGCTGGGCTGCGGAACTCAATCAAGCCTTTATGAACCTCATGATCAATGCTTGCCAAGCTATCCGCACGAAGCAATCTCAAGCTGAAGACCCTGCACCGGGGCAGCTCGTGATCAGTACCTCCCAACACAAAGACAGGTTAGTCATTCTGTTTCAAGACACAGGATGCGGTATGACTTCAGAGGTGCAAGCGAAGATGTTTGAGCCTTTTTTCACAACCCGTGAAGTCGGCGACGGCAACGGCTTGGGCTTGGCAATTGTCTATAGCATCATCGAAAAACATCGGGGACAGATCCAGGTGGAATCCCAACTGGGAGTGGGAACCACCGTGAGTCTTTTGCTCCCTGCAATTTTTCCTTTCTCATGCCGCTAGTTTTGCCGCAGCCACAATGGCGTCTCCGACGGTCTGATCTGGAAGAACGGGCACTCTTTTGACCCCTGCCATTTGTGCTTTGATGGTGGCAATGTCTTTAATCACGTTGGCAACTTCCGTGTTTGCTGCCGTGAGAAACAACGTGCGGACCTCAGTAGTATTTTTGAGTCCTCGATCCAGATCATTCGCAAGGTTGCTAAGATCGTCCCCTAAAAACCCCCAAGCATTCTCCATTGCCGAGGCTGCATTCACGGCTGCTTTGATCTGAGTTCCCAAGCTTTGATAACCACTACTGATTCCTGCTGCGAGTTTGACTTCAGCACTCAATGTGGAAGTTTCCTGTAACAACTTCGCCTTGTCGTTGTTGAATTCGCTGAGCAATTCCGCCGATGCCACTTCGCCCCCAATACCGACCGCAACAATCGCAATGCCCCCAACAATCAACGTCGTACCAATCGCAACGCCTGTACCTGAGGTTAAAACATCGGTAACGATCCCAGATGCTGTAACCAAAGTTCCCCCAATAATTGCCAATGCACTGAGAACCACGCCTGCGATGGATCCATCGATTTTGCTTTGGATGGAACCCAGTTCATTCTGGATCGAATTCAACACGCCGTTGTCACCTTTGACGGCTGCATTCAAATCGGTGACAACCTTGGCAAAGGAAGCCGCATCGATCGTCAAACTATCATGAAGCCCCTGTAGGAAGGCCAAAATCGATTTAGCTTCATCTTGATATTTGGAAGATTGCGTTTTGAGTAAACTCAAGTTTGAAACCCATTCCTGTTGGGACGATCCCGGTGGCAATGTGGTCAGTACTGCATTGTGCAGAGCATAATAATTGCCAATGTTTGTGATATTCGTGAGGATGCGCGGTTGGATGCCGTTCAAGAATGTATCAGCATGCTGTCGGGCTGCGGCCAATCCAGTATTAATTGCGGTTTGATATTTTTGTAACGTCTTGAAGGCAGAGAAATCCACACTGGGCTGCTCTTTCACACTATTCGCATATTGTTGAATGAGCAGCGCCTGGGAGGACTGTTGCTTGTTGGTGAAGTTGACTTGTTTGGCCGCTTCAATGGTTTGATTGGACATAGCATTTCCTTTGATTTTAAAATTTTAAATGCTTGGCAACAGTAGGTGTTAAGTTACCACCTCCGCTCGACTGGTGATGATTCTTTTCAGGGATCCAAATTGTTCATTGAGGACATTCCAGGGAGTGGCAACCAATTGCAAATGTTCGGTTAAACTCTCGGCATCCTGCTGGCTCGATATTGCTGCGACTTGCTGGGAGAAGGTTGCGAATTTCAAACTGATCCCACTACCAGGAGGCTCAATCGGAGATTGTCCCCAAGTCGCAGCAATCTGTTGTGTGACAGTGAGTGCCTCTTTCATGGCGGAAAGAAATAGGTTGTTTTGTACTTCCACCACTTTCGCTGCTGCAATCAGAGCGTCAAAGTGAGCTAAACGTTGATAAGCATCCATGAGCTTCTCATTGTTTGCGTTGAGAGACGCACGTGCCGGAGCAGTCTGTTCAATGCCATCCACAGTCCCTTGGATTCCCGACACCACCCAAAATCCAAGAAGTCACTCGGGACGTGTCCACAACGATTTATCATGCGATATGATGGTGATGGTTCCCTCGTCGGTCAGCAGCAAGAAAGCACCCGTGTTGCCTTGTGTGTTGCTTGCAAAAATCGGCTCGTTTTTGCTGTTGTAAATGACAAAGTTCCCATCTGTTTGCATTTTGGCCTCTTGAGCATCTTTGTTTTCGGTAATCGCATTCCACAACACTTTTTTCCCTTCATACAAAACAAGGTTTCCATCATGACTCTGCAAAATGAGGGTGTATTTTCCATTCACAGAAACGAGGGATTCCCCCAGAGTTAATTTCCCATTATTTTCTAAGTTATTCATCGTACCTCCTGACTCGAGTTTAACGTTTTGGACTAAAATAATTTGCAGTAGCCGAACGATCATTTCCATCAGAGAGGCAGTAATCGCAACAGCATGACCTCTGCCGCAATACCCCAAAAGATATGACCGAACGGCTACCTTAGCAATAACTCAAAAACAAAATTCAATCTCTACTTGCATTCATCTAAATGTTAGGAAATTTCATAAAATATGATGCCAGCTATGTTCTGGAAGGCAAGGCGATCCCTGGGTAAAAACAGGGTCAAAAAAGGATGACAAGTTGAGGAAAAACTAATGAGATTGGATTTTTTGTTGACGCACCATTGCCAATAAAGAGGCTAAATCAGATTCCAACTGGAGCTTGAACCGAGTAGGGGCGGGGTATCTGCGTAGAACGTAATAAGCGGCCTGAACAACGGTGCGCCACCGAGGTTTTTTGGGAAGTTTGTTCACGTCCAGATATTTTTCGATGGTTCGTGCTCGTAAGCGCCCTTCATCCACCGTGATGGACCACAACTGACTTTCTTCTGCCAAATCGATCACGGTTTTTTGAGAATTGGCTTCCCAGTATTCGATAACTTGATTCATCACGTCGACCAGCTTTTGGGCAAAACTGACGGGGGCTGGAGTTGGAAAAGCATTTGGCAAAGAAGCGGAGTGGACCGCATGAGATTGTAGGTGATCCAAGCTCCTGATGGAAGAACTCAATTCTTGACGTTGGGTATTTATCTTATCCAGGATTTGTGCAAGCGGTGAAATCTCTGTAGTGGGACCAGAGGGAAGCATGGCGGATTGTGGCGTGAGCAAAAAGACGAACAGATCGACTTCCAATTCCAGCAATGCTCCTTGGATCGTTCCTGAAACCGACTCTCCATTTCCACATCGCCACGTGACTGGCGCTTTGTTTTGGATTTCTCCAGAGGCCCATTGATTGACCGGTAATGACAACCAATGATTAGGAAATTCCTCTTGTTTTGGGAACAGCATCGAGAGCGGGTGATTCTGCAATTCATCGGGACCATAATGTAGGAGTCGCTCGGCGGACGGATTGACAAACAAGATCGTTCCATTGCTCTGAACCAACAAGAGGGCCTCCTGTGTGGATTCCAACATGACGGTGAGGTAATTCTCATTGTCACGCAGATGGGCTTCCAGGTGACGAAAGCGTTCGATTTCAGAAAGCAATTTTTCATTTTCTTGCATCAAGAGGGCCGTCTGCTTTTGCTGCAATACATTGTCCACTCGTACCAGCAATTCACGTTTGTGGAACGGTTTGGTCAGGTAGTCGTTGGCCCCCGAATGGAACGCTTGCTCCAAATCAGCCATCTGGTTTTTCACCGTCAAGATGATCACCGGCAGTTCCAAAGGTGAGTATCGTTCCCGGATCTTTTGGCATACAGAATATCCATCCATGAGGGGCATCATCACATCCAACAAAACCAAGTCGGGCAAGGCATTCTGGTGATTTTGGGCTTCGATTGTTGCGAGCGCTTGCATTCCATCAGCCGCAACCGCTACGTGATATCCGTTTTGAGATAACTGATCTTGTAGAACTTTGACATTGAGCGGATCGTCATCCACGACAAGGAGATGGAATCTTCTTTGTGTTAGATCGGATTCATCAGAATGAGGTTTCATCACTCCTTCCCCATTTGGAACGGAAGGAGCCGGTAGTGGAGTGTCTTCTTCAAGTAGATTCACATTGAGAATTTCTGAAGAAGGGTTTCCCTCCGGTAGCGTGAACTTGAAGATAGAACCGCGACCTTCTTGACTTTCTAAAGAGAGGGAGCCTCCATGTTGCTCAATCAAGTATCGTGAGATAGCGAGCCCTAACCCGGTTCCACCATATTGACGAGCGATGTTGCCATCGGCCTGAACAAAGGGTTGAAAAATTCGCTGCTGTTGGTCTTCCGAAATGCCAATTCCAGTGTCTTGAACCCATATTTGAACGAAATTTTTAGCATAGGATGCTCCCAAATGGATCGTCCCTTCGTGAGTGAATTTGATAGCATTGGTTAACAAATTGACCAGGATTTGTTGGAGCCGATTCTCATCGGCCATTACATAAACCGGCGGGTTGGGGAGATCGAGTAACAACCGAACGGGTTTGGTTTTCAGCAGTGGGGCACAAAGCCTTTCCGCAAATTGAAATGCTGCTGCCAAAGCGATGCGACTCCAATTCAGCGAAATCCCCTGGCTTCTGATTTGGGCGAGGTCCAAGATGTCATTGACGAGTGTTGTTAAACGTCGTGCACTTTGAATAATAAGAGTCAGGTTGTCTTGTTGAGCTTCAGAAAGAGCAGGAACCTGAGGTTCTTTCATAGCTTCACAAATACCAATGATTCCGTGCAATGGCGTTTTCAATTCATGCGAGGTGTTGGTGAGAAATTCGTCTTTGAGTTGATTCGCCCGTCGAAGCTCCTCTAGCGTCCGTTCTTGTTGTTGCTCTAATTCATACGTTTCTAGTGCTCGTTGGATCGTGATCAATAACTTGCGAGGATCGATGGGTTTGGTGAGATATTGGTAGATGTGTGCCTCGTTGGTGGCCTCCAAAATCACTTCCACATCGGTATAGGCACTCAATATGATCCGAATCGCCTTGGGAAGAATCGGAATGGAGCGTTTGAGGAATTCCACGCCAGTCAAACGTGGCATCCTCTGATCAGCAATGATGCATTGGATGGAATCCGAACCGGAGCGGTTTTGGATAAGATCGAGCGCTGCTTGACCATCGGCCGCAGTTAAAACCTCATAGTGCGGAGCGAGAAAATTGGCAACGACTTGAAGATTGATCGATTCGTCATCAACCACCAAAATGGTGTGTTTCTTCAGGGAAGATTGGGATGATTGAAGGAGATTTGACATTAGACAAAATTCTCGAAGACTTGGAGATGAAAGAGCGCCTCATCCTGGAACAGTACCAAAAATTAGAAGATAATGCTCGGACCATTGCCGAAGATAAAAAGAAGCTGGAGGCACAGAATAAGTTCATCTCTCGTGATCTCCAATTCGACGGTGTCGTGTCAAAAATCTGAAAAACGAGTGTCAAAACTGCGTTTTTGCCATTTTAGTGATGGATTGCCATTTTTTGTTTGCTCCCTCCTCATCAATAGAGGCTCCCTCGCCTCAACCCCCTATGTTTCTTGGCCTACACGCCGTGTCAAAAATCTGAAAACCGGGTGTCAAATCGGCCAAATTTCTTTTTTTCTCAAAATCGGGTTGTTAGCCTTTTTGCAGAGTCCACGTCACTCCAATTTTCACCCATTCACAGCAAAGAGGCACTATGAGGCAACACAAACTTCGTATGGGCATGGTCGGGGGCGGTCACGATTCCTTCATCGGGGCCGTACACCGGAAAGCCGCCCTCATGGATGGACAGATCGACCTTGTGGCAGGCGCGTTGTCGTCCAATCCAGCCAAGGCTCAAGCATCCGCTCAATCCCTGGGACTTAAAAAGGAGCGTTCTTATGATTCCTGGCAAGCGATGGTGGAGGAGGAAGTTCGCCTCTCCAACTGGGAACGCATCGATTTTGTATCCGTTGTGACCCCCAACCATATGCACTTTCCAATCACAAAAGCCTTTCTAGAAGCAGGCATTCCCGTCATTTGTGACAAACCCATGACTTACTCTTTGGAAGAAGCCAAGGAGCTGGTCCGCATCGTCCGAAACTCACAACAAGTCTTTGCACTGACTCACAACTACACGGGCTATCCAATGGTCAAGCAAGCCCGTCACATGGTGCAAAACGGAGAGTTGGGCAGCCTGCTCAAAATCGTCGTGGAATATCCTCAAGACTGGTTGTTGGCTCCGGTAGAAAAAGCGGGTCACAAACAAGCGGCTTGGCGCACCGACCCACAACGTTCGGGGATTTCCAATTGTATTGGAGACATCGGCAGCCATTGCGAGAACTTGGCGCATTACATCACCGGACTCGAAATCGAATCGCTTTGTGCCGATTTGAGCAGCATCGACAACCGACCTTTGGATAACGATGGCAATATCCTGATGCGCTGGGAAAACGGGGTGCGTGGTATTTTATATGCCTCCCAAATTTCGGCGGGTGAGGAAAACAACCTCAAAATCCGCGTGTATGGAACCGAAGGCTCTTTGGAGTGGCATCAAGAAAACCCCAATGATTTATGGGTCCGCCGTCCCAACCAACCCGTTCAAATTTATCGACGCGGCAACGCTTATCTGTGTGAAGCTGCCCAACGCGCTTCCCGACTTCCGCCAGGGCATCCTGAAAGTTTTATTGAGGCCTTTGCCAATATCTACCGCAATGCCACAGACACCATTCGTGCCAAGGCTGCTGGGGAAGAACCCACTGCATTGGAAACCGATTTTCCCAATGAAATCGATGGAGCCAGAGGTTTGGCATTCATCGAGTCAGCGGTGGAAAGCAGTCGTAGTGACCAAAAGTGGTATCCCGTGAAACGATTTTCTTTATGAAGGAGGCAGTATGAGTCAACCCGTTTTCCACCCCAGTTTGGAAGGAGCACAACACGGCGATAAAACCCTGGATCAGTTTTTGGCCTTTGCGAAAGCAGCTGGAGCTGCCGGTGCTCAGCCTTCCAATTACATCATTGAAAAAAATGCAGACTTTTATAGCGCTCAAGAAATCCGGGATGCTTTTGAAAAACACGAGTTGCAGCTCGATGGGTTGTCGTGCCATTGCCTCTTTTGGGCACATACCACGGCATGGACTGGCAGCCCGACCATCCGTCCGTTTCTACCCAAAGCGTTGTGGTATGAGTCTCCCGAAAAAATCGAGGCTTGGTGCGAAGATACAATTTTCCGGTTTTTGGATCTTTGTGCGGAATTACAAATGTACATCATCCCCATGTTTTGGGGGGTGTCGTGTGGATTTGAAATGGCGACGGGCTATCCGTTCGGATTCTTCAAAGGGCCGGGATACGATTTGGAACAAGAAGCCCTAGATCGTTTCGTTTCCAAGACCCAAGCCATTCGAACCCGTGCCAATGAACTTGGACTGTATTTAGGCCATGAGATCCATCCGAATTCAGCCGCCATGTGTGTGGAAGATTTCCAAGCTTTGGTGCAAGCCTGTGATGGCGACCAGTGCTTAGGAGTCACTGCCGACCCCTCCCATTGTTGGGAAAATGAATCCTTCGAAACCCGATTTGAAGCGGTAGGAGACCGTGTGGTGTCTGCTGCGGTGAAAAATTTTGTGATTCGCCCTGGCGTGGCCTTGCGCAAAATGACGGGGGATTGGAGACGGCGCGCCATGCAATTTGTGGATCTGCCAAGCGGCGATATGAACCTGACTCGTTTCACTGAGTTGTTGATCCAGATTGGCTTCCCGGAACGCTACTGTCGGATCATGGGGACGCAAACCGCAGCGCTTGTTACCGAAGCAGAAAGTGCCTATCGCACCTTGGATGCCACCAGTGCGAATGCCGTGGCCTATGCCCGTGACCACCTCTGTTTTCCTGTCACCAATATTTCATTTGAAGATGGAATGGGGGCCGCATCATGACATCGCATATTCTGGAAACACGAGGCATCAGCAAAGAGTTTAGCGGAGTGCGGGTGTTGAACGATATCAACATTGGAATTCGTCCCGGTGAGGTGTTTGGCATTCTTGGAGAAAATGGCGCTGGAAAATCCACGTTGTTGAAGATCCTATGTGGCATCTACACCCCGACCGAAGGGGAACTGTTTTTGAACGGAAATCCAGTTTCAATCCCAAACCCCAGCACTGCTCAGCAATTGGGGATCAGTATGATCCCACAAGAGTTCAATTTAATTGAAACACTGAGTGTGTTTGAAAATGTTTTCTTGGGAATGGAAATTCGCAGAGGGGGACTACTCAATAAAAAGGCGATGCGTGAACAAACCTCTCGCTGGTTGAAAGAACTGCAAACCGATCTGTCGCCCAATGCCACGATTGCTCAACTGAGCGTGGCTCAAAAACAGATGGTCGAAATCGCTAAAGCTTTGGTCCATGACTCACGCATCTTGATCATGGATGAACCCACCACCGTCTTGACTCAACACGAAGTAGAAATCCTCTTTGGTTTGATTGAGCGCCTGAAACAAAAGGGTGTCACAATGCTCTTCATTTCCCACAAACTGAAGGAAGTGAAACAAATCTGTGACCGTTTGTTGATTCTCCGCGATGGCAATTTGATCAGTGTGGATGAAGTGAAAGAGATCACGGAGCACGACATGGCCAAAAAGATGGTCGGACGTGAACTCAACCAGGTGTTTCCGTCCAAGTCGGTGTCCCAAGACAAAACAGTGCTCAAAGTATCCGGTTTGAATTCGTTGCCATTGGTGAATGATATTCACTTTGAGTTGAAAAAGGGTGAAGTCTTAGGATTCGCTGGATTGATCGGTGCGGGTCGTACCGAATTGGCAGAAGCGATCATGGGATTGCGCCGCAAGCAGTCGGGACAGATCTGGGTGCAGGGGCAGGAAGCATCAATTCATTCTCCGTCAGATGCTCTGAAGTATCGTCTGGGTTATCTCTCGGAAGACCGCAAAGGACGGGGCTTGGTGCTCAATTTTGGAATTCCAGAAAACACGACGTTGATCTCGCTCAAAAAGTACAGTCGTTGGATTTTGCATAAACATAAAGAACGAGAGGTCACCCAAACCTATGTGAAGCAGTTTGATGTGAGAGCGGCATCAATGAACTCGGAATTGCAATATCTCAGTGGGGGAAATCAGCAAAAAGTGTATCTGGCAAAATGGATGGATACCAACCCTGAAATTCTGATCTTAGACGAACCTACCCGTGGTATTGACGTCAATGCCAAGAAAGAAATCTACCATTTTATCCATTCGCTGACGGAAGCAGGACTTTCCTGCATCGTTATCTCTTCCGAGCTGGAAGAACTGATTGGTTTGTGCACCCGAGTGTTGGTCATGCGGGTGGGTCGCATCGTGGGCGAAGTCACTGGGGAACACATCAACGAAGAAGAAATTATGGTTTACGCAGCCGGTCTGCACGACGAACGCATGCCGGCTTGATTGAGGCATTAATCCATCTGAGGCAAGAGGTATCATGAGCACAGCAAAAACAACGTTGCCCCCGGCATCGTTTAAGAATGGCGGCACGGGAATTGTGTCGATCTTGAAGAGAATTGAATTTTCTAAATACGCACCGCTGATCGCATTGATCGTGTTGATCGTGCTTTCCGCAATCGCGAGTGAGCACTTTCTGAAATTCCGCAATCTCACCAATATCCTACGACAGGTTTCTTATACCGGGATCATCGCGGTAGGTATGACCTTTGTGATCATTGCCGGAGGGATCGATCTTTCCGTGGGTTCCATGCTGGCGTTGGTTGGGATGGCCGCTATTTTTGCCATGAACACCCTGGGGCCTGGACCGGATGCGGTGATGGCTGCCGTTGGTGTGGCCTTAGTGCTCGGAGCGGCTTGTGGAGCACTCAACGGTGTGCTGGTAACCAAAGGAAAAATCGCGTCGTTCATTGCCACTTTAGGCACGATGTCGATTTTCCGGTCGCTGACCCTGTATTTCAGTGATGCCGGTGAGGTCATTTCTGAAAACGAACTCTACACCACAATTGGCAGTGGCTATTTCCTACAGATTCCATACCCGGTGTGGATTTTTTTGGGCATTGCCCTGATGTCCCATGTGGTGTTGAACAATACGCGGTTTGGTCGCTACGTGTGTGCGGTCGGATCCAACAAAACGGTCGCGGTGTACTCAGCAATCAAGGTCCGATGGATCACGTTTTGGACCTTCTTGATTGTGGGAGCCACGGTGGGGGTGTCTTCGGTTCTGTTGTCCTCTCGGTTGAATTCCATCAGCCCCGGAGATGCAGGCATCTTTTATGAATTGGATGCCATCGCCGCAGTCGTGATTGGAGGCACTTCCCTTGCCGGAGGAAGAGGAACTATTGTGGGAACCGTTATTGGAGCCACCATCTTAGGCATTATTAACAATATGTTGAATTTGTTGGGAGTGTCTCCCTACCTTCAAGGCACAGTGAAAGGGTTGGTGATCCTCGTTGCTGTGCTGGTGCAATATAAGAAAAATGACTGAGATTCCCACCCCCATGAGCATTCATTCAATTCAGAGGCAATAAATTTAATTAAAAATTAGCAATAATCGGAGGAGGCAAAACATGAGTGCAAAAAAATGGATCACGATCCTGCTAGCAGTCAGCATGAGCATTATGTTCAACACGGGAGCATTTGCCGCCGACCCCATCAAAGTCACGTTCTTGGTGCCCGATAAGAAATGGTATTTTTGGGCCGATGTGGCTTCGTTTATGGAAGCGGCAGCGGAAGATCTCAATATGGAGCTGACGGTGGTTTACACCGAATCGGGAAAAAACCGATTCGCCACCAAACGGCTCGCTGAAAGTATTGTTCAAGGCAGTGACAAACCCGATTATCTCGTCACAGTGTTTTTGCAAGGCATTGGCGAAGGTATTTTATCAGCGGCTGAAGCCCACCAAGTGAAGACATTTATGGTCAATGCCAATGTGCCTGAAAAAGAAAAGTTGCAAATCGGCACACCCCGAACCCAGTTCAAACACTGGATCGGACACATGTATCCCACCAACCACAATGCAGGCTACAACTTAGCGGAATACCTGACCACTCAAGCTCAAGCCCATCGCCCATCCCAGCCTGTTAAAATGATCGGGTTTGGAGGCCCCGGGTTTTCTACGGTGGCGGTGGACCGTAATGCCGGTGTGAAACAATATGCGGAACGGGATGACGTGACCCTCAGTGTCTTAGCCCCTACCGATTGGGACCGCGAGTTGGCCTACAAAAAAACCTTCGCGTTGTTGAAACGCCATCCCGATACCCAAGTCATTTGGACCGGAAGCGATGGGATGGCCTTAGGTGCGATGAAAGCGAGCCAAGAAGCAGGCCGTTCTCCTGGCAAAGACATTTTCATCGGCGGAATCGATTGGACACCCGAAGCATTGGTTGCTGTGAAAAACGGGAAACTGAGCGCCACCATCGGAGGCCATTTCATGGAAGGAGGGTGGATCATGGTGTTGCTGCACGATTACCATCACGGTAAAGACTTTGCCGAAATGACGGGCTTGACCATCGTCTCCGATTTCAAGCTCATCCATTCCCAGAATGCACCACCCTATCTAGAAAAATTTGGTGATCAAGATTGGAGCCAAATTGATTTCCGAAAATTCTCAAGAGCCCACAACCCGAATTTGGATCGCTACAACTTCGAGCTGGAGCACGTCGGAAGCCTTTGCTGTCAACCCAAACAAGGCACGTCAGTGAGCCAAAAATCGACACAATAAAGACCGGGTTTGAGTCGATAATGTTTGAGCCAACAATGTGTAAGTCAACCGTGTTTAAAGCAATGTTGAAGTCCGCAGTGTTTGAACCAACCATGTCTAAATCAGCAATGTTGAAGTCAACAATGTTTCTAATGAGCATCGCAATCTGTCGAATTTGGATTGCATTCTATCAACCCAAAAAGGAGGTACCATGAAAATTTTGATGAAGTTAATCGTAGTGTCATTATTCGCTATTGGTTTAAATATACCCTTCACCCTTTCGGCGATGGCTGAGAAAGTGAAAGTGGGAGTTTCAGTCCCATCAGCGGATCATGGTTGGACCGCAGGTCTGCTGTGGTGGGCAAAAAAAGCGGTGCAAGAGATTGAAGCCAAAGACAAAGATGTGGAGTTTTATGTCGTTGCTGCCAGTTCCGGAAGCAAGCAAGTGGGAGATGTGGAAGATCTGATGATCAAAGGCATCAACGCCTTAGTGATCTTGCCTCACAACCCCGCCACTCTTCAGACTGTCATTCAAGAAGCCTATGACTCAGGCATCTACACCGTGGTTGTGGATCGTGAATTGCCCAAACCCGCGCAACACGTATTCTTGGCAGGAGACAATCCTGGATTAGGCCGAATTGGTGGTGAATGGCTGGCCAAAGAACTGGGAGGAAAAGGTAAAGTCGTTGTGTTGGAAGGCATGCCGATTCCAATCAACAAGCAACGTGTGGATGCCTTCAATGAAGTCATGGCTGCTCATCCAGGAATCGAAATTTTGGATTCCCAACCTGCCGATTGGTCTACCCAAAAAGCATTGCGCCTGATGGAAAACTATCTCCAGAAGCACGACCATATTGATGCTGTATGGTGCCAAGACGATGACATGTTGAAAGGGGTGATGCAGGCTATCAAAGAATCGGGGCGTACTGAGATTAAAACGGTGTTGGGTGGTGCTGGTTCTAAAGACATCATCAAGATGATCATGGAAGACAATCCCACGGTCCGCGCGACGGTGACCTACAATCCTTCAATGATTGCTTCCGGAATTGTGTTTGGTGTGGAAGGCGCTCGGGGGCAACGAGTCGGAGGGCTGTATCACACACCGTCTCGCGTGATCTTAGCTGCCGATCTCGTGGTGAAAGCCAACGCCGATGATTTCTACTTTCCCGATGCTGCGTTCTAAGTGATCGTCCCATCGAATTCTTCAAGAGGGTTCTCCTCTTCCCTCAGGAAAAGCCATCGTGAGTGTGTTCCCCATCAAGCGGTGGCTTTTCGCATTTCAGCATCGCTCTCAGAACCGCCAGTGGAATGGATACGCTAGCATTGGTATATTCATCTTTTTACGGCAAGTGCACAGCTTCGATATTTCTTGTCATGTAAATACTGTCGATGCTGTCTTTGCTGCCATATTCGACCTGAGCATCTTCATCGGATAGTGTGGTCCTAATGAAACCTGCCTTTTCATAGGCTCGGATCGCCCTCAGGTTACTTGCCGAAGGCTTGATGTAGAACCCGTCGACCCCCGATTGTTTTCCAAGATAGTCACAGAGCAAACGCAGTGCTTCCGATCCGCGCCCGTACCCACACTGTTTTTTGGAGAACATCCAGATGTCGAGTTCGGTCCGATTTTTGTCTTTCTCGATGTCGTTGTAGTTCACTTGTCCTACCGCCTGTCCATCGACTTCTATTACAAAACACCGGCCAAGCTCTGGTCTCGAATCGTCGAAATAGTAAGACTTGTAATCGTCGCAAAACTCCTCATAGCTTAACAAAGGCGTATAATCCTGGGATGGGTGTCCCATTAGGATATCGGTCAGATCCGAATGAGCTAGAGCTAAATAGATCGGATATCTGTCTGTCATAACGGCTGGGCGCAGCCGGATGCTTTTGCCATTAATATAGTCGGGGTGCTTCATTCTCTTTCAAGGCCTTCTCAAAAAATGGATGTGAAAATTTGACAAAAAGACGATTTGATACCTATATCGCCGTCGACTGGAGTGCTCACAGTCAACCAACCTCTAAGAAAGGCACTGCGAATGCCATATGGGTTGGCATTGCTGAGCCTAAAAAACCAGAAAAAGACGCGGTCAAGGAATGTTATTTCCACACGAGATATTCCTGTCAGGTTTTTCTAAAAAATAAACTCAAGGAGTGCGTTTACCAAAAACGAAGTGTGTTGGTTGGTTTTGACTTCGGGTATGGGTACCCCTCCGGCTTTTCAAAAGCGCTTGGCTTGCCAGGAAATTCCTTAGACAGCCGACTGTGGCGATTGATATGGGACGAATTGAACCGACGCATCGAAGATCACGAGAACAACCGGAACAATCGATTTGACGTGGCGAATGCCCTCAATGAGCAGATCGGCGAAAGTCCCCCTGGGCCGTTTTGGGGGTGCCTTGGGAAAAAATACGATTGGTTGCTACCAACCAAACCCGCCGGTGGATTTCCCTACCGGGTGAGAGATTTCAAAATAGAAGAATATCGGATAGTCGAGCGTCGCGAGATCCGTCGTGGTATCCAGTCGTCTTGGAAGACCTGTTATCCTGCCAGTGTGGGAGGGCAATCGCTGGTTGGAATCCCTGTGCTTTGTCAGTTGCTTGATGATCCCGAATTGAGACCTTTTAGCACCGTGTGGCCTTATGAAACAGGCTTCGCTCTTCCACCCCTTGCCGCGACCAATCTTGCCACAGCCTATCCTCTCATTGTGCATGCTGAAATCTGGCCCGGCCTTGTTGCTGAAGACGTGAAACGACTTTTGAAAAAAGGTCCCCAATTGATCAAAGATCAAGCCCAGGTGCGAACAACAGTGATGTGGCTCAAAGCATTGGATTGGAATGGGGTGCTTCCGGAACTGTTTGGCCCTCCTCAAGGTTTGACCTCCGAAGAGTTAGCAATATGCCTCAACGAGGAAGGCTGGATTCTGGGAGTGAGGTGAACTTTTTCTCCGCATTCCTCGCATCCTATCTTTAAGTGTTTTCAAAAATTGTCATCGTGCAGGGCAGACTTTATAAGACTCAATACTAAAATAAAAATATCGTGAAATGCTTCACTCTGATTTTTTGATTGCATTTGCCATATCCTCGTTCTGAACCAGCTAATCTTTAGTCCACAATGAAGTTGGAAAACCAACGATTTTTTAGGGTAGGTTATTGAAGATAAGGAGGATTCTTGTCAGCAGCAGAAAACGAAGATCATCACGAAAAGGACTCAAGCGAAGCACAGGCATCACGCTACGATCTTGTCCAGCCAGACCCTGGCCTCAAAAATCTCATTCATGATTTTCCAAAATCGATGCTTCGGTGGTTATTACCCCAAGCAGAAGCGGCTTTTGGTCCCATCGTGGACTATGAACCGTTGCGGCAGGAAATGCGCAAATCGTCGCTTCAGGCACGCGGTCGAGAACTGGATTTTCCCATCCGCTATACATTTCAAGATGGGAACGAACTCATTGCCCTGATCGAATTGCATCACAGCAAACAGACTTTCGATATCTATCGAATCGCCCACTACTATGTGGATCTGGACAAAGACTATCCCCACATCCCCATCGTGCCTTTTGTGATTTTCAGCGATAGAGCGAAATGGCGTAAAAATTCGTGGGTACCCAATCAATTGAATCGCGACTCTTTTGGCAAGACATGGATGTCGTTTCAATATGAGTTGAAAAAGCTGAAATTCATCTCAGCCCAATCGATCCGAGAAAGTGAGAACCCGGTGGAACACATTTTGAGTCCGTTCATGGATTATCCTAAAGTAGATCGTCTGGAAGTGACCTTGAGCGCGTATCGAAATCTGTACCGATTGCTCGATTGGAACTTATTTTTAAAGTACCTGCCGTTTATCGATAAATTCGCTAATATTACGGCTAGAGAGCGTGAGTCACTCTTCAAACAACTGTTCAAAAGAAAGGACTTTGTAATGATTCTAGAAGCACTGGAAGAACATTATTCGAAGATTTATATCAAAAAAGGACGCGAAGAAGGACGCGAAGAAGGACGCGAAGAAGGGCGCGAAGAAGGGCGCGAAGAAGGACGTGATGCCCTGAAACAAGAGTTGATTGGAAATATCCAGTTTAATCAAAAAGTTTTGCGGCATAAAGTGGCTGAAAAAGAAGAGCTACAACTTTTAGATATGGATGAATTACGAAAAACCTTAGAAGCCTTGAAGCAACAATTATTAGATTCGCACCTTTGAGATTAGTTCTGCACTTGAACAGCTTTGCTTCCGTATGAACCTTAGTGTTTTGGAAACCAAGGAAAGAACATATTCGTACTTTTCTGATAATCGGCGTAGTCCGGGCGGTGACTGAGCGATTGTTGTTCGGTGAAGGGTACTCCCGTGATTTTCATGAGGAATACATACATCACGACGGGAGCCAAGCACACCACCCAAAAATGAGGGGCATTCACACTCAGAAACGGATAGGCCAACCAATGCACCCATTCAAAAAAATAATTGGGATGGCGGGAATATCGCCAGAGTCCGACACGACAGGTTTTCCCGCGATTGTTGGGTTTGGATCGGAAGTGAGCTAGCTGTCGGTCGGCAAGGGCTTCTCCACCAACCGCAATGATCCATATGGCAATGCCAATCCAATCAAACACGGTCCATAAAGGAGTGGGATTGAGCAGAGGAATTGTCAGGGGGAGGAGGAACAAAAGAATGAATAACGCCTGTACTTGAAAAAATAAAAAGAAACCGGCTTGGGCATAAGCTCCCATTGCTTCTCGCATGCGCTGATAACGTCCATCTTCTTGAGTGGCGTGCAGCACCCGATTCACCCCCAAATAGACTCCGAGTCGGATGGCCCAGGTGGCTCCCAAAATGACAACCAACCAACGACGGCCCGCATTCCCATCGGCGACCATTCCCATCACGACAATCGCAACACCCAACCCCAAAGCCCAACCGACATCTACCACACCGGCATCATTCGTACGCCATTGGATCCACCAAAGACCGATCATCAAGAGCGAGGCAGCAATGCCAATCCAAAATAGGGCCGTCGTTGGAATCATATTTATGAGATAGCGCGATGTTTACCGAGGTGAAAATGTAGAGGAACGGAAAAACCTGAGGCAGTCTTCAGGTTTTGTCGAGACGTTCCTCAAAAATGGGTATTGAAAAGCGTATAAAAAAAAGTTCTTACAGCGGCGGCACGAAGGACTGACGGCGGTTTAACGGCTTGGTGAACAGGAGTTGCATGCAGCCAATGGAACGTTCCGCAAAACCTCCTTCGCAGTAGCAGAGATAGTATTCCCACATGCGGATGAATTCGTCGCCATAGCCGAGTTTTCGCACGGTTTCGATGTTTTCGAAAAAGGTATCTCGCCAGCGTTTTAGGGTCTCGGCGTAATGAGGCCCGATGTCTTCCATGTGATAGAGACGCAGATCTGTCGATTTTTTCATCACACTGGTGATCGTGGAAATGGCTGGCAGACACCCGCCGGGGAAAATATACCGTTGGATGAAATCGACCGAACGACGGGCAATATCGTATTGGCGGTCGTCGATGGTAATAGCTTGGATCAACATCATCCCTTCTGGTTTGAGGAGTCGACTGCATTGGCGGAAGTAGTCGTGGTAATAATTGGCTCCCACTGCTTCAATCATTTCGATAGAGACGAGTTTGTCAAAGCTTCCTCCTTCCATATTGCGATAGTCTTCCAGCAACACATGGATTTGATCGCTCAACCCCGCTTGTTCCACGCGTTGCTGTGCGAGTTCGAACTGGTTTTTCGAGATGGTGATCGTGGTCACTTGGCATCCATAATGTTGGGCTGCAAACAGCGCAAACCCACCCCAACCGGTTCCGATTTCCAGGAGGTGATCGGTGGGCTGAAGATCGAGCTTTTGGCAGATCCGGTTCAGTTTGTTGAGAGAAGCGTCTTCGAGCGACATTTCGGGAGATTCGAAGATAGCCGAAGAATACATCATTGTCGGATCCAGGAAGGTTTGAAACAGTTCGTTGCTTAAATCGTAATGTTCGGCAATGTTCTTGCGGCTGCCTCGCAGGGTGTTTCTTCGGAACGCATGGCCGATTCGTTGAATGACGCCGGTGAAAGAAGCGAGACCCACTTCCATTTCATCAAGAACCTTCATGTTCAGTACCATGATTCGCATGAGTGTGGTGAGATCGTGGCAACTCCATTCGTCTCGCATGTAGCTTTCAGCAGCTCCGATGCTGCCCCCCCATAGAATGTCGGCATAAAAATTCATGTCGCGAACACGCACATGGGCGTGAAGATCGCAGGTGTCGTTCAAGGCGCCAAAGGTTTGCTCGCCAAACGGATCGATGAGAGTGATTTTTCCGTAAACGATCTTTTCCAACTTGTAGGCAAGGGCATTGCGGGCAAAACGCATGCCCCAAGAAACAGAATCTTCAGATGAGGGTATCGAAATGGAGTTGCTGGATTGTTCGCTCATGGTTGTCCTTCCTCTTTCAAGAGTCTTGGAGATGATTGGGGATGGTCATGAATGGGAGCCTTTTTCCACCACAGTTTTAAAGCTTGCCAGTAGATGGCGCCTGCCACTTTGGCTGTCATCCAAGGATAATTGAACAACACCGAGGTGAGCGACGCTTGCGTGATCTCCTGACGTTGGAGAGTCAACGTGGCATCAAAAAAACGTGACCCTTGCCGGAAGTCTTCCATATGCACCACCAACTGCCGACCCGGGTGGATGAATCGACAATCATGGAAAACATCCATCGGGATGAACGGAGATACATGTAAAGTTTTTGCAAAACGCACATGCAGTTTCTTAGAGTGATTCATGCGATTTTGGGAACGATCCAATACATAGGATTGGCGTTCTCCCCATGGTGTGTTGGTGACTTCCAACAAGATCGTTTCGACCTGAGTGCCTTCCGGATTGAAACAATAGTAGAAGCTCACTGGATTGATCACATAACCAAAATAACGGAGATGGGTCAGAAGACGAATCGGCCCTTGAGGGCGCTTGCCAGTTTTTTGCTCCACCGTGTCGCGAACGGCTTGATCCAAGGGAATCATGGAGTCCCCATGATAATCCGCTCGCCGGAACCAAGCCGGGGCGAAGCGCCGGGACGACCACAGCCAATACCGGTCGAACAGTTCTGGCAATTCCTGCAAGTCCAGATACATCATGTAAAGTGCATATCGGAACTCATGGGAGATCGGCGCGAATCGTCGATGCCGGACAGACCCTTGGTAAATACAACTGTTCACGATGCAACCTTTTGAGGAGGGTCAATAAGATTAGGGACTTCCGCAGTAGTCCATTGGGCAGCCTCGATAATCTCGTCTAAGTTGCGACCAAAATGTTTGGCCACGTTGAGCGCACTCACCACGCCATCTTCATGGAATCCATACCGCCAATACGCTCCACAAAAATAAGTATTACGCACTCCATTGAGTTCTTCCTGACGCTGTTGCGCTGCGACACTCGACCGATTGTAAACCGGATGATGATACACAATTTGCTTAAGAATTTTGGCTGGATCGATGGCCTCTTCATGATTGAGCGTCACAATAAAATCATGGGGAGCGGGAAGATTTTGCAAAATGTTCATGTTGTAAGAAACGGTCACTTGTTTTTTGGGAGCTTTTAACCGGTGGTAGTTCCAACTTGCCCAAGCCAATCGGGTTTTAGGCATCAAAGAAGAGTCTGTATGCAAGGTCGCAATATTTTTTTGATAGGGAATCGCACCCAATATTTCGCGTTCTAAGTCAGAGGCATCAGCAAGCAATTGGAGAGATTGATCACTATGGGTCGCGAAGATCACCTTATCGTAGTGTTCCACATCACCCTGCATTGGTTTCACCGCGACTCCCAAATCATGACGTTGCACCCACTCCACTGGTGTTTTTAAACGAATCCGATCTCGATAGGGCTTCGTCAGTTTGTCGATGTATTGATAAGATCCCCCTTGGATGACGTACCATTGTGGATGTCCATTGACCGTCAACAAACCATGATTTTTAAAGAAGCGGATGAAATAAAGGGCGGGAAACGCCATCATCTGGGAGAGGTCGGTCGACCAGATAGCCCCACCCATTGGAAGTAAATATTGTTCAATGAATTGTGACGAATAACGTTTGTGTTTCAAGTATTCCCCCAAAGTGAGGGAGTCATCTTCGGCTTCCAACAGAAGCACGGCCTCTTTGTTGAAACGCAAAATATCCCGAATCATCAGGAAGAACTTCGGGTTCAAGAGGTTACGGCGCTGTGCAAACATCGTATTGATTGAAGTGCCGTTGTATTCCAACCCGGTGATTTCATCTTTCACACTGAAACTCATTTCAGTGGGTTCGCGTGTCACATCCAAATGATCCATCAACTTGATGAAGTTGGGATAAGTCCAATCGTTGTGCACGATGAATCCGGTATCGATCCAATATTCCCGGTCCGGCATTTCGACCGGAACGGTGTTGGTGTGGCCTCCGATGTAGTCATTGGCCTCAAAAACCGTGATATCGTAGTGAGGGGATAACATCCATGCAGCAGTCATCCCAGAGATTCCCGAACCGATAATGGCGATTTTCATACAGTTACCTTTTCTACAATAGGTTCAGCAAGAGACGATGGAGCGGTTGCCGGAGAGGCTGTGGACGCACGTTCTGGAATTCGAGTGGATTCGAAGTGGGGAGCCATAAAGTACTGCTGCAGATAGTTGTAACGAAAATTAAAAATCTCATTCAATTGGTTCCGAACATGGAAGGTATGGGCAAGCTGACCAATCCATCCAAAAGGCAGCATGTAGTGAACCTCGTCTTCCATTTCCACACCGTTGTCCACTTCGCTGAATCGATGCTGATGGTGCCACAGCTTATAAGGTCCAAAACGTTGTTCATCCACAAACAGCTTGCCTTCCTGGACCTGAGTAATTTCAGTAACCCACTGCATTGGGATTCCCGGAGGCACCGTGATGCGATAATGCAAAATCAAGCCGGGCCAAACCGTTTCCGGTGGGTTTGATAAAATGGAGAAATTCAGCCATTCCGGTGTAATCCGAGAGAGGTTGGAAGCATTAGAAAAAAATGCCCAACTTTGCTCCATCGAAATGGGAAGGAATTGTTTGCGATACAAGCGGTACAGTTTCACGAGATCTCCTCAAAGATAAGGGGTACGGGGTGATCCAAAATTTTTTGAGAGGTGTTTTAAACGTGGCAAGCTCCTGTTTCACAGTCGTCCACTTTACGTTTGGGAAGCAACGGGCGAACTTTTGCAAATCCAGCGTAGCCAATATTCAATAGGCGGTAGGCGATTGGGTTCTGCGCCGCTTTTGCGAAACCACCATAGCCAGGAAGGGTTTGCCAAATGGCAACGAACGCATCCACGCCCGTTCGGAGTTGTCCGTTTGGAAGTCGAACATGCATCACTCGTTGGACTTCAATCGGATCTAAGTGTTCTTGTGTCGCGACAAAATTGGACCTTGAAATGTCAACAAATCGAATTTGTTGTTGATGATCCTTTTTCCGGTAGTGATTGATTTCCCGGGAACACAAGTGGCAGGCTCCATCGAAATAAATAGTCAGTTGGTTCATGGTAGTAACTCGTTGGCAAATAAGGGTGAGGATGCTTCCTGTCGAATACAAATGAAGGTTGATGTTACCCAGACCCAAGCTACAAATTACGTACCATGCGACAAAAAGTTCCTGAGGATCGACATAGCTAACTGATATGACTGATGCTTTTAAAGAGAGAAAATAGAGAGGAGAGTTGGGATAGATTTTTGATTTTGAATTCTGTGATATTTTTCTTATGAAAAAACAAAGAAAATTTCATGATGAATGAAAACTGCATGATAAATTTATCATGCAGCAAGATTCATGGTTGTCCTTGTTCAATCACCTCAGCCAATTCTTCGGGAGTGTTGACCACTTGAGTACTATCGAGGTTTTGCCAACGTAATTCCCATCCATCCACACCGAGATTGATCCGTCCGGCAATGTCTCCATTGGCATCTCGCATGATCAACGTGAGGTTACCGATACCTTCTTCGGAAGTGGCCTCCAGAGAAATCTCGTACTGAGTGAGCCGATCTTGTAGGATTTCTATGGTCGCAAGGAACTGTTGGTATTGTTCCCGGATGCTTTCGAGGAACTCGTCCAATTCTTCGAGGGAATCGAAGCGAAGAAGGCTTTCTTGCGATACCAGATAGGCAGCGCTTTCACTGGCTACCAACATGACGGTTTCTTTGGCTTCGGCAAGAGCTTGTTTGATTTCTGACGGCACAGACGTGGCTTCAGCAAGCGATTGGAATTTGTCGCTCAATGGGTAGACCGACAGATCGACATTGTTGGCTTGTAAGCTTTGTTGGATTTCTGAAATTTCCGTGGTTTGATCCGAATCTCCGCCGAACGAAAGGAGGCTGTCTTTGACCGAAGTAAAAGAAAATGAGGATTTCTTTTGAACAAAACTGCTTCGTTCCTGAGTCGAGGTGGGAGCCACCTGTTGATAGATCACGATCCCACCGATAGGAAGAAACAACAGCAAAAGAAGGAGCAGTGCCCATTTTTTCCGATTGAATTGCTTAGCCGGTTGAGAGGTGGTTTGTGGATTCGGCACAGGAGCTGTGTTTTCCCGAGAGGGCTTCTGGGAAGATCGGAGAGATTCCGATAAAACAGGGCCTTCGGTATAATATGGTTGGAGTATCTTGGCAATTTGTGAATTTCGACGTTGTACCAGTTTGACTTTTTCCAGTAACTCAAAGCCTTCGGTACGGCGATAGATGTTTTGGACCTCTTCCACCAGAATTTTAAAAATTGGATAATCTGGCACATCGTCTTGGGAATCGAGAGGTTGCTTGCGTTTCCCGCGATATCGAATCTCTAAAATCAATGCTTTTACACTCAATCGCAAAACGTGCCACCGCACACGGTTGAATGAAGGGGAGGTTAATTTTTTTTTCTCCTCCTCAAACTGTGCGTCTGGTTGCTCTTCACTTGGACTGGTGGGGGCGTCTTCATGAGGGGTTTGCTGCACTCCTCTTTGTGCATCTTCGCGTTCTTTTTGCTCCGCTTCTTGTGCTTGGAATTGCAACCATGCCGATTCATAGTTTTTCCAGCACACTTGGGTTTCCTCACAGACTTCTTTCAATTGGTCTAATAGAGGACGGAGTTGTCGGTACAGGGGGAGGTCATTTTTACGAACTTGTTTCAATCCTTCGTCCAAGCGTTTCCATTGACCTAACGCTTCTTTACGTTGAGAATTGACCCGTTTCCATTCAGCTGATCCCAACGGTTTTTGGGACTCTTCTAAGATGGGATACACGAGTGCTTCGAGGGCCATCACATCGCGAAAGACTTCGTTGAAATCGATCTGAGGGCGTTCGGAGAACAAGTTCACATCCTGCTGAATTTTTTTCCAAGCAGCATGAATCACATCGCTTTTGCTGGCAGGATCATTCAGGTTTAAAAAGGATTCAAACCGACCTCCGGTGAGCGGCAAAATAGTTGGCTCAGGCATAGGTTCCCACTTAGATTCATCTTGTGTTATCAGGCTCCACTCTTTATATCTCCACTCCATTCTGGTTGTAGCAAAATCTATTTGCTTCTGCACGCCATCCGTGGCGGTATCGCGGAAAAATCCCCTTAACTTTTGAAAGGAGCGTCAGCCATGTCTCAGGAATTGGAGGTGAAAGTTTTGGAGGCGCTGAAGACAGTCGTAGAGCCAAAACTGAAATGGAGTATTTTTTCGTTAAACCTCGTTAAACACATCGCTATTCAGCAAGATCGTCTTACCCTAGAAATCCATTTGGTGACCCAGGATGGGCATCAAATTGCTGCGTTTCGGCAGCAATGTTTAGAACTCATTGCCCCCTTCAATTTTAAATCGGTCGATTTGCAACTGAAACGGGTGCATATTGCTACCGAAGGCTTGACTGGAGTGAAGCACGTGATTTTGGTCGGCAGTGGTAAAGGAGGGGTGGGCAAATCCATGGTAGCCGTCAATTTAGCCAGCACGCTCGCCCAACAAGGGTTGAAAGTGGGACTGATGGATGCCGACATCTATGGGCCGAGTGTTCCCACCATGTTGGGAATTCATTTGAAACCGGAAGTACTGGGGGATGAATATCTAATGCCCGTCAAAGCTCACAATATTCAGGTTATGTCGATGGGGATTCTGATTCCCCCTGGTAAATCGGTCGCATGGCGTGGTCAATTGGTCAGCGGCACGATCGTGCAGTTTATTCAACAGACTGCTTGGAATGAGATGGATTTCTTAATCGTTGACCTCCCACCTGGAACCGGAGACGTTCAACTCACTTTGGCTCAAAAAATTCGTGCAAAAGGCACGATAATTGTTACTACCCCTCAAGAAGTGGTGTTGGGAGATGTCCGCCGAATGATTGATCTTTACCAGGAAAAACAAACTCCTCTTCTAGCACTTGTCGAAAATATGAGTGGAATGGTTTGCGAAAAATGCGGTCATGAAAATATGCCGTTTGTCCCTTCTTCAGTAGGAATTGGTGTGGAGGCAGGGTGTTACCTACGGTTGCCTTTGCATAAAGAACTCAGCCAGGCTGGAGACAGTGGCATCCCTTTTGTCAAATACATGCCTGAACACCCAATCACGAAATCGTTCCAAGAACTTGCCAAGCATTTAGTGAATACCGTCCAATGAATTGTGTTGATTTGCTTCGTCAGAAACGCCCATTGGTCATTGCACACCGGGGTTACAGCGCTCGCTATCCTGAAAACACACTGGCTGCTTTCGCTGCGGCATTGGAAATTGAGGCAGATGCGATTGAGCTGGATATTACCTTAACGGCGGATCGGCAATTGGTGGTGATTCATGATGAAACCTTGGATCGCACGACGAATGGATCTGGCTTGGTTCGCAATCATACCTTATCAGAGCTTCGACAGTTGGATGCGGGCAGTTGGTTCGATTCCCGATTTTCTGGTGAACGCATTCCTACTTTAATCGAGGTTTTAGACCTTGTGCAAAATCGTATCTTGCTGAATGTTGAAATCAAACCGGAAGCTTATGAATCCGAACATCCTGCCGATGCAATTGAACAGCAACTCCTCTGCTTGCTTCGAGAAAAAAATCTAGAACACTCTGTTATCATTTCAAGCTTTCACCATGACTTGCTGCAAGACATGCAGTCTCAGTTCGTTCAGATCGCCCGAGCTGCCTTGTACGATCCGATCATGGGGCCACTGGATCCCAATTCGATTTGTGAGACGCTAGGAACGGTCGCGTTTAATCCTCATCATGAAAGCCTCACGCCTAATCAAGTCACATCACTTCATGAGTCTGGTCACTTTGTCTTTCCTTATACTGTCAATTCTCCACAACGCATGCAAACCCTGTTGGAGTGGGGCGTTGATGGACTTTTTACAGACGACCCGTTACAGTTAAAACAAGTCTTAAAAAATAATTCCTAGATGAGGTTCTCATGTCGATGCATATTTTGGTGGTCGATGATCAAGCAATGATTCGGCAGATTCATTCCAAAATATTAATAGAAGCTGGGCATTCCCTACAAACTGCAGAAAATGGGATCAAAGCCTTAGAAATGTACCGGCAATTCAAGGAAAATTGTCCGTTCGATATGGTCATCACGGATGAAGAAATGCCGCACATGACTGGCTTGGAATTGTGCGAAGTCCTGTACAAAGTGGAGCCGGGCATTCCTGTCATCATGGTTTCTAGTCTGGAAGACGTTGAACTGATGTCAAAATTGATGAAGATGGGAATTACCTTTTTTCGGAAACCAATCCACAGTGAGGATTTGTGTCCATACTTAGACAAGGTGGAGGAGCAGGTGAAAATTCGAAAGGCACATGAACAGCGAGAAGCCCATCATCAAGTGGCTGAAAAATTTGTTGTACATAAGCTATTGAAGATGGAGTTAAACAATGATCCCAATATCCATCCTGCCATAATGAAATACATTCTGGATACTTGTGAAGACAATGGCATTCGAGAAGAAGTGACGTTTCGAATCCATTTTGGCTTGACAGAGACCCTTATCAATTCGGTGACGCACGGAAATCTGGAGATGAGCAGTACCGAATTCAAAAAAGATGGAAATTTTGATCTCTGGGATGCAGAAATCAAAAGACGGAGTCAGAGTTTGCCTTATTCTGAACGGTCGGTTCGGGTGGATGTGGATATTGAGATTGGCAAGTCTGTAACAGTCATTATAGAAGATGATGGTCCGGGGTTTGACCATCAAAAGATACTGTCTAATATTACTCCGGATGATATTTACCAAGCCTTTGGGCGTGGTTTGGTGATGCTCAACAATGTGGCCGATGAACTCGCTTTTAATGAACGTGGGAACCGAGTGACTATGAAATTTCTACAGTCTAAAGACTAAGAGGTAGGAAAGGAGGCGTATGAAGGAAATCAAAGCATTTATTCAACCCATCACATTACCCAATGTCACGCATGCCTTGCATCATGTAGAAGGCATCAGTGGTATGAGCGTGGTCCAGGTGCAGGATTTTGGCTGGAGAAAATCGGAAGGCATGTCTCATCGAGGCCCAGAAGATTCAGTAGAAGAGATTCACCATGTCAAAATTGAGATTGTGTGTGACGACGACAAGGTAGAAGAGGTGATTTCGACGATAGAAAAAACCGCTCATACTGGTCTGCGAGGAGACGGTTTTATTTATGTTTCTCCGGTAGACTTAGCGATAATTATCAAAACTGGAGAACGACGTATGTGAAGGTGCGGTGTCTTGAATCATGATGTCGACTCCTTGTTGTGTGACATTGGGTTTATACCGGTCTTCGCTGGTGCATGTGTGGGCAATCAACATGAGGACTGAAACACTAAGGGATCCTTTCAAGCCTAGAAGGAGATACAAACCGAAAGCTTGCGTCGCTTCAAACCCAGCGTAAATCATGACAAACAAGTCCGCTGCTACCCCAGAAAACGCCCCAAACATAAACATGGCGAGAATACTGAATCCTCCACTGACTACCCCATTGAACATCTGGACGGAGTCGTCACCGTATTTGTTCTGAAACCAAACCGATGCCCCCATAATGACTCCACTGAATGTGCCGATATGCCATCCATCCAAGCCGATCAACGCATTCATCAAACCTGCAAAAAGTGCTGCCCATAGTATTCGTTGTCTCAATTTCACCTGTTGCCGCAACAAGGTATAAGCGGTTTCGTATTTTTCCAATTGTGCATCGGTGACTTTTAACTGCTCTTTGGTTTCTTCAAGCCGAGCGACGTGATACAGCAACTCCTTCTGTAGCAACCCATTTCCGTCTTCTGCTGCCGTTATTTGACGACGCAATTGACGGATCTGGACCCGTGCCTTTCCAAGCTCCTCAGACATTTCTTCGAGTTCCATAAAATTCGGAGTCTGGGTTTCATTGTGATCGGTCATACTGCCTTTAATCTGAGGGTGATTCGAATTCTAAAAAAGGAGCCGGAATCCATCCTTCTTGAGGGGGATGGGTGAGGGAACGAACCAAATAGTAATCAAGCGAGGGATTGTGCTGGTACAGTTTGATCTTCACTTGTGTTCCTGTGGGAATGCGTCCAGTAATACGCATGCGTGAATGACTATCATACAGGAACACCGTGGGTTGCACCAATTTGCCATCGAAATAACCTGTCACCCAAGCAAGCTCGGTGTTTGCCCAGATCGTGGGAATGCCGCATTGCGAAGGATCCAAATTGTCAGGAAAAGGCAGGTCGGGAACTTCAGGATCTCGTTCCCAAATAGAATCTGTGTCAGCAGCATGGACACTATTAGAAAAAATGATTCCTCCAAGGAGGATCAAACAAGCTATCCAAAATTTTTGAACCATGGAGACCTTCAATAGCAGCGGCGTGCGGTACACCCGATCGATCGAGCAACCTGTTTCCACAAGGCATTGTGTCCATTGTGAGGGGGAACGAGTGCGTGTGCAATTTCGTGAAGCAAGGTGTCGGTGATTTCTGAATTAGGTTCGTTGTATACGTGATACTTCGACAACGTAATAGTTTTGTCGTGATAACGGCACTGTCCGAATCGTTTTTTGGCTCGATCAAAGTCGAACTTCCACCCGCGCTGGATCAAGCCATGTTGAAACATCAACCTTCGGGCTTGCAAATAAACCGCGTCCAATTTTTCGTCGAGGTAGTGTCTTTCTATGTAAACAATCCACCGTTTGTTAGGACCGAAGACCGGGTGGATTTCCCGCTCAATTTCCATGGATCCACTCATTGATATACGGTTGAGCCTTCTTGGCATCAAAGCAAACAATGTCGTAGGTAGCAAGTTCGCGTAGATAGAATGGATCACCGGCAATCATCTCCCGCACGAAAGCTTCGTTTTCTGCCCGCATTACAATCACACCGCCAGCTTGAGAGCATTGGATTCCTGAGAATAAAATCGATTGATCCGCATAATAAGGTTGTAAATGAATCCGATGATCGGGAGCCGCTTCCATGATCTTTTCGATAGGGACTCGGTAGCTCAACACAACAACATAAAGATGCATTTTCCCTCGTTTTTCTTATTAAAGCTAATTCATTGAATAACAAAGTTGTAGCTATGCACGTTTAATAGCAATTTATACCGGTTTTACATTTTTTTCGGTAGTGGAGCCACAATCGATCATATGCCTTTTGATCATTGGGCTTTGTGTGTCTTGGTTAGTGTAGTTGTGACTGATTAGACGTCTTTTAATAAGAGTTTATATTGGCTTTGCGTTTTTTCAATCAGTTGTTGCAACGAGGCGAGGTTGTAATCGAGCATGCGAGCCACTTCCCGAACCAATTCCAGTTCCAAGTCATCAAAATGACCATCGCTCATCGTGATCTCAATCAGATATCTCAAAATGGAGGCTGTGATTTCTGAAGTGAATTGAACAGGTCCCAATTGTTCCAACGAAAAATTGGCTGCGTCTTGTTTCACAGAGGCAATCAAGTCGGAAGAATCGGAAAGAAGATCCGAAATGTGACTAAAGTAAGCGATCTCATTGCGATCAATGCGTCCATCAGCGTAGATGACTTTTAGGATCATGGCGGCAAGCCAATAGCGCTCTTTTTCATGCAGTTGATCCATCAGCTTCTGGAAAAATCGCCATTTGGCATGATGAAAAACATCCTGAATGAGGCGGACCTTTTTGGATGTATTGAACTGAAGAGTTGTGCTAATTTTATGCAAATAGTTGATTTCGTCAGGATGGAGTTCATGATCTGATGCGCAGATTTCTAAGATGTAACGAAAAACCCATTCGGCGAGTTTGGGTGGCATCTCAATCGGTTCCAATGTCAGAATTTTTTGATTCGTCAAAATATCACGAAAGATGTCAAGCATCTCTGGTTCCACTCCAAAAGCAGCAATCATTGCTTTCAGGTGCTCACGTTCCTCCGGCTGAATCGTTTGGTCAGCAATGACCGCATTTCCGATTGCTTTTGCAATCCAACGCTTCATCGCAGGGGTAACAACCACACCGTCAGGAAACTTCAATTCAATCCATTGTATATTTTCCATTGTTCACTCCTCAATAGTTCATACCATAAAAATCGCTTATCACCGGTTCTCTTGGTTTGCAAGCAATTTGAGGGTCACCCAATTCTGGTTAGAGTCAGTACATAAGACATATAATGTAAGGAGCAGATATGTCGGAAATTCTTGGTTTGAGGCACGCAGCAGTACCCGTTCAAAATTTACAGCGAGCTTTGGATTTTTATTGCAATTCCTTAGGGTTTCACAGGTACCATACCAACGATGAAGACTGGGCAATGGTCGCACTCGGTGGGACCTCCATTAGCTTAGTGCCGATGCAGGAAGAGATTGGAATTACCCCGCGCGGAGGTTCGCACCCAGCACATTTAGGAATCACAGTTCGGAATCCAGAAACGGTGAATCGCTTGTATAGTCAACTTTCCAGTCTAACGACGATTCGCACTTCATCACCAAAGCAACACCGGGACGGTAGTTATGGATTTTATTTCACGGATACAGAAGGCAATCAGTTGGAGTGCATCTTCATTCCCTACGGGGTATGCCCGCCTGCTTCGGAATCAAAGTCAACCGGCACGATCTTATTAGCCCATGGCAGCCGGAACCCACAGTGGAAGCAACCTTTTGAACACCTCTTGGATTTAGCTAAAATGCATGCGTCTCACCTTCAATGGGAATTGGCCTATATGGAGCTTGCTCAACCTAGTTTGTCTGAGGCAGTACAGCAATTGATGCAACAAAACTCCCTTCACTGCATTTGTATTCTCCCCGTTTTTATGGCGACAGGAGAACATTTGATAAAGGATATTCCTGCTATTTTAGAACCTCTCCAAGAGGAATATCCAAAGACCCAATTTAAATTGTTTCCTGCTCTGGGAGAAAGCGCTTTAGTGCAAGAAGCCTTTGTAACTGCTGCCATTGAGCAAATTGACAATGCGAAATCTACAGTTTTTCACCTTGAAAACTTGCACTAAAGTTTATATGTAGAAAGTTTTGTATATTTATCCGTCGCATCATTTAGGAATTTTCGGGTTCGGAACTGTTTTGCAAGTCTAGCATCAACAGAAGCGACACATTATCTCACACCACATCGATAAAGGGCATCATGATACAAGGAATGCTGGGTCGTAAAATTGGCATGACTCAAATTTTTGAAGAAGATGGCACAGTAGTTCCTGTGACCGTTGTAAAACTTGGCCCCGTCACTGTGATTCAAAAGAAAACCGAAGACAAAGAAGGCTACAATAGCGTCCAGGTAGGTTTCGAAGAAGTTGCAGAACGGAAGCTCACGAAACCAAAACTCAAGCACTTGAAAGGTCAAAAACCACATCGAATATTGAAAGAATTTCGTGTGGAAGACATCAATGCGGTTGAAATAGGACAAATATTTGATACAGGGGTTTTTCAGGAAGGAGAAACGGTTGCCGTCACTGGAACATCCAAAGGTCGAGGTTTTTCTGGGGCGATGAAACGACATAACTTTGGTGGACAACCGGCCAGCCATGGCCACCGAGGCCATCGGGGAACGGGAAGTATTGGCCAATGTGCATTTCCATCCAAAGTTTTTAAAGGGAAGAAAATGCCTGGGCAATATGGTAATGCAACCACAACCGTTCAAGGCCTCAAAGTTGTAAAAATCATTGCAGATGAGCAACTGGTTTTGATCAGAGGCGCTGTTCCTGGATACAATGGTGCTTTGGTTACAGTGAAGAAGAGCAATCGCTAATTACTTGGCCAAGCGTTCTTCAAGATACATGGTGCGTGCTTCCTTTGAAAAGTCTGCAATTTCCTTCACTTTCTCATAAAAGGCTGGCCATTGACGACCAGCCTCCTCAAACATCCTTTCAAAAGCTGATACATAGTCACTGTAAAACCGAACCCCCATTAAATGAGCGTTGTTCAAAGGGCGCTCGAACCATCTTTCATAATTCAATACTTTGTATTCCGAAGCTTGTTTTTGGTAGGTGGTACGCATCTCTTCAAAAATTTCTGCCTTTTTCTGCAATTTTTCTTCTTCGGTTAGCTCGGATTCATAAAGCTGTTGCAAACGCTCAACATACGATCTCACTAGTTCAATGAAACGGGAACGGTCCGTTTTGCGATGTAAATATTCATTGTACAGCTCTTCTGCATTTTGGTGTTGAGCGAAGAGATATTGACGTGCTCCTTCCTTTTCAACAAACACAGCAAATGATTCATTGAAGGCCGTATCATCCGATACAAATACGATTTGGTGTGCCATCTCGTGAATCAGAGTGCGGATGATTGTGATTTCTGCACGATCCACAAACGTATTGAGGACAGGATCTTTGAAATAATCAGGCATGAAAGAGTTGTTGAGCCAACCTAAAGTCGAGTAAGCACGGACTCTGCCCAAAGCAACGTCATACCCTTGTTTAGACAGTTCATTGGCAAACGCTTTGGCCTCCTCAGGAGAGAAATATCCTCGGTACCCCACACATCCAACAAATAAATAACACCATTGATAGGGAGACAATTGCAAAGGGGGAGCTGCGGTCACAATAGTGGAGACGTAGGGCCTCCCCACATCGGCATAAGAGGTGTAGCTATTCACGTCTGGTAAACCGAGCTCTTGGATAGCAAATTCCCTTACATCCTGAAGCAGTTTTAACTTTTGTACTAGCGGGGTAGGGGTGTCCTTAGATTCGATGAGAGTGCGAATATCTTGTTTGCGATCTAAAATATCCAGGTGGCCGCTCACGGCTTGGGCGTAATACTGAACTTCACTGCAGCTGACTAGAAACAAACCCAGGCCCAGGAAAACCAGCCAAAGCCATTTATTCATCACCAGGCTCTTCAGGGACATAGTAAACAATCCTCCCACAGAACGGGCAATTTTTGTAAGTTGAAGGATCAGAAAGTAATTCGTTGACCAACTGAGGGAGAAGCTGCATATGGCAGCCGCTACAGGATTTATTTGTCATGGGACAAACAGCAGGGACAATCCCACCAGTACGACAGCGATCATAAAATTTTGCCATTTTTGCATCCAAATCGGCAACCACGTGTTTGTGCCGGGTTTTAAGTTTGGATAGCTTCTTGTTTAAAGATTTTTGCTCACTCAAGAGGCTTTTGATATTTCCTTCAAATTCTTCCGAGGATTGGGATAAATGTTCCTTCAAGTGGGTCAGTTCGGTGGTGGCTTCTTCCAACTGAATTTCAAATTCTAAAATTTCATCTTCGATCAACCCACGTCGTTTTCGCGTCTCTTCTAGTTGTTTTTTACTGGCAACAAATTCCTTTTGGGTTCGAATGAGAGGAACTTGAGCCTCTAACTTTTTGACAAGCAAATCTTCCATTTCTAGCCGTTGACGGCTGTCTCGGTGGCGCGTTTCTACCTCCTCATGAGTCTGCTGCTTTTTGTTCACTTCTTTTTCGTAATAATCCACATCCTTGCGGGCATCTGCAATTTGCGCTTCGACGCGTCGTAATTCGCGTTGGGTTTGAAGGAGCTGCTGATCGGTGCTGCCTAAGGCGACCAAGGTTTCAATGGATGTTGACATGGCGTAGTCCTTATTTTGCATGGGAAAGTGTTATCTGAAGAAAGCCAAAAAAAAAGACCCACCTCAAAGGAGAGTGGGTCTTTTGGATACTTAGTTTTTTTGGATAAGGTATGTTGCTTCCTGGGGGATCGTGTTTTATCGAATTGCCTAACCAGGGTTTCTTGATTTTTTGTAAGACGAAGTAGGAATTGGGAAGCATTCACATCTGCCTGAAATCGGTTATTACCCAAATCTTAAATCCAAAATAGCAATCTATGCAATATCGGGCAAAGGCATATGAGCTAAAGATAAACTAAATAACAAACCCCATTGAAATTTCAACCAAAACTTTTATGCGATTCATTAAACCCACGGATATCGTTAGCAAAAAGTATTGTCCCTGGTTTTAGGGTTGAGCGAAATGCTGGGCCAGAGTCTCTAACATTGATTCGACACGCTTGTCCCAAGTATTTTCTTTTGCGAGCTGAATTCCTTTTTGGATACGATCGGAGCGTAGGCGGTAGTCCTCTAGAGCCTTCGGGATGGCAGTAATAAACTCTTGATCGGTTTCGCACCAATAACAAACATCCCGATAAGCTTCCAATGCTGACAAGGCAGTGGAGACAACAGGTAACCCCGCAGCCAAATACTCAAAAAATTTAAGGGGGAACATGCTTTGGGTATATCCGTTGATGGGAGAAGGCAATAAGGCAACCTGACAACCTTTTAAATAATGAGGCAGTTCCCCATAGGGCTTCGGTCCAAGAAAATGCACATTAGGCAAGTCAAACAATTCATCAAACCGAGCTCCTGGCTCGCCTTCCCCAATTTGTCCCAGCAAGATCAGTTGCCACTCAGGAGAATGTTGAGCAATGCGCTTTAGGAGTTCAGCATTGACCTTATAGTGACTGATTGCCCCCACAAACCCCAGACAGGGCTGTGGAATGTGCTGCAACACGGAAGCTACTGTAATATCGCTCGTGGTTTTATTGAAATGGTCGAAATCGCAAGGGTTGGGAAGGTAATAGGTATTGGTATTCCAACGTTTTCGAGTTTCGTACAGATTGGGAGAGGTGGTGAAAATAATATCTGCCTGTTCGCTGAATTTCTGTTCCTGAGCTTCCAGTATTTTGACAGGCATTCCCGGTGCTTCCTTGAGTTCATCCACACAGTGATAAACAATGTGACTGAAATTCAAATGCTCAGTTAAAGCCCCGACAATTGGATTGTAAGACCATAAAATAGGGTTTTGAAAGTTCAGTTTTTTGCAAAAATATTGAATGAACTGCCCTAAGATCACCCAATTGAGATAACGAACCAAACGGAACCGATGCAAAGGAATCACCAAAGGAGACCAAACGTAAACATTGGGTTGGACTTCGCGAAAACCGAGTAGAGAACGTCGTAGACGTTGATAGATTCGTTTGAAATCTCGATAAGTTGTCGTGAGTTGACGGAGTCCAAGCGATTCAATGTATAAAATATGGCTCCCGTTTTTAGCGAGGCGAGAAGAAATGTGCTGTTTATTGGTCCAAAAGGGATGATCCCAATCGGCAGTAGAAATGAGCACGATTTCATACGGTCGATTTTCGACAGGAAACCCCAAGGATTTGAGCCATTCGCTAGAGGAGAATGGCTTTTCGTGACGAAATTGCAGGAAGCCTTTAAATAGATGTAAATACATGACCCAAGGCACTGCTAAAATGACCCCCGCTAAGACCAGTTGGTCTTTTAAACCACGAGATGTAGGGAGCGTATTACGGATGCCCATCCACCAAGTCAGCAAATAGGAGATTAAAAAAATACTGCTTATCGTGACAAACTCACCCGAGTCCCACGGCAGAGTCAACCCTCCTAAAACGAATAGGATTTGTGTGAGCAAAAACACACCGTATACTTTTTGTTTGATATGAGGAATGGGAATACCCAAGAATGGATGTGCATCTAAACTGTTCCGATACCGACGCGGGAAGCGCCTTCTTAGCAAACCATCATATTCATACCGTGCGGCTAGTTTGAGAGGACGCAAATAGTTTGCCGCTAGGGGAGGATGATAGACAATCAATTCTTCATCAAATTGGATGGTTCGGCCTGATTCCAAAATACAAAAGGCCAGATCCGTATCTTCGCGAAACGGAATCCGGTATTTGGTATAAAATTGGCAATAAATTTTACGCAGCACCATGTTGCAGGTGGGATAGCGTCCACCATAAAAGTTTTCCGTTTGATGGGTGAAAGGAGTGAGCTTGTGACGTTCGCTCACGATGGTGCGCCCTTCAAAACCAGCGAGATTGGGAGATTTTTCAATCAGATCCAAAGCACGCTGGACCCAATCTTCATGAGCGATCACATCGGCATCTAAGAACGCAACCCAATCCGCCTCAGCATGAGACACACCTAGATTGCGTGCAGAAGCGGGACCTGAGTTAGGAATATGCTGGCTTTTCAGCTTCAGTGAGGTCTTGGTTGCAAATGCTTCCAACATCTCAAAGGTCCTATCATTGGAACCGTCATCGATGACAATGACTTCAAAGGCCGATAAGGGAGCTGTTTGTTTTTCCAAAGAAACCAAACATCGATTTAACAAATCCTTGCTATTGTAAGTAGGAATCACTACTGATATTTTCAAACTCATATAAACGTTATACCTCTAACAAAAGTTGGAAACATGCCTGCCCACTCAAATCGAAGAACTTCTAATTTTAGTGAATTCATCCGCTACCTCCGAAGGTCACTGCCTTATTTGGAAGAATTCCATAACGAAACATTTGTGATCAAAATCAGTGGTGATACATTACTGCAAAACAACTTACCAAGCATCCTCGACGATTTGGTATTGTTGCATCGGATTGGAGTGAAAATCATTGTTGTTCATGGAGCTCATAAACAGATTTTGGAACTTTTAGAGTACCACCAAAAAGAAGTGCAATATTACGATGGCCGGCTTTTGGTCACGGAAGAGTTGCTTCCTATTGTGAAACAAGCAGTAGCGGATGCTAACTGGAATTTGATGACAAAATTAGGACGACACGGAAACAGCATCTTCCCTTTTTCAGGACATTTTATTCAAGCTCAAAAGCTGTCTTTTCCAGATTTTGAGAATCACTTTATCGGTGAGGTGGGTGAGATCAATAGTCACGCGTTGCTGCATGCGACCAATCAGCACTATCTCCCGATCATTCCCCCTTTTGCACCTGGCCCCCATCGGGGGCTTTTTATCTTGGATGCGAGTCAAATTGCATTAGAAGTGGCGGTCTACCTCCGTGCTCGAAAACTCATCATGCTTTCCACAGAAAACAGCTTCTTGAATCTGGCCATTCGTCCTGAGGAAACCACCACCGAGGCTATCAAACAATGGTTGCAAACGCAGTCTACAATTGATTCCGAAACCGAGCATCAGGTTCGAGCTTTGGTGGAGGCGTGTCAACGAGGAGTCGAACGATGTCATCTGTTGGATAGCACGGTGGATGGTGCTCTTTTGGGGGAAATTTTGACTCCTTCTGGCGCAGGCATCATGATCACCAATAGCCCTTACGAACGCATTCGCAGAGGGCGTTTGAGTGACCTTCCGATGATCATGGAAATCTTGGTAAAACCGTTGCGGGATCTCTCTGTGGTGCACAAAGATTATAATTACTTGGAAGGCAACATCTCCAATTTCATGGTATTCTGTGTAGATGAAGAGCTGGTGGGATGCTGTGAATTGATTGCTTTTGAAGAAAATCAATCTATGGAATTGGCAAGTTTGGCGGTGAAGGAGGGATATCGCAATCGAGGAATTGGAAAACAACTCATCACTGCTGCCATTCGTCAGGCCAAACAACAAAAGCGGAAGCTGCTTTTTGCATTAACAATGCAGGCCACTCATGTTTTCCTGAGTAGTGGTTTCAAGGAAATCCACCCGGATAAATTACCTCAAAAGAAACGGGAAAATTACGATTTTCATGAGTCCTTAATTTATGGAAAATTTTTAGTTTGAGCGCTCATACATCAACAAGTCTTCTTGCAAATTCGTCCGCATGCTTTCTTCCATTCGCGGATAAATTTCGAGAAAATCCCGAATCTGCCAAGGAATCAAAACCTGTTCATCTCCCACTGCCGAAACATCCATTCGTGCCGACGCTATGGAAACCTTGGCCCTCAATTGACCATTCACCAGCAAGGTGCCACTCGAATATACGATCCTGCGAGTGTATTTTTCAATTTTGGCTTCTGCTTCTACCTGCTCCCCTGGGCGAATCATATCGATGAAACGACAATCAAAGGTTTTCAGAAGAATGGGAGCGACCCACGTCCGTGATTCTCGATAAGTTCGAAGCAAAATCAATTTTCCTACCAAGTTGGCAATCACTTCGATCTGCAATACACCTGGAATGACAGGGCTTTGCGGAAAATGGTCTTGATGCCAATCTTCATTGAGAGGGAATGTTTTTTCTCCTTTGATGTATTCCGACTCATCGGTTTCGATAATCCGATCCACAAATTTCCAACGCAAAGTCACCTCCGTAATTATAAACGTTGTGTTTCCAATCAACGCCATGTTTCAATTCAATCTTGCATCGCTGAGCAATATTTCCTATTTGGGAATTCCCCCCCAGACCACTTCAAGTGAAGTCACGGGACTTCGATCAGCCTTTTCAAATGTTGCAATTCTTTAATTTCTTGAAGGGTTTCTAGCTCAGAAATCATAGCAATTGCATGAACCCCTGTTTTCGCAACGTCGACCAAATTGTGACGATTGATACCGCCAATCGCTACAATGGGAAGCGACATCATTTGCACAATAGAACGAAGTTTGGGCACCCCTCGCGGAGGGGCTTGAACTTCTTTGGTTTGAGTCGCAAACACCGGCCCAAAACCTAAATAAAACGGTTCGTATGCCACCGCACGTTGAATTTCTGTATCGGAATGCGTGGAAATGCCAAGATTTAAAGGAGTTTTTTTCAGGGCTGCTTGGGAATGATTTGTTAAATCTTCTTGGCCCAAGTGGACGCCCCATGCCCCGATTTGTTCGGCAAATTCGAGATCATCATTGATGACAATTCGTGTGTTGGGGTACTGAAGAACCCATTCCTGAATTTGCTGCAAATGAGGCTGAAGGTTTTGGTTTTTGAAACGAATCTGTAGATAGGGAATGTGGGCTTGGAGGTAGAAGTGAGCACGTTGCAGTGACCCGGCAATGGCATAAAGCAAAGACACGACTTTAGACCTCTGCATTTTTGAGAAAACTGGTGGTGAATGGGTCAATACCAATTTGCTGTAGGATGTTTTCCCAACGTTCGGAATACGGCATTTCCAAGACTAAATTCACATCCAATTCGGTCAACCACCAGGCCCCCTCTTGTATTTCTCGGTCGAGTTGCTCTTCTCCCCAACCGGCATACCCACAGCCCAAGTGGTAATAATGGGGACCTTCGCCTTGGACCAATGCGGACAACACTTCTTGAATCGAACTGATGTGAATTGTTGCCGTGACTTTAGAGGTGGTGTTGCCAGTGAAGTCTGAAGAATGAATAGCCCACAAAGATTCGGGCTGTACCGGCCCACCGAGTAATAAAGGGTTGGTTAATTCTTCTTTTGCCTCAAATTGTTCAGAAAGGATATCTTTAATTTGAATCGAGGAAGGATTGTTGATGACCAGTCCAAACGCACTTTCTTGAGTGTAGTTACACAATAAAATGACAGTTTTTTCGAAATAAGGATCTTTGAGAGAAGGCATTGCCACCAATAGCCCGGGAGTCAGTTCTTCATTCATTACGATTGGCCTGCAAAAGGGTTGAAGAAAAATTATAGCTCCCCTATCCTGAGAAGGAAGTTATAGCTAATGAGGGGCATCTCAACTGGGATTCATTATGCACGATATCCATGTGAAAAACAACGAACTCGCTCAGGAAGCAATCCGGCAATTCTTGAGGAAAATCCACTATGAAAACACCGATGAAAATCTTCAACACGTGTTTGATATTGTGGCCCAAGTGTTTCATGCAGCAGGACAAAAAAATTTACTTGCCTTGATCTTGCTACGTAAATATTGGCTGGAACAAATGGATGAATTCTTAGCTCGGCATTCTTATCCTCGGAATTTATCCATCAGCAAAGAATTTATTGTGACTTCGGACTATCTCACTCATGTGAGAGCGGACGAAACACTTCCGACTAAAATGAGACACGCCCTCACGGCTTTAGAGGGTTCAGTGTACCCCTCTTCACAGAAATTTCTCTATCAAGTGCGTAAAACGCTGAAGCAAGCATTGAGTGAAGAGGAACAAGAGCGCCTTTTGCAGTATACGGATTTCAAATCCAAAGAAACTGTATTGCATCTCACCGTCTATGATGGAGGGTTCACTCAAGCAATTCACTTTGACATGCCTTTATATCTGAAACAAATCAACGCGATTGTCCCAGATGTGCAGATTGACCGGATTCAATGTCATGTGGGGAACGTGGGGCAGGCACGCCAGGATCAAGTATGGGTAGGGAAAATGGCTGCCGATTGGTCGGAAACGGTGTCACCTAAATTTTCCAATCATTGTGCTCCGGCTTTTATTCACCGGACCAGCTATCGAGAAGCCACGTTGGTGGTGTATGTGCCAGATGCCGCATTGGAATCGGAATTGAACAATTCGCAATCCTCCCAGGAACTTTTGAACCAGATCTTCCAGGCCTATCCAGATTTGCGATTCACAATTCAAAGGGTCTGGTTCATCGTACAAACGGGAATGCATCCTACCAATGTTCGGTCCACATCAATGATTTTAGGAGAATCGGCTTATGATCCAATTTCCAGTTACGAACGTCTGCGTCAATTGATTCAGAAGCACACCCTGCCAACCCCACAAGAAGTTTCTGACAATGAAGCCACATACCAAACTTCTCCATCGCAGCCTAAAATCGATCCTGTGAAACGAGTGCAGGAACTCATTCAACAAAGTAAAGCCAACTCGCAAAAATGGCTCCAATCGAAAGACACAGCACAATAGATCTCGAACTTCCCCTTGCCTCCAGCATCAAACGAGGGTTCAATCCCACTTTGTTAAATTACCTCAACGTGTTGCATGGAAATCCTTCTATCTTGTTGGACCAGGAATATGCTTACTGCGAATTGGGCTGTGGAGACGGGAAAACCACGAGCCTCTTAGCAGCATCGAATCCGATGGGAAGTTTCTATGGAATCGAATTTCGATCTGCTGCTTTGGATGTGGTCCCTTCCTCATTCCAAACCATTGAGGCCTTATGTCGCCAGTCGGCGCTTTCCAATCTCACTTTCATAGAATGTTCGATTGCTGAGCTATTGGAAAGCCCGTTGCCTCAATTTCAATTCATCACACTGCATGTTCCTTATTCGCAATTATCGCCCGAAGATCGGAAGGCCTTATTGGACGTTATCCAAATCAAGCTGTGCCCAGGGGGGATTTTTGCCATGGGATATCATGCAATGCCTGGATGGTCTGCTTGGCTGCCCTTATGCGAAATGATTCGTGCCTATACGCATTCCCAAAATCTCCATGCCTTGGGTAAAACCCAAGAAGGGGTGAAGTACCTTCGTTTCTTGTGTGATCATGAAAGCGAATATTTCCAAAAGCACCCGTCTGCTCGCAACATCCTTGAAGTATGGGAACGAAGTGACCTTCAAGAACTTTCTCAAATATGCTTTGATCCCCATTGGGAGCCGCTTTATTTTACAGAGGTGGCTACTTCCCTTGAGCAAGCAGGATTGACGTATGTGGGAAGTTTGCCAATCTACTTGAACTATAGCGAAATCTGTGTACCAGAAGGCCTACAGTCTTTATTTAAAACCGCTCCAGATCGCTCCACCTTGGAAATCCATAAAGATTTTGTCCGTAACACCGCATACCGTCGCGATTTGTATTTCAAGCCCCACCCTGACACCCTCACAAGTTCTTCGGAGGTTGGCAAAGCACAAGAGATGGCAATTCAAGCCTTTGGGGCGGTGTTGCTCCAAGAAAACACATCGTTGGAAAGGAGCATTCCTTTGGGGCGGTACGTGGTGCTCAACGATCCCATCTATGAACCTCTGCTCAATCAGTTGACAACTCAGGCAGCGACTCTAGAAACGCTTTGTCAGCTTCCCTCCTTCGATCAGGTTTCCCAAGAGGACTTACTTGCCGCTTTGCATTACTTGATCATGCTTGAACAAGCCCTTCCGTTTGCTCAGGTCGCGCCCGATATGAAATCATCCTACACCGAGCACCCCAAAATTGTGTTGCCCTTCAATCGATTGTTGTTGGAACAGGAGGTGTTCCAAAACGATTCATTGGAAGTCGCTTCTCCAGTTTACGGAGCAGGACTTACTTTGGGGTTTGGAGAGGCATTGATGCTGCTTGCCATTGATCATGCAGGATTTACCGGGGCGGTCGACTATGCTTTGAACCAAATCGAGTCACATGGTGTGACTATTCAATCGAACCAAGAGCAGCCGAGCTTAGACTCTGTCCCTCCGCGGACACTTCTGGAAAACCAGTGTGTGAAATTTCAGGAAAACTTGAGGTATTGGCTTCATTTGAAAATTTTGCATGAAGAGAATTAACCGGATCGCTTGTTGAGCTTTCTGCAAAGGGAGCAGTTTCGTCCGAAAAACAAGGTTTTGCCTTTATTCTACAGCCAGATACTCAAGCCCCCTATCCAAATAGAAATTCAGTCCCTTTCCCAATAAAAACAGTTTGTCCAACGAAAAAAAGGTGAGTCTTTCGGTAGTATGGAATTTAGTCTTATGACTTCAAGAGGAGCAATTGGGAGAAAAAAACTTTGAGCAGACTACGTTAGGAATTGATTCAGAGATCAAGTAGCAATTGCCTTTGATCGGTAAAAAATGTATCGGATGGACTAATTCCTGACCGTAAGGGAAATTCCATAACATATCCTTTGTAGTCATTCCCAATATTTTAAGGCTTACTATGATATCTAACCAAAAAAAGAAGTTGTTTCCCTTGGCTTCGCCGCAGCTCGACATCTGGTTTGACCAGATGCTACTTCCTGAAAACCCTCAATATAATGTTGGCAGCTACACCCACATTGAGGGAGCGATCAATCCGATTTTGTTTGAATCAGCCGTGCAATATTTAGTGAACCATCATGATGCGCTGCGCATGCAGGTGGTTTTAGAAAATGATGCGTTTCCGCAGCAAATTTTTGTGGATAAAGTCGAGATCAAGCTTCCAATTCATGACTTTTCTCAAGCACCCGATCCTCAACAAGCCGCCTTGACTTGGATGGAAGATCAAGTGGTACAACCCTTCCCTTTGGAAGGACATCGTTTATTTCGATTGGCTCTGCTTCGGCTGGGGGAAACGGATTTCCAATTTTTTTGTGTTGGCCATCACTTGATTGTTGATCGTTGGAGCCTCGCCTTGATGAGCACCCGATTGGGCGAAATCTACACAGCCTTGGAACAGGGAAAAACACCGGATCTGGTAGCCCCGGCTTACCAAGATTTTGTGCAAGACGACCAGCGCTACCGAGAATCTTCGAGGTACACCGCTCATCGAAATTATTGGTTAGAAAAATATGCGCATCTTCCCGAACCTTTATTGGTAGCGCGGCATCCAACGCCATCGGGACTTTCTATGGCACCAAGTGATCGTCAGGTGATGACGCTCAATCGGCTATTTTACAACCGTTTGAAAGACCTTGCGAAACGTTGTGATGTTTCTACCTTTCATTTAATTTTGGGAGCACTTTATGTGTATTTGACTCGCACTTTACACATTGAAGAAGTGGTGATGGGCCTACCGATTTTGAATCGTCCTGGGACGACGTTCAAGAACACCGTAGGGTTATTTGTCAGTGTGAGTGCCGCCCGGTTTGATTTTGGTACCGACCTGAATTTTCAAACCTTGTTGCAGCGTATTGGGCGGGAATTGAAGAAAAATTATCGGAATCAACGATTGCCGATCAGCGAACTGAACCGTGAACTCGGACTCCACAAATCGGGGCGCACGCGGCTCTACGACATCAGTGTATCTTATGAGAAACAGGACTTTGACGTCTCTTTTGATTCTTTTCAGAGTCGCACCAAAGCTCTGTTGAACCGTTACAAACCCAGCCCTTTGACGATCCATGTGCGTGAATTCCATGCGGAACACGATGTCGACATCGATTTTATACACAACCTTGCCTATTTCGATCCCATCGAAATCGAACTCATGCAATCGCGCTTACAGCTGATTTTAGAGCATGTGCTGGATCATAGTGAAGCCCCCATCAATTCCATATCGCTTCTCACCAAATCCGAACAACAGCAATTGATCGCTTGGAATCAAACCCAAACCGACTTTCCCAAAGATCAAACATTGGCCCAATTGTTTGAGCAGCAGGTCGCGTCCATTCCGCATAAAATTGCGGTTCAGTATGGATCGGAGCAATTGAGCTATGAGGAATTAAATGCCCAGGCCAATCAGCTGGCCCATCATCTGATTTCCCTGGGAGTGGAAGCAGACACATTGGTCGGCATTTGTGCTGAACGTTCTTTGGAAATGGTGATCGGAGCATTAGGAATTCTGAAAGCTGGAGGAGCTTATGTGCCCTTGGATCCAAATTATCCAGCCGAGCGTTTGAAAATCATGCTTCAAGATTCGGGTGCCAATATTGTGATTTGTCAACGTCATTTGCAGGAACGTTTGTCTATAGCCCAAGAGTTGGCTGCGAGCTTCACTATTGTGTGTTGGGATCACCCAGAACGGTTGTTCACCCACTACCCAACACAGAACCCGAGCCCTCGAAGTGAAGCACACCATCTAGCGCACGTCCTCTATACTTCGGGTTCAACGGGCCGCCCCAAAGGCGTGTGTATTCCGCAGAGTGCGGTGGTGCGTTTGGTCAAAAATACGAATTACATCGAGCTGACTCCAGAGGACAGCCTATCCCAGACGTCCAATACGTCTTTTGATGCTTCGACCTTTGAGATTTGGGGAAGCTTGTTGAATGGTGCTCGGTTGGTGGGGATTCCCAAGGAAGTGGTGTTGGCTCCTCATAAACTGGCCCAATATCTAAAAGACTATCAAATCAATACGGTGTTTTTAACGACGGCTCTGCTTCATCAAATTGCCCAAGAGCAGCCAGACTGTTTTAGAACGGTGAAAACCGTAATGACCGGAGGAGAAAAGTTGGCCCCCCAATGGGCGGCTGCGATTTTGAATAACAATCCCCCTGAGCAATTGTTGAACGCTTATGGTCCCACTGAAAACACCACATATGCCACCTGGCATCGAGTGTGTTTGGAAGACACCCAGGGACCTTTCAAGACCATCCCAATTGGACGACCGATTGCAAACACGCAGATCCACATTTTGGATGACCAGTACCAACCTCAACCCATCGGAGTTCCTGGAGAGCTTTGTATTGGTGGAGAGGGGTTAGCGAGGGGATATCTTCACCGCCCCGAACTCACCGCAGAAAAATTCATCGAATGCGAGGTATTGGGGAATACGGCCTCGGGACAGAAACAGAGACTGTATCGCACGGGAGATTTGGCCCGGTGGCTTCCCAATGGCACGATTGAGTTTTTAGGACGCCGTGACCATCAGGTCAAACTAAGTGGTTTTCGTATCGAGCTGGGAGAAATCGAAACCACGTTGTGCCAACACGAATCGGTGAAAGATGCAGTGGTGATGCTGTATCCAGAAAATCCGCCCCGTCTTATCACGTATTTCACCTTAGTGGGGACATTAGACGAAGGTGTGGGCAGTTTACGAATTTGGCTCAAAGACCGCTTACCAGGATACATGATTCCTGCCAGCTTCACGGTGTTGGAACACATCCCCTTAACCCCCAATGGAAAAGTGGACCATGCTGCTTTGCCTGAACCTTTGTTCGTAGAGAATTCAGAGGGACAAACGGCTCCTCGAACCCCAGTTGAAGAACTATTGTTGGGCATCTGGTCTCAGCTTTTGCCTGCTTCATCCTTAGGCGTTCATACCAATTTTTTTGATGTGGGGGGGCAGTCGCTGTTGGCAGCTCAAGTGCTTTCCAGAATCCGAGAAGCTTTTCAGGTAGAAATCACGCTGCCGACTTTGTTTGAAATGCCTACAGTGGCCCAGTTGGCAAAGGTGGTCGAAAGCCAGCGCCAATTAGTGCCTCGGCTTCCTTTGAAACCATTTGCTCGCACAAGTGAAGGTTCCGAACCACTTTCCTTCGCGCAGCAAAGATTGTGGTTTCTGGATCGTCTGCACGGCGGAGGCACTTACAACATTCCAATGGTCTTGGAGCTATGGGGGCCGTTGGATATCAATAAGCTTTTTCAGAGCATCAATGCGGTCGTGCAACGCCAAGAAAGTCTTCGTACCAATTTTACGACCGTGGACGGTATGCCGCAGCAAGTGATTCATGCAGAACGGCACCTCTCTCTGCCATTCGTCGATTTACGTGAGGAGCCCGAATCGACCCATGCCGCAGCGGTGAAGTATTGGGCTAACTGCGAAGCGGAAGGAGCCTTTGACCTTCAACAGGACTCTCTGTTGCGGTTGAGGCTCTTGCGTTTGTCCGATGCGGTGCCACGCCATTGCTCGGCGGATGTTCCAGGTGAACCTCGATCAGTAGAATCTCGATCAGTAGAATCTCGATCAGTAGAATCTCGATCAGTAGAACCTCGATCAGTAGAACCTCGATATGTATTGTTGTTGACATTACATCACATCATTGCCGACGGCTGGTCCTTAGGGGTGTTATTGCAGGAGTGGAGTGCTTTATATCAGTCGCAATCTTTGCCTGAATTACCCATTCAATATGCCGATTATGCTCGATGGCAACGAGAATGGTTTAGTGGCGAGCGACTGGCCAGTGAATTGGATTATTGGAAACAACAACTCCACGGAATTCCGACGTTGCTCAATCTGCCGACCGATCATCCCCGACCCACCCGACAAACCTTCCATGGTGCCAGTATATCAGTGGAAATTGCTACCGAGCTGACCGAGGCCTTACATCGCTTGAGCCGGGAAAACGGAGCAACGCTCTTCATGACCTTGCTGTCGGCATATATGCTCGTACTTTCGCGTTACAGTGGTCAAGACGACATCGTGGTAGGAACTCCGGCGGCCAATCGCTCCCAGCAAGAATTGGAACCTTTGATTGGTTTTTTTGTGAACACGCTGCCACTGCGAGGACGACTTTCTCCAGATCTTCCGTTCCGAGATTTTTTGCGACAGATCCGCAAAATTGCGTTGGAAGCCTACGCTCATCAAGACCTTCCGTTTGAACAACTAGTAGACGAACTGAACCCCGAGCGCAGCCTGAGTCATTCTCCCTTGTTTCAAGCCATGTTGGCCTTGCACAACGCCCCTTCGGAAATATTGACGTTGCCGGGGATAACGGGGCGTTCTGTAGAGATGGAAATGACCACCACCAAATTCGATATGACCCTCTTTCTCTCCGAACAGGAAGGTCGTTTGGTGGGACGCTTGAATTATAATTGCGATGTGTTTGAAGCCGGAACAATGCAGCGCTTGATGCAACATTTCCAAAACCTGCTGCAAGCTTGTGTGAAGCAGCCCGAAGGCCGGCTCTCGGAATTGCCCATGTTGACAGACGCTGAAACCCACACATTGTTGACTCAGTGGAGTCGGCCCCATGGTGATGAGCCGATTCTTAGCAGGACACCGACGGCGAATCTGATCGAATTGTTCGAACATCAAGTGGAGCAAACCCCCCATCACACGGCGTTGGTGTTTGAACAGGAGTCCTTGACCTATCGGGAACTGAACGATCATGCCAACCGCTTGGCACATCGTTTGATTCGAGAGGGCGTGCGACCTGCCGCTCTCGTGGGGTTGTGTATGGAACGGTCTTTAGAAATGGTGGTGAGTATTATCGCCATTCTCAAAGCAGGGGGAACGTATGTGCCTCTAGATCCCACCATTCCTGAAGAGCGATTGGCCTTTATATTGGAAGACACCCACATGTCCGTTTTGGTCATCCAACCCCCATTTCGCCAAAAACAGCCGTTTCTGCAACAGGCTGCCGAAGTGATTTTGGTACCTTATACTTTGGAACAGGAATACGAAACGACTCACACTTCCAATCTGAAGCTCTCGATTCCAACGCATCAAGCGGCCTACATCATTTATACATCCGGTACCACGGGCCATCCCAAGGGAGTGATTGTCAGTCATCACAATGTCATCCGGCTATTCACCGCCACCGAGCATTGGTTTCACTTCAATTCACAGGATGTGTGGACTCTGTTCCATTCGTATGCCTTCGATGTGTCGGTCTGGGAAATCTGGGGGGCTTTGCTGCATGGTGGTAAATTGGTGGTTGTGCCTTATTTGGTCACTCGCTCTCCTGATCAATTCCGAAAACTGTTAGCTCGTGAACACGTCACGGTACTCAGTCAAACTCCCTCCGCCTTTTTGCCCTTGATTGCGGTCGAGACGTCTTTAAAGAATCACAACTCGTCGACCCAACCACCCGAACCCTTGAATCTACGTTTTGTAGTATTTGCCGGAGAGGCGTTGAATCTGGAAAGCCTCCGACCGTGGATGAATCAGTATGGAGACGAAGCTCCCCAACTCATCAACATGTATGGAATCACAGAAACAACCGTCCATTCCACTTTTTATCGTGTGACTCATGACTCGTTGAATCAACCGGGAAGCCTGATTGGAGTGCCGATACCTGACTTGGAAGTTTATATTTTGGATGCCCACCAGCAGCCCGTGCCAGTGGGAGTTCCTGGAGAATTGTATGTAGGAGGAGCAGGCGTGACCCAAGGGTATCTGAATCGTCCCGAACTCACGAACGCTCGATTTTTACCCCATCCCTTTGATCCGTCGTCAACCGCTCGTGTGTATAAATCCGGCGATTTGGTGCGGTTTTTACCCGATGGAGCCGGGGCGATGGAATATCTAGGGCGGATTGACACGCAAGTTCAATTGCGGGGGTTTCGTATCGAATTGGGAGAAATTGAAAATCAATTGTTGCGTCATGACGCCGTGAAAGAAGCTGTGGTGTTGGCGCATCAAGATACCTCGGGAGCGGTAGCAACGGTTCGCGAATTGGTGGCCTATGTGGTCACAACCAAAGCCATTGATGTGAAAGCCTTGCGTCATCACCTGCAAAACAATCTGCCTGAGTATATGATTCCTGCGTATTTCGTACGCTTAGACCAACTGCCTTTGAATCATAATGGCAAAGTGGATCGACGGGTTTTAGCCAGTCTTCAGACTTTTGAAACCGTGGGGAATTATCAGGCTCCCGAAACAGAGTTGGAAGCAGAGTTGGTCACGATCTGGAGTCCGTTCTTGAAGGTCACCCCGCTCAGCACCCGTGCCAACTTTTTTGAAGTGGGAGGCAATTCTCTCACCTTGGTCCAAGTGCATGCAGAAATCGACAAACGTTATCCCAACTTGGTGAGTTTGCCCGATCTGTTTGCCAAAGCGACAATTGCCGATCTCGCTCATTTCATTGAACAACGTTCAACATCTCCGAAGCTTCGAAGAACAGCGCAGATCCCTTCAGAGGAAACCAACGTCACCCCCTCCGACTCACAAGATATTGCGATCATTGGCATGGGACTCCACCTCGCAGATTACGACGATTTGGAAAGTTTTTGGCAGGATTTGGTCACTGCCAATGATCGGGTCGGCCCCCTTCCCGAAGGCCGCAAACACGATGCAGACGCTTTGTTGCAATGGCAAGGAATTGATCCACAAACCGTCCAGTATCGAGAGATGGCCTATCTTCATGAAATCGACGGTTTCGATTATCGTTTTTTCCGATTGTCTCCGCGTGATTCAGAACTCATGGACCCTAATCAACGGCTGTTTTTGCAAACCGCCTGGAAGACCCTCGAACATGCCGGATATAGCGGAAGCCAACTCAAAGGAGAGCGAGTGGGAGTATTTCTGGGCATGGGAGCAGTTCGGGACTATGCACAAGTGGCAACCCAAGTCGACCCCAACCATCGTGAGCAGATCTTTGCAAGCAATGTCCCTTCCAATATAGCCAGCCGCTTGTCTTACCTGCTGGATTGGCACGGACCCGTTTACATGACCGATACGGCTTGTTCGTCTTCACTCACCGCGCTGCATCTGGCATGCAAGGCGATTCACAATGACGAATGCCGAATCGCCTTAGTGGGAACGGTGAAGACGACTTTGTTGCCTGTGCGAGGTCCCGCGATGGAAATCGAAGCTTCGGATGCTCGGACCCATGCGTTTGACGATGACTCTGATGGAACCGGAAGTGGAGAAGGCGTGATTGCAGTGATGCTCAAACCATTGCAACAGGCGGTGCAAGATCATGACACAATCCATGCTGTGATCAAAGGAAGCGCTGTGAATCATGACGGCAGTTCTGCGGGAATGACGGTTCCCAATGCCGATGCCCAAGCCGATTTGGTGGAGCAAGCGTGGAAACAGTCAGGAGTGGATCCCCAAACAATCCGGTTCATCGAGGCACACGGCACCGGAACGAAGATCGGCGATCCGATTGAAATCGATGGATTGAGCAAAGCTTTTGCCCGATACACCCATGAAACTCAATTCTGTGCAGTGGGTTCCGTAAAAACCAATTTTGGTCATTTGGATAATGCCGCAGGTCTGTTGGGCTTGGTGAAATCCGTTTTGTGTTTGCAACACAAAACAGTGCCTCCATTGCTCCATTTTCAAAAACCCAATCACAAGATCCCTTTTGTACAATCCGCTGTCTATCCGGCTGCCAAGATTGTCGATTTGAACTCGATTAAAGGGCCGATCCGCTGTGGGGTCAGTTCATTTGGTCTGAGCGGGATCAATTGTCATGTGGTTTTGGAAGATGCGTCGTCTCTTCCTCAACCTGCCAACGCCACCCGTGTATTCCGTACCTTTGAAAACAAACGCTGCTGGCTGAAACTGCCTTCGGTGCAGAGGCATCCCATTTCGATGCCGAGTCACCAACTCACGCCATCGGTTTTTGTGCAAGAATGCCGCACCGAACTTCCCGATCAAACAGTATATGCCTTGCGTCTCCATTCACAGGATGAGTGGGTTTTGCGCGAACATAAAGTAATGGGACAAGAAACCTTGGTCGGCACGGCTTATTTTCAACTGTTGTTTGAGGTTGCACGAAAGCAGGGGATTTCTGAGGGAGTGCGGATTCGTAATTTAATGTGGCGGTCGCCTATGCAATTGCAAACCATTTGTGCAGAAGATGCGCAACCTTTGATTCGTGTGGAGACGAAGAAGCAGGAGTACACAGTCACCGTTCTCCAAAAGCTTCCCGATGCCACTTGGCAGCATTTTGGTACCGCGATTCTGAAAAGCGAGAAGCCGATTGAAACAGAAATCCGTGACGTGGCTGCCATCATTCAACGTTGTGAATCGCAACCACTTCCTGAACTCGGGAGGAATTCCATCGTATCGGTCAGCAACCGGTGGCACTGCCTGAAACAAGTTTGGAAAAATGAGAAGGAAATATTAGGCCATTTGCATCTGGAAACATCTTTTCAAGCCGACTTGGAACGCTTTGCATACCATCCCCCCTTATTGGATGTGGCTGTCAGTTTGGGGCTAGAGGCCTCTGGTTTTCTTCCAATGGCTTGTGCGCGAATAAGTTTGTTCCGAACTCTCCCTACCGAGATATACAGCCATGTCCAAAAACGGCCTTCCACCTCTCCAGAAATCCTACAGTGCGACATCACGTTGATGGATTGCGAAGGTTCTGTGGTAGCGTTGCTCGAAGGCTTTGCCTTCAAACGAGTACAACCACCGTATCGTTTGTATGGCCTCCAATGGGTACAACAGGTGATTCAGTTAAACTCCTCAACCGATGTTCCTAAGGCTTCCGAGCAAAACGTCATGGTAATTGGGCATCATGATGCTTTGGCGCATTGGCCCCAGGTTTCGTTTCCAGAGTCTTCGGCAGTAGCATCGGCATGGGTTCGGAAAACACAAAACTTCGTATTTGTGCCATCAGAAATGGCAGAACCCACTTTGAATTTATTACGCTTGGTCCAATGGTGGGTGAAAGAAAAAGTCAAAGATCGTCTGAATCTCCTCATTTTAGGGCATCACACCTTTTCAATCACAGGCAACGAATCTCAATTGCATCCGGAATACGCCACACTTGCAGGGATGGCCAAAGTCATCACTCGGGAACACTCCAATCTGCAATGTTGCTTTGTGGACACCGATAGCAGCACCACGCCTGAGCAGATTTTGGAAGTCTGGGCAGAACGCGCGAACCATCCTATCGCCCTTCGGAATGGGGCGTATTATGTAGAAACCACAGGGGACCTCGATCTACAAAATCGTGCAGCTTCGTTTCCGGTTCGATCCGGCGGAGTCTATCTGATTACCGGCGGTTTGGGCGGGATCGGACTAGCGATTGCTCAACATCTATCTCAACAGCATGCGGTGAAATTGGCTTTGGTGGGGCGAACTCCATTACCACCCCGAGATACCTGGGACAGCATTGTGAAGACAAGTTTGAGTAACGATGACGCGCAACAACGACCGCGTCTCAAACTATGTCAACAAATTCAAGCGATCCAAGCGTTAGAAGCGTCTGGAAGCGAGTGGATGATGCTGACTGCCGACGTATCCCAAATCCAAGCCATGGAAGCCGCCTTGCGCAAGATTCACGAGATATGGGGATCCGTAAATGGCATATTCCATTGTGCAGGAGTGGCTGGGGATGGCTTCCTATTCAAAAAACAAGAAAGCACGTTTCAACAAGTCTTAGCGCCTAAAGTGAAGGGAACCCAGATCGTGGATCAATTAACCCGTTCTGACCGTCCTGACTTTATGGTGTTGTGTTCTTCCTTGACTGGTTTAGTAGGGGCTGCGGGACAAAGCGATTATACGGCGGCGAATGCATTCTTGGATGCTTATGCCGCAGCTCGGCAACAAGCGGGTTTCCGCACGCTCAGCATCAATTGGCCTGCATGGCAAGAAACGGGGATGGCCTTCGACTGGGGGGTGGTGGATCGTCAACCCACATTACACACTCGTGATGCCTTGGATGCTCTACAACAGTTGGGAGCGTATTTCGGGACACAGGCCTTGGTTTTGGTCCCGCCGCAAACACCTGATATTTTGCCATTGGCACGTGTCTCAGAGGCTCCATTACAGAAAGCGGGCTTGAGTTCCGACGCCTTGGCAACCCCGAAAACGATCTCTGGCGAAGGGTGGCCTTCTCCCAATGAGGAACCCGCAGTTTCGGATATCGAAATCAAGGGACGAGACGATAGCGCTTACACCGAAATGGAAATCGTGTTGGCCCGAATTTGGTGTGAGATTCTGGGATATGACGAAATCGATATTGATGAAGGTTTTTACGATCTAGGTGGCGATTCCATGAATGCTTTGGAGATCAGCAACGCTATTGCAGAAAATTTGCAGTTGGATGTTTCGATTGATGAGCTGTTCACCTATCCCAGCATTCGCAAATATGTGGCCCATCTGGAAACTTCCAACATTCACGCCAATGCCAAAGACCACCAACCCATTCAGCGTTTAGCTCCCCAGCAGGACTATCCCGTATCTGCGGCTCAACGTCGGATTTATATTTTGTGGGAAATGGCCAAAGACAGCACCGGGTTCAACTTGCCTAAAGTGATGTATGTCCAAGGCCATCTGGAGCTTCCCCGCTTAGAACAAGCGTTCCACCAATTGATTGCCCGTCATTCTTCCTTACGCACCTCCTTTGCGATGAATCAGGATCAATTGGTGCAAATAGTGGCAGAAGAAGCTCCCTTTACCCTCCGCCATAAACAGTTGGAACAGGAAGCATTGGCAGGCCATATCCAGCAATTTTCGAGACCGTTTGACTTAAGCCAAGCCCCTTTGTTTCGAGCAGAAGTGGTGACAGTGGCCTCCGGTCCCACTGTGTTGATGTATGATGTTCATCACAGTGTCTCTGATGCGATGTCGGTGAATATTTTATCAAAAGAATTGGTCTCGCTTTATCAGCAAGAATCCCTTCCTGAGTTACCCTTCACCTATGCCGACTTTGCTGTGTGGCAGCATGAACAATTGGTGTCTGAGAAAGCGGAGGAGGATCGAGCGTATTGGCTACAACAGCTTTCGGGGAATCTGCCCGTCTTGGATTTGCCTCTAGACTTTTCCCGTCCACCAGTCATGACCCATGCTGGAGATGTGGTCAGGTTTGAGGTGGATACTGACCTCCTCAACCAAGTCCGGCACTATGCATCCAACCAGGAAACTACCCCTTTTGTCATATTTCTAGCTGCATTTTATATCCTGCTGCATCGTTACTCGCGCCAAGACGATATCATCATTGCGGTTGCAGACAGTGGGAGAGCAGCTCCGGGCTTAGAGCAACTGGTGGGGATGTTCATCAATACTCTGCCGTTGCGAGCCTATCCTCAATCTCAAAAACGGTTGTCCACATTTTTAGAAGAAACGAAATCCTTGTTTCTCCAAGGGTATGCCCATCGGAGTTACCCTTTTGATCAGTTGGTTCGGGAGCTGGATTTGCCTCGCGATCTTAGCCGGAATCCAATCACGGATATCAGCTTTTCCTATATGAATTTTGAACAGGCCGAGATTGATCAGCCCGGTCTGACATTCCAACCCTACTTGGACAAAGTCAAAGATTCGACCAAGCTCGATTGCAGCATTTTTGCGACCGAAATGAAGGATCGCGTGCATTTTGCTCTGGAATACTATTCCTCCATTTTCAGTCACCAAACGATGCAAACCTTGGGGGAACGTTGGCTGACACTCGTGCAGCAGATGGTGAGTGGGGACGATCCGACTCTCGCGGAAATTTCCCTCTTTTTGCCTCAAGAAAGCGAGCAACTGCGACACGCCTTCAATGCTTCTGCAAGTCCTTATCCACGTGATCTGAATTTAGCCGTATTATATGAGCAACAATGTGAGGCCCGTCCTGATAAAATGGCAGTTGTCACCCCTTCCGTAGAACTGACTTATCGAGCATTGAATCACCGAGCCAACTACCTGGGTTGCCGTTTGCAGAACGACTATGGCGTGCAACCGGGAGACCGGGTGATGATCCTGATGCAACCCAGTGAGTGGTGGCTCGCCACTCTGTTGGGAATTTTGAAAATTGGGGCGGTGTGTGTGCCGATCCATGCGCAATTCCCCAAAGATCGGGTGCAGTTTATCGCAGGAGACACTCAGGCTCGGGTGATTGTGACCGATGCAGCGCACTGGAGCGAAGTCGAACAGAACTATCCGAATTTGGCCACGTTGGTCACTGGCCTCAACGGCTATCGGGAGGATACGGATTACTCTTACCGTCCAGGAGAAACTCAAGGTCAAGATCCTGCGTTTATCTTGTATACGTCCGGCTCAACCGGGGTGCCGAAAGGGGTATTGTTGTCCCATCGAACAGCCTCTCGAACGGCCTTCAATACTTACTTGGTGACTCTACATGAGACGGATCGCATGTTACAAACTACGGCGATCTCTTTTGATGTGTCGACCTATGAAGTTTGGGGGACTTTGCTCAATGGAGCCACGCTGTATATCCCCGAAGACCGTGCTTTGTTGGATGCTAAGATCCTCAAGCGATGGATCTCTCAACATCAAATCACCTGCATGTTCCTCACCACTACTTTTTTCCATCAGCATGTAGACGCCGCAGTAGACACATTCCAAGGCTTGCGTTTCCTTCTTGTCGGCGGAGAGAAGATGCTGACGGCAGCTGCCAATCGTTTCTATCAGGCCTTGCCCCATACGCAATTGATCAATATTTACGGTCCGACTGAAAATATGGTGGCAGTGACCTTTTTTCCGGTCGAATCTGAGGTCATCGGAGAGGTGCCACTAGGCAAGCCGATTTCGAATACCAAAGTGTATGTTCTGGATGAGCAACAGAAATTATTACCGCCTGGCTTTGTGGGAGAAATTTGTAGTGGCGGCGATGGACTGGCCGATGGCTACTGGAATCGCCCTGACCTGACTAAAGAACGATTCATTGAAGATCCCTTTCAACCTGGCACACAGCTTTACCGGACGGGTGATTTGGGACGAATTCGGGTGGATGGTTTCTTGGAGTTTTGGGGACGCAAAGACAATCAAATCAAGCTTCGTGGCAACCGGATTGAGCTGGATGAAGTAGAGTCTGTGATGATGGCCCACCCTACTGTGGAACTGGCAGCAGTGAAGCTACACCCTCAAGGACATGAATTAGTGGGGTACTACACCCACGTAGAAGGTTTAGAAATAGAAGATTTCCGACAATTTCTCCGATCCAAACTACCTGAGTTTATGGTTCCTGGAACCTTGATGCCGTTAGATGTCATGCCCCGGACTGCCACAGGAAAAATCGACCGTCAGCATTTACCAGAAGCGGATCTCCCACAACGCGACACTCAAAAGACCTTCCGTCCTCCACGCACACCTGTGGAAAAAATGGTGGCCGAGGTGTGGGCCGAAATTCTTCGGGTACCCGATGTCAGCATCAATGATAATTTTTTTGATCTAGGCGGGCATTCATTGATGGCTACTCAGGTGATTTCCCGGTTGAATGGTTTGTTGAATTTGGATTTGTCAGTACGCACGCTTTTCCTCTGCCCCGTGCTTGCCGACTTGTGTGAGAATATCACTACCACTCCAGCTCCAGACGGAGGGAATCCGACGGTTGAACCTTTGCACCGTCTTGCTGAACGACCCGATCCTCTGCCCTTATCTTTTGCTCAAGAGCGGCTGTGGTTCTTGGACCGATTGGTCCCGGATAACCCTTTCTACAATATGGTCAGCTCGATGATGTTGAGGGGACCTCTGCGAGTGGAAGGGTTGCAGCAAAGTGTCCAAATCATTGTCGACCGCCATGAATCCCTCCGAACCCGTTTCATCGATCAACAAGGAGTGCCTCAACAAGTGATTGCCCCCATACTCTCCATTGCTTGCCCGTTGACGGATCTTCAAAATTTGGAGCCTTCCAAACGTCGCCCTACTGCGAAAGCCCATCTGTTGCAGGAAGCTCAATATTCCTTTGATTTAGCAAAGGGGCCTTTGATTCGGATGTCGTTGGTACGGTTTTCCGAATCGGAGCATTTGTTCGTGATGGTGTTGCACCACATCATTTCGGATGGCTGGTCGATGGGCCGACTCTTCCAAGAGTTGAGCACGATTTACTCAGCATTGAGTCAGGAAGAAAAACCAAAGCTACCCCAATTGCCAGTGCAATATGCAGATTTTGCAATATGGCAACGTCGTTATCTGGCGGGGGCTGAATTGGATCGTCAATTGGCCTATTGGCAACACCAGTTAGCCGACGTACCTATCTTGCAGCTTCCCACAGATCGTCCTCGGCCTGCGGTTCAAAGTTATCGAGGTGGCGTGGAATCGTTTGAGGTGTCTGCTGAATGTCTCCAGCAATTGCGTCAAATCACTCAACAAGCCGGAGGCAGCCTCTACATGACGTTGCTTGCGGTGTTTGCTGTTTTGCTGTCCCGCTACAGCAACCAAGATGAGATTGTGATCGGATCACCGATTGCCAATCGCAATCGCCGAGAAATTGAATCCCTCATTGGATTTTTTGTGAACAACTTGGTGTTTCGGCTGAACCTCGCTGGCAATCCCTCTTTTGAAAGTTTCCTGACCCAAGTACGAGATTGCGCGTTGGAAGCGTTTCATCATCAAGACATCCCCTTTGAAAAGATTGTGGAAGTGTTGCAACCCGAACGGGATATGAGCCGCACCCCCATCACTCAGGTCAGCATGGCCTTGCAGAATGCCCCGTTATCGCCTCTGGATTTTCCAGACTTGGAAGTGACTGGATTCCCCTTAGCTCACTGCACCGTGCGTTTTGATCTGGAGCTGGAATTTTGGGAGATGAAAGAAAATGCCCCCAAAGCTCCCAATGGTTTGCTGGGGCATTTACGCTATAGCGTGGACCTGTTTGATGCCACCACGATTCGACGCATGGTGGGGCATTTGCAGAACCTGTTGCAAGCGGTGGCTGCTCAGTTGCAGAAGCCTGTGGGTCAGTTGCCGTTATTGAGTGAAGCCGAACGCATCCAAATGATTCTGGATTGGAATCAACATACACGAACCGATCCCAGAGGGACTTGCCTGCATCACTTGTGGGAGGCGCAAGTGGACAGCACACCTCATAACATTGCCGTGGTTTATGAAGTGGAGGGTGCCTCACCAAGTCAACATCTGACGTATCGAGACTTGAACATCCATGCCAATCGATTGGCACATCAACTCATTCAACATGGCGTGGGACCTGATCACTTGGTGGCCTTATGTGTGGAACAACCTCAGGACATCATTGTGTGCCTGTTGGGAGTGCTAAAAGCGGGTGGGGCTTATGTGCCTTTGGACCCGAAAGCACCGGAAGCCCGGCTCAGGTTGATGTTGGAAGAAATTGCACCCACCGTGTTGATCACGCAGAAGGCATTGCTTTCGCAATTGCCGACCGACGGCCCCTCAGTCCTCTACCTGGATGGAGATAGCAAAGAGGGAGAATCGGTTTTCGACCATAATCCTCAGGTAGTAGTGGCAGATCATCATCTGGCCTATGTGCTGTATACCTCGGGTTCAACCGGTCGGCCCAAAGGGGTGATGATTGAGCATCGTGCTATTGTGGATCTCATGCGGAATGAGCTGTCGGCGATGTCTTGGACTACTGAAGATCGTCTCTTGCAAAAAACCACTTACACTTTCGATATGGCGGTCGTGGAATTCTTTCCCCCCTTATTGTGTGGGGCGCAGCTCATCGCGTTTGATCCGAATCAACGTCAAGATGTCACCGCTTTGTTGCAGGCCATTCAAAAGTATGAAGTGACAGTGGTGCAGTTGGTGCCCACCCTGCTTGACCATATTGTGACCCATCATGGTTTGTCAGCATGCCGCAGCTTGAAACGGATCATTTGCGGAGGTGAAGCGCTGCCACAAACCGTGGTAGCCCAAGCCACGGCCCAGTTGCCCGTGACAATTTACAATCTGTATGGTCCGACCGAAAGCACGGTCTATGCTGCGGGCCAGCAGTGTGATCCGCTTTCCGTGGAAGCGGCTGCATCCGCAGGCAATGTACCGATTGGTCGACCAATCGCCAATGCGCAAGTCTATCTGCTGGATGCATATCTCCAACCCGTCCCGGTGGGTGTGGTTGGCGAAATTTATTTAGGGGGTACTGGAGTCGCACGAGGTTATTTGCATCAACCCGAGTTGACTGCTGAGCGATTCATTGAATCTCCCTTTTCCCAAGGGCAACGGCTTTATAAAACTGGAGATTTGGGACGTTATCTCCCCCATGCCGATGCCTCGAAAATCGATGGAACGATGGAATTCATGGGACGGGCCGATCAGCAGTTGAAGATCCGTGGATTTCGGGTGGAACCGGGAGAAATCGAAGCCGTCTTGGCTCAACATGAAGCAGCTCAAGAAACTTTGGTTGTGCCTAGTGGGAGCCGAGCCGAAAGCAAACAATTGGTAGCTTATGTCGTGCCCAATCTTCAAGCGTTGCAAGAAACGGGAACCACGCAAGCAGCCATCGCTCAAGCCGAGCATGTGGCCCATTGGCAATCGATCTACGATCAATCGTCGGAGACCGAATCAGGCAATGAGTCAAAATCAAAAGCACAAACGAGAGAACACATTGCAGACCTTAGCTTCAATATCCAAGGTTGGAATGATAGCTACACCCATGCCCCCATCCCTGCCGAAGAGATGCGAGAGTGGGTGGAACAAACAGTCTTCCAGATTCAATCTCTTAATCCGCAACGACTGCTCGAAATCGGTTGTGGGATGGGATTGTTGCTGTCACGCTTGGCTCCGCAGTGCGCCCAATATTGGGGCACGGATTTTTCAGCACGAGCGATCGATTACAGTACACGACTGAAACAAAGCCGACCGGATCTCCAATCGGTCCGATTATTCCAGTTGGGCGCTGATGAGTTTCATCCTTTACACGAGGCCTTATCTGGAGAATCCAATTTCGACACCATTGTCCTCAATTCGGTGATTCAATATTTCCCTGATGTGCATTATCTGCTGACGGTGTTGAAAGGAGCGTTTCAGTTGTTGTCGCCTGGAGGTTCCCTGTTTTTGGGAGATATCCGCAATCGCGATTTACTGTGGGCGTTCCATGCCTCAGTCCAACTCCATCAAGCTGCTCCCGCATCGACACTTTCTGAGCTGAAGTTAGCGATTCAAGAAAATGTGCGTCATGAGGAAGAACTGTTGATTTCTCCCGATTTTTTTCACGCATTGCGGGATCTATTTCCCCAAATCACACGAGTGCATATTCACCCCAAACTCGGACGCTACCAAAATGAACTGAGCCGCTACCGCTACGATGTGGTGATTTCAACAGAGTCGTCTTCAAAGCTGGAATCCTCAGAATCCTCAAAGCTGGAATCCTCAGAATCCTCAAAGCTGGAATCTTTAAAACCAGAATCTTTAAAACCAGAATCTTTAAAACCAGAATCTTTAAAACCGGAATCTTTAAAACCAGAATCTTTGATGACAGAGGCGTCAGTGATCGAAGCCTCATTTATTGAAACTCCGCTGGCAAAACGCCATGAATGGAAAGAAGGAATAGCTGTAAAAAATGCCACCTTGGGAGAGGTTCGAGAGTGGTTGCAAGGAGCTTTAAGTCCGCAAACGTCCCGACGAGGTTTGGGGTTACGCACGGTTTCCAATGCCCGGTTGCAAGCGGATCGTCATCTTTTAGAACTGCTAGAGCAATCGGAAGACATCCAGACCGTGGGACAATTCCGGCAAATTTTGGCAGAGCGCCCACAAACCGGATTGGAGCCAACAGACTTACAAATCTTAGCGGAGGAAATGAATTGTTCAGTAGAGTTCCGCTTGCTGGCCCAAGGCGATTATGAAGTGCGGTTTAGTGTGATTTCCGAGAGTGAAACTACAAGACCCATTCCTGAAACCACACCAAAACCGTGGGAAACTTATACCAACCACCCCTTGCAAGCCAAACGTTTGCGGCAGTTGATTCCACAGTTCCGTGAGTTTTTGTCCGCACGTCTGCCGGAATACATGATGCCCTCGGCGTTCATGCTGTTGGATGCCATCCCTTGGTTGCCCAATGGCAAAGTCAATCGCAAAGCTTTACCTGATCCTCACAATGTCGGATGGCGTTCGGCCACCGAATATGTAGCACCACGTGATGCCGTAGAAGAAACCTTGGTCGAGATTTGGCAAAGTGTGCTGGGAATCGACCGGCTGGGAATCCGTGACAATTTTTTTCATTCGGGTGGGCAATCGCTACTGGCAGTGAGCTTGATTTCGAAAGTCAACAAAACCTTCCAGCAAAACCTGCCGCTAGCGAGCTTATTCCAAAGCCCGACTATCGAAACATTGGCCCAGCTGCTGGAGAATGCTTCGGAAACCTCACAAGAATGGTCACCATTGGTGCCTTTTCGTCAAACAGGAACCCGTCCGCCCATTTTTTGTTTTTATCCTGCGGGTGGCAATATCTACGCCTATCGAGAATTGAGCGACCATTTGGGAGACGATCAACCGTTTTATGCCATGCAGGCCTTGGGACTGGAACCCGGCCAAATGCCGTTGGAAACGGTCGAAGCTATGGCCTCTTACTACATCCCTTGGATGCAGTCAGTTCAAGCCGAAGGTCCCTATTTTGTATGTGGTTGGTCCTTTGGTGGAGCCGTGGCCTATGAAGTGGCACAACAATTACAGGCAAAGAATCTAGAAGTCGGCTGGGTGGGATTGCTCGACAGCTCTGCAAAGCCCTCAAATGAATTGATGGGATTGTATCGCAGTGACAATGCGACCTTTTGGGCTGGGTTGTTTGCGGAATTTCTCACGTTGTCTGTGGATTATCTCCGTTCCTTATCCGATGAAGAACAGCTCCGGCATGTGATGGAGCAAGCCAAAACGGCAGGCATCATTCCAAACGATTTTGACATTGAACAAACCCGTGCTTTGTTTCGGGTTTACAAAAACAACGCTCAAGCTTTTTATCGTTATCAAGTCCGTTCCTATCCGGGGACGGTTACGCTGATTCGACCACGAGAGCTGTCGCGTTCGGCGTTTCAATATACACAAAGCCCGACTCAAGGCTGGGATCAATTCGTTTTAGGGGGAGTCGATGTTCAATGGGTTTCTGGCAAACACGAGTCCATGTTGTTTTCTCCCCATGTGAAAACGCTCGCCAAAACGGTGCAGCAGTGCTTGGCCAAAATCGGCCAGTCCTAGCCCCTGTCAAACGAACCCTTCTTCTGCACCAGTCCATTCTGCACCAGGCTATTCGCCCCTCCTTCCAGAAATGAATGGCCGCTCCTTCTCACGAAGCCAGCTTGTCTTCTCGTCGCATTCCAATATGCTGATGTTGTGGATCAGCCATCGGCGAACCCTGCCTCAATTTTATGATTGGAACAGCGTTTTTGCCTTCCCGATTGGAATGAGGCGTCGAACTCCTTAGTTGGAACCGAGTTTTTACTTTTCTAATTGGAATGAGGTGTCGAACTTCCTAGTAGAAAAAGGGTTCCAAATGGTTGTGATCAGAACCGAGTTTCAAATTTCGTAATCGGAACAGGAGAATGTAATGGATAGAAAATGGATAGGCTTCGTATTGGTAGGAATCGTTTTATTGTTGGGAAGCATGCCTGTCGCAGCAGTCGAGAAGACTCAATTGATTCAAGAAGTTTTAGATTTGTCGGGTGTGCGTGAGCAGCTTGCAGGAATGCCCGGAATCATGCAGCAGCAAATCTCCCAAGGGCAGAATCAAATGTCTCCTGTGGTGCGGCAGAAGTTAATGGAGATTGTAGCCGAGACTTTCGATACCGATAAAATGTATCGCTTGGTGCAAGAGTACAATGAAGCCAATTATCAAGAAGCGCATTTGCTGGCGGTACGGGATTGGTTGAAGTCGGCGCTGGGGCGAAAAGTCACAGAAATGGAGATTCAATCCTCGAATCCGGAAGCACTTTCGGAAATGATGGCATTTGCGCTTGAATTGCAACAAACACCGCCTTCTGATCAACGAAAGCAGTTGGTCCAGGATTTCAATGAAGTGTATCGCCTGAGTGAATTCTTGGGACAATTGTTAGTGGCATCCATGAAAGGTGCGTTGAATATGATGCAATCTTTGTATCCCGACAATAACCCTGGAATGGATCATGAATTGTTAGTGGAGCAGCTACGACGCAGTATGATGCCTATGATTGAACAGCAGATGGAAATACAAGTGCTGTTCACCTACCGCCACTTGTCGAATGAAGAGTTTGCAGCCTACGTTGAGCAAGGGCGAACGGAATCGGGCAAATGGTACATTGGGGTCAACAGCGCCGCCCTCGTGGATGCACTGAATCAAGCGATCCAAGATACCTTACAACGGTTGATAGAGGCGATTGAACGCAAAGAAATTCAACCTCAAAAGATTTAATTTTCCGTGAAAGTAATCGTTTGAAGAGCGAGCTTATAAAAACGACTCGTAAGAAGGATTTTGATCATACGGGCGTTTTTCCTCTTCATCGGGTGGAATATAATCCTCTTCGGTACCACTCGAATAAGCATCGTTGTTGTTTTGGTAAGCATCGTTGCGACGATACGAATCGTTTTGATTCTGCTGGAAGGGGTTGCGGGGATCGTAAGCTTCGTGTGGGGCAACACGCTGGATGTGGTCCCACGGCAAATCATGCGTGTAGACATACCCAATCGCCAAAGCGACTAAGGCCAAACAGATAACAATGACTTTCTTTTCTTTCGGATCAAAATCGTCAAACATGAGAACTCCAACGGGGCGTGTGAAAGCAATATACTTTATCTTTTTATATCAAAGAACCCGGATTTTGTTAAGTATAGGGCTGCTGAGTCTTGGTTTATTGCTAGGGTGTTCCAGCGGAGGATCGCGGGAATTCGATTACCCGACAAGTTATGAACGTGAAACGAATTTGGTCTGTACCATTGTCTACGAGCCACGGTTTGCCGTGTTACTAGGAAATTCTCGAACCTCTCGCATTTCAAGGATCGTCCCCATGGGAGACACCGTGATTGCATTTTTTGCGGATGGGAACCGGGTCATCTTGCCCATTCAAGCAGACTTGCCAGTAGGGGAAGTGTTTTATTGCGGGCAACGCGAAGCGCACTTTAACTGTGCACCGTTGAAAGGGTCGGGGCAAAACTGGGACCCCCACTGTGTCAGATAGAACGGTTTATTCAAATGTGGAGAAAGCTCCATTCAAACCATGAATGAGATTGCTGGCAGTGAGGTAGGAAGGAGACAACGCTCGAATCGTACAATCTCCAGACAGTCCATGCAGATACACGCCGAGCAAGGTAGCATCCAATGGATCACATCCTCTTGCCAACAAACTTCCGATGATGCCACTGAGCACATCGCCTGAACCTCCCGTCGCCATGCCATCATTGCCCGTGGGATTAATAAATACCTGCCCGCCGGGTTCGGCAACCACACTGAAAGCCCCTTTCAGCACCACAATCACCTGCCATTCCTGGGCAAAGGTGCGAGCCGCATCGATACGTTTGTTTTGAATCTCTGCAACACTCCATCCGCACAATCGCGAGAATTCTTTGGGATGCGGAGTGATTATCGTGGGGGCCTGTCGCTGCTGCAAGGTGTCTCGATTGATGTTGTTCAACCCATCGGCATCAATCAAAAGAGGTTGTTCAATCTGAGGGATCAACTCTTGTAGAAATTCGATAGTTTCGGGATGACGGCCAATGCCACAGCCGAGTATCACCGCATCCCGATTGGTCAAAGCAGACTTCACAAAACGGACTTGGGCCTTAGAAAAGTAGCTGTCGGGGCCTACTGAGGAAGAAAGTGTCATCAGCTCCGGACATGTGCCGACAAAGGCATCTCTCAGGCACAAAGGGACAAAGGCCGAGACCAAACCACATCCACTTTTGAGCGCAGCCTGAGATGCCAATACCACCGCTCCTGCCATACCTGCTGAACCACAAATCGCGAGCAAATGCCCAAAGGTTCCTTTGTGTCCATCGACCGAACGGTGGGGGAAAATGGTTTGGATGTAAGGAGCCGTTACAAGGTATGTCGGTGTAGCGTCTTCCGGCCATTGGGGGGGAATTGAAATATCAGGAACCTGCACTTCTCCTGCATATCGTGCACCTGGATATTGATAGCAACCCTGCTTACCGACTTGGAAAGTGACGGTGGATTGGCATTCCACGGCCACTCCCATGATCTGACCGTGATCGGCATGAATGCCTGAAGGGATATCCACTGCAATTTTGTCAGCTCGATCATTCTGGTTCATGGTTGCAATCCACTCGGCATATTTGCCTTCGATCGGACGCTCCAAACCCGTTCCAAAAATGGCATCAATCAGCAGATCTGCTTTTTGAATGAGTTGAGTTGCCGCTTCGGTCTCATATGAAGTGCTGGCCCCAAAGTGTTTCCACAGAGTTTGATTCAGTTGGGCATCCTCGGTTTTACATAGACCTGCCTCTACCACCTGCACTCTATAGCCTCGATTTTGCAACAAACGCGCAATGGCAAAACCATCCCCTCCGTTATTTCCTTTGCCACAGCATACGACAATTCGATATTCAGGATGATCACACAGGTAGGTCTGTTCCACCCAATCGGTAACACTGCGGGCTGCATTTTCCATCAGAACCATACCGGGAACGCCTAGCGTTTCAATCGCATGATGGTCCATAGCCTGCATCTCAGAAGCCGTGCACAGTCGCTGCAATGAGTTCCGGATCATACTTGACAACCTCCAGCCTTCTTGTCATTCATCAAAAATACTCAACCTTCTCAACTTCGGATATATACACAGGAAAAGAATATGGAAGCCCCTCGTAGAGAATCAAGGCAAATGCATATCCTCCAATTGGACATCTCGTTTGAAGAAGAGGACGATATCGGCCAGGTGATCGACTGGACTCATGATGGCATTCAAGTGCTTTCAGTGATGCCATTGAAGCATGACGAAAAGTATCGAGTTCGATTCCACATCGAACGGACACGCTTTGAAAAAATAGAAGGAAGTTGGCAATCGCACACTCAGGAATGGACACGAGGCGGAGACGTACGGTGGGTCAAATCCTATAAAGACGGGTGCTGGTTTGGCGTCCAGTTTGACGAATCCCTACACGATTTTCCCCTAGAAGATGTGAAGGATTTTCTCAACGCCGATGATTTTTGCCATATGGCAATTTTTTTAGCCGATGAAGATATGTGAATCTAGAAAGGACATACATGAGCGAAACCGAAGACCGTGTCAAATTCCTGGAAACCAAAGCAAACTACTATCTGCGCTCGTTGCATCAGTTGAGAGAAACTCAACCTTCCGAGGACGCATCGGCATCCAAGCATATCGAAGTCACCCAACGAGAGTTACGCAAGGTGAGAGATAAATTGGTGCAATTGGGAGGCAGCGAAATGGTAGAAGCCCTCAATCAAGAGTTGGGAGACTGAAAATTGCGAAAATATTGTTTCAGCACCTCCCGTCCTTCTTCAAGCTGCTCTTTATACAACTCTCGAAATTTTTCTTTGCTCGGTAGATCCCCATCCAATACATAACTGAAATAGGCACACAGCGTTTGCCCCAACGCATAGGTGGTGGCCGCCGTATAAACCGACGAAACAGCCGAGCCATACACTGGGACAAATTTAATCAATTCACGCCCACCAAAGTTTGCCAGCACTCCAACCCCTAAGGCCCCAACAATTTCTGTAAACCGACGGGTATTCATCTCTTGATTGTAGATGGAGGCAATTGTTTGGAACATCTTTGCCATGATGACACCGGTCAGTGGCAGCCCCACAAAAGGAACCGGAACCAGTCCGGTACTTCCCGCCATGATAGAATAAAACAGGATATGGGGATGGGCTGTCTTGAAATAGATGCCTTTCAAATGCTTGCGCATCGGTGAAGCGTCTTGCAACATCACACGCAATCCGAGTGGCAATTTTGTCTCAATTGCGTCCCACAAGGCATCCAATCCGTAATGTTCGATATCATATCCATCTTCCGGCAGGGTCAAGTCCACAGGAATAAAATCTGTCGTGATGTCTTGGAAAAGTTCGCGTTGTTTGGACAGGGAACGAGAGAGATCGGAAGGGACCGAATTGGGAAGCGGATCTTGTTGATACGGATACGGTTCGAGATGGGCCATCTCTGGAGGAGAATAGCCTTCATGTAACGTCGTTTGAACGACAAGAATGGGCCATTGAGGGTGCTTTTTTATGATCTTTCGAAGGGGTTCCATGACCGCTTGTTGGGCATGATCCATGGCTTTGACCACCACAATCAGCAAGTGCGCTTGTTGGGCAAACACCTCCATGTCTTCGGTAGGATCATAATCCACCTCACCGAGACCGCGTGTGTCTAAAAATCGTACAAAGCTATTTGCTTCGCTAGGAAAATCATAAAGATAGGCATTGCGTGTACAGGGGCGGATGCCGTCGCCAATCTCGGCACGACTGCTTCCAGTTAAGCTCCGAATGATCGAAGTCTTGCCAGATTGGGCTTTGCCCAGCAACCAAAACACAGGAACAGGCAGCTGCTCGCGAATGGCTTGGAATTGCTCTTCCAGTTTCGCTTGATCGACCTTTGGAGACAAAACCTGATTGCTAAAGAAGTTTCGGAGATGATCATAGAATTTCATGAGGCAGACTCAATTTTTTCCCCTAATCCCAACACTGGTCCCTCGGCACGTCGTAATTGCGACAGTTGGCGGTTGAGGGTGAGGATCCGGTCGAACAATTGTTGAGCTTCTTGATAATCCTGGACTTGTTTGTCTGGGATTTCGGGTACGGAAGAACTGTGTGGTGTCCCTTTTTTGGAAGGAACCACGGGATTTGGTAGGGAAATGTTGATCTCGATTTGTGCTCCAGAATCCAATTGATGTGAAAGATAACGCACAGCTTGACGTACCGGACGTTCGATCACCATTTTGTCTGATTCTGCTTTTCCCACGGCGAAGGTGTCGATGAGCATCCGCCCGATGCGGCGTAGCTCGTCACGGACATAGCGATACTGGTGGGCTTCCAATTGTTGCAACATTTCTGGCGGCACGGGCGTGTCTGCCAAGTCGAGACGGGCTTGGTGCATCTCACAAACTTCTTGATACGAGGCAAGCCATTGTTCCAGAAAAGTCACGAGCACTGAAGCCACGGGACGAGAGCATTCAAAAAATAACAACCGATTGGAAGCGGTCATGGATTTCAAAACAATGGGAGAAACCTCTTCAAACAACTGGTGGAACAGGCCAAACACCTTTTTGAATTGGCGAGCTGCTTTTTCTATATTTTGGGGTGTGAGCAGGTCTAAGGGAACTGCCTCTGTTTCCGAGGAAGGAGGATCCGTTGAGTTCGTTGAATTGGCTGTTGATAAACTGGTTTCTTGAAGCACGATTCCAATTTCAGAGGTCTCGGATTCTGTAAGAGATGGAGGGGTATTCAACACCTTCAGATCACGCAGGGAGCGTTTGAGGAGCTCATAAAAAACCTGGACTTCTTGTACCAAAGGATTGAGCTGCGATAAGGCTTGTGCCGGGATCACTCCATTTGCGTTGAGAATTTCCGAGATGCGCTTCAGCAATTGTTTTCCTGTGCACTTATCCGCTCCAATGGCTGAAAAAACGTAACGATTGCTCGGAGAACTGAAATTGGATTCGCATGCTTCTAGGTTGGAAACGAGCGTCGTGTAGACTTCTTGATAAGTATCCACCGTGCTTTCATCCGGATTGCTTAAGGACTCTTCCAACACGCTTAACAAACGATCCAACATGGGAACGATCTTTTGTTGCTCAAATTCCTCTTTCAGGAGGTGTAAGGCTTGGTTCAGTCGACCAACTTCCATAGGGGGCCCTTCAATCGTATGGGAAAACGGTAAATCCAGTGGCACACGTCGCGTCCGATATGTGCCCACTCGGATCACTTTGAAAACAACGATTATCAAATGGGATAGGAAACTCCCCTACCTATAAATAGAATTCTGAGGTTGGGTCAAGCATCTTATAAGAACTGGCCGGTTGGAGCGGTGCTTTCGGTTTCTGGAAGTGAAACCGATCCTCGTTGCTGGGATTGCCAGTAACCCGCACCAGGACCATAGCCTTGCCCATTTCGATCTCCTGAGGAACGGCCCATTCCACGACGGCCTTGCCCCGATTGACCATAGCCTTGACCTGGGGATCGACGTTGTCCCCGTCCTCGAAAATCTTGAGGTCCTTGGGCAACCCGTTGTTTCATCTGCTCTCCTTGTTCTTGCGTGATCTTTCCAGAGGCTACGGCTTGGTCGATCACCGCTTCTGCTTTGGTCTTCATAGAATTGTGGAAAGTATTTGAGTCGATATTATATTCTTCCAACAAATCAGGAAAGCGTTTGGTCGCCGCTTTGATTTTCAAGGCATCGGCGGTTTCTCCTGTCATTTCAGCCAGCACTTCAAAACGAGCATTGGCCATTTCGGTCCGGATGGCTTGACGGGCTTCACGGAGTTCTGAAGAGCCGCTGCGTTGTCCTCGATAATCTTGGGACATGCCAGAGCCACCTCCACGAAAATTTCCGCGGGGGTGTGCATTCAACACAGAAATTCCAACTCCACATAAAACAACGATTGCGAATACACTCATAATAATTTTTGCGATCTTTTTCATAGTAACCTCCAACGAATTAAGTGTTAAGAACCAAGGCTCGCTGCCTTGAACTGATTTTAGATTACCAATACATTATGGAGGAAATGTGGAAGAACTATGTGAAGGTCATGGAGATAACCAGCCCCTATCTGTGCAAAGGAATTCGCAATGTCGCACTTGAAATTCAAACTCAGTCATAAACTGTTTGGAGCCTTTTTGTTAACCACTATCCTGACCGTGGTTTTGATGGGAGTGACCAACTATTTCAACATTTCCGGAGATTTTGCCAACTACATCGAACAGGCAGAACTCGCCCGTCACGAAACCACTGTTGAAATCTTGGCTACCTATTATCGAGAAAATGGAGATTGGGAACGTCTCAGGGATAATCGACGGGCCTGGCGCAGGATTTTTCAAAATCAATTTTTTCGGGACGATGAGCCAGAGCGAAGGCACAATCGAAGCCTAGGCTCGTTCAGAGGCTTTCGACGTGTCTCTTTACTCGACAACAACCGCAGTTTGATTTTTGGACGATCCCATCCCCCAGAAATGCTTTTGATGAAACCGATTCGGCTAGAAGGAGAGACCATTGGTTGGCTTGCTATTCGGAAAGGAGAAGAACTCACGGACCCCCTCGCTTTAGGGTTCCTCAAACAGCAATCGCAAGCGTTTTGGATTATTGGTGGCCTGGCCATTGGGTTTGCTGCTTTGGTTTCATTTTTTCTGGCTCGCCATTTTTTAGCTCCGATTCACCAGCTCACCGAGGGCACCCAATCGTTAAAAAATCGCGAATTCCACACCCGTATTCCCGTGCAAACCAAAGACGAATTGGGCACATTGGCAGCCAACTTCAATGTCATGGCTGAGACACTGGAACGCTATGAAGAGATGCGCAAAGAATGGATTGCAGATGTTTCTCATGAACTGCGGACCCCCTTAGCCATTCTGCGAGGGGAGATCGAGGCCATGCAAGATGGAATACGTCAGCCCACTCCCGAAAACCTGGACTCCTTACACCGCGAAGTGCAGCATATCAGCCAAATTGTTCACGACTTGAGCGACCTGCTATTATCCGATTCGGGTGGGCTTTCTTTCCAAAAGTCTCCTGCGAATTTACTAGAAATTTTACAAGGCGTGCTCAAACTTTATCAGGCTCGCTTTGCAGATCGAAACATCACTGTAGAAACTCAATTTACTTCGGATCATCCCATCGTGATTTCAGGAGATACTCAGCGCCTTACGCAACTATTCACCAACCTCTTGGAAAATAATCTGCGATACACAACGTCTCCTGGTTCCCTGAAACTGATCCTCTACCCTACTGCCGACACCGTGCATCTCGCTTTTGAAGATTCTGGGCCGGGTGTCCCCGAAAAAGCGGTAGAGCGTCTTTTTGAGCGGCTCTACCGAGTTGACAAATCTCGGAGCCGTGCAATGGGGGGGAGCGGATTAGGACTTTCCATCTGCCAGCATATCGTGGAACATCATGGCGGCACCATACAGGCCCGGAACGCCCCGAACGCAGGCCTTCGAATTGAGATGCAGTTTCCCGTACTCTCTTAAATCGGGTTTTGTCGTCATCAAATCAAGTCGTCATCAAAGGCCAAGATTATTTATAAAATATGAGTTCACTCGGTGGACACAGCGTCTATGTAGTGACGAGTATATCCCATATGAGGTTACTATGAGCACACAGCATATTTTGATCGTGGAAGACGAAATCAAAATTGCCCAAATTCTACGCGATTACTTAGAAAATTCTGGCTACCAAACCACACATTTGGACAGCGGTATCCGAGTGGCAGAAACCGTACGTCAGCAGTCCTTGGATTTGATTCTGCTGGACGTGATGCTTCCTGGTAAAGATGGCATGGAAATTTGTCGAGAGGTCCGGAAATTTTCTGAAGTGCCGATCATTATGATCACGGCTCGTGTGGAAGAAATCGACCGCTTGCTGGGCCTCGAATTGGGAGCAGATGACTACATCTGCAAGCCGTTCAGCCCGCGTGAGGTCGTGGCTCGTGTGAAGACAGTCCTTCGTCGCAGCGGACAAAAAACTGAAGCGGAATCAGCAAATGGCGAAATCATCCAAGTGGGTGAAATCAGTTTAGACATCCAACAACACCGAGCCGCAATCCAAGAGGAAGAAATCAAACTCACCCTCAATGAATTTGCGTTATTGCAGGTCTTTTTATCCCAACCCAATCGGGTCTTTTCTCGCAACGAGTTGCTGAATCGCGTCCAAGGCTATGACTTCGAAGGGTACGAGCGGACAATTGACTCCCATGTGAAGAATCTGCGGAAAAAGATTTCGAAACGTTTACCTCATCAGGAAGTGATCGGTGCGGTGTATGGGGTGGGGTATCGATTGAACGATCCGCCCGTTGAAAAATGAGTAAGAATATCATGCCCACCATGAAAGTGACCTTGGGCTGGCTGCTTTTAGTGCTTTGTCCTGTCCTTGCTTATTATCCTGCCATTTCCGGTGATCTTCTGCTTGATGACCATCAGCTGTATGTAGAAGATCCTGTCATGAATCGAACCGATGGTTTGTTAAGAATTTGGCTGCACCCTTTGGAAAACAACGAAGTGTGGCCTTATTTACCTGTCACGCGTTCCCTATTTTGGATCGAACGCCAGCTCTTTGGACTCGATCTAGAAATCACACATACGATCAATATCGCGTTGCATATCCTAAGTGCCTTGCTGTTGTGGAAACTGTTGCAAGCCATCCGTTTTCATGGTGCTTGGTGGGTAGGGATAGTCTTTGCACTGCATCCGATTTATGTTCAATCGGTAGCCTGGATTGCAGAACGGAAAAACGGGATTGCAGCAATATTTTTTCTTTTATGCGTCTGGGCTTATATCCGGTTTGCACAAAGGCGTTCCTGGTTATGGTACGGCATGACGTTGGTGCTCTTAGGGGCTGCCCTCTTGAGCAAAACCTCGACAATCATGCTTCCTGTCATTTTTCTGTTTTGCCATGTGTGGCTGCGGCTTCCTTGGAAAAAGTCCGATATATGGGGATTCCTGCCTTTTCTTGGAATCGTGGGGGGGGTGGCGTATGGCCGGTTGTGGTTTGAAACCCACGCTTTCGGAGCAAAACCTCATTTTGCTTTGGATGTATGGGAACGAGTCGCCTTAGCAGGACATGTGCCCTTTTTTTACATCAAGAAGTTCGTTTTGCCCTATCCGCTCATCTTCAATTATCCACAATGGACCATCGATTTGTCGCGAGGTTCGATGATATTGCCGCTGTTGAGCCTTTTGTTGGTTGTAGGACTATTGAGTTGGAAATATGCCTCCTGGGGCCGTCCGCTATTTTTAGGATTGGGAGGGTTTTTCGTGATGTTGTTTCCTGTTTTGGGTTTGTTCCCGAATGGCTGGTTCCAATTTTCCTATGTCGCAGATCACTGGGTACATTTGCCAAGTATTCCTTTATTGCTGTTGTGTGTATTCCTCGTCGTTAACGGAAGAAAGGTTAGTATCCAATTTCTAGGGCAATTTCGGTCCACGACTCCCCTATGGATGGGAATGGGCCTCGCAATCGGTTCTGTTTTGGGAATCCTGACGTTTCTACAAACTCATATTTATCAAAACCACGAAGCTTTATGGACGCATACGGCTTCACACAATCCAACTTCCTGGGTTGCTCACTATAACTTGGGGGTGATCTATCAAGATCAGAAAGACGATGAACGTGCCTTGAGTCATTTCAATGCTACCCTCACCCACCGCGAGGGCGAAGCCAAAGCGCATCTCAATCGAGGAGGTCTTTACGCTCGGTTGGGAAAACCCGAACAAGCCATTGCAGATTACAATGAAGTTTTGAAACGTGAGCCGAAAAATCTCTTGGCTTATAAAAAGCGGGGTATGGCTTATATCGCTTTAGAGAATCCCACTTCTGCCTTGGTTGACTTCAACGTTGTTTTGCATTTGGATCCCAGTGATACGGAGACTTACCTGACTCGTGGTCTTTTGTATTCTCAAATGCAAGAATACGAAGCGGGGATCAAAGATTTTGATTCAGCCTTACAGTTCGATCCCACATTGACTCAAGCCTATTACTACCGCGCCTTGAATCATACCAAGTTGGCAAATTTTGAATCAGCCCTAAAAAATTACAATGAGGTTATTCATCTCGAGCCCAATTTGGCGTCGGCGTATAAGAACCGGGGGCTATTGTATATGCAGCAGTTCGGAAAATCAGAATTGGCATGCCAGGATTGGCAACGAGCTTGCCAACTGGGAGATTGCCAGAATTACCGTCTGGCACAAGAAACTAAAGACTGTTTGTGAGACTGGACTTGCAGGAGGTGTGTATGTAAGATAGCTCGCTTTTTAAAAATAGAATCATTTCATTCATTCGATGAAATGTATTGCCCAGGGGTGCTTGGCAACACGACCAGGCTGAGACGCTGTGAGCAGCGACCCTCGAACCTGATACGGACAATACCGGCGTAGGAAGCAGGCAATATGTTGATCAGTCTTTACGTTATATGTGTCTGCTCTCCCTACAGAATCATCGCAACATTCAGCAATATCGGAGGGACACATGACCGCCATTAAGAAACAACAAGCAACCGTTCCCACTCAACTCAACCTTCCCAAACCCTATCCCAAATCGAAACGTACCTACGCCGAAGGCCCCCATGGCATCAAGGTTCCCATGCGTCAAATTTCGCTGCACAATACCCCTTTGGCAG
>JANQJU010000094.1 GCA_028281495.1 SAR324 cluster bacterium
CGTGTCCGCGGTGGGAATGCCCCGGGGCAGTTCTAAAAAGGACGCCAACCAGTCCTTGTGGGAATTCCCAAAATCTTCAATATCTTCCCAGCCTTCGGCTCCACAAAGCACGGCCAAAAGGGTCAAAAAAAAATATCAAATAGGCGATGACGGGCGTTAGAAGCACGAGGGTCGGTCAGACCATTAAAGGCTAACTTGAGAGAGGATAAGTTCGGTGAGGTTACAGGAATTTTCACGCCAGCGTGGAAAGTATCTCTACCTTGGCCCAGCTATTTTCCAGGATTGGATTTGGATATGGATATTGTACTACTACCGACGAGTCCTCCTCGTTCCGAGCACCAAGAAACGCCCCTTGAAGCAGACCTGGATTTCCAACAGCTATCGAGTTGGTTGGACCGACTACAAGCTTGGATCGAAGCCAATCCAAGCCGCATCCGAATATACGCATATCTTCCTGAGCAACTTGCCGCTTTGGAAACGATTCACCGCTTGCCTCACGTCGATCTCTTTTTGATGGTGAAATTAAAATCGATTGACATCGATTGGCTCACGCAACTTTCGCAATCGCAAATCCGCAAAATCATCTTGATCGCTCCTACCGCGTCACAGGAGATGGAGATCGCTCCATTGCAGCTTCTCCACGATTTTTTAGGAAAACATCCGTCGATATCATGGCAATGGTGGTTGTGGCTGCCCTTGGAAAAGATGGCTGACAACCACGAGCGGGTGCGTGCCTACCAACAGTCGGGTTTCCCGTTTGAAGCCATCGAAGCTCCAGCGTGGAGCTTGGAAACAACCCGTGAGCAAACAACAGAGGAGGAGGCAACCCGTGTGCAAGCAATGAGAGAAGAGGCAATCCGTTCAAAAGAGTCGAAACTTCGATTGCCTCAGAAATTGAGAAATCTTCCGATATCATGCAGCTTTTTTGAGAACACCCTCACTCTGACTACGGCGGGAACGATTTATCCCTGTCCCGAATATTGGAGAACAGGCTTTGAGCTGCCTTTAAGAAATCTCGATTTAGGAAATCTCGATTTAGGAAATCTCGACAACCCCCCTGAAGATCTCATCCTGAAAAAAGCCGAACACCTTCCGGATATTGGGAAGCACGAAGTCTGCGTACGCTGTCACTTGAGATCCCGCTTCGATTGGCCTCAAACCCCGTTTCGCAAAGTACGTGAGAGGCTGACTCAAGATGTCCAAGAATCGAAACGAAACGCATTTTTGCAACAAATGTCACAGTTACAATCGGCGCAGAAACCGGTGCAAAACTTGGCGACGGTTGATCCTGAAACAAAACAAAAAGAACTGGATCGCTTCGAGCAATTGTTGAATTCCTGGAGCGATCAAATGACCGAGCAGGAACCTCAAACCGATGACGAGTGAAGCCAATGAAAACGCAAAGCCAGATCGATATCATTGTGCCATTCTACAATCAGTACTCGCTGGTATCGCGCTGTCTGAAATCGGTGGCTGGGGCTGGGTATCAGCATGATCGTCTGATCCTGGTCGATGATGGTTCAGAACCGTCGGTTCGTGAGCAGGTGGAGGCGCTATGTGCCAAATTGAATGTCGATACGATGCTTTTATCTCATCGAAAAAATCGGGGGTTTCATGCGAGTATTTTAACCGGAGTGCAGGCATGTCAGTCGCCTTACGTGATTTTGCTCAACAGCGATACCGTGGTGACCCCGGACTTTGCCCCATTGCTGGTTGAGGTCATGGAAGCCAACCGATCGATCAAGGCTGTCGCTCCGGTATCGAATCATCCGACCGATCTGTATCAATTTCGCAATGAGTTGGAAGAAGCGGTGGGGCTTCGTACTGAACGAGAACTTGTGCTCTCGGTGGGGCGTCTTGCCTTGCAACGTCGGCAGCAATATTTCTCGAAAATTCGACTGACTCCCTATTTAACGGCCATGTGCTTGGCCTTGGACCGAAAAGCGTTTGAGGAGGCCGGGTATTTAAGCAATTTGTATCAACAAGGTTACTTCGAGGACCTGGATCTCTGCTGCAAACTTCGAGATCGTGGATATCAATTGGCGATTCGCGAAGACTGTTTCGTGTTTCACACAGGCCACGGAACTTACCGAGACAAACCCCCTCACGAAACGACCCAAATCATCCAACAAAACTTCAACACCTTTTCACACCGATGGAACCATCTTCCCGAACATCCTGATCTGCTGAAACGAATTGATCTCGTGGACCGCTATATCCCCTCGACGTCGCAGGCGGCTGCCAATCAATTCGACATTTTTGTGCGGACCACTCAAACAGATTCTGGCCGATGGCAGGAGGTCACGGCAATGCGGGAGGTCACGGCAATGCAGGAGGTCACGGCAATGCAGGAGGTCACGGCAATGCAGGAGGTCACGGCAATGCGGGAGGTGGCTTCGTGTACCCGTTATTCCCTGAGACAGCCATTTTCAGAAGTCTGTGCTCAATTTTCCAAAACCAAAGCTCCCTTTTTGATGTTGGTTGATGAGGACATTCCACTCACCCCTGAACAGATCCGTCATTGTTGGAAAAGCATAGCCCTTTCCCATTCCAACCGTTCATCCGTCCTTTCCGAGGATCGATCCATACCTGGGGAGAAAGCATCTACGCTTTCGGACCATTCATCCTCATCGAATGGGGTTGGGTTCACCATTCAATGTGCGGGTTTCACAAAAATATTTGGAGCCTCGTCGTCTTTTCCTCGACATCTGCCGGGGTGGTTTTGTGTGCTGAATCGGACGTTTTTTGAACAACATGCGGAGTCGCTTACTGCCTATGCGTCTCTGGACTTTTTTTTGTTCGAGCTATCGAAACGTCACTCGGCAAGGTGGTCCTTTTTGAGTCAGGTGGATTTGCAAGTGGACTGGGAAAAATGGGTGACTCGTTTCGTGTTGCCAAATGCGATTCATTTGGCATCCGATTACCAAATTTATCAACAACGTGGGATGTCGGCTGAATCGAATGAATGCAATTCGAATCCCTCAAGTGAACCCGGTTCGATTGTCTCGATTAAACCGGGCTCAGTGCAATCGAAAGATGCCGATTCGAATCCCTCAAGTGAACCCGATTCGATCCCATGCCAGTTTCGGATCGAGAGGATCGGCAATTACATCCCCGTGCCATCCAAGGTTCCGATTGTGTCGAAATCCGATGCTCAACCCCGGTTCAGCGTGATCTGTCCGGCATACAAATCGATTTACTTTGATTCGATGATGCGTTCGATTGTGGAGCAAACCTGGACCGATTGGGAATTGGTCGTAGTCATTGATGGTCCTCCACCAGAAGAAGAACAGCAAATTCGATCCATCTTACAGCGGCACCAAACCGATCCGAGAATACGGCATTATCATCAGGAGAATCAGGGGACGGGTCCCACCCGCCAACGTTTGGTCGAGTTGGCAAAAGGCGACTTTATCCTGAGCATCGACGACGACGATATGTTGACCACATCGTGCTTGGAAACATTTGCCCATGCAATTCAGCAGCATCCAGCGGTGTCTGTCTTTCGTGGGGGGACCCAGCTCGTGGGATTGGTCAATCGTTATTTGCCACCGCGACCACGGCTTCGAGTGAACGGAATTTCCAATGATTTATTTGAAGTCAACCAACCCTACGTAATGAAACGGGAAACAGTCGACCGATTGGGGGGATTTGAAGGGGATGGGTGCTTCCGCGAGGCCGGTGAAGATTCTGATTTTTTTCTCAAGGTGGATAAGACCCCATTGCAGGTCGCAATCATCGATCATCCATTGTATTTCCGAAGAATTAGCACGCGGAATCAAATACTCTCGATCACCCCGATTGAGGCATTGGACCATGTCAAAAGTTTGATCCACAAACATCGCCCCCAGGAATGGGAACTCATGGATCTCCAATTTGAATCCGAGGGAGCATTCGTCCACCAGACCACCACCTTTCGTCATCCGCATGCTCATGAACACGTCATTTGCTCCTCTCGATTTTTTAACTACCGCACCTTAGGAGAGCAGGAGTCCATTGACCTCGATTTGGAGGTCACTTCGGCATGCAATGCCGTCTGCTTATTTTGCCCACGTGACCGCATGGAAAACACCAACCAACACCTTTCCTGGGAAGTGGTAGAGCGGCTATCTCATTATCTGCAACAGGAACAGGCCCGGCGCAAAATCAATCTTTGTGGCATCGGAGAACCCACCTTGTATCCTCAGTTGGAAGCGACCATTCGACTCCTCTCAAAAACGAGCACCGTGGCTATGACAACAAATGGATCCCGATTGACCAAGCCGCTCTTCCAACGACTGGTCGACCATGGATTGGCGGAACTCAATATCAGTTTAAATGCCACTCAAACCGAAACTCATCAGCAACTCATGGCCATCAAGAATTTTTCCAAAATCAAGAAACACGTGTTGGACATTCTCGCCCTTCGCGAACAATCGCGGCCTGATATCAAAATTCACGTGAGTTTTGTGGTGTGCCAACAAAATGTCCACGAAGCCGAGGCCTTTGTGGAAGAATGGAAGGCCTACCCGGTCGACAAGATTTGGATTCATCCCTTAAACAACCGAGCGGGTTGGATCAGTCCTCAAGCCCAGTTTGTGGATATTGCTCCCTATGCCGAAAAATTCGCAGACGATCCTCGGGTGATGGTGGATGTGTTTCATCCCATTGCGCATGACGGCAAGGTGTGCAAAGTCGCCCAGTCGATGGATTTTATTTCTGTGGATGGAACGCTGCGATTGTGTGCCATGGATTACGCACGGCAAACCCAGTTTGGCCATTTGAACACCGTTGACTTGCAGCAAATGCACGTCAATAAAATCAAAAACTATCTGGATGGCAACACGTCCACCCTTTGCCAGAACTGCGATTTTTATCCAGAACGAAACGTCGAAACTTCGACCCCACGGCCTCTATGATCCTTTCCATCGAAACTCCCGTGATTAAGGGGGGATGGCTCATCCCTTGTATCGAATCGGTGTTAGCTCAAACTTCCACGAACTGGGAATTTTCTTTGGTTTGGGATGGGGGGGATGCGCTTTCCAAAACCATCCTGGAAAAGGTGCAAAAGCTCAATCATCCGAAAATCAAAGTGTACTTCCAATCTCGTCAAGGCATCGCTCCCGCACGACGTTTTCTCACGGAGCATTCTTCCAGTGATTACATCTTAACGTTGGACGATGACGATCTTTTGGCCCCGAACGCCGTGGAGCAATTCTTAAAACATGCGGCCTCCACGCCTTGGAGTGGGATCATCCGGGCACGGCGTGGCTTTGTCGATGAACAGGGACACCCCAGCGACATGGAAGATTGGTTCCCCTTCACTCCCCGGCACTACACAAAGGGGATGACTCAAGACTTGTACAACCAGGCCCAACCCTACTTGATCAAACGCCAAGCCTACGAAAAAACCTCCGGTTGGGAAGGATTTGAAGACTACTGCTTTGCTGGAGAAGACTGCGACATCTTCACCAAAGTGGAAGAAGTTGCAGAAATCGAACTCTTGGACGAATGCCTTTATTACTATCGGGTTCATCCCAGTCGAACAAGTGACCGGCTGGGAACAAAAGCCGCCGAAGACATGTGGCGTCGGCTCGCTGATAAAACAATCCAGCGAAGACAGCTTCCGCTCCAGCGGACCAGCGACGTTCAGCCGTTTGAATATGCATTCATCTCAACACCTCGTCCAACGCTCGATCAGGTCGATTTCGTGATTCCGTTTTGGGAATCTCATGATAAACGGATCGACTATCCATTCCACCCTACCGCGCCATTGGCCCATCCTGTTGCGTTTGAATTATCCGGCCCTTCGTTTGAATCATCCGACTCTTCGTTTGAATCATCCGGCTCTTCGTTTGGATTATCCAGCTACGAGTTTGAGTTATCCGGTTCCAGGTATTCGGAGACGTTCTCCCCCCCATTGTCTGACTTCGACCGATTCGAGCTGTTTCTTTCTTCTCATGGTCCTGTCACCGGACATCTTCATGTATCTTTTTATGATGACTCTGCCCGACTCTGTGCCGAAGCTGATCATCTTCTGGAAGGAACACGTCTTTCGTTTTCAGCATTGCGCATGGAGCTTGTCAAAAAACACCAAGCTCCCAATGGGTATCGACGAATGGAAGTTTCGTTTTTTCCTCAAACGATTTCTCCGACTTCGGCGAATGAGCGTCCGCAGCTATTTGTTTTTCTGCTCCATTGCGAGACGCGGAAAACGTCTCATGTGATGTTGCGTTTGTTTCAGAACGTCCCCAACTATTCGCGCCACTGTTTAGAAACGTGTCTGCAATCGCTCCAAAATAGTGGCATTCGACAAGACGCCATCCATGTGATCGAAAAACAACAAAGCGCGGCTGCCAATCGAAATGAAGGCATGGCCTTGTGTAGTAAACCGACGATCTGTTTTTTGGATGACGATGTAGAGATTTTAGCCCCTCATACCCTGATCCATCTGTTGGAAAAGCAGCAGGCACTCCAAGCCGACATCGTGGGTCCCAAATTGGTCGATCCTCACGGAAAGATCTATTGTGCCGATCCCTATTTCGATAGACACGGGCATCCCAAACCCAGAGGGTTGGGAGAACCCGATACCGGACAATACGCTTACGACCAACCGGTTCCGTGGTTGCCATCCACGTTGTTGATCGTCAATCAGGCGGTTTGTGCTTCGGTCGGTGGGTTTGATGAACACTATGTGGGAAGCCAGATGGAAGATGTGGATTTTTGTCTTAGGGCAAGGTCACGTGGATTCCGCTGCTATTACGTCGGAGGCGTTGCCGTCCGCCACTACAATTGTGAACGCAACAACCAATTTTCAAAAAACTTTGCCTACTTCCAAACTCGATGGAAATCACGCACGGATCTTTTTGAGGTTCCGTCATGGAAGGAGAATCATCGTGGATAAACGCAAGATTTTGGTCATCACCGATTATTTTGATAGCGCGGTCGAAAGTGGGTCGGAGCTGTTCTGTACGGCGTTGATCCTCCAGCTTCGGTCTCATTATGATCTGACCGTATTTTCCAAAAAACGGAATCAAGCCCCTGCCGATAAATCTGATGTGTCCTGGATTGCGATTGGAGATTCGGCGGCACAACGACCGGAAGTGCTCAAGCATTTCATTCAAACCCATCTCGAAATCAAGTCATTCGATTTGGTGTACAATTTGGGGGGGCTTTCGTTTGGGACGCACGTGCTGGCCCATCTGGATCTTAGCAAACATTCGATTCCGTTGGTGAATCATTTCCAGATCATGTTGGGCCACTATGCGTGGCAAGAAGGCTATGACCAAAACCAGCAAAATGCCTATTGGGAAACTCAAAAACAGGTGGCTTGCGATGCCACGTTGAATATCTTTCTTTCCACTTCCGAATACCAACTGGCGTTGCAGGGTGGGTTTGATGTGGAGGAAGGCTTGGTTTCAATCATTCCCAATGGAATCGATCCCATTGAGTTTCGTGATGTACAGCCAGACCTCCAATTACTCGACAATCCGATTCTTTCCGAACCGGAAGGTTCTGTGGAACGCCCCCACCTGACTCGTTCCCAGCCGAAACGTTCTATGGAACGCCCCCACCTAATTCTTTCCGAACCGGAAGGTTCTGTGGAACGTCCCCACCTAATTTTTGTGGCTGGACGATTGGCCGACTACTCCAAGGGAGTGGACTTGCTGTATCGGGCGTTCAACGAATTGTATCAAGAACGGCAAGACGTGTTTTTAGTAGCAGTGGGAGAATCGGGGCGTTTTGCCGCATTGCTCGACGATTTGCCATCCACCGCCTTTCAACTCATGAATTGGCTTCCACGAAACCAACTGCTTCCCCTCATGGCGGCAGCGGATATCGTTGTGGTTCCTTCTCGGTATGAACCCTTTGGCATTGTTACGTTGGAAGCGATGATGCTCGGCATTCCCGTGGTGGGTAATTTTGTAGGGGGGCTTCAAGAAGCGATTGTCCATGAATCCACAGGATTGCTTAATGAAATGGAAGGTGGGTCGTGGGGGTTGTATCAGGCGATGAGCGATCTGTTAAAAAATCCACAAACCTCTCAACAGTTGGGGAAGGCTGGACAATTGCGAGCCATCCACGAGTTCAACCTTGGAAGAGTTGCTACCTTGGTGGACCGGGATTTGAAACGTGCGTTGCGTCATCATCATTCTTTGATCCATCGATCCGCCCGGCAATGGTAGCTGGGGGCACCATCTATTTTGTTGACACTCCCCACGGCCAAAGTTGGAGGATTCTTGTATCACCGAGCGAGGCAACCCTACCCTGTCGAATCTCAATATGCTGCAATCTTAGCCACCAACCCACCCACAAAGGCGGATTGGTGGGGTCCTGTCAAATCAACAAGACCTAGCGCCTTTTACTGTGTTTGATCAGCAAATACAGCATGACCAAATTGACAGCTAAATCAGCACCCTGTAAGATTGTTTCCAACATACGGAAATCCTCCAGAGTGAGGGTTGCAAGTTAGGGGGTGCTGGTAACACCCCCTGTTATTGCTTGAGACAAACCTCAAGCATATCTTTTTATACGCTTTTAATTTATTTTAGCAAAGAACTTCTTTGGATGGAGTTCAGGGGATGGGGGTGTTCGACGGGGAAGGATTATTTTGCGTACAAGCCAATTGTAAATTTTTTAGGAACATGACTCCGATTGATTCAGCAGCAGGTCAGCTTGCTGGATATCATGTCGGAATAGGGAGTTGTGCTCGGGGAATTGATCCAAAATTTGATGGATTTGCTGAAATATCTGCTCCTCGCTGGGTTTTAGTGAATAATACACCCACAAACCCTCTCGTCGCGTTTGAAGAAGTCCCACCTGTTTCAGATAAGAAAGATGCCGTGAAATTTTCGAGTTGCCATAAGCGGTGATTTTTTCAAAGTGGCAATTACACATCTCTCCTTTTTGAGCCAGTAAATTCAGAATCCTCAATCGGGCTGGATCGCCCAAGGCTTTAAAGAGCAGAGCGAGTGATTCAATGGGTTCTTCTGGACTTTCTATATATTTGAGTGCAGGCATTTTGTTCTTGTCGCTCAATGGTGTGGGATGAGCCAATGCTTGAAGGTCCCAAACAAAGACTGCGGTCAACTCTTTAGGTATATATAAATGCCCGCGGCTCTGCATTATTTTTTTGTTAATCCCTTGTTCAACAAAACACATCCATTTGCATGTCGATACGACTCAGAACGACATGGCGACGGTCACCAACGCCTTAGGTGAGGTTTCCCAGATTCTGTTGGAGCTACGAAGCCTGTATAGCTCCATGGAAGGGCAAGTGACGACGTAGCTTCGAAGACTAAGAACAACACGCAAAGTCGTCATCTGTACACTCAGCATCTCCGCAGCAAGATTGCCCCTGTTTCGCTTTGGCACATTGCCCCAAGTAGGTTTGCTCTGACAGATAGAAAGCTGAAAATTTATCAACAAAATCTTCCGATACCGATTTTTCAGATAAACCGGTGTCTAGAATATTTTTCTGGAGTGCTTTTACTTTCGGAAGCTCACCAATAAAATCATAACCAGAATGCTGTTCGATGATGGAGGCTCGATGCAGTATTGGAAGCCAGGCAAGATCCACCATCCCTAAACGGTCCCCGTCAAAAAATTTACTTCCCGTTAGTTTTGCTTCTAATTTGGAAAAGGCTTTGGACAATTTTTCAGAGCGTTCAGACAAGGTTGCTTGATCCTTGCTACGTTGGGCGCTGCACTGAACTAGGTAGTGTTTAGAAGCGAGGTAGGACCATGCACGCTGTTGGGCTTTTTTGGCGGGGTTTGGATCAAACAGTGCGTCTGGAACGGTTTCTTCAATGTATTCTGATATGGCGTCAGACTCGAACAAAACCTCATCAGATTCTGTAATGAGAATGGGAACTTGAGCATTCGGAGAAACCTTTAGAAACCACTCTGGTTTATTACTGAGATTGATATAATCGATCTCATAGGATGCTTGTTTTGCTTCCAAAAGAGCGGTCACCCTTTGAACGAACGGACAAATTTTAAAGCTGACGATCTTTATCATGGCAGACTCCTTATTGTGAGGTTGGCATTTATTGAGTGGATTTATTGAGTGGATTTATTGAGTGGATTTGCCTGTAAGACGTCGAACCATGCAAAAAGACGAAAAAAAATAACATTGGTGTCGTAGATTTCCCCTATTTTTGGAAAACCCCAACACGATATAGTGGATCCTCATTCAACAAGATTTAACAATGGGGAGGGAAGGTATGAAACTTCCAAAACGATGGATAGGGACACAAAAGAGTCTTTCCAGAGCGGGAAGGGTGGAGGCATGTGAACTTCCCCAACGCGACAAACCATCAGGCTACCGAATTCTCACCTGTACCACCAATTTAGGGGCAACCGACCAAAGGATTGGACATCCTGCACTCAAACATTGTTTTGCCAAAATTGAAAACCCTCAGGGGGAAGTGATTCAAACATTGTCATATGGATACAACGGAGTTGGTCCCGAATCGAATACAGTCGTTCCTTCGGTCCGTTGCGAAGTGCAAGCGGCCCACTTGAGTGCCCAGGAGGCAGAACAATTTGTCCGAGAATACGAGCGATACGGGGTTTACCCCTACCAATGGGGAAGCAACGACTGTTGCTCTCTGTTGGTTAAAGCCACCCACGCTGCTTTGAGAACCCCAGCTCCTTTTCATATCCGCAAGTCTGCCCACGACATTCAGAATTCACCGGAAGTGCGTTTGTGAATGAATGGCTTCTCGATGTTTGCTTTATTTTTCAAATTTTTCTGTTTTGAGATCAAAGATACTTTGCGTGGGAGCAGCTGCATGACCATCCGACACCTTTTGAATATCAAGGTGTATCTTTTCACCGATAAGCTGAGCTTGAAAAATACTATCTTCAGCGCGTTTTTTGTCGAATTTACCCAAGGCTTCCAACAATTTTGAATAGGTCTCCCCTGTTTGTTCTGCCCATATATTGATGCACCCTAGTACCAGTATTGGTTCGTGTGCTTTGTGTCCTTTTAACACGGTTTTCACGGCTTCGACCATGGGTTCATCATATTCAAGGGGTTCCCTTATAACGAGATGAATGCCGAGCAATTTCTCCTGCCCTTCAAGCTTATACACAATCCCGATGCAAGAATTGAGTTCACTGAATTTAACCGTCTCCCCGATGCCATATTGTTTTTCCAGAATGTTCATATTGTCCTCTGCAAACGTCATCTCATAGGGCAAGTGAGCATTATCTTCCTGCTTACCAGAATCCACTTCCAGGACAACTTGGTTTCTGTTTCGGTCTATGGCTTCGTTTTGATGTTCCAAGCGATTCCTATTCGAGGGCGCTAGTCCTTGAGAAAAAAAGGGAGATTGCGATGGGACGCTTTGCGGATACAAAGAGGGGCCTGTGGAGGCCATCATTCCAGGAGTTCCATAATAGCGCTGCATCTTGGTGATCAGGGTGGGAAAAGCCCCGGTTGTATCCACTCGGCAGAACCATTTGGTGAGGAGATTGGTGGCATTGCCTCGAAACGAGAAAATGATATCAAAAATGAGACGGGTCCCCTGAAGGTTGGAGGGAACCACTTCCACATTTTCTAAACAAAAACCCGAACTATCTTTAGGCCCCGGTGCGGTGCCTTTGAGGATCTGCCACAGGATAGAGTAGAGGTCCATTTGGGTGAGGATGACAAAGTTCAGGGCACGAAGGGCATCGTTGTTGCCAGGGTTCTGGGCCACGTCCATCATGGGGGTCAACAGATATTGGACCACATCACTACTGCTGGAGATGCCGCTGGAGATGGCCCGTTGAATATTGGAGGTCATCTCGTTTTCAGAAATTGAAAACGTTTGTAAGCAAACGGCCAAGGGCAGCATCTCGTCGTGAACCGCCATATCGGCTGCCATTGGAACGAATTTTCCCAAGAACACATCATAAGACGGCTGTGGACGATTCGGGTTCAGGCTGGCGATGAATTGAGTGAGAGTTTGCTCAGAATCGGGTTTCAGAATGAACATATCCACACCAGACAGTTGAAGCGTCCAGAGCATTTCACGAGCCAGATATCGATTGTCGGTATCACTGAAAACTTTGAATATCTTCTCTTCGTCTTGCCCCACCATTTGTTCTTCTGCGGCGGCTTGATCAAACTCTTTTTCCACACTGAGCGAAGGAAAAAAAGGCACTAGCTTTCCCACAGTATAAAGGTAGCCCGTCGCAGGGCCATATTGGCACGAGCAGGTTCCGCCACCGCAGCCGCAAACCTGGGGGACGATTTCTCCAGAAGGAACCAGGCCACGGGCAAGATTAGCTGGGATGGTGAAACTTTGATGAGCAGTCAATTTGGGTAGAATCACGCTATTTTCTCCTGTTGCAACATGGAGTTTACTATTCATTAAGACTCGGGAGTGCCTTCGGCCAAGGTTCCCGTCACAAAGGGGTATCTTTCAGTCACATCGACCCGCACATAACAACTTTCCTGAATGGCAGTTTGAGGGTTGGGAAATTCGAAAATGATGCTCAATACGGTGCGATCTCCAGTCTCAGGAACAGGCTCGGAACGCACGGCTCCATACCGGAAAATCTCCACATCTGGGGAGGATGGATGCAACTGCGTCCCCAAGTACTTGTATAGTTCAAAGTAAGTATAGGTGAGAAAGTTAACAGCACGTTGTTCGTTGGTATTGCCTGCTATGTTGGTCAAGCGAAGCAGGTTGCTCAACACACTTTGAGCTTCATTTTGGGGGAGACGCGTTTCATTGACGATCAGTGTCACAAAGTCGGTTTGTGTGGTTACCTCGAAGTGATGGCACAGAACTAAGGGCAGTTGTTTTCCATAACAATCGTTCGGGGACGCGACGGGGCCGAGGTCTCCGACCAAGCCTTCCAGAAAGACTTGATTGGGTGCTGTATTGAGCGACTCGACAAACTGTTTCAACGTCGCAGAATCTCTGGGAATGACGATATATGTTTCCACCGAATCCACTTCCCAAACCCAGCACATTGCCCGGGCCAAATAGTTGTGTTGACTCAAGGTGTTGTAAAAAATATCCGAGGTTAGAGAATCTTTGGGAGTGAGCTGAGCGACACGGTAAAACTCGTTTTTGACACTGTTGGATGGAAACACCGGATGCAAATGGCCTAAGACATAGACGTGCCCCTGGAAATCTTGTGCTTCGATTGTTGAAAAAGATCCTAACATGGCTCACACTCCTTTTCTCAAACGCTTGGGATGCGAGGGGATAATTCCGCAACCAAAAACGGAAACAGACCCGTTACATCCACCCGACAGCCTTGCCAGAGTCGCCTACCGACGTCCTTGGTTTCATACTCAAAAATAACATCGACCAGTTGGCGATTTCCCATCACCATGACAGGTTCGACATGCACGGCAACAAACGAATAATTCTCTTGCACCATCGTCGCCATGCCGGTGTAGATTGCCATGTAGCGCATGACCAAATAGTTGATCGCTCGGCTGGCATCGGTGGCACCGGTGTTGTCTGTTTTTTTCATCATGCTTTGAAACATATTTTCAGCAATCGCTTGAGTCACTCCGGCCTGTTGCACGATGTTTTGGGTGAATTCGGCGAAGGTGAAGTGGTAAAATTGATTGCAAATCACCCAAGGCAGGTGGATCACATTGAGTTTTCCTGGCCCTCCATTTGGCACCTGCACCCCAATCACGACACTATAGGTCGATTGCCCCCCAGACGGTTTGAGAGCTTCCACCATCTCCGTCAATTCGATGTCACTTCGGGGTTTCACGAGATAGATTCCCACATCATGGTTTTCGAGAACCCAGTCCATTTCCCAGGCCAAATAGAGGAATCTTCCATCTTTCAAGACTTCATAAATCAGTCGATCATCCGGTACCTTGTATTTGGCTAAATGGGCCACCCGGTTGAACTCTCGTCGTACCCCTTCAGACGGGAATTTCGCTTTCAACTGCCCAATCGCGTACACATAGGAGGGATGCGTCGTTTCACTGGCATACTCGTGACTTTCCTCACAGGAGAGACACCCTTGCGATTGGACTGTCGAAGAGGACAGGGTAGGAACCGGAACGGTAGCCCCTGCGGGTACGATTCCACTACTTGATGTGTATTTCATGGTCGATCCTCGTCTCAAAGCTCGTTTTCGAGATACAACTTGATGTAAATAGTTTCGGCTTTCCTCCAGATTGAGCAATGGGGGTGTGATCTGCTTCCGGGAGGTGCTGGGCCGCAAAATCGCAGTCACCACTTCCAAAGCTGCGACTTCTGGGTAAAGCGACCACAGCAAAGCCAAAGCCCCCGTTACCCACGGAGCAGCCATACTGGTTCCCGTCATCGAGATCAGGCCACCCTTAGAAGAAGTGCTAGCAATGTTTTCCCCTGGAGCCAGCAATCCACGCAGAGCGGCAAAAGTTCCTGTGTTGGACTCCTTCAAGATCCTACCTTGCGAATTGCAAGCTGCGACTGGAATCACCCAAGGGTGTTCAAATAAAGGCAGTGCTCCAATCCGTTTTTGATTTCCAGAGGCCCCCACCAAAATGATCCCTTGTTGCGCTGCCTCGTCATACACCTGTTTCAGCTCAGGGTGATTGTGCAATTCGTCGTCAATCAATCCTAAACTCAGGTTTATGATTTTGGCTCCTGTTTCCATCACCTCAACTAAGGCAACGGCTAGATCTTTGGGAGTGACCACAGGACAGGCCCCTCCAGAACCCCTCTCTTCACAAAAAATGGGACGCAGCACGAACGTACATTGTGGACAAAGCGCCGGGGCTTCTGAATCCCGATTCGCCCCGAGCATGCCTGCGATAAATGTCCCGTGCTGGCAACTGAAACTCGTGTCGATCTTACAGGCTGGACTTGCTTCATCTGCCAGTGTTTGGAAGCGAGTTCCTCTAAAATCCGGATGCCCTGTTGCGACCGGACCATCAATGATGCCAATCTTCAATTCTGAAGCCCCCGCCGTTTCTTCAAACACGCGGAGTCCCCCAATCAATTGCAGAGCTTCTGCACGCTTCATGGCTTATCCAAATTTTATTTTCAGCCTATCGCTGCATTCATAGGTCCCAAACTGTTGAAGATTATAAGCAAGTACCCTCGCAGAAAATTGGGGTAGAAGCTTAAAAAGTGCTCTAGATCACTGAGTTTTACCGCACAATCTATGTTATTTTCGGCAAAACTTAGGGCGACAGAGATTCGTAGAATTGTTGAGGGGGAATCACCCATTTTGGAGCACACTGGCGATTTCCTCCTCCTAAGATTCCGTGCCCATTTTCAGGCCCTTTCGCAGCGTGATTGAAAACCATCCTCCCGTAGCCTTCATTGCATTTCCAATACCCCATTAAAGTAAGCATGTTGTTCTCTAAATTCAGATCTCTCGGAGAAGTGATCGGAAGGGAGTCCTTCAAACGGATTTTCTGAAGCTGTTCCTGGATCAAGGCTCCTTTCCAAATGCGAATATTACGATAAAAAGCGTTAGGGTAAGGTTTGTTCCAGTTGCTCTTGCCAATATAGTTGGTGGTTCTTTCGACATCGATAGGAATGGGCATCCGTCGACAAGATCTCACTCGAATTCCATTTTGATACAAATGGGCCTGGTTTCCAGCGAGGCTACACGCAATATGGTTCCAACGGTTTAGCAAAATAGGATGCTTCGCATGAAACTCGAAGTGGTGGTGTCCGGAGTAGGTACATAAAAAAGGCATCCCTCGAAACAGGGCAAACACGACATTGTCATGGTGAGATCCATTCCCAAAGTCGATGATGCTGCTCCAACGAGAAAACTGATGAGGCACGTAAACCCACGCCTCTATGGTGAAATCTC
>JANQJU010000014.1 GCA_028281495.1 SAR324 cluster bacterium
CGATGGAGAAAAAATTGAGCAATTTAGGTCCAAAACGAAAATAAAGCGACTCATTTACCACAAGTTTCAAACGGTCGATTCTAAACTTGATGACATTGCGTGCCTGCGGGGATGACTCGCTGTTTCTTCAGTTTCCTACTCTGAAACAACAGTTTGCCCCGTGCCTGCGGGGATGACTCGTTTGCAGGTTGTGGGATACTCTACCGAAATGCGTTTGCCCCGTGCCTGCGGGGATGACTCGTGCTTTTCTTGCCTCAGGTGTTTCAGCCATCAGTTTGCCCCGTGCCTGCGGGGATGACTCGGTCACGAAAAGCGAACGGTGGACAGTGGAGAAGTTTGCCCCGTGCCTGCGGGGATGACTCGGATCATGGTTTTATTTCGTGGCCGTTAACAAAGTTTGCCCCGTGCCTGCGGGGATGACTGTTAACGGCCATTTATATTTCCCACATACCGGTCAATAAAAGTTTCCATCTTTTCTTGTTGGTTTGAGGTTTTTTCCCTCGCTCCGGCAAGCTAATCTACTTCCTTCCGAATCATCAGCGAAGGAGGTACCGTATGAAAGGATGGAACATGATTCATCAAATCAAGGCCCTTTATGACGAGGGAGAGGGGCTGTCCAAAAGTGAGATCGCCCGTCGATTAAACATCTCTCGTCCGAAGGTTCGCAAATACCTGAACATGAGCGAATCGGAGATCGTTGCCTATCAACAGGAGAGAGAACGGATGAAAGAACTGGATGGGTATCGACATGTGATGGTGAATATTTTGCAACGTTACCCGAAACTTTCTAGTGGTAAGGTGCGTCGTCAGTTGGAAAGACGGGGGATCGTGGTGGCCGTCTCCCAACGGACCTTGCGTCGGTATGTCGAGCAGTGGAAGCGGGCGTAAAGTCGCTCATGCCGGGTATTGAAAAAGCAGATTCAACTCTTGGCCAAGTTTGACCTGCTGATCCTCGATGAACTCGGCTATCTGCCGCTCAATCGCCAAAGCATGTTCAATCTGTTTCAACTCATCAATCACTTGTATGAGTTCCGCTCCATCGTCTTAACCACCAACAAGAATTTTACCGATTGGAAGGACTTTTTTATGGGGGAAAATGTCGCGGTGCCTATTGTGGATCGCCTCATTCACCACTCGCACATTTTTATGATGGGGGGAGAAAGTTATCGACTCAAATCCAAGTTGAAAACCGACTAATTTTTTTAGGATTCACTGGAAACTCTTATTGACCGCCTGCCGGAAAATCTTAATGGCCATTGACAGGTCTGGCCAGTTCCAATTGACGGACTTTTTGCAAGTGGTGGCTGCATTAGCAAATGACCATCCCCTTGAAAAACGACATCGGGATCACAACTTGACCGGCAATTGGAGCCACTACCGCGAATGTCACATTCAACCAGACTGGTTGCTTATTTACCGATTGGAACCGGGCAAACTCACCCTGGTTAGAACCGGATCACATGCGGAATTGTTTGAGTGATACTCAAAAGGATTCTGGGGTAGGAATAACGCTTTGCTGGATTTCGGTGGCCAACCAGCTGGCGAGGCCTCTATCGAGTATGCTGATAGCAAGACCGATAGAGGAGGGGACAGTATCTATTTTTTCGTATTCTCTGCAATTTGGACCAGAATGAGGCCGACAGAAACAAGGAGCAATCAAGCCTCCGGAGCCACTTGAGCATAATCAAAAGCCGTAATCTTATCGATCATCTCAGCACTATCTGAGTGCATGGCATCCCAAAGGTCCAAAGCCGTTTGGAAGTAAAGCCACGTTTCAGGACTGGTTTGAGTGAACTTAGCCAACCTCAAGGCCATGTCCGCTGTCAATGACCGTTTTCCCCCTACCAATTCATTGATCGTGCGACGAGATACCCCAAGGCGATTGGCCAATTGCTCTTGGGTCAATTGCAGATCGTTCAAGACTTCTTCTTTGATGTATACCCCTGGATGCAAGGGCCTGTTTTTGGGCAGTAGCATAGGGTTAATCCTTCAATGATTGAGTGTTTCTAGGATCGTTTACTATGGATTGGCCCTATCTTGTTCAATTCCAAGGCTTAGAAAAGCCCCCTTCTGGAATTCGCTCAAGATCGATGTCCCACGCATGAATGGAACTTTTCCATTGGAACGTGAGCCAATACTCATAGCTGTTGATCCATAAGCAATAACGGGTTTCTGATTCCGTGATTGAGATGGTATGGACCCGATAAAGTGGATTGCGCTGCAATTCTTCCAAAGTGTGTGACGCTAGCAACATCCCTAAGCGCACCTTGGCTTTTTTTGCATCGACGCCAAGCCGTTGGCTAATCTCCCGAATTTCCCATTCGGCACAGTTGAATAGTTCCCAGGCAAGGGAATCTGGTTTGATTCTTTGGTATAGGGTCATATTGCCTCATCAAAGCATGGTTATTTGTGCCCCACCGTACATTTATTTTATTCATAGTGACCTCGTATTTGTAGACAAAAAGCGTACCTCTCCACACTCCAATTATACTATGTAACGCATGTGGTTACATTAGCAATCAAATGAACACTTGTAAAGTATTCGTATTTTTAGGTGTTGGGATCACGAGGTCTCAATCCATCCAAAAAAAACCTGCAGGAAGGTGAATTTTCAATCCCTCCGATCTTCTTCCGGCATTCCCTTAAGATCTGCCAAAAATTGTTGCCAGTGCTCTGGCTGCAATTGAAGATTTCCTTGTGGTGGAATCACGGTCACTTGAAGCAGCGATGGCGCGCCTACAACCTGGGAAAAAAGAAACATCGCTCTGGGTTTTTACTCGAATTCCATACCGATTAAGAAAGGAAAGGCGTTTCCTCAATGTGAGTTTGGAACGACCAACCGGATGAGCTTTAATCGACAAGATGAGTTTGGTGGCCTAGATTGGTATGAAGAACTAGAAGAAGCAGGGTTTATATAGTTTATGTCTCAACAAATCCACCACCTGCTGGACCAGCTTTGTCTGGCTCAACGAAGCCACTGCGGAGCATGTGACCGATGTCAACACAGATCGAGGTGGGCTGATTTCTTTGGAATACCAAACCGCCATCGAACATGATGGGGCGATTCAATTTTTTCTCAAGTCAGTGCTGCCACATCGACCCCAAGAAAAACTATGCATAATCATAGGTTCTTCTACTAAATCAGAGAGTAGTGAATAATTGAGTAGTCAGTCACATTGCCTTTATCAGTTCAAGAGCGTCACTACCCAAAAGAGTCGCCCCGATTAAGGCTTCCATTCCTTAGCCGCTTGTTCCATCATGGATTCCATCTACTGACCATTACTTGCAAAAGGCCCCATGCAACCACAACCCCTACCCATTGGCCTCCAAACATTCCGAGACATCCGAGAAGGCGGATTCCTCTATATCGATAAAACTGAGCACCTTTATCACTTAGTGCATCGTATCGGAGCCTATTTTTTATCGAGACCCCGGCGCTTTGGGAAATCCACCCTCATCTCGACTTTGGAAGAAATCTTCTTGGGAAATCGTGAGTTGTTTCACGGACTCTGGATCGAGCAATCGGATTATTCTTGGCATCCCTATCCAGTGATTCGAATCGATTTCAATGATTATAAACCTTCCGTCCCTCTGGAAAAGTACCTCCAAAAAGTCGTTTCCGATATTGCCCAAGAACACGACCTCACCCTGCCCGACGATTTGGACTACGGAGATCAGTTCAAAGCATTGATCCAGCAAGCAGCCAAGCAGTCCCCCGCATCAAAAGTCGTTTTGTTGGTTGACGAATACGATAAGCCATTGATCGAAGTCCTCACCGAAACAGAACGAGCCGTCGCTCAACAAAAAATCCTTAAAGGGTTTTATAGTGTCATCAAGTCCGTGGATGCCCAACTTCAGTTTGTGTTCTTAACCGGAGTTAGCAAATTCTCACATGTCGGTGTGTTTTCGGGGTTGAATCATTTGACTGATTTGAGTCGATTACCTCGATACGCTGACCTGCTTGGCTTGACCCACGATGAACTCAAAGTTAGTTGTGAACCCCACATACACAACCTTGCAGAAGCCTATGGGTTGACGTTCGAACAAACGTTGAAAAAGATTCGTCACTACTACAACGGGTACCGATTCAGCTTACGGGACTGCCAAGTTTATAATCCGTTTTCCACTTTGCAGGTCTTGGAACACCAGGTCTTCAAATATTTCTGGTTCGAAACCGGCACCCCTACGTTTTTGATCCAATTGATCCGATCTCGTAATTTTGATCTCACACGGCTCGACCAACTAGAACTCAAGGAATCTGCGTTCTCCGCTTATGATGTGGAGCAATTACAACTTCCGGCACTGTTGTTTCAAACAGGTTATCTGACCATTCAAAACTACGATTCTCAATTTGAGTTTTATCGCCTGGGTTATCCGAATCTCGAAGTTCGAGAAGCTTTCACACAAAATCTACTCAATAGTTTCTTTACTCCAGAACACTTCTTCGACCAAACCCCCTTGCACCATATGCTTCGTGCCTTGCAAAATGCCGATATGGATGCCTTTTTTCAAAACCTCACTACCCTGTTTGCAACCATTCCCTACGATATCCAAATCCCCTTAGAACGTTACTATCAGTCGATTTTTTACCTGACCTTCACGTTAATCGGAGTCCATATCCAAGCGGAGATTCGGACTAACCGAGGACGCATTGACATTGTGTTGGAAACGGACTCGACCACTTTCCTATTTGAATTCAAGTTCGATGGAACCGCTCAGGAAGCCATGGACCAAATCCACCAACAAGGTTACGCCGAAAAGTATCAAGCAACACAAAAGTCGTTGCTATTGATTGGGGCCAATTTTGATGGAAAAACGCGCAATGTCGGAGAATACTTGGTGGAGAGACAACGAGCCGACCTATGACCTTAGACCAATTACACATTGTCCAAACGATTGTGGAGGCTGGTGGGTTTCGGGCAGCCTCGGCTAAACTGCACTTAACGCAGTCGGCAGTTAGTCAGGCAGTGAAAAAGCTGGAAGAGAATCTCGGATTTCCGATCTTTTCGCGGGAAGGGTATCGCCCTACTCTCACGCCGCAAGGCCAGACCATTTACGAGAAAAGTAAAACCTTATTGCGCAACGCCGATGACCTCAAATTGACGGCTTCCTTGTTAGCAGCGGGAGAAGAAGCCCAACTCACCATCGCTGTCAATTCGGTGGTTCCGTTTGATCAAATATCGGCTTGGGTGAAACGCTGTCGTGACGAATATCCGCATACCCGCTTTATCATCGAAAAACACAATCTCCAGGGAAGCAATGAAAAACTCCTCAAAAACGCGGTGGATTTAGCCTTCACCGAGGTGCGACATCCACGATCCCAACTCGAGTTCTGCCCCATCTCTAAAGTCCATTTTCTGGCAGTCGCCGCGCCGAGCGTTCCCCTAGTACACCTCAAACGAAAACTCACCGAAGATGATCTCGCCGATTTTGTTCAAATTCTCGTGAAAGATAGTAGTCAGGGCAAAGCGTCCAGTGTGGGTGTCTTGGATACGGTACGCCATTGGTACGTCGATGATTTTGAAATTCGGAAGCATCTCATGATGGAGGGGTTGGGTTGGGGACGGATGCCTGTGCATCTCATCCAACGTGAATTGGATGCGGGGCTACTGGTTCCTTTCGACGTACTTTCTGACCCCAACCTTGAAGTGAACATCATGATTGCCCGCCGCAATGACATCCCGCACGGTCCCGTATCCACCTTCTTTTGGGATATGTGTGTAGCTAGCTAAGTGCGGCTGGCTAAGTGTAGATTACGGAATCACTTGAAACGGAATTCTCACGCTCTTGTTTTCAATCACCCGTTCGGCTTGATCCGCAGGACGATCAAACAAACCATACAAATTGTTTCCAGCGATATCTTCCAACCGTGCGTCCACATGGATCGAATACTCCCCACTGTCCCACACGTTCTCCGGTACCCATCGCCACACTGTTTCTCCTTGATCTAAAACAGCTTTTCCACGAACTATTTGCCCTTGCGCATCACGAATCTGAATAAACCATCGGGCCAATACCTGATCCAAAGCTGCTGGGAACCGCAGGGTCAACGACTGGTGTGTTTGCGAAGGTGGTGGGGAAACTTCCCACGCATCCACATTCGGAGGTGTGAGATCTGCTGAGGTGATTCGAAAGTGCTTGGTAAATGAAGTTTGTAGCGGTTCGCCATAAGCATCGTTCCACATCGAATCAATCACCAAGCGATACTGCTCTCCGACATTCAAAGCTCTTCCCAGTTCTTCATGGGCACGCAGTCCGGTTTTCACACGACCGGGGTCAAATAATAGGGTTAATCGTGTCATCGACGGATCCCATAGTTCTTCAACCGTATCTAAAAACACTCCCGGCACTTCTCGGTTATCGCCATTCTTCAAGTGGATATGTTGTAAGGCTTGGCCTGCGCGCATGGGGGCTGAAAAATAGATATAAAAGCGTAACAAATTCTCCGGCAAAACATCTGCCGAAGGATACACTTGCGTGATCCGTGTTGGTGGACGTTGGGGTTGAGTAGTCTGGAACCGCATCATCAACGGTGCAGCTTCCACAACCGATGAATCGTTAGCCATCGGCAAAGACAACAGCTTTTGAAAGCGAGAATGGTGGAAGACCGCTGTATACTGTTGGCCTTCCATCAAAGGAAACTGAGGAATGAATCGCAGCGTCTCTGATTCGAGTTGATAAGTGCCCAACATGGATGTTTTTTGAGCAAGATCCTTTTCAGAAACCTCTCCCACAAACACTGAAAACACACTCTGCCATTGTGCCCTCGAAATCTTACTCTCAGCACGTTTTTGGAGCTGTTGAAGTTGTTGTAGATGATCGACCGGCAATCCCTTCACATCAAATGTATGATAGTGGGGGGCTTGAGAATCTGCCTGATGAAGGTGAATGGAATGGTTTTCCATTGCCACCAGCGGGTTCGCCAAAACACAAAAGAAAACGCTAATGCCCCCCATCAAGAGCAACTCCCAACATCGTTTCAACATGACCATTTCTCTTATCCACAAAAAGGTGAATACAATGAAATCCCCCCTTTCATATTCCTCATGCTTGGAAAGCGGGGGATTCGTTATATGCAAATGAAGGTATGCTTATAAATACCCCTCATCTTTTTGCAGCATGGTTTGAAACCCTTTGATCGGCATTTGCTCTTCGGAATATTCATAGTGAGGCATCATGTATTCGCTGATGTGGTCACTCAAACGAAAGTAAGCGCCTTTACGGAATGAAATCAGATTGAGTTTTCCGGTTTCCATCTCACGTCGCAATCCCACCAAATATTGTTGATCCTGATCTGCGATGTGCAACAGCCCACCCAAAGGAACGTTCAAGTGGGGAGGAGCCATCACCCCAAAGGTATTTTTCATGGTTCCTGGTTTCATCCCTTCTTGATCTACCGTCGTTTCCAAGGAAGCGAGTGGGAATACATAAGCGGATCGTTCTTTGTTGGTCACCATCACAAAATCTTCCACTTTTTTCGACTGAGCATTGAACGCTTTATAAGCCACCACATCAATGGGCGTGTTGCCAAAACCTAATTCTGCGATGGTTTTGGCCACGATGTGCTCTCCATCTTTCAGTTGATCAATCGGCATCGTGACCAACGGCGTACACGTATAAGCTCCTAGTAGATGGGGCTTCCCCTTCAAATTGATAACTACCTGACTACGGATGGGAGCACGTGTTTCATTCTGCGTATGCACCGCATGATACATTTCGATGCTGCTAACACTGGCTTCTCCTTGGAACGGATAGGGAATGCGGTACAGGGTCGATGCAAAATCGGCATTGGAGAGTCCGGCTACAAACAGTTCCCCCTCCATATAATCGATGTCGGTAATTGCTAAGTTACGCGCCATGAATCCATTCCAGAGCGTTAAATCTGCATCGACGGGATTGGAGAGCTGATAGTGTGTGGTATTCAATTCACTCAGATTGACTGGGGCTACGTTGCCTTGAGAATCCACAGTCACAATCACAGGCATTGCCTGGTCACCATGCCCCCGAGTCACGGCGATATAAGCCGTTTTAGTTTGAGGATGAACTGCCAAATCTTTGATCGTCAATTGATCTAATGAAGCCCCCACCGCATCGGCAATTTTTTGGTCAATTCCGATGAGATTATAGGCTTGGGAGTCTTTCTGAGGAGTGGCCTCTCCTAAAGCAAAGGCGTGGATGGTCGCTGCTTTGGAATCGCCGACAAATAGCACATTGTCAGCCCCAAAGCTCATCACACTCACAGATTTTAGTTCAACGGGAGTAGCTTCCGCCATTGTCTGAGAAACCGTGGCTAGCGAGAGCAAGGATACGCCCACTAAGGAAGCCCCCCATACCAAGGTTTGTTGCTTGATCCGTTTTAGGAAATTCGTTTTCATGAGAGCCTTTCTGGTTGTTCTTCAAATGAAGATTGTATTGTTGAGGGTTACGACAGGTCCCCGTTATACGATGGCTTCTCAATAAATAAAAACGATTAAAATTTATATATTCGTTTAGTTTTTATGATCATTATAAGTAAAGCTATTTATCAATTTGGTAGTGCCCTTTTGGGAGTGCTCTCGGTGCTCACCTTGTTAGCGCTCATCTTCATTGGAATTCATCGACTCTGGTTTGGGCAACAAGCGACGAACCGTTGGGTGGGCCAGTTGCATACCATTCAGCCCATATCGTTTTGATCGTCGTTGTATTGCATGTCGGCACGACGTGGATATTGCCGACCAAATTGGGATGACGAGGCATAGCTAAAGATGGGTGGCGGCTTGGGTGGCGTGAAGGCCGTTGGGCATTACTCAGTGTTGGGGGTGTGATGGTCTTGGTCGCCGGAGCCACGTGGGGATCGCACCTGATGCAAGCTTCGTCATCCGAACCACCTCAGACACCAGCAAACGGAGTTCCGAACACTTCGGTGAGTATCTGTTGGGTACTGGCAGTGGAACCTACGTATTGGATGATGATGTTTTGGTAGTAATAAAATGAGGGCTGTATGGCATATTCCAAAAAGATGACATTGCCCAAAGGAATGCTATAAGCATCGCCCTCAGGATGGAACATGGCTACCACTTGATTATTATCGTATTCCAGGGGAAAGGGTTCTGCGTTGACATCCAACGTGTTGAGAGTGTTGCTTGGGGTACTTGTTCCTCAATGCCCAAATAGAGAATCGTTGCGGTTAAATTCTTGTGTTCCAAGGCTTTGCTGATAGTTCCGAGTTTCACACCTCCTTTGTACATGAACATTGCTTTGGTGCGCCTCGTACGATGAGTACATCACAGCGTCGTCACGCCCTGAAAAATATCCAGATCAAGGATTCGTTTTGGAAGAAATTCTATTGAACGTTCCTAATATTTGAAAAGCAATCTTAAAAAAATTCTAAGTTTTTTTGTGTTGAAGAGAACCACTTTCAAATGAAAAAATAAATCATAACGCATTAAATCATTATAAACCTAAGACAGAAACATTAGAATAATGAATGTACCATTAATACATATCGGCTACCATAAAACAGCGACGACTTGGTTACAAAAATTAATTTTCGCAGATGATAAAATTGGATTTTCTACACCATTTAATGTTCGTGAAATTAAAAAGGCATTAGTATTACCGCATGACTTAGATTTTAATGCACAAAGTTGTCATGATTTTTTTTATCCTAAAATTAATGAAACTATAGATAAACACCTAATTCCGGTTATTTCAGAAGAACGTTTATCTGGGCAACCTCATTCAGGAGGATTTGATAGCAAAACTATTGCAGAGCGATTAGCAACTGTTTTTCCAAATGCAAAGATCCTTATTATTATTCGCGAACAACAAGATATAATTTTATCTTGTTATAATCAATACATCAAAGGAGGAGGTGTTGATTCATTATCAAACTATATAAATGCGTCTAATCACGATTTTTTAAAACCTATACCTCTATTTAACTTAAAGCACTTTATGTATCATCGTTTGATTGAATATTATATCCAGCTTTTTGGTAAAGAAAATGTCCTTGTACTTCCTTATGAAATTTTGCTAGATTCTCCAAACGAATTTATGTCTAAAATATTTAAATTTTGTGAAAATAAAGTTTTATATAATGACAATCCTATTATGCCTTATGCCCAGATAATAAACCCTTCAATTTCAACTCTCGATCTCATTATTTTAAGATGGATTAACTTAATATTTGGTACAAGAGATCCTTTAAATCGAAATAGTTTGTTCCCTTTATCGAGAAGAAAGGTTAAAAAAATATATTCAACTTTGAGATGCATAAATATTCTTTTACCAAAAGACACAAATCATTATTACAAAAAACTCAATCAGAAAAAAGTAGATACAATTATTGGGGATGTATATGGACAAAGTAATAAAATAACATCAGATTTGATTGGCTTAAATTTGGAAAGTTATAATTATAATGTAAGCTACAGCCCCGAAGAGTAAACTAGTTTTCTGAGAGGTCAAAAATTGAACTCCGCCGAGAAGGAGGAATTGAAGCGTCTGCGCGCCGAAAACCGACGGCTGGTGATGAAGCGAAGCATCTTACTGCCAGTGGGGGAGTGCTTGCAGCATTTCAGAAGCATAGTCTTCCGAGTATTTTCTATTGTCTCCAAAATGTTGATTGAGCATTGAAAGTATCGTTGGACTATACACTCGACGCAGTTGAAAGTTTTCTAAATGCTGAACACTCATGTCTAGCTTTACATACCTTCCGCTCGTTCGATGATGCCCAATCACTGTGACAGCAGCACACTCTCCCCAGTAGGCATCGATAACGTACACTTTGGCACCAGGGAGAAAATGTTTTGTGCCTTTTTTGATTTCAGTCCCACCTTCACCAAACGGACGCTCTTCTACTATCTTAGCTTTTAATAGAATTTTTGATTCTTTCTCCATAATGTTTCACATAAAAATCATCGACTTCTGACCGTTTTATACCGCATCGACGGGATCAAAGACTTCTGACCGTTTTATACCGCATCGACGGGATCAAAATATGGCGTTACGACTTCACCTCGGAGGAGCTTGAAAAGGAAAGGGACACGGAGGTGATGACCGGGGGAAAGTTCCGGTAAGCGATCTTCTTCAAAAAAGCCCACATCGATGGCTTCTGGACCTGCTACCGGAACACTTGGTTCTGCTTCCACTTGAAAGATGACACTGTTCATATGAGCTTTGATTGGGGTTTTCCATCGACGTGAATCAAATATCCCCAACAGTTTGGTAATTTTTCCGTGGATTCCTGCTTCTTCTCGTAACTCACGGAGGGCTGCTGCGGTTAAGGTTTCCCCAACTTCAACTAATCCTCCCGGTATGGCCCACCGGTGATCATCTTTTCTTTTAATCAAAAGCAATTGTTTCCCTTGAAGGACTACGGTTTCGACTCCGGCCTTCGGGCTGACATGAAGCCAATTGTCTATTTGAAACTCATGCGAAACCTCTTCAAAAGGACGTTGTTCCACGGCGGAAAGTAATCTGAACGCTATAGAAAGGGTCCGTTTGTATCGGTCACTGTCATATTCGTTGGTTGAATATTTGAGTCCCATACTCGCAATCGCTCTGAGTTCATCGATTGCTTGATAAATATGTTCTTGAGTCAACGGCATGTATTTTTTCTTGCTCTGATAGAAGTGTGATCACCGAGTGTTCGATATCTAACAAGGGCACCTGCTAACTAATAGACATACCTAAATCTAGTGAGCGGGTGGATTCCTCCAATAGTATTTTGAATAATATACGCTATTGGCTCTAACCCGGAGGCGCTGTTGGAGACATACACCAACCCAATCCCTTTCTCTAAGTTGGCAACAACCAGACTTCTGAACTCTCCATTATTTCCCCAATGCCAAATATTTTTTCCTTGTGAAGTTTCTTCAATACCCCATCCTAAACCCCATGATAGCTTTCCCCATTTTCCGTCATCTTTTACCGGAATTATAGGGGTTACCATACGCTTTATTATGGGATTATTCTTTTTGTACTCTTTGAGGACATATTGTAAAAACTTGGAATAGTCTGTAACATTTGAAATCAAGCTACTGGCAGATACACCCTCTGTTTTCTGTCTTATTTTTCGATCAAACTCACCTTTTCTAGAATGTCCCTCAGCCATATTGTTTTGATATTTATCTTTCCATATAAAGCTGGAATGGGTCATTTGCAGGGGTATAAATATTTCCTCTTCAACGATTTTTTGTAGGGATCTTCCTGTAATTTTTTCTAAAACTTTTTGTAGATACAAATAGCCTTCTCCAGAATATTGAAACCTCTCGCCTGGTTCAAAAGCGAGGTCAACCTGTTCACCTCTGGCCCAATTTGGAAAACCTGTCCTGTGGCTTAAAACTATTCGTGCTGTTATCAACTCATATCGATCATCGTCAGTCACTTCTCTATATTCTAGGTATTCATATAATGGTTTGTCTAGGTCAATTATTCCTTTCTCAGCAAGTTGCAAAACGGCAAGAGAAAAAAGAGGTTTGCTTAATGAAGCAAATTCATAAACAGTGTCATTGTTTACCCGTTTTTGAGTCCTTGTACTACGAATTCCCAAAGATTTGGATAAAACCACATTTGAATGGTTTATTAGGCTCAATGACATTCCGCGAATATTTTCACCAGCCATTAGAGGTGGCAATATCAGATCTAGCTTCTCACTTGTGAATTTAATATCAACTTCCTTAACATAGTCACTGTATGAGTTTTTTTGATACGCTTTTTGCTGTAGATTGGATTCAGAGGTTTCACAAGAAGCTAATAATGAATAAAACAAAACCAAGCATAATTTAGAAAGAAGAATAAGGGTGTTTTCAATTTTTAAAGTCATAATTTTTGCCTTTATTTAAGCGAGGCCCTATTCAGAATTTATTCAACCCTATTATGAACCAAGAGAGATGAGCCATGTCATTACCCAAAATGGTAGAAGATTTTGACCAACGGTTTGAACTTTACAACAATGGAAAAACACCGGGACTTGCCGCAATGGCGATCCACAAAGGAGAAGTGCTGTTTAAAAAGGGATATGGACTCCGAAATCTAGAAACAGAAGAGAAGATCGGTCCGGATACAAATTTTCGGATGGCCTCGGTATCCAAACAGTTTACAGGTATGGCAATCGCCATGCTGGAAGAGCAAGGAAAAATCGATTGCAACGATCCGTTGGTGAATTATTTTCCAGATTTCCCTCAGTATGGACATCCCATCACCATCAGACATCTCATTCATCATTTATCAGGACTGCCAGACTATTTCATGGAATTGTGCAGCACGGACAAGAGTGCAAAACGGCCCAAAAACCAGGATATCTTCGACTTTTTAAAACAGAAAGAAAAATTGGATTTCGCTGCGGGGAGTCGTTTTGGTTACAGCAATACAGGTTACAATTTGCTTGGTTCCCTGATCGAGAAAGTTTCCGGTTCTTCCTACCCGGAGTTTATCGAATCTCAACTATTTCAGCCCACCCAGATGCATCATTCTATCGTCATCCGGGATCCGGAACCTGACATCAAAAATCGCGCATTCGGTTATTCCGATTGGCCATTTTTTGATTTGAACGACTACAATTCGGGTAACTTTCTTTATGGAGAGGATGGTGTTTATACTTCGCTCAATGACGTCGTGAATTGGATCCACGCGATTGAACACCATGTATTGGTTAGTCCAACGATGCAACAAAAGATTTTCTTGGGTTCAACAACTGATCAAGGGGATCCTGTTGGCTATGGTTACGGGTGGTTCCTTCAAGAATTATTCGGTTATCAACTGATTAGCCATAGTGGCCATTGGGTCGGGTTCAATAACGTGATTGCTTATTTTCCAGAAGCACAACTATGGATCGTCACGTTCTCAAACACTCCGGGGAGTTCTTCATGGAGTGCAATGGAAACTATGGCAAAAGCCTGCCTGCAAATAAAATAAAAGAAAATTCATGTTGTTAGGGAAACTGATCTCAACACGAAACGCGCTCTCGTGCTTCCCAAGAAACGTGTTCTGCATCTTCACGCACGCCCCACGTTTCTTTTTCCTCGTTGGATTGGTTTTCCGGTTCTTCCACAGTGGTTTGTTTTGAGTCCTTATCTTCAACGCTTGCCATAATAAGCTCCTCATTTGGATGGGTTTAACCTGAAGGGAAGTTTTTTAAGACCGTTGCAGCATCTTTGCCCACAGTGGCAAAATGTTTTGCGGCGTCTTCCATCACTTTAGGGACATCATTCTTCATAAATTTCAGCAGCAAGGGGTTTTGTGTTGCTAAGTATTCGGCAGTAGCAACCCCTAGCGCGGTTGTCATGATCGTTCCCACATTTCTCAAGTAATCTGTCGCATCCTGGACTGCAATTGCCGAAGACTGAGCCACCGATTGATACGCTTTGCCGGCACCACTCGTTTTCACCACCTGCGGACTCATGACAGCCTTCTGTACCGCATTGATAGAAGCTACGATTTGAGAGTTGATATTTGTCGAATCAGCCACGGATACTCCTGTCTTAAAAACGGTTTGCAGAATAGATGCTGGGAGCACGAGAGGAAAGATAAAAGCGTGAAGAAAACGGGGCGAGAGGGATTTGAATGCCTCCGTTTCACTCGCAAGCGTAATGAACGGGAGGCATTCTGGGAGGATGGAGCTGTTTCAACCGTGTTATTGATAAATCTCTTGGGTCGCTTTTGCCGTGGATGCGGTATCCACGGAATAGAGATTGGAAACGCCCATCGTGGTCGCGGCTTGCATGGAAACCCAAGATTGCTGCTGAGCAAACGAGGCATTGTGAGCCGCCGTTGAAAGGGCCTGGCTGGTTGCTACATAAAAATTTCCCATTGCCATTGCCGGGGAATCTCCTAAGACTTTTGTATTCGCTTGGGTGACGGAATCTGTGATTTGACTGTTGACCGAAGTTGGAAATGCCATAATTGCTCCTTAAAAATCAGGTGGATTAAAAGTCTATACAAATGAACTAGACCTCCTAGTTCAAACTCATTTGAAATGATTCATGATCTATATTGAGAGGATCACATGCCAGCAACTTGTGTTTGATCAATTTTGCGTGTCGCTTTTGCGGTGGAAGCGGTGTCTACCGAGTATAAATTTACCACTCCCATCGTGGTTGCAGCCTGCATGGAGACCCAAGCCTGTTGCTGGGCATGCGCCGCATTCTGAGCTGCGGTCGAAAGAGCTTGATCCGTCGAGATATAAAAATTGCCCATGCTCATTGCTGGAGCATCTCCCAATACTTTAGTATTTGCCTGAGTAATCGAATCCGAAATTTGATCATTCACTGAGGTCGGGAACGCCATTTTTTCTCCTGAGGATTGAGGTTAGAAAAATCGTTTCTTACGAAAAATTTAAGATGAAATCTTAGGTTCACACAAGAAACGTGATGCAAACAATGATCAGCCCGGAGGCTTTGCTTTTAAAATCTTCTTAGTTGCCATCCCAGTAGATGCCGTATCCACGGAGTAAAGCATGGCCACGCCCATCGTGGTAGCTGCTTGAGCTGTGATGTTGGTTTGCTGTTGCGCGGTGCTGGCATTATGGGCCGCATTCGCCAAAGCTTGCGATGTCGCTTGGTACAAATTCCCCATGGAGACCGCAGGAGCTGTCCCAAGAACCTCGACATTCGACTGGGTCACCGAATCGGTAATTTGGCTGTTTACCGAAGTTGGATAAGCCATAAGGGGTTCTCCTTCTTAAAGGTGGAATAACTTCAAAACGCCCTCTGAAAGAGCCGTTCAACTACGAAGTTATTCTAGTTTTTCTTGCTCTTAGAGAATCGGGCTAATCACTGGAAAATTTGGCATTATTTCCGCTTTATCCAGAAAAACTTATGATTCTTGAAACATCAATCCGGGCCTATTGTAGAGGAGACCTTGTCGGTATTTACTGGGGTTCTGTCCAACGATGCGCTTAAACGTTTTCTCAAAATGGCTTAAATCCCCAAAACCAACATCGAGCGAGATATCGGTAATACGCTGGTTGGACTGCGTTTTGAGCAGTTGTTTGGCTTTTTCAATCCGTACCATGGCCAGAAAGGATTTACAGGGATAACCGAGTTCCGTCTTGAACAAAAAGGAGAGGTGAGAGGGACTGATGTGGGCCTGTTGCGAAAGATTGCCTAAGGAAATTTCCTCATGGAAATGCTCGCTCATATACTTCAGTGCTTTGTATAAACTGGGATGGAGATTGTCTAATCCGTGAAGATCTTGGGTGGCTAAATTAGAAGCCAGCAGCTCGATGGGAATTCCTGCTAATTTTCGATTTTTGGTACCCTCTGCTCCAAAAGAGTTCCGGGATGTTCTCGCTCCCAAGAGCATCTGCTCTTCACGCCCATCACAGAAATTTTTGATTTTTTCATGATATTCTAAACCGTTGGAATCAATGATTTCCTGTTCTCCCGAAAGTGCCATGAGAGTCGCAATGACCCGTTCCAATTCGAAAACATTTTCTGGCCAGTTATAGGCTTCACAAATCTTCAACACGCGTTCAGAAATTTTTTGCCCCGGAAACCGTTGATATTTTTGAACGAGGTACTCCACATGGGCACGAATATCCTCTTGTCGATCTCTTAACGGAGGAATTTCAACTTTTAAAAAATCCAATTCAATTAAGATTTCTTTCAGGAAGCTTTCTGCTTGCACCATCTCTTGTAAGTTTTGGCTGGCAGAAGCGATGATGCGTACATCTCTTTTTCGGGGAGAACCACCAATCCACTGCCCTACCCGTGATTCCAAATACCCTGTAATCTGTGCTTGATACGCCAAATCGAGTTGATCGATACCATTTAAAAACAGCGTTCCTCCTTCGGCTTTTTCAAAACCAGCAGCCAATTTTTCTAGAAAGTTGCTGCTGTGTTGGCTGGAACAATTGACCTCCACAAAGAGTTCATGATGTCGAGCGCTACAAAAATGAATCGCGCAGGCCACATGAAGCTTTTCACAACCAAATTCTCCTTCAATGAGTACGGGCAAATCCACTTGGGAAGCTTTTTCAATAAATTCGTCCAGCCGTTTAATCGAGGAACTGGTGCCAATCAAAAACAACTCTTTCCCTAAATATTGAAGGGTTCGCTGCTTCACCTCATGACGTTTAATGAAGAACGCGAGTTCTTTTGCAAACAGATCCACAAAGTGTTTGACCTCTTGAGTTTGGGAGTCCTGTCTATTTAACTTCAAAGAAACCTTACCAATGGTTTCTCCCATATAAATCAGGGGAAAACATAGAATCGAATCCTCCGGCATTCTGTTCTCAATGAGTACTTTGTTCTCAACAGGTATTTTGTTCTCAACAGGTATTTTGTTCTCAACAGGCATTGCAGGGCGTTCGATCTCTTCAGGAGGCTGGTCGTATAAGGGAGAATCGACAAACTCGGAGTCCGAAAATAGGTCTTTCTTCGGCTTATTTGTCTCCTCCACTCGATTGATAACGAGATCCTGCCCCTGCTTTCCAGAAACCGTTTCTCCACGATTTTGAATTTGTATCGAACCTTCCGAAGAACGGACTTTTTTAAGCGCAGCTTGAAGAAACTCCTCCAACAAACTGTCGAGTTTTACATAGGGATGATACCCGCTTTTGATGAGCTGATTGACTTGAAGATAGGCATCCATAAGTTTCCTTTGAACAATAGTTTTGCGAAGCTCCTTCAATTTCCAAGTTGATAGACGTGATCCTACTTGCTCGGAACATGTTGATCTATAACACGATATTACAGCTGCGCAGGGGTTGTCTTTGGTAATACTTGCCATCCATCCACGGGCCAACAGGAGTGCCATCCATTGCTGTGATATTAACCATATAGTTAAGAAATGATTTCGAGGAATCCTACCGAGAAACCATTTTATTAAATTGGTCTAGGCAATGGAAAAAGCAGGGCTATTCAGGCTTTTTTCGGAAAAACATACGAAGTTTTGAGCAAAAACTACGAACTTTGGTAGGGGATTAATTTATATGTAAAAAGTAGGTCTAACGCCCAAAAGAATTAGTACCAGAAAGAAGATCTAATATAGGAAGGGAGAACTAATATAGGAGGGAACCAGAGGGCATTGAGGCATTGCTGTCTCCTTATTTCTTTGTGTTTTCCAGGGATTGTAGAAATTGTTCGTCGTAAGCCTTAACTTGTTTGGCCATCGCGTTGGTATAAAAGGTCTGTAGTGTTAGAATTCCATCGGTATTCAGGAAGAGTTCTGCAAACGCTTCATTCGATTTGACCGTATAGGTTCGGGTCTTGCCATCCTGAGACAATGGGTTGGCCGTCGGCTCTGTAGTTCGTAAAAGCTCCCCGGCCTGAAACATATAGTTGTTGAGGACTTGTTGAATTTCGTGCGGTTCACTTAAATCTGTATTTTGAGTGACTTGAAGAAGTGCCGCAGAAGCACTTCGAAATCCTAGATAATTTCCACCGTTCACCCAATTTTGAACCGTAGAGAATACCTGGGAGATTTCGGGATCCATGCCGATCTGGGGACTTCGGAGCAATAGGGGCAATGATTCGGTGAAACCATTGAGCAGTTTCTGAGCTGCTCGTTCTCGTATTCTTTTCGAGTCTTTCCAGTTTTCCGTACGTGAAGCTAAGGCGAGGAAAAATTGATAATAGTCGATAAAGGCAGAGGGGGTTTGTGCATATTGTAACGCGAAGTTTGCCGCCTCCTTTCCAAAACGATCCCATCGGGCCTCCTGACCATTACGCCAATGGAACAATTCAATTTGGTCTGTAAAACTCATCCCTAGAAAGACCGGATGCTCCTGAATTCCCAGAGCTTGTAGATAAGCCGTCACCCTCGAAAAATCGGATTGTAGCAAGAAATGGTTCTCCAGCAGAACACTGTTCAGTTTCGGTGTTTCTTGAGTGTTTTCTTCGGCGTTTACCAGTGCTTTGAGGTCATTCTGTTCGAGATCTACCAATCGTGCCGGATCCACAAGCAATCCGATGTTTTTGAGAAGAAGCAGCTCAGAGCCATGAAGTCCCCCTTGGACGATTCGCAGTAGATCGATTTCGTTGTCCAACGATATCGTCAGTGTAGGGTTCGAGATAGCCCAATCCAACCAATCCCATCCCATCGGAATTAAATCGAGAACCAGACTGGTGGCCTGTGACAAGGAGGCGGTGTTTGCCAACAATTCGCTACCCACCATGACGGCTTTTTGAATCACTGGGGAACAGCCAAGGGAGGGTTTCCGCGAGGATACAGGCACGCAGTGTCCTAATGCAAAATGTCGCCCGGCCTCCTGCGCTTCCTGCTCTAAAAGGACAGAGTCATTCGTCCAGCACCCTTGCTCACAAGACATCGGTTTCACTCGCCCTTGACGCTGTTGAACAATGTGCATCAGTTCGTGTCCAATCAATTCGAGTAATTGCGACTCAGGAACCTGGAGGACGTGTGGAGACAGATGAATGGACGTACCATAGGCATATGCGGACGCACCAAAACACAGCGGAGTGGAATCGATATGAATGCGAACCTGTGAAAAATCACTCTGAAAACAAGTTTCCGCTTTTTGCTGCAAAGCTTGAGATAAAGGCCAACCAGTAGACATGGGGTTTCTCGATAAGTGACGTTACATGGGTTTTTGGTGATTGAACATATTCGGAGGCTGCGGTGGAGACTGCTTTGGAGGCTCCGGTTGAGGTGCGCTCGCTCCCTGTCCCGGACCTCCCTCTTTGGAGGGCATGACCTCACCATTGAGCGCTTGTTTTTCCATATTTCCGCCCATAATCGAATGCATCACGGCATCCTGAGCCGCTTGTTGAGCGGCTTGGATGTTCATTGCATTTTCTTGAAGCAAGTGGTCCATGCTTGCGGCCGTGTCATCCAACGAACTGTCGGGAGCCTCCAAAGAATCGCCATGATCGGGATGAGGGAAATCACTTCCGGAAAGATTTTTGTTTGCCTCAGGGGGGGGGCCAGAAGGATTCGAAATTTGCACTTTCGCGTTCGCGAGCAACGTGTTCATTTGCTGAATGCTCGACTGAATCGTTTTTTCGGTTAACGAAACCGCATCATCAAAATTTTTCTGTGCGGCTTGAACGATTTTTTGAACCTGTATTTTTGAGAGTTCCGTCACTTCCTGGCTGACCCTCATGCCTTCCTGATACTCCTCCTTGGGATTACTGGATTTTTCCGACATTTTGCTCTCCTGGTATTGAGGTTGATCACCCTGAGGGAAATTCTTTGAGGACCGAGGCCGCATTTTGACCGATAGTTTTCAAGTTTTCGGCTCCGGCTTCCACCACCTTTTGGGCTTGTTGAATGGCATCCATGTATTGAGGATCTCCCGTAGCTAAAAATTGAGACATCGCGACACCAATGGCTGTCGTGCTGATCGTGTTCAAGTTTCTCATTTGATCCACAGCATCCTGGACCGCAAAAGCAGTGGACTGCGCTACCGAATGGTAGGCCTTCCCCGCGCCACTGGTCTTCACGACCGGAGGGCTTAACACTGCTTGCTGCGTAGCATTGATGGAGTCAAGAATCTGTGGATTGACATTTGTTGGATCCGTCATAAGCGACCTCATGGTTCAAGAGATTCAAGGGGAATGGGGTTGACTCATCAACGCCAATAAATCTTTTAATGACATGTCGGGTTTGGCAGCCCCCAAGAGGGCTTGCAGCTCGATGGCTTCTTCTACGGACTGCATGAAGGCAGCTTTGTTTTCAGTTGAAGCAGGAGGCTTCTCGCTGTAGGCCCCCAACATGGCCAACACATATGCATATTTCTTAGGCTCCTGTTCTTGTTTCAAAATCACTTGGATGTCTTTGAACGCAGCCGCCGTCAGTTGATACTCTTTGTTACTGGAGTCAAAAGCACTGATCGCAATCGTATTTTGAACATTGGCACCAAACCCCAATCCTTCGAGAAAGCTAGTTTCATTGGCATATTCTTTATTTAAGATCGGCGTTAGCAGAGCGGTGGATTTTCCTAATTTTTTCTCCAATAACTGGAGTGAGGCCTCCGTAAGCTTGTAAGGAAGCCCTTTCAAAATCTTGTCAATCAACGCTTTCAGATCTGTCTTTGCATCTTGAGTCGTCTGTGCTGTTTCTTGTTCCAACCGCAGCAAGTCCTGAATTGCAGTTTCCGCTTTTTCACTAGCAGCTGCAATTTGTTGCTCCCTGCTTTCCGGAGTCGGTTCCTCCAATGGAGTCACACTTTTCTCAGGAGGTGGAGTGGGGGGGGGTGTCTTAATCGGTATCGGCGCTTGCAACATCCTGGCGCATGCTGTGGTGACGGCAGCATGACTGGTCATCTGAGAACTCTGCTGAGCCGATACCGCATTGTAAAGCCCCATACCAATGGTTTCTGCCATCACCGTATCGAGCATCCCTTGAGTCACAGAAACCGACTGCCCCACAACTGTTGTATTTCCTTGCGTGACAGAATCGGTGATCTGACTATTGACGGTACTGTCATCAACCATGTTTTCCTCCTTATATAGTTTCTCCAAACCGGAATTATTTGGCAGAAGCCCCTTTGGCAATAATCAATGTACAAATTTGGGCAACCGCTGCATTTGTTGTGATTTGCATCCCTTGTTGATTGCTGGTGGCATTTTCCATTTGAATGCCGATAGAATCGGCCATGGTGATATAAGTCATTGACATGGCAAATGAAGGAGCGAGAGCGATGGTGGTCGCTCCCCCTTCTGCGATGGCATCAGTCACTTGGGAATTAACGGTACCTGCCATACCTTGCTCTCATTCACCATGGCCCAGGAATTAGGCGAAAATCATACTGGTGGCTTTGCCCGTGGAAGCCGTGTCCACGGAATAAAGACTCGTGACGCCCATGTTGGTCGTGGCTTGCTCAGTAACCCAAGACTGTTGCTGCGCATAAGCCGCATTGTGAGCGGCCGTCGAGAGTGCTTGACCAGTAGCTACATAAAAATTCCCCATTGCCAATGCAGGTGCGTCGCCTACAACCTTGGTGTTGACTTGGGTAATGGAATCAGTGATTTGACTATTGACTGCGGTTGGGAAAGCCATAATGTCTCCTTAAAATTTAGGTTTAAATTAAGTACTGCTATTGCATTGAACTATTTTGAGAAAGCCATCCCAGTTCTCATATCTTCATTTGGGAACCTTCGAGGTGGCCTTTCCCAAGGATGCCGTATCAATCGAGTACAGCATCGATACCCCCATGGTCGTCACAGCTTGTGCTAAGATATTATTTTGCTGTTGAGCCATCGCGGCATTGTGTGCTGCATTCGCTAAGGCTTGCGATGTTGCTTGGTACAAGTTCCCCATAGCGACTGCAGGCGCATCACCCACAACCTTCGTATTGGATTGGGTGACGGAGTCTGTAATTTGACTGTTCACCGATGTCGGAAAAGCCATCCTCTTCCTCCACTATACGGCTGGTTTCGTGTGATTATGTGGAGCTGAGAATGTCCTTGGTGGCCACGCCGGTAGACGCCGTATCCAAGGAATAAAGAATCGCTACCCCCATGGTGGTGGCCGCCTGAGCGGTCACATTGGTTTGTTGAATCGCATAAGTGCTGTTGTGGGCCGCATTGCCCAAGGCTTGATTGGTTGCTTGAAACAGATTCCCCATCGCCATTGCTGGCGCATCTCCTAATACTTTTACGTTAGACTGGGTCACTGCATCGGTGATTTGATTATTGACGGAAGTTGGAAAAGCCATCGTTTTTCTCCTGGGTTAGTAGTGCTTGGTTACGCAAAGGTCGATTTAATGGCCCTTGCCGTCGAAGCCGTATTCAAAGAATACAGCAGAGCCACGCCCACCGTGGTCGCTGCCTGTGCCATGATATTGGTCTGCTGTTGAGCCATGGTGGCATTGTGTGCCGCATTGGCCATGGCTTGGGCTGTCGCTTGGTAAAGATTTGCCATCGCCACCGCAGGGGTCGCTGCCAACACTTGGACATTCGCTTGAGTCACAGAGTCGGTGATTTGATTGTTTACCGCAGTGGGAAAGGCCATACCGAGTCTCCTGCCAAATAAATTAAAAATAATTTTGAGGAATCTGGGAACCATTCAAAGTTGATTCGTCCTTCACAAATCAGATCTTTCAGAAGAGATTCACACTGGAAAGTATTCTAATGTTCCTCGTCCAAAGTGAATTGGGGTAATCTATGAAAAAATCGTTATATCCAATTATTTTACGGTGAAATTTATGAATAAGTTTTGCTAGGGAATCCGCAGTATTTGGCCCACTTGGATCAGGTTAGGATCGGCAATATGATTGTATTCGGCCAAAGCCGATACCGAGACCCCAAACCGTTGACCGATTGACGTCAGTGTATCTCCAGGCTCCACTACACAAGTTTTTTCCGGCGAAGCGGAGGGAACTTCTGACTCTACATTCTCAACATCCCCGGAATGCTTTTGTTGACGAACGTATTGTTGCAATGCTTCCCAACTGCCATTGAATTGATCCAAATCAACATAGCCTTCAATACCATTGACCGAACCGGTGTCCGAATACTGCCAAAATGTCCATTGGTTCCAGCCAGCCGGTATCGAAGGTTGGCTGACTTCATAGTTGGCCACCCAGAGATCGTAGTCAGACAACGCGCCCTGGATCGTAGAATTCCCAAAACTGGGATTGGTATAGACCAAAGGTTTGACCTTCAGAGCCTCTTCTACCGTTTGAAGCCACACCTGAGCTTCTTGAACGAGTACAGAAGGCTCGATCAGACACTTTTCAAAATCCAGCACAGGCGGCAGGTTTCCATACGACTTGCCATCTAAGGCTTCGAGAAAATTTTGTGCCTGGGCTTTGCCTGAATCTTTCTGAGAGCCGAAATAATGGTAGGCCCCATGATAAATGTCAGCATCCTCCATCCCATACCAGTTGGCCGAAAAATTCGGATCTTTGAGTGCAATTCCTTCAGAGGCTTTTGCAAACGCAAATGCAATGCCGCTTTTTTTCACCAGATTCCAGTGGATCGTTCCTTGATACACAGAAACATCAATGCCCTTGACCATACTCTCTCCTTATCACTTCTTGAATGCAATGAACTGTAAGGGTAACTCAGTTAAGCTGAGGCGCATTGTAGTGGAAAAGAGTCTCAAAAAAATCGGGCCAGTTCATGAAAAAGTCGGCTGAACTGCGGACATTTCTGGGCAAAACAACGAATTACCCTGCCGAACTCACGAATCCCTAATGATCGAATCACTGATCCGGAACAGATTTAGCAAGATTGGAATGAAGCCATCAGTAGTGAACGACTCTGTTGTTTTTTTGTTTGCTCAAAACATACCAATCGAGCTGAGCAGGGCACGGCTTAAAAATTGGAGTGCGGCGATCACGATGACCACGGAAAGATCGATGCCGCTGATGGGGGGAATGATCCGGCGTGCCGGTTCCAGAACCGGTTCGGTGGTGCGGTAGAGGAATTGAGCCAAGCCACTGTGAGGATTGGGGCTGAACCAGGAAAGCAAGGCCCGGAGGATCAATAAGAAACAATACAAGTCAATAATCGCACTCAACACTTGGGTGAGTGCAACAGAGATAGATCCCATAAAACTCCTTATTTTTTAGAAGAAGTGGTTTGATCAGAGGCTTCCGATGCGGCAGCTTCCATGGCTTGAATCAAGAGGCCACGCAGCCCTTGTTGCTCCAAGGTCAGAACGCCGGAAAGCGGAATGCCAGGAATATCAATAGAACGGTCTCGTAAAATACCGGGGTGGGTTTCGGTTTCTAAATAAGTGCGAGACGCACCAAACAAGGCATGAGCTGCCAGTAGCAATCCTTGGGCACGAGGGATTCCCAGCTTCATTACCCCATCGGCAATGGCATCAATGAAGGTGTACCCAATGGCGGGGCCATTGCTAATCACACCATGCAACGCATCCAATTGCGCTTCGGAAGCCACCGGCAACAACACCGGCACGCCTTCCAGAATGGCTTGAAATCGCTCATTTTCTTCCGCGGTGACCAAGTCTGTCGATACAAACGCAATCGAACTGTCGGCAAATCGTCGTACACGGCTATATAAACAGCGAATCAGCTTGCGTTCATTGATTTGTGGGAGCAATCGGGCCAAGCTGAGATCCCCTCCCAACAGCACCAACACGTGAGCATCGGAGATCAACAGGCGAATGCGGGGCAAGACGAACTCCAACTGAGGCCACGACGCTTCGACCCAAATGAAGTTAGCCCTCTGGAATAAAGAATCCACATCCCACACCACCTTCCACGGTGAGACCTCGGGTGTATCGGATTCCAACGGGTACACAAAACCTTGCGTGCTCAAGGGGTGACTGAGCTGATGCAAATGTTTTTGCAATCCCTGTCCAAACGGTCCCCAGCCCAAGAAGCCCAATCGCACGCCTTCCCATGACACCGTTTCTTTTGTTTGCAATTCAACCACGTGCTCCAAAGATTGCACTCCCAATTCGAATCAAGGTGGCTCCTTCTTCAATCGCCAAGGGGTAGTCGGCAGACATCCCCATGGACAACTCGGTACATTCTTGAGCATTGCCAAATTGCTGGACCAATCGTTCTCGCCATTCTGCCAGCGTGGCAAAGGTCTTTCGCGTTTCCGTCTCTGAAGCTTGCAAAGCCCCAATGGTCATCAAGCCTCGCCATTTCAGCCATTGGCATTCCAATATCCGCTCTCCCAACCGGCACACGGTGTCCCATTCCCACACGCCTGCTTTGGAAGCCTCTTGGGAAAGGTTCACTTGAATCAAACCTTGAACGGGTTGCTCTTGCAGGGCACATCGTCTTTCTAAGGTGTTGATCAATTCCACCGAATCGATGGAATGCACCCACTGAAACTTGCCCGGACAGAACTTCGCTTTGTTCTTTTGCAAGTGTCCCACAAGATGCCATTCCACGTGCTCTGGCAATTGCTCCACTTTTTCTAAAGCTTCTTGAACACGATTTTCTCCAAACACCATCTGCCCGGCATCGACGGCTGCTTGAACCTTCGAGGCTGGATGTGTTTTGGAAATCGCGATCAAACGAACCTCCTTTGGATCACGCCCCGCATTTTGGGCCACTTCGACAATGTGCGCTTGCACACGTTGGAGGTTTTCAGAAATCAAATCATTCATTACATGATCTCACTGTTTAGGAGGTTTCCATAACCCAAGTTGGCGCGATTCCGCACGTTTCTCGGCATTCTTAAAATCTTCGTGGAATCGCGACTCTCCCTCTTCCAACAAATAAAATGACCATCCGTTTTGTACGAGCCAGACATTGATACTGGTATCCCCCGCCCAAGCAACCCCCGTCAAACGATACGCTTTGTCCAAATAGTCATATTCCACCCGCACGCGCCGGTTGCGAAATGCCTTTCCCATTTCAAAGGCCACCTTCTTTTTGAACCAATCATTGTATTTTTTGCCTCGGCTCACCGATCGTTTTGGAGACACATATTTCAGCCAAACACGCACCTCTTGACGCTTCACATCCAGGTTAGACCTCGAAAGTTTGTAGGTCCAACGCAGGAACTCTCGTTTGTTTTCCAGATGCACCCACACGCTTTCCGAGTCGGAGATTCTCCCAATCACTCCTTCTATGGAGTTTTTGATCTGATCGTATTTTTCGCGATCTGTGGGCCGCTGTTTTAAAAAACTACGGATCTTTTCGGTTCCGAAGAAATCGTCGGCATGCAATGCTGGGGGTAACAGACACAACAGACCGACCACAACGGCCCATGTCCTCAACAACCTCTTCGTTTTCAGGGCAACAGAGTTCATCCAATTTCCAATCTCAGACATTTTGTTCTCAGGGGATCAGGGGTATCCACCCTCTGTTCAGTGATTCCTCAAAGTAACATGTTTGCGATTTTCCGTCATCCTTACAAGGATTTTCAATCACGTTCAAACAGGATAGTCTGTAATGGAACTGTTATTTTAAAGACACAGGACTGTGCTCAATTGGGTTTCATTTTTCGGCATAACTGTTTACCCTAACAGATATTTAATTCTCATACTCAAGGAGAAATGCCATGACCATGCTATTTTCTGCTTACCGTTCCGATCTGCCTCTGCAAGTGAAAGACGCGTTGCACCGCGACTTCGAACAGGGAGACCGGCTGATTCTGTTGTTGTTGATTTTGCATTGGGGGGTCGCATCCACGCTCACGGGATATCTGCATGGAATGTATCTGTTGGGTATTGTGGGGGGGGGAGGGGTGGTCGCCATGGCAACCGCAGGCTATATCTTCTTTCGGGGAACCGTGTTTTCACGAATTGTGATGGGCGTTGGATTGATGACTTTCTCCGCAATTTTCATCCAGCAGAGCTTAGGGCAGATTGAATTCCATTTTCACATCTTTGCGGCCCTTCCCATTTTGACCCGATATCGGGACCCGGTTCCGGTGACCGTCGCAGCCTTGTTTGTGGCAGTGCATCACCTCACACTCAATTATTGCCAATCCATTGGGTTGACTTGGGGGGATACGCCGATTGTTGTTTTTAACTATGGCAGCGGTTTGGAGATTGTGTTCTTGCATGCCGCTTTCGTGGTCTTTGCCTTATGTGTGTACTTGATCATGTTAACCGGCACCATTCGGCAATTCATCACTCAAATCTCAACCTTGGAGCAACTGGCCTTTTTATCCCAAGATCTTTACGACGCCACCGAAGCTACAACCCATTCCAGTCAGTCGTTGACGCATGAAGCCAACCGTCAATCCGTAGCCGTCGAGCAAACTTCCACGGCTTTAGAAGAAATCATGTCAATGAGCCAAAATACGGCCGAACATACGATGAATTCTCAACTCATTTCTCATGAGGCCGTGGCTAAGATCGAAGAACTTTCTCAAGTGATGGGAGCGATCAAGGGGGCGAGTGATAGTATTTCGAATATCACCAAAACTATTGACGGGATTGCTTTCCAAACCAATATTCTTTCGTTAAACGCTGCTGTGGAAGCAGCTCGTGCCGGTGAAGCCGGTCAAGGCTTCGCGGTTGTGGCTGACGAAGTGAGGGGGTTGGCCATCCGAAGTGCTGAAGCGGCTAATGATATTGCGGAACGTATCTCTCAAAATATGACCCAAGCCGAAGCAGGGGTGAGCACCACCGAAGGTGTGATTGACAACATCCGCAGTATCAACCAAAGCGTGGTTGAAATCGCTCATGCGACTCAAGAACAAGTCCAAGGCATTCAACAAATCAATACTGCCGTGAACCAAGTCCGACAAGTCACCGAACATTATGCGACCTTTGTGGAAACCATTAATTCCCAGATCGACCAAGTACACACCATCGTCGACTCCCTTCAACGCGAAGCCCATCAAGGAAACCACGGATGATACAAAGCACTGTTCGAAAAACGATTTATGCCCGGATTGGAGGCAGCCTATTGCTCCTCCTCAGTATGGGTTGGGGGTTTGCAATTCTTCTGTGGCCCTATGGTGGCCAAGGACGAATTGCTGAAAACCAGCCTGTTTCTGGTTTCGTGTTTCCATCGGAGACCGATTACCTCTTACTAGTTTTCGGCTTTCCTGGCTGCGGGGACTCTTGCCCCATCACCTTGGCTTCCCTGAGCCACACCTTGCAGACGTACGAACGGCATTCAGAATCCACTGCATCGCAACTCAAAGTCGGCTTTGTGAATTTGCTTCCCGACCTTGCTCCCAAATTGACCACGGAATACGTTAAAAACTTCCACCCCGCTTTCGAACACTACCCATTGACGGATCACGAACGGTCCGCCCTTTTGCAAGAATTTGGTGTTTATGCCACACCTTCCATCCAGAACGAACAACAGCTCTATCACAGTAGCTTTGTCTATCTGCTTCAACGTCGAGAAGCGCAATGGTTTCGGGTTCAAACCTTTTTGGAACCCGCTCCACCTACCGATAAAATCTTAGAAGTGATTCGGCAATTCTCCATACACGACAGCTTTCCCAAAGCCCAATATTGACCTCACTTCTTCCTGTCCAGCGCTCGGTGAGGCCTGTCTCTAGAGCGCTCCCTTCTCTTGAGATAACGTTGTTTTTTAAGTGCTTTACACAATCCCATAGTTTTACGAAATAAAACAACTTGCTGAAATTTAATTATTTCATTTCAAAACGAGATCTTTCACTTTTCCCATTTCCTGCTTTTCGTTTTCAATACGGCTAAGTCTATTTTATTGTTTTTGTTAACTTTTTTGATCAGTGAAACGTTTTACCCCAGGTTGGTCTGGGTTCTGCACTCATAAGGGAATAGCTTGTTTCAGTTTTCAATTGGATAGCTTGTTTTTAGTTTTTCAAATCAAGGGGGTGGACTGTTGGAGTCTACGGAATCTCTTGATGCCTTTTTAAACGCTACAAAAGAGGAGGTTATTCCATGATTTACGAAGGGCAAACCATCAAATGTAGCCGACTTGACGACGACATCGTCGAGTTGAAATTTGATGCCGATAATGAATCGGTCAATAAGTTTAATGAACAAACCTTGAGAGAATTACGGGAATCGGTCAATGCGCTCGCTTCGGACAGTTCGATCCAAGGAATGATTTGTACCAGTGGCAAGGACAGCTTCATTGTCGGAGCAGACATCAATTCCTTCTTAGGATTGTTCAAAGCCCCCAAGGAACAGTTGTTGGAGTGGGTGAAGGATGCCAATAAAGTCTTCAACGACCTCGAAGATTTAGACTTCCCCACCGTCTCCGCGATCAATGGCTATGCTTTGGGAGGGGGGATGGAATTTGTGTTAGCCACTACCTATCGCGTGGCTTCCACCAAAGCCAAAGTGGGCTTGCCGGAAACCAAATTGGGGATCTTCCCTGGATTTGGGGGAACCGTGCGGCTTTCGCGGGTGATTGGTTCGGACAACGCCATTGAATGGATTGCCACTGGCAAAGATCAAAAACCAGAAGCGGCTTTCAAAGCGGGTGCTGTGGACGCCGTCGTGGCTCCTGAAAAGTTACGCGATGCCGCTTTGCACATGGTGAAACGCGCCATCTCAGGAGAAGCCGATTGGAAAGCAAAACGCCAAGAGAAGCTGGATCCCATCCCACTTGGAGAAGTTGAAAGTATCATGGTGTTTGAAGGAGCGAAGGCGTTTATTGCCGGACAAGCAGGACCTCATTATCCCGCTCCTGTGGCTGCGGTGGAGGCCATTCGCGCCGGAGCAACCAAAGGTCGAGACGGGGCAATGCTCAAGGAGCATGAAGGGTTTGTAGAAATGGCTCAAACTCCTGTGGCTGCCAACCTCGTGTCTTTGTTCTTGGGCGATCAATACCTCAAGCGCGAAGCCAAGAAACAACAGAAGGATGCCACTCCGATCCAATCTGCCTCCGTGTTAGGAGCCGGTATCATGGGCGGGGGTGTGGCTTATCAGTCGGCTTATAAAGGCATCCCAATTTTCATGAAAGACATCAACGTTCCTGCCTTGGAATTGGGGTTGGGAGAAGCTTCCAAATTGCTCAGCAAATTGGTGGATCGCAAGCGGATCGATAACGCCCGCATGGCTCAAGTATTGACCAACATCCACGCCACCCTCTCTTATGGCGATCTGAAAAACGTCGACATTGTGGTGGAAGCCGTAGTGGAAAAAGAAGGCGTGAAAAAGGCCGTTTTGGCGGAGATCGAGGAGGTCATCCGTGAAGACGCTGTATTGACGTCAAACACCTCTACGATTTCCATCACAAAACTCGCTGAGGATCTCAAGCGTCCTGAATTGTTCTGTGGCATGCACTTTTTCAACCCTGTGTACAAGATGCCATTGGTCGAAGTGATTCGTGGCGAAAAAACCGGAGATCGTGCGGTCGCACAAACCGTGGCTTATGCCTCGGCAATGGGCAAAACGCCGATTGTGGTCAATGACTGTCCTGGGTTCCTAGTCAATCGGGTGTTGTTCCCCTACCTCGCGGGATTCTTAGGGCTGGTCAACGAAGGTGTGGATTTCCGACGCGTGGATAAAGTGATGGAGAAATTCGGCTGGCCAATGGGTCCTGCTTACTTGATTGATGTGGTAGGCATCGATACCGCTTTCCACGCGGCTACTGTGATGAACGAAGGCTTCCCGGATCGGATGAAAGGTCCTGAGGAGTCTGCGGTGGAAGTGTTGTTCAACCAAAAGCGGTTGGGCCAAAAAACCGACAAAGGGTTTTATCTTTACACCCTGGACAAAAAAGGAAAACAGAAGAAAACCAATGATCCGGATGTGGATGACCTGCTGAAGCCGTTGGTCCGTAGCACCAAAGAAGTGAGCGACGAAGAAATCATCGACCGTTTGATGATGCCAATGGTGCTCGAATGTTCTCGTTGCTTGGAAGACAAAATTGTCCAAACACCTCAAGAAGTGGACATGGGCTTGATTTATGGATTGGGATTTCCTCCTTTCCGAGGCGGTGCATTCCGCTATGTGGACTCCATTGGTGTGGCCGCGTTTGTAGAAAAAACGAAGCACTACAGCACCTACGGCAAACTGTATGAACCGACCGAACAGTTGCGTGAAATGGCTCAAAACAACCAATCTTATTATTAAAATCCATCATATTGAATGAAAGGAGAACACCATGCGAGAAGCTGTTATTGTAGACGCGGTTCGTACACCGATGGGACGCTCCAAAGGAGGGATGTTTCGGAATGTTCGGGCCGAGAACCTTTCTGCGGCGGTCGTCAATGCATTGCTCACCCGCAATCCAACAATCAATCCGGAAGAAATTGAGGACGTGATTTGGGGCTGCGTGCAGCAAACAAAAGAGCAGGGCTTCAACATCGCCCGGTTCATTTCTTTAATGACTCCCATTCCAACGACAGTCAGTGCCCAAACGGTGAACCGATTGTGTGCGTCTTCCATGTCGGCGATTCATACGGCAGCCTTGTCGGTGATGGCTGGATATGGCGACATCTTTGTTTGTGGGGGCGTGGAACACATGGGGCATATCCCCATGGATTACAATGTGGATCCCAACCCCACAATCAGCAAACATGTGGCTAAAGCCGCTGGAATGATGGGGCTGACGGCCGAAATGTTGGCCATTCTCAACGAGGTGCCTCGTGAAGATCAGGACAAGTTCGCGTTACGCTCTCATCAACGTGCCCATGCGGCCACCGTGGAGGGTCGTTTTAAAAACGAAATTGTCCCCATCGAAGGCCATGATTCCGATGGATTCCCCAAGACTTTCGACTACGACGAAGTGATCCGACCCGATACCAACCTCGAAGCCTTGTCGTCGCTCCGGCCCGTGTTCAATCCCAAAGGATCTGTCACGGCTGGAAACGCTTCCGCGATTTCTGATGGCGCTTCTGGCGTGATTGTGATGTCGGCCGGGCGAGCCAAAGATTTGGGGGTGGAGCCAATGGCGAAGATCCGCTCTTTAGGAACCGCAGGAGTGGATCCCTCTATCATGGGATATGGTCCGGTTCCCGCGAGTGAAAAAGCCTTGGAACGCGCCGGCCTGGAAATGAACGATATCGACATCGTGGAAATCAACGAAGCTTTTGCCGCTCAGTCGATCCCCTGCCTACAAGACATGGATCTGATGGATAAAGTGGAAGATAAAGTGAACTTGAATGGCGGTGCGATTGCTTTAGGCCATCCGCTTGGCTGCTCGGGTGCTCGCATCGTGGGAACGCTTCTGCATCTCATGAAAGCCAAAGATGCAAACCTGGGCCTTGCCACCATGTGCGTGGGCTTAGGCCAAGGAGCAACCACCATCCTCGAACGCGTGTAACACCCTCGAACGCGTGTAACTTTTTCAAAGCCACCGGTCTCGTTGCATCGGTGGTTTTCCCCACTTCTATTCTCTCCCTATAAGCTCAGTAGCTTGACTCCGCATCCCTTCAAACCTTACCCACCTTGTCCTAGCCCTGATTTTTCTGCACACAACACAAATGCAATATCATCTGCATCATCCGGGTATTGAAATGATGATAGGTGATAATAATCGATGCTCACCTGCTCGGCGGCTTTCTTTAAAGTCAGAATGAACTGTCTGATTTCTTCCCAAGATACTCCACGTTCTACGAGTTTCTCAAAGATATCCTAACGATCTTCCTAAAATTGGAGTTCCCTTAATTTCACCATTCGATGTAAATCAGATCTTCCAACCACGGCAGTGCGATCACCTGAATTTGCCACGGTAAATGTTCTAACAAAACGTCTTGCGCCTGCGGTTGAACGCGCACCAGCCAATTTCCATCCCGCACTGTCAACAGACCTTCCCGTTGCAAGAACATCGATTGGAACTGAGCATCCCCCATGTCTTGCAGAACCTCCCAATGTTGAATCACACTGTTCAAAAGCAACTCGCATTCGCTGAGTTCCTTAACACTCCGATCCTCCTGATGTGGTAACAAAGCGTTTGGGTGCAAACCACATAACACTTTGTTTAAAGGCAACTGAAACTCGGCAAATGGGGTGTCACCTGTGGCCAGAGTTTGCAATAGCCAAACACAGCGATGTTGGCAGGCAGTCTCTAGAAAAAAACCGTTTTCAACCAAACCCAAGGTTTCCAACCATTTTTCTAAAAAGGGCCATAGCAGGACTAAGCCCGCATTGTTGATATAAAGTTCATCGATGTCACTTAAGCTTATCTCACTTTTGGTTTCATACTGACCTATGTCACTAGAAACGGTCGGATTTTTTTCAGCATTGGGCGTTGAATGAGGATTAATGTTATGATTTGCAGTATTAAACTTTAAGCTTAAGTAATTTAACCAACCATTCTGCCTGCCCTCCATCAATCCAGTACCGTCTACTACACTGTCCATCGTTTTTTGGTTATCTGCCTCGTCTTCGTTCGCTGCGATTTTCTGCGTTTCGACAAGATGGAGGTACAGTTGCTTTTCTAACTCCAGAAGCGGGATCTGAAAGTGGGTTGCTAAGTAAGATAAAATTGCCTCCATCCACAAAGGTTGTGTTTCGGAGATGGTCGAATCTTGCAGCAACTTGAGGGAAAAGAAGCCAGCACTCCAAAAGTGCTGACGAACCTCACGCTCCCCACGGCCTTGCAACGCAGGGAGCTTTGACAATTGTTTCAACACAACAAGACCGGCATTGACAAAAAAGGAACGTGCCGAAGGAACCAACAGTCCTAACATTTCTCCTAAAAACGGGTCGGAAGCATGGTCGAGTAAACGTTGGAGAGCGGTGGGTTGTGTGGGTAAAAG
>JANQJU010000034.1 GCA_028281495.1 SAR324 cluster bacterium
TAGATGGCAACACAAGAAGAAATGCAAGAGATCAGAAGTTTCACAAGCGTCCAGTGAAGGTCAGAGTAGCAGAATTCCAAGACGAAAATCATAGTGAAGTATTTCACGATATTTTTATTCAAGTGTTGAGGATCAATTCAAGTAACATTTACAAACGAACAAAACGGATCGACGCCGAGCAGTCGAATTATCGCTCAAAGTTGTATAGGGCTGCCATACTAGCGATTCGTTTCAATCCGGCAGCCAAAGTGTTTTATGAACGGTTGGTTCAAAAAGGGAAGGGAAAGTTGGTGGCGCTGTATGCTGTTATATGTAAGTTAGTGGTATAGAGTTTTGGTATTCTAAAACATCAAGAAATGTTTGATTCCAAACGATGTAATAGTGGACTTTCATCATTTAATCTACAAATTTGTAGGCCATTCCGAGTCAGGCTTAAGAGTTGAAGTGAACTCAGAAGGCAATGGTCGTAATCCCTACAAACCTGTAGGCCATTCCGAGAATATTCAAAACAACAATTGCCACTTGGAGCGGTATTGTATGTCGTAATCCCTACAAATCTGTAGGCTATTCCGAGAATTGCGAATTTTTACGGCTGATGGACCTACTACCGTCGTAATCCCTACAAATCTGTAGGCCATTCCGAGTCTCTCGCCTTGGTTTGTGTTCTAGGAGCGCTTCTGCTCGTCGTAATCCCTACAAATCTGTAGGCCATTCCGAGTCGCTCCTGGGGAGACTTCAGCGAATGGAGATGACAACAATGGGTCGTAATCCCTACAAATCTGTAGGCCATTCCGAGATATAGAGTTAGCATAGCATGGCAGTTGCTTGCAATTGTGTCGTAATCCCTACAAATCTGTAGGCCATTCCGAGTCGCTGAAGTGAATGTATTTTTCCGGCGAACTGCTGAGTCGTAATCCCTACAAATCTGTAGGCCATTCCGAGTTCAGTTCATCGCAACCTACTGACGTTCCGCCATGGAAAGTCGTAATCCCTACAAATCTGTAGGCCATTCCGAGAAAAAAAAATACAGCAAGAAAAAATTTGTCAAAATTTTAGTCGTAATCCCTACAAATCTGTAGGCCATTCCGAGTTTTGTATTTAACTCAGACCGAGGCGAGGCAGCAAAAGTGTCGTAATCCCTACAAATCTGTAGGCCATTCCGAGCTTAAGTGGATTCCAAGGTAAAGCAAGAGATCATATGGTCGTAATCCCTACAAATCTGTAGGCCATTCCGAGGATCCGGTTTTACCAGCGAAACATTTGAAGATGCGACAAAAGTCGTAATCCCTACAAATCTGTAGGCCATTCCGAGAGCACCCCTTGCAAGTCACTGATTATACAAGTGAAAAACAATTTTTTGTGGAACGTTTTTATGACAACAGCGTGAAACTTCAAAAAAGTCACTTCTTTTATTAAAAATGATAGTAAAAAATTAAATTTACCTAATAAAATCATTATACTGGGAGATAAAACTAATTTTCGCCTTTAGTATGACTCAAATAAAACAGTTAACTTATTGATAAATCATAAAAAAGTTAAAATATACACTAAAAAAGATAGAGGTTGCACAGGAAATTTTGAAAAATCAAATAAAAGATGAAACATAGCGCTCGATCCGTGCCACACATTCTCGTTTGAAACGGTCGGATCGAGTGGAGGATAAAAACTCCACTTGGCTGGTCAGATCCATCAATTGTGCACGGTGCTGCCAATCGTCGGGAAGGTCTACGCCTCCTGACTTCATTCCCGCAGGGATGGAGTCATACTGGGACGGGTCTGCATGACGCAGCAAGTTGCCGATATCCAAATAAGGGCTACCCGAATGAAAGTATTCCCAATCCAATACGCCACTCACCTCATTTTCGTGGATGAGAATGTTGGTTGGATTGAAATCCCCGTGGACCAGACATCGATCTTCATTCATGGCTTCGAACCGCTCTTGTTCTTGTTTTAGAATCCTTTTCAACGCTTCCACAATTTTGGGTTCCAACCAATTTTGCACGACTGTCTGTTCGAGTTGTTCTTGGAGGAATCCACGAGCGTCGCCAAAGGGGAACGGAGTCACAATTCCACTTTCATTGACAAATCCCGGAGCTTCAAACGTGACGGATCTGAGTTTGGCTAAAACCATTGCCGCTTTTTCCAGGTGTTCGGGAGTCTGTTCCAGCGTTTGCCCTGGCAAATACGTGAAAATCGACCAATCGCTGCCTCTCCCAATTTCATGCGGGACCGGAATGATATTACGAACCAATTCCATCGCATAGTTTTCCCGCTTCGCATCCCCACGGCTATACAGACGAAGGACGCAAACCGAATCGTCGCTCAAACGCAACTTGTAATTGGTGTTGCTTTTTCCCATCGGAAAACGGGCAGCTTCCCGGACGGTTCGTCCATTGAGGAACTCTCGAATCAAATCGGGCTGGAAGGGGCGATAAGGATTTCTTCGGTCAGTCGTCATTTGATTTAAAATAAAATCAATGGAATTGAGGCCTGTTCCGATTCAAATCTCGTTGGCACAACGGGTGCAGAAAAGGAAACTGAGTGAAACGAAAATGTCGTTGATTATCAACCAAAAAAACATTTCAAAGTTTGATTAAAGAAGAGATTATCAGGAAGATTAAAATCGTGATTGAAGGGCATCGTACAGGTACCGAGCACAAGATGCCGTCGGATGAACCATTGCCGGATGTTCACATCCAAATGTTTTCCGATTGGATTGACCCAGGGATGCCGCAATTCCATCCTAAAAAAGCTCTGATATCAGAGCAATGACAACCCTTTGAAAAACAGGCAATTCGACTAAAAGAATCATGCAAGGCACACGAAATATTCTCGATCAATTTTCAATCTGGGCTGCTAAAACCCCATCGATTCGGGCGGCCATTCTCACGAGTTCGCGGGTTGTTCCAGAATCCGTGGTTGATCCGTTATCCGACTATGACATTGAGCTGTATGTCAGCGATCTCAAACCGTTCCAGATGAATGACGATTGGCTTCAAGCTTTTGGCTCCATTATGGCGCGATGGCCTTTGACGCCAAGCTCCACCTTACACAAGGAATGGATCACTCGGTTGGTGTTGTTTTCGGATGGAGTCCGAATCGATTTTCAGATCACCGACCAAACCTCGATTGCTAACGATACCTACGACGATGGCTATCGAGTACTCGTCGATAAAGACGGATTGACAAAACATTTGCCACCCCCCTCCTATTCCGGCCTTTCCGTGAAGAAGCCCTCCCAGCTAGATTATGAAACCTGTGTGAATGATTTTTGGTGGGATTCCACTTATGTGGCAAAATACTTGTGGCGGGACGAACTTTATATTGCCAAAAACATGTTGGACAACATCATACGTTTTGAGTACCTGCAAAAAATGATCGAGTGGTATATTGGGGTGGAACAAAACTGGTCGGTCAACACAGGGTGGTGTGGAAGACGGTTCAAGCGTTATCTGGAGCCAACCCTTTGGAATGAATTGGAATCCACGTATGCCGGTCCAAACATCGCGGACAATTGGAACGCATTTTTCTGTACTGTCGATTTGTTTCGAAAACTCGCAAAAAACGTAGGTGCCGCATTAAATTACCCCTACCCAGATTCAACGGATCGGGATATCACAGGCTACAATCGTCAGATCCAAAGTTTACCAAGGCCGGAACAAAAGGATCGGAACCTCTAAACCGATTCTTACTAATCACTTTTGAATTTTCTGGGTGGATTCATGTGATCATTTTAGGTTTGTGTTGCATATACAACATAGATCTACTAATCTGTTTCAAGATGTCTTCCCGTATCAATAGGCGCTCTATTTTGTACCTTATTTCAACTTCTCAACGCCGTCTTTTGATTGCTTGACGCTGTTTTTTTCCTGCTTGACGCCGTCTTTTGATTGCTTGACACCGTCTTTTGATTACTTAACGCAGTCTAAGGAGCCATGATGTCTGAGTCGGATGAAACCAATCCATCCAATGAATTTGCTTTGGAGCACAGTCCGCAATGGTGCATCAGTGCCAACCTGAGGATTATGACGCGATGGGTGGATACCATCTATCGCAAGCATCTCAAGGCATTTGGGATCACAGAAAGTCAGCTCCACATCTTGATGGTCATTGAGCAATATGCCCCTTTGCCTCAAAGCCAAATCGGGAGAATTTTGCAACTGGAACGTTCGACCGTGAGCCGTGATTTGCAGCGTTTGCTTTCCCGGAATTTGGTCCACAAGACGCATCAGGGAAGGCGTTCTTTGTTGGTGTTGTCGCCCTTTGGTGTGGATTTCGTTCAAGATCTGAAACCCCATTGGGATCAGGCCATGACCGAAGTCAAAGCTCTTTTAGGTTCCCAAGGTTATGCCGCTTTTGTCGACATGATGAAGGCTGTGCATCAACGTCGGTAAAAAATTTTTTAACTATTTTGATGTATATACAACAAAACTAAGGAGGTTTTATGACACGCACTCGCTGGAGTTTATTGTATCCCATCACAGTTTTGCTGAGCAGTGGTTTGTTGCTAATCATCGTCCCCCAATGGGTTCCGACGCTACTACTTTCCACCGCTGAATACGGAACCGTGTTTCCCCGCATGCTCGGCATCATGTTTATTGGTTTGGGAAGTTTGGTATCGTTGGTGGTGTGGTATCAGGTGGAAGTCATCTACTTCAAAACCGTATGGATCCGATTGTTTTTTTGGATGGGATTTGCCGGAATGTATGTTTCCACCGAAGACCGAATGTTTTTAACCCTATTGGGGATTTTGAGTGGAGGTATTGTGCTCACGCTGTGGACGGCATGGCAAGATCGTATGAATCCAATTTATACCGCTTCGAGATACACCAGTTCCCATCCGTGAAATATCAGAATCAAAGAAATGAGATCCGGGGTTCTGTTTGATTCATAAAATTCCTGGAGATGGGAATCTTGTTGATATTGTTTGAGTTGGGAGTGAGCTTCGGCTTTCAGTTGGAGGAGTTTGTCGTTGAAGGCTTCCCCTGTCATCTTTCGGGGAATGTATTTCAATTCAATCAGATACCCGTATTTCAAATTGGGGTATTTGGTATGAAACGGAGCCAGGTACAGATCGGCATAACCTTTACTGCATTCGTATTCCGAATACGTGAGAAAGACGTCGGTCAAATTGAGATAGGCTAACAGAAATCCTTGGACCACTCGTTCTGCAGAAAAATAGTCCCGAATGGAGGTCTGTTTGTGGATTTCTTGACTGAGCATCGTAAAAAACGCCTTCCAATTTCCATCATAAGCCATATCTTCAACCAGGTTGCCGATTTTTCGGGGATCGATTCTAAAGTGTCCAACCTCTCTCAAACCATCACGCAGATATCCGTACATCAACTTGGATACCACTTGATTGGGAATTCTTAGCGTGGTTCGTCCTCGATCTGCTTCGCCAAAGGTCAATAGCCCAAAATAATATAAAAGTGATTGGAAATTGTCGCTGTCTTGGATTTGATCTATAGGGAAGCTGGTTCGCACGGTTCCCATGGATTTCCCCGTTTCGATGACTTCTTTTAATAAGCTGAAATTCCCGTTAAGGCGAGCATCGGAGGTGTGCTGAGAATCGACCAATAAAAGGTGGCGGAGTTTTTGGTAACCGATCCGAATGTTGTGATCGATCAATTCCTGGGGAATCCGCTGTTCATCCATCATGGAAAGCAGGAAGTGAAGCACCATATCCGTATTATACATGTCCTGCCGAGCCTGATCTGAAAACCGATAATGGTTGTACCAATCTCTCATGGTTGCAAGTAGCATTGCCGGATCGAGTTCTATTTGCGTTTCTTGCAGATAATAATCGAGTAGAGCCTGCACTTCCTCTTCGGTAAAACCAAATAGCTCGTTGAAGCTTGGCGATAGGCTGATATTGCGAATGTTATTCGCTCCGCTGGTGAGGTCGTCCAATGTCACCGGAGAGACACCCGTCATGAACAAGCGGATCCTCCCTTCTCCCAATACATTTGTCCCCCCTTTAAAGAACTTGAAAAAGTCCCGATAGAAACCGCTGCCTCGTGTGATTTCTTTGTAACTGACTGTCCCATGAGCACTCAGGTCCGTGTTGGTGAAATTGTCATACTCATCCACGAGTAGGTAGATTTTCAGTCCGTTTTTCAACCCTTCTTCCAGAATCAGATTCAGTTGCTCAAGACCGGAATCCAGACGATGAAACTCTTCCAAAAAAGAGTCATCATCAAAATAGGTTTTGTACTTACGGACAAACATCCGAGTGATCATCGAAATGTAGGAATGAAACGATTTTTGAACTTGTTGGAGTTCAGACTCGATCCGGGAAAAATCGAATTTCATGATCAGATACGTGTTCCGTTCTTCTGTCGGGTTTTTTCCAATTTCGAGGTTTCCGAACCATTCCTCAAACATACCTTTCCAGGCGATGTCGTAGTAGGCTTCCATGATGGAAACCCACAACGATTTCCCCATCCTTCGAGGACGAATCAGCATGAGGTAGTCGCCGCTTTCTTCCATCAAAGAAAGAAAACGAGTTTTGTCCACATACATCTGATTGCGTTTCCGAATGTCTGCAAAATTGGCTTGTCCGTAAGGTATTTTTCGCAAGAAGATCCTTGGATTACGTTTCGATGAGTTCAGCGAAGCAAGAATTCCAGCCTTTTTTCACACCGTGGGGACCTTCATGAAAATCTTTGACGGTGAAACCCAAGGTGATGTGGCCATACCAATGGTGAGGATCAAAATGGCTGGGTTCCCCGCCTTGCATGACGTAGCGATGGTAGATTGCTGTTCGGATTTTCAGCAAGTCAGGGGATTCCAGGACAATGTAATAGGTTTGCTCCATTTTATCTTCCACCATGACCTGAGAACGTCCCAAGCAGGTGACTGAAAATTCAGCGGTTTGAATATCCATGGCCTTAGCCAAGGCATCGATCGCTTCCATCTGGATCCCTTTTTGAAGGATCTTGGAATATTCGGGTGGGGTGATCACCGTGATGTGAGCTTCGCCTCGATTTTGAAGTTTTTGCCCCAGAAATTTTTCCAGATCTGCTGTCAGTTTTTTGGCCGGTTCATAGGGAATGTTTTCCATCAGCCAATTGTCGAAATCACCAGGTCCCGAATGGGGCAAAAATGGCATGGTCGCCGTGTTGTGGATGCTTTTGTCTAGAGTGAATTGAAGGGTGCGGTCCATTCTCATCAAATTTTTACAGTTTCCAAGCAATCCGTGTCCAAACAATCCGTGTTCAAGCGACTCGTTTCCAAGCAATCTGTTTCCAAGCGATTCGTTTCCAAGCGATTCGTTTCCAAGGAGTCAGTTGTTACGTTTTGGAAAAGGCTTGGTGACCCGACATGAGAGCAAGGTGACGTCGTCTTCATAGGGTTGGGATTGATAAAACTCTTTGGCTTTTTCCTTGATACGCTCCATCACTTCGGTGGCAGAAAGATCGTTGGAATTCTTCAGGACTCGCTTCAATCGTTTTTCTCCCCATTCTTCGCCTGCTGAATTCGTATTTTCGATCAAACCGTCGGTGTAAAATAGAAGGGTATCGCCTTCTTCCAATTGAACGGAAGATTCGCTGAACTCCCACACTTCGCGATATCCCAAGCGTGTGTTTGCATTGAGGAGGTGTTTCAACTTTCCATCTTTGCGCAACAGCAAAGGGAAATTGTGAGCCGCATTGGAAAAGACCATCTTTCCCGTTTCTAGGTCGATTTGACCAACAAAAAAGGTCATGAGGTAATTCGGGTGGCCGACTTCATAGACAGCCGTGTTGAGATAGTACAAGCAATCGGCAGGAGAGGGGATTTTGTGGCGAATGGTGTAGTCGAGATAAAAGATTTCTTCCATCACTTTGCAAGCAGAACAGGCGGTGGCGGTGACCAAAGCGGCAGGGGTTCCATGTCCGGTGACATCTCCAATCATCACAAACAATTGATTGCGGAACTGGGTCATGAAACCAAACCAATCGCCTCCGGTTTCAGAAGCCGACTCGAAATAGGTGGCCCATTCGAGATTGTCGCCTTGCGGCAAGGTTTTGGGAAACAAAGCTTGTTGAACGGCAGCGGCTGTCTGCAATTCACTTTCCATTCGGACGTTATCGGCAATTACGGTGTGATATTCGATGTTACGCAGCGAAAGGGACAGGGAATGGGTGAGGACGTTTACAAAATCATATTCTTCTTTATTGAGTCGGCTGCTATCGATGTTTTCAATCACGAGCAAACATAACAATCGTTTTTCGCTCCAACAGGGAATGTAAAGGCAGTTTCCTCGGGTTGCCAATTCTTCCGAGGGTTCTTGCTGATGAAGCTCCCACGGATCCTTTAAGGTGAAGTCATGTTGGGTGAGCTGAACATTCATTTGTAACGAAGAATGCCCGTCCACACCACTCATCACCGGCATACGAAACCAAGCGTACCCTGATTTCCCTCCACCTTGTTCGGGATAGTACATCGTACAAACAGTGGAAGATAGACAAGGAAGAACCTCCACCATCGCCGTCAACGCACGTTCGATTACGGTGAACTGGACCGATCCGGCAAACGCCATTTCTTGGGTGGTACTCAGCAATAAGACCACCCGTTGTTTGGCTTCCTCTAATTCTCGTTTTGAGGCTTTCAGCTTGGAGACTGTTAGGTTGAAAGCCTCTTCCAATATCTTCAGCTCGTTGCGCCCTTTGGTTTCGACGTCAATCGGTTTATAATGTTCCAAATTGTCGAGGTTCAATTCTTCAGTAGCTCGTGTGAGCAAATACAACGGTCGGGTCAACAGCTTCCGACCCACCCACAAAAAAATCAGCCATAAAGCCATGGTTTTGATGATTGAATTCACAATGATGAATGCAAAACCATACCGCACTTTTTCAAATACGATTCCTGTGCTGGAGTAAATTCTGGCCTTTCCTATCTCTATTGGCTCTTTGCCTTCCACCCGTCGAAAAATCGGATAACTCAATTCAAACAGGTTGTTATAGAGGTGCTTCGGAGGAACGAGCATGATTTCTCCATCGGAATCATAGTTTACAATCTTCCCTTCCTTATTGAGCAAAGTTCCTGAGGAAGATAAAATTTCTCCCAAGTCGTCTTCTATCTGCAAACCAACGATCAATGGAATCTGAAGCATGCCATTGGTGGCCGCCTTGAGTCCTACTGTATCCACATTCCAAATAAACTGCGCCAAACCCGGCTCAAACGTTAGGAAGAAAGTCTGAATATCCTGAATGATCGTTTGCTTGGTGTCGTAATATTCCGCAGCCATGTGAGTGAGGGTGACGGATAACGTCACAATAAAATAGATTGAAAACACCACCGTCAGCAATCTCGTGGCAATCGAATCTTTAATCGAAGTGTAAGGAAGGGAGTACGATTGGTTACCCTTCAAGTGCTTTCCCATCACAGCCTCCTCGGACGCTTTGCTCACGTCCACAATAGGTTAATTTCTTAAGCTTGCTGTATCCTCTTTTGATGACACCGCCCTCCATCGGGTCCAAACGTTCAGCTCACTGCCATTAAAAATGAATTGTTGGTAACAACACAAACCATTCTTCAGTTTCAGTCCATTTAAAATCTAGTAAATCGTTTCACCAAATGCATACAAAATGTTGCTTTTTTTTACGAACAGGTGGAACGATCCAATTTGTTTTCCAGGGGAAACGGGAGAGCGGCGTTCTAACTAGGGCTTAACAAAGGCGGAGCAGATATGCAATCAACGAAGGGCCTATGTGCAACCGCCACAATTCATTGATCATTATCTTAGGTCGATGGGGAGTTTTATTTAAATATATAGGAAGTATTAATATTTTCAATGAAAGTTCATGGATCGGAACTATTGCAAACGGTCACACAGTTCATGACACGTTTGTCGGATCGCTTCACCAAAGGCATGAATCCAAGATTCAGAATAAAATTGGCGATGATAGAAGAAATCCCAATAGTAGGAGCCTCCGTCAGTCCATAAAACACAAGCTACCCCATAACGCCGCCTCACAGTGGGACCTCTCACCGCCGCCCCATGAATCGCTTTGATTTCCACCGGGAACGAATGTCCTGCTGGTGCGCTTCGTCCGGTGAAGTTGAAAAAAATTTCAGGAAATGGAAGCGACTTCACGTTGCCAACCATCGATTGAGTGTCCTCTGGAAAATCCCAATCACAGTAATAAGCGACAGAAAAATCGAGGCCTTGGGGACTTCCCTCCGCCACCACCCCATTGACATAGAGCATCCATTCCTCAATCGGCATTTCCGTATTGAGATCGATAAAAAGCATAGGGCAATAAACCAAGCATCCTGCCAACTGGGCCAAATTCATTCCAGGAACGTGAAGTGCTCGGCCATTTTCCATAAACCAAGAAGGCAACAATCCATCGCCCTGAACCTGGCTCAATGCTCTCAGATAAACGGCAAACAAGACTCGATCCGGAAGCAGTTTGTATTGACGCAAGCATTGCTTGAGCGTGGAATCGATTGCCAAGGCAGGCATTTCCATTTCCCACGTATTATAGTTTCCTATCCTCAAAACCGGGTCATCGCTTTTTGGAAAATCGGAGGCAATGTGCAGTGTGGGCTTTCCCTGAAAAGCGGTCCAATGGCTTAAGTTGGACCGGAATTCCTGACTCTGACTGCGTTGAACCAGCCAATCGCAATAGTGAGCAAATGAAGGAGTCTGCTTGGGGATCGGCATCAATCGGCCGTGCGTGCGGTTGAAATAGGCTTTTAAAAAGATTGTGCCTAAGAGCCTTTGTGTGACTGCATCCCCAAGCGCATGATGCATCACGATGAACAAGGCATCACGGAATTCGGGAGATCCTTTTAATAGAATGACTCGGAATAAAGGAGCTTGGCTCAAGGTCAACGAGCTTAGGGCAGATCGCGGAATGGCCTGTAATTGGGCCAAATAGGTTTCAGCGGATAGTGTCTCGGCTTCGACAAGAGTGAAATGGGGAGAGATCGAACCGGGAGGAAGGATCCGTTGTTCCCATCGATTCTCGGTCTTTCGAAATTCCAACCGTAGGTTGTCATGTGTATCGACGAGAAAATGCAAAGTGGCTTGTAAACAGGGAATGTCCACTGGTTCATCAAAATAAATCCACTCGGCGAGGACGTCATGATGTGGGGTTTCCGTAAAATTTAGAAAAACAGCCTGGGCATTAGTGATTGGAAAATAATCGGTTTGCATCGTTCTCCTTTCCAGAAACTCTATTTTAGGAATCTTCGCTCATGCCGCTTTTTGATCTTGTTGCTGAATCCAATCGTGCAATCCTTCAACGCATTCTTCCAACGTCTGATACCCAATTACATTTTCTAATGGGATGACGCGTCCCAATCGGTGAGTCAAGTCCCCCACAACTTGAGAAGCAAGAAAGGAATCTCCACCCAATTCGAAAAAGTCATCGTTGGATTGGATTTCCTCAATACCCAGATTGTCTTTCCACACTTCTTTCATCAACCGTTCCAAAGCCTGTTTAGAAAGACCTTTAGAAAGACCTTTAGAATCATCTTTAGAAACATCCTTGCTTTCCGAATCGGTCGTTTCAGCCATATGAGAAGTTTCGCTCCCCTTCGGAGGGTCGATCCAAAATCGTTTTCCTTCAAATGGGTAGGTGGGCAGTGGCACACGACAACGAGACTGACCTCTGTAAAAGCGTTGAGCATCAATTGGAGTTCCTTCCAGCCATAGCCTTCCGGTGGTTCGCAGAAGTTGTTCCATTGACACGGCAAGCGAGGGATCCGGACTCCAAGAAAAAAAGACCGGACCATATTGTGAAAGGGGCGTCTCCTTTGTTGAGGATAGTGGTTCTGAATCGGGTTGCGGAGCAAAACACAAAAAACTTGGGTGGCGGGTTTGTAAAAAGTTGTCCACTTCCGAATCCACTTCCGAATCCACTTCCAACTGGAACGGTGTGGTTTGAATTGCTTCAAGTGTTGTCCAATAGGCTGGGTCGGTTGCTTGTTCCGGAGTAAGCCATGTGTTCTTTTTGCTAGAGAGCATACGGATTTTAGGCGGAGAGAGACGATTCGAAAAACCGTCAGGTGCTTTATTCGTTTGCATCAACGCAATGGCATCTCCCAATGGCATGACCTCCGCCAAGCAGGCAGCCAGGACCTCAAGACTGCCTTGATTGATAATGAACGCGGGTTCTACTCCCCACGATTCCCAAAGACGTGCCAAGGCATAGTGTCCAATAAAACATTGCAGTTTCGGAGACAACATCGGCAATGGGACTTCGGAAAGAACTCGACATGCTTCCAACGCCTCTTGAAAAGCAGGCTCCTTGGCAGACAAAAATTGAATGAGGGTTAACGGCAGTTGATTTTGCAGTGAAAACACCCACCCTACCGGACGAGCGCCCGAGTTGACTTCAGAGCTATCGTATTTTTCTTGCAGTAGGGCCAACGGAAGCGCCTCTCCATTAGCAATCACAAGTGCCCTGCGGTAGGCAAACGGTTTTCTTCCAATATGGAGCGTGTAAGCGATATCGGCGAGATTGGAATCAGGACGGAGTTCTACATGATCCTGCAAATTGAGAGTGATTTGGTCTAATGCGGAAGAGGTCTTGGCAGAAAGCAAAATCAATTGGTGAGAACGCGTGGCTTCCGAAGTTTCGGCAAGAGGGGGTTCTTCCAACACAACATGGGCATTGGTTCCACCAATTCCAAAGGCGCTCACTCCCGCTCGACGCGGTGTCGAATGATCGGGCCAATCCGACAAGGTCGTGTTCACACGAAATGCGCTGTTGGACCAATCGAAATTAGGGTTGGGCGTTTCGAAATGCAACGTCGGCGGTAGTTTGCCATCCTTCATAGCACAGATGGTTTTTAACAATCCGGCCATTCCAGAAGCGGCGTCAAGATGGCCTACATTGCTTTTGGTGGAGCCGACAACACAAGGAGCACTTTGCTTGTTGTGGTGTTGAAACACCCGTTGCAGGGCCGTGAGTTCAATCGGATCCCCTAAGGCACTTCCGGTGGCATGGCATTCGACATATTGAATGGATTGAGATTCCACATCAGCAACTGCCAATGCCTCGGCAATGACCGAAGCTTCTCCGTCCACGCTCAATGCGGTGTACCCTGCTTTGGACGCTCCATCGTTATTGATCGCCGAACCCAACACGACCGAGTGAATCGTATCTCCTTGGGACAGGGCGTCTTCCAGTCGTTTCATTACCACCACCCCCGCTCCTGCTCCAAACACCGTTCCGTCGGCTTGGGCATCAAAAGTCCGGCAATGACCGGTGGCTGATGAAATACCGCCTTCATTATAGTAGTAACCATGCCTCAGGTGTACGGGTACTGAAACGCCGCCAGCCAACACCATGTCACATTCTTCATTGAGCAAGCTTTGACACCCTAAGTGCAATGCGGTCAATGAGGTGGCACAAGCTGCTTGCACGCTCAAACTGGGGCCTTTTAAGTTAAATAAGTACGCCACCCGTGAAGTCATATAGTCTTTGTCATTGGCAAACAAAACTGGCATGAGGTCTTTGGTGTGGAACCGAGCATTGCCCGCAATATGCGTGGCAAAATATGAGTTCATTGCCGCCCCAGCATAGATTCCGGTCAGGCCGTCATATTGTTCGGGATCATACCCGGCATGTTCCAATGCCTCCCAAGCGCATTCCAAAAAAATTCGATGCTGTGGATCCATCAACTCTGCTGTTTTCGGAGTGATTCCAAAAAACGCAGCGTCGAAATATTCCATCCGATCTAGGTGAGAAGCGGCCTTAATAAACTGAGGATCCTGGATGACCGAGGCATCCACCCCGGTAGCTTCCAGACGAGATGTCTCAAAGTGGGTGATCAACTCCTCGCCATCACACAAACGCTTCCAAAACTCATCCAGGTTACGGGATTTCGGAAAACGTCCCGCCATCCCAACAATGGCAATTTCTGTTCCTTGATATTCGGGCATGATGTACTCGCAATAATAAGGTTAAGCAGACTTGTCTCGATTGCGACGTTGCCGCACATTCTGACGGCGACGAGCACCCCGGTCCTGAGCTTGTGCTTGGGGGGCTTCGTCTTCACTGGAATTGGATAGCATCTCAGCTAATTTTTGAACGGTCCCCCCTTCAAAGATCGCAACGGGAGGAATCTTGAGATTCAACTCTTTTTCCAGCCGTGACACGATCTGGATACCCGTGAGTGAGTCCGCACCCAGGTCAAAAAAGTTGTCGTGAATGCCCACGCGATCAATGCCAATCATTTCTTGCCACAGGGAAGCAATTTGGATTTCCAATTCAGAGCTAGGTTCAACATAGGGAGTGTTTAATGGAGGTCGTGGATGAACCAACGATTTCGATGAAGATGCCTTGACCGACGGCCCCTCAACATCTGAGATTCGCCGCTGCAACACTTCTGCAGAATGGACAATCGAAGCATTCAAGTCTCTCACTGAAACCACAATTTGTGGGCCAACCCGAGCACTGAGTATTCGCGCCAACGCTTCCACACCTTCTGCGGGCCGGATCTCTTCGAAACGATTCATCGTGGGTTCTTTGGTAACGGGGATTGAATCGGTTTGGGACAAGGCACGAATTTCCTCGCCGGGGTCGTTTCGTCGTATTTGTGTGAATCCTTCGATTTCCACCAACCCGTAACCACTTTCATCCATGAGGGTGATATCGAAGGTGATGGTTTCTTTGGAAGGGTCGTCGTCGCGATACCGAGCATAGCTGTAAATGTTGGGAGGCAATGCGCCTTTGATCTTCAGATCCTTGTAGGTGAACGGCAAATAATGGCCTTCATTGGCTAAAAAGTTTTTTGCAATGCCCGCCGCTCGGTCGAGCAAAGCCGGATGGAACTTCATTTGGTCAAAATCACGATGAAACGCTTCAGGAAGTTGAAGCTCTAAAAGCACTTCGTTTTCGCCAATAAAAACGCGTTGCACGCTATGCCATCGCGGCCCTAGATCTTCTTCCCTTTCCTCTGCCGCCAAAAGCAGCTCTCGGCGGTTGCAACGTTGCCGAATATCCTCCACGTCGTATTTGGTTACTGGTGTTTCGGTAAGGTTGACTCGGCCCACGGTATAGTCCTTCAGGGTGTCGATTCCTGAAATGGGGTCTGGGGTTACGCTTTGTATCGCAAATTGATAATTCGTGTTGCTGTGTGGAATCAGCTTGAGGAATACCTCTCGGGACTCCCCTTCTTCCACACGCAGGGGTGCCACAAACACCACTTCCTGAAACGCTAAAGTCCTGCTTTCGTCGGATTCCATCAACGCGGCACGGACCATCTCGAAATAGGCCACCCCTGGAATGATCGGATTGCCAAATATCCGATGTTCATCCAACACCCAATGCCGGTCTACATTAAAATCGGTGGCATACAGGATTTCTCCCTCATGCTCTGTATACTTCCTTTCCAACAAGGGGTGTCCCACCTCTTCAAAGGATTGAGCCATCGAAGACACCTTAGCCTGAGCCGCCATCCCCACTTCGTCCCAGGCCCCCCAATTGATGGACGTGGTGAAGGTTTGGGTTTTGTTGGCATACACCTGGGCAAAAGCATCTAAAAATGCGTTGGCTGCGGTGTAGTCGATTTGCCCCAAGCGTGGAACAATGGTGGTTAAAGAAGAAAACAGAATGAAGAAATCGAGTGGATAATGATCGTCATCGCTGAACACGTTGGCCAACACCTGTGCACCCTTGATTTTGGGCGCTAACACGGTTTCCACTTCGTTCCAGGTTTTTCGTTGGATCACGCCTCCACCGGGTGCTCCGGCCGCATGAATCACCCCGTGGATTCCTCCAAAATGTTTATAAGTGTGTTCCGCAACCGCTCGCATCTCCGATTCTTGAGTCACATCCGCTTGCAACATCAGTAGCTCACTGCCTTGCTGCTCAATTTCTTGAAGGCATCGAATCTTGTGTTTGATGGTTTCAGGAACTTCGGGATGGACGAGATACGATTCCCATTTCGACGGCGAAGGAAATTCCGAACGATGGACCAGCACCAAACAAGCCTGGACTGCTGCGGCCAGATATCGGGCCACTTCCAAACCCAATCCTCCCAAACCTCCGGTGATCATCACCACACTTCGTGGGCGTAACAATGATGGGATTTTGGAAACAGGCGGTAATCTCACCGCCTCATAATGACGTTCCCATCGCCGTCCACGACGATAGGCCACCGACTGAGCAAAGGAAGCACTCAGCAGTTCTTGACACAATTGTTCAAACCAATGGAGCGAACGCCATCCGTGTTCAGGAGGAAAATCCATATCCACTCGACGACAGGTGATGTTGGGATATTCTTGTGGAATGACCAGACAGGGACCTGATATCACGCTGGCTTCAGGATAAAGCAAATCATCCCCGATCACTTCACTGGCATGAGTGGTTAAGACGACCACATCGAGGGAAGCGTTGAGCTCGGTCTTTCCCATCGTTTGGGCCAGATAGAGCAGACTTTTCAAACTCAGATCAAAGGAATCGGCCGAAAGCTGAGACGTCATCCGAACCATTGGAGTGGTTGGGGTGTGAAGGTTCCAGGCATGCACCACTTTTTGAGGCAAAAAACCTTCTTGTCGGAGAGTTAAAAACAGTGCCTCATAATCCGATATTTGCTGAGGGTTGATCACAAACCGATGCTTGCTTTTTCGTTCGTAATGCAGACCTGGGCAAACAGCAATCACGAGATGGTTGTGTTTTTTCAACGTCTTGATCAACGTTTCTGAAGGCGAGGCTTCATGACTAAAAATCAGAAAGGAAACCGGCTTTGGTTCCATGTCCCACAACGGTAAAGCCGCTATTTCTTTCCAGGTTGGCTGGTAAAACCAGTCTTCACAATTCGGGTGCTTTTCCAAGGAATCGGAACTGGGTTGTGTTGGTGAAGAACGGGCCGGTTCTACCCAGTATTTTTGCCGTTCAAAGGGATAAGTGGGCAAGGGCACCCGATGTCGTTTTTCGTTTTCATAAAAACGGTCCCAATGCGGCTGCACTCCTACCAGCCAGAGTTGTCCGATGGTATTCAAACAAAAGGCGATTTCTGAGGACGATTCGCTAGAATGGGGCAAGGTGGAAAGCATGATTTGGTTTGGCTTTTTTAGGGGATGCCAGCGGCATAAAGTGCGCAAGACGCGTCCTGGCCCCACTTCTAATAAAACCGCATCGGGGTTTTCTAGCAGCACATTCAAGCCATCCGCAAAGCGGACGGTGTGTCGGATATGGCGTGCCCAATAATTCGGATCGAGGGCCTCTTCTTCCGTCATCCAAGTTCCGGTGACATTAGAAAGCAGGGGAGTTTGTGGGGCGTGGCGCGGCACCCGACTCACAATGCTTCGAAACTCCTCTAGGATTGGCTCCATCATGTGGGAATGAAAGGCATGCGACGTATGCAAGCGATGGGTGATTTGCCCTTCTTCCTTCAATTGAGTTTCCAAGTGGTCGATGTCTTCATGTGGACCCGATATCACACACTGCGAGGGACCGTTGATTGCTGCCAAACTCAAATTCGTCCCCAGTCGGGGTCTCAGTTTTTCCTCAGAAAGCGGAACTGCCAACATCGACCCTTCCGACAGTTCCCCAATCAAACGTCCTCGCATGGCTACTAGGAACAAGGCATCGTCTAAAGAAAACACACCGCTCAAACACGCGGCCACATATTCCCCAATGCTGTGCCCAATGTATTGATTGGGATACACGCCCCAGGCGATCCACAATCGTGCCAATGCGTATTCGATGACAAACAAAGCCGGTTGTGTGATCCGCGTCTGTTTCAGTTTTTCGTTGGCCTGCGCCACTTCATTGTCTTGAGGAAAGAGCAGTTGTCGTAAATCCAATTGCAAGTGCGCTTGCAGGATCTTGGCACACCGATCCACTTCCTCCCGAAAAACGGATTCCGTTTGATAGAATTCACGGGCCATGTTTACGGCCTGCGCTCCTTGTCCAGGAAACATGAACGTGAGGGGACGTGAAGTCGCTTCTTGATGACGAGTGACGACTTGCTCTGGATTTAAAGTAAGGCAGTTGATGGAAGCTTCTTCTGACGAGGTACACACAAGCATTCGCCTGTATTCCATGGCATCGCGTCCAACCTGGAGGGTATAGGCCACATCTGCAATCGACACATCCGGGTTTTGCTTCAAGAATTCTCCCATTTGTTTACTGGCCGTTTCTAATGCCGAGGCGGTCTTTGCCGACAAACACACCAAATGGTGGGGCCGACCAATCTCTGAAAATCTTTCCGGAGGAGCTTCTTCTAAAATTACATGCGCATTGGTACCTCCGATTCCAAACGAGCTGACCCCGGCCCGCCGAGGCGTTCCATCGCTCGACCAATCTTGCAGGCTTTGATTGACGTAAAAAGGGCTGTTCTCAAAATCGATAGAAGGGTTGGGGCTTTCGAAATGCAAACTCGGCGGTAGCTTCTTGTGCTTGAGGGACAAAACGGTTTTCAACAATCCTGCAATTCCCGCCGCGGTATCCAGATGCCCGATGTTGGTTTTTACAGAGCCAATGGCACAGAATTGCGAACGGTCGGTCTCTCGTCGAAATGCTTCCGTCAAAGCCTCGATTTCAATGGGATCACCGAGAGGTGTCCCAGTTCCGTGGGCTTCGATGTAGGAAATGGTGTCGGGAGACACCTCGGCCAAAGATTGGGCCATTGTGATCACTTCAGCTTGCCGTTGCACACTGGGGGCGGTGTACCCCGCCTTGAGGTTGCCATCGTTGTTGAGGGCAGTACCCCGAATGATGGCATGGATGGGGTCCCCTTCAGAAAGCGCATCCCCCAAACGTTTTAGCACCACAACCCCTGCTCCGCTTCCTCCCACGGTTCCGGCAGCTTTTGTGTCGAAAGCACGGCAATGTCCGTCTGGAGACCCGATTCCCCCGCGTTGGTAGAGATATCCTGTGTTTTCAGGGAGCATGATGGTGCATCCCCCACCTAAACCGACGTCGATTTGATGATTCAGCAACGCTTGGCATGCCAGACTCACTGCAACCAGACTGGTGGAACAGGCCGTCTGCACGCTCATGCACGGCCCATTGAAGTTGAGCTTGTATCCCACCCGTGTGGTGAAATGGTCGTTCTTATTGTGGATAAAGGTTTGTAAACTTTTACTGGAATCGCTCAGATGGCCATTGGGGGCCAAGTGATGCACTAAATAGGTATTGGCCCCGGCCCCACCAAACAAACCGTATACCCGATGATCCTGTCCTGGAACGTATCCAGCGTGTTCGAGTCCTTGTTTCACGCATTCCAAAAACAAACGATGCTGCGGATCCATGAGCGTGGCTTCCCGAGGGGTGAAGCCGAATACCGTAGCATCAAACATTCCCACATCGTTTAAACTGGCGTGGGCTTTGACATAGTTTGGGTCATTTCGTTCCACAGGATCCACGAAATCTTGATTCAGTTCCTCATCGGAAAAGAACTGCACCGATTCCACACCCTCACAGAGATTTTGCCAAAATTCCTCTGCATTGGAGGCCCCAGGGAAACGGCAGGCATACCCCACAATGGCAATGGATTCGAGGTAGTCTTCGCTTTGATATCGCTCTAAGGGATTCATAGTTTCCTCCTCTGTTGCTGCATTTTTTGTTTGCGCCGAGTACGGATGGCCTTTTGTTTTTCTACTTGCTGTTCGACCTGTTGTTCCACCTGTTGCAATCGTGTGGAACCCTCGATCTCTTGATTGAGAAATCGCGCCAAGCTACCAATCGTTGGGTAGCGGAACATGTCGGTCACCGAGATGGTTTGATGCAATTGATGTTGCATCCGATCCACCAACTGGATCATCAACATGGAATGTCCACCTAAATCGAAAAAGTTGTCGTGGATGCCCACTTTGTCCGTGTTCAAAACCTCTTTCCACAAAGCAACCAATGTCTGTTCTAAAGGAGTTTGTGGTGAATGTGAGACCGCTTCCAATTCGACATCTTGTTGCTGGGGATTCGGCAAGGCATGGCGATCCAATTTGCCATGTGCATTTAATGGAAAGGTTTTCAGAAGAACGATATGGGTCGGCACCATGAATTCGGGCAGGTGTTCTCGAAGCCAAGACCTTAAACGATGGGGCAGGCCTTTGGTTTCGTTTGCCGCTACAATATAAGCAGCGAGACGGGGTTCGTGATTTGAATCGAATGCAATCACCACCACTTCGAGGACGTGGGGATGGCGGAGCAAAACGGCTTCAATTTCTCCAAGCTCGATGCGAAACCCTCTCAGCTTCACTTGAAAATCGGTTCTCCCAAGAAATTCCAATTGACCGTTTTCAAGCAATCGAGCGCGGTCTCCTGTTTTGTAAATTCGATCCAAAGTGGGGTGGGTGATGAAGCGGGCTTCCGTCAAATCAGGTTGGACCAAGTAACCTCGGGCTAACCCGGCTCCCCCGATATACACTTCTCCATTCATACCGCTGGGAACCGGCCGTTGTTTATCGTCTAGCAAATGCACCTGAACATTGGGCAGCGGGCGTCCAATTCCAGGTGTGTCTGGAAAATCCTGCAATCGACAGAAACAGGCGTCCACCGTGGTTTCAGTCGGACCATAGAGATTGATGACTTGGGTGTGGGATTGCTGCGTCAGACGTTGCCACAGAGCTGGTTCGATGGAATCTCCTCCCACCCAAAAGTAAGCTGGAATGAAATCCTGAGAAAACAGACCTGCTGCCAGCCAGCGTTTTAACTGCAATGGAGTCCCATCCACCACATCAAGTCGATGCCTTTGGATGAACTCTAAAAATTTGGAAGGATCGGGGCGGACCTCTTCTGGAACCCAATACAGGCAGTGCCCGTGAATCAATTGGGACCACATTTTCACAGAGGCATCAAAAGTGAACGGAGCATTCCAGCTCAAACGCAAAGCAGACGTGGGACGATGCAAAACGGCGTCGTGTAAAGACATTGCGAGATTCATGATCGACCGGTGCTCTACCATCACCCCTTTGGGTTCGCCAGTGGACCCTGAAGTGTACAACACATACGCCAAGCTGTTGGGTATCAGTGAGATGGAAGGATTTTCTGTGGATTGATCATCAATGAACTCATTTCGATCTATTGCAATGGGAATGGTGACCGGGTCCTGGGGTAATACGGTCAGAAATCGCTCTTCTGTGAGTACGAGCGTGATGTCGGACTCAGAGATGATATGCTCGATCCGTTTTTTGGGATGGGTGGGGTCCAACGGAACGTAAGCTCCGCCAGCTTTCAAAATCGCAATCACTCCCACCAGCAAATCTAAAGAACGATCCAGGCATAGGCCCACCCTCTGTTCCGGTTGCACACCCCGGTTGATCAAAACATGAGCTACTTGATTGGCTCGACAATTGAGAGACTCATAAGAAAGGCGTTGAGTTTCAAAAACCACCGCAGATGCATCCGGAGTGCGAGCGACTTGCATTTCAAAAGCCTGATGCCAAAACGGCTGGGCTTGAGATTTAAAAAAAGAGACTTCGGTGTGGTTGAAATCTTGCCACCACGTCCTTTCGGATTCGCTCACAAAATTGAGGTCTCCAACCGGTGTTTGAGGGTTGGCTACGATGCTTTGCAATAAGGTGATCCATTGTTCTGACAAGCGTTGTAGTTGGACTTCATTGTATGCGTTCGAATCATAATGAAATTCCATTTGCACTCGTTTGCTGCCTTGCACACACCGTAGCAACAATTGAAATTGATCCACAATCGCGATTTGTCTCATCAGGGTGAACGTGCAGGCTTGGGTAGGGAGCAAGTTTGCGGATTCAACCCATTCAAATTGGAAGGGCATAAAATGCTGTGATCGATTCTCAGCCCATTCGAAAAAATCCTGCCACTCATGATGAGACGCTTGAACTTCCTTAACTTGCTGACACAAATCCACGAAAGACGAATCTGGCACAATGGAGCCTATCACTGGGAGCACCCGTGCATATACCCCAAAAGTGTCTATTAGCGTATCATCTCGTCCTGGAACGTGGATTCCCACGCCTATCGCTTCCAGTTCCTTGAGGCGCCCTAACAACAGCAGCCATGCGCTTAGATAGGCGTTGGATTCTTCAATTTCTTCTGACTCACACATTGCTTTCCATCGCTGCGCGAGCTGAAACGGAAGCCCCACGCACCTCTCTTCCCGTAGCCATGCTCTCTGATCAAAATTCACGGTTTGGGAGAGCAAAACCTCATCGGCCGCTATGCTGGATTGCCAGTACTGAAATCCCGTTTGGGCTTCTTCGGATTCCAAAACTTCCTGAAGTACACTGAGAGCATCTACATATTGGATGGGATTTTCGCTATCGGGGAATCCTTCGTATTGTCTCATCCACTCATTGAAGAGCTGCACCAATGTCGGGCGATCTGCCACAGTGGCTGGCAACATCAAAATCAATCGATGCAAGGTATCGGTATAGCCAATCACATCCACCACGATTTCGGCAGATTCGGGAAATAAGGGAAGATTTCGGCGGAATGCCAAGCGCTCTTGCAGTGATTGAGTTTGAGTCTGCTTATCGTCACCCTGCCAATCAAAATGATTCCATGTGAGATGAGCGTCTCGGGAGATCACCTGCAAAGGCGTCTTCAACGAAGGCATTGATATAAAGGAAGTGCGTAAAATCTCGTGACGATTGACCACCGACTCCAGTGCCTGCTGAAATGACTCCAGATCCAACAGACCTTTGACTTCAATAACCAACTCTGCCCAATACGAATGTGGTTGGTTGGAGTTCCATAAATTCCACAGACGTCTTTGCTGGGGCGACAATTCGAATGCTTCTGAGGGAGAAACAGTCATGACGTAGCTCCAAATTTTAGGTCTTGTTATTTTCCAGTTTGCTCCACACTCACCGAATCCCAAGAACACGGATCGGTCATCGCAGCGAACACTTCCCGGGGACCAGAAAAAGGGGTGCGTCCATGTGCCACCAACATGTTGTCCACTAACAACACATCTCCCGCTTTCCAATGGAACCGGTAGGCTTCGGCTTCGTAGGCGGCGCGTAATGTGCGGAGCACTTCCGGGGCAAACGGGGTTCTGTCTCCGTAATAGGTATTATTGGGCAATTCGGATTCTGAGAAGACTTTCCGTAACTGTTGCTGAGTGCGAAAAGGCAAGGTGCTGAAATGAAAAAACGTGGCATGATTGAACCAGACCTGTTCTTTCGTTTGCGGATGCTGCGCGATGGCTTGCCGAACCTGTCGAACTTGTAGCAAATCGCCCTGCCATCTGGTTTCTATGCCGTTTTGCTGGCAATAGGCGTCAACAATGGACTTGTCCTCTGTCTGAAACGTCTCTTTCCAATGCAGTCCAATCCCCGTTCCAAAGTTGCGGACATACTGATAATGCCGCTTACGGAATTCATCCCGGATGTCTGGGGTAAGCCGTTGCAGCACTTTCCTCGTATCGGCTAGTGGGGTGAATCCTCCCTCCAAGGCGGGTGTTTTGCAGAAAAACCAAATTCGGCTGGGAAAACGGAGATTGTAGGACTGCTCATTGTGAACAAAAATCGATTCGTTTGAAGGATGATCGGTCGAGGTATAGATGTTCCCCTGCACCGAGTGGCGAGGAGACGACCGTTCCTGATATTCCATCGGAGTTCCCCCCAAGGATTGAATCAATCCCTGGAACCGGTCGGCATCTGTTATCGGAAACCCCCGGAACAAAACAGCACCGGTTTGGTAGAGTTCTGTCTCAATCCATTGCCGATTCGATTGTGCCCAGCGCATTGCGTCCACTCCGGCGACATTGGCTCGAAAAACCCGAGGCAAAGGTTGCCCATCGGGGAGCCATTCCGTGCTCACCAGGCTTTGAACATCCACTTTGGAGGCAATTTTAGAGATATTCTCTTCGTTAAGAATCACGGCGCGTCGGCTTCCTTCACGACGCCGTTGTCTCAATGTCTTCATTTTGGATGCTTTCAGTTGTTTCAACGCATCCAAGCGATTTTGACGTTGATTTGTTTCCGAGTCCGTCAAGGTTTCACAAAGTTGCAAGAGCGACTGATTGGGGTTCACCACTGCCGCTTTCAACAGCGATTGATAATGCTGAGCCATCTGCTGTATTCGTTCGATCCGAAATAAACTTTTATTGTATTTAAGCTCGCCTCGAAGCCTATGGTTTTCTTCCACCAACACACACGACACATCAAAAGGAGACCCTCCTGACTCCGTTTCCAACAGGCTGAGTTTTTCACCCTTTTGATGCCCCTCGGGCAGCGGATGATTTTCCATTACAAACATCACCTGGAACAACGGGTTTCGATTGGGTTTGCGTTTGGGTTGCAAAGTTTCGACAAGCAGGTCAAACGGTACGTTTTGATGCGTGTAAGCGTCTAAGGCCACTTGTTTCACCCGGCGGAGCAATTCGACAAATGTGGGGTTGTTGGTCAACGAAGTGCGCAGGACGAGCTGATTGACAAAGACGCCCATAATCCGTTTTGTTTGATTCCCTGGTCGGTTCGCAATGTCGGTGCCCACCACGATATCTTCGTTGTCCGTATAGTGGAAAAGCAGGGCTTGAAAGGTAGCCAACAAGGTCATGAACAGAGTGACTCCCTGCTGTTGGCTCAAGTCTCGCAGCGAGTCGGTTAAGGGTTGTGGCAGTAGAAACGGAACGCGGTCACCGCATAGACTTTCAGCCGTTTCTGCATCAAAATCCGTCGGCAGGTTTAGGAAAGGTGGGGCTTGGTGCAATTGCTGTTTCCAATAGTTCAGTTCGGTTTCCAAGCAGCCTGATTGCACCCAATGCCGCTGACAAACGGCAAAATCAACATACTGCAACGGGAGCTTGGGCCATACCACCGGTACCCCATGTTGGGTAGCATGGTATAAGGCAACCAATTCCTCTAAGAACACTCCAATCGACCAGCCGTCCGCCACTAGATGGTGGAAATTCAGTAGCAACACAGAGTCTTGATCTCCCAGAGACAAACGGGTGGCTCGCAGGAGTAGATCGTTTTCCAAATCGAAGGGGCGTTGTATTTCATCCTGCAAACACTGCTTCAGTGCAGATTCCCGATGGGATGCCTCTACTTCTTGAAGGTCGATTGACTGGACTTCCAAAGTCCGGGTGTCTCGAATCATTTGTCGAGGGGTACCTGCCACTAACTGAAAATTAGCGCGAAGGATCTCATGACGTCCAATCAAGGCATTGATTGATGATTGCAAAGCCTTCATATCGATCAGGGTTTCCCACCGAATCGCCATCGGGATATGATAAGCGGCTTTACCGGGGTGAGTGTATTCCACAAACCATATACGTTGCTGCGGGTATGAAAGCGGCAACGTTGGTTCTCGTGGGACCGCTCTCAAGGTTGTTGAATTGGAGAGTTTGTCGGCTTTTGCGGAGTGCTTCTTTTTGAAAATACGTTGGGAAAGTTCGGCGATGGTTGCATCCAAGAACCGTTCGGACAGAGGGATTTGAACCTGCCACGAGGTTTCGATCCAGTCGGCCAATTCAATGGTGTGCATGGAATCCAAGCCCAGATCTAACAGCGGTTTGCTCAAATCGATACGGTCTTGCGAACGACCGAATAGGGACGCCACTCGGTGCTGTAATGCTTGTTGGAGTAAACCCACTTGCTCCGCTTCAGGACGGCTGAAGATTTCAGAGAGGTTTCTCAAATGGGGTAAAACACTGGACGAAGTATTGTGCGGCGTTTGGGTTTCGAGAACACTTGTGCCCAGCACTTCTAGAGTCCCTGAAACATACATTGCTTTGCATTTGCTTCGTTGAACCTTACCACTTGACGTTTTGGGCACACGCATCGGTTTCACCAACACCACCTGATCCACCAGCAAATCCATTTCCTGAGCAATGCTGCTCCGTATTTGATCGGCGGCTTCTTCTACGTTCAACCGGAGCGAATCTCGATTCACTTCCTGAACCACGACCAATTGTGGCGCTCCCTGCTCCGAATCGATTGAGAAGGCAACCGACCCACTTGCACGCAACCCAGGATGTGAAGTTTCCGACAATCGCTCGATATCGTGTGGATAGTAATTGCGTCCGCGAACAATGATTAAGTCCTTGGCACGTCCGGTGACAAACAATTCGTTTTCCAACAAAAACCCTAAATCGCCGGTACGCAAAAAGGGGCCTTCCTTGGTATCGGACGTGAAGGCATGAAAAGTGGCTTCTGACGCTGCTGAATTCCCCCAGTACCCTTCCGCAACGTGTGGACCTTGGACCCAAATTTCCCCCACACTCCCCTCGGCACAAACACAACCTGTATCCGAGTTGACAATCCGAATTTGCTGTTGTTGGGGTGAGGTGCCACTCCCCACCAAGTCTACCTGATTGGCTTGATGTGAATGGGTGGCAATCCCGACTTTTTGCTCCAACGCGCTGCGATCAAAAGATTGAATTCGGGCGGTCTCATTCCTTCGTCCTCCTGTTACGAACAAAGTGGTCTCGGCTAAGCCATAACAGGGGTAAAGTGTTTCGATTCGTAAGCCTGAGACTCGAAAAGCCTCTGAAAAGCGTTGCAAGGTTTGGGCACGAACCGGTTCTGCTCCATTGGCCGCAAATTTCCAGCCACTCAAATCCAAAGCTTCTCGTTGTGGCAGCGTGGTTTTTTCCACACACAAGTCGTATGCGAAGTTGGGGCCCCCCGCCATCGTTCCTTGAAATCGATCCAAGGCTTGAAGCCAGCGCAGCGGCTTTTCTAAAAAGCTCATCGGCGGCATGAACACACAATGCGCACCCAAGAACGCAGATTGCAGGATGTTTCCGATCAATCCCATGTCATGATAAAGCGGTGCCCACGATACAAAGACATCTGACTCTGAACTTTCAAATGCGCCTTGCATCATTTTTTCATTGGCGAGCAAGTTGTTGTGACTCACCATCACCCCTTTGGGTTCCGAGGTAGAACCGGAAGTGTATTGCAAAAAAGCCAGTGTGTTTCCTGTAATTTCAGTCGGCCGGAACGGGCAATTTCCCGAAGAAAGGGCATCGGATGCCATCCAATGAATCGAGGTCAACTCAGGAATCTGTTGGGCGCCTTTTTGCAACTGAGGCAAGGCATCTGCATTTGTCAATATCAAGGAAACCCCTGCATCTTTGACTATGGATTGGATGCGTTCCGTGGGACGATTCCGACGGGGGGGGTAAGCGGGGACTGCAATCACTCCGGCATATAAGCACGCAAAAAAGGCGAACACATAATCGAGTCCGGATGGATACAGCAATAAGGCCCGGTCGCCTGGAGAAACCACGGCTTGCAAATGAGCCGCTATGATCTGCACCGCTTCATCCAACTCCCGATAAGTGCATGAAACTCCCGAGCCTTCACCGTGGGTTAAAAAGGTATACGCAATCCGCTCGGGATGATGTTGGGAGCGCCATCGCATGAGTTGCACAAAGTCAGAAAATTCGGATACCGGTGAAACGACGGTATCCGCTGTCGCAATAACGTCCGGATCAATTGTATTGGGTTTCATAATTCCCCCTCTGGATCTCAACAATTTGGCCAGTTTCCATACGCACCAATTGATCAGCTATATGGAAATAGCGGTCATCATGACTTATAACGAGTATGGCTTTGCCCTGCTGCTTCAACTTCAACAAAATCTGATTGTAAAACACATCTTTGAACACAGGGTCTTGGTCAGCCGCCCATTCATCGAAAACAAACAACTCACGATTTTCGAGATACGCGACCAACAGGGCCAACCGTTTGCGCTGACCGTCTGAAAGCGACAGCGTGGACAAACGATTGTCTTGCACGTGCACCTTGTCGGAAAGTTCCAACTCTTTAAGATACTTTCCTGCCAATCGGTCCAATTCCTCAACGTTGGCGACCCCCGCAATCTTGGAAAATAAATAGAAATCAGTAGAGATTGCCGAGATCGCTTCTCGATAAAGATTGCGGTTGGATTCATCAATGATCACTTCATCAAACGACAAAGCACCGCTTGTGGGGAAGTAATGCAAAGCGATCAACTTGCCCAATGTGGATTTGCCCGAACCGTTTCCACCAACCAAAAACGTGATTTCCCCTTTCCGTAGCGTTAGATCGATAGGTCCCAGCACAAAGTGATTTTTTTCTGCCAACCCAGGATATTCATGAGTGAGGCGTTCTAACCGGATACACTCCCACTGCGGGCATTCGTCTTTTGGAGCATCCCCCTGAGACTCTTCGGGCATCGATTGAAGTAAACGATGCACACTGGCCAAAGAGACTTTGGCTTCTTGAATCGTGGAAAGGTTGTTGAGTATGGCCACCATCGGAGTGGTGATGTAAAGCATTGCCATGAGGGTTCCTAGCATCACATCTTGAGGAAGAGTGTACGCTTCCACTAAAATGAAAATCACCATGCCTAGTGCGACAAATGCGATCAAATCGCCGTAAGAAACAGCCGCGTTTAAGATGGTCTTTCCGTTTTTCAGATGTTTCGTGTACTGGTCTTCAGCCGCAATCAGATCTTCCCCCCAAAAGGCCTGCCGTTTTTCCTGATTGAGTTTGAGTTCCTTCGCGCCATACAGAAGCCCCCGCATGGATTCTTGTAATGATTCAAACGTCACGCGGGCCTGTTTGATGTAGCTCGCCCCCCATAGGATGGCGACACGATAAGTCACCACACCAAAGACCAACGCCCCGATCACAAAGTAAAACACATCCGCATCTTGGTAGAATACAAAGCCCAACAACCCAATCACCGCCACCACATTGATGTAAACCATCGGCATGATGGATATCCCGTTGATGATTTGAGGGATATCCATTGTCAGCGCCACCAACAAACGAGAGGATCCCATTGTCTCTAGCGCTTGAATGGGCATGCGCAAAATACGTTGATACAACCGAATCCTAAGATCGGTTGCTGCGGAGATTGAGACCCTTGCCAACAAAATTTGTGACAAGGCTCGCATGATCATGATGAACAAACACACTCCCAGAAATGTGAGCGCCAAACGCGGTTTCGTAATTTCGATACTTCCGATCCAATAACCTTCCGGCTGCCGAGCTTCGAACAGTCGAAATGGCAAGGGTTCAATGGCAATCAATGTTAGGGGGATCAATGACGAGTAAGCAAACCCAGCCAAGACTCCAAGAACGATGGAGAGAAACACTTTATTGGGCGATTTTTCTAAAAGTAGGCTCATCAAAGTCATACTATCAATTTGTTAGGATTCTGATTTCCTGTCAGGATCTAGGCAAATCCATCAAGGCTTGGGGCTTCCGTCCCCAAATTGCGGCGACAAAAATTGTAAATTGAGATTCCGCTCGATCAGATCGTCATAATGCGAACTCAATGGATTCCCAGACTGACCCGTTGGCAGCAAAAAGTGTCCACGAGGCTCCTTTCCCAGTTCGATGATTTGGCGATATGAGGCCCCATAACTTTGAGTGAATTCGTCTTCATCGTTAAAATTTGCAGGGGCTACATTCACGGTATTGGCATCTCCTCCGTGGGGCACCTCGCGATGAAAGAGTTTCTCAATCACCCGTACTTCACTGAACGGCATATGATTGAATTGAGCTTGATGGAGTTCACCCCAGTGCCAATCCTCCATATCATTGCCTAACAACAATTCTAGTTCCTCCAGGCTTTGCTGAAAGGCCCTATGGACCAATCTTTGACAAGTTTCCGATTCGGACGTCTGAATATCGTCACACCAGGTTTGATTGTCTGTTTCCAAAACCGTTCTTAGAAAAAAAGGGTTGTGCCGCGTTAAGAAAGTTTGCAAGGAATCAGCACGGCGGAAGTGAGTCCACACCCCCCACAAATCGTCTTCAATCATTTCGGTGAGCAAGTGCTTGACCCATCCTCGATACAAGATAGCCGCCACGCTGCTCTGATCACTCACGCCATCCCAATTCCTTAAGTATTCGAGAGCTTCACGCTCCTGGGCGTTTGTAGGATCGATTCTTAATAAGAACGGCAGCAGCTCTTGTGTCTGTAGACTGTTTTGATCTCCTTGGATGGTGGCCATGTCCGCTACGGTTAATTTGTCAGAAACTCGAATTTTCTGTTTCAGTAGATCGGCAATACGTTGCGCTCGGTAAGGTCGCGCCCAATCCACCGTCAAATGATAGGGATAGGAATCAGGAACGATCTTCTGATTGGCAGTAACCAAAAACCCGGTGTCTGGATTGAGTCGGTGAGGTAACTCATCGAATGGGATCCAGTCGATCCATTCGTGGTCTCCTGACCATCCCGGAACGGGCAAACTGCCATTGCCCGTTTGGCGAATGGGGATCTTTCCAGATGCTGTATACCCGATGTTTCCTTCTCGGTCGGCATACACAAAATTCAGATTCGGCGCGACATGCCCCCTCAAGGCTTCTCGAAACTCCTTCCAGTTCCGGGCGTAATTGATGTTCAAGAAGCTTTCGTAACTGGTATCGGTCGTTTCCAAAGCATTCCAACGAAGGGCAATCGGTTCGCCCAACCTCGAAAAAATGTCGCTGATCACCGGACCATGCCGAGTGCGCCGTGACCTCCAAACCAAGGGTTCATAAGGTTCTCGCAGAAAACTGGGAAAGGGGGGACGCACTTGGATGAATTCCTCCACCACTTCCATTTTTTCTAACCCATGTTCCGTTCCGTAAAGATCCGGGTTTTGCGAATCCACCTTTTCCAAGTAAAGGTCTTGAACGTCGGGCACCATGCTCGTGCCTCCCCAGGCAATGTGCTCATTGTGTCCTAACACGACGTAAGGAAGCCCAGGCAATGTGGCACCTTTCACATGAATAGAATCGCCTTGCAGTTCAGCCAGATACCACCACGAGGGAATACGAAGCGGTAAGTGGGGATCGTTGACCAATAACGGATTCCCTGACTGAGTATGACGACCATGAACCACCCATCCATTGCTGCCAACGTATTCACCACCAATCCCCATCTGTTGCTGAAATGCCTGACTCCATTCCAACAAGTCCGAAACCGATTGCCGATGAGTATCCAAAGATGACAAAATGGTGATTCCGTCACTAGGATAGCCAGGAAGTACTTCGGAGGCTCGTTGGAGTCCAAGTTCCTGTACTAACAATCGACGGAGCAGTTCATGACGGTAATTTTCTCCCAAATTGAGTGCCATCATTTTCACCCAGACCAATGAATCGTATACCGACCAGGGTTCAGGCCGGTGCAGCGTCATATAAAATTCAAGTGGCAAAACAGGGTCTTCATTCAACCATGCGTTCACACCATCTGAGTAAGCTTGAAGGCTTTTTTGAGCACGAGGGGTGAGTATTTTCCACGAATCCTTGGCACTACGGTACACCCCTAAAGTTCGCATGAATTCATCTGAGATCAGGGTTTCGATACCAAACAATTCACTGAGTCGACCCGCTCCAAGTCGGCGTTGAAGCTCCATTTGCCACAATCGTTCTTGGGCGTGCACATACCCGATTGCCCAAAATGCATCGGCATCGGTCTGCGCTGCGATTCGAGGAACCCCTTCCGCATTGCGAATAATTTCTATCGGGCCTTGCTGTCCCTCGATTACCACTCGACTCTCGCCTTGGGGAAGGTCGCTTTTTAGATACACGACGACTCCGAGCGTCACAGCAACCAGTGGAGCGACGATCCAGGCAAAGAATCGAATCCATAGCGTGAGATAAATAGACATCAGCAGTAAGGTCTCCTCATAAATCTTTTTATGAATAATATCACCTAGATACGATGCCTCTTACCTGTCAATTGCTAACGAAAGAAATAGTAAATTTCCAGTGCAGAACTTGGCAATGTTGCCATTAGTCATTTCTTTTTTTTTTAAAAATATAATTATAACAACGGATTGTTAGGGGAGTTCATTCGTGTTTCAAGAAGTTACTAACCGTTATTTGTCCCAGACTCACGTTAAATTAAGGAAAGTGAAAAAAGTGGGGGGATAGCTCTTAAGAACAAGCGTTTTTCCAGTACTGGCATTCGCCGAGCTGGCAGACCAATTGGAAGGTTTCACACGCTTCCGACAATCGATTCAATTGGATGAGAGCATAGGCTCGGCCCAGGTGGTTGCCGATGTTGCTGGGTTGTAAGCGGATGGCCTGTGTGAAACTTTCCAACGCTTGAGGGAACTGCTGTAATTGAAGATGAGCCTGCCCTTTGAGGGAATAAGCATGTGGTAAGTCCACGGTGGCACGATAATAGTCGATAGATTGGGATAATTCCAAACCACGATTTAAGCTTTGAAGCGCTAAGGCATAAGCCTGCTGTTCGATCAAAATTGCAGCTCGATAGATGTAAGCAGGAGCGTGCTCTGGGTCTGCTTGAATTGCGCTGTCTAAGGCTTGAATGGCGTGTGCGTATTGTTTTTGAATGTGGTAGGCCTTTCCCAACAAGGCCAAAGACGGTGCGTGGGGTCCTCGGAGTTCGGTCACTCTGTTGAGTGCATCGATTCCTTTTGGATAGTCTTGTTGGGCAAGATACACCAAACCCAAATTTGAATACCCTGCCCACGATTGGGGGTTTTTTTCGACCGTCGCTTGCCACAATGAAAGCTGAGTGCGGTAGTCTTGCACCTGATTCCAGGTGAGACCACAAAGTGGAATCGCCAGAGCAATTGGCAGAATCACCCTAGCTTGAATTCGAGGGATTCGTTTGGAAATCGACTGAGAAATTTCAGAAACCGCCAAAGCCACGAGAAAGAAAATTGCCAGACTCGGCAACGCGACCCAATGATCGGATACGTAAGAAAAGCGATGAAAGGCATTGTCAAAAAACCCCATCACCGGAAACAAGGTCACTCCAAACACACCCAGCCCTAAAGCGACCCCACGCCCCCAAGTTTGATGTTTATACAGCAACAGGCTCCCCCCAATCAGGATCGAAATCGCCGGAAGCAACAAAGAAGGGGAGATAACCTCGAATGACCATTTGGGATAGGTGAAAATCAGCGGGTAAGGAGCAAATAGCTTTTGCAAATAAAAGAAGGGGACATGAATCGCAATCAGCAAACGATCTGCAAAGTTGAGATCAAATTCAGGACGAGATACACCAAACACATTGTATTCGTACCAAACCCGAATCGCGGCGAAAGCAATCGATATTGCAAAAAATGGAATCAAGCGGAGCCACACCAAAGCGTTCCAAGAGAGACGCTGCCAATAGCGCACCAAGATTAACACTACAGGCAACATGACCGGAGACGATTTACTGAGCATGGCCAAGGCAAAAAAGACAACAGCACCTAGATACGTTGTCTTTTTCCCGGAACGTTCTGCTTCGACGAAGCTCCAAAGTGTCAGGATGTAAAAAATCCCTGCCAGCAAGTTCCTACGTTGTGTCAGCCACACCACCGACTGCACAAAAATCGGATGGAACGCCACACAAACGACCATCACCCAAGCCCCGGGAATTTTTAGCCGCCGAAACACCAACCACAACAACCCGACGGTTACGATATGTAAAATCACGTTGATGCTGTGGGATACACGGAGGTTCTCCCCAAATATTTGCCGTTCGAGCCAAAACGAGGTGCGAGTCAAAGGTATATACGGCCAACCGATAGAATCTTCTTGAGCCGTCCAAATCGATATAATGCCGTTGGGAGAAGTCAGGAGAGAGTCTTTTTGAATTAAGACGAGGTCATCTAAGAGGTAATCGCTATCCAGTGCAGGGGCATACAATATGAACACGAGGATAGCGACTGAGGTCAGACAGGCCAAAGGAAGAATACGTTGCATCCCGAAATTCACTTCTGAACAATGTTGGTTTTTAGCCCTCCTAAGATTTGTAACAGTTCCGCTTTTTCGGCTTCTGGCACTTGAAAGGAGTCCAGCGTGGCGACCAAATTTTCAACCAGAGCATTGAAGTCGTCTTCTGTAATTCCCATGCCTTGATGCAGCGTGAACATGTCTCGCCCCGTATACCGACATCCGCCCCCTGTCAATAAGCATAGGTGCTCAGCAAGCAAGCGTTCGAACTTGGGTATGTTGGTTTTGGCAAAGAATTGGTTGATCCGGTCATCCGCAGCCACTCGCGCCGTCATGTCTTTCACCACTGCGGCAATTGCCTCTTCCCCCCCCAAGCGCTCGTAAAGGGTTGATCCGTCGGTGGAATCTTCATCATCGTTTCTGAGTGAACATGTGACCAACAAACCCAAACATATTCCGACGATGATTACCTTCCAGATGCTTTTTTTCATTTCCTGCCCCCTATGGTTTGTTCAATTTTTGATGTGACTTCAGAACAACACCCGTACCATAAACTGGGTGAGATCGTCGTCTGGATCATCGTCTTCGTCAAAGCCTTCCGCCCCGACCCGCTCGCTATCGATATGAAGGTATTCCGCTCCCAATTGAATCGAACTATCGAAGGTGTGGAGATAGGCCAATGTAGCTGCAATACCTTCGGAGTCGTTCAAGTCGGTTTTTACCCAATCTTCATCGGTGACCAAAAAGGCATCATAGCGAAAACTGACTCGATGTCCTGCTTGGGCAAAGCTAACAAGCGCATACCAAGCCTCAAAATCGTTATCGACATTGGGCCGGGGTCGATCTCCCATTTGTGTGTTCCCTGCCATGGCCTGTGCCAAAACAGTAAATTGGTCGGTGGGATGCCATTCCAAAGCCAGTTGGGTGAACCGCGTGCGCCAGGCATATTCCAAGGTGGAATACTCCTTTGCCGTTTGATCTGCCAAATTGTCGTAGACAAACAAATGGGCTGACCAAGATTCAGCACGAGTGAAGCTGATTTTGGTGAACACCCCCATTCTGCCATCCAATTCTTTGAAAGGCTCCACCCATTCACCACGAGGGACGATAGTTTCGGGAACCACGGTTTGTGTTTTCAGACGAGACCCCGTTGTCAATTGATAGTCGTGCAAGGCCCATCCCCGCCAAGACAATATGGACCCGACTGGATCGTTTCCTGAAAACGGAGCCACCATAAAATCTAAACTGTATAATGCGCTGAACTCATGATGATAATTCAGTTCAAGTGCAATGGCCCGGAACTCCTCACCCACCCAAGTGTTGATTGCCGATGGCGTGATCGTGTAGCGCGTATTCCAACCGGTTTCAGGATGTTCCAACGAGATCGGAGGAATGGTGATCCCGAAGCGAGATTCTAGCCGGTGGTTGCCTTCCAATAGGCGTTCATAGCGTAGATACGCCTCCACGACTCCAATGCGTCCGTTCTTGCGAAGGGTATCGAAATGGTCATCATAATTGAGTTGAATGAATCCGCTGAGTTGCTGGTTGATCAGCACGTCAGTCACTAAAGTGATTTGAGGCAGCTCAAACGAAGTCGTTCGTTGGTCTCCCAAGTCGTCCCGTTCCGCTCCCTTATCCGTATCTGTACCACCGTAGCGGGTTAATCCACGCCCTCCTTGTTTCCAACTGATGGCTTCTCCTGTGTGAACCAGTCGTGCATCGATGCTGCCGGAAAACACGACCTTCGCACCTCCAATGCTCACGTCATTTCCAATTGCAACTTCAGATGCCAAGGGTTCGTCATTGAATAATTCGTCGTCTTCGTCGGTTTGCGCCCCGACCATCCCTGGAAATAATAAAAACAGGATGATCCCGGCACTCCACCAAAAAGTCTTCAGCATATTGCCTCCCAAAATTTGTTTGATGAAATGTACGTTAGCGGAATGCACTGATACCGTTAAATTTATTTACCTCAGGGAGCGTGGCGATTGCCACAGAAAAATAAGGACGATTTTTTGAGCGGTTCAACACCGCGATGAGATTTCGAAAAAGGCATGCAACAGGAGGTTTTAAAAAGAGTTCGCCTGGGTTTCCGATCATTTATTTTTCAGTTGCAGCAAGTCCCACAAATTTCCATACAGGTCTTCAAATACAGCGACGGTGCCATAAGGCTGTTCTTGTGGTTCTCTAACGAAACGCACTCCACGAGATACCATCTCATTGTAATCTCTCCAGAAATCGTCGGTGTTCAAAAACAGGAATACACGGCCTCCCGTTTGGTTTCCAATGGAGGACTCTTGTTCTGGTTTGGATGCTTTGGCCAAAAGCAGGTTGGTGCCCGTTGACCCTGGAGGGGCAACCACCACCCAGCGTTTGTCTTGTTCCGGTTGATAGGTGTCTTCCACCAAGGTGAAGTGAAGGGTTTGTGTATAAAATTCAATGGCTTCGTCATAATCACGAACGACCAAGGCGACATGGACTATCGATTGTTGCATCGCTTTCCTATGGGAGAGAGGAATGGTTTAAAAATTGAGTGTAGGGTCAAACATTAGCCAAAACATCGGCAATCCGGATCGCGGCGTTTCCATCCCATAAAGGGGGGATCGCTCCTTGTTTGCGGTTGCCATTTAGAATTTCCGTCACTCGTTGGTTCACAGTTTTGGCATCCAGAGGCATGAGTTCGTTTGTGCCCAAGTCCACCGTGATCGGACGTTCCGTGCTTTCGCGGAGTGTGAGACATGGGACTTGAAGATAGGTGGTTTCTTCTTGCACGCCTCCGGAATCGGTGATCATCAAAGCGGCATTGTCCATCAAGCATAGGAATTCGAGATAGCCCAAAGGTTCCAGCAGAGTCAGCTGAGGGATTTGACGTAGTCGTTCCGACCACTGAAAGCTTTCGAAGCGATTCATCGTGCGAGGATGGATTGGAAACACAACTCGTTTCAAAGAGGTCACGTGTTCTAAGATTTCCAATAATCGGAGCAATCCATCTTTTGTGTCCACATTGACGGGACGGTGCATGGTCATCAGAACGTAGTCTTGGGGGGTGGTTTTCAAATCTTGCAAGATGCTGGATTGTGCGGCTTTTTCTCGGAAATGCACCAAGGAGTCGATCATCACGTTTCCTGTAAAAAAGACTTTTTCATCAGAAATGCCTTCCGCTTTTAAGTTCTTGAGGCCGCTTTGTTCTGTAACGAGTAAAAAATCGGAGATGCTATCGGTGAGAATGCGGTTGATCTCCTCGGGCATGCTGCGATCTCGACTGCGCAACCCTGCTTCCACATGGGCCACCGGGATATGGCATTTGGTCGCGACCACACTGCACGCCATCGTCGAATTCACGTCACCGACCACCAACACCAAATCCGGTTTTTCCTGAAACACCACCTCTTCAAAGGCCATCATGATTTTGCCCGTCTGTTGGGCATGCGTGCCGCTCCCAATGCCCAAATAGACATCCGGTTGGGGCATTTCCAACTGCCGGAAAAACACATCACTCATTTTTTCATCGTAGTGCTGACCGGTATGAACGATCATCGATTGAAAAGCGCCATGGGCACAAAAGGCACGGTGTAAGGGAGCCACTTTCATGAAATTGGGGCGTGCGCCCACCACATTCAGTACTTTTTTAGAGGTCATAATTTCTCGCTAAAAATGGGTGCGTTTCGTTCCAAATTCATGGATCCACAATGCTTTCCAAGAAAGCCCAATACTGTCGAGCGATTTTCTGGCGATCGTAGTTTGTTCGCACGAAGTTGTAACCACTGCTGGCCATGTTTTGATACAATTCTTTGTTTTCATAAAGTTTGAGAACCGCTTCCATCAAGGCTTCGGGGTTTTCGGATGGAATCGAAATTCCCGCTTGAGCCGTTTCTAAAATCGATTGTGCTTCGCCTGCGACCCCTAAAATAACGGGGGTCCGCATCACCATCGCTTCGAACATTTTGGAGGGGATCACTTTCCGAAAAGTAGGAGTGTCTCGTAGATGCACCAAGCTCGCATCCGTGAGTGCAAGAAGGTAAGGGATTCGCTCTTTGGGTTGTCGCTCCACGAGTCGAAAATTGGAAAGTTGGAGTTCTTTTTGTCGGCGTTCCAACGTGGCGCGTTCGGCACCTGCGCCTACCACCAAAAATACGATATCAGGATTTTGACAGCGTTGAGCTGCCTCTAGCATCACATCCACACGATGGGCCATGCCGATGGTTCCGATATAGGAAACCACAAACTTTCCTTGGATTTGATACTCGGCTTTCAGGTTTTCTAGCAATCGCTCGTCCAAAGGTTGGGAATAAAATTCTAGGTCGGCTCCGTTTTTCAAAATTGTGATCTTATCTGGATCCGCTCCCCGTTCCACGATAGCCGGTTTGAACGATTCGGTGACCACGATAATTCGATGCGAGGTCCGGTACATGAAATCCGCCACCTTCTGGAAGAATTGCAAAGGCAACGACGGTTTCATAGCGCCTACAGCCATGATCGATTCCGGCCACAAGTCACGGACTTCCATCACAAACGGGACCTGTTTGAATTTTGCAATCAGGTACCCACCAATCGCACCAAACAATTGAGGGGATGTGGCGACAATCACATCTGGTTTCTGGTGGATACGCCCACAGTACAAAATCGCTGTTAGCATGAACGATACATAGCTCAGCGTGCGTAACACCAGCCCCTTGTTTTCAGCAATATACATAGGGACACGCGTGACTAAAATGCCTTCGACTGTCTCTTGTTGAAAGCGGTTGCGATATCCTTCATGAAGCTTTCCTTCTGGATAGTTGGGAACGCTGGTGAGCACTTCTACCGAATGGCCATCCTTCACCCATTGGCGGGCATGCTCGATAAGCCGTGTTGCCGGAGCATTCACTTCAGGCGGAAAATAATTGCTGATGAATAAAAGATGCATAACCGGTTTGATGCAAAAAATTTAATAGTGAAACGTGTAAATCAAATTCAAAGGCAAGGACTGCTCGCATCCAATCACGATCACACGATTCTCCAACCGTTCTCCAAATTCTGGGCAATGCCAACCCGTTTCCAGATGGTACTCCCCTTTCTCGATTTCCAGATGTGCCACCACACCAGACCGTTCTAAACGAAGCCCATCGGCCTGAGGCCGGATCTGCACTTCGGGATGCAAATGAATCATGCTTTCCACAAGGTGAATGCCCCGGCCGTGAATCGAGTCATGAATTGCTAACTTTCGTGGATGGGAATGTCCCAACACTTGTCGATGGTGCACGATTCCATCCTCGAGCAGCGTGGCATATCCCGAGAAACTTCCTTCAAAGCGGCAATCCTCTTCGCTTTCATAAAAAGTCACATCATAGGGTCGAAAACGTCGAGCGACACGGAAGCTGCTCCAGCATTCGGCTTGGTCCAAACGATCCACACAAACCGTGTTGTGGGCGCGAGTGCTGCGAACATAGTCCCGCATAGGACCCGGTTTGTATTCATAGACACCACTGTCCACCACAAACCGCACTCCATGAAAAGAAACTTCGTAGCTGAACGTATCAGCGTGAGCGTGGGCAGGTAAAAAATCGGGACCAACGGGACCTCCATCCACAATCCAATACAAGGAGTCCGTTTCATGCCGGAAGAAACCACTATCGGAAAAGGTATGTTTTTTTGTGGCAGGATGTTTCAAAAGATCAAGAGCATACTTTAGCAACGTTTGGGGAGGGGGAGCGATTTCCTGAGTCGAGTCATTGAACAAGGCCAAACTCCCATCCGGATGTACCAACGAAGCCAAGAAATCAGACATTTTTCTTGCAGCCGATTCAAATTTTTCTCGCCCCGGCAACTCCGAAGGAAGGATATTCAAGATGTCCAAGTAGGCTTCTAACATGAGGGCATGATACATCGTGCTCCGCTCAAAATATCCTCCATCTTCAAGGACTTGTATGGGGGTTTCCCGCATCATGAGTTGCCACCCTCGTCGGAGCCATTGCTCGGCTTCTCCCTGTCTTCGAAAAAAAGTTCCGGCGAAAATCAAGGCTTTGGCATTTTCCAGTAGATGATTCCCTGGATGATACACTTCCAGATTCCGAAACAAAAAAGCAGCCTGCTGGTACAAGCTGCGCTGCACCGTGGGATTCTGCAAATTGGCCTTACACCAATTCACGATGCGCAATGCGGTGGGATAAGGGTGCCAACCCACCGTGCACCCTGTGGGATTGGCTTGAATCCACTCATGACAGAATTCGATTTGGTCCTCAGAATCGAGCAGTGGCAAATAGTGAAAGTAATGCAAATTGAATTGCCAAAGGAGGGAGCGATCCCCCGCCGACCAACCGACGGGTCGTTTCAGATCCGTCGATTCTCTTAAAAAACAGAACCGCCCTTGTTGAAGTGCTCCTCGGTGATTCCAAGGATCATGGTGCAGAAAAGGAAATTTGGGTTGAAGCCTTCCAGAAAGCGAACCAGGAACCGATGCCACATGAATTCGCTTCAGTTTCTTTTTCACTAAGGCCCACAACCTGCCATAGATTTGGATAGGCTGGAGGTATCGTAGCGTGTGGTAATACTGAGAGATTTTTTGCTGCATCCTTGCTTTTGGAGAATCGATATTCAGTTGCAGACCAAATGCTGTACTTCAGTTCTTTTCAAAAGTTTTAAACGATTCGAGAAATTTTGACAGGCTGACCCGTGGCCAATGACGCTTTTGCAGCAAATACAACCTGCATGTCCCCGACTAACTCCTCAAAAGGGATTGGAGCTTTTCCATGTAAACGAAAGGCCTCCACGGTAGCTTTCATCTGATCCGCTTGCCCTTTATTTTGATTGGCCGCTTTGTGTCGATCTTGCCGCCCGTTGCGTGTGAGTTCCAAGGTTCGGAAATCGTCCAGTATTGCCACTTTATTACCGCCATACACTTCCAAACGCTCCTTGGCAGCTGCTTTGTCGCCCACCGTGTTGTAACACAGTGTTCCCACTGATCCCCGATCAAACTCAAGGGTCAAGGTCAGATTGTCTTGGTCGGCAATCGCTTGGTTATTGAGCGTGAGACTTTGAGCCTGAACCCGAACCGGACGTTCTTCAGTGATAAACTGCATGAGATCGATAAAATGACACATTTCTCCGACCAGCATGCCGCCCCCTTCCGCCGCATCGTAAATCCATGATGACGTCGGGATATGTCCACTATTGACGCGGTACAGCAGATGTTTAGGCTCATGATTTTGAAAGAATGCTTTGCACTGGGTGGTCATTGGAGCAAAACGGCGATTCAAGCCCACCATCAACGCAGTGGGACGTTTTTGATTGGCTTGGTGATAGGCGTCACAAACAGCATGGAGTTCTTCTTCCGAAACCACCATCGGTTTCTCAACAAAAACATGCTTTCCTTTTGCAAGCGCTCGTAGGGTGTAGTCGGCATGAGTTCCATGACGCGTTGCGATAAAAATGGCATGCAGCAAATCGTCGTTCAACAAGGAATCCAAAGCGGTGGAACAATAACTGAAAGCAAATTTGTCGGCCTTTTGACGTGCGTTGATTCCGGTTGCCGTGACCAATCCTCCCATTTGCACATAAGGATCGCTTTCTAAGTGTGGCAACAGATGCAAGGTCGCATAGTTTCCTGCTCCCACAAATCCAATCCGCAATTGATCGGATACTTGGGGTGCCAACGGCTCGCTTTGCTTGGGTTGCAATAACACGACCGGGTCCTGCAGTTTTTGTGTGTCGTAATCTAGTATCACCCCGACATAGGGTTCCTTAGCCGATTGAATCAATCCGTATGCAGCCATTGCTTGATCGAAGGGGAAATGGTGGGTCGTCAATTCTTTCATGTTCAAACGTTTTTGGGCCATGAGGTTTAAGATCGCTTCCATGTTTCGTTGCTCCGTCCATCTCACGTAGTCATACGGATAGTCGACCCCGCCTTCTTCGTAACTTGGATCATAGCGTCCCGGTCCATAAGACATGGAAATCTTAACTTCCAATTCCTTTTTATAATAGAGGTCGCGAGGGATATTCATTCCCACTGCTCCCACAACCACCACTTGGCCTTTGCGACGGGTCAACTCTCCAGCGATTTCTACTGGTTGATTGCTGGTTGTGGAGGCGGTGATGACCGTGTGGTCGACTCCCCGTCCGTTGGTAAAATGAGCCACTGCTTTGACAGGATCTTGGTTTGGAAGAAGGACCGCCTCATCCAGCCCCAAGGTTCGAGCGAGTTCCACCTTTTTGGCATCAAAATCCATACCGATCACTCGGCACCCGTTGGCCTTGAGCAATTGCAGGGTGATCAGCCCGATCAACCCCAGTCCGCTCAGCGCCACCAAGTCTCCCAATTCGGGACGTGCTAGCCGCACTCCTTGCAGGGCGATACTCGCCACTGTTGTATACGCCGCCTCCTCAAACGAAACCGAATCAGGAATCGAAGCAACCAAGTTGTTCGGCACGTAATTGAGTTCTGCATGATTCGCATACCCTGCCCCAGCAATGGCAACTCGATCTCCGACTTTCCACTGAGTGACTTCGGCCCCTATCGATTCCACAATACCAGCCGCGCTGTAGCCCAACGGCATGGGTTTTTCCAGTTTGCTACGCACATTTTGGTAGGTGTTGAGCCAGCCTTCTTTTTGGGCTTTGTTGAGCACCTGGCGAACCAAATCAGGACGGGCTTGGGCCTTACCCACCAAGCTTTTTTGGGCCAAGTCAATCAACATTTTTTCGGTTCCAGCACTGATCAAAGAGGCTGCGGTACGGACCAAGACTCCCCCAGGACGCAAAGCGGGTGGAGGCACCGTTTCTAAAGTAAGATTGCCACCTTTCATTGTTTGTACGATTTGTTTCATGCAACATCCTTGTTTGAGACCTTAATTTGATTGGCTTTCACTAAATTTTAGCTCCGATGAAGCATTGTCCAGTGATTTCGACATTCCCACGCAAACCAATACCGGACTAGGAACTTCTTCTGGCATCTTACAGATTTGTTGATAGCCATGTTTTTGGTAGAACGAAACCGCATTGAGGGAAGACGCAATTTTAAGTTCGATCACCCCATTTTGGTGAGCGATGGATTCCAAACTTTTAAGCAATTCAGCACCAATTCCTTTTCCGATTTGTTCCGAATCGACATAAAGCGTCTCCATTTCATGGGTTTCTAGGTTTAATTGACCAAATCCAACCACCTGCCCGTGTTGTTCAGCGACGATAACTTCTCGTTCTTCAATCGGGACTTCGTAAGAGCTGGGTTTCAATTGGGACGCCCAGGCTTCGATCACATCGGGTTGGTAATGGGTTCGACAGACGCTTCGAATTGAATCCGTTTGGATCTGCCAAATTCTCTTTGCATCGTCTAAGCAAGCGCGACGAATCAAGGCCATAACTATTCCTTTCTCAACCGATGGTTCGAGATCCCACCTGCCTCATAAAACGAGGGAATGGGATCGGGTTTTCCAATAAAAAAAGTGTTTCAGTTTTTATTATCTATGGTCACAAAGATCCAGCAATCGTTCTGCAGATACATGGAGATTGCCAATCGCGCTTCCCCGTATCGACTTGCGATACAAGAGGAGGTGTGGCAAACCAATTGAACTTTATTGCTCAGCTTCTATTCGATATCTCTAATAGAAATGGTTTCCATTTGTCCTTTTCAACGTGTTTTTTAATTGTTCCCAACTCCTAATAAGCATTGAAATCCATGTCGACTCAAATCCACACGATCAGCACTTTCATCTGCTTGCATTGCTGCGAACGGCATCGTGCAGAGATTGGTTTACCTGCTGAGTTGGCAACGCATCTGGAGCCTTGTACATTAGAAGAGCTGATTGATCTGTATCCTGAAGTTCCGGAAATTATGGAAACCGATGATTTCCAGTATTGGGTATTTCAGCAATTCTTGAACGAACATGCTCAACATGATGTCCGTTTCATCCCAACCTTTGTGGAACAAATGAACCGCATCGTGGCCTACCGAACCCAGCACTATCAACAAGTGATCGATACTTACGAACGCTATCGAGACGTGCTTCGAGAGACAAATAAAATGTGGTCCCCCGATTCCAGCTCTCTTGTTGTAACTCCGATTCCCAAACTCCACACTCGCCCAAGACCATCTTTCGGCACAAGAAAAAAGAATCTTGGCGCAAGAGATCTCTTCCAAGATTAAGTCCGTTCCAAGTAATTCCCGGTCGCCTTCCCGATTCACGAGGTTTTTTATCGTTTTTTTGTCTCTACAATGCGGGTTCTGGGGCACCTCCCAGCGAATACTCGAACCTTCGTTATCGCCCGTTCGGATTTTGTGAAACGATGGTATGAAATTTGTAGAATGTAAGAAAAAGAAGCTTTCCATGTAATGCCAACCGAAACCGTAATGGTTCGGCAAACCCCGGAGAGGATGCCGATTTTTTCCCAGGGACGGGATATCTCATTTGCATCCTGGTGTTGAATGTACTTAAAGGAGGGAACCATGTTTAGTTTACTTGCCAAAAAAAACGGAGTGGCGGGGAATTACGTCCACATCACCTCTCGAACCGATTGGGAGCGGGTGTTGGACAATTTGTTTGTGATCGCCATTCAAGGGTGGCGATGCGGCCTTGCCGTCATCTCCAACACCACCAAAAATGATTCTTCTGACGAACGTGGGTATTTGATCAACGGACTCACCTTTCGTATGAATCGGAATATTCCTGACAAGCTGAAGCAGAGCCTTCGGATACGTCGCGAACAGTTCGAGCAAATCTTTGAATTGACTGAGGGAAAAGCTCCTGACTTTTCTGACTGTTACCGTGTGAAAAATCTCGGATTTCCCAGAAACACACTCCTCTTTCCAATTTACGGAGCCAATGGACAAAAAGCGTTACTCGTCTTTGGAGGGACCTTTTTGAAACGAGAATTGGTAATGCGATTAGGAAAGGTGGATAAAGTGCTGTTAGTTGGCGACAAAAGCAACACTGTTGGAGCGGATCCGAATCATCGAGGATTCTCGTTCCACAAATCGTCTTCTCCATCGACAAAAAAGGAAGAACAACCCAAAGCTCCTCCCCCTATTTCTGCCAAACAGGTGGTCCAAACCCCACCCGAAGTAGTGAAAGCACGATTGCTCTATCTGGAAGATTTGCCAAATCGAAGTGTGCAACAGCAGTGTGAATTGGAGCGACTCGATGCATATGTCAACTATCTTCTGCGCAAGTCTTTTTGATTGGGATTGAATTTGTTCGACCCCACGTCCACCGCATTATAATCTCTTCTCAAATAGCACTTTCAGACGGTCAAATTGTTGTGTCGGGGAGTGCTTGTCAATCCCTTCTGCTTATGTCAGTTTACAGAATCGTCTTTGATTTCTCCGAATTTCAGATCGGTGGACTTCCTCGGACTCGATCCAAACTGGATAATGTTTCAGAAGCTTCGAAGTTGGTTTCAAAAAGCAGCAAATCATGAGGCCATTGCCCAGATGAAACGTGAAGCCAATCTCCGGCTCGAGCAACGAAACTTTGTCGAGGCAAAAGCGACCCTACAAGAAGTTCTTCAATTGGATCCACACGAAGAAGAATCAGGGATTGCACTTGTGAACGTTTTATTGCGTTTGAAACAACCGGAGGAGGCATATGCGTTGTTTCAAAGCATGCTTGCAGAGTATCCTCAGCATGCAGATTTGGTTTTGCTCATTGCAGATGGCTTCCAACAGACTGAGCAATGGGAGAAATTACACCAACTTTTGATAGAGTCCTCTCAACGGTACCCAGAGCATCAGGATATCCGCTTGGCTCTTGCCAACGAATGGTACGCACAGGGCAAGTTACAAGAGGCAACCAAGGAACTACAATATATCGTGAAACAGGACCCCCAACATGTCCAAGCGCATTTGGGTTTGGCCTATTGCTATATTGGACAAGGCTTGAAATCTGAAGCCTTAGGCCAGGTAGAAAAAATCAAACCGCTAGCGCCTCAGCAAGCAGATGCGCTCCTTTCTAAAATTTATGAGAACGTCGAAAATTTTTAGAGTTGTATGTCCCAGACCAAATTAACCGGAAAACAAAAACGCTATCTGCGCGGACTAGCCCATTCCATGAAACCCTTGGTTCAGGTAGGAAAGCTCGGGGTGAGCGAGGCACTTTGCCAACAAGTGGATACCAGCCTAACGGCTCATGAGTTGATCAAGGTCAAGCTCTTGGAATCTTACCCCGAAGACGTCCGAACTTGTGCCGAACAGATTTCCATCCAGACGCAGTCTCAAGTGGTGCAAACGATTGGCAAGACCATGATCTTGTATCGTGCCCATCCCGAGGAACCCGTCATCATTTTACCCAACTAAACCATTGTTTCTCTCACTTTCCTTCAAGGCAAAATCATGGCACCGAAACATGAAGACGAAGAGTTCAGTATTGACAATGCCTATGGTCTGACACCGGAGCAACAAAACGAGTTACGTCAATTGACTGTGACTTCAGATGGACCTGGAACGATTCTTAAGGATGTTCAGATAGTTATCGATTGGGTAGGAACTGAAGGTATCGAAACTAGAGGCAAATACGGACTATTTCCCATAAAACATATTGCAGATTTGAACGAACGCCTATCCAACTCTCTGAACCTGAACCTGAAACGCCCTCAACAAAAATCGTTTCCCCATATCAATGGATTGTATCTTTTGCTTCGGACGGTCGGACTCCTCTACTTGACTCAGAAAAAGAATAAACAGTATTTGATCCTTGATGAAAAGGTCCTGGCTTCCTGGCATTCCTTAAATCCAACAGAACAATATTTCACGCTGCTCGAAGCTTGGTTCATCCGAGGAAATGTTGAAACCATCGGGGAACGGGCAAGTCGGTTCTCTCATCCGTTTTCCATCTATAATGGTCATGTGCATCGGTTTCCGCTGGAGGGTGACTCAGCGAGAGATGGGCAAAGCCAATCTAATCTGATCGAAGCAACCCGAATTGATTTCTTCCATCTGTCTTTGGCCTTGTTTGAAATGTTTGGCTTCCTTTCCATTAAAACCAATCCTGCACAAAACCGAAGGTGGGATATCCAATCCATCCACCGTTCTGCATTTGGAGATGCCCTGCTTTTGTTCTTAGATCGCCTGCGAGTGAGCAAAGGTTTTATGTGGGAATACGACTTCGATATCACCGTTTCGTATGGAGAATGGCAACCCGCTTTGCAGAACTTTTTTACGGAATGGCAGAACAATATCATCACGGTGCAACCGGAATTCCAGGATGGCGTTTATGTGTATAAAGTCACTTTAGGCGAGGTGTGGCGACGCATCGCTTTTCCGGCCAAACTGACGCTGGAAGATCTCAGCGACGGCATCTTGGATGTGTTCGATTTCGACAACGACCATCTCTACCAATTTCGATATCGCACGCGATATGGTTTCATTACGGAAGTCAATTCTCCTGATATGGATGAAGGCCCGTTTACGACCGATGTGGTGTTGGGAGAAATGGGTTTGGAAATCGGAACCGATTTCATTTACCTGTTTGATTTTGGAGACAATTGGGAGTTTGAGGTAACACTGGAACGCGTTGACCCTCAGGGGCCTCCGGTAGACAAACCGTTGTTTCTTGAAGGTTTTGGCGAGCCTCCGGAGCAGTATCCTTCTTATGAACCAGAAGGAGAAATGGAATGAGAATCAAAGGGTGGCAAGCCGACACTACAAGTCGAAAGTCAAACGATTCAGCCCATTGAACGCTGCCACCCGATACGCTTCGTCTAGGGTGGGATGATTGAACACCGTATTAACAAAAAATTTGATCGTTCCATCCAATGACATAACGGTTTGCCCCACATGAATCAATTCTGCTGCCCGCGGTCCAATGATGTGAACTCCTAATAATTTGAGAGTATTTGGATCAAACAACAACTTCAGAATGCCTTCCTCTTCTCCCATAATGTGGGAACGCGCAATTTCTTTAAAATGGGCGACACCGATCTCGTAAGGCATTCCCGCATCCGTCAATTCTTTTTCTGTCTTTCCCACCATGGCTACCGGCGGAATGGTCCAAATTCCAAACGGAAGGTCTTTTGGCATCTTTTCATTCTGAAATTCGCCAAAAGCATGTAATGCCGCGATTCTCCCTTGCAGCATGGCAGTAGAGGCTAAAGCCGGGAATCCGATCACATCGCCTACAGCGTAAATATGTTCTGCCGTCGTTTGGTAGTTGTCTCGATTCACTTCAATCAGGCCCCGTGTTCCCAACTTCACTCCAATCCGGTCCAAACCCAATCCACGAGTGTTTGAAGTGCGGCCTGCGGCAATGAGCACGTGCGAACTGAGCAGCACTTTGCCACTTTTCAAGTACACCTTCACCCGATTGTCTCCACACTTTTCAATCTTGGTCACTTCCTCGCCAAAGCGTAGAAGGATCCGCTGATTCCGCATGTAGTGTTTCAATCGATCACAAATCTCATGGTCGAGAAATGACAGAATGTCGTAGTCTTTGGAGATCAGGTTCACGCGAATTCCCATCCTTGCAAAAATACAGGCATATTCGCACCCGATCACCCCGGCCCCAACAATAGTCAGTTTTTTGGGCAGCTCTTTCATGTTGAGGATGGTATCGGAATCCAAAATGTTTTCCCCATCGCATTTCACACCTGTTGGTTGATTGGGGCGAGATCCGGTCGCAATCACGTAATGTTCCGCACGAATGAAAGTAGGATCTTCTCCTTTGATCTCTACTTGCAACACGACTGTGTCTTGATTCAGTGCTTTGGGATCTGCCGCAGCCTCTTCGGCCTCCGCCGCAGCTTTCTTGGATCGTTTGCGAGTGGGAGCTGGCTTGACTTCAGGTTGAAACTGCTCGATCTCTTGAAGTGGCAATTCAACCTCTCCCAGTTTTTTGAACTCTGGATCCCCCTGAATCAGTTCGATGTTGGTTTTCCGAATGTTTTGCCGCAATGTGTTTTCTTGTTCATCAATCACTACTTCCTTGCGGTACATCAATTCCGTGGCGTTCACATGCCCTCGAAACGAAATATCAATGCCATGCACCCGCTGCCGCAGCAGTCCTAAATGGACCACCGTTTCGCGAAGTGATTTGGAGGGGATTGTGCCTGTGTGTAAAGAACTGCCTCCGACCCGAGAGAGTTTCTCGATCATAACGACTTTCTTGTGTAGTTTCACTGCTTGCATTGCAGCATACTGTCCGGCAGGGCCTGAACCCAAGACAGCAAGATCATAGTGATGAAGTTTGTGCATAGCGGTTTTCTCCAAAGGTTTCGTGGGATGACGATGAGAAGATCAATAAGACGCTTTACACGTTTTGCAACAAATGTCCCATTTTCATTTTTTTGGTGAGCAAATAGTCGGCGTTTTCAGGATGCACGTCGGTTTCCAAAGGAACCCGTTCCACCACTTCCAGATTATGGCCCTGGATGCCGACAATTTTTTTGGGATTGTTGGTCATCAGTCGCATTTTACTCACTCCAAGCCGAGACAGGATTTGTGCTCCCATTCCGTAGTCGCGGAGGTCACTTCGAAATCCTAGTTTTTGGTTCGCCTCTACCGTGTCGGCCCCATGATCTTGAAGACTGTAGGCTTTGATTTTATTGATCAAACCGATGCCTCGTCCTTCTTGGGGCAAATACAGGATCACGCCTTTTCCAGCTTCCTCGACTTTCTGCATTGCTGCACACAGCTGCTTTCCACAATCACAGCGAGCTGAGCCAAACACATCACCGGTAAGACATTGGGAATGCACCCGAACCAACACGGGTTCTCCTTCTTCCCATTCTCCTTTCACCAAGGCGATGTAGTCTCGATTGTCGAGCACACTTTGATAGGCAATGATGCGAAAATCTCCCACTGTGGTGGGCAAATTCGCAACCGCGACTTCTTTGACTAAGGTTTCGTTACGTTTTCGGTATTCGATGAGATCAGCAATGGTGACGAGTTTCAGATCGTGTTGATCGGCAAATTGGCGCAGTTCATCATAACGAGCCATTGTTCCATCTTCGCTCATGATTTCGCAGATCACCCCGCCGAGTCTCAACCCAGCCAAGCGAGTTAGATCCACAGAACCTTCTGTTTGACCGGCTCGCACCAACACCCCGCCGTCTTTGGCTCTCAGGGGAAAAACATGGCCAGGACTGCGAATGTCTCTGGCATGGGCATCGGGAGCCATAGCCGCTCGAACCGTGGTGGCGCGATCCGCCGCTGAAATTCCGGTGGTCACGCCTTCGGCGGCTTCGATACTGATTGTGAAATTCGTGCCAAATTCAGATTCATTGTGCGCAACCATCAGAGGCAGACGCAATTGTTCGACGCGTTCAGAATCCAAAGCTAAACAAATCAAGCCACGGCCGTATTTCGCCATGAAATTGATAATCTCTGGGGTGACCTTTTCGGCAGCACAAACCAAATCCCCTTCATTTTCTCGATCTTCGTCATCCACCAGGATGATCATCTTTCCATCACGAATGTCATTAATCGCTTCTTCGATGCTATCAAACCGGAGTTCTTGAGTCTTATTCGTTTCCATCAGCTTCCTTCGCTATCTTTGATAAAATCTGCGTTGATCATGAGGTCGTCTCCCACCATTTGGATCGAGCCTATTTTCCAACGGGGTGCCTCCGACACTTGTAAACATTCCAGATCGCCACACCAGGACAGGGCGTTTTGCCCTCCAATCAACTTGCCTGCCAAAAACAGGACCAAGTGATCAGCCCGCCGAGCACGGATGAAACTGGCATGAACCTGGCTACCACCTTCCACTAACAATTGGCCTATATTATACTGAGCGAGTTGGCTAAGCAACCAATCGATTTGAGGACGAGCCGTTGGGGCTTGTAGCACCGCAACATGAGATTGTTTTAGATGAGTCAATCGCTCCCATTCGCAATGTGCCCCTACTACAACTAAGCACAACACCCCGTCAGCATTGAGAAATTCGCAACCCGGCGGGGTCCTTCCCAAAGAATCCAACACGATGCGAATCGGGGAAATCGCTCCTGGAATCCCTCGTACGTTCAGTCGAGGATTATCCGTCAAGAGGGTGTTGATTCCTACCAAAATGGCATCGTTCTGTGCGCGTAGTCGATGTCCTTCAAGTCGAGCTTCTGGCCCCGTGATCCATTTGGAATTTCCCGTTTCAGTAGCAATTTTGCCATCCAACGTTGAGGCCGCTTTGAGAGTGATAATCGGTTTATCGTGCATTGGCAGTTGCAAATGAAGTCATTGTTATTTTTTCGATGCTACTTATTGCGTTTCTTTTTGTGAGCTTTCTGTTTCGAGCTGCGACCATTTTGTGGAGGGACTTCGTTCTGTGGAGGCTGATCTGCTTTCGGCTCCCTCTCTTCCGTCTTACTTTTTCGAAGATATAGGAATCCGCACCCTCCCCAAAAACCGATCATTCCAATCAAGGAAAGCAACGTCAACCAATTGGCCATCTTTTGACGGGTTGGCATTTCAAACTCGTAAGGTTGGAAGCTGGTGAAGGCCTGGGCTTTGGATTTCTCTGCCACAGAGAAATGATCGCCTGGAGTGCATTGATTTTCTTCGGGAAACGCATAACACGCAGGATTCTTAATATTGACCACACCATTGGATTCCTGATTTGTGAGGCCTGGTCGTAAGTTCTTGAGGGGTAGGTTTTCCAGTCGATAACCAAAAATCGATTCATAGCAGAACAGATAAGATTGCCCGTTCACAAGTACATTGTTTCGGTCCAAAGGCACCTGAATTTCACCTTTGTCGTTGGTATAAACCACAACTCGATCAATGGCTGGCGACCATTTGCCTTCTTTGATGACATCACGCACTTGATTGATGGCCTGGTAATCATAGTTTTGCGCATGGTAAAAGCCTCGGTCGGTCCAAAAGTTAATCCCAACCAATATCAAGATTCCTATCCCCCCAATGGGCATTGCGATTCGTTTCAACAAAGATGTATTTTCGATGGCTAACACCATGAATACAATAAACACCGGAATGTAGATGCAGAACCAACGCACCAACGAACTGCTACTTTTGATCAACGGCATTTGCTTCAAGAATGAATTCCATGACGGCTGGTAGTAGTTCAGTACTAACGGAACGGCCAGCATGGCGACCAAGGATACAAGGCAAAACCACTGAATCGAATTCAGCCGTTTCCACCAAGGCATCTGTTTGAAATGAACCCCATGCCAGATGGCGCTGACCACCAAGATTGCCAACGGGATAAACGTGATCCCATATTCCATTTCATGCCGGTCCAGCCCCCATTGGATGTTGACCATCGCTTTAGCAACCAATTCATGAGCAGGCTGGAAAAAAATCGATTGTCCCACCGCCACGACCAAATCCCAAACGTTCTCAAATCCAGGCAGTCGGTATTGATCACGCGGAAAATGTTTGAGGTATGAAAGGGCGGCTACCAATTGGGCTGCTGAAAGCACTCCTCCCCAAACGCTGGCCAATACGAATTTAACACTCACGAGTTTCCAATTGAATCGAGAGGGTACTGCCAAGCCAAACAAGCACAACAGCATGACAACTGCCATCATGACCGGCACAATCACGTTCACCATCCCCGCAAAAATCATGTACGCCACTAACAAACCGGCTATCACTACATCAAAACCAGCTCGCCACAACCAAATCGATGAGTTGGAGCCTTCGTGCGATGGAGATTTCCCGGGCAAAGATAAAGGACGAGCCACCAAAAACGTGAGCATCGGAAGCACCATGAAAGCATGATAGGTCATATGACCGACCATCAAACGATGCACAAAAAATCCATTAAATAGGAAAAGTCCTGATGCCAATACAGCGGTCCAACGGGACGCAGCAAAGATCCGACGGCTCAATAGATAAAACCCCCAATACCCCAGTGACGAAAAAATCAACAAGGTACCTTGAAGCGCCCACACGGGATTCATCAAGAAAGTTAAAAATTGAGGAACCGAATAAAAGGAAGATTGTGGATTGGGAAACTTGGGCACCCCTCCGCAAAACGAGGGAGTGAACCAGGGAACGGAAAACAATCCGTTGTGATGGAACCAATAATACCCATCCAGCAAATGGGGCATGAACATGCTGTAGTCATGCCCTAAGAGGCCTTGTTGATTGGGAAAGAACTGGGAAAATATCAGAAAATGAACGGCAACGAGTGCCACCCCCAACAGGGTGGCCATTTTGGAGTTCAAGAGGAAGGATTTCATTCTGGAAAATTCATTCTTTGGGAATGTCGCGCGAAAATTTGACGGCTAAATTGAAAAATTCAGTGGAAATGCGAGTCCATTGTGACCTTTCTTCGTCTTCGGTCTCGTTCATCCATTCCGCGTAGTGAACACCTTGTCGCAAAGCATTCAGCGTTTTGTAGGCAGGAAGCATGAGTAACAAATCGCGGTCACGCGATGCACTGATATAGCGTTTTACGAAAAGTTCTGCCAGTTCCGTTTCGCCTTGTCGTTCCAATTCAGCCACTAAGGAAGACACGTCGTTCGCCACGTCCAAGACCGCTTGTTTGCGATGGACCAAAGCGCTGAAAAAATGGACCGCTTCTCCTCTTACATAAATATGCTCGGGCACAAAGGCCCCATGCGTATAAACCACTCGTTTCTTTTTGATCCGCTTTTGAAACAATCGTTTTTGGTCTTCCAGAAACTTCTCCAACGGGCGCTTGATCAAGTCCAACATCGGCTGGGTGACGGTGATGTTGAGGTACTTTTTAGTCTGGAACAAGGTGTCTTCTACCAAAGCGTACAACTTTTCCGGGCGACCCGATTCCACATCTCTATCTTGAGCTGGGTGTTCCTTGTGAGCTTGAGCCAATCGTCGGGCGACTCGGCCCACTGGAGTCGGAGTCAGCTTGTGACGCTCCAATAACGACCCCATGAAATAACGAGCGCTCAGTTGCTGGAGTTTGAGAGCATAATTCACCACGTTGCCTTCGGAGGTAAAATCGTATTCCCCCTCTTGCTCACTCAACGGAACCAATTCTAGATACACTTCTCCTCCATAGACTCGACCCCATCGAAACTCCTCTTTTAGATAAGCTTCAGTGAGTTCTGGAGAAGCATAGTCGTGGCTAGTTTTTTTCAGTTTGTACAGCGTCTCACCATTTAGAAACATGTAAGAAGTGCGGGTTTCTAAAAATTTGATATTCTGTTTGGCTTCGGGATATAATTCTCGCCGTTTTAATGACTTATAAAATGGGGGGTAACGCCGTGATTTGGCCATACAATCTCCTTAAAAGGAATCAAAATTTATCTCTATAATCAACAAGTTAAACGCGAAGGCCGAAATTCCTTTATCTCACAAACCCTAATGAAAAACAACGAATTTCTAAAGTGAAGGTTTTGTATGCAAAGCTCATTTAAAGCTGTCTTGATACTGGTTTTTTTATTCTGTTTTGGAAGTTCTGTTTTGGTGTCGCAACCTTATACGGCAGACGAACGAGAGAATATAGAAATCTATAAAAGGCTGAGCCCCGGTGTGGTGAACATCACCACCATTAACTTAAGCTATGACATGTTTTTTCGTCCCATCCCATCCGAATCGGGTTCCGGTTCGGGATTCATCATTGATCGCAGCGGACACATTTTGACCAATTATCATGTGATTGAAGGAGCGCGCGAGCTAACGGTCACTTTAGCTGATAACAGTCAACGCAACGCCCGATTGGTGGGTATCGACCCCAATAATGATTTGGCAGTGATCCAGCTTGAAGACCCGCCATCTCGAATGACTGTGCTGGAATTCGGAGATTCTTCTAAACTGCAAGTGGGGCAAAAAACGCTAGCGGTAGGAAACCCATTTGGTTTGTTACAAACCTTAACCACCGGAATTGTGAGCGCATTGGGCCGGACCATCGAAGCCCAGAATGGTCGGAAAATTGAAGGAGTGATTCAAACGGATGCAGCAATCAATCCAGGAAATTCGGGTGGACCGTTGCTCAATTCTCAGGGAAAGGTCATCGGTATCAACACCTCGATTATTGGCCAAGGGAATGTGGGAATTGGCTTTGCCGTGCCTATCAATACCGCTCGCCGCGTCATCCCAGACCTCATCGCACATGGCTATGTACGACGCCCGTGGTTAGGTGTCGAAGCGATTGGCACCGATAGCCTCCGACGCTTAGGAGTCGAAGTGGCGGAAGGCATGTTGATCGTCAATTTGGTCAACAATGCTCCGGCACGTGCTGCAGGGTTGCGAGGAGCCGATAGCCGTGTTCGCATCGGGCGTTACATCGTTCCTTGGGGGGGGGACGTGATCACCCATATCGATGAGGCTCCTGTGCGTAGCTTCGAAGAACTGGCCGCCAAGGTAGAATCTTACGAACCCGGTGACTCGGTGGAGGTCCGCATTGTGCGTGACAATCGTCCGGGTAAGGTTCGTATTCGCCTGCAAACCCGTCCACGCCCGTGATTGATCATGTCCAAACCGCTTCAACGCTTGTGGGAAGAGCTTCCCAATGTGATGCTCAAAGATCAGTGGCCGCTGAAAAACAAATTGCGCCAACTTCAAAAGCGGTCACGCCAAGGCAAACTCGCTGACAAAGACTATGAAACGCTCGTGGAACGGATCCATCGTTCCGTTCAGGAACGAGAGCTTCGTCTCCAAAGTCGACCCGACATTGTGTATCCGGAAAACCTACCAATCATCGAATTCCGCTCGACGATCACGGAAGCCATCCAACAACATCAGGTCGTGATTGTTGCAGGAGAAACCGGTTCTGGCAAAACCACCCAACTCCCCAAAATGTGTTTGGAAGCGGGACGGGGGGTTGCCGCCAAAATCGGTTGCACTCAGCCACGACGCATTGCCGCCACTTCCATCTCTCGTCAGATTGCCAAAGAACTGAATACCGAAGTGGGACAGACCATCGGTTATAAGATCCGTTTTTCGGAACAAACTTCTCCCCACACGTTGGTGCAGATGATGACCGATGGCATCCTCCTCATGGAAATTCAGCAAGACCGTTATTTGAATGCCTACGACACCATCATCATTGATGAAGCCCACGAGCGTTCTCTCAATATCGATTTCTTGATTGGCTATTTGCGTCAGCTCTTACCCAAACGGCCGGATCTCAAAGTCATCTTATCTTCAGCCAATTTGGACATCCCCCGATTTGCGGATGCCTTCAATCATGCGCCTATTATCGAAGTGTCCGGTCGGATGTATCCAGTGGACGTTTTCTATCGGCCTATTGACGAAGACTTAGAAGAAGAAGGGGAAGTGACTATGGAAGATGCGGTTGTTTCCAGTATTCGTGAGATTCTGGACTCCACATGGCAAGGCAATATTTTAGCCTTTCTTCCAGGGGAACATGAAATCCGTGAAGTCACAGGGCGTCTCAGGTCACATAAGCAACACGTGGATGTCATGCCGCTTTTTGGTCGCCTCAGCGCTTCCGAACAAAATCGAATTTTTCAAAACACGGATCGACGCAAGGTCATTGTGGCCACGAACATTGCCGAAACGTCGTTGACCATTCCGGGAATCCGTTATGTGATCGATTCGGGATTGGCACGGATCAGCCGTTATAGCAACCGATCCCGAACTCAACGATTGCCCGTCGAACCGATCTCTCGCAGCAGTGCCAATCAGCGAAAGGGGCGTGCTGGTCGCGTGCAAGAAGGGGTTTGCATCCGTTTGTACGCAGAAGATGCCTTTGAGAGCCGTAAAGAACACACCGAACCAGAAATTTTACGATCCTCGTTATCGGGGGTGATTCTGAAGATGAAATCTTTGAAGTTTGGCGACATCGAAGAGTTCCCATTCATCGATCCTCCCTCTTCCGGCGCGATTCGGGAAGGGTTGAAAGAACTCCGAGAATTGGGTGCACTGGATGATCATCAAAAGCTGACCCCATTGGGATGGGATATGTCGCGTCTGCCCATCGAACCTCGAACTGCACGCATGTTGTTGGCAGCTCGTAAAGAAAAAGCCCTTCGTGAAGTCTTGGTGATTTCTGCGGGGATTTCCATTCAAGACCCTCGGGAGTTTCCATTGGAAAAAAAGGAACAGGCCAAGCAAATGCACAGCCTGTTTGTGAACCGAGAATCCGATTTCATCACCTTGCTCAATATCTGGGATCGGTACCATGAAGAATGGGAAAACCTCCGCAGCGAAAACAAGATGCGCAAATTCTGCAAGAAACACTTTTTGTCGTTCAATCGAATGCGGGAATGGCGGGATATCTACAACCAGCTCAAGATGATCTTGAAGGATTTGAAGGGGTTTGAACTCAACGTGAAACAGGCGGAATACCGCCCCATCCACGTTTCCATTCTATCGGGTTACCTGAGTCAGATCGGAGTGAAGAAACAAAAGAATGTGTATCAAATGGCAGGAAACAAAGAGGCAACGATTTTTCCAGGTTCCGGTTTTCACAACCGAGGTACCCAATGGATGGTTTCCAGTGAGCTGGTGGAAACATCGCGTTTGTTTGCCCGGATGGCAGCCCACATTGAACCCGATTGGCTGGAACCCTTAGGCAAGAGCTTATGCCGCCGTAGCTATTCGGAAGCACACTTCGATTCAGAATCCGGAAGCGTGACGGCATACGAACGGGTCACTTTGTACGGACTTACCATTGTTCCTAAACGCCGAGTGTATTTTGGGCGCATCAATCCTGCTGAAGCCACCGCCCTGTTCATTCGTGAAGGATTGGTGGACGGACAACTCCGCACCCATCATAAATTCTTTCTACACAATCGAGATTTGCAGAAACGCATCACCGAAATCGGAGCCAAAGTGCGTCGTAGCTACGAATATGAAATCGAAGCTGCCATGCAAGACTATTATACTGAACGGCTTTACAACATTTGCTCGGCGCACGACCTGAATGGCTTGATCAAACGCAAAATCAACGAAGGGGAAACCGAATTTCTATTCATGAAGGAAGAGGATCTGGTTCCCGAACCGCTCAACGTTCCGGCAGACCAAGAATATCCCGACTATTGGCAAGTCGGCAGCGAGCAGTTGCCGCTCAAGTATCAGCTCAACCCCGATCCCGAACAGGATGGGGTGACCTTACAGGTTCCTGAAAGCATGCTCCCTTATGTGCAGCCTGAGGCTTTGGATTGGCTAGTTCCTGGCCATTGGGAAGAAAAAATCTACCATTTGCTCAAAAGCCTTCCGAAACGTCTGAGGAAACAATTGGTGCCGCTGCCTGATCGGTCGAGGGAGATTGTTTCTCTTATTCAACACAGCGATTCTCATTTCCTCGATGCCCTGCAAGATGTGATTCGTGATCATTATGGTGTGATGATCAATCGTTCTGATTGGGATCCGGAACGCATCCCGGAACACCTTCGCATGAAGGTCGCTGTCATCGACTATAACAAAAACGTTGTAGCTTCAGGTCGTCAAATCTTCGAAGTGTTGCAACAAGGCCAGCAGCAGTTTCAACAAAAACAGGCCAAGGCACAAACCACGCTCCAACTTCCTGAATGGGACGAAGCGGCGCGTCGATGGCATCTGAAAAATCTCAAAGGATGGACTTTCGACACGTTGCCCCGACGGATCGAAGTGACGGTTTCCAACGGTATTCCACTGTATGGTTTTCCAGGCCTCAAGGCGGATGAGCAAGGTGTGCATCGGATGTTATTCCGCACCCGTTCGGAGGCTGAGATGGAAACCCGTGAGGGGATGTCTCAACTGCTCGCATTGAGTCTCGGTCCTGATGTGGCTTGGTTAGAGCGGGACTTTCGGGATCTTCGGAATTTTGAGCAGTTGTATTTCCCATTTGGCTCGGTCCAACAACTGAAAGAACAGGCTCGATTGTGCTTGTTTGCGTATTTGTTTGCGGTGCCTTGGATTGAAACCCAAGAAAAGTTCGAGAAATTCCTGTATCAATCCAAAGCCAAAATCAACGGACTCTGGCCCCAATTTCTCAAACGTCTAGAAGCCATTTTGCTTCAATATGCCGAGACACGTACGGATATTCAAAAGTATCTCGATACACCGTCTTTGCGCTCCCAATACACCGAATTGCATTTGCATCTGTCCGAATTGGTCTCCTCTGACTTTGTCAAAAACACCCCCTACGAACGGTGGCCCCGCCTCCCGCGTTACCTCAAAGCCATGAGCATTCGTGCGGAACGCATCACGTATCATCTGGAAAAAGACCAAGAAAAATCCGAAATCCTCCTTCCTTATCTTGAAGAACGAGACCACCTTTCCCAACAATCCGACCTCACCCCAGAACAACGGAACCATCTCTCGGAATTCCGCTGGATGCTCGAAGAATTCCGGATCTCCCTGTTTGCTCCCGAAATCAAAACTGCCATGCCCATATCAGAAAAACGATTGGACAAGCAGTTGGGAAGAATTACGACTAAAACAGAAGGCTCTTGAGACTTGAAAGGGGTTTTATCCCCCCATCGCTTGAGCCAGTTGCGTTTCCAAAGCGTTGAGTTCTTGGGTAAAGGAAGCAACGGAGCCTTGGAGCGGTTGGGATAACAACTTGAGGACGGTGTCCATGATTTGAAGCGCTTTTGGGTTGAGCAACTTTGGGGATTCCATACGAGCACGGATTTTCAAAGACTGACGGATGAGTTCAAATTCTTGGAAAATGCCGTAATGCTCCATTTCCTGAATGGTGATCGCCAAGGCTTCTTGTAAATCGAAATCGTGCCGAGCTGCATAGGTTTCTGCACTTTGATAGGTGACCATAGGGCCGTATTGAATGAGGAAACGCAACGAGAGCAAAGACGCGGTGGTGCTTCGATTCAACACCTGGCTTCTGTGATTTTTTTTTAAGAAGTTGCTTAAGGTTTTGGAAAAACCCATAGCACGAGCGGCCCACTTCGCATTGAGAGGATGGTAGGTTTTGAAAAAATAGTCGCGTTCGTCCTGAGAAAATTGATGTCTGGCCAACGCGTCATTCATGACTTGGTTGTATTCCTGTTGATCCACGTGCTTTTTAAACAGAGCCACCACTTCCTCTTTGGTCAATTCACGAGTAGAGGTTTCGGCTAGTTTTGGAGCAGGGGCTTGTTTGGACTCAGTCGAAGGTTCAACCGGAGGGGGTGTCTGAGGAGTACAATCAACAGGGTAGACGACGATTGCAATGAACAGAACGTAGATGAATTTCATGGGGCCATCCGACAGGGTTGGGTGCTAGCCAGACATCACGATTCAGATCTACTCCAAACACTAGCAGTCCACAAGTAAAGACAGTTTTCGTTGTGCCGTGGAGGCGTAAGCCCCGGCTCTTTGTTGAATGGAGAGGTTTTGTTTTGGAGTGTGAGCTGTAAGTCTTCCTTTAAAGGAAGTCCTTGTTGGCCAATGATCGAGTGTGAGGGGGAAGCCCTGAGACCACCGGAATTCGAGTGGGTCCGGTGGTTGTGGAGACGGGGAGGTTTTGAAAACCCTACCCCTCATTTTTTTCTTGATCCTCCAGGCCCCTTTCTATTTTGGAAAAGTCCCTTAGGCACGTTGAAACCTCCCGACGTTTCAGAAAGTAAAAAACTGGTACTGCCGCCGTATGTTTGCCTCCGATGCGCCTCAAACTCTTGAGCATTCATCCTGTTCGGAAGGTCTTCGTGAGTTCCTTGGTGCGAAAATCGAGGGCCAAGCCCTAATTCTTCACGTACTTCATTTTCTGTAACATCAGGTTCTAGCGCATTCCCTGGATTGTAGTGTTGAGTTCCCTCAATAGTATATTGCTCTTCAAGCTTCTCCCACCCTCCATGTTCACCCGGTTGCCTCAATCGGCTACGATAAGCGGTGTCATCCTGAAGATGATGCCTTCGATGGATAGTTTCATGATGAAGGGAAGCCGAATATTCCCTTTCTTGTTGACCTTCGTCAAACCCCCGACCTCCATAGGATTCCACGCTTCCCAATTCCATAGTACCCCCTGATCCCTCTCGATCAGCCGTATAACGTGGGGCTGCACCGGTAGTTCGAGTAAATCTCATGTCGTTGAGAAGTCCGGGAGTCTCCAATATCGATTGACCTGTGTGAGTTTGCCCTAAAGTACTTGTTAGAGTCCGTCGCCCTTCTCTTAATTCATGAGCTTCTCGTAATGCGGGGATCGCGCTTTGCTGTCGACGATACAAAAAATTTCGGAAGCCTCTTTGAATCGTACGGGCCGCTTGACGCCGCCTTATTCGTCTGGCATGACCCTGGACTGAGGCCTGCCTTATCTCTTCATCCATAACATCTCCTTTTGGGAATTGATCACATTATTCGGGATTCGAAAGAAAAATTCACGCGATAAACTACCCTTCCAGCAACAAACGCACCATACATTTTTAATGCTTTAAAATTTAATCAACCTATTGAAATAATTTATTAAATTCAGTGGTCCATGCGAACAAGGTGGGTAGAATTCAACCCAGATTCAGAAAAAATCGATACGGAGATTGAGACCTTTTTGACCCAATCTACAATTCTTACCCCAACTCCAGCACCGGTTCCTCATGAGCTAACCCAGAAGCCTCTTCAATGGAGTTGAGAATGAACTAGAGGACAGTCCAACCCTCGGCATTGAGAAGAATATAGTAACAGCGTGCTTCCACCTGACTCCGGCGCGTTCGATGAAGTTTCACTAATCGGGTACGTTCTTCGGAACTCAAATCGAAACGCAGAAAGGTACTAGCAGCAAGCGACAGCCTTGGCCCTGAGAATTCGAGGTATTTGAATGATTATGGTTATCATTTGATAACCTTAGGGCAATACCAGGAAGCGATAGCGGTTTATGAAAAAGCAAGCGATGGAGTGCTATGAAACCCCCATCCTGTTGGTTTTCAAAACCCATAACTGAGGCTAACAAAGATCAGATTCGAAGTGGCGCGAAACCGAGTATTGGCATTGTCTAGTTTCTTTTCAGTTGTGTATTCAGAAAACAGATGAAGCACCCCGAGCCGACCTACCCAAGAATCCCATTGATAGCTTGCATAAAACTCGGAACCCACTTGTCCGATATCCGCATCGCCTCCTGCAAATAAAGTTCTGGGGGTGGGGTTTGCTTTTTGTCGTGTATTGTTGAAGGCAGGATTCTTAGAACGGTAAGTACCGATTGCTTGATTTCCAAACCCAGTGCCGATCACATCCAAAATGAATCCACCGGAAATCGTTTCAGTGGCTTGCATTTGCAGATACACGGCTCCTGATAAAGAATGGGTTTGAGCGGAATCGATCTCCAAGGTGAACACATCATTTCGTGCAATGAGATTTTTGGGAGCGGTCGTGTATTTGATATCTTTTCCCTGAAAGGAGGTAAGCCGCAAACCCAATCCGAGCTTGAGTCGATCTGTGCCCAACACCGTTTCGAAATACGGTTTCAAGAAGTAGAGAGACAAGACGCCGCTGGAACGATTGTCGCCAATGCCCAAAGCACCATCGACAAAATATTCAGAAGAGGCCGACGCCGATGCTGTCGCGAGGAAAACGATTCCAATAAATAATGAGTAAAATTTCTTCTGCATGGGAACGGTTGGTTGGGGTTCAAGATTAGATTTTATTTACTCTACAGCAGCAATGGTCAACAGTTCGAAGCGTTTCTTACCATGGGAGTTGTCAACTCGGAATCCTTATTTGTCAAATCAGAGCTTGAAACAGCATTTGGAAAAAGCTCAACGGAAAATCCAACCTTGAGAACGTAAATTTTGAAGAGTAGGCCGTAAAGAATAGGCCTTGCGGTCTGCGTCAGATCGTAAGGGTGGTGGTTCTAGATTTGGTTTTAGTAAAAATCCGCACAATCCATCAATACCACTCAATTTTATTTGATAGTTTTCGCTAATTTATTTTATCACTAGTGGAAGACGCCCAAAAAAAATTGATTCCTCTCAATCGAAAAAAACAAACATGCCCACCTTTATCGAACTCGCACAGGCTATCGGATCACCACGAATCAATACAGTGGGGGCCGCATGCGCCATCATAGGATTGATTCTTTACAGTTTGGCCGGTGCCTTAGCTTATTTTCTCCAACACAAAGAAGAAATTCAAAGTACAGATCGGAAAGAGTTCACCTTTTTTCTGCGGCCTGCTAATGCCGCACAAACCTTCTTCAATAAATTCTGGGGACCTGTGGGCCAAGGTTGGTTGGGGGTTTTGACCTGGAGGAGTTTTAGCGCCACCTTGGTTTTTAGTGTGGTGCTCAATGTGGCGTGTATCAGCCTGATTTTAAAAGGCGTGCCGGAGGATGCACCGGATTTCAATTTGAACCTCGTGAGTATCTTGTTCTTTAGCGAACTGTGGTTCCTGTTTTGTAATTTTCTAGGAGATTTGTTTTCGGTGAATGTGACCCGGTGGATGTTGCACAAAATCACCACCCTTAAGAAGAAAGCTTGGAAGTATATCTTTATTGACCTCACGGGGATTGTATTAGGGTATGGGGTGATGCTGGTTCCCGCGTTCGTGGTGCTGCAACTGAGTGGGATGTTGTTCGACAATCCCAACGAGTTGATTCAAGCGGGGATGGCGGGCAATGTGTTGATTCCCTTCTTTCTCTTGATTTTTGGTGTGTCGGCGTTTCCATCCTTTCTTTCGGTGTTTGCGTTGGCCGCGTTTCTCAGTATTACAATTCCCACAACGGCCTATCTGTTTACCTTCATTGTGTTCAATCTAGGCCGTCGTGTCTATCACTGGTGTTTGGAAGAGCGGTATGGAGCGGCCTTACGAGGGATGCGACTTTTGAAAAGTGTGGGCGGTTATTTGAGCATGGTGGGAACGGCAATATTGTCCATACCCCCGTTGGTGGAGGCGTTGGTATGAAAAAGCTATTGTTGATAATGGTGTTGAGTTTTTTGAGTGTTGTGGCTTGGGGGCAAGAAGGAGAGGAGCCAAAGACAGCAAGGGAATATGCTCAACGCGGCTATGAGTACCTTGAATCAAATGAATATGAGCGAGCAATTGAGGACTACACTAAAGCGATTGAACTCGATCCGAAGTTGGCGTTGGCCTACTACAATCGGGGAATTGCCTCTCGAAATTTAGGTCAATATTCCCAAGCAATTGAGGATTACACTAAAGCCATAGAACTCGATCCGAAGTTCGCATCGACCTACTACAACCGGGGAAATGCTTATCGAGATTTAGGTCAACATTCCCAAGCAATAGAGGATTACACTAAAGCCATAGAATTCGATCCGAAGCATGCAAAAGCTCACAATGAGCGAGGATGGGCTTTTAGAGCGTTACAAAATTATGAATTGGCGGAACGAGACTTCTTAAAAACCCTTCAATTGGATGCCAGCAGGAAATACATCCACTATGAATTGGGGTTTAATTATTTTTTGTGGGGCAAACCGTATCATTCCATCCATGCGTATTTGACGGGAATTGTAGAGGACAAAAATGCGTTGGCAGCTCTGGAGCAAGCCCCGCTTTGGGAGTTGGTGAAACAATTGTTTAAGTAGACGGCGAGTTTCTTCTTGTTGGTCATGCAACTCGTACCAAATCCTTGGCTTCGACTACCGATACTCATGATCCACCACCTGAATCTTTAGCTTTTTGAAATCACAGACGCATGAACTGAGGCAAACTTGGAAATTGTTCGACAGAAGATCAAAATTTGAGAACGTGGATGTTGCAGCGTAGGTCGTGAAGCACGTGCCTTGCAGCCTAAGACCCCCCCAGTTCAAACGCTTGACGGAGATCCGATGGTGGCATAAATTGCGGCCAATCAATAAATCAGATTAAGACCAATCAATAAATCAGATGAAATGAATCAATGAATCAGATTGAAATGAATCAATGAATCAGATTAAGACCAATCAATAAATCAGATCGAAATGAATCAATAAATCAATTGGTAGGAGAAACATGAGCACCCAGGGTAAACAAACGAGCGTAGTCCAACGATATCAAATGCTGAGCTTTCGGAATAAGCTGGCGGTGTGGGGAACGGTGGTCGGATTCATGGGAACTGCGATTGTGATATTTGCCTTGGTATTTTTGTCTTCGGGGTCGGCGGGTTTCAAGCAAAATAGCTATGAATTGGGCGTTCCTCAAGCGGTTCTGGATCGGTTGGGAGCATTGCTTGCCTCTCAAGGTATCCAGTTTGTCGATAGAGGAAAGCAACTTAAAATATTGACGGCTAAATACAAAGCGTTGGAAGCCCGGTTAGCAGAGAGATCGGATGAGTTGTCGCAGCGGGCCAGGGAAGCTTTGCAGAATGGGAGTTTGGAAGAGGTTGAGGGATCACTCCAGCAATCCATTGCGAAACAACAAGCCACGTTAGCCGATGACTATTTCAACTTGGCCCATGCGCAATCCTTGTTAGTGAAGTACTGGGAGGCTTTAGAATCGTACCAACAAGCAGCCAACTTGGCTTCTCAGAATTCCTTGTATTTGAATGAGTATGGAACTCATTTGGAGACCTTGGGGAAGTATCAAGAAGGGTTGGAGTTTAAGGGAAAGGCGTTAGCGATTGATATAAAAACCTTAGGGGAAGACCATCCCGAAGTCGCCATTCAGTGGAATAGTATCGGGGTGAGTTTTCGACAACTGGGGCAGTACGAACAGGCGATTGAGTTCCATGAGAAAGCATTGGCCAGTGACTTGAAAACCTATGGTGAGGGGCATTCATCGGTGGCGAAAGCTTGGAACAATATCGGCATGGCGAGGTTTGCTTTGGGACAGTACCCAAAAGCGATTGAGTCTTATGAGAAGGCGTTGGCGATTGACCTTAAGGTCTACGGTGAAGACCACCCGGATATTGCGGTGGATTGGAGCAACATAGGCGCGGCTTGGAAGGCATTGGGTGAGTATAACAAAGCGATTGATTACTATGAAAAAGCGTTGGACAGTGATTTGGAAAACTTTGGGGAGAATCATCCTGAGGTGGCCATTCGGTGGAACAACTTAGGAACAGTTTACCGCTCTCTAAAAAATTATAACAAAGCACTGGAATTGTTTGGAAAGGCTTTGGAAAGCAATCTTAAAAGTTTTGGAGCGAATCATCCTTCAACGGCATTGCGGTGGGAAAACTTTGGTTCGGTTTGGCACCTCCAAGGCATATTTGACAAGGCTATCCCGGAATATGAAAAAGCGTTGAGGGTGTATGAGGCTATATTGGGAGCGGGACATCCAAAAACCAAGAACATAAAATCACTGTTAGGGCTGGCTCAATTGAAGATAAATCCTGAGGCGATGGATGAGTAAAATCCGCACTATGCGAGAAGAAGTTGGGTGGGGATTCGAGGGAGCTGAGTTCCATCAGCTACATAATGTGGAAAAAATGACATGACGATAACAATAGAACAGGTAGGCAATTCAAAGCTCCAATTTGGGGAAGGTTTAAGTTGGGATGATCAACTCAACCGACTCTATTTTGTTGATGTGTTTGGGCCCCATCTTTTTTGGATGGAATATGAAAATGGGAAAATCGAAGTGCTTGAATTGCCTTCAAAACCATCGGTTGCTTTGCTAACTGATAATCCAAGAATCGTCATTGTTTCTTTAGAAGAAGCTCTTTATCTGGTTGATACAGCAGATGGTTCTTTTACCTTCATGGCAGAACTGCCAGGGCGTATGAATGATGCGGTGATCGATTCCGAAGGGCGCTTGATTACAGGAAGCCAGTTCTTTGGCCCTGACTTCCATAAACTGAACGGCGAGTATTGGTCTTACACCTCTCAAACATCTTGGACTCAAATCGATTCAGGTAAAGGAAATACAAACGGGCCGTGTTTTTCACCAGATGGTTTAACTTTTTATATCGCCGACACCCCTGCAAAACGGATCTATCAATACGACTACGATCATGGAACTGGAAGGCTTTCAAATTGCCAGATATTTGCCAGTGTTGAGGCCTTGGGAGGCTGGCCTGATGGAGCGAAAGTGGACTCCGAAGGAGGAGTTTGGAGTGTGCTCATAGAAGCTGGCAAGCTAGTGCGGTTCACTCCCGATGGAAAAGTGAATCGGATCGTGGAATTACCAACAGATCATGCAACGGATGTCATATTTGCAGGGTCTCACAGGGATATAGCCTATTTAACTACCGTAGGAATGGGACATTCTGAAGGCGATGATGAATGGGCCGGGAGTTTAATATCGATCAAGAATTTGGGTATTCAAGGGCTGCCAGAGTATAGATTTAAGAACGTGGCACAACTGTTAAAATGAATATTTTACATCAGCAAACACACGATCATTGTCGTGAATCCTCTGAAAAAACTCAGAATCTCCCGATTGATACCTCAGAATACCGCCCCCCACATTCAAGCCATCGATCACATCATAATCCAATCCCACTCGCTGCACTCCGCCTTCTTCTCCATATCTTCCGGTTTGAAGCGAAACCGCGTTCAAGGTGAGGGTTTGATTTAAAAAATCGTGGGAATACAAAATTACGGTTTGGAACGTGTCTGGCTCTTGCGAGTTCGGAGACGCTCTCAATTGATCGTCGTAGTTAGAGATATGCTGCCACAAGACTTCGAACGTGATTGTGACATCAAGGATCCCCACATATTCCGCGCTGATCACCGTGTCTTGCCGAGAAAAAAATTGTTTTAGCTCGGAAAATCGAAGTCCTTGAACGTCCGCCCACTCGCCTCTTAAAAGCCATTCTCCTTGAACCCAACTGAAAGCAGTTCCCAGAATTTGCAACCGACTGTGCTTCCGGCGTAATGTCTGATCCGACCGCCTTTCGAGGTGTGCATTGTCGTTGAATAGGTCGGCTGCATACAGCGACCAATCCCACCCTGAAAAGTGTCCATTCAATGCCAGTCCGTATTCAGGCTGGGTGGGAATCTCTTCCTTGGGCAATCGAGTATCCGAAGGAAAGAAGTCACTGCCAAAGACTGGATCCTTGTTGAAACGTATTTCCGGAATGAGGACTGCATTCAAATTCCAATCTCCCCAATAATAATCGAGTTGCGCCATCAAGACCGGCAGCCGGGCATCTTCAACGTCCACAAGTCCGAACTCACGATTATCCACTGGATTGAGAACATCCAGCGCGCTCAGCGTATCCGCCTTGCCCCAAGCCTTGATTTGTCGACCAATTTTGAAATCCAAGTCGTCTAAAATTGCGGTTGAGAGGAAGGCTTCACGGATTTCTGCCTCTTGCTCATGCTCGTTTAAGTACTCTTTGGGATAGCGGTCCCGATCTTTGAACAGAGTCACGAGATCTTGGAATATCTTTGTATCCACGAAGATTCGGGTGTCTTGGCCGTACTTCGCATCGTAAGTTAGCTGAAAAAAAATACGCCATTTCGTCAAACCACGATGGTCGGGTTGGTCCGATTCCGGTTTTTCTTGATCGTAGTTGAACGAAAAATCGCTTCCCAGACTGCCCGAAAAATTGTTCAACCATCCACGATTCGTTCCTTCGTCAGCGATTGGATCTAAAGAAGGCGTTTCCTCATCGTCGAAGCCTGAGAGCAAATCATCGGTCAAATCGTCGGTCGATTCCTGCCCATAAATCACTCCCGAGCACAGAATCAGAGCGACAACACACACGGAGATCGCGCGATTCATCAAAGGCCTTTTTCCAGTCGGCGCAATGAAAACACAGCATCTTCTAAGGGCTGGTTCAATCGGATATTCGATTGTCGTAATACGGTTTGGTGAATGGTTTGTTTGCCCAATTTCCGTTTGGCAATCGTCTCGGTGATAAACCAAACTCCATCAATTTGCTTCAGATTCTTGAACTCAAAGAATTTGATATCAGGACTTTTGTGCACCCAATTTTTGGCACGAATCACAATGAAGTTGTCTTTGCGAACCCATAAAATGCTTTTGCTGTAGCCGCTTTCTTCCATGACCTCTTCGGTTTTAGGAATCGTAGAAATCACCCAAGTATCTGATCCTCGGACCGGAGCACTGTCTTTGATGATTTTGTATTCGAAGTTTTCAAGATTACGTTTGGTCATGTCGGAATAATTGAAATCTGAACCCATGAAACTGCCACTTTTGTCGTTCGAAGCAATTCGCTTGGTTTTCCGCAATGCTGGAAGATACATCCATTGATCATCGTCTTTTTCCGAAGCATCGTAGTCGTAGGTCAAGAAACCGGTGTTTTCGACATCGGCAGGTTCTTGAAAAAAGATCACGCTGTGGCTATCTGCTCCGCGATCTTTTGTGAACTGGGTCATTTTTCGAACCCGTTTTTGATTGTTCTTGTTGATCAAGATCATTTCCATACTCAGAACCACGTTATCACCATCATCGCGATCATTGACTTTCTGCATGATCTCACGAGCACTCAATCCGTAGGCCGAGGAACAACCCAGTCCAAGCAACAATAAACCTGCAATCCATATAGATCGTAATGGCATGACACCTCCTAAAATTAGAAATCGTTTTGATGGGTAAAAACCGTTTTGATGGGTAAAAACCATTTTGATGGGTAAAGATAGTTTGATCGATAGAAACCGCTTTGATGGGTAAAGAGAGTTTGATCGATAGAAATCAATTTGCTTTGGCGAGGCGGACTGGCTTTGCTTTCACGGAACGTTTCTTAGCAACTTCTTTTTTACGATAGACTTTCATCATCAAGGCGGGAGCCACTAAGATATCCATGATCAAAGCGGTTCCGATACAAAAGGCAATCAACAAACCGAGTGCAAAGATATTGACAAATTCGGCCGCAGTGTAAGCCGCGAATCCACAGACCAACACCAACGTCGTGAACAAGAGGGCGCGTCCGGTGGTTTGCATCGTTGCCCGAACTGCTGTAGCGGGGTCGCCGGACTTTCGATAGTACCGGCTGAACACACTGAAAAAATGGATGGTGTCATCCACCACCAAACCAATGCCGATGCTCCCGGTAAGCACCGTAAAAAAATCCAAGCTCAGTCCAAGCCAGCCCATCAAACTCATGGTCAAAACAATGGGAATGAGATTCGGAATCATACTGAGGAGTCCCAGCCGAAGGCTTCCTAAAAACACAATCATCAACACAGTGATCAACACGAGAGCGAGACTATAGCTTTCAATCATGCCGGAGATCACATTATCGGCCGTGGCCTGCCACAATTTCATAATTCCAGCCGTGCCATAGTGAATGGAATCTCCAAAAATTCTTTGAAGATGTGCGTCCAATTCGTAGGTGTAGTCCAAGGTGTCTCTTGTATCCGTATTGGGAATCGAAAGACTCAAACGGGCTTTACTAAAACCCACATCGACCAAACGCTCCAAGTCGTCAGAACCGCTATTGGAAAACAAGAAAAGTTCTTGTGCAATCAGTTCGCGAGTATCTGGGACTTTATAAAATTCGTCTCGATTCTCATTCAGCGCTTTGTTGCTTTCCTTGAGCACATCCAAGACGGATTGCGTGTTCTTCACGACGATTCCATTGGGAAAGCTCATTTCGGTGGTCGCAATTCGCTCCACTTCCGAGACCTTTTCCATGAAATCCGGTTCGTAAATGCCCCCAGGAGTCTTTGTGTCAAAAAGGACTTCGAGGGTCGCAGACCCACCCATACGAGTGTCAATCACCTCTGTGCTGACACGAAACGGATGGTCGTCGGGAAACCAACGTACGGGCCAATGCGATACATTGAGTTGTGTCAATCCTATCGCCATGAAGCTGACAATGAGGAAACTCCCAATCAACACTCTTGAAGGATACCGAATCGATATCTCTGCAAAGAAACTCAATACCCGATCAATGGGACCTCCAGGCTCAGATGGTTTTCGTTGAAATAGAGTCTTTGGACCACTCGGGATGATTGCTAGTAACGCAGGCAAAAGGGTCAGCGTGAAAAGCATTGCGGATAACACTCCAAAACCTCCAAAGAAACCCAGATCGCCGATTGGAGCCACTTCGGCATTGGCAAAGGACCACATGCCCCCTGTCGTTGTAATGCTGGTCATGATGATGGCCAGTCCCGAGTGACCCAGGGCATAAACAATGGAATCTTCTTTCGAGTAATCTTTTTCCCTCCGACGATAAAAGAGAGTGAGTAAGTGTACGGCATCGGCCACTCCGACCGCCAAAAGAAAGGAGGGTAGCAATTGATTCACCACGGTGAACGGCCGTCCAGACAACCCCATCGTGCCCAAAGTAAAAATCAGACTGATCAATACGATGAGCACCGGCAGCAACACCCCGGAAATCCGCCGAAACAAGACGAGGAGCAGCAGGACCATGGTTCCCAGGGCAATTCCAGACAACTTGGGCATGCTGGTTTCCATCGACTTGCCCATCTCCGAACTGAAAACCGGACCTCCCGCGAGTATAATTTTGAAATTATCGCCTTCATATCTTGCCGTGATCGCTTTGACTGTTTCGACCAGTTCTCTTTCCTGGATTGGTCCCAACGACTTGAATTCCTCCAAGGCCTCTTCTCGGTCAATCGAGGCGATGGCAGTCGTTTCGTCGTCAAAGCCGGTAAGCGCGTCTTCTTCACTGGGGTTCTCTAAAACGAAGGGAACCAGTTCCAGCGTAATATTGGTTAATTTCCCATCTTCAGAAATAATCCAGTTGGGATACGAGGGGCTGCTGAGAACGTATTCTTTGAGTGCTTTCAGTTGGGCGGGATCGGTGGGAATGTCTTCAATCAAATCACGAACGATCAACTCGTCTTCAGATCCACGGGTGTCTCTGACCGTCAACAGGCTGGTCACATCTCGGATATAAGGCACCTCTTTTTCCAGATCTTTTTGCATCTGCTGAAGCGTTCGCAAAAATTGCGTATCAAACACTTCATCGGTTTCAACCGCCACCATGACGACATCTTCCCGGCCGAACTGATCCCGAAAATCGAGATAGTTGATCAACACGGGATCATCAGCATGAAAAAAGGCTTCGTTGGAGGTGTCAAAATACAAATGACGCATCTGCGAGGCCACAGCCACCACCAACAGAATCATAACTGCCAACACCCACCAACGGTGACGGTAGACAAAGTGTCCCCATTGCACCATCCAACGCTCTGCCACCAGTTTCCAATTTTTCATAATCCTCTCCCTTGTCATTCCTATTACTTCGGACCATCCGCTTAAGTATCATTGAAAAACCCATGTCGAGTATCCGCGAATAGTGTATTTCATGATTTATCCACGCATAGTGCATTTCATGATTTATCCACGCATAGTGCATTTCATGATTTATCCACACATAGTGCATTTCATGATTTACAATTTTCAGCACATCAGCGACGAGAGATGAGGTTTGCTCTCCGCTGTTGCGTGATAAAACAAGCCTAAAGTATGACGTAACGTGAGGGTCAAGAATTTTTTTTGATGGGGAATACCCCCTTGAGCGAGAAACGAAGTGCGGATGCTGTTACCCGCTCAAAAGGGGGGAGGAGTTTTTTACCAGCGTTCTTGGAGGAACAAGCGGAGGGTTTCGTAGTCTTTGTGGAAGCGGCGGATGCCATCGCTGAGTTTTTCGGTCGCCATCGGATCTTCATTCAGATGCCAACGGAAGGTCTTTTCGTCGACACTCCATTTTTCCAAATCCATACCCTGGCTACTAGCCGGATGAAGCTTTTGGGAAAGCTTGCCATAATCTTGCGACAATTCTTCGAGCAGAGCCGGACTGATGGTGAGCCGATCACATCCTGCCAACTGTTCGATCTCTCCAGCATTGCGAAAGCTCGCCCCCATCACCACGGTCTCGTAATTGAACTTCTTATAATAATGATAGATTTGAGTTACCGACTGCACACCCGGATCCTCTTCTGGAGAAAAATCGCGACCTTGTGAGGCTTTGTACCAATCCAAAATGCGTCCCACAAACGGAGAGATGAGAAACACCCCTGCTTCGGCACACGCGGCTGCCTGCACAAAACTAAACAACAGCGTCAGATTGCAATGGATTCCTTCTCGTTCCAGTGTTTCGGCAGCTTTAATGCCTTCCCATGTGGACGCGATTTTGATCAAAATGCGATCACGTGAAATACCGGCATCGCTGTACATGTCGATGATATCTCTTGCTTTACGAAGGGTGGCCTCTCGATCAAAGGAAAGCCGTGCATCGACTTCAGTCGAAACTCGCCCCGGAATGATTTTGAGCAACTCGGTGCCAAAGTTGATCGCCAATTTATCTAAAGCGGCCCGCACCTGCTCGTCACTTGAACCGGATTTGGCTTTGCCCCATGCCACCGCTTCATTGACCAGTTCTCCATACTGCTCCATTTGCGCGGCTTTGAGTAACAAGGAAGGATTGGTTGTGGCGTCTTCCGGGCTGTATTTGCGAATCGATTCGATGTCACCGGTATCGGCAACCACTGTTGTGATCAGTTTCAATTGCGATAATTTGTCCTGCATAATGCCTCTTTGGTTGAATGAACATGGTTTTGAGTTGGGGTTATCAGAAAACTCGTTTGCATTATAACGAGTTTCAGCTCCCTTTCGTAAAGTTTCTTTCGCGGGATCTTACTTTTTGGACCTCCCAAAAGACCAATCTGTTCAGGAGACGGTTTGTAAACTGACCGCCGCTGCTTCCACAATACGGTCCACTGTGATCCCAAATTTTTCAAAACATACCCCACCGGGAGCAGACGCTCCGAAGCCCGACATGCCGACAAACACTCCACAATCTCCCAGGAAGCGTTCCCATCCCATAGGCACTGCGGCCTCGATACCAACCCTTGCTTTTACTGAAGGCGGCAGTACCTTACGCTGATAAAGTTCCGATTGCTGTTCGAAGCGCTCCCATGAAGGCATACTCACCACCTGACTTGAGAATCCTTGGAGCTTCAATTTTTCATGAGCAGCAACCGCTAGAGAAACCTCAGACCCGCTGGCAATCAGCAAAACATTCGGTTCGGGGTCGCCCACGAGTATATAACCACCTCGATTGGTATCTTTGGGAGCATCGCCGTCTAAGACCGGAAGACCTTGCCGTGAAAGGATCAAAGCGTAGGGACCATCAGGATTTTCCAAGATGGTTTTCCAAGCAAAAGCTGTTTCTTTCGCATCAGCGGGTCGGAACACCGTAAGTCCAGGAATGGCCCGTAAGCTGGGTAAATGCTCAACCGGTTGATGCGTTGGCCCGTCTTCGCCCAATCCCACACTGTCGTGAGTGAATACAAAGATAGAAGGATATTTTGAAAGCGCCGCCAATCGCAAAGTCGGACGCATGTAATCCGAGAACGCGAGAAAGGTACCTCCGTAGGCTCGAAGTAATCCACTGATCGAAATCCCATTCATGATCGCTCCCATTGCATGCTCGCGGACACCATAACGCACGTACCTTCCAGTTCGATTTTGAATCTGAAAATCCTCCACTCCTGCAAACTGCGTGTTGTTGGATGGGGTCAAATCAGCAGACCCTCCGAGCACCATCGGCAAGGATGGCATCAGCGCATCCAATACTTTGCCAGAAGCAGCCCGAGTTGCGATTTTAGTTCCTGCCTCAAAGGTGGGAAGGTGGTCTCGAAGATTGATGGGCAGATATCCTTGCAATGCTTGCCGGAAACTTTCCGCTAAAGCAGGATGCTTTTGGGTATATTGCTCTAACACATAGTTCCACTCCGATTCCCATTGCTCACCTTGAGCGACCGATTTGCGAAACTCCTTCGCAGCCATCTCCGGAACAAAAAATGGGGTGTCGACTTCGCTCCAGCCTAAATTGAGTTTGGTTGCACGGGTTTCTTCGGCTCCAAGGGGGGAGCCATGCACTTTGGAAGAACCTTGTTTTCCGGGGCTGCCGTAGCCGATCAAGGTTTTCATTCGAATGAGACTCGGACGTTGCGGCTCTTTCAATGCCTTTTGTAACGCACGCTCGAAGATATCGGTTTGGTTGCCATCCCCCTCTACGGTCTGAACAAACCATCCGTAGGATTCGTAACGCTGTGTCACATTTTCTGTAAATGACAAGGAGGTATTCCCGTCAATCGTGACTTGGTTGTCGTCGTAGATCACGATGAGATTATCCAACCCCAAGTGTCCTGCCAACGAACAAGCTTCTCCTGAAACCCCTTCCTGCAAACAGCCGTCTCCAGCAATCACATAGATGTTGTAATCGATCAGTGAAAATCCTTCTCTGTTGAAAGTGGCAGCCGAATATTTTTCAGCAATGGCCATTCCTACGGCGTTGGCAACGCCTTGTCCGAGCGGGCCGGTGGTGGCTTCCACCCCTGGAGTGTGACCGAATTCGGGGTGTCCTGGAGTGGCACTATTCCACTGACGAAATCGCTTCAATTCTTCCAACGGCAGATCGTAACCGGTCAGATGCAACAAGGCATACAACAAAGCGCTGCCATGTCCGGCAGAGAGCACAAAGCGATCCCGATTGGGCCACTTGGGATTGCGGGGATTGTGTCGTAAGTACCGAGTCCATAAAGTGTAAGCCGCAGGAGCCATTCCCATCGGCATTCCCGGATGTCCAGATCGAGCTTGTTCCACCATGTCGATGGCTAAACAACGGATCGTATTGATACAAAGTTGATCATTCATAATTTTCCATTACTGAAATTATATTGAATTGAAGAGCTATTGTTGAATCAAAGGGCTATTGTTGAACGAAGGACTATTGTCGGACTAAAGAGTTACTGTTGAACAAAGGACTATTGTTGAATCCAAGGGTTGCTGTTGAATCAACGGACCATTTAACAAATTGTTCAACGGTACAGGTGGTTCACACGTTTCACGTAATCCTGATAAAGCTGCTGGTATTGCTCAGATTGGTCGCTCGGATACACCCGTGAAGATTCATCCAAAGCAATCCACTGCTTACAAAGCAATTCGATGGAAACAGGGTCGTTATTTTGATGGAAATAGCACCACATGGATTGCAACACTGCTCCCATGGCCCCCGCCTCTTCGCTGACTGGGCAAACAACAGGACATCCAAACACATCGGCCACGATTTGACGCCATAACGGACTCTTAGCTCCCCCTCCAATGAGGCGAATTTCGCGTGCGCGGATCCCTTGTCTGTTTAAGATTTCCATGCCGTATCGAAGTCCGAAGGTGGGACCTTCCAAGGCAGCACGACATAAATTGGCAGGAACGAAGTTTGAGGAAGTCAAGCCGGTCCATGAAGCTTGAGCATTGGGTAGATTCGGAGTCCGCTCCCCATTAAAAAATGGGATCAAAACAACACCTTCCGCTCCGGGAGGAGCAAGTGATGCCAATCGGTTGAGCTGGTCAATATCCAATGAAAGTAGGCTACGGGTGAGTTCCGTGGAGACCGTCACATTCATCGTGCAGATCAAAGGCAGCCATTGCCCTGTGCTGGAACAAAATGCAGCACATTCGCCGCCGGGATCGATGATCGGAGCATCGGCACAAGAATAGATGGTACCCGATGTTCCTAAGCTGAGCGTGACAGTTCCCGGAGACACATTCCCGGTCCCAATGGCTCCCATCATATTGTCTCCCCCACCGGAAGAAACAATGATATCTGGACCAAGCCCAAACTGAGCGGCCAACTCCTGCCTCATCCAACCGGCCGGTGCATGCGATTCGATCAATTCGGGAACACAGCCCAATAATTTCCCACTCGGGTCAATCGCATTGAGCACCTCTGGACACCATTGGCGTTGCCTCACATCAAAATAGGCGGTTCCGGAAGCATCGCCAAACTCGGCAACTTTATTTCCAGTCAGCCAATAATTCAAATAATCGTGGGGTAGTAAAACTGTGGACAATCGCTCGTAATGGCCCGGTTCGTTTTGCTTCAACCACAAAATTTTTGATGCTGTGAATCCTGCTGCAATCGGATTCCCAATAAGTTCCATGACCCGTTTTTCCCCTCCTAAAATCTGTGTGAGTTCTTCACATTGTGACGCCGTTTCGGTGTCGCACCAGAGCTTGGCGGGCCGGATCACATGCCCTTGCGAATCCAGCGGAACCATTCCATGCTGTTGGCCGGATACTCCAATGGCCACCACCTCATCTGATATTCCCAACACTAGTTGAAGCGCCGACTTGATCGCAGTTTGAGCAGCGTCGATCCACCAACGCGGTTCTTGTTCTCTTCTGCCTGAATTGTCCGCAATCAGTTCATGGGGAGCGTAAGCAGAGGCAACAATGCGTTGCTGTTTCATGCTAAACAACACCACCTTGGTACCCTGGGTTCCGCTATCCACTCCAATAAACACTTTATCCGCTTTCATACCCCTCCTCTTTTGTTTCCATCAATGAAATGCAGCCTCAATGAACCATGTTTCTTGATGAAGCCCTGTTTCTTGATGAAGTCCTGTTTCTTGATGAAGTCCTGTTTCTTGATGAAATCCTGTTTCTTGATGAAGTCCTGTTTCTTGATGAAGTCCTATCACTGGATTTACGTGCTTGAACTAGTGGTAAGAATTGAACAGATTTTCGATCAACTCTTGTTGTCCGCTTGTAACCACGGGCTCTTCTTGCTGAAGTACCCAGGCTTCCAACGATTCTAAAGTTGCCGTTCCATTCATGATCTCTTGCCCAACTCCCGTTTGATAGCTGGCATAACGTTTCTTGAGAATCGCGTCCCATTCGCCATCATCCAGGATCTGTTGTGCAATCAGTAAGGCATGAGCAAAGATATCCATTCCTCCGATGTGGGCATGAAGAATATCTTCTGTGTCTACAGAGCCTCGGCGAACTTTCGCATCGAAGTTCAAGCCACCGCTCCCCAAGCCGCCTTGTTTGAGCACCACCAACATGGCGCGCGTGATTTCCGCCAAATCATTGGGAAACTGGTCAGTATCCCACCCTAATAAGTAATCACCACGATTGGCATCAATGCTGCCCAATTTTCCCGCATCGGAGCATACGGTGAGTTCGTGCTCAAAGGTGTGTCCTGCGAGGGTGGCGTGGTTGGCTTCAATATTCAGCTTAAAGTGATCGATCAAATCGAATTCTCTCAAGAAGTCTAAAACTGTGGCTGAATCGAAATCATATTGATGCTTGGTGGGTTCTTTGGGCTTGGGTTCGATCAAAAATTGTCCAGTGAATCCGATACGCTTAGCGTAGTCGATTACCATGTGAAAGAATCGCGCGATCTGCTCTCGTTCATGTTTCATATTGGTGTTGAGCCACGTGTCATATCCTTCTCGGCCACCCCAGAATACGTAGTTTTCTCCTCCCAATTCATAGGTCGCATCCAACGCATGTTTGACTTGGGCGGCTCCGTAAGCATGGATGTGTGCATCCGGATTGGAAGCTCCTCCATGCGTATAACGAGGGTTGCTGAATAAGTTCGCCGTTCCCCACAACAACTTGACTCCCGTGGCCGTTTGCATCTCTTTGGCACGGGCAACTACTTTTTCTAAGTTGTCACAGGATTCCTTGAACGTAGCTCCTTCTGGAGCAATATCGCGGTCATGAAAGCAATAATAAGGAACCCCCAATTTTTGGAACAACTCAAAAGCCGCTTCCAAAGTGTGAAAGGCCCGTTGCATCGGATCTTGACTGCGATCCCAGGGCCGGTGATATTCCCCCCAACCAAATGGATCAATGCCGGTCCCTTTGAATGTGTGCCAGTAACAAACTGAAAAACGTAGGATCTCTTTCATGGTTTTGCCTCCCACCACACGATCCGCATCGTAATACTTGTAGGCCAACGGATTCTTGGACTGAGCACCTTCATAAGCAACTTGATTTTCAACAGACGGAAAATAGATGGTCATGGTCCCTCCTTTTTTTTGTTCTTTAAGTAAATTAAATTGTGTGTAACCTACCCTCATTTTGAGGATATGAACAAGTTTTAACAGAATTAATTTTCTAAGTAAACTAAAAAATCATTTTATTTTAAACCATACTGAATGCAGTGATTTTTCTTTATTACTAAGGCGTTTTCGCTACAAAAACCTCTATTGGAGAATACGATCAGACTTTCCAACTACCCCGCTGCTTTGATGCTTTCCACCGGGGATTTATACAGCTCTTGTAAGGCCAAACTCGCTGCGCCGCGAGCCCAATCGGTATCAGTCCAATGGGGAATTACAATTTGGGTCGATTGGTAGATTTCAGGGTTGGTGTGTTTCTGAAGTGCTTCTTTTAAAGGACCCAAGAGGAGGTTTTCAGCACGTACTCCTTCCCCAGCGATGACAATTTTGGCCGGATTAAAAATTTGTACGAGGCCTGCGATTCCAAGCCCCAGTACTTCCCCAGCTTCCTTAAAAATCTGCTGCAAGGGGGCATTGCCTTGTTTGGCAAGTTCTGTGATTTCCTCAATCGTCAGCTCTTCTACTGAATCATGCTGCCATTCTCCGCGTTGGTGTGCCTCCACTGAGGCTGCTACGATGGCCGGATCGCTGGCATAGGCTTCAATGCAGCCCAATTTTCCACATCGACACGGTTTTCCTTCGGGACGAACCACCATGTGTCCAAATTCAGCGCCCACCCCGCGGTGTCCCCGATAGATGCGGTTGTGAACCACGATTCCCATACCAATACCGTGCTCCACCGTGATCACTAAAAAGTTGTCACACCCCTGACCCTGGCCAAACCATTGCTGAGCCAGTGTGACGGTATTGGCGTCGTTTTCTAAATACGTGCTGACTTTAAAGCGTTGAGCCACCGCGTCGCGAAGCGTGAGATTCCCTTTCTGATACAACGGCGACCAATAACAAATGCCTCGTTCGCTATCTACAAATCCGGGGACACCGATACCAATGGCTGAAATATGGGAAATCTTGAGCTGAGCTTCGCTGACACAATGCCGGATGCCGTCTTCGATCAAATCGGCAATCATCTCGCTTGTACAACGCTGGATGCGCACTGGAACCACCAAGGAGCTACATACTTCTGCCATCAAATTGGTCACCGCAAAGCTTAGTTGATGGCTAGAAACTTTAACCCCCACCACATAACCGGCATCTGGATTTAAAGCCAGAAACACACGTCGTCTTCCCCGTTGCGTCGAATCTTCTATTTCTTTTTCGAAAATGATTCCTTGTTGGATCATGGACGCCGTGATGTTGGTTACCGCAGCCCGGCTCAACCCGGTCACATTGGCGATTTCAATACGAGAAATCTGTCCTGAGTTACGGATCGTATTCAGAATATGAAACTGGTTGATCTCACGAATGAGTTCTCGATTGGCTGCGGTCATGTGGCTCTTTTGGAAATGAAAGAAAATTGTATGCCGGAGCATACGTTGTTCTAGAAACTTACAAGGAATTTTCTGTTTAGGAAAGTAATTAATTTTTTAAGAAAATCAAATCGAACATCAAGTCACCTGAAGCCCAACCAATGTGACATCGTCGTTGTAATCCGGTTGTCCCGAATAGGCCAGTGCGTCGGCATACAAGGAATCGATGATTTCCTCGATTGTAAGGTTTTGATGATTTAGCAAAAATTCTTTGATTCGTTTGAAACCATACATTCGAAAATCGTCGGTGCTGACTTCAAGAATACCGTCAGTATAGAGCAAAAGCCGGTCCCCTGATTGCAAGCTCACCAAGCCTCTATCAAGCGTGACAACGTGATTGGGAAACATACCAAGAACAATACCTCCTTGAGGCAATGTGATGATTTCTTCGGCAGGGGGGCGGACTAAAAAACCGGGGGGGTGCCCCATGCTTGCGTAGATCAAGCTGTTGTTCTGCAAATTGTAAATGCAGTAAAATACAGTAGAAAACTTTCCTTCTGGCATGAACTCCAACAACGCATTATTCACGGCTCGAATGGTGGAGACGACATCGCGTTTTTTTGGAGCGAAGGTTTTAAACAGTCCCGACATCATAGAACACAATAAGGCTGCGGAAATACCATGCCCGGATACATCTGCGAGCAGAATCCCGAGGTGTTGATCGTCCAGCTCAAAAAAATCATACAAATCTCCGCCGATGTGCTGCATCGGTTTGTATTTGGCAGCCAATCGACATCCTGGTATCTGAGGCATTTGTCGAGGAAGTAAGGAAAGCTGAATGCCTCTGGCTTCCTCCAATTCCTCCAAAATTTGGGCATGAAGCTCCTGGAGTTCGTTATGTGCTTTTGCAATCTCACGTTTGTTTTGATCGAGTTCCAAAAACACGCGAACTTTACTTTTCAAGATATGCGGATCGATTGGCTTGAAAAGATAATCCACCGCACCCGACTCATATCCTCTGAAAATATGCCGCTGCTCTTTACTAATTGCCGTTACAAAAATAATTGGTAAGCTCCTCGTCTTTTCCAAAGACCGCAGCAATTCAGCGGTCTCAAATCCATCCATTTCGGGCATTTGCACATCCAACAAAATCAGCGCAAATTCTTCTTCCACGCACCGCTTGAGAGCTTCGGCTCCTGAGTTGGCAGTGACCGTGCGCACGTCGAAGTCTTCGAGAATGTGCTCAAGGGCCAATAGATTTTCCGGTCGATCATCTACAAGCAATATGGTTGAGGAGTTCATGGAACCTCGTTTTTATCAAGACATGCAGGAATCCAACAAGTGTGTGCCCTAAGGCAACTCACATTTTCGGTAGATCTTCGTTTGTTTATGGAAAGCATCGAACCCAGCCTCCTTGGGGGAAAATTGAATACTTTCTTGGGATCCTAAACCAAGAAAGCCATCTCGGCACAAACTTTGATGAAAGAGTCCCAAGACTCGACTTTTGAGTGTCGAATTGAAATAGATCAGCACGTTTCGACAGGTGATCAATTGCATTTCGTTGAACACTTCGTCGGTTGCTAGATTGTGTTGAGCAAACACAATGTTGTCTCGAAGCTCCGGATCTAAAATCGCCGATTGATGATCGGCAGTATAGTAGTCGGTAAACGATTGCAGGCCTCCCGCTTGCTGATAGTTTCCCGTGTAAACTTGGATCGATTTCACAGGATAAATCCCAACTTTGGCTGTTTCTACGGAATGTGCGTTGAAGTCGGTCGCATAGATCTGTGACCGGTCGTACAATCCTTCTTCTTTGAGAAGAATGGCCAACGAGTAAACTTCCTCTCCGGTTGAGCATCCGGGCACCCAAATTCGGATAAATGGGTAGGTTCTCAAAAAAGGAAACACTTCTTCACGAAGGACCCGAAAAAACATGGGATCGCGAAACATCGATGTGACAGAGATCGAACAATCTTGAAGGACTGTTTCAAAAAACGGTTTGTCGCGCAGAATCCGGTGCATCATTGCAGGCAAGTTGTCCAATCCCGAAAGGCCGACACGTCGCCAGAGGCGTCGTTTGATGGAACCTCGGGCATAATTCCGAAAGTCATAGCCATATTTTCGATGGATGGCTTCTAAGAGCAGATCCAACTCAATTTCTTCTTCTTCCGAGCTTTCCATTTAGGCCTTGCTAGGCTCGATTTCTATTGTGACAGCCACACTCGAATCAGTGAGAACAACTTTTGAAAATCTACCGGCTTGGGCAGATAATCATTAGCTCCCGCTTGCAAGCACTTTTCGCGGTCCTCCTTCATGGCTTTTGCTGTCAATGCAATGATCGGCATCGATTTGAAATTTGGAAGTTGACGGATGGCCTGCATGGTTTCGTATCCGTCCATTTCCGGCATCATGATATCCATCAGCACCAAATCGATAGCCCCGTCTTCATGGAGGCGTTCCAAGGCCTTTTTGCCATCAAAGGCTTGAACGATGCGCATGCCTTTTTCTTCAAGGCGATGTGAAAGCGCAAACGAGTTCCGCACGTCATCATCAACAACCAGGATGGTTTTCCCATCTAAAGTGGGGTTGTCTTCATAGGTCTTACGAAACATCCGCTCCTGCTCTTTAGGCAGATCCGTTTCGACCCGATGCAGAAACAACTGAATCTCTTGCAACAGTCGCTCTGTCGATTTGGAGCCTTTGATGATGATGCTTTCCGCATAGTGACGAAGCCGGGCTTCTTCTTCTTGAGTGAGGTCTTGCCCTGTGTAAACCACTACCGGAGGCGAGCGAACTTCCGATTCGGCTTCTAGTTTCTCCAGCAATTCCAACCCCGACATCCCAGGAAGTCCCAAATCCAAAACAATGCAATCGAAGTCTCGGGACTGGAGCAATTGATAAGCTTCCTCTCCAGAGGCTACTGCCACGGGTTCTACCTGCTTTCCTGCGATCATCGAGACCAAGCTATCGCGCAAATTGTCATTGTTTTCGATTAACAGCACATGATGAATTTTATTCGCTAACGTGGATTCTATTTTCTGCAATGCGGATTCCAATTGCTCCTGATGCACCGGCTTCGTTAGAAAGCCAATCGCCCCCATACGAATGGCTTTTTGATCCTCATCCAATACTGAAATGAAATGAACAGGAATCGCCCGCGTTTGAGGCGAGGCCTGGAGGGCATCCATCACCGACCATCCGTCCATTTCTGGAAGGTTCACATCCAAAATGATGGCATCGGGATGATGGTGTTGAGCCAATTGCAAACCCGTATCTCCCGAATGGGCCACCAGACCTTTGAAACCATGATCTCGGGCCAAATCCAAAACAATCTGAGCAAACCGGGTGTCGTCCTCCACAATCAAAAGGCTCCGATCTTGGCGAGTGAGGCGCTCGCGATCATCGACAACAGGCTTCTCGACCGGCAATACGGGTTGAGCAGGAGCAACCGAAGGAGCGGTTTCCAAAGAATTCCCAGGAGCAACTGGAGAGGCATCCTCACTACCTTCCGGCGGTTGGAACGGCAGATATAGAGTGAAAGTGCTGCCCTGGCCCGATTCACTCTTCAGTTTGATCAACCCACCCAAGGCCTTGGAGAGTTCTCTGGAAATGGAAAGCCCCAGGCCGGTACCCCCGAAAGTGCGGCTGGTGCTGCCATCGGCTTGTTGAAAAGCCTCAAAGATTAGCTTTTGTTTATCTTGTGGGATGCCAATGCCAGTATCGATCACTGACAGTGCAATTGTTTTTTGAGGGACTAATTCGGTATCCGGAAACCGCGTGTCAGGAGGAGGAGCAAATGCTCGAAACGTCACACTGCCTTCCCGTGTGAACTTGATCGCATTGGAAATAAAATTTTTGATGATCTGCTCCACTCGCTGCTGATCCGAAAATATTTGATCTGGCAAGCCTTCCATCAATTCCACATTCAGCGTAAGCCCTTTGTCTTCCGCAACATGTTGAAAATGGCTTTGAACATAGGCCGACAAGTCGGTCAACCGGTATTCGCTGAAGTTCATTTGCAGCTTGCCTGATTCCACCTTACTCAGGTCGAGAATGTCGTTGATCAAATTCAACAGTTCAGTGCCGCTACTGTGTATCGTTGTCGCAAACTTGACCTGTTTTTCGGTGAGGTTGTCGTCTTTGTTCTGGGAAAGGCTTTCGGCCAGTAGCAAGAGGCTGTTGAGCGGTGTCCGAAGTTCATGTGACATATTGGCCAAAAATTCCGATTTATAGCGGCTGCTCAGTTCCAGCGCATCGGCTTTGTCTTCGAGTTCTTGACGAATGCCTTCCAATTCTTGGTTTTGTTTAACAATTTCCTCTTGCTGAATTTCCAAAGTGCGCGTTTTTCCTTCCAACTCTTGATTGGCAGCTTGAAGTTCTTCTTGTTGGGCTTGAAGTTCTTCTTCTGAAGCTTTTAAGGCATGAGTCTGCTTCTCCAATTCTTCATTCACGTCTTGAAGAGCGGATTGTTGTGCCTTCAGTTCTTCGGATTGCCGACGGGTTTCTTCGAGCAACACTCGTTGCCCATGCCGGGCTTGGGCGGAACTGATGCTGATGGCAATGCTCTCGGAAACCTGTTCCAACCAATCGATCTCGTTTGAGTCCAATTCCCTTATGGTCCCCAATTCCAGCACACCCATGAGCTCCTCCGAATGAATCAAAGGGACAACAACAATGTGACTTGGGTTGGATTCTCCGGTTCCAGAAACAATCTTAAATGGGATGTGATCGTCCGGCACGTTGGCAAACACGATGGTTTGTTTTTCCAAAGCCGCTTGCCCCACCAAACCCTCACCAAATGCAATCTCGTTGTAGTTGTGTCGACGCTTTTGATAGGCATAGCTGCTGATCAACTTGAGCCGTTCCTCGTCTGTCACAACGAAAACCACTCCTATTTGAGCATTCAGATATTTGGACAAAAAATTGATGGTTTTTTGCATCAGCAAATCTAACTCTTGATCCCCTCTCAATTTTTCGTTCAGTTCGCCCTGACCTCGACGAAACCAATTCTGTTGTTCATTGGTTTCGGTCATACTTTGTAAATTGGAGAGCATACCATTGAGGGCTTGCCCCAATCGATCTTTCGGACTTTTGACACGGAGGGTCTGATGATAATCGCCTTTTGCCACCCGCTCTGCAACATTGGTCACTTCTTGAAACGTGGAAACCATACGCTGCATGGCTTTCAGCAGTTTTCCGGTTTCATCGTGCGTGGAAGGGTTCAGTTCGACATTCAAATCTCCTTCGGAAAGAAGGTACGCTGCTCGGATCGCTTGGTGTAAAGGGGAGGTGATGGAGCGTATGAAAAAACTGCTCACGATTAATACCAAGAACAAGAACAGAACGATCATTCCTACGACAATCCAAAACAGATTGGCAATTGGATCGACCACTTCATCGAATTCCATCGCCAAAACCAGATACCATTGGTGGGGTTCATGGTGCAAAAAAGCAGCGACCCAATCCTTTTGGTCGAAACTGAATTCCATCACCCCATTTTTTTTGTTGGTGATCTCGATTGCAAAATCCAAATTTTGTATCTGATCTCCACGAAATGCTTCGGGACCTACCAAAACGGACCGTTTCTGATTCATCAAAAAAGCGAACCCGGTTTCCCCAACATGAATCGATTTGATTTCGTCAGCGATCAGTTCCGCCAACACGGTTTCCTCAGTCCCATCGGGAAGAATTGACAAAATGTCCACGATTTGTGCCAGTTTGAACTGGGCCGTGTCTCTTAAGCGAGCTTCGGCCATGGCCTCAAGCGCATTGCTGGAGAGCCAATAGTTCAGCAGTCCTGTGACCACCAAAGGAACGGTTACCAAAAAAAACGAGAACAGAACGAGTCGGCTTTGGAGATTCATGGCTCACTTGGAATTCATTTTTTGGGTTAGCATTTCCAAAATTTGCAGTTGTTCTAGGGTTTGATCGGCATTTTTTGCATCAGCAGCGATTTCCAGAGCTTCCAAGGATTCAAAGAATTGGTTTACGGTCTCTTTGGATACTCCTTTGTTGATCAATGAATTTTCAATGAGTTTGACCATTGAATTCATTTCCTCAACTTCATCTTCAATGTCCTCATAGTCCAATTCTTCTTTGTATTCGTCCAATTCCTCGGCAAACGCTTCCATCGCCGGATGTTTTTGATAATCAAACCAGTCTACAAACTCGACCACCAGCCCTTGAAATAACTTCTGTGAATCTAGTGCCTTGCTGCGGTCTTTAGCCTTTAATTGCTTTTCATAATCTTTAAGCAAAAAACCAAACTGTCGGATTTTATTTCTATTTTCTGCACTGCCTGCTGCTTTTAACAAAGTTGGCAACACGGTGGCATATTCGGCACTCATGGAATTCAGCTCTTTTGAGGCGTCGTCCCACCGATCGTCGCGATAAGCTTCCTCAATCTCCGAATTTTTTAGCATCATGAACTTTAAAGGCTCTGGCAGTGGATTGGCTGCCCAAACGGTGCTGCTCCAGAAACACAGAATGAGCCAAGCCCCCCATTTGAGATACGATCTTTTTTTATCATTCCTCATGTGGTTCCTTTCTTTTGTCAGGATCGAATCCTATTTTGTTAAATTGATACAACAACTTAATGACGTTCTCCTCTTATACACGGCAATTCTCAAGTGTTTACAGCACCGTTCCATCTGAAGACTTTATGAAGCTTGCCTTTAGAATTTACTAACTTTGTATCAAGTTAAGGAGCATTATACAGTTAGGCTGAACCTGAATGTTAGCCGACCGCAAATAAGAGGTTTTGCAGGTTAGAATTGCATTAAAGCGACATCGGCAGTGGGGGCCAGGAAGGGGGAGGGGAATGATTGGAATTGGAAAGTATCCGTGAGGAGATAGTGGCCTTCCACCCGAATGAGGAAGGCCACTGACACGATGTTAAACTGAAGTAGTTAAAACTGAAACAATGTCAGTACGACATCACTGCCTGCTTACCGTTAATGTGGGTGCACTGGAATCAGAGGCATCCACCGTGAATTTATAGGACCCCGCCTCGGTAATCGTGATTGTCAAATTACCGGAGGTTGCGCTGGCAGAGAGCGTTTTGGCCGTATCCAAGGTCACGGTTCCATCGTCACCATCAGCGGCTCCGAAGTTGGTTTCAGCAGTCCAATTCGCATCAGCCACTTTGAATTCGTAACTGCCTGCCGCCACGTCAGTCGTTAATGAGAACACGTTATTGCCATCGTATGCCACTTGGTTGGTCGAATCCGTGCCGTCCCACATATTGGCAACAATCGTTCCTCTGACATACAGACGGGTGTTGAACGTTCCCAGGTCTTCGGTAGCTCCACTAAAGCTCACACTCAAATCGGGTGTGGCGGTGTTCGTGGCATCCAAAGAAAACAGATACTCGCCGGTGCTGGTTGCATTGAAGTTCAACGAGGTGTTGCCCGATGCCAAGGTGGTAGTGGTTCCTAAAGTGAGTGTCGCTGACTCAGCACTAACAGCTCCAAAGCTCACGCTACCTGTGTCTGCTAGGTCGCCGATTGTGAACGTCTGAGTCCCGGTGCTGTTCAGGGTGACTGTAGATTGATAGAGGTTGCCGCCTTGGAAAATGAGGGTATTTCCGTCCAAACCTCCTTTGAGTTCCACGTCAGTGTTTAATGGTCCCAATAGACGTTCCAATCGATAGAAGTTAAATCGACTATCTGCTGTGTCACCAGGATATGAGAAGAAATGGAAGCGATACAATCCATTCTCCCCGGTACCGATATTAAGTATCAGGTTCCCCGGATTGGCCCCTAAGGTGATTCCATCGTTGGAGAATGGGCGGCCAAAATTGTAGACAGCCCAGGTTTCATCGGCGAACTTGTGTTCGATGATCCCCACGGAAAGTGCAATATCTCGAACCAAGGTATAGTTCCCTACGTAAGACATCGGATCGTCGGTTCCCCAACCATTCATCCCACCACGAGCATAAATGGTCGTGGATCCAAACGGATTTTCCGCCGAATCATCACGAGCCAACGTGTTGGGAAGGGTAGAATCCGCATCGTAATTGTTGGTGCCTGAGACTTGACCTGAATTGTTGACGTACAATTCCGCTACGAGATTGCCACTTCCATCGTCAACTGCAACTGGGAAGACGTCAGCCTTCAGATTGATGGTCACCGGAACATCAAAATCGAAGGTATCGCCGTTGGGTGTTTCGAAAAACAATGTGAATGTGTCATCTCCAGCATTCCAGGTGAAGGTCAGGGTCGAGTCATTAGAGTCCAAGCTCGAAGGAAAGACCACGTAGCCGGTATTGCTGATTCCATAAGCCGAGGTTCGGCTATTTCCATTTTCGTAATGAACCGTTACTGTCGGCAATCGGCTATCCACCACTGCAGCCACGGTATTGGTTTGAGTGTTGCCGGAAATATCCGCGACCCGTGCCCGGAAATTGATTGCCGTGTTGTTGGCCAGATCTGAAGCCTGATAATAGATGCTATAGGGCGGTGTATAATCCGTTCCCAAGGTTTGAAAAGAGCCATCGCTGACTTGAACTTCAAATGTCACCGCAGCAAACGCAGTGGTATCCACATCTGCCGTCACTTGAAGTCGGCCCGAAATCACTTCGCTGGCTACTGGGGACGTGATGGTTACCGTCGGTGCTTCGGTGCTTCCTGGGATCGTTGTTTCTGCTCTATAGATCACAAAGTCTAAGGCGGGCACTGAAACAGTGATTTGACCCGAAGCATCCGTAGTCAAAGCTGCATTATCAGCAGGATAAACGGCGGTATAAGTGGTATTGGCGTTGTAGGTGGAAAAGGTTGCCGTTGTGGTTGCTAGGTCATTATTAAAGGCAGCCACATATTCCACTCTTTCATCAACATCCATCCGTGAAAATGCGTAGATTCCAGTCGTCTCTTGACTATAGCGATTCAAGTGAATGCCACGTCGCAACGCTTTGTGTGCTTGATAGATTTCTCCATATTGCTTGAGAGCTACGTAGATCGGATGAGACGTGTTGAAGTTGTCGTCAGCCGTTGTGGCATCGGTTCCCAATAGGTTGTTGTCGTTGTATTCGTCCACAACACTAGGGAACATATTTTCACGAGACAATTGGTCCCCTCCGTCTCCGGTGAATCCTTGCTCACTTCCGTAATAAATCACAGGCACCCCTCGTCCGAAATACATGAGCGCATGAGCGATCAGAGAGCGCTTGAGTTTGTTTTCTTCAGATTCGTCTCCGCTATTCAGTTCGATGAAGTAACCGATTCTTCCCGTGTCGTGATTGCCAACAAAGTTCATCATCAGATTCGCATCACTGTCCGTATCAATGTAATAGTCATCGTTATCATAGTGGTTCGCGAGCTGACGGGTCGTCCCTGGTTGCGCGAAGGCCCCTTGGGAAGCTCCCTGGAAACTGAAATCCAATAAGGAAGGCAACGCTCCTTCAGTGGTATAAGTACTCATGAAACTTGGCTGCGCATCAAAGACCTCTCCAAACATAAAAAATTCAGGCACTCCTACCGATCTGGCGTGCTCTTTGATTGCAGGAGCAAACTGCTGCCAAAATTCGATGTTAACGTGCTTCACCGTGTCGATGCGGAATCCGTCGATTTTGTAATCCGTGATCCATTTTTTGAAGATTTCAATCATACCTTCAACCACTTCTGGATCTTCCGTATACACATCATCTAAGCCGAAAAAATCACCGTTCAACGAGTTTTCTCCGGTAAATGTGGAGTCACCGCGATTGTGGTAATTCTTGACATCATTCAACCAAGCTGGATTTTTGACATTTTCTAATCCGGTAGGAATGAAAGTGGTGTAGGCCCAATCCGGGTCGGTGATTAGTGCAAAGTTTTCCGCAGTGAGTACTGTGGGATCAAATCCTTCATTGATCGGATCTCCTGTTGGTGTTCCTTTTGTGGTGTAAGGATAGTCGGCAATGCTTCGATAAGTACATTCGCCAATCGGAACGGTTGGATTGCCATTGCTATCATGGCATTCGTTGTAACGGATTATATCGCCAGTGTGGTTGGCCACGATATCGAGGAATACTTTGATCCCTCTTGCGTGGGCTTCATCCACATAAGTTCTGAACTCCTCCAAAGTTCCCATATGCGGGTCGATATTCTCGAAATCGATGATCCAGTATCCGTGATAAGAACTGGACGATCCTGCAACGGTTCCATCCCCTTGGACTGTATTGTTGACAAATAGTGGGCCTGTCCAAATCGCAGTCACTCCCATATCTTTCAAATAGTCCAATTTGCTGATCAAACCAGCGAGGTCTCCACCGTGATGGTAGGCGCGATTGGTGGGCAAAAACCCATGTCGCAACACATCAGCATCGGTGTTCCCTTGCAGAGTATCATCCCCATAGTCGTTACTCGTATCGCCATTGGCAAATCGATCGGGTACCACAAAGTACATGATTTCATCTTGGATATCTCTCTCGATTGTTGTCGTGCTGGAAGAACCGCTGTCATCGTCGTCATCATCATTACCTCGCGGCACACAAGCCATGAGCGATACGGATAACAATACAGCAAGACTGCCTAGCCATAGGCGATTGAACCAGGGTTTGCGCTTCATATTCAGCCTCCTCTTTGGGTTATTGTTAACGATTGCATAAATGCGAATCAAAAATTCAAAAAAACGAAAATGTTAACGATTGCATAAATGCATCACTCCTCTAATTTGCTGTCGATTGCATGAATGACAATCGACAATGAGACATCAAATGCCTCGTTATGATACTTGGGCAAGGCATCACAAAAAGTCAAGAGATTGCCACGATTGGCTTGCCCTTTTCGATCTTGCGAGAATTTAATGAGGGTTAAACTCTTGATGTCTAAATCAAGTAAAACAAGAGGGGCTTTCAGGGAACAACCAATTTTTGTTTTTTATTTCTAAAAGAAATTGATCAAAATAGTCATGAAGAAGCTATTGAATTTATTAAAAAAATTCATTGATAATCCGCTCGTTCAATTGCTGATTGGTGCCATTCTTGTTGCTACCAGTTTGTCCGAAGCGTGGGAAACGCTTTCACACGATCTGACCAATAGCAATTTTCATAGCCATCATGGTGTTATCTTGTATGGCATCGCGATGGTGTTAAAAACTTTGCCGGATTGCATCGAAGGTATTGAAAAGATGACCAAATAAAAGTCATTCTCGTTCTTGGAGCACAAGCCCCAAGGGATGGACTTGTTTCATCACGTCTTCAGACATGAGAACTTGACGGGGATCTACGGCCAATCCTGCCTTTTGCAATCCTTCAGCTGTCCAAGTGTTGCAGGTTCTTGCAATAGAATAGGTTCCGGTAGCTCGATAAAATCGGCTGATGCCATATATGCCTTTCCCGAGCGGAATAGAAATTTGAGAGTCTGAGGTCTCGTAAGACGTCTCCAGAAACTCGATCAGTTGATCAAACTGTTTTTGAGAAAGGGTCAGCTGAACGATGGTGCTATTGGCAAAAAATTTTTCCACCTGATTCCGAAACCCAACAACATGCAAAACCGCATCGGTTGGCCAAAATACAGCGGACAGCGCCATTCCCGGTGTGATGTCGTTGGCGGCCCGATAAATATCTTCATCTCCCCATCCCACCTCCAGGTACTTGGCTTTCGGGAAATCTTGATGTTGTGGCAACTGCCCTTTCGAAAGATCGTCAATCGCAATCACAATGCCGGTATGCCAGCCGTGATCCACCACATGGATTTGTTTATTATTTGATGGGTTCGTAGGAGGTGCTTTGATTTCTTTCTGTGCCAAAACGATTGGTTCCATTGCACAAAAAAATATAAAAACAATCCATAAAATCCGTAAGTTGTTCTTCATCGAATCCTTCTTAACAGTCATTTTTTACAATCACTTTTTTACAATGTAGAATCAGTGTTCTCGAATCAGTCGAAGCAATTCATCTGCGGAAAGCTTCCCGGTGAGATCACTTCCTTCGAGAAGACTATTGGCAAGGTCTCTTTTGTGATGGTGGAGGGCCACAATTTTTTCTTCAATCGTATTTTTGGAGACCAGTCGATAGATGGTCACAGGGCGTTTTTGACCGATTCGGTGGGCGCGATCAGAGGCCTGGTCTTCAACAGCAGGATTCCACCACGGGTCCATGTGAATCACGTAATCCGCAGCGGTTAGATTCAACCCCATGCCTCCTGCTTTCAAGCTAATGAGAAACAAATCTGCTCCGCCAGCTTGGAACTCGTTGATGAGTGTTTTCCGTCGTTTAGCAGGAGTACTGCCGTCTAAGTATAAATAGGAATGCCCTTGTTCATCGAGGTAATCCTTGATGATCGACAGATGGTCCACGAACTGGCTAAACACCAATGCTTTGTGACGGTTTTCCAACAATTCTTCTACCACTTCTCCAAAAAGAGTGAGTTTGGAACTGGGAATTGCACTGTTCTTCATCACCAGTTTGGAGTGGCAGCACGCTCGACGCAACCTCATGATTTCTGCAAGAATTTTAATGTGTTTGCCGCCTCCTTCCTCCTCAGAGCCACGAAGCGTTTCCAGTGCCTTGCGGCGCAATGCTTCATAAAAGGCGGCTTCGTCAGAAGATAATTCCACGTGCAATACGATTTCGGTACGCGGAGGCAGTTCTTGTAATACTTGAGTTTTGTTACGGCGGAGAATGAATGGTTGGATATAGTCTTTTAGGTGTTGGCGGGTTCGAGCGTCTTCATGCCGTTCGATCGGAGTTGCAAAGCGCTGATTGAACTTTTCTAAGGAACCCAAAAGCCCCGGATTGAGAAAACGCATCAGATTCCAGAGTTCTCCCAAATGATTTTCAATCGGTGTTCCAGTAGTGATCATTTTGAAATTTCCCAGCAGCTTCATTGCCGCCTTCGACCGTTGTGTTTCTCGATTTTTAATCGCCTGTGCTTCATCAAGCACTACAGTGTGCCATTGCACTTGCGTGAGTAGTTCGCTTTCTTGTTGCAGCAGTCCATAGCTACAAACGAGCAAATCAAAAGCTTGAAGCTGATTCAGCAACGCTTCCCGCTTTTTCCCTCCAAACAGAGTGACATTGAGCGTGGGAGCAAAGCGGTTCGCTTCATCTTGCCAATTAAAGCAAACGGATGTCGGTGCTACTACCAGAGCTGGCCCTTCACTGGCTCGGGCCAACAGGATGGCCAATGCTTGGATCGTTTTACCCAACCCCATGTCATCAGCCAAGCAGGCTCCCATTCCCCATGCCGCGAGCCGCGAGAGCCAGCAAAAACCGTCCAGTTGGTAGTCTCGAAGTTCGGCCTGCAAAGTGGAAGGCAATTCAGGCTTCAAATTCCGAACCGAATCCAGGTGCTGAATATGGTTTTTCCAAGCCCGGCTGGCCTTGGTTTCGACATCCTCCAGCAAGTCTTGAAAGGTCCATGCGGCTTGTTCAGGAAATCGGACGCCGCCCTCAGAAGCCTCGGTCAATGCCTTGATGGATTCTAGTTTTTGTCGGAATGCTTCTGTCAATGCCAAAAATTGACCATCGCCCAGCGGAACAAAGCGTCCGGAGCTTTGATCCATGAAATCCAAGAGTTGCTGCAAGGAAAGCACTTGGGATTCCGCGAGCTGAAGTTCACCCGTCAAGCTGAACCAATTGTTGTCGCGATTCACTTGAACGCTGAAGTTGTCGAGATTCGCATGATGAGCAATCTTCAATTTTTCGCCTTCCGGCCATTCCAAGGTGATTTGGTCTTTCACTGCCTGCAATTCGAGCAAAATCTGCAAGCAAGATTCCGGATCTGCCACATGCCATTCCCAACTTGCGACGGACATCAACGCCAAGGCTGGACACTCATGAATGATTTTTCTAGCAGCGGCTCGTTCTTCCTTCAGATTGCGAATGGCCTGAACCCGTTTGCCATTGATCTCAGCAATCACATTGGTCATGCCTTTGCCTGGCTTGAAATAGAGACTGTCACTGGCTTGAAATGGCTTCACAAACGCTTCCACTTTGAATCCTTCTCCAAAGGGGAGCAAATGGAGGCAGGGTTTTGTATCGCCCTGGATTTGCTCCACATCTTCTGCTTCGCCCAACAACGGGGAATGAACCGTGGTGACTTGGGCTAAATGCCCGACTACCCTGCTCAACAGGTCTTTCGCTTCTGATGGAACCGCCAATGTCCGATTTTTGAGGGTATTGGCAATAGTGCGGTGGGTTTCGGTGATTTCGATCACTTTGTATCGGGTGGGGGTTTCTTTCACGATGGCGAAGTTGGTGTTTGACAATTCTACAGAAAATCGAATTTTGAATTGCGATCGGGTTTCTTCCACCCACAATTCTGGCTCTCCACGGACTAATTCCACAGGGACGGTTCCGGAATCTTCTAAAAACAACAACGGGTGTCCGATTGCCGCCAGTAATGCTTTTTCATGATCCAATTCATAGTGATTGCCGCCGTAATAGTCGTAGTGCATCCGTACAGCCTGTCCCATTCGGAGATCCTGACTTGTGAAACAATTTTGTGAGGGCGGATTGATCAAATGCTTCAATGCCAACGGACGACCTTTGCTCCACTTTCCTGATTTTGTAAGTTTCTGAACACGAGGGCTGAAATAAGCACGAGAAGTTCCCAAGCTGACAAACCATACCAATCGTTCTTCACCCGACTGTGGTGCTGCAGAGCCTTTTCCAACATGCAATAAGGCGTTGAGCAATCGCTCCCATTCGGCTTCTTGTTGAACTGTGTTGATCAGGCTGGTCATGCCAAGTTCGTTCTGCAATCGTTTGGCATCGTTTTTTGCGTTCGAGTGTTTGGGTTTCAAATGCGCGATCAATTCTGCATATTCCATGGCTAGCCAACGATACCCATTTTGCAGAGCCTTCTGATAATATTCCTCCAATAGGCTGAGGCGGAGTTTCGCCGTATCCGGTTGCAACCAAAAACGTACCCAGCAAGAGAACAAGACGCCTAATGGATCTCGTGGCCAGGCTAACAGAGTATCGGCAAGAATTTCGTCAGATTCGGTGGGGCGATTCAGCTTAGCCAAGACCAAAGCTTTCAGTCCCATACAATCCGGGGTGTCGATGAATTCTTCCGAGATCAAAATATTGAGAAATCGCTCTGCCATCGCGAAATTTTTGGAATCATTGGTTTTTATCAGAGCAATGCAATGGAACAGAGCGATCGGGTACGGCAGGGCAATCTTTTTCTTACGGGTCTCCTTTTTAATCAGAAGCAATGCTTCCTGAAAATGGTGCAGGGCCGCTTCCAGCTGATTGGTCAGTAGAGCATGCCAGCCACGCCATTGCACCCAATCCAAAGGCTCGGGAAACGCAGCGGCTTTAGGATTTTTTTTCCAAGCAGCATTTAATAAGGCTTCCCCTTTTTCATGTTCTCCTCGCAATCCATAAGCAAACAGTCCGTTCCACAGCAGTACGGGTTGCATCGAATAGTCGATTTTTGAAACACTCTGTTCCAATTGAGCTAACAGATCGTCTATGGGAGCTAAGGAGAAAAAAGCTTCATCGATCAGCCAACGCAAGATCGTTGTTTGCATCCTAGTAGAAAAGTAGGGCAACCACTCCGAAGACCCCGCTCCATTGAAAATCATCAGAAATGGAGGGTTTTCTGAATACTCCTTAGGATGGGATAAATTCACCAAACTCATCTTTTGAGCCGTTTCCGAAGGTTCTTGCGCATACAATGCCAAGCGCACCATACTCACTCCCTCCTCGTAGGTGAATTTGTATTGATACTTCCCTGTCATTTTTTGCCGAACGGCTTTCAACAAGAGCGGAAACCATTTCATTGGCATGGCACATAAAATTACCAATTCTTCAATTTCTTCCGGACATTGGATTTCGTCTTCTTTCATGAAACCTCGATCTTCCAATGCGTCGAAAATCGGGAGAACCGAATTTCCATTGAGGTACTTGCCTTCGTGTCGAACATCCGCTTGACGCAGGCATTCAGCCACCGCCGATTTGGTTGCGGGAACGTAGAACAAAGAGACAACGGTCAACACGATTTGGTCGAGTTGAGTTAGTTTTTCAAAAGTTTGTTGAAATCTTTGTTTTTTTTCCTGGAAGGATGACATCGGTGTAGTTCCTAGATTGTAATTGAGAAGATCGATTTCAGGTCAATTCCTTTTGTGGCGCTTGGGTAAGTAGGCAGGGTATTCTTACTTGGTTGCAGGAGAATTCTGTCTTGCAGAAAATCGGAAATCACCGGATTTGCCCCCCGTTTTTTTGACAAGATAAGTGGCTTCGATCACCATTTCTTTCGATATCGATTTACACATATCATATAAGGTGAGTGCCGCCACTGAAGCGGCAGTCAAAGCTTCCATTTCCACTCCTGTCGGAGCCGTTGTTTTGACAGTGGCTTCAATCACAGCAACTTCTTCTTGCAACGCAATTTCGATATTGATTTTGGAAAGAGGCAGAGGGTGGCACATGGGAATCAGTTCCCATGTGCGTTTGGCGGCTTGAATTCCAGCAACAACGGCGGTTTGGATCACCGGTCCCTTTTTCGTGGTCCCCGACTCTTGAAGCATCCTGGCCAATTCGGCTCCCAAATGCACCTGGGATTGTGCTGTTGCTTCACGGGTGGTTGCCACTTTATGAGAAACATCCACCATTTGTGGGACTTCCGATTCTGCAAGATGCGTGAATTCAGACATATGAACTTTCTTAGAAGTGTTAAAAATCGTCTTCTGCGACCAACGGTCGCACTTTGACAGTGGCACCAGCAGGAATTTCCTCCGAGTTTTCAGGTACAACAATCAACCCACTCGCTCCGGCAATAGAGCGTATGCTGTGGGATCCTTGCAAGGGCATTGCACGCACCCGATATTGGTCGCCGTCTCGATAAAAATGAGCACGGAGGAACTGGCGACGACTGGCTCGTTCGGTGATCTTGGTTTCATTAATCGCATTAATAAGCGGACGTCGTACCACCGGAAACCCCATCATCTTGCGCAAAGCAGGACGAACGAATTCCTCAAATATCACATAACTGGAGGCGGGGTTCCCCGGAAGTCCAAACACGAGACAATCCTCACGCTTGCCAAAGAAAAAAGGCTTTCCGGGTTTGATATTCACCTTCCAAAAAATTTCCTCCACTCCCAGTTCTTTCAAGATGTCTTTCACGAAGTCTCGATCGCCCACCGAGACGCCCCCGGAAATCAACAACACGTCTGCTTGAAGGTGTTGTTGAAAGGCTTCTTGTAACTCGGTTTCGTCATCTTGCACAATGCCGACTCGATGACAATTGGCCCCAACGTCCTGCACCATCGCTGAAAGCATGTAGCTGTTGGAATCATGAATTTTTCCAGGCTGTAACGATTGCTCGATTTCCAACAGTTCGCTTCCTGTCGAAATTGCCACGACATTGGGAGTCGCATAAACAGGCACACGGCTATACCCAAACGTTGCCAATACGGAGACGCGTCCTGGAGTAATGGTGGCTCCTTGAGGCAATACCGAAGCTCCGGCCTGAATGTCTTCACCACGGAATCGAATGAATTGTTCGGGGCGAGGGCATTGAGTGAAATGCACCTCGTTGCCTTCCACCGATGTATTTTCCTTCATTTCCACAGCATCTGCCCCTGGAGGAATCTCCGCTCCAGTCGCAATTTGATAACAGTGTCCAGAAGGCAAAGTTTGAGCCTCGTGGGTGCCTGCCGGGATGTAATCTACTTTTTTCAGAATCACTGGATTTTCTGCACTTGCATGGGCCAAGTCCTCTCTTCGTACGGCATAACCATCCATCGCCGAATTGTCGAAAGGAGGAACTGGAGCAGACGCCCGTATATCTTCACTCAACACTCGTCCGAAGCTTTCCTCCAAAGCAACCGACTGTGGAGCCTTCGTTGTGGTTCTTGCAAGGATCAATTCTTTCGCAATATCAGGATCGAGTAACATAGTGTTTTCCTTCACATAGTTTAGGTTGAAAAAGCTCTTACCCCCCACTGACGGGTGGAATCAAACAGTACTCAGCGTTGGGTTTCAGAGACGAGGTTTTGCTGACATAATCGTCCTGATGAGCAAGCCGAGTGATTTTCAGGACTTCAGTCGCTTGTGGAAATTCTTGGGCCAAATGAGCCATGAGTTGATCTGCGGTAATTTGATCCGGTACCTCTATTTCAAACGTTGATTCCGGTAGCTTATCGCGCAGCATTGCAAAAGCAACAAGTGTGATTTTCATAACGCCTCTTATGGGAAAGGATGATGTTTCATCTCAACGGGATGGCCAACCAACGGTTCTTGAATCGTAGCGCAATCAAACGATTTTGCAATTTCTTGAGTAATCTTTGTGCAAAACAATTTCTGTTGTTTAACGGGGCCGCAATTGACTATATTTTCAAATGATCAAAATTATCAATGAATCGCATTAGGCTACATCTCAAAAACACTGCGTTATAAACAAAAAGCAAGGGGGCTGTGTGATAGCAGACAAATGGCATTCCAGTATTGTATTCCGGATGATGGGCACGATCGCAATAGTGATGACAATTCTGTTCCTATTCGGTCATCTTATTACCATCCACCTCGCAAAACGGAACTTGGAAGAGCAAGGAGCGGAACAATTGACTTTGCAATCCGATTATTTGCAGGCTCAAATTCAGCAGGCTCAAGATTTGATTACCGAAAAATTGAGACTACGATTTCAGTTACTCCGTCAATTCTCTGCCCTCCCTTTGCAGAGCCGAAAGGTGGAGCCTGACTCTAAAAATTTAATCGATATTCATCGCAATTCACTCGAACTCGTTATCAATTCGTTGCTCCAAGATGAAGACACCGTCGCTATTTGGATTCAAGACTGGAATAACAATTACTACGAAGGGTTTATAAAACGAGGGGAAGGATCGATTCAAACGCTTGACGCCGCGCCTGACAAGCATCCTAATTGGCATCTAATGGAGTCTGCAATTTTCGAGCAAGGCGAACTTTTAGGAACCGTCACGTTGGCGTTCACGTTTCAGCGTCTTGAAGCGATGCGACAGGCTTCAGATCTTCAACTGTTCAAAGCTTCTCAGGTGATCGAACTTCATAACGAAAGCCAAGGAACGCTACTTGTGATGAACCGGACTTTAGAAGCTTCCCTGTTTTTCGGAATCCTCATGCTGATGATTTACTGGATTGCACAAAGCACAATCCTCCAACCGTTGCATCGTTTGCGACTCAGCGCCGATCAACTCGCTCAAGGTAAGCTCAATACAGAAATCGATTCCCAACGAACCGACGAGCTAGGCCTCGTCGCCCAAAGTTTCGCTAAGATGCGGGATGCCATCCATGAGCAAATCGACACGTTGAAAATGTTGAATCTCACGATTGCCGAACAAAACGAGGAACTGCGTAAAGCCAACAGCCTCAAGGATGAATTCTTGGCGTCCACGTCTCATGAACTACGCACGCCACTGCATGGGATTATTGGAATTGCAGAATCTCTTATCGATGGGGTCACTGGGGATTTATCATCTCCAACCCGATCCAATCTTTCCATGATCGTAAACAGTGGAAAACGCCTTTCTCATTTGATCAATGACATCTTGGATCTTTCGAAGTTGCGGAATCGAGACATCAAACTGAACCGAAAACCTGTCGCTTTGAAGCCATTGGCCGATATCATTTTGTTGATGTGTCAATCGCTTGTCCGAAGCAAACCGGTTTTGCTTCACAACCGAATCTCAACCGACATCCCCCCAGTGAATGCTGATGAAAATCGCCTGCAACAGATTTTATTCAACTTGGTAGACAATGCCATCAAGTATACTAAATCCGGCAACGTGACGGTTTCAGCCATGGTCAAAGGAGATCAGGTAGAAATCACGGTTGCTGACACCGGAGTCGGCATTCCCAATGAACTACAAGAGCATATCTTTGAAGCGTTTGAGCAAGGAGGAGAGTCGATTTCTCGTGAATCGGGGGGGACTGGCTTGGGCTTGAATATCACTCGGAAGCTCATCGAATTGCATGGCAGCTCCATTAAGCTGGAATCGGAAGTGGGGGTGGGTTCTATGTTTACATTTTCTTTACCAAGTCTGATTCATTCCAAAGACACATCACCGCGTTCCCAAGAGCTGATCGAAGATAAGGCGGGATTTCTAAATTCCGATTCCCCACCCCTTTCTTCTGATTCGCACAGAAACATTGACGGCGTGGAGTTGATACGAATGATGTACCCCATTCCCGAAGATGTTGCGACGAATCCGATGAAAGCCCAAATCCGACAAGACAGCACTTATACCATCCTGATCGTTGATGACGAACCTGTGAATCTACAAGTTCTGACGAACTATTTATCGTTTCATGACTATCATATTGAACAGGCCAACGATGGCAAGCAAGCCTTGGAACTGGTGGAAAAACACAATCCTCATTTGATCTTATTGGATGTGATGATGCCTCAAATTTCGGGTTATGAGGTTTGCCGCCGTCTACGTCAAAAATACCCTAGAACCGAACTTCCGATTCTATTGCTCACGGCTCGGTCTCAACCTGCGGACGTCGTTGCCGGATTCGAAGCCGGAGCCAACGACTACCTCACTAAGCCGTTTGCTAAGGAAGAACTACTGGCTCGTATCCACACGCACCTGCATTCTTCTCAACTGAATATTGCCTATGGCCGATTCGTGCCTCATCAATTTTTGGAATTGCTCGAAAGCAGTATCATCGATGTACGCCTGGGAGACTGTGTGCAACAGAAGATGACTATCTTGTTTTCCGATCTTCGTAGCTTCACTTCCTTTTCTGAAGAGATGTCTCCCCAAGAAAACTTTCAATTTCTCAATGCATTCCTACGGCGGATCGGACCTTCAATACGGGAACACAACGGTTTCATTGACAAGTTCATTGGGGATTCGATTATGGCGTTGTTTCCACGCAGTGCAGATGATGCAGTCCAAGCGGGAATTGCCATGATGCAAAAACTGGAAGATTACAATCGGGAACGCATCCGGTATCAACGCCGTCCGCTCCGAATCGGGATTGGCATCAACACAGGGTCGCTCATGTTGGGGACCATTGGTGAACACAATCGAATGGAAAGTACAGTGATTAGCGATGCCGTGAACCTTGCTTCGCGCATCGAGTCCTTAACCAAACACTATGGAGTCAGCTTTCTACTCAGCGAACACACATTCCATGAATTGCGAAAGCCTCACCAATACGGCATGCGTGTCATCGACCGCGTGCAAGTCCGAGGAAAATCTCAACCGGTGACACTATGGGATGTATTCGAAGGCGATCCGAATGAGGTGCGTGAACAAAAAGCAGAAGCGTCTCGGTATTTTGAGGAAGCGGTGTCGTTGTTTCACCTGGGGCAATTTGCCGAAGCGGAAGGGCTGTTTCACAAATATTTGGCCCACTGTCCGGATGATAGAGCATCTCAGCAGTTTTTGGAGCGTTGTCAGGAAGGGAATCGATCACCCTCCAATCGATGACATCGCCAATGTGGACCCTGTAAACGTCGCTTTTCGTTTCTGGGACATGGATCGAATGAAACGGGCTTTCAGCTCTTCGGCAGGATTAGAATCTTCTAAAAGGTCTCGGATGGAAAGTTCTTGAGGATTGCTCAAACATCCCACGAGATTGCCGGTAGCTGTGAGACGCATACGGGAGCAGGTCGCACAAAAGGGTTCGCTTTCGTTGGGGATGATTCCAAAAAAACCACCCGGCACTTCAAAACGCATCGCGGTTGAATCAGGAGCAGCAGAACATGGGTGGTAAGGATAGCGGGTACTGATGCGTTCTAGCATTTCTTCCATTGAGAAAAACCGATCTGGCAACAAATGGGCAGATCCTTCATCTTTTTTAAAAAGAGGCCCCATCTTCATGAGTTCTAGATATCTTACCTCAATGCCACGAGGGATTGCATAGTCCAGCAATCCAACCACTTCGTCATCGTTTTCACCGCGTATGACTACGGTATTGAGCTTGACCTTCAGTCCCACATCCAAGGCTCGATCAATCCCTTCAAGGACCATTGGCAATTTGCCTGCTCTCGCCAATCTTTTGAATTTTTCAGGATCTAAGGAATCTAGACTCACGTTCACACTTTGAAGCCCTGCTTTTCGCAGGGTTTTCGCCCGTTTTGCCAAAAGATGACCATTGGTGGTCAACCCAATGTTAGAAATTCCTAACTCGGAAATCCCATAAATGAGTTCGGCCAAAGGGTGAAACACCAAGGGTTCTCCCCCAGTCACACGGACTTTTTCGATACCACAATGGATTTTGAGCAACTCCACCAATTTGAGCATTTCTTGCACTGAAAGTGGATCACGAGAAATTTGATGTCCACCGATGTCTTCCACGCAGTACACACAAGAGAAATTGCAGGCTTCACCGACAGATATACGGAGTTTGTTAATATTTCTCCCAAACGGATCGATCATACCCAAACATCCTTTCTGCAAAAAAATGATTGTGATTGCTGCTACCAATAAAAATCTGATCCTAGCGGAATTACCGGTTTTTGCAATTCAACGTGGATTGCCAATAGAAAACCCAACGAGAGGTGGGACAGACAAAAGAAAATAAATTGGGGAAGGATCAGAGCAAACCAATTTAAGAAGAAGCACTACATGCAATCAGCCACGCGCCTCAGCGTCTTTGAGTTTTTGGAGGAGTTCTTGATGTTGGGAGAATTCGGCAAGCATCGCCGCGGTCTTGCCGTCTTTATCTTTTTTATAGATATCGGCCCCTTGCTCAATTAACAGCTCGACGGTGGCTTGGTGGCCACTAAACGCAGCGGCCATCAGCGCGGTCCAGCCTGAAAATTCATGAGTTTCGTTCACATCCGCACCTTGTCCGATCAAGAATCGCGCCACTTCAGTATGGCCTCCAGCACACGCCCAGATGAGTGCTGTGCTCCCTCCAATGTCTTCTGAACTGACAGTGGCTCCTGCATTGATCAACAGTTGCACGATTTCAGAGTTTCCTTCTGACGCTGCCAACATCAGCGCTGTTTTTTCATCCCATTCGCGAGCATTGACATCGGCTCCCCTTTCGATGAGCAAAGAGACTGCTTCGGTATGGCCTCGGCGGGACGCCTCCATCAAAGCGGTTTGTTGCAGGTTATCACGAGCGTTGATTTCGGCATTTTGATCCAGCAACACTTGGATCGCTTCGGTATGGCCTTCTGATGCGGCCCAAAGCAAAGCGGTGTGTTCATTGTCATTTTTCACTTCGACATCGGCACCGTTATCCAGCAACATTTTCATAGTATCGAGGTCACCATGTGAAGCGGCCCACATCAACGCGGTTTCTGATTCCCAATTGGTGGCGTTGACATCAGCTCCATGCTCAATAAGCAATGCGACCGTTTCTTTATGCTCTTCATCAGCTGCTAAAATCAGGGCTGTACGTCCGCCGATATCTTCTCGATCCACTTCGGCACCTTGTTCGATCAAAAGGCGGACAATTTCAACATGTCCTTTATTGGCAGCCAACATCAGAGCAGTCCAACCGCTTTCATTTTGGGTGTGAATCGCAGCGCCACGTTCCATCAACAGTCGGGTCGTTTCGATTTTACCTTTATCCACGCTGAATATTAGGGGGGTCCAATCATGTTCGTCTTTGGCTTCTTTTTCAGCCCCTTGTTCGAGAAGGTACGTGACAATTTCATTGTGTCCGTTGTGCGCCGCTGCCATTAACGCGGTGCGGCCGCGCTCCCCGGAATCGGCATAGTCTCCTTCGTCTTCTAGCATGTAGTCTACATCGTCTTCGTGTCCCACTTGTTCAAAACCATCCCCTTCTTCTTCAAAACCTTCGATGGCATCAACCCGAGCACCTGCTTCAACAAGCTTCTGAACGATGTTTAAGTAACCATGTTGTGCTGCCAATATGAGTAACGTCTGTCCACGCTGATCTTTGGCTTCTATTGAGAGACCTTGCTCTATAGCTTTTTCTACAGTCTGGATGTTGCCAGTAATTGTTGCCTGAATGAGTGTTGCCTCATTTTCTAACTGTGCTTCCATAATGAATTCTCCCTGTCAGAAACTCTCTTCTATACTTTCCGTTGCTGCGTTCTCGAACGTGGTCAGAGTGACTCGTTTCCTGAAACCCACTGATGGTCAATTTGAACCAAAGATTAACTTTTTACAAATTTCTCAGAGAACCCGACCAACCAGCCTGCCCGATGATTTTTTAAATATCGGGAAGGGGGCAAATGTTCAAGTTTTGGCCTGTCAACTCGCGAAGTCCCCTAACACTTGAAGAAACTTCTTCATGTGGGACGGTTGCCGTATGGCTACGCGAAAAAACGACGTATCTAAGCCTCGAAAATTTTGGCAATCCCGAACCAAGATTCGGTGGCGTAAACACCGTGCTTCAACTTCCATTGAAGTATATCGGGATGACCGGCACAACAAAAAATTGCACGAACTGGGATAAGTCTTTAACCAATGAATGTCCTGCAATTGCTGCTCCAATTTTCGCTTTTCCTGGTGAATTTGTTCTCGAATTGGCCGCACATCCCAAGCAATCAAATCCTGACCAATTTTCTGCGCTAAACTGTTCACGGACCATAGTGACAGCAGGTCTCTCATTTGTTGTGTCAACCTATGATTTGAAGACAGCAACCATCCGATTCTCAATCCAGGCAACGCAAACACCTTTGAAAATGAACGTAAAATCACCACGTTTGGCAAGCGAGAGTGAAGCAGCGAACGTTCTGTTTCGTCCAACACAAATGGCATATAGGATTCATCGACTACAAATACGATGTCTGGAAATCGTTTGATGAGCGCGAGCAGCCGTTCTCGATTCGACACGGTTCCTGTGGGGTTGTTGGGAAGACATAAAAAGACCATGTCCACCCCTGGTAGATCCTCTTCTAACCGGTCTAGATCCCACTGAAAATCTGCATCCTCCCGCAAAGGAAAGTACTGAATTTTCCCTTGATACAAACTCAGCACCCGTTCGTATTCTGAATAAGTCGGCGTTGGGACCAAAGCCGTTTTTTTTGCATGTAGGTAAGCGAGCCAATGAAGAAGCTCGGTGGTTCCCGCTCCTACCACAAACTCTTCAGGTTCGCGGTGGTAATAATCAGCCAAATGAATCCGGAGTGTCTCGGAGGAAGGTTCAGGAAGATGCTGCAAACTTTCAGAATGATTCGCTAAGTTTTTTAAGAGTTGTGAAGGAGGGGAGGGCGCAATATTGCTACTGAGGTCGATGAGAGTCGATGGATCGATCTCTAAGCGTCGAGCGACTTGATGGATGTTTCCACCGTGTGCATAAAAGTGCATATGTCATTTGATGGGTTGGTTTTCTACAATCAAATCTACCGATTTGTAGAAGTGCGAGGGCTTGATCAACTTGGAAATTTCTTTTTGTTGAATGGGGTCTAACGTGCTGATGTCGATGTAAAATTGGATGGCATTCCCTCGTAACGACATGACCGCTCGAACAATGTTGAGTAAGTAGTCGATTTGCTTCTTTTTCTGACCCTCGGGTGAACACACAATCACTCGCTTTTTGTCCAAAATCTGGTGAATTTTGGCCACTTCCCGAATCCGTTCTGGCAATGTTTGATGCGTTGCTTGCATCTCTACCTCTTTTTTTTGTTGCTTCACTGAGCCGTCTTCTTGTTTTTCCATCACCTTGATATCGGTCGTTTGCAGAATGAACGTGTCGCTAAATTCGATCTTAGCATCATGCCCATCGCTACGACGCTCATACAGCTCATCCCGGAGCTTGGAAATAAACCGTTTTTCACTCGCTCCTAAGCGGATGTCATGGAGCTGCTTTCGCAAACCTTTGAGGTTGCGGGCAATTTTATGGGCGGTTTGTATATCACTTTCGTTGATATCCCGTAACGACTTTTCCAGGATTCGAATGAACATCTCCATCATTGACTCCATCTTCGCAACATAGGGAGCCTCTACCTTGGAATACGTCAGCATACGTACGATATCCAGAACATCCTGTGCCAGTCCCGCAACCCCGCCCAGTTCCTCTTGAAGTCGTTCGATTTTATGCACCGAAATCGCAAACTCATCGAGTGTGGTGGCATTGAGTTTTTCATTGGTCAGAATATTTCCCATCTCCTCAGAGCCTTTCAGAATCTTGGAAAAATCGGTAGCTTGTCCACTCACGATGGCTCGACCCAGACACAATTTTCCTTCATCTGGTACAGACAGTTTCAAATGAGGAGGCAGGATTTTTCCAGGACGCGCGTTTCTCACGGAAGTCGCGGTCAGCACACGATCCACACACCCGATTGTCAAACTCCGGCTAAAATCCATCCAAATCCGATTGCAACGGCGAATCGCGCGTATCATGCGCATGAGAGGGGGAACTTCTTTGCGTTGGTCTGCATCTTTCAACGCTTCCGTGTCAAACTCGGTGATGAAGATTCGAGACAATGTGTCCAAATCCTTGATACTTGCTGGGGTTGGCAACAGGCTGTAACGCACCAACTTTTCTCCCACCAAGAACCCAAAATTGGTCCCAATCATCAACAATTCTCGATATTTCCGAGGAATGAACAATTGCACGCCTTTCGCCGTAATTTCACCCGTAAAATCCTTGAAATGTTTGGAAGCGGTAAATGCGATGAAATTTTGCAAGTTCTTGTAATAAATCGATTTTTTGAACAGGACCTTCGCTTCCTTGGAGGAAAGGTTATAAATCCCTTTTTGATACAAGCTCCACAATAAGGTGTTCGGATTTTCGGGTTCTGGGCTTTTGGCAGCGCTGGCTTTCAATTCCTGGAGCAGTTTAATGAATGTTTTGGCATGCTCTCGATAGACTTTATCGAATGTCTTAAACTCTTCAGGAAGTTCAACTTTATCCTTATTGTTCAACACATCCATTGCCAGGAGCGGATCGACGTTTTCATTGATGGGGCCCCCTTCTTCCCAGCCTTTGTCCATCAAGTTCGCAAGGATGTTTTGGTTGCGAAGAAATTTCACCAATTGGTCGCGAGAAATAGGGATGTCGTTCTGCACGACCACGAACTCATAGAGCATTTCAAAGAAGTTCTTCTTATAAGTCCGCATCAAGTGATTGATTTTATGGTCAGTGAATTTATTGACCTGGCTTGCCACATACTGCCCTAGCAAGGACGCATAGGATCGAGCCACCAACGCTGGATCATTTTTAAGAGACCCGAGTTGCCCTTCATCGCCTTTTTCGAATAAGGTCGCGTCCGCCGTTTCGCGTGGTTTCATGGAGACATTGAGTCCCAATCGCCCTTTCATGAGCATTCGGGCACAGCCTCGTTCCACGGGGTGCACGCCCTGGGTCCCTAAGTCAAAATGATAATGAATGACTTCGGGTAACGAATGCACAATGTAAACTTGTTCCAATTCTTCGAGCTTACGATTTTCGGCCGCATAGATGGCTTTCACGACGGTGTCTTGCACCGAATGCAGAATCTTTTCGTAGGGGAAGATGGTTTCTTTCAACCGGAAGGTGATATCGACGAGCTCTTCGCGGTCTACGGGGGTTTGCAACAGATGACGGATCAATTCCATTGGTTTATCCAAGAGCTTGGCCATGTCAGATCGTGGATCCCATAGCGCAAACACATCGAAGTTTTTCAATCGCAATTGTGAAAACACTTTACGCGCGACCATTCGTTCCATTTTTTCATTTTCGGAATCTTTGGAAGGGTCTTCTTTCCGGACTACCTTTGCCGCCGCTCGGGTGAACGATTGCCGCTCATTGCCTCGTTTTTTGTCATCAGCCGCACTCGGTTCTCGTCCTTTTTTGGCCATTTGGACTAAAAACTTGAAGAACTCGACTCGATCTTGAACAGGCCATTCTTCTTCTTTGCCTTCCACAAATTCTTGCAGCTTCGTGAAGGTGGGGATGATGGAATGGAATAGGATTTTTTCCACATCCATCTGCTCCGATAAAAAATGGCATCGCCGGTACCAGCTCGGATCCGATTTGATACGTTGCTGAATCACGATACGGCGGAGGTGCGAGTTGAAATCGCCACGAGTTGAGCGTAATTCTTTGCGGTTTGATTTGTCGCATTCCTGCAGATTCTTATAAATGTAGCCGCACAACAGCACTTTGTTTTTGACGTTGGTCTGGTCTTCTTCAGCCACATAGGGGAGGAATTCTTGTATCAGCTGAGCCGGATTGATTTCGGCAGTCATCGTGTCGAACATTGCTGACAATGCAGAAACGGGTTGCTCTCCTTCTTGAAAAGCTTTCATGAAGTCCAGCACGACTGGCTCGTAACGAGAACAGAGATCAGCCAACAGACATAAATTGATTTTCTCAGGATCGGTCAAGAGGGGCATCGGCTTGCCCCCTTGAATCGTTTTGATTTTCTCTTGGATGGGTTCAGGCAGGAACGTCAAATCTCCGATAGTTCGCATCGAACTTTGGAAACCAGTACGTCGTTTTGGGCGGTCTAATAAACTGGTTTTCAGATCTTGATCCGCATCGATCATGGGCGGAATCCGTTTGAACTCCAAATCCACACCAGCTTGCAATTGACGTTGAATTGCCGCACTGGCTCCACAAATCATGACAGACCGCAGATTGTGAAACAACTCCTTCATTACCAATGGCACGATCATCGGTTCGTCTTTGATCCGATCAATCTTTAACAACATCACACTGTTGGGCTGTTGCAATAGACTATTCTGCCATCGACGAACCCCGTAAAGATCAGCGCATGGGTTGATGGGGCGGGGGGCTTCTTGCTTATTCTTTTGCTGCTTGGAAGACTTTTGACGTTGAGTGACTTTGATCTCTGAGATTTCGCCGCTGAAATTGTCCTGGTTGAACACTCTCAGGAATTCTTGGGCATCTGCGGAATCTGAACAATGATAATTCGAGAGGAAGCGCACTTTGTATTGACGCTTCTTCGGCCCTTCGCCTCCTGAACTCGCTTCTTTACTTGCCTGCTGTTCCGCCGGTGGTGTGGCCATAGACCGCGACTCCATACAAAATGAAATTCTTTAGGTGACAAACCCTTGGGTGATATCCTGATAGGTATCTCGACGACGAATCAGGCGAGCCTGACCTTGCTCCACCATCACTTCGGCCGGACGGGGTCGCATGTTGTAATGGGAACTCATGCACATTCCGTAAGCACCGGTATCGGCAATTGCGACACAATCTCCCAATTGAAGTCGGGGCAACCAGCGAGGTTCTAAGCCATTGGACGTGTGATTGAACACATCCCCAGTTTCACAAATGTTGCCTGCCAAGATCACAGAGTCCATTTTGCCTTCCATGCGAGATGCGTTGTAGATACGGTGATAGGATCCATACATTGCTGGTCGGAGCAGATGATTGAAGCCAGTATCCATCCCGACAAACTGATACTGAGGCGTCTGTTTCATGTTGGTTACGGTTGCCAGAAGTGTGCCTGCATTGGCAATCAGATAGCGTCCAGGTTCAATCTTAAGCTTTACATCCGAACCATACTCTTTGCAGAATTTTTGAAATCGAGCCGTCATTTTTTGTCCTAACGTCTCCACATCCAAAGGTTTCTGATCCGGGTGGTAAGGAACACCAAACCCACCACCAAAGTCGATAAACTGCAAATTATGCAATTGCCGTGCTATTGAAAGGACCATTTCTACCGCTTCAATCATAGGCTCCGGTTCGAGAATTCCGGTGCCGATGTGAGAATGGATACCGATCAAGGATAAATCGTACTTGCGGACTATTTCTTGAATTGTTTTCAAACGATCATGATAGACTCCAAATTTTGATTGAGGGCCTCCAGTAATGCAATGGGCGTGATGTCCGCTGCCAACACCTGGATTGATCCGTACCGAAACCTCGGTGCCAGGATACTTCTCACCATACTTTTCCAGCAAGGTTAATGATTCGATATTGATTGGAATGTTGTGTTCCAGGCAATACTCTAACTCATTCAATCCTACATTGTTGCCGGTAAAGAGGATGCGTTCTGAAGGAAATCCGACCTCAAGAGCCAACTGTGCTTCCATGGGAGCAACCGCATCAATCCATGCTCCTTCTTCCAAGAGTATTTTTAGTATTGCAGGGTTATAGTTTGCCTTCATGGCATAGTGGATTTGAACGGGCACCTCGGCGAAACTCTTCCTTAACTTACGATATTGGGAATAAATCGAATCCGCCTCGTAGACATATAAGGGAGATCCAAATTCACGTAGGAGATCTTCAACCGAACAGCCGCCCAACCACATCATATTGTTGACTGATTCCATAGGGACGGTTCCTTGTTCTGTTCTTGATATTTCTGAAATGAGTGTATAAAGACAACACTAGGCTGGTTATGGTTGATCCCACGTATTTCGGAGTCTCAACTGCGATTTTTGTACGGGATATTGCCGGATTATTCAAGTGAGAAGGTCGGTTACCAAAGTAAGGGATTTGCACTCAAAACAAGAAGAGGATGAATGGCAGAAAAAAAAAGTAACGCATTGAAACGCTATGCAATTTGGGGAGTACCGATTCTTTTGCTTCTAATTATCGCAGGCTTTCTTTACCTCCTGTTCGCCCCCCAGGAGGAGTTGAGCGACACGATTTCAATAGCCCAGGAAGTGGATCTAGAACCTGCTGAAGAGCCGATGGTAGACGGAAATCTACCGTTGGAGTCCGAAATGGGAGAAACTGAGATTCCTTCTGAACCCATGGAGGAATCAACGGAGACTACCGATTCTGTTGCCTTAACAGATGAAGCCGTCGAGCCGTTACCTCCTCCAGATGTGGAGCCAGAGACAACTCAGACTTCCACCATGGCCCCAACAACAACAGTGGAGACAATGACCGCCTCCCCTACGACGATGCCTCCTTCGTCATCAACCGCTGATTCCCCACCCAAGACACCACCCAAGAAATCTCCCATAGACCGTGTCAAAGCGGCTCTGGTTGAAACCGATGAAGATCCGTGGACAATTATCAACCCTCGAAAATCCGATTCAGCACCGGGCAGTTGGGAAACCATCTTGGTTCAGAACCATCTCAAGTTTGATTACACAGTCATGTCTCAAGGGCCGACTAACTGGCAACTCGCAAAAACCGATAAGAAACTTAAGGTGCAGTTTGCCCATGAGCAATCGGATCAGAAGGATATTTTGTCACGTAAGAAAAAAGGCAAATACGTTGTACAGCTTATATCGGTGGATCCTAAAAGGATTCGGCAAGCTTTGGATTTGGTCAAAACCCTGGTGGAAAACGGGTACTATAGTTATTTGCACCGCACCGAAGAAAAATTTGAAGGAAAGCATTGGTTTCGTGTGCGAGTCGGTACCTTCAAAACTTCGGAAGAAGCTCAACTCGTGGGGCAAGAAATCTACTACCGTTATCGAGATTATGAAACGTTGCCGCAAAATTATTGGTCGGTTCTTCCATCGTCACGAGAACTGAGCGGAGAGCTGGTGGATCTTCGTGCTCAGCAGGCAAAACCTTGGTTTGTCGAGCTCCCACATTATGGCTCCTCGGAAAAAGCCTTTGCTGACCTCCCTGGCCTATCGGAGACTGTGGACTTCTCCTATCTGTCTCGTAAGAAAGAAGCCAACAAGGTGACCTATCGAATACGAGTGGGATTTTATGAAACTCAATCAGATGCCAAAAAAGGACTACGCGCTTTACGCAAGGTCAAATCATCCTATAAAAATTCCAAAATCGTAAAAATATGAATCGACTTGCTGCTTGTCTAGGAATCCTATTTTGTCTGTTCGGTGCAATTGATGTTGATGCCACTCAAAAAGACGAACGGCTGACCCCTCTGTTTGAGATGCTTCATGCGGCCCAGAGTCCGATTGAGGCGCGTTTGATTGAAGCTCGCATATGGCATATTTGGACGATGAGTGATGCAGGTCCTATTGACGAGCTGATGCTCAAAGGAATGAGAGCGATGGAAGGAAGCGATTACCCAACTGCTTTGGAAGCGTTCAACGAAGTGATTGCCCAAGCCCCGGATTTTGCAGAAGGCTGGAATAAACGTGCAACGCTGTACTATTTAATGGAAGACTATGAAGCATCAATTGCTGATATCAACCGAACTCTGGAATTGGAGCCACGTCATTTCGGTGCCGTTTCTGGACTCGGTTTGGTGTATACCGCGTTAGGACGGTACGAGGATGCCATTAAGGTTTTTAAAAAAGCTCTTAAAATCAACCCCCATCTGAGCGGCGCACAAAGCAATATCGACTCCCTCACCAAATTGCTAAATAGCCAAAAAATTTAATTGTTCAGCGCCCCAATCTTCGTAAAGCACGATGCGCATGTTCCGCTCCTCGTTCGGCAGCAATCTGGTACCAATTTCCAGCAACTTGTAAATCTATCGCCACTCCATTTCCCTTTTCATAAAAGGTTCCCAAACGATAAGCAGCTTCACCGTGCCCACTGTTAGCTGCCCGCTGGTACCATCGCAATGCTGCATTATAGCTTTGAAACGTGCCTTGTCCACGCTCGAACAAAACTCCAAGATTGAATTGCCCTTCTGGATTGCCTTGCTCTGCCGCCCGGCGCGCCCAACGCAGAGCGTCCTTATAGTTTTGAGACAATCCACGCCCCTTGCGGAACATGCGTGCTAAGCTGGCTTGGGCGCTCGGCTCCCCCTTGACCGCAGCACGGCGATACATTTCAGCAGCAATTCCGTAATTCAATTTCACCCCCCAGCCATTATAATACATATCCCCCAAACTCTCGTAGGCTTTTGGATGCCCTTGGTCCGAAGCTGCCGTTAGCCAATACAACGCCTCAGTATAGTTTCGAATCACGATTTGACCTTCTTTGAACATCACCCCGAGTTGATATTGTGCTTCGGAATCTCCGTCTTTAGCAGCATCGCGAGTATCATAAAAATCCAATGCGAATGCGTGCCCTGTCGCGGCTATCAGCACAATGCTAAACACCAATCGTTTGAAAAAAAAGGAATGCATCGCCATGGCCTAATGTGAATTAGGTTCGAAAACGTGACACCTGATCATTGAGACTGCTCACCAAACCACGAAGCCCCTCAGTACTTCGGGCCGCTTGTTTTGTTGTTGCTAAAAGCTGTTCCGCAGAGGCCGCGATGGTTCCCCCTTCATCAGAAACAATTTTAATAGCATTGTTGATATCCTGAATCATTGTACTCTGCTGCAATATCGTTTCCGTGATTCCGTTCATCTCTCCTGAAATCTCGCGGACTTGGGTGATGATTTCGTTCAGAATATTGGAAGTATCAGCAATCACACTATGGCTTTCCTGAACATTCTGACTACTCACTTCAATCAACTTGCGAATCTCAACAACCGAAGCGCTACTGCGTTCTGCCAGTTTCCTCACTTCATCGGCAACAACCGCAAAGCCTTTCCCCAAATCTCCAGCTTTTGCCGCTTCAATAGCAGCATTTAATGAGAGCAGATTGGTTTGTTTGGCGATGCCGGTAATCACGTTAACAATGCCTTCAATTTCTTTACTGCTCTCTTCAATTTTGATCATCGTTTCGTTAGTCTTTGCCACAGCTTCTACCCCTTTGGCGGCACTCTGTTCGGCCTTGTTGGTATGTTGCTGCATCTCTTGAACCGTGGATGTCGTTTGGTTGAAATTGGTGGTCATTTCCTGCACAGTTTCAAAACTCTTTTGCAGGCTTTCGGATTCCCGATCTGTGGCTTCTGCGATTTCCTGGACGGCCAATTCCATTTCCTTTGAGGTGGCTTCTGACTCTGCGGCGGTCACCGCCACTCGTTCTGCATTCATAGCCACTTCCTTGATGATATTTTCTAAGTTGCCCGCCATCGCTTGAGATTTGGCCTGAGCTATAGAGGCTGCCTCAAAGGCCTTAATTTTGTTAATCGAGAAAATTTGGGAAAGAATGAGCATTAAAATAGGTAATGTGAAATAGGTCGAAACCAGCCGTCGAAATTGTTCTGTGTCTGGAATCACATTGTCAGGAAACACATAATTCGGATCATTATGGAGGTAAAGCATAACCATTAGGAACCCTAAAACGATAGCTCCCCAGACCCATCCGCTCCGCGTGCCAGTGGTCAGAATGGCAATTATGGGGACAATGCTCAGCCACAGGCTGCTTAGCGACACAAAGCCCCCTGTGTAATAACTGGTATAAATCAACAAGCAAAACAGCATTCCAGCAAAAAGATTTCCACAGAGCAGAATCGATTGTGTGATTCGCAACAAAAAAGGAAGTGTGATGCATAATAAAACCATTCCGGCGGCACCCACAGCACCTCCCGAAAATCCCCAACTGCTAAATTGAATAGTGTAGACGATTCCGACAAAAATGGCGGCCGTCGAAAAATAGATGAGCAACCGTGCCCCCAAAAAAGATTCGGGTCGAATCTTGAGCTTATCAGGGATGATTCCTTCAATAAATGAATTCCATGCCTTCATAAATCCCTCCTTTTTGTAGAACGCGAGTGTCTTTTCATTATGGCCCCCACCATAAAGTGAAAAATGCCAGGATATCACCGCAACAGTCGCAATGTTATCGCGTTTAAGTTCGTGAAAATACTACAAAAAACACAATCCTTTGACAAGCGACGAGGCGCTAGAGATTATTACCTATTTCAAAGTTCATGACTTCACAAAACAACCATGTTACCATCGGCCCCCGTCTGGCAGCGCAGCCGTATCATCGGCTGCGTCCCTTCTGTGTATCATCCGTTTTGAATCCAATGAATACACGATCCTGGCCTCCAAGCAACATCTGCAATGGAAATTCAACAGCTCAAACAAATGATCCGGGATACTGGATTGAAATGCACGTCCACGCGGCTTGCAGTTTTGCAATTTTTGGTTGATATACACCGCCCTGTTTCAATCCAAGAAGTCATTCAAAATCTCAAGGACACATCAATCAATGAAGTGACTGTGTACCGAATCTTGGATAGTTTTGTAGAAAAAAAATTAGTGCAACAGGTAGACCACTGGGACCGCCATCGGCTTTACGAAGCCCATTTAGAAGAAGGTTGTCAGAGCAATCATGCACATTTCAGTTGCCGAGAATGCGGACAGGTTTTATGTTTGGAAGATTCTGGTTCCTGGCAACTGGCCACTGTGGTGCTCCCCCCCGGATACGTTGCCAATCAAATACGTTTTCAAATTGAAGGCATTTGCCCTCAATGCAATCACTGAGAGAGGAAATTTATGAGTGAAACCATTGACGAACTAACCATCCACTACGAAGAAGACGGTATTGAAATCGTTCGTGAAGAAGCAAAACATGTATTATCCAAGGGTTCTTGGACCACCATCATGTTTTTATATCGAGACTGGGACCGCAGAAAAGAAGCCTACAGCGACCTAAAAGCCACGATACGTCGTTACCAAAAACGGAACAATCGATTTCAACAGCAGTCGAAATTTAATATTTCCAGTGCAAAGCAGGCTCGACAAATCTCTGACGTATTGAACGAGTGGTTTGCCGAAGATGATTCCAACGCTTCCTCGAAATGAGGGGGCATGGCTTGGATGCAATCGCTTGATCTGCAATCGACTCCTCATCAATTATTTTCCCACTTACAGTCTTCCATTCCATCGGCAGTTCTGTTGGAAAGCAGCTACCCTCACCCTCATTATGGCCGATACACGCTGATTGCTGCCGACCCCATAGCGTCTTTCAAATACCAAGCTCCCCGTTTACAGATTTCCCAACAGAGTTCAGAAGGCGTTAAAGAAAGTACGATCCAAACCACGTCTGGTACAGAAGTCCTCAACGCCCTCCAAGAGTTGCTGCGCGAAACACGTCCTACCAACTTTCAATCCCAAACTACATTTGCTGGAGGAGCCATTGGTTATTTTAGTTATGATTTCGGACAAATGTTATGGCCTCGTCATGTGATTGGAAAATCAAGCGATTGGCCCGAGTGCTGTTTTTTTATTTACGATGGGGCCTTGGTGTATGATCAGCTAAAAGGTTCCTATCACTATTATGGAACCCCCGGCACATGGATGGCAAATCTAGAAAATTTTGCGGAAGTGGAGTCTCAAGCCAACACATTGTTTTCGATCACTCCACTGCAATCTAACATATCTCGTAAAGATTATTTGGAATTGATTCGCCAAATCCAATATTGGATTCGCGAGGGAGATGTATACCAAGTGAATCTATCCCAGCAATTCACAGCAGACACCCATGCCTCTCCTTGGGAAATTTATCAACGTCTTGCTCAATCACATCCAGCTCCATTTTCTGGTTTTTTTCCAGTTGATGCATCACAGGCAGTTCTTAGCACATCACCAGAACTTTTCTTTCGGTTGAAAGATCGTCAGGCTTTGGTTCGCCCGATCAAAGGCACGGTGCCTCGTCGTCCCACCCCACAACAAGACGATGCAGCCAAGCAACAACTCTGGAATAGCATTAAAGATAATGCAGAGCTGCTCATGATTGTGGATCTCGAACGCAACGATTTGGGGCGTGTTTGCGAATATGGGACAGTGGCCGTTCCTGAATTGAAAACGGTCGAAAGTTACGCTTCGGTGCACCACCTGGTTGCTTCCATTCAAGGCACACTCAGAGAAGACAGTAACGTATTCGATCTCATTGCTGCCTTGTTTCCTTGTGGTTCGGTTACAGGTGCCCCCAAACTGAGAGCAATGGAACGTATCGAGCAGCTAGAATCTTTTCCAAGAGCAGTTTATACAGGAAGTTTGGGATGGATTGATTTTGATCATAACGCGGAATTCAACGTTGCAATCCGGACATTAATGATGAACCAGTCTAAGTTGTCTCTGAACTTAGGAGGGGGAATTGTGATCGATAGTGACCCCAATCAAGAATACGAAGAAACCTTGCACAAAGGAGTGGCTCTAGCCAAGGCTTTAGGAACTCAATTCTCAGACGATGCTTCTTGAATTCAAGAGACCTTCATGAGATCGGCCTTCACGAAATAGGCCTACATGAAATGAGCATCGGTGAATTGGAAAAGGTGCAATTTGTTGCATTTTTAAAAACCCGTACCTAAATGTCTGAATTCTGAAACTCCCTAGCCAACCAACGCTTTCCATCTTTACACGAACCCGCCTTTTCATCAGAGGTGTTCCCGCCAAAAACGTCGAACTGCTCTGAAGTTAGTTCAGTCCTATAAACGTCACTCAATTCACCAAATTTGGTAAGTTCAGGCGATGCGGTGCAAAACGGTGCAGGCAGTCTCAACTCGATTGATCGTCTGTTGCAAATTGGGGCAGGTGTGTTCAATTATGAAAATTTGAGGGCCATACTATCGATGTTCAATATCAAGTAACCATTTGTAATTAAAAGATTTTTTTCGTATGGCATACATCTAGCTTCTTAAGAGATGGGGGATTCACGCAGTACAAAAAATCAGGGTCAAACTGTAATGTTCACCGTGCTGTCGTCTTTCCTCAAGATATCGCAAGAAATCTCGTACTTTGGA
>JANQJU010000036.1 GCA_028281495.1 SAR324 cluster bacterium
TTCCAACGCGGGAGTGGGGAGGACACCTTATCAGACAGTTTTGGGAAGAATGTGGCCTTGTGGAAAGACACCGATCCGTTTGATGTGCGGATTGCCAAGATGGCTCAAGATATGATTGTGAGGATCCGCGGATCGGAGGATAGCTTACGAATCAAGAATGGGTTCAATCCGGGGAAATCGCCAGTGAGTGCTTTGAAGTTTGAGCAGGACCATGATGGGGATGGGAAAGTGGATGACGAGATGGTGGTGTCGTTGAATCAGAAAGTGATGTCAGACATGCGGAAGTTGTATGCGGCGATGGATGCGTGGGATGCAGAGCGAGAAGTGATCCAAGAAGGAGATTTTCGATTGTTTAAAGAAGAAGGCAAACAACCGTCCATTGTGCTTCGAGCGGCTAAAAACCCTAAATTCAAGAAATGAAAGTACTCCACATTGGGCAAGAATACCGGATGCGCTAGAAAGTATGGAGTAGCGAGAATTACATAACAAAGCAATTAAACGGGACAGCACCTCCAACACAGCCCCATACCGTGGTGTTATGCAACCTTAGAGAAGGAAGTCCATGGCCGTAGACATGGTCGCTAAAACCTTTGTTTTCTATAAAAGGGCTAGTGCGAACGAAGCCGTACCCAACAAAGCCCCAACCGTTCGCACATGGTTCCAAGTGGTCCATTTTGACAACCAATGAAGTAAGCCTATCGTGAAATTTATATCCTCACGGATACAGAGCTGGAAACAAGGACCTATAGTAATCGAATGGCAGCCCATATTCTAAAGCAGAACCAGTTTAACGCTCCAGGGGGAATTCGCAGGTGGAAATACTCGCTAAATGTGAATAATTTTCAAGATCCTCTTAGGAAATTGTAGGAATCTTATGAAAAAAAAAAATAATCTAATGGTCTGTTCCCATTGCCAAAAAAAGGTAGAAGATGAGTTGTGTTTGATATGCCCACACTGTGAAAACCAATTTACCTCCGAGCACTCTTTGAATTCACACATGAGTCAAACTCAAAAAATAATGACAAAAAAATTAACTTCCTATCTTGCGGCCAGATTTTTAGCAGAGCCGAACTTTCCTTCAAATAATAGATTCGAAATTTTTACTTCCCTTCCATTTACAAATTTTGGACACCAACCTTTGTTGGATGCCAAGCAATTTCTCCATATTCTTTTTAGTACAGTTGAAGAAATTAAAGAAAAGATGAAAGCTATTCGACTGTTCAGTAGAGTTTTATGGCTTTTTTTTGTGATATGGATAGTAGCATTGCTTCTCATAAATACCGTAAAGTATGATGCTCTTTTTGCATTTTTTTTTATTAGTTTCGTCTTTCTAATTATATTATGGTTTCTACGAAGCCGTTATGTAATCAAAAGTTATCATCAAATTTCTGATTTAAGGGCCAAATTGATTGCTGATTTAATGAGTGATAGCTATGTTGAACCTAATGTTTTAAAGCAGGAGGACTTGGATAAAATAAACCGTCAACTAAAATTTTATGGAAATGGTGAAATAGGTAATAAAGACTTAATGCCAGTCTTGGTGGTTACAGACGATCAACACCCATTTCCTGGATACGGTCGTCTTCAAGCAGAAATGACGTACATATGTCCTCCAAAGAAAGAAAAGCTTGATACTAAGTATGATCTTTCAAAAGTCGAAGAAGAGATCAGGTCTTCGATCCAAGACAGGGTGAAATCTATTCATCTCAAAGATGTAAAATTTGGCGAAATCATGACGATTCACGGTGACACCATTCCTATCAATAGCCCTCTCTTAGATACATCCAAAGTACCATTGTTGTGGCTTAGGAAAGACTTAAGACATCAGTATTTGAATGAAAGTGAAGGATTGAGTTATCGTACATTTTTTGTTGTTCAGGTATCGTTTCCTGAAAGTATGACACTAGCATTTTTCTTCATCCGTTTCTTCTTTGCTGGCAATGCTTTAGGATGTCATATTTCGGTCACTACACTTGGGCCACTTGAGTGGGATCAACAATACTTCCAAAGAAGACTACTGCGTCATACTGTCGAAAAAAAAGATAGATTTATTTGGAAGTTATATTGGAGGAATATATTAAAATGGAAGATTCTTTTGAACAAAGATGGCGAATTGGATCGTCTAAAGATTGCTCGAGAAGCAAATAAAGACAAGGAGAGGTTTCAAAGTAACTTTTTACCAGGGAGTGTATCTCGAGTTAAATTGAAAGACAAATTTGATATGAATAAAAGACAAATTGAACGCTACCAGGATGAATTTCAGGAAATCATTGAAGAGAACACTTTATGGCCAGGAGTTTGTTTTAAAACTTACAATCTTCGAGAAGAAAGCTCGTACACATTTACATTAGATTTTTACGGCAGAAGTGAATCAATTTCGACGGTCAAAACTATTTATGACCAACTCAGCAAAGCGTTACTAGATCAGTTTGATGAATTAGGTTTCTCGGTCAAGGAATACAGAGATGAGGAAGGGAATTATTCTATCAATGCAGAAAAAATTGAACAACTTATCGTAGGAGAGAAAGTGAGAGTTCACAACAAAAATGTGAGACAAAAAAATAATCCATCAAAAAATGTCACAACAACATAACTATTGTAATCATAAATTTAGTCATAGCATCATCAACGTTACTAAGGAATTCGACTAAGTATTCTTCAGTCCTTTATATCGAATGAGCTGTTAGAATCCAAAAAGAAAATAGACTAGTTCTTGAAGGAATGTTTCTAATTCCAAAGGTATCTAATTTGGTGTATTCTAGGAATGAAATCGTATGTATAAAGCCTATCAAAATCTAAAAAGAGGTTGCTATGGGAAAAGTAAGTATAAATTCAGATAACATTGGCATCAGCATTGTTTCTAAAAAGGCTCGTTTGGAAAATACCAACTCCGAACAAAGAATAGGAAGTGAAAAGGCGATTATGAAATTAATCAAATCGCTTGAAAATGAAACCCGAAAAGCATCTGAAGAAGTATCAACAGTAAGTCATGAAGAATTAAAATCTCTTTTGGAAACTGTATTGAAAACCTTAGAACAAGTTAAAACTGATCCTGATTCCGATCAAAGTAAACTGAAAGTCTCGGAGGCATTAGACAAAACAGATGAAGTTTTAGGGAGTGCCGGTAATGTTTTAAAGAAATTATTCCAATTGGGTAATCTGCTTGGATTGTAACAGAACTATTGTTGAATAGTTTTTTGTTAATATAATCGCTATTTTTTATGAACTTCTTCGTTTGTTTACTGAAGGATAATTTCATTAATACAGCATATATCCAACTTATTGTTATAAATTTAGGCATTGCACAGGATACTATTCATGACACTTGTACAGGATGTTTCCCAGCAACTCTTTATATCTGTTCCTTTTTTATCTAAAAATAATGCTTTAGAATACTATGAACCCGTTCAAAATTTTTCTGTAAAATTTGCTAATTTTCCTCCTAGACTGATTGAATATCCCGACGTGTTTGGGCAAGGTATTGATGATGTTCTCATTTCGAGAATCGAGTTTTTCCCGTTCAACTTATTTGCAACGGCTGTATTTGTATGTGCAGTAGTTCATATCTTGTTTTCAACTAAATTCTTGAAACTTGGCGCTAAACTTAGATCGGATCAAGAATTTACTATCAAGATAGGAAAAACGGTACCATCTGGAGCTATATTACGAGCAGATTTTGCGTTGATGCTGGGGAAAGTTGAAGTGATATTTGGAATTTGGGCAATTGTTCTAGGTATGGGCATTGTTGTTTTTGCAGACTGGGCAACACTTGTAGATTATATTGAGCACAAAGTGAATTTTACTGAACCGGTTTTTGTTACCGTAGTGATGGTGATTTCTTTGTCTCGCCCTATTTTGAAAATCGTGCAAACCGAGATGGAAAGATTGGTCGACAGCTTTGGTGGATCTACTGTTACTTGGTGGTTTTTTATTCTCACCATACTGCCAATTCTAGGTTCATTTGTTACTCCAGTGGTTTCAATATCACTTGCTTCTTACCTACTTGCAAAGAAATTATACTCACTCGAACCTAGTAGAAAACTAGCCTATGGTTCAATGAGCCTTCTATTTGTCAATATATCTGCTGGGGCAAGTTTGAGTCATTTTGCTTTACCTTCAGTACAAATGGTTGCAGTTCCATGGGACTGGGATCTGTCTTTCATGATCGCGAATTTTGGGTGGAAAGCTGTAGTGGCAATATTAATAAATAATCTGATTTTTGTTTTCATTTATCGGAAGGATTTCGAAGACTTAAGTCCATCATCATACTTTATTAAAAAACAATTAAATCGGCCCCAAAAACAGATAAACTCTTTATGGAATGATCGCGAGACTGAGATTCCTCTTTGGATTACTATGGCACATGTGCTGTTTTTAATTTGGACTCTATTAAATGCCCATTATCCTAAATTGTTGATAGGTGGATTATTATTTTTTTTGGGATTTATTCAACTAACAAAAAAATTTCAATACCAGATAGAAATGAAAGCACCAATTTGTGTTGGTTTCTTTTTGGCAGGCGCTTTATTTCATGGAAGCTTTCAAACTTGGTGGATTGAGCCTATTTTACATAGCTTAGCTGAAATGCCTCTATTGCTAGGAGTTGCCGCCCTATCCGCTTTTATTGACAATGCATCCATTACGTATGCTAGTACATTACTACCAGGTTTTTATGACGGACTAAAATATGCTGTCGTTGCAGGAGCTATTTCCGGCGGAGGATTAACTGTATTGGCACATTCTGCTAACATTGTTGGTCATTCAAAACTAAATGAGTTTTTTAAGGAAGGTATATCTCAATGGAAAGTTTTCAGTCACGCCATTTTACCAACATTTATTGTAGTTCTTTGCTTTATGTTGCTTCAATAAGTAAATTTGACGAACAATGTCCTTTTTTTAATCGAAAATGACATGAATTATCGAGTGCTAGGTAGCGGGATAAAATCCGTTTCTCCGGGCACCATGTCAAACCGACTTTCCTGCCAATCAGCCTTCGCCCGTTCTATGCGGTCTTTGCTGCTCGACACAAAATTCCAAAAGATGTGACGCTCTCCCACCGGTGCCCCTCCCACAACTGCTAGCTTGGTTGGTTGAGTGGCCGTGACTTGAATGCCTTCTTGGTTTTCGAAAATCACCATTTGGTACTCGGATAAAACGGTGTCTTTGGCTTGGAGCTGTCCAGAAACCACATACAAGGCTCGCTCTTCGGCATCTGGTAATGTGAGCGTGGCTCCCTCCTCTAATTCTGCTTCCACATATAAGGTCGGTGACAAGGTTTTTACAGGGGATTTCAAACCATAAGCTTCTCCCATCAACACACGGACGGCGACTCCGTCTAGCTGTTTGCTTGGGATTTGGCGGGCAGGATAGTGATGAAAAGAGGGGTCACATTCTTCCTGATCATTGGGTAACGCCACCCAAAGTTGTAAAGCTTGGATACGAAATCCTTTCTCCTTCGTTTCAGGTCGTGTCAATTCCGCATGAACAATGCCTTTTCCCGCAATCATTAGGTTGATCGCGCCAGGGGTGATGAGCTGTTCATACCCCAAGCTATCTTTATGAAACAATTCGCCTTCAAAAAGATAGGTGATGGTTGCTAAACCAATATGAGGGTGCGCTCGGACGGTCAATTCCTCGCCGGGGTCAAATTGTGCCGGTCCCATATGATCAAAAAATACAAAAGGCCCCACCTGCCGTCTTTTGATAAACGGCAAAGCCCTTCGAACTGTGAAACTTCCCAAATCTCTTTCCCGTGGTTCAATCACTAAGGACACTGCATCACATGGATTTTCTTTACCGTCTTCGGCGACGTTCGTCGAATTTTCAAAACAACTCATTTTCATCCCTTTCTGGTAGCTATTTCTCGCAATCTACGCTTGATAATTTTGTGGATTTTTGTCGGTTGCCACTCATTGTTTTGTCGATTGTTTTTGCTGCTTATTTTCGTTGATCAAAAAAAATTAATGACAGGAGCAATGTTGAAGATGCAAATCAATTCTCTGTTAGAACCTTGGCAACTTTCGAATTCATCAGGCCAATTCACAGACCTTTGAAATAAATTCAAAGTTTCTTATTGCGTCCCCCACACCGAGGGAGTATCCAGAGGAAGATGACCATTTCACTCGTATTTCGCTGTAAATTAAGGAGGCACTATGGCGACATTTTTTATATTCGGTAAATACACAAACGAGTCTTTGCAAAAGATCAGCCCCAAACGTACCAAACAAGTGGAATCCATGATCCATCAAAAAGGGGGGCAAGTGCTACAGATATACGGACTATTGGGGCAATTTGATTTGGTAGTGATTGCGGATCTGCCGGGAATTGAAAGCGCGTTCGAGATTTCATTGTCGTTGACGAAAATAACTGGAATCGGCTTCACTTCGGTCCCTGCCGTGGAAGTGAAGGCGTTTGATGAAATAGCAGACCGGATCTAAAGGAGGAAAAACCATGCCCGCAGTATCCCATTTCACACTCACAAAACCGGTTCCCATCTTCGACACCACTTGGGTCGAAAGCGATCTCAAACAAATCCTTTCTGATGCCGACAACGTCCAGGTGGGAGATGAACAAGAACTCACCTTAGTGGATTTACCCAGCTTGCCTTGGTCCTTACCCGTTTACCAATCAACCGACTTGTGGGGAATCGATTGGACTCTGATTCCTAAAGACGATTGGGATCCCGCAGTGCTAGTCCGATTCGAGGAGATTGGACGCTATCGTGTTGCGTACCTTCGATTCACGATAACGGTGTATAGCGGGGTAGTGGGTGATTCGATGCTGTTTCTATTCAATCAACCCAACACGAGTACTCAGAGTGGATTGCATGCAGCGGTTCATGTGGAAATTGGTCCGGTACAGGAAGGGGAAGGCATTTTACGAAGTCGATCAACTGCGGTGGAGCAGCATTTGATTGGCGGATGGAATGTGGCGGATTATCCTGACGGCCCTTCAGCCCTCAGACGTATGCAAACCATCACCAAAGTACGTTTTTTAGGATTGACCAAACAAGGGGGGCTCCGCGTCCGTGCTCAATGCGTTTTTTTAGGAGGGATGTATTGAGAGTTCCAATTCAAACAACATCTCTTTTAACTCCGCTTTCGGAAACCGCTGTGGCAACACATGCAATGGATGGAGCGGATTTGTAGACGGGTGAACTCCCGTATCGGAAGCTTCTTCTTCTCGCATCACTACAATTGGCTTGGTAGGGTAGGCCTTCCTGATTTTTTCGACCAGGGGTTCCTCGTTCGGAGCGGTATCTAAATTGGCGAAGATGACATCAACGGGATCTTCCGGCCGCTCGAAAACATGGGGTATCGAATCCCAATCCTCATGATTCTCCGTTAAATGATGAATCTGATGCCCTTCTTCACTCAAATGGGTTTGCAAGACTCGCCGTGAAATATAATCTGCATCCAAAACTAGAATTTTCATCTCAACCTCTATTGGAAAAAATTTGAAGTCCAACGCTCCCGAAGCGGAAGCGACAAGTTTAGAGAATAAGACAATCCGATATGGGACAGTTCAGAAAAATCTATCATTTCTTAAATGACAGCACTAGACGCAACCGTTTTGCCCTATTCTCATTCCGTAAAAACCCAATAGCGATTTTAGTTTTGCTGCTTTTGGAATATAACAGGTTTACACGAAACAAGGCATGACTCTGGAAAGTGGAAATAGCTAAAATCAAATCGATAAATAATTCAAATCACAATATTTACATTTTGTGATTTATAAGGTATCATTCCTTGTTAAACGTGAAATTGCAGGAGTATGGAAATGGAACGAATCACACAAGCTTTGCGGTTGCTAGGAAATGAAACTCGATTACGCATTCTGAATCTTACGTCTCAAGCTTCTTTGAACGTGAGTGAACTCACAGCCATTTTAGGGGTCGCTCAGTCCGGGGTGTCACGCAATTTGAGCCATTTGAAACAAATGGGGCTTCTCCACGAAACCAAGGAACGCGGATGGAGTTATTATCAAACCGTCGGTCCCGATGAACTGGACGACGAATTGCGATTGTTGTGTAGCTATCTTCAAGAACAACTCACAACGCTGGATAACCCTTTTCATGATGACATCCGTCTTCAAGAAATATTACGTCAACGTGATGACAGCGCCCCTGGATTAAACGAACGTTTATTAGAACCCGGCCAATCATGGCTCACTTGGTCCCGAGCACTCGGATTTTTAGTTTCCCGTCTAGATGTAGCCGATTTGGGATGTGGGGACGGCACCATTACGGCAGAGATGGCTCGTTTTGCAAGTTCGGTAATTGGTGTGGACTATCAAACCAAGGTCCTTCAATTGGCTCAGGAGCGAGTGACCCGAAGTCATTTGAATCACGTTCGATTGGTTCAAGCCAATATTGAGGGATTGCCAATTCGTTCGGAATCGGTGGATGTGGCTTTTTTTTCTCAATCGTTGCATCACTTACGAGAACCAGAACAAGGTTTTCGAGAGGCTGCACGCATTTTGCGTCCAGGAGGTCGCTTGATTGTCATGGAACTGGCCTCGCATCAAGAAACCTGGGTGCAAGATAAGCTGGGCCACATCTGGTTGGGTTTTGAAAAGGAAAGTCTCTCTCAGATGATGCATGCAGCCGGATTGCGCCAGATTCATGTTGAAACGAACCCCAAGCGTCGTGAAGAATCGTTCCGAGTCATGTTAGCCAGTGCGATTAAATAAGTTTCAATATCAGGGTGAACCCAAACCAGAGGATTCCTTATGAATTATACAATACCGAGTGCCAAACAATTGATTGAATTGCTCGATTCCCAGATTCTCGTGTTGGATGGGGGAATGGGCACCAGCATTCAAACCTATAAACTGGAAGAAGCGGATTTCCGAGGGGATCGATTCAAAGACCACCCCTGTGCCCTCAAAGGAAATAGCGATGTGTTGTGTCTCACCCGCCCGGACGTAATTGAGGAAATCCACCTGTCCTTCCTCGAGGCGGGTGCCAATATTGTGGAGACCAACACCTTCAGTTGCACTTCGGTGGCTCAAGCCGACTATCAACTCGAATCCGCAGTTTACGATATCAACGTGGGCGCGGCACAGGTCGCGCGGCGGGCTGTTGATCGATTTCGCAAAAGTCATCCGGATACTCCCTGCTTTGTCGCTGGTTCCATAGGACCTATGAATAAGTCGACCTCGATGTCTCCTGATGTGAATAATCCCGCGTTTCGTGCACTGACCTTCTCAGAAGCAGCCGATTCTTATTATGAACAAGTTTCGGGATTGGTCGAAGGCGGGGTGGATTTTCTTATGCCAGAAACTTCGTTTGACACCCTGAACATGAAGGCCGCGTTGTTTGCTATCGATCGTTACTTTTCAGAAAAGCAAATCCGTATTCCCGTCGTGATTTCAGTAACGATTACCGATAGTTCGGGGCGAACTCTGTCGGGCCAAACGCTCGAAGCATTTTACAACTCCGTGTATCATGCCAAGCCATTGGCGATTGGGATCAACTGCGCCTTAGGAGCAGAAGACATGCGCCCTTATATCCAAGAATTGGCAGAAAAATCAGAATTTCGTATGAGTTGTTTCCCGAACGCCGGACTTCCCAACGAGATGGGACAATATGATCAAACTCCGGACGAATTTGGTGATCTGATGCTTGAATTTGCTCAATCAGGTTGGATGAACTTCATGGGCGGGTGCTGCGGAACCACGCCTGCTCACATTACCGCGTTGGCAAAACGAGTGAAAACACAAACACCTCGACCCACCCCTGCGCAACCTGAGGTCACGCGGTATTCGGGGTTAGAAGCACTCAATGTCACTCCCGATAAAGGTTTTTTGGTGATTGGCGAACGGACCAACGTGACAGGTTCTCCACGATTCAAAAAACGGATCCTACAAGACGACTTTGAAGGGGCCTTGAGCATTGCCCGCCAGCAGGTTGAGGCCGGGGCCAACATCATCGATATTAATTTTGATGAAGCCTTGTTGGATGGGGAAGCATCCATGCGACATTTTTTGAACTTGGTCGCATCAGAACCGGATATTTCTCTTGTACCAATCATGATCGATAGTTCCAAATGGTCGGTGATTGAAACGGGACTGCAATGCACTCAAGGCAAATCGATTGTCAACTCGATCAGTTTGAAAGAAGGAGAAGCTGTCTTCCTTGAACATGCCCAAAAAATCATGAGTTATGGAGCCGCCACGGTGGTAATGGCATTTGACGAATCCGGTCAAGCTGCTGACAAAGAGAGTAAAGTCCGCATCTGTAAGCGTGCCTACGACCTTTTAACTGAAAAGTTGAATTTCAACCCCTTGGATATCATTTTTGATCCCAACATTTTGACGGTTGGTACTGGGATTGAAGAGCACAACAACTATGCTGTAGATTTCATCGAAGCCATTCCCGAAATCAAGCGTCTGTGCCCTGGAGCTAAAGTCAGCGGAGGAGTGAGCAATATCTCTTTCTCATTCCGAGGTAATAACCCGGTGCGAGAAGCCATGCATACTGCCTTCTTGTATCATGCCATCGCAGCTGGTTTGGATATGGCGATTGTCAATGCAGGGATGCTTGGTGTGTATGAAGAGATTCCGAAAGATCTCTTGGAACGAGTGGAAGACGTACTCCTCAACCGTCGAGACGATGCGACTGAACGTTTGATCGAATTTGCAGAAGGCTACAAAGCCGAAGGCAAAACCAAGAAAAAAGACCTCACTTGGCGAGAAGGCACCGTGGAAGAACGGTTAAGTCATGCGTTGGTCAAAGGAATTGTGGAATTCGTGGATCAAGATACGGAAGAAGCCCGTCAAAAGTATGATCGTCCCTTGCACGTCATTGAAGGCCCCTTGATGGATGGAATGAGAGTCGTCGGAGACTTGTTTGGAGCGGGTAAAATGTTTTTACCTCAAGTGGTCAAAAGTGCGCGCGTCATGAAAAAATCCGTCGCCTACCTCATGCCCTATATGGAAGCTGAAAAAAGCGCCAATCCCGAGGAAAGTGCCAAAGCAAAAATCGTGATGGCGACGGTAAAAGGCGATGTTCACGATATTGGAAAAAACATCGTCGGCGTAGTGCTCGGTTGCAACAATTATGACGTGATCGATTTGGGTGTCATGGTACCGAGTGAAAAAATCTTAGCCTCCGCCAAAGAACACAAAGCCGACGTGATTGGACTTTCTGGCCTGATCACCCCATCTTTGGATGAAATGGTACATGTGGCTCAAGAAATGACTCGTGAAGGAATCGACATTCCTTTGTTGATTGGTGGTGCTACCACCAGCCCCGTTCATACAGCCGTTAAGATTGCTCCTCAATATGAAGAACCGGTGGTTCATGTCACGGATGCCTCGCGTGTGGTGGGTGTCGTATCCCAACTACTCAATCCAACCAACAAACCCGGCTACGTGAGTGATATCCGAGCAGAGCAAGAAAAACGACGCCAGCAGTATCTTCAAAAAACGGGGAAACGGAAATTGATTCGAGTGGGTGAAGCTCGCAGAAACAAAGTCCCCATCGATTGGAGAAACACGAAAATCAACAAACCCAACTTCGTTGGCATTCGCACCTTTGAGGACGTCCCGTTGGACACACTGATAAATTACATCGATTGGACTCCATTTTTTCACGCATGGGAATTGCATGGGAAATTTCCCAAAATTTTGGAGGACGACGTGGTAGGGCAAGAGGCATCCAAACTGTATCAAGACGCCCATATGATGCTGAAAGAGATTGTGTTGAATCGTCGTTTCCAAGCAAAAGGCGTGATTGGAATCTTTCCTGCCCAAAGTCATGGAGATGACATTGTTTTGTATAAAGACGAATCTTGCAAAGAGGTGTTGACCACCTTCCATACTCTGCGCCAACAATCCTCAAAGGGTGCGGGCAACCCCAACTATGCCCTAGCGGATTTTATCGCTCCCGTGGAATCCAAACGTACCGATTATTTTGGTGGGTTTGCGGTCACAGCAGGACACGGTGTGGAAGAATTCGCCAAAACCTTTGAGGACGAGCACGACGACTATAATGCAATTCTTGTTAAGGCCTTAGGAGATCGATTGGCAGAGGCTTTTGCGGAATACATGCACCAGCAAGTGCGGCAAGAGATTTGGGGCTATGGAAAAAGCGAACAACTGAGCAATGACGATTTGATTGCTGAGAAATACGAGGGAATACGCCCCGCTCCAGGCTATCCTGCCTGTCCCGATCATACGGAAAAACGAACCTTGTTTGCGTTGCTTTCCGCAAACGAAAATGCAGGAATTGAACTCACCGAAAATTGTGCCATGTTTCCCGCCAGTTCGGTGAGTGGATGGTACTTCGCCCATGCTGATTCCACCTATTTTCCGGTTGGAAAGATCGACCGCGATCAAGTGGAAGATTACGCTCAACGCAAAGGCATGAATGTGGAAGAAGTGGAACGGTGGCTGGCCCCCAACTTAGGGTATGATCCAAGCGCTCAGAAACAAGCAGCCGCCTAAGGGAAGACGCCTCTGGAACGAGGCGTCTTCAGGAGAGGCTATTGTTACTCTTCGGCTAAGAATTGCTCCACTTGCTCGACGAGTTCTCGGTTCCCCATGAATGCGGGGAGCCGCTGATGCAAGTTAGCGGGTTTAACATCGCGGATGGCGCCTGTTCCAGTGGAAGCGTATCCCCCTGCTTGCTCAACCAAGAAGCTCATCGGAGCCACTTCGTAAAGCATCCTCAATTTGCCATTCGGGTTTTTGGTATCCGCAGGATAATAAAACACTCCCCCTCCTAAAAGAGTCCGATGCACATCGGCCACCATCGAACCAATATAGCGCATGGAGATGGGTGGTTCATGGCTTTGAAGCCAGTCGGTATACTTTTGTACGCCGGGACTCCAATAGTGATAGTTGCCGTGATTCACACTATAATACTTTGGCCGTTCGGGAAGTCGGATGTTTTTATGGGACAATAGAAATTCACCGATGCTTGGATCTAGGGTGAATCCATTCACGCCACGGCCTGTGCTATACACCATCATGGTGCTGGATCCGTAGACCAAATAACCTGCCGCCACGATCTCTGAAGCCGGTTGGAGCATATCTTCTAGCGTTCCCGGACGCCCCAACGGAGTCACACGTTTGAATACCGTGAAAATCGTTCCGATACTGACATTGAAATCGATGTTGGATGAGCCATCCAATGGATCGAATAACAATACGTATTTCCCAACTGGAAATTTTTCTGGAATCGGAATCAAGTCTTCCTCTTCTTCCGAACCCATAACTGCCAGATACCCCGTGTGGTCCATCAAACGAAAGATACTGCGATGGGCATACACATCCAATTTCTGGACATCTTCCCCTTGGACGTTGGTGGACCCCGCACGACCGATAATATCAGCCAACCCTGCTCGAGTCGTGTGTTTTGCAATCAATTTTCCAGCCAACGCGATCTGATGCAATATCCCCGTCAGGGTGCCGGAAGCATCCGGGTGAGAAGCTTGCTCATCCAAGATGTGCCGTTCAATGGTGGTGAGTTGTTGATCAAAATTTAAGTCAATTGACATGACGCCTCATTAATATGCTGTGATTGAAAAAGGTTAAAAACAATCCCCTTCTTCGCAGGCGTCTCGGTCCCCTCCCGAACGTTCTGCGAATTAGTAAAACGTTTTATCAAGAATTCGGTAAAAAATCACCTTTCCCTAAATTCTATCAATCGCTTGTTCCAACATGCCAAAATTGCTAAGAGACGAGCTGTTCCTTTTTGTTAGAAATTTCTTTTATTAATTGTTTCTGGAGGACACTGATGTTTACACAAAATAAACTTATTACTTTAGGAGTTTGGGTAGGACTTTTTGTAATGCTTGTGGGTTGTAAATCGGTAGTCACTGAAGAGTTGGCTCCCAACTATCAGTTGGATGCGAAATCCAACCAGGGCGTCATTGCGATGACCGTAGTTCGGACAGGCAACCCGTCTTGGGAATTAGGTTCTGTGGTCCTACGCAGTCTGGACAGTGATAAGGTATTGGAGGTTTCGCTAACGGATCTACTGGACGTTCAAAAGGACGATGATAAATTTATGGGCAAGGTTCAGGTGTTCTCGGTGCCCGCTGGGAACTACGAGTTTGAACGATATCGTTTGGCATCGAACCAAACAGGGCATATTCCGATCAGGCGCCAATTCAAGGTTGAAGCCGGAAAAGTGAATTACTTGGGCAATATGAATGTGTTTTTAAAGCTAGAAGGGAGTCATCGAGGCACGATTAACTTCTTGTTTAGCAATCAACTCAAACGAGATTTCCCCATGATCCAAGAACGGTATCCCCAATTCAAAGAGGGCGATGTTGCGATTCAACTGCCTCGACAGCGCAGGTCGTAAGCTTTAATCTATCCTACGAGTTATCTCTAAGGTCCCAATAAAAATTGCTCCCATCCGCCGTTGGATCTTTTTTTGAAGCAACGGCGATGATGCAACCGATTCGGTTTACCTTCCCAAAACTCAAAGAAGCGCGGTGCTAAACCGTATCCCCCCCAATGCGATGGGCGGGGAAGTTCTCTTTCTTGAAACCGGGCTTCATATTCATCGAAACGCGCAATCAACCCCTCTCGACTGTCAATCCGTTCGCTTTGAGGCGAGACATGTGCGCCAATTTGACTCAGTTTTGGACGAGAAGCGAAGTATTCATCCGAACGCTGCGGCAAAAGCTTTTCAAAACAACCTTCCACCCGGATTTGAAGGCGTCGTTCCGGATAATAAAATAGCAATGCACCTTTCGGATTGGACTCAATGTCCTGAGCTTTTCGGCTTCGGTAATTCGTGAAAAACAAAATGCGCGGATCTTCCTCAATCTCTCCACTCGAATTACCGACGAGTTCAACCCCTCGAAAATTGACAATCCTAGACGATGGCTGTCCCGATGAATTGACGGTGCTTAAAGTCATGATGCCAGCCATGCTGGATTCACGATTCCATTCTTGCCATTGATCAAACAGTTCCCAAGGGGATTGAACAGAAGTATTCATCGAGCAAGCTCCTGTTTGAGAGTATTCGCCAACGTTTGTAAGGCATGTTCCAGCGCGCCTTCCTTGTTGTAAGCAAATCCGATTTTGATTCCATGCAGATGGGGGGTGCCAAAAAAACTGCTTCGTGTATCAGTGATGTTGATCCGTTGACTTTGCATGGTTGCTATCAAGCTTGGCAGGTCGATGGATGGAGGCAATTCGAGCCATAAAATAGGACTCCCTCCCGGTGTGGTCCATGCCACTTCATCGGGCATCACCTGCTCCAGGATTTGCAAGCAATGATGATAACGGCGATCCAATGCCGTTTGGAGTTTCTGCAAATGAGTGTCGTAGTAACCACGACTTAAAAATTCAAAGAGCGCTTCTTCAATCAAAGAGGGATGTCCAAGAGTCGCCACCCGTTTGGCAGCCACGAGAGAAGGGACCATTTGTCGATTTCCTACCAAATAGCCCACTCGCAGCGAGGGCAAGAGCTTTTTGGTGAATGAATTCAAATACAATACATTGTCTCCACACAATGCTCGAAGTGACGGACGATACTCGCTGAATGAAAGCATGTCCGCGCCCCAATCGTCTTCTAAAATCCCAAATTGATAACGTTCTGCCATTTCTGCAATTTTTCGGAGTTCTTGACTGGAATACGAGTAACCCGTTGGATTTTGAAAATTGGGAGTCAAGTACAATAGTGAAGGTCTCGCCTGAGCCAAGCGTTTTTCCCATAGTGATAGATCGAGCCCCTTGAACGGATGAATTGGCAATCCGACCAACTGCATCTGATTCATTTCAAACAAGATTTTACCGATATGGTACGCCGGATTTTCGGTGGCAATATGTTTGTGCTGCAATGCCCGGCAAGCGATATCCAGAGCTTGTTGAGAACCTGTCGTGATAATCACCTCTTCAGCAGTTGCGGAGATTCCCCGTTGCGAAAGCCGCTCCGCAATCCATTCACGCAAAGGATAAAACCCTTGGGTGTCGTAAAAACTAGGGAGTCCGGTGCTTTTCAAAACAGAACGGAAACACTCGTTCAACTGCTCGTTGGGCAACAAATCAGGATCTACAAATACATTAGAAAGCAGGATCGTATCCTGAGAATGCATTTTAGAATTTGGCATTGGACGAGGAATCAATGAAGGTGCGGGAACCTGCACCTTCGGCTTTTCTTCTGAACGAGCCGTCATGAACGTTTCGCTTACAAACACCCCTTGCCGATTCTTGGGAACAACCAACCCTCGGGCCGCCAGCTCATCATAGGCGAATTGGACGGTGTTTTTTGAGATCCCCAACTGATGCGCCAGCACTCGAACCGGTGGCAATCGACTGCCTTGAGGCAGGTTTCCTCCTGAAATTTCAGAGGCAATGGCTTCACATATTTGAGTTTCAAAGTTGTGACTCGTATGGGGCAACAATCGAATATGAAGGCGAACATAGGGCGGCATATTGTCCTTTCATCTGAGAATTTTGGCACATCGTTGGGTGGTTTCACTGAAACGATGCAACATCCTACTCGATGCGATCCCCCATCGTATAGGGACAGGTATTGGAAAAGTGAGGGGACAGGTATTGGAAAAGTGAGGGGGCAAGTATTGGAAGCGTAACGGATCGGCAGTAGATCAGTGTGTCATGGCATAGATCAGATAATTGATGCCCAGTTGATAGGCCATATTGGCGAACCGGGTCGGATATTCAGGGGAATAGGTGTGCTCCCAGCCATCACCCATATCTGAATTCCAGTTGATGAGGACCATCACTCGACCGCTATCGTCAAGGATGGCTCGATTGATCGCGATGTCGATATCTTCTTCGCCTCCGCCATACATGTTCCAGATACCGGGAATCATCTGGGGGCCATCAATATCGTAAAAGATGTGGAAGATTTGGTGAGTTTTGTCCAATTGGATCATGGGGCGGTCGGGGAAAACCACAGAAAAGGCTTCTTGAAATACGTTCCATTGATAGGTTCCCCAGAAATCGTCAATTAACAGAAAACCACCTCGTAGTAGATACTCTCGAAGATTATGTATTTCTTTCTCTTTAAATTGAGGCCCTCCATCGCGTCCCATTTCCAGCATGTACAGAAAGGGGTATTCAAAAATTCGATCGTCCTCCAACCTCAGTACCGCAGGCTCCGCATTGATATGAATGTTGGTCAACCGGGTCACTCCACGCAATAAATTGAAGTCGGCATCAGGATAATCCACACTCCAGGTACCTCTTCCCCATCCGCTGGTGGCTGCCGTATCGTATTGCACACGAATGAACGTGAATTCGTCACCCGCCGCTCCGATTTTGTTGCTCGGCGAGTTATAAAGTGTCTGGCCCGTGATTTCAGAGACATTGCCCTCTGCAAATAGCATAAAAATAGACATTATCGCGATCAATCGGATCTTCCCTAAACGTGACTGGAAATTTAGCATCTCACCCTCCGTCAATCACCGATAATAAAATATCTTGCGCCCGTTCGTAAGTGGGTGCGATTTCCAGAGCAGAAATAGCATGTTGTTTCGCTTCTGGCTTGTTTCCAGCTTTGAGTAGCATCTCGGCCAAATTTGTATGAGCATCCACCGGATCAGTCGTGTCTTGATGAAGTAGGATCTTGTATTCACGAATCGCGGTCGCATAATCAGAACTTTCGCTGGCCATTTTGGCTAACAACCGATGGGTTTCTTGATGATACGGATTCACAGCCAATACCCGTTCCAAATAATAAATCGCTTGAGCATGATTTCCCTGCTTGTACTCAATTTGGGCCAATTCATAAGGCAGCTCGAAGTCGTGTTGTTGAAAACGAACCAACTTTTGAAGTTGCTCCAATCTCTGTTTGGATTTTCCCTGAGTTTCATAGATTTCGGCCAGCACTTGGTGCGGGTTGGGATACGCATTGTAGTCAGGAACCAAGTCTTGGGCAATTTTCAAGTAGGTGATGGCCTCATCATATTCTTGTTCCCGGTAAAGGAGTAAACCCAACTGAAACACGGCCAAAAAATCACGAGGTTGTTGTTGAACCCGAAAACGCATCCGTTTGAGCAAAAACTCCCGATTCCACGCTTGGTATTCGGTATCCATCATGTTCCGTCGGACGCCGTGTCCATGACCATCGCCGGCATGATGCGGATCTGTCTGTAGGACAAACAAGTCGAGCGCCTTCACTCGTTGTTCGATCCAGTCGAAAAAACCGATTTCAAATTCATCTAAAGATTGCTTGAAGGTATTTAAAAAAATTGTCTCCATATCACGAGAACCGGAGTATTGACGAATAAGGACTAACAAATCGTCGAAACCATAATGCTCCACAATGTATTCCACGACCAAATACGACTGATAGTAGGCAAAGCTGAGATCGGCTGTGGAGCTGGCTTTGGTAAATCCATCGTTCAATTCGCGCATGCCTAAAATCTTACCTTCGTGGAAGGCTTTGGTGAGTTCCAAGCTTTCTTTACGCCCCCATTCGGGGCGCCCTTCGTGCTCCTCATAAACCGATATGCCTTCCGATAGCCACCGGGGCATCCGGTTGCGTGTCATTTGTAGAGTGATCACGTGGACAAATTCATGCCACAGAATCTCTTGCCAATTGGCAGGATTGGCAGCCATCAATGCTCTTGGAGAATCCATCGTGATCACTTGACCAAAACACACACCAACCAACGGACCTATATTGGGCAGGCCCAATGTTCTGACCGCAAAATCTTCGTGCTTTTCAAAGAGTTCTATCAATACCGGACTTTTGGGAGTGAATTGATATTTTTTTGTAAGCTTTGTCCAAGCTTCTTCTAAGAGAGGTTCCAAGTAAGGCCACAAGGTGACCGAATCTGCTTGGGAAAGCTTCACGGTGAAGTTTTCGGTATGATGCACCTCATACGTGTCGAGCACGTCGAGTACTCGCAGGGTGTTCAACGTCCACACATTAAAAGGATCGTTCTCAAAGCTGGTTTCTAAGTAATCCCGCCCCTGTGCTTCGTCGCCAAGACGCAGAAGATTCATGCCCAAGGTGGTATAGCCTTTCCAATATTTGGGATCGACTTCCACGGCCTGTTTCGCAAATTGATTGGCTTCTTCAAATAAGTATTTCCGCCCTAAAACCTCAGCAACACGAGAATAAAACTTGGCATAAGTTGGATGAACTTGTTTGACGGCATTTTGTTGGCGCTCTTGTTCGGCAGGTTGTTCTTCCAACACGGCAATCGCAGCCAACAAGGTTCGACTTTCCAGCGCTTCTGGATTCACCTTCAAAGCCCGATTCAGATAGTCTTTAGCAGTTTTGAATTCGTCTTCTTGGATGTACGACTCAGCTAGAGCTTCAAAAGCAGGAACTGTATTGGGATTGATTTCCAGCACTTGATTCAGCAAAATTCGCGCTCGTTCGTTTGCTAAAGTTTTTGCTAGTCCGATAAGCCCCGGTACATGGTCCTCATTTTTGGTCAAAACCTCTTGGAACAACCCGGAGGCGTCCGCTTCATTATATTTTTCAAGAAATAGATACCCCCATTGCACTTTAACATCCACCGCATCGGGATCGTCTAAAATCGCATCTCGAAATATCTGGTTCGCTTCGTGGAAATTCCCCAAGGCCCAACTCGCCTGAGCTGCCATTGCCATTTCCGAAGTTTCGGTAATGATCCCTTCGTAATACGCCTCGACAAGGGCTTCCCATAAAGGAACTGCTTCGGCACGCCTTCCCCGGAAATCAAGAAGCTGGGCATATTGCGACAAGACCGGGGCCCAGGTTGAAGTAGGAGGGAAAGCTGAAGAATCGGAAACATTCGAAGACGTCGTTGCTTCTGACGGTGAGATCGAAAGTGATGAAAGCGACGTCGACTGAACCATAGGGGCGAGTAGTTCTAAAGCCTCCGTCGAACGACCCGTTTGCTTCAATAGTTCAGCCATTTGGAAAAGGAGAAGCGCCTTGCTCGATTCAGGAGGGTTGGATTCCAGCAATTCTCGATATCGTTCCTCAGCTTCGAGATACTCGCCCGATTGCATCAATTGGTTTGCCTCATCTAAGGTTGTCGATTGCGCCCAAAGCAATACCGGGATCCAAACAAGCAGCGAATTCAGCCAGAAAAGTTTAATGATTCGAGAAAAAAACATAAGCGTCTTCTTTGAGGTTTTAAGAAGGCATCAGTGCGCCGTTATTAATATCGAGAACTTGGCCAGTGATGGAAGTTTGTGTGCCTGCCACCAAAAAGTTTACAAATTCCGCAATCTCGTCTGGAGTGCTCATTTTTCCCAACGGGACATAGGACATTTGCTCCTCATATACCTCAGTATAGGACTTTCCGCTTGTTTCGGCAAAAGTCTGTAGACCTTGTTTGGCCATGTCCGTGGCCACCCAGCCCGGGCACAATGCGTTCACAAGTACCTTGTCTCCGGCAAGTTCTGAGGCCCAGGATCGCATCAAACCGAGCAGCCCAGCTTTAGAGGCACAATATGCCGTGTATCCAGGGACTCCCAATCGGGCAAGAACTGAGGAAATGATCACGATATGGCAGAAAGTCTCGTCGTTACTTTTCAAAAAAGAGCGTGTTTCGCTCACCAACTGATAGGTGCCGGTTAAGTTGGTTTCGATGATTTCATGCCACCGGTCATGTTCGCCATAGTGGTTTTCCCCGCCTACACCGGCATTGGCAATCACCCCATCCAGTTGCATGATTTTCGAAGTGGCCAAGGCACTATGTAGCGATTGCTTGTCTCGCAAGTCGGCCACAACCAGCTTATGATTTGCAGGCTCAGGAAGTTGCTCTAAAGTTTGTTTCAGATTGTACTCAGTTCGACCGAGTAAGACGATTGCATTTCCGGCTTGAGCTAATTTCAAGGCAATAGCCTGACCAATGCCGGAACCGGCTCCTGAAACGAGAAAAGTTTTACTCATATTGCTCCTCTTTAGATTAAGGGTTATACACTCAACTGAGTTTCGCTATCATAAACTTTGATGAATGAGAATGCGGGATAGGGACTGATCAACAATTTTCTGCAACTTCAAAGCATCATTGGTAAAAATCCATTCGACCCCTCGGTTCAATTCGCGAAACAGACAACTTTCAGAAGTGACGAACCCGGTACCAAGTTTTTGTCCACGAATCGCATGAGTCTGTAGCATCCGTTGATTCAACAACAGAAAATGGCCTGTAACGCCTCCACAGTGATGGTCTAAAGCCCATTGGCTCAATGCTTTGGCGTTGAACTCTGAAACCGGCAAAAGAGCTGTGGGTGGCACAAAACTCACGTGTTGGAACATTTGGGGATGGAGCGAAATGAAATGATAATCGTCGCCTGGAACCAAGTTGGCAAAGAGAGACTGCAATATTTCCGCTTGGCGTTCTGGATCGGGATACGTTTCGGATTTGAGTTCAACCATTAAGTGTTGTTTTTTTCCATATTGTTCAATCACTTCCGACAAAGACGGAATCTGGGGCAATGCTTCTCTCAATTGGGCAAACGGCGTGTCTTGAACTACCAAACTAGAATCAAACAATCGTTTACAAGTTGGATCATGAATCACTACCGGCTGCAAATCTTGAGTCCAGCGGACGTCAAATTCCAACCCCCACACGTTGTTGTTTTGAGCCAAATCAAAGGCAGGAATCGTGTTTTCTAAGATGGTGTGATTATTGTGTTCTCCACGATGAGACACAATTTTGCAATGCCGTAACCTTTCCAACGGAGGCAAGGGTTGAGGCAAGATGGAATAGGCTAAATTCACGAACTTGAGGAGAACTTGCTGTAACCTATAAGGAATCGACATGAAAGAGATCGAAATGTAAGGTGAGTGGGTAAATCGCAACTGCGACAATCAACTACGCAATGCTACGCCCGGATTGCGGCTGGAAGCAAGGCGAGTTTTATCGAGGAAAATTATGGAAAACATACAAATTGTTTTGGTGGAACCTCAGGGTCCCCTCAACGTTGGGTCAATAGCACGGGTGATGAAAAATTTCGGGTTGAAGAAATTGGTGTTGGTCCATCCTCAATGCGATCCATTGAGTGACGACGCACTTAAAATGGCTGTGCATGCCAAAGATGTCTTGGAACAAGCATCTGTGGTGAACACCCTTCGAGAAGCATTACAAGCCTGCCCACGAGCTATCGCAACAACCGTCCGCGAACGGATGTTGTCGATTCCTTTAGAAACGCCAAAAACTGTCCTACCGTGGCTTTTGGAAACCAATGAACCCGTTGCCCTTGTTTTTGGCTCTGAAGATCGAGGGCTCAGCAATGAAGAAATGCAACTTGCCCCAAGATGGCTGCGCATTCCAACACACCCTGGATATCCAACATTGAATTTATCTCAATCGGTGGCACTGTGTTGTTATGAATTGTTCCGGCATCGCCATGACATTTCTTCGCAAAATCATGAAACAGACGAAGATTCGTCTCAATCCAACGATCCGGTCGCACAGACGCCCGATTCGATTTCTAACGAGGGGAACCACCCTCAATCATCGACTTCTTCAAAGCGCCCCTTGGTCGTATCAGGACTTTCGGATGGAGAGCGTCCTGCTTCCTTAGGAGCCATCGAACAGTATTTGGGACATTTAGAGGCTCACTTGTTGGAGATCGGTTATTTGTACCCTCATACGCAGGCAAGTCGCATCGAAAAGTTTCGCCGCCTACTTCATAGAGCCAATCCTTCTGAAACCGAGCTAGCCTTGTTACGTGGAGTGATTTCTCAAATGGAATGGGCATTGAAGAACCGTAAATCCTAGCTGGAACAGATCTGATTTTCACTTGCCGGTTTGTATACAAAAAAGTAATTTCGGTCTCCGGTTTTGGTAGATGAAAGCGAGGGAGAAGGGACGACCTGCTTTCTAAAAAACAAAATGTTCCCAATGTCTTAATAAGGAAAAGCAAGCAATGACTACGAAGCGAACGTCCGAACGTTATTTATATGAGCACCATGTCGATGTGGAGTTTCAAGACGACCACTGCCACGGAGAAATTCTTGATTGGTCTGAACGTGGAATTCAAGTCTTTCTAGACAAACCCCTTATCGGCGAAACCGAGTATGTGACCGTATTCGAGATTCATAGGATGAGTTTTGTTTCTGATGAAGAATTGGAAAATGACTTGTTAGAACCTCCAGTCGAAGTCTGGTCTGTAAAAGGGTCCGTCCGTTGGCTGCGCCCCAAAAAAGAAGGAGTGGCCATCGGTATCAATTTTGAGGAAAGCTTAGATGGGCTGCCTTTAACCAGTTTGCAAGAATACATCACGGTTGGGGATCTGTGCCAATTGTCCATCTTTCCCAAATAACCATGTGGGTGGATTTTTGGATGTTCCCTGCGTTATGAGTGAATCGTTTTACCTTGCTGTTTTCTCCATAGGGTAAGGTATTTATATCTCGATGATTGTCACTTCGGAAACATAGGAGAACTCATGAATTTGAATTACTACGTCGAACGCGATGTATGCGTAATTTCAGTGCTTGATGAATATACCGAACAAGATACGAAAGAATTGCTCAATTATGTGAAACCATTCAAAGAAAATACGGCACTACGAGGCATCATTCTCGACTTTGGAGAGCTGAATTTCATCACTTCCACAGGATTGGGAGCAATCATGCAAATATATAAAGAGTTAGAAGTTCACCATATCGAGTTGGCCGTGTGTGTGGGACACACGAAGCTAAAACAGCTGATTGGACATATGGGATTAAATAAAATCATCCGCATATGTGAAAGTAAAGAAGAAGCCCTTGCCGATATGGGTTTCTGAATGCCTCCTCTTCACTGATTCTTCCTTTCCTCAACTTCTCTAGTCCCCGATTACATTCTCAATACGGGTAGAACTCCTTTCACAATTGTTTTGCCCTCCAGAGCCATCCGTTCCTGGGCAAATAATCTGTTGCATTGTGGGCTTCACTTGAAATAAATTGTTCTCGCCTTCACTAATCAAAACGTAACGTGCAAAGCTGATCTTTTACCGTTAGCTCTCATATATTATCCAGAGAGGTTTTATGGCTCAACATCATACTGTCCAGCTGAAAGATTCGATTTCAGCGAGTCTCATCAAAGTCGTGTTTTCATTATATTGTGTTGTTGCAATCGCAGTGACCCTGGTCCATTTGGTCGCGGAATATTTCGATGCGCAAGCAGGAATACTGGAAGACCTTATGATGTTCCAAAACACTTTTGAAGGAGGCGTTGCAAATGAAGTGTGGAATTTGGATGACAACTCATTGAGAGCGATTGTGCAAGGGATGGTACAGATTCCTATAATAGTGGGAGTTCGAGTGGAAGATACAACCAGCGAGTTGCTGTTGGAAATGGGATCCGTGGAAGACGAGGATGGGCAAATCGTGTTTGCGAATGCTGAAGGCAGGCGGGTACCTTCATTGGAGTCACCACTTTTTTTGGAGTTGTTCTCGCATTCTTTCCCGATTCAACATGTTCGACAAGATGGTCAAGTACGGCAGCTAGGATTTGTTCATGTATTTTCCAGCACTCACATCGTATTTCAGAAAGTTCGTTATGGCATAACGTTTATTTTAGTGAATTCTATCATTAAAACCGTTGCGCTTTGGATCATTTTTTTTATGGTTGCTGAACGCTTGCTATCGCGTCCGTTATTGAAACTCACCGCGTCTACAGATTCTCTCAATCTCGACAACTTGGAGAACCTCAGTATTGACGTCGAAACATCGCATCGTAATGAACTGGGAATCTTGACCAAGACTTTTAATGCCATGATCCAAAAGTTGTTGCAGGCTCGAATGGCCCTACAGGAGAGTCTATCGCAGCTGAAAGCCGCTAATCAGCGTCTAGAATTGCTCACCCACGAGATGGCTGAAATGGCAGGCTTGCATGATCGATATCATGTGATGATTCATGCGGCAAATACCATCTTACAGGAAGTGGAGGCAACAGAAACTACGGAAGTCCGAGTTTGGTTTTTTCAGGAAAACGACAGGGGAAAGTCGGGTTATTCTTGTTTTCATTTTCCAACCAAGTTGTCACGCAATGGCAAACGGATGTTGGCATTGGACCAATTGAATAGGGTGATTCATGTGTTTCACGAACAGTTGCCCAACGAGTTGATCGACGTGGTTTTCAGCACAAGAAATACAGAATGCGTTTTGATCGTCGATAAGTTGATTTTGATTATCCGACACGAACGTCAATTGCTTGGACTGATTGAAGTGAAAGGAGTTGAATCCTTCACCCGTGAAGACGAGGATTTTCTAAAAATTTTGGGTCATTATCTAACAATCTCCTTAGAAGACCTCAGTGCTAACCTCAAATTGGTGCAGGCCAAAGACCGCCTGGAAGATCTCAACGAACACTTAGAACAAAAAGTTGAAGAACGCACTCGCGAATTGGCTGATACCAATCAAGCATTACAATCAAAAAATCAACAACTAGAAAACCTGTCCAAGAAGCTCTCCAAGTATTTGGCTCCGCAAGTCTACGATTCCATTTTTTCCGGAAAAAAGGATGTGAAAATAGAAACCTATCGCAAGAAGCTCACGGTCTTCTTTTCCGACATCAAAGGATTCACACAAATGACTGATAGTTTGGAACCCGAAGTCATGGCCAACCTGCTCAATCAATACCTGACCGAGATGGCAGAGATTGCATTAAGATACGGAGGCACCATTGATAAATTCATTGGGGACGCGATCATGATTTTCTTTGGAGACCCGGAAACGAATGGGGAAAAGAACGATGCCTTATCTTGTGTATTGATGGCAGTAGAGATGCGTGAGCGTCTCAAGTACATGCGTAAGCAATGGCACGAACAAGGGATTCGCCAACCGTTGCAAGTGAGAACTGGCATCAACACGGGTTATTGTACAGTGGGGAACTTCGGCTCCGAGAATCGTTTGGACTACACCATCATTGGAGGACAAGTGAATTTGGCGAGTCGCTTGGAGTCGATGGCAGAATCAGGACAAATCTTGATATCCAAAGATACCTTCGTCTTGGTACGAGATCAGGTTGAATGTGTGCCGATGGGAGAGGTTCAATTAAAAGGCATCACCCAATCGACCCCAGCCTATCAGGTGGTAGATCTCCATCGCCAACTTGCCTTACGTCAAAAGCAGTTCAGTGACGAAGGAACGGGCTTCTCGCTCGACTTAGATTTTGAAGAGATTCCTGATTCAGAAAAAGCCAATTTGCACCGATCCCTCAAATCCTTACTGCACCAACTGGAACAGTTGTAATTCCTTTAAATCGTATCTGAGAATCTTTATGGCCAAACCTGTTGTTGTCTCAATAAAAGACTCCATCACTGCCAAATTGCTCAAAGTCGTTTTTGGGTTTTACCTTTTGATTGCTCTGAGTGTGACCCTCGTCCATATGATGGCAGAATACTACAATACCAAGGATGGGGTGTATCAAGACATGGTCTTATTCCAAAAGACCTTTACTGGGGCATTATCGCTCGCACTCTGGAACGTCAATTTTGAAGCCTTGAAATTCACACTGGATGGAATGCTGGAAGTTCCAATCATTGTTGGAATTCATATTACCGAGGAAACCGAAAAGGAAACGATGGCGCGTGGCATCGTACGTGACGAATTTGGTGTTCCAATCTTTATTGATGAAAATGGAAATCGACAACCGGTACCGGAAGACAATCCTTTTTCCGAACTACTGGAATATCGGTTTCCGATTTATCACGACGACGCTGGAGAAACCTTTGTTGTGGGAGAAGGGATCATCTATTCCAGCACTTCCAAAGTGTTTGAAAAGGTACAATATGGGTTTTTATTCATCATCATCAATTCAATCATAAAGACAGTTGCATTATGGGTGATTTTTTTGTGGGTAGGACGCCGTTTGCTCACGCAGCCCCTTTCTATTTTGGTCGCCTTCACCAAGCGATTGCGATTGGAGGATTTGAAAAATGCCAAAGTCGACATACAAACAAAAGGGTTCAGCGAGCTAAAGGTCTTGGAAGCTGCTTTTAATGACATGACTCAAAAACTCCATCAAAATGCCAATGAGTTGGAAAAAGCCTATGCCGAGATTTCCCACCTCAATCAGATGATGTTGGCTGTAAATGCCACATTAGATTTGGACGAAGTCATGTCTGAGGCGATTGAAGCCATCAAATCGGTGTTCAACTTTGATGTCACAACGATTCAATTGGTGGACTACGATAAACAAGAACTCGTTCAACACAAAATTTACGGAGAACGGATCTCAGATGCTCAAAAGGAAAAATTTCAATCGGTGAAGATCGATTTGTGGGGAATGGATAGTCTATCGTCCGCAGTGATTCACGCGAAAGAGCTGATTCACTTGCCTGAAGTGATTGCGGATGCCCCCGTGTTGGAGGCCGATCGAAGAATCTTTGACATCATTCCCTATGTATCTGCGTTGATTCTTCCTTTAATCATCCAAAAACGAGTGGTGGGCTGCATAGGGTTTTATGGCATGGCCTCTAGTTTTGAACTCAACAAGGCAGAGATCGAAACGGTCAAACGGTATGTCATTCAAATTGCGACTGCAATCAACAACGCCCGCTTGTTCACCCACTTGCAAGAAACCACTGGGCGACTCGAGAGTCAGACTTTAGCATTGAACAAAGCACTCCAGCAGGCACAGCGGAGAGAACAAGATATACGTCAACTCAATTCGTTGTTATATGAAGTCAAGTCGACTCTACACCATAAAGAAATCCTCAGATCGTTGATGTCTTCCGTATTAATAGACCGCTTTCCTTTCGAAGGCATTTTTTTACATTTGGTGGATAAGGAGCACCAAACCCTACAATTGGAAACCGCTTTGCTACCCACGGAAGTAGACTCATCAGTCACAGATCCACTATACGAAATTTCAATTCCCTTAGCTCCTGAGGGCGGCATGTTTGCCTTTGTTTGTATGGTGCGGCAATCGCTTTATATCACGGAGATGCTTCCTGAAATCCGAAAGTCTTTCATCAATCGGCAGTATCAAGAAGTGCTTCCCTTTATGTCGGCTTTATTACTCCCACTAACCGTTCAACACCGGATTGTTGGTGTTTTAACCTTATTTCACCGTGATCAGCGTCCAGATCTCATTGAAGAGGATATCCAAGTTCTGCAGAGTTATGTGGATCATATCACGCCATCGATCAACAACGCTCAATTGTACGAACAGGTACAAAAAAGCCAACGCGAGATTCAAGAGCGTAATGATACACTTTCAACACTGTCGTTTAAGCTTTCACGTTATCTTTCTCCACAGCTCGTCGATTCAATTTTAGCAGGAACCACAGATGCTCGGTTGGGATCGCAGCGGAAGAAGCTTTCTATTTTCTTTTCGCGACTTACTGGTTTCACTGAATTGACCGATACCCTGGAATCGGAAACGTTGACTGAATTGCTGAATCATTATGTTAAAGAAATGACTCGAATCGCCATTAAACATGGAGGCACCATTGATAAAATCACCGGCGAAATGATCATGGTATTTTTTGGAGATCCGATGAGTCAGGGCGAGGAACCTGATGCCTTGGCCTGTGTGAACATGGCACTGGAAATGCGCGATAGTTTGAAATTGTTACGACGGGCTTGGGAAAAAAAGGGGATGTATAAACCACTACACCTGCATATTGGAATCAATTCAGGTTACTGCACCGTCGGAAATTTTGGTTCGGCGTCCTATCGCTTGAACTATACTATTGTGGGGGGCCAAGTGAACCTTGCTAACAAGCTTCATGCCATGGCAGACGAAGATCAAATTCTCATTTCTTATGAAACCTACGCTTTATTGGATGAACAGGTTGCCTGTGAGAAACAGGAGGAAGTGGTCGTCACGGGACAAGAATATCCTGTACAAACTTATAACGTGCTCGATACTTACGAACGTCTGAATCAAAAAATGCAATCCTGGAAACACAAAAGCGCTGGTGCCCAATTATCAGTCGATTTTCATCGTTTGCAAGAAGCAGAGAAACTCCGGCTCGTGACGTCGATTCAGAAAGCAATTGATCGCTTAGAAAATGACTTGGGACAAGGTTAATCAAATGGGGAGGTAAATTGTAAATATGGTGCCTTGATCGACCTGCGATTCCACGTTGATAGAACCCCGGTGCTGCTCAATGATGTTGAAAGTGATGGAAAGCCCTAAACCGGTTCCTTCACCAGCTGGTTTGGTTGTGTAAAATGGTTCAAAGATATGTTGTCGTATTTCTTCTGGTATGCCACACCCGTTGTCTTCGAAACGAATCAAGAAATAGTTGCCTTGTAAAAAGGTCGATACTTTCAGTTGCCCTTGGAAGGGATCCATACTCTTCTTCTGACGGGATTTGATTGCTTGGCATGCGTTGACACCTAAATTCATGAACACCTGGTTGAGTTGAGCAGGCCAGCACCGCAACAATGGGTCAGCGCGGTAATCGGTCAAGAATTCGACCTGGTGCTTGAAATTTGCTCGAACTAACGTCAGTGTGGCTTGTAATCCTTCCACAATAGACACAATTTGTTGTTCCGATTCTTCCAATCTCGAAAAGGTACGTAGGTCGTTAACAATGGTTTTAATGCGCTCCGTCCCTTCTTGAATCGCCTCTAGATTGGTGCGCAAAGGAGAAAACTTTTCATGTATCGCTTTACGGATTGCGGGCGGTACCTCATCTCCGGCAAGTCGATAAATGAACTCCTCCAGTTTATCAATACGTGCTCCAAGATTATTGGCACCATTGTTGACATAACTGGTCGGATTATTAATTTCGTGTGCTACACCCGCGAGCAGTACTCCCAGCCCAGCCATTTTTTCCGATTGCACCAGTTGTGCTTGGGTTTCTTTCATCCGATACATAGCTTCTTCAAGCTCCTTGGTCCGTTTTAAGACTTGGTCTTCCAAATCTTCTCGATAAGTTTCAATAGAAACCGACATCACTTCAATACTTCGTGCCAACGCCCCGAGTTCATCCCAAGATTGAATCGGGATTTGATGACTGGATTGCTGATGAGCAATCTGAGCAGCTGCTGTTTTCAACATCACTAAAGGTTTGATAATGAAATGGCGTGACAACACGATGACCATCAAAATAGCTCCCAACGCAAACAATCCCGCGATTGTGAAGGTAGATTCTAGGATATTCTTGACAGAGGCATTGATCTCATTATCTGGGATTCCATAAAAAACGACCCAACCCCAAGGTTGAAATGTTTGAGAGACATAAATGTGATGATATTCTCCTTCGTTCACAACACCCTGGTTAAAATCGGATTCTGACTTGGATCCCTCCATAACCAGTTTGGCCCACACAGACTCCAAACTGGACTTGTCAAAAGAAGAGGAGGCAAACACCAATTTCCCCTCTTCCGAAAAGACAAATATGGGTTCTGGCGCAAGATCGAGAGCTTCCATTTGGTAAGAAGAAACATAAGAAGGAATTTCGTCCAAACCATTGCGTTTCAATAAGTTGTTCCGAAACACCAGATGTTCGTGAATGTAACTTTCTAATGTTAAGTGCAGATGCCGGTAGGTGTAATCATACAAACTATCTCGTGATTGATTGAAGGACCATAACCCCACTCCCAAAATGCCCCCTACAATCAACGGTAGCGATATCAAAATAATTTTGGATTGTAGCCCTATTTTCCTCATCTTGGACCTATTTCATGCAAACCAACTCAACGTGTTATTGGAATTGAACGCAATGATTCAATATACGTTCTTGCCCGCCAATTGTAGAATGTCAGATGGAACAACAATGTTCAGCTTCAACGCTGTTTTCAAATTCACCCCGATCTTGATGTTTTCTGGATAGGACACAGGAATTTTTCCAGCGGGTGTGCCTTTCAGAATACGGTCAACCGCAATCGCCGCTTCACGTCCCACTCCATCTACCGAGGGATCGATGTACATCAGCGCTCCTTGTTTGACTGATGCGAGACGAGTGCCATACGCGACAGGAATTTCACTGTGTTCCAGCAAAAGTTGGACCGTTTCGAGTCCCCCCAATGGTCCCTGCGGGGGCCACCAGAAATCAACATTCTTTTCTAACTCTTTCAGTACTTCCAACATTTCTCGATTCATATCGTGAATGCTATCCTCTCCCTTACGAAAACCAATTTCATACGAAGTAAAAACGATGTCTTTCCGTTTTTTGGAGATATCTTGAAGTAGTTGTAAATCATCCAAAGCAGAAGGGTAAGAAGAGTGAATCATCCCCATGCGAATCGGAAGGTGGGGCACTGCCTGTTCGACCAATCGCATCACCATATCCATTTTGATTTTCCTATCAATCGTGTTGACGATCCCTGTGATATTCGTGCCGGATGGAACACCAATTTGCGAAATCAAACCTGCCCCTACTGGATCGGATACGGTGAAGAAAACCAAAGGGATCTCTTTATCAATTAGAAAATCCTGCGCTGCCTTCGCGGCTAAAGTAGCATTTGCAGCAATCACGTCTGGTTTCTGGTTTTCGAAAGTTTCCTGTAGCAGTTGTGTTGCACGCGATGGATCTCCATTGGCTTTTAACAAGGTAAGGTGCATGGTTTTATCTTGGTGATATCCCATTTCGACCAATTGCGTTAAAAACCACTTGGTTCTCACCTGAATTCCTTTCGATTTAAATGACTCTAATAAAACAATATGTGGAATTGTATCCGCATAGACTGTTTCCTCTCCAAACAAGCTTAAACTTGCAGCAACTATCCATACTGCGGAGATGATCCATCGAGTGTCTCTGAGGCAGCGACTAAGAGTGGTAACACGAAACTTCATGACATGAACCTTGAGTGAGGAAACCTCTGCATGCTTCCAAGTTTGTGAGATTAGTCTTTGGTTTAATGGGAAAAAAACCCGATTTAGATTCCCTAGCGATAAGCGATGCTTTTCAACTAAAGAAATAGTGGAATGAAGTGGTTTTGCGAGTTTTCGGAATACTGGGATCAATATTGAATAACGCAATCACTTCGGTTCGCACTTTGGCTCGAACGTTGAAAACGACCAAATCGGCGGTTTCCATAATCTGAAACAGACCGCGTCCTGCCCCTCCTTTGTTTTGATGCAATGGATTCTCTTTGGCCTCATAGCAGCTTTTCAAATATTCTAAGATTGTTTGCCGTTCAAATGCGCCAAACGGATCTTCCACTGAAAGGGCAGCGACCAATCCATCACAGGCGTAGCGAAACAGACCTTGTTCTCGTCGTTTTAATTTTACTGGGGTGGTTCGAGGTAAATGATTATAAAGGGGGATGCCATCGATATCCGCGGGTGCATCGTAAACGGCATTCATGAGCAGTTCTTCAGCCACCATCTCACAACGCGATAGCATTCCTTTGCGAACGCCTAGTTGACCAAAATATGAATGCATATTTTCCACCAATTCTCCTCGATACTTACTGTGAGTCACAGCATGTTGACGCACTTCCACTCCCCAATTGAGGTATTTTTCGAGTCCAAATAAATCATCATTGATCAACTTACTCACAGTTGTGAGAATATTTTTAAGAGTAAAAGTTCGATCATCTTCGTTCCATGAGACAATGTTGGAAAGGAAGGGGTATTCGAACAGCGTATTGATGTAATTCTCAGGCGAACCGGATGTCATGAACACCGTTTGGATGTTCTGTGATTTCTTATAGGCCTGCTCGGCTAATTCAATCAATTCTTCATTCATGCACACGATGTCATAATCCTCAGTTTCAAGGAGGTGAATCGCTGTCTCAAGGTCTGGAGCTATATCCAAAGCCACTCCAGTTCCACCGAGAGCCATTTTGGCTACCAATTGTTGTTTTCGATTGGTTTCTGCCAACAGCACGTGATGATTTCGAATCGCACGCTCTGAAAAATACAACGAAATAATTGGACGAAAGGCATCTTTGATATGAAGCGTTTCTCGCATGGCCTCCTGCAACGATTCTTGCGGATCCTGCTGGCCTTCGATTCCCGCTTGTTGAATACTTTCTAAGGTTTGGAGTTCATTTTCGTAAACTTCGAAAAGCGTGTGCAATAATTGCTTTTTCGTTTGATTCAGCTCGGTTAGTCGTCGATTGCTTTCTCGGAGAATGATGTTTTGATCCTCTAGTTCGAAAAGCTCTAAAGCTCTCCGAACGGTTACCTTGAGATCAAGATTTTCGAAGGGCTTGGTGATGAATTTGTAGATTTGTCCTTCATTGATCGAATCGATGATCACATCGATATCGGTAAATCCGGTCAAAATCATACGTACTGTTTTGGGGATAATGGGAATGGTTCGCTTTAAGAATTCGACCCCTGTCATACGGGGCATACGTTGATCGCTAATGATGAGGTGAATTTGAGAGGGGTCACTTGTTTTTTGCACCAATTCCAAAGCTTCCTGCCCATCGGTTGCCGTGAGCACATGATATTCGTCGTGTAACAGATCGTGCAAAGTGCTCAAATTGTATTCTTCATCGTCGACGATCAAGATTGTGTGCCGACGAATGAGTTCTTCTTCTTCCGCCTGGATTACTTTGAGTGCATCTTCGTTGAATAAACTCATAGTGCCCTTTTGCTCGTTGTTCAAATGTGAAATCTAGCCCTTCTGCGTATCCTCATATAGCTGAACAACACGCTAATTCTCAACTGGAAGCAACAAAGTAAAAGTGGTTCCTTTTCCCCAAAGCGACTCCACTTCAATGCGACCTCTATGCTTTTCAATGATACCAAATGAAATCGAAAGCCCAAGCCCAGTTCCTTCCCCTACTGGTTTGGTCGTAAAGAAAGGATCAAAGATCTGTTTCTTTACGTCGTCGGGAATACCACAGCCGTTGTCTTTGAATCGAACCGCAAAGAGTTCTTTCTGCCAGAAGGTCGAGACGGTGAGACGTCCGGAATATCCAGGAAATTTTTGCTTCTTACGAATCGTAATCGCCTGACACGCATTGGTGGCCAGGTTCATGAAAACCTGGTTCAACTGCGCTGGCCAGCATCTCATTTTGGGGTTGGCTTGAAAATCACAGATAAACTCCAGTTCATTTTTATAATTCGATTTGACCAAAGTTAAGGTCGCCTGCAAGCCTTCAACTACAAAAGAAGTTGTTTGTTCGGCATCTTCCAGCCGCGAAAACATCCTCAAATCTTGTACAATATTTTTGATTCGTCGAGTGCCTTCTTGGATGGCTTGTAGGTTCTGGTGCACAGGACTGAATTTTTGACTCAAAGCTTCGCGAATGGGAGGAGAAATGTCATCGCCAGCTAATTTATAGATGAAATCTTCTAACTTGGTGATGCGTTCGCTGAGATTGTTTGCGCCACTATGGACAAAGTTGGTGGGATTGTTAATTTCATGAGCAACTCCCGCAACTAACACACCCAAACCTGCCATTTTTTCAGATTGCACCAGTTGCATTTGTGTCTCTTTCAATTGCTCATTCTGGCTTTTCATTTTCTGCATCGCCCCTTGTAACTCTTGTGTGCGTTCTGCCACTTTGCGTTCCAACTGTTGGGTAAAATACAGATTTTCCAAAAAAGCGGATAAAAACTGAGTGAGCATGATCACGACGTATTGATTTTCCAATTGGAAACCCAGTTCATCGATTTCCTGGATTTTGATGAGTCCCAACAATCGACGATCATGTTGAAACAAGGGCACATACAAAACATGTTCAAATATGGCGTAGGGTACCGTCGGCAGGGGTGGCAATCGCTCAGGAAGATCAAGTGAAAAGAAGTGTTCGAGGTCCTTCACACTATCCAGTTGTAAGGCCGGACGTGACAATTCCGTCAGCTTGATGTTGATATTAAAGCACGCGTAACCTTCACTATTATTGGATCCGGTTTCTAAGAAACAAATCTGCGCGGAACGGCAGGCTTTGAAGGGAATTTGCAGAAGCAACAAGTTCGTCGCTTGGGTCATCGCATGAAACCGATCATGTACCGCCGCAATATCTTGAGTACCATGCAGTAACGTTTCCAACCGCTGATAACTCGTTTGTAAGGCATTTCGAGAAAAACCCAATTTACGGATCATCGCGTTAAAGGCTTTTTCCAGAACTTTCAGTTCGTTCTGTCCTTTTACTTGAGTGTCCACCCGAATATGTTCCAAATTGTCTAGCTCGACTTGCCGCGCGGCTTCAGTGAGCACGGCCAAGGGACGGCTCAACAAGGCACGACTCACCCATAAAAAAATTAGCCACAATGCTAGAGTTTTAATGATGGAGTTGACCACAATGAACGTGAATCCCAATTGAACTTTATTGAATACGATAGCCGAACTGGAATAAATAGTGGCCTTACCGACCGGAATCACCCGCTCACTCCGCTCATACATCAACGGAAACTCGTGCCAAAATAGGCCGGTCATGGACTTCATAGGAAGTTTAACCCCTTTCTCGTCGGTGAGCACCGTCGAGCTTTCGCTTTCTCGGATCATTCCCAATGCGCCAACGACTTCGCCATATTCATTTTCAAGTTTAACCCCTACGACCGAAGGGAGCTGAACCATTCCCACCAACGTAGGTTTCAATTGTTCCACATTAAGATCAAAAGCTGCCTGGGTCAGTCCCGATTCAAATGCCTGTTGAATCACTTTCAGTTCCTCAACAACTGTATCTTGTGTATGAACGTATTCGGCTGACATATGAATCAAAGTTACGGTGATTGTGACCAAAAAATAAAATGAGAACACGACTTTCAACAATTTGGTCGCAATTGAGTTATCAAGTTGTCCCCATGTGTACTGCGTCATAAGTAATCTCCCTCACCACAAAATGATCGAAATACAGAATCGGAATCTACCGTTTGAAGAGCATTAGTGCATACTCAAACAAAAAAGTCTAATTTCCTATCATATTGCAAACGGCCTCAAAACGTTTGAGATATTCGGTCAAAATCTCTATCATCCTGACAATTGACTTACCCCAAAATAACCGTGAATCACACTCTAGAGTCCCCTGTCGGGTCTCTTTCTATTGGGAACCGAATCTATAGAAAATCAATATGGGTTTATTCAGTGAAGCCGCACTCAAAGATATCGAAGTTGAAGAGAATCATCTCGAAAAGCGAACCATCTTGATCGTTGATGATGAAGCCTACAATCTCACCACCCTCGAAGACGCTCTCCATGACAATTACGATGTGCTTACCGCAGCGGATGGACAAGAAGCTTTGGAACTTCTCCAAAAAGACTCCGACCCTACCCGAATTCATTTGATCATCAGCGATCAACGGATGCCCAACATGACTGGGGTAGAATTTCTTCGGAATAGTATCGAAATCATTCCACAAACCATCCGCATCATCCTCACGGGCTTCACCGATGTTGAAGCAATTATGGATTCGATCAATCAGGCACAGATTTACAAATTCATCCTAAAGCCTTTTGACAAACAAGACATCTTGCTCACCATCAAACGAGGTCTGGAAGTTTATGACCTGGAAGAGAAAAACCGTAACTTGATGGAAGCACTCACATTTCTCAACGGTCGTTTTTTCAACCACATGCGAGGGATCCTTCAAGGAATCGCGGGTTCGACTGAATTGCTGCAACAAAACCCATCAGCTGCTTTGCCACCAGGGCATGCGCAGCTATTAAAAAATATGGGACAAAGCACCAACAACCTGATTCACTTGTTGAACAAAGCTTCCGATTTGTCTTTTGTCTACACGGGGAATCGACCTGCCCGAAAAGAGCAACTGGATATTGTGGCTTTGATCCAAGAGCAGGGAGAAAATTTTGTAGCAGATAAATCACCGGACGAGCTGACGATCATTTACGAATGGAGTCCTGATGTGGGAGATGGCCAAGGCCGTTACTATGTAGAAGCAGATCATGAATTGTTTTGCAAAGCGCTTTGGGAGCTTTTGGAAAACGCCTTCACGTATTCCAATAAGCCAACAAAAATTACTATTCGGACGTTCATTCAAAACAACCAACTTCGGATTCATGTTCAAGACCAAGGTATCGGCTTGGAAAATGAAGGGGGAGCATCGTTGATGATGCCCTTTGTTCGAGGAGAAAACAGTGACGATTATAAACCTTTTGGGTTTGGAATGGGGCTCGCTCAAGCCAAGGCTTACATTGAAGCTCAAGACGGTGAACTGACGTTTTCACAAGAAAGCAGTGGCACGAGCGTTTCGCTTCACCTCCCTCTGCCTGTCTACGAGTCAGAGTCCGATCTCTACCTAGAAAACCCATCTCAACGCATACTCATTTTTCAAGAAAATACGGAGGATTTGACCCTGTACCAGGAGGTGCTTGAATTTGAAGGCCACAATGTGTTGGCGTTAAAAAACATGGAAGGTGTGATGGAATCTGCTGCCGACTGGCAACCCAATTTAATTTTTCTAGACGCCCACCATCAATCGGAATCCACGGCACCTGCAATTGAGCAGCTTCGACAAATTCCTTCCCTAGCAACCACTCCGATCGTAGTTGTTGCTCCAGACCCCGAATTGAAAAACAGACAAACCTATCTCGAAAGCGGTGCCCAAGAGTATGTTTCTCAACCGATGGAATACGAACAGCTTATTATGTTGATCCATCAATTGACTTAGATGATTTAAACCGCATTTTTTAGCGTCACAATATGAAGTCATTATTCGTTGTAGGATGTAATCCTAAAGAGCAGTACCGCATCAAGTCCTTGCTATCCAAAAAATACTCAGTTGCCACAAACCCTTCTGTTCACAACAGTGTCGGCATTGTTGCGAAAGAATCTTTCGACATGGTGCTCTATGACACCGACAATGTGGTGCCTCTTGAACTTTTTCTTAAAGAAATTCGTGCACAAGATGTAAAGACACCCGTTTCTGCTATTTCCGGAAAAATAGATCTACGGAAAATTCAAGGTTTACAGTCACAAGGCGTCGTTTCCATCATTAAGAAACCGTGCACAAAGGAAGGCCTGCTCCGCGGCATTCACAAAGGCTTTCTACGGCACGAACAGTTGCAGCGAGCCAATGAAAAAACAGCACCTCGCTATTCACTAAACTCTTATGAAGCCGATATTCTGATCGGTCTGCGCAAACATGCAATCGTTTCTCAAATCAGTAAATTGGGAATGACATTGTTTTTGCCAGCCTCTTTGAGCAAGGGTTCTAAAATGTTGTTTAGTAACCCTGATCTTTACGAAATGGTCAACCTACCCTACGAAAGGCCCCCTCGGATAGAAATGTTGGTGGAATCCTGCACCCCCTTGGCCGATTATCAATTCAGGGTCGATGTTAAATTTTCCGAAGTCTCTATTGATTTTCAAAATTACCTGTCCAAGTACATCGACGAAAATGCCGTGTCCGCCACTGTCCTCTCGGAGTCCAAGACCATTTTGATAGCCGATGTGGATGGCTTCACCCGTGATTTTTACAAAGCGGTATTAATCCCAAAGGGATACCGACTCCTTTTTGCAACAAACGGCTTTTCAGTTTTAGACAAGCTGGAAGAGGAGCGGGTCGATATGCTAATTTTGGATCTGTTGCTTCCAAAACTCAGCGGACAAGAGGTGATCGCAATGATGCGGAAACGAAAAATCCAAATTCCGACGATTGTGGCAACCGGAGAAAACAATCCCAAAATAATTCAGGCGATGAGTACACAAGTCCAAGGCTATTTACTCAAACCATTCATTGGGGCCGTTTTGAATAAGCGGATCGCCTCGATTTTTGAAAGTTGGCAAGCTTCTACAAAAGAGAAAGAAGCGGCAGATACTCACATCACTGTTCATTTAGAAACCAATTTGGTAGTGGCTTTCCGGGATCACGTTCAACTCATTAGTATTTCTGAACTGGGTTTGGAGTTTACAAGAGGCGAACCGATTGCTCCTGGCACTACAATTTTTTTAAAAACCGATGCCATTTTGATCCAAGGTCAAGAAGAGGGTCCTAAGATTCGGTCCTTCGAACTCCAGGTTTCCCGCTGCGAATATCAAAAAAACGGTCAGGTTTTTTTAGTCCATGCTGCTTTCCTTACGGATGAACCGGCAATGTAAATGGCTCTGGTTCATCCAATTTACATTGGAGACTCATGTCAAAAACAACAAAATTTTTCGCTGGCCTCTTCCACAAAAATTTCCATCCTGAAAACTTTGGCTTTCAATTAGTCCACCCTCCTATTTTCAAGGGCGAAAAGCGTTACAACTTCGAAGACTTCGTGATTTTGAAACAAGACAAAGGCAAGTGGTTGATCACTAAACGTGACCAAATCAATTCACCGCTGTTTCAAGGGGAAATTAATGGAGATGAAGAAGGAGAACGGATTTTGAAGGAATTGAATATTCTTTAATACATCATTCTTTAAACGATTTCGGCCTCAAAGAATCAGCATGCAATCGCCATAACTGAAAAATCGATATTCTTGCAAAATAGCTTCCCGATAAGCCCGCATTAGTTTTTCACGCCCATACAATGCAGAAACCAGCAATAGCAGCGTCGAGCTAGGCAAATGGAAGTTGGTTAATAGACCTGAGACCCATTTGAATTGATAGGGTGGATAAATATAAATGTCGGTCCATCCAGAGACTGGATCGGAAGAGGGCTTCGAAATTGAAGATTGAGCCAATGTTTCTAAAACCCGAACCGATGTGGTTCCCACTGCAACGACAGGTTTCTTATCTTGTAGAGCACGGTGCAAACGTTCAACCGAATCCGGTGCAACTTCAAAGTACTCCGAATGCATTGCGTGTCGCCGGACATCATCATGCCGAATGGGAGTGAAAGTTCCCAAACCAACATGCAGCGTCACCTCGATCAAAAGGAGCCCTTTTGCATGGAGCTGATCTAAAACAGCGGGTGTAAAATGCAATCCAGCGGTGGGTGCTGCAATCGCACCGGAATTTTGTGCAAAGCAAGTTTGGTAGCGTTCCCGATCATTCTGATGTTGGGATTCGGGCGCATTGGATCGATCAATATAAGGTGGAAGCGGAACTAAGGCCGACTTATCAAGACGCTCTAAAAGCCGTTCAGGCTCTCGAAACTTCAGCATCCAATGACCGTTGGACAGTCTTTCTACCGCAGTTGCTTCAATGTCCCCTTCTCCGAACACAAGCCGTTCCCCTAGCTTGATTCGTTTTGCACGTCTGACCAGTGCTTCCCAGCAACCCAGTTCCTCTTGCCTCACCAATAATGCTTCAATGGTTCCACCGGTCGGGCGCGTTCCCAAGAGCCTTGCAGGTACCACTTTAGTATTGTTGATCACCAAGACCGCTTCCTGAGGCAGCCGATCCACAATGTCATAAAAGTGGGCGTGTTCGATTCGATCATTGTAACGAGACAAGCACATCATGCGAGAATGATCACGCTGCGCCACTGGATTTTGAGCTATCAACTGTTGCGGCAGATCAAAATCGTAAGCACTCAGATTCCAGTCTTCGGTTGTCATAAAAGCCAATCGGTAAGAAATTAAGCAATAGCAAACATGAGAGAGGCAATAAAACTCAAGCACCAAAAATACCAAATCCAGCGATCATATCGGGCATATTGTTGGCTCGGTGGCAAAAGAGGAAAGCGAACCTCCAACCCTTGGGCTTCTTGCGTCCAATAATAAGTGGTTTCTGCCAATAGTTCGATGAATTTGGGGTGGGTTTCAATAGGATCAATTCGGCAAGGTTTCAGGCCACACGAACGAGCCAATTCGAAGTAAGTATGGTCCACTTCAACTAGGGTTTCTAGATGATCATTCACAAAGCTGATGGCCACAAAGAGCAAATTCTCCACCCCTTTGCCTTCCAACTCGGTAATGAAATCGTCAGTGTATGGTTTCAGCCATTCGGCCGGCCCGACTCGACTCTGAAAGGTCAGATGGAAATTCCACTTAGGGAAACGTTTTCGTAATTCTTCCATTGTCGCTTGTAATTCAACCCAATATGGATCGCCATTGTCCACATACTTGCGGGGTAAACCGTGGGCGGAACATTGAATCAACGTGTTTTCTGGAGAAAGCTGAAACTTGGCAAACCCTTTTTCTAAGAGATCCGCCAAAGTGTCTACATACAAGGGATGATTGGGATAGGAGCGTACGGCTTTCATTCGTCCTGAATACCCAGCTTGATTCAGTACAGCAACGAATTGTTCAAAGGAAGATCCTGTAGTCGCCCAAGAAAAATGAGGGTACATCGGAATTAGAAACAAATCCTCAATTTTGTCAGCAACGATTTGCTCCGCAACTTCCTTCGCATTTCCAGGAAGATATCGATGTGCCGTATAGGTGTGCAAATCCAACCCTTTTTCTTGGAGTGCCTTTTCCATCAGCACCCGCTGGCTCTCGGTGGCTTCTACAATCGGTGATTTTCCCCCCATCCGATCATACTCCTCTCGAACGTTGATCGAGCGCTTTTTAGCAATTTTCCGAGTCAACCAATCTTGAATCCTCAAGGGGAACGGGAGTTGGATTGTATTGGGGTCACGTAAGATTTCGAACAAAAATTCCTCCACTTCATCCAGATTGCGTGGTCCACCAAAATTCAACAATACAACTCCACGTTTCGGAGGGATTTGTGCTTGTTCCTTCATGATACTCCTTTTATGTCATCCATTTCTGTAAAGTCTGGGAAAATCGATCAAACTGAGTTAGCTCCCCAGTCTTTCCAGACATAACTTATCGCTTAAGGGCAAGTTGAAACTGATGGATCGGGGGGAATCACGGTAGGGTCGCAGGTTTCCTCTGAATCGTTGAACACGCCTGAGGCTCCTTCGGTCGCTGCCATTAGAATCTGTGGAATCAAGGAAAGTACGTTTGGATAGAGCGTCGAAGCGTCTACAAGGCTGGGCAAAGAAATCTGTTCACCCGTCTCAGTGAGAATGGAGTTCAACGTGCTTTCCTGCAACACAGTTCCTCCGCTTAGCAAGGTAAAATGCTCATCTGACCCGAGCGACTGACCAAGAGCTTCAGCCACGCTCTCGGTTGAGTTATCTAAAGTTGGAAAAAGTGACGCTGCTATGCTCAAGCTGTTACTCACTGCACTGAGGAATTGTTCCAGCTCCATTTCGGTGTTGGCTTGAGAAGCCATCATCCGAGCCTGCACATGAGTAAAAAATCGAACGGCGCTGGATTCAACGATCCCAGTTGATCGAAAGGCCTCTACAAATGCTTGAATTCTCTGCCTTTGTTCATCAGATAGAGTGCGCAAAACTTCCACAATCTGCGAACCTGAAAGACCAATTTGAATCATTTCACCTGCAATACGGGCTTGGAATTCAGATTTATTGAACATGTCGAAGGTAGTGGATCCATTTGGGAAAAACGGAAAATCGAGAGTGGGTCTAGACACTCGAAACGCATCGTCGTTTGCACTTACCGTATCCCAACTCAACAGCATTTGCAGGTAGATGTCCGGTAGGTCTAAATCGTACGTATAGGATACAAAGGCATACTGGCTAAACGGAATAACAGAACCATTCAATTGATCCATTAGCTGTCGACCGACGGCATTCAACTGTGTTGCATTCAAGTCGGTTAGATCGAAATTTTGTAGATGGGCAGTTATAGAAAGGTTGCTGACCGAATCGGCTGTGTCAATTTCCGTGATGATGGTCTCAATTAAACCTTGGGGAGCAGTTGCCGCAGTTGCCGCATGTCCAATGGGATTCAGATTGGCAACAATCTCTGATTCGTTTTCTGGAATGGAAGGAAGTAAAATACTTAATGGAGGGTCGGTATCAGCCAGCAGTATCGCAGGCGGTGTTGGTTCCGTAACCAAATGGTTCGACAAATCCAAGATACTCTGAGTACTGGTATTGGTATCCGTAGCCACACGAATCAACTGTCCTGAAGCATCCCACCACCATAAGTTAAATCCTGAGGTATTGGAACCCGTCGCGACCGAAGTACGTATGGTCCCGACAGTATCAATGGTCGATTCAGGCGTCTCCGTATTGTTGCTTGAAGAGCCACTCCCCCCCCCACTAGAACACCCGCCAAGACCAAGAATAAGACAAAAAACGAAAATCAAGGCGAAGCCAATAGAGGCATGATACTTCTCTTGCAAGTACCGAAAATCCGTGAAATGCTGCGTCATTTGTGACAACTCCGTAAGGCGTGAACTCAACATTTTTGGAGTAAGGGAGCAAAATGGCCAAAGTGCTGTATGTAGATCATGACGTTTCTCGTGCGATGGAAACTAGGAAGCTATTGGGAAGCGTTTTTGATATCGATGTCGCGTTCAACGGATGGGAGGGTTTAGGATCGGCTTTGATGTATAATCCGGATGCCGTTATCCTCAATCTTTCTACCACTATCATCGAAGGGCTTGAAGTATTGCGGTTGATCCGCACGGAAGAGAAATTATTTCATTTGCCCATTTTATGCTTCAGCGAACCTCACAATGAGTTGTTTGAGCAGTTGGCAATGGAACGAAGCTGTCACACGACGCTGCAATATCCATTTGATCGAGGCCATTTGATCCAGCTCGTCAATCAAGCGATCACTGTAAGTCAGGCCAAAAAGGCACAATTGGAAGCCCACCCCGAATAATCTATTCTCCCAATCTACACATCCCTTCTTTGCACTTTGTTAGTAATATCTCTGGCTGCGAGAAGCCGCTCATCTTCGGTTAGCGGTAGCGCTCGACTCAACTGATCCAGCAATGTCTGTTTCATCTCGGTTTGATTGCTTTCCAAAGCCGTTTCCATCCACTGCAAGGCCTCGTCTAACTTCCCTCGGTTTCGATTGAGTTCGGCCCACCATCGTTCATAAATGTGATGATCGATTTGATCCTCTACCGCTTCCGCAGCCCGCACAGTTTGATGGCCTAAGAATTGGATGTGGAGCAACCCTTCACCAACAGGCTGAGGCAACTGATCGGTAATTTGATCACAAAAAGCCTCCATCTTATTTTGCACTTTTTTCAAAAAACCTATTCGTTTTTCACGCCGCTGAAATCGCTGTGACTTCACTCGATTGAGACGGCGATACTGTTTATTGAGCTGGTCGTTTGTCCAACGTTCGAGACCTTTGATTCCACGTGATTGCCATTGGAACATTTCATCGAGATTGACTTCCGCCTGTTGACGGATTTGTTGTTTGGTTGCTGCATCCATATCGGTTCACATCCGTTGAATTGCAATGTGGCATGTTTCTCCATTCACATCCCATTGCGTGCCTTGGGTAGGGGGGAGGGCATTGACTTCGTCAGCCAGCGTTTCAGTTTGAATGAAATCACTGAACTGTTCCAATGCCGTTTGCAGTTTGTTGGAAGTTTGATAGTGGATTTGAATACGATCCATCACGTCCAATTCCTGATCTTTTCGCATGTTCTGCACTTTATTGACGAACTCTCGTGCAAACCCTTCTTGAATGAGTTCTTCTGTCATTTCAGTGTCCAAGGCGACGGTTAGATGCCCCTCATTGAGCACCAACAATCCTTCTTTTTCGCTACGCTGGATCAAGATATCATCAGGACCTAATTCAACCGATTCATCACCGACCTCCAGCGAAACGGATTTCCCAGCATACAATTCCCGAATCAGATCGCCATCCATTTGGGTGATCGCTTGGGCAACGGGTTTCATTTTTTTACCTAGTTTTCGGCCAAGGACCTTGAAGTTGGCTTTGGCACTCAGATGCACCAGGTCCTCTTCGTTTTCAGCAATTTCGATAGATTTTAGGTTCAGTTCGTCCGTGATCAGATCGGAAAGATCTGCCAACACCTTTTTTGCAATAGGATCGCGAGTGACTAAGAAGATGCGAGGCAGGGGTTGCCGAATTTTGAGCTGATGTTTGCTTCTCAATGAACGTCCCATAGCCACCGCCATCAAGACCAACTCCATCTCTTGTTCCAGAATTTCATCACGTTTGGACTGATGAGCAAGAGGAAAGTCCGCAAGATGCACACTTTCGGGTTGATCATCGCCACGGAGCCGTTGATAGACCCCTTCAGCGATAAACGGAACAAACGGGGCAATCACGTAAGAAAGTTGCATCAATACTTGATACAAAGTCGCGTAAGCTTGTTTCTTGTCTTCCCCTTGACCCGCTTTCCAAAACCGACGACGACTGCGGCGGATGTACCAGTTGGTCAGTAAATCAATAAAACCGACGAATGGCGCAACCGATTTATTGAGTTCGTAATCATCCATATTCTCGGTCACCTCAGCAATAAGCGTATTGAGCTTGGAAAGAATCCATCGGTCCAATGGGTTGGTTGGAGTGATGTTTAGATTTTCAGGGGTTGGTTTCCATCCATCGATTGCTCCATAGGTGGTGACGAACGCCAAGGCATTCCAAAGCGGAAGTAAAATGGATCGAGTGGTTTCCACCAAACCTTTTTCCGAAAAACGTAAATCGTCCCCTCGCACAGCAACCGAATTGAGCATGTAGAGCCGGATAGCATCGGCTCCGTACTTATCGAGCATCTCGGTGGGATCTGGATAATTTTTTAGGCGTTTGCTCATTTTCTTGCCATCTTCGGCCAGAATCAACCCGTTCACAATCACATTGTGGAACGCGGGTTTTTCGAAAAGTGCCGTACTGATCACCATCAGGGTATAAAACCAACCGCGAGTCTGATCCAACCCCTCGCAAATGAAATCGGCTGGATAGTTGGCTTCAAATACCTCCTTGTTCTCAAACGGATAATGTTGCTGACCATACGGCATCGAACCGGATTCGAACCAGCAATCCAACACTTCTGGAATTCGGCGATACGTTTTGCCATTTTTCTCAATCTCCAACAAATCCACGTGGTGTTTGTGTAAGTCATCGATTGTTTGGCCCGTGGCTGCTTCCAAGTCGGAAACGTTACCAAAGCAAAGCGTATCTCCATCCTCACTCCTCCACACAGGCAGTGGCGTTCCCCAATATCGATTACGGCTGATGGCCCAGTCTCTCGCATTGTCGAGCCATTTCCCAAACCGTCCATCCCGGATGTGCCCTGGAACCCAATGCACGGTTTGATTATTGGCGACCATATTGTCTTTGATTGCCTCTACATTCACAAACCAAGTGGAAATTGCTTTGTAAATCAGCGGAGTGTCCGTTCGCCAACAAAATGGATAACTGTGTTGCAACGTCTCTTGCTTGAACAATTTCGTTTCTTCTTTGAGACGTCGAATGATGTGTTTGTCTGCTTCTTTTATGTTCATTCCTGCAATGAAATCCATAAACCCTCGGAAGTTGCCATCGGGGTCGACTGGATCAAATACGGGGATTCCTACTTTTCGACAGATACGTAAGTCGTCTTCACCAAATGCAGGGGCCTGATGAACGATACCGGTTCCACTTTCGTCACTCACATAGTCATCCGTTAAAATCTGCCAAGCGTTTGTTGTGTCCACTCGTCCTTTGGGAAATTCGAACAGCGGCATGTAGATCCGCCCTACCAAGTCTTTACCTTTGCATTCTTGCAGAATGTCATATGTGTTTTCTTCGAAATAGGCATCGATCCGAGTTTTGACCAGATAATAGATATCGCCCGTCTTCAAATCTTTGACTTTCGCGTAGTCTAAATCAGTCCCCGTACAAAGTGCCAAATTGGAGGGAAGGGTCCACGGAGTGGTTGTCCACGCCAAGAAGTATGCATTCTCTTCGTCAGTGGCTTTGAAGCGCACTGTGATTGATGGATCTTGCACGTCCTTGTAATTGAGATTGGCTTCGAAGTTAGAAAGTGGGGTGGACACTCGCCAAGAATAAGGCACCACCTTCAATCCTTCATAAATTAGGTTCTTGTCCCACAGTTGCTTAAACACCCACCAGACCGATTCCATGAACGACCGATCCATTGTTTTATAATCGTTGTCAAAGTCCACCCAACGGGCCATCCGTTCCACCGTGGTTCGCCATTCGCCGGTATATCGGAGAACAATACTACGGCATTCTTCGTTGTAACGGGCAATGCCAAACTCTTCAATTTCCGGTCGTCCTTGAAGCTTGAGAGCCTGTTCCACTTCGTATTCCACTGGCAGCCCATGACAGTCCCATCCAAAACGACGTTCGACTCGATGGCCTCGCATCGTTTTGTAACGAGGAATGACATCTTTGATGGTTCCGGCAAGGAGGTGCCCATAGTGCGGCAATCCGGTGGCAAAGGGTGGGCCATCATAAAAAACAAACTCATTTTCTTTAGGACGTTGTTCGATGGACTTTTGGAAGATGTGTCGCTCCTTCCAATACTCCAACACTTCAGCTTCCAGTTTCGGAAAATTGATTTTATTCGAAACTTCTTTCATGCATGCTCCGTGTGGGTTGATCGTTGGGGTGAACCGTCGCTCGATGATCGGGTGGTATCAAAAGTTTTGAGAGGGGTTCAGCTGTTGGATGTAGGTGAGGCGGTGCGTAAGGATCATGGTGAGATAAAAGTGACACAACCTCAGATTCATAAGAAAATGAACGTTATCAATAAGATAAGCATCAAAAGATAAGCGGTAGATATAGGAAGTTTTGAAGTAAGTTGCAAGGGCACCGGCCATCAGGTTTTTCCCTTGCTGCCGATGATACGATGAATTTCCTGAATCATTTTCTGCGAGGAATTCGACAACTCGTTAGCAGACGCCGAATTTTTGTCCACATTGGCCGAAATCTCTCCAATGCTCAGCTTGATCGAATCGGAGGTTGCTGCTTGTTCTTCCGTAGCAGCAGAAATTTGCTCGATCATGTCTGCCGTCTTGTTGAAATGCTCGATAATCCGAGAAAGCATATCGCCTGTTTCGTTAGAACGTGATGTGCCTTCCTTGACCCGAACTTGACTATCCTTGATCAAAGTCGTGATCTCTTGCGTTGCCCGAGCACTGCGTTCGGCAAGCTTGCGAACTTCGTCAGCAACAACTGCAAAGCCACGCCCCTCTTCACCTGCCCTTGCGGCTTCAATCGCAGCATTCAAAGCCAACAAATTGGTTTGTTCTGCAATTTCGGAAATGACCACGATGATATCTGTAATTTGGTCAGACGACTCTTGGATTCTGCGCATGGTTTCCATTGCTTTTTGAACGGATTCACCGCCGCCACGGGCTTGTTCCGCCGATTCATAAGCAGCTTGAGCCACATCGTTCGCATTGTTTGCGACATCTTGAATCGTCGAAATCATTTCTTCCAAGGATGCGCCGATTTCTTGGACCGCTCCATTTTGGTTCTCCGAACTCTCCAAGACCCCTTCAACTTCTTGCACCACTTCTTCTGCTGACCGATTCACGATGTGTAAACTCCGTTTCACACTACGCACAATGATCAGTGACAGCAGGAGTGCCAACACCAATGCCACACCGACAACCACACCAATCACAATCATCGAAAAAAGTAGCTGTTCATCCACTGCATCTTGACTCACATAAATTGAAGAAAACCCCTGAATGCGGATCTTTTGCAAAATGGAATCTACTTGTTGAATGGCTTCTTGAAATTGAGCTTCTGCCTGAATAATCGTTTGGTCGATCTCAACGACTTGGTGAAACAACTGGCGATACTGCTCAATTCCTTGGCGAATTTCTTCTTTTTCGTTGCTTTCCCAATCAGTGCTTTCCGTCAGCTGCCACAAAACATTTAGACCATCGTCTGTTTTTTGAACGTATTGTGCTTCACCTCGTAACAAATAGTCTTTTTCGGACCGACGAATGAGCAACAGGGCAATCATCAATGACTGGTGTTCTAATGACTCAATACGCTCCCCAACTACTTCTTCCAAGTGATGTACTTGTTTGCGGAACTCCCCCACAATGCCATCATTTTTTTTTCCTTTTTTTTGAACTAGTTCGGCCACTGTTTTGAATTGAGAGTGATACTCTTGAGCACTTTGCTTCAACTGGATTAACATTTGTTTTTCAGAATCTTCTTTCACCTCCGCTTCAATCCGACTCGCACCGGCCAACAAACTGCGAATGAATTGACGGTGTTCATCAATGAAGGCTGGGTTCTTGTGCAACAGGAAGTCCTTTTCAACACGGCGAGCCTCCAACATCGATTCGGTCATCGTGTTGGTTGCTTCGGAAACCAACGAATTCAGGTCAATCACACCGGCCAATCGATCCAATGCTCTGAAGCTGGTCACTCCCATCACCAACAACAGCAATAAGATGAGAGAGAACGAAAGTCCGATTTTTTTTCCAATTGAAAGCTTCATAGTCTCCTTTGTGCTCGGGATTGATATCTGTTCCTCAATCAATACCCTGGTAACTGCCAGAGTGTGGGGTCGAACTCCGTTAAGGAGTCCAAAATTTGATGGGCGCTGTGATACTGCGATTTATCCATGTTCGGATCTGGAACCACAACCACTGACATTCCGGCGGCAATGGCCCCTTCCATCCCAGCAGGAGCATCTTCAAAAACTAAGCAGTGCTGAGGATCAGCTCCCATCCGTTCTGCGGCAGCCAGAAAGATATCTGGTGCGGGTTTGCCATTCACAACGGCAGGATCATCCCCTCTTACAATCACTTGGAACAACGAAAACCACTCCTGATGTTGACTGATCTTCAGTTCAAATGTGCTGGTTTTAGAACTCGTTGCCACGGCCTGAGGAAAGTGGTGTCTGGCTAAGTGCAATGTGAGTCTTTCCGCCCCTGGCAACGGCTGAGCACTGGGGAAAAGTCGTTTGAGTCCATCGTCTCTTACTTCCAGATATTCCTCCGGGGTGATGGGTAGATCGAGGCGGTCGACCAAGATTCGAGCTGAATCGATCGCCTTTTTGCCCACCATTTGAGATTTGACAGACCAATCGAAATTCTTTCCATATTGTTGCACGATTCCTTGAGTTACTTCGGTGTAAAAAATTTCTGTATCCAATAACAGTCCATCCATGTCGTAAATTACGTGCGTGATTTTATTAAAGCTGCTCATGTCGGGCCCTTCCAAAAAATTTGATCTTAAAAGAAAGCGATTTCTCAGGTGAGAGTGAAATTCTATCTATTCTGCTGCCCAGCCATAGACCTCTAATTGGCGGACAATACGGCCGTGACTTTCAGTTGTGACGTCGCCTAAGTACCTCAAGGTGCGTCCAAAACGCTGCTCTACCGCTACAAACACACGCCGACACACCTCCGCACGACACAATACGATAGCATTTTTTAGCCGGACATCTTCCACAGGACTCCATTCATTGCGTTCGGGTTTTTCGATGCTATGAGGTGCTGGATGTGTGGGCATGAAAAAAGTCAATGCGCTGGCTAATTGGAACTCCTTCGTGATGATGTAATCCGGGGGGTAGAGATTTTGAGCTTCCAGCAGATGCTGAAGTTGCAATGCTGTTTTTTCCCAAGCAATGAAATTGGTCACCACATCAGCAGCCGGTGCAAGAGAAGCTTTCAGGATCAGGTCTTCGTACCGTTCGAATTCTTCTTCATTCAAAAGTGAGGAGACACGGCTCAAAAACTCTTGTTTTCGTTCGGGAACCTTCCCACGAAGCGGATCTAGGCGCTCAATGACGTCGGCGGGCATTCCATTCCGTGAGAGAGAACTGTCATATTTCAATCGATATTGAGGCCACTCAATCAAAGGGGAGTTGATGTGCATGAAAACCAGCACCGTACAAATAGCATTCAAGGCAACCCCAGCGATGAGCAACCCTCGAATTCGAGTACGCTGCTTCGTTTCCCATGCTTCGGCAAGCTTCTTCCCAACAAACATCATCACACTCAAATAAAACACGTTGGCCCAGTGTGGATCGGCAATCGAACCTCGAAAGCTCATCAATGAAAAAAACAACAGTGGGCAGATCGCGAGTACCAACAAGATTGACTGCGGTTGGGTGCCAACTTTGAATTCGCTACGATGTTTCCAAAGCGTGAAAAAACTCCATCCAGACCAAATCAATGAAAATAAGAAAAGGTGTCCAAAAGTAAAAGCGACAAAGTTTTCCGGTCCCGGTGAACCCGTCAATCCGCGTCCAAATTGAAAGCGGAAAGACACCCAGTCGTGTTGGTAGTTCCAAATTATTACGGGTGTGAAGACGATTAAAGAAATCACTCCCGCCACATACAACCAAGGATTGAGCAAATGACGTCGACAAGATGGGTACACCAGCAGGTGCACAAACAATCCAAGGTAAAATAGAATCGTGATGTATTTTGACAAGGCACCCAAACCTGCCAACACCCCGATAGCAAGCAACCATCGGAAATCTTGAGTTTGATGAAATCGGCAAAGACAAAACAAGTTAAGCAACCAAAAAATTAAAAAGGGTTGGTCAATGTGTAAAAAGGCGGATCCCAAGAAATAATAAGGTGTGGATTCCAATAAAATTAGAAAGATTATCGCGGCGCGCCTACCAAACAAATGAAAACAAATTGCATAGGCTAGGGCCAAAATAGAAAGGTTGTAAAATTGGGCCCCAACTTCTAACACTATCTCCGAATCACCTCCAATCAAAGTCACGAGGCGAATTGCCCAAGCTACCATCGGAGGATGTTCGTAATAAGATAACGCGGGATACAGCGACCAAACCCAATGGTCCAACATATCCGGATGAGGATTGATAAACCGATTGAGAAACAAAAAGACCAAAAAATGGCCTAACAGAATAGCAAGAGCGAAGGCATGACTACGCATTACGGGTATGACAGAAGGGGTCAGAAGAAGTTCGGGAGGTATTGTGGCAATTCGATGTTTTGCGTCGTCCCATCGGAATAACGAACTTGCAAAGTTCTTTCGTTAAGCCAGCTCAGTTGAATTCGGGCTATTGTGTTGTTCACCGTAAACGGCAAACTCTTCACCAGAGAATTGCTGCGATTCAATATATGCAGCCGAAAGGTATAAATGGTTTGTTTGTCGCCCGTATCCGTTGCCTGCTCTTTAACATCCGTAATATGATAAAAGGCAACGAGCTTATGAGAGGGTGTCACTCCGCGTGCCGACCGAACGTGATCAAAGATTTTGACCAATTGTTGTTTTTCGGTAATTCGAAAAATCCGCCGGAGTTGATTCCGGGGAACCATGACTTCGTAGAATTCGTCATCAACCCTTTGCAAGCTTGGGGTCACTGATTCTTCAGTTCCATAGGCACCAATTTCCAGATTGCCTTCCACTCCTTCGTATAAATAGACCAAGCTATTTTGATTTTGAATTTCTGCAACATCAAGAATCATTTGATCTGGCGACGAAAACAGAAGCTTTTGATTGCGATACAAGCCGTTCCCCATCCGTCGTTCAGGAAAAATTTGGTATTTTTCCTTTACCGTGATGAGACCTCGATGGGTGGCGTCAAACCCAAATTCATCTACAGCCCAAATAGAAATGTTTCCCAGCCATCCTAGACTGAAAACTAAACATAAAAAAAAGATACGAAAAAAAGTTTTCATAAGCCTCTGCGATAGGGTGAAAAATGACATAAATTATCAAAAGTCATAACCCGATTTCAGGCAAAGATCAAAAAGAGATAAGCAAATTAAAGAAAATTTTGTTATGGTACGACTCGCATGAGGAGGCGCTTGGAAACCAGAAAATGAAAGGGAATTCGAGAATGACAGCTAGTTTTGATATCACCTGTGCCGTTCCAAGAGCGGGTCGGACCCTCACCAATTTTCTCAACAAGCTGAAGACCTTGGGAGCGGATGGTCAAGAGATTGAGTCCATTCTCGAAGTCATGAAGCGAAGTAAAAAACAAAGTTCTACTAACCTTCCGGAAGTGTTGCATTTCCTCAATGAGGTGATGGAAACCTCTCCCCCCTGTTTCAGTATCTTTGTCGACCGTAAACGCGCTCATCGCCCCTACCGCGTAGGCTTTTTAGGCTATGATTGGAATATTGGTGATACCCGTGTTCGGGTTGAAGGTGAGGAACCCCACAATGGATCTTCACTTATCCGTTTGGACGAAGTGGACTTCACAGTCGTAGGTCTCGATGAGTTGCTCTCCATGACCCAATACTATTTGCGCGACCCGACTTCCGTAAATAAATGGGGGCTTTATAATTACCACCTCGAAAAACCCACCGGTATCCGTGTGGCCGGCTCAGCGCAATTGACCAGTTACCACCCATCTCTTCAATGTGAGGTTCAAGACATGGTAGGATTTTTCCTCATCTCCAAACCTACCAAGAACTCAAAACATCCAATGAACTTAGAGCGACTATCGAAATATGGACAACGTGTTTTTGTGAAGGGTCGTTATACAGGAATCGTGACTGCTGCCTACCCCGGGCTGAAGATCATATCAGTTGAAGATGTAGAAGATGCCGTGCTCAATTCGGAACGTGGGTGTGTCGGGATCGAGATAGTGCAAAGCGGCAACACCCTGAAGCGCAAAGGGTTGATGATTCATGGCAAGCCGCTGTTCCTTTCAGAAAGCTTGTATGTCGTGGATTACGACCGGTTTGTAAACAGTAAACCCTTGCGCCAATTGATCGAAGGCTTGAACCCAATAGGGTATTTTGACGACAGCCGCCTGCGGCACTTTGCCTTGTGGTATTATGCCTTGGAACGTAATTTAGGCGAGGCATGGGTGGATCGTCCGATCATTCAAGAGCTTTTCTGTGAACCCAATGACCCTGAAATTGGTCTACGTCCATACCGTTTAAGAACCCGCCGCTGGAAGCCGGACGACCATTACAAGCGGGCCGATGCGTTCGAATTGGTACAGACGGCACAACTTAAGCTGGAAGGGTACTATCAGGATCTCAAACACCGGTACAGCGATGCAAATTAAGAAAAGACAAAAGATGCATTGGATCGTATTGGGCATTCTATGGTTTTGTGTCGTAGGCATGTCCACACCGGTTCAAGCTGCAATCGATACGGAAGGTTTGGCAGGTAGAATCGCCAGCTCGTTGCAACAACTTTCCGGCCCCCATTACAAAACAATTGCCATTTCTCGAATCAAACGGCGCAACAGCACCACCATTGACATCAACGAATTGATCGATTTCACAAACGTAAAAATTGTCCAAGGCCGCCGTTTTCGTGTCACCGATCGTACGAAGCTTCAATTGATTCTCAAAGAGCAACGCATCCAGCTGGCTGAGTCGGTGAGTCCTAATGAATATAAGGAATTGGGGCAAATCTTGGGTGTTCAGCTGTTTGTTTATGGCACGCTTTACAACGACGCGTTGGTACTCAAAGCGATTGATGTACAAAACTCAGCAATTGCTTGGGCGGACGTGTTTCCGTTGATCGAGAATGGCAAAAACCACGTTTTGCTCACAGAATTAAGCCAGCGACTTGTGGACTCTTTACGCAACGAAGCAACCCGTTTACGGAATGATAAAATCACAAAAATCAGTTTTTGGAATCTGGATGCCGAAAAGATGTTTCTTCCAGAACAAATCATGGACTACATCACATCAGCGATTTCCAAGAGCCAGTTACTCACTGTGATTGATCGAGAAAACCTCAGTCTGATTTCACAAGAACAACAACTCAATCAATCCATTTTTATCGACGAATCACAAGCACGTCGCTTGGGAGAGTTGTATGGGGTGGATGCATTTTTGTACGGCAATATCACCCGCAAAGAAAGCGACACTTATCTCGGTTCTCTCAAAATTATGAGTATCTTTACTGGAGTGATCGAGTGGGCCGATCTGATCCGATTTAACGTGCCAAGACCACCTGAAAAATTGATCAATCCGTTTGAAAAGAAAATCAAAGAACGCCAACGGCAAAAACGTCCCGCCTTGGGAATGGCCCAAATAAACGGTGGCACGTTTGCGATGGGCAGTGACGATCCTGAATACAATTCAGGTCCAGTTCGCAACGTCCGAATTAAAACATTTTGGTTGGATTTGCATGAGGTCTCCAATGCGAAATACAACGAATTTATTCGGGCGAAGAATCACCGATTTCCAACACGCTGGGTCAATGGAACGTTCCCGGCATCTGAAAGCGATCTTCCTGTGGTAGGGGTCAGCTGGGAGGATGCTAAAATGTTTTGCGAATTCCGTAAAAAACGCCTTCCAACAGAAGCGGAATGGGAATTTGCGTTTCGTGGTCTCAACGGGCAAAAATATCCATGGGGTCGTACTTTTTCTCCTAGTTTCACGGTGACATTTGAGTCTGGGCTTCCAGGTGCAGTGAGTGTGAATTCCCCCAATCGTGACGTGACACCAGAGGGTATCCGACATCTCGCTGGAAACGTTAGAGAATTTGTGGAAGATGACTATCGGCCTTATACCGGTTCGGGTTTAGGTATTGCCACGGACAAAGTGGTGCGAGGAAGTTCGTGGGCGCACGGAGCTTATGAAGCCTCCGGTTACTTTCGAGGACACACTCGCCCCAACATGGCATGGCCCGACATTGGATTTCGGTGTGCACGTGATTCCCAATAAAGAATGCGTTAGTTTCGAGCTGATAATTCCGGGTTTCGAATTGTGGCGAACTCACATTTAGGAGTTTGATGGAGTTGATCATATGGAATTGATTTTATTGATGGGCAGTTTGTTGGTTTTTGCCAACTCAATCAATCCGGACATCAAGTCCGATACCGTACAACTGGAATTCAGCCACTACTCATTCGAAGAGGATATCCGGGTCACGAAAAAAGGAAGGGAGACTTCCTTTACTACGGAAGGAGTAAACGGGATTGGCGGTACACTCCAAACTCGAAATATAGATTGGAAAAACTGGGTTCACACCTTGAATGCACGGTATTATCGAGGTCCCGATTACCGTATGTTCTTTTATACAACGGGCATCGACTATGTGGTCGTTCGCCCTCGGACTCCCTTTCGGCTTTTGGTGGGCACCGAAGTGGGAATTGGACAATTGGAGATTGACGGATTCCGACAATTGGGCAACATTGAAAATATACCCGGTTGGGAAGTGCACGCAGGTCTTCAAAGCCATTTCATTGCGTTTGATCGCCTATGGAATTATTATGTGCGTCCAACCTTTCGAAGATATCAGTTTCGTTTCGAAGGCGACCCTGGAGTAGAGAATGAAACGCTAAATGGCAACGCCTTCGTATTGAGTGCCGGGATAGGCATACGGTTTTAAGCAAGGATAGCGACAATGACCATCAATCGAGTAACTGCCACGCCCCCTCCTCCGTTCACTACCGAGGAGATCGAATGCATCTGTGAAGCCATTCACAAAAAAGACCCGTGGTACTACCATTACTTCATGTTTGCCCTGCAAACCGGCATGCGTCGCAGCGAGATGCTAGCTTTGACATGGCACGATGTGGATCTGTGGAAGCATCGCGAGGTGATCGTTCCTGACCCCAAACGTCCTCGTCAACGCAATCGAGATGGAAGACGTATCCCCATCGACCAAGCCCTCCTTAGTCTTTTATTAGACCTTCGTTCCCCTTCCCGTTGGGTCTTTCAAAAAACAGGTAAGCGAATGTTGGGAGGAACTGTCACAACCTTCTTCGGAGTCTTAGGACGACAGCTCAATATTCCGATGAGTTCGGAACGCATGCGCTGGACTTACGCTCATAATCTCTACAAAAAAATTCAACCCCATCACCGAGAAGATTGGAAAAAAATCCAAAAACTTTTAGGACACAAAGAACTCTGGACCACCAAAAATTACTATCAAAGAAACCTTGAAGAAAACGCGGTCCTCTGAAACTGGATGAGGCCCATGGTGTCAAGAAAACATATTGTGCTGGGATCGGTTGTTGTCTTGTATGTGGCCAGCCGATTGATGGGTATCGTAGCATTTGTTCCTCACAACGATGAGGTCATTTATGCACGATTAGCAATGCTCATCGACTTGGATTGGGAGGCATATCATAATTTCTCATTCGACGGACGCATGCCGGGAGAGTTCAAAGAACCTCTCCAGTTCTGGATCACTTCCTTGACAGTCGATCTATGGAAAAACCCGCTATTCGGAACTCGGTTATGGGCCGCACTGTTTGGTTTCTTAGGATTTTGGTTCACCTACCGTTTGGTATCCCGCGTTTGGAATATTGATGCCGCCTTGTGGTCCGCAGGTTTCATTACTTTCTCAGAATACTACCTCTATTTCGATTCCATCAATCTCACAGAACCCTATCTCTATGGACTGGGTGCCTTTTACCTTTATTGTGTTTACGACACCCTCGCATCGCGTCGTCTCGTTTCTGGCTTTGCTGCGGTCTTGTGCTTGGCAGCACTGCTCAGCATGAAAGCATCTGGAAAGCTGTGGTTGCTTTATCCAGTCTTGATGCCCTTCCTCGTATTGTGGCAAGCGAAACGCCCTCAACAAATCAATTCCTTCCGTCAGCTGCTTTTCATGGGCAGCACCGTCGTATTGCTTTCATCAATTGGATGGGGATTGCATTACTTCCTGATCAATCCCGAATTCCGAAGCCTTCAATCCGGATCCTATCAAACTGGATTGGTTCGCTCATTGGCAGAACTTCAAGAGCTTCCCTGGAGCAGTTGGTGGTTCAACTTAAAGTTCTTTCTCGAAAAAATTCTAACGTTCGATGCCTCTGAAGGGCATCTTCTCCTTTTGGTTCTCCAGGTCGGTATGACTTCATATTGGGCGTTTCGAGACCGGTCCAAATTGAAGGCCTACTTGATCTTTTGGGTTTTATTTTTTCTGTCTTTCGTTCCTCTAATTTTAGTCACCAAAAATCCTCAAATCCGTTATTTCACCGGGTTGTATTTCTTCTACATGCTGTCCGGTATTGCCATGTCCGAGGCGTGGAAGCTGTTCAAACCAAACTGGTTTGCAGAAAAGCAACTGGAGGACGCTAAGATTAACGTAAAAACCGAAGTTGCAGAAACCCCAAAAAGCTTGGAGAGAAATTGGATTCCCATTCTACCAGTTGTCTTTGTGTTTTCAGCGATGTTGGCTTGGAAAAGCTTTCATACCTATCCTTCCTTAATACGTTATGGACAAACTCCGACTGCCTTGCAGGAAACCCAAGGCTGGGCGAATGGGGCCGGCATCTGGGAAATGGTGGATCACTTGAGCCAATTGAAACCCGGAATCTTATTGGTTGACCACCGCTGGGGACACCCTGGAACCTCAGCCCGTATCTTCTACAAATATTATCCCCATCTGGAATTAGTGGACCTGAGCCAGCAGGTACATGCGTTTGTAGAAAATTTGATTGCCTTAACCCACCGTGAAGGACGCCAGGTTTACATCGTATTTGATCCCACCCGTGGTCTGGATTTTCCAATAAATCATATAAAGTCTTCTGATTCTTTGTGTGGCCAACGAGAGGTGATCACAAAGTCGTATGGAACCAAACGTTTGGAAGGCACAGAAATTTGGTTATGTTTCGCACAACCTGCCGCTCCACTTTCTGCAGCAGAGCATCAGGACCGAGCTTATTTTTTTCACCAAGCTATTGCTCGTAACCCCGATGGGTTGAACAATTATTATTATCGGGGAAAGCATTTCCTGGCGCTAGGGGAATATGACTTAGCTCATGCAGATTTCACCGAAGTTATCCAAGGTGTGCCCATCACACCACACTTTTTCGTGCCCGTTCGTTTTCAAAACAACCGAGTGCTGGAACCGGGTCAGCGTTCTCCTGAAGTCGAAGAATGGATTCACGGACATCTATTTCGAGAGGTCTATAGATTACGCGCACAAGCCAGTTGGGGCCGAAACGATTTATCGGCTGCCGTCGACGACTATTTGAAGGCTCAAACACATTGGCCTGACCAGATAGGTTTGCAAAAAGAAATTGATAGTCTTTGTAAAATGCAGAGCAGCCAGGAGGTTACGGCAGCAATCATCTCAGCCCGAAAATCTCTTTGTGAGGATGGTGGATAAAACGGGTGCCAGGGACCCTGAATTTGAGCTATTCCAACCGAACGGTCCTACAGATTTTTTCCACCCCAAGCATTGTTTTTGTGATATAGTGCCGTACTTTTTTGAATAACCCGCCAAATTGTTAATAGTTCAAAAGGAGTACGATGGCAGAGAAAAAAAGTGCGAGTAAAAAGACTACTACCGCAAGTAAAAAGACAACCACCACGAGTAAAAAGACAACCAAAGCAAAAGCTAAACCCAAAGCCGCCTCAAGCGCCCCTACCAAGAAGCGAGCACGTCCATTCAAAAGCGTTCTGGTTCATTACCGACGACATAACGGTGATTATGAAAATTGGGGATTGCATCTTTGGGATGTGGATGAAGGCGCATTAGATGGTGCTATGATCACCGATTGGGGAAACCCAATACCCTTTAATACAGAAGATGATTTTGGAAGAATTGCCACCGTGCAAATTCGAGAAAATGACAAAGCTTTTGGATTCATCGTTCACAAATGGGAAGACAAAGACTTAGGTGGTGATAAAGTTTTTAATCCGGAGCGCCGCGAGCGTGAAATCTGGCTAGTCGAAGGCCATCACGACCTATATACCTCTCAAGAAGATGCTTTAGCCTCTATGGCATAAATCCTTTCGTTCCTTCTTTCTCTCGGTGGAAGAAGGAACACCTCCCTCCTGTTTCTCCTCTTTATGCATCGTCGCTATCTCATTCGACCGTTCTTTCCCGTTCTCCATAACCTTTTGTAGGAACACCTCATGAAGAAATGTCTCAATTGCAAAGCCCTCAATCCTGATTTCGTAGTTTACTGTCAGAATTGTGGGTCTTATTTGCCCCTCGAGAAAACAGGAGAATATTTCGATATTCTTAAGTCTTTCCTGCTGGGTTTTCTATTGACCGCGATCCTTTATGTATTCGTTTTGCCAGCCGTGGAATGGGTCTACATTCGCCAGCTCTTCGATAGCGTGATTGCAGAAGCTATCGTCGGACTGACTTTGTGGTCTTTGTTTTTAGTTGGTTTCAAATTTGTCCGTTATCGAGATCAAGCGACCGCGTATCGTCGATTTCGTCACAAAGAGGTGAGCCAAATTTTTGCGCAAGGCGTGTATGCATTGAACGTGGATGAACGACTGAAAGATATCAGCGAATTTTTACAAAAACAAAAAATCAAACGCTACCAGAGTAGTTTGATTTTCCGTCGGGTGCGACGTCTGTTTCACCACATCAAAGCCATTCCCAAAAAAGAAGAAATCAATAAGATTTTGGACTATCAAGCCCAAATGGATTTCAATCGAATGGACAACGGATACACGTTACTGAACGTGTTCATATGGGCCATTCCCATTTTAGGATTCATCGGCACGGTATACGGAATCGGCGAAGCAATTGGTGAATTCTCATCGTTCATTCGATCTGTGAGTTCTGTGGAGTTGGGAAATCAAATGCGCTCTGCCTTAGGAGGGGTTACAAGCGGACTTTCCATTGCTTTCAACACAACCTTCCTTGCCTTAGTCTTTGTGATTCCAATCATGGTACTCAGCTCCTTTTTGCGCAAAGCCGAAGAGGATTTGCTCCTTGGAATCGAAGATTATTGTCTGGAGGAAGTACTTCCTCATCTTCACATCGTTCCAGGAACTCAGGGCGAAAGCGAAAACTATGAAGAACACATGCAAAAAATCATGCAGCTTTCAGGCAACTGGGTGTCTCGTTTGGATCCGCTGATGGATTCACTTGCGAACTATGCGTCCGGCCTCAAGCACCAAGTAACTGGGTTGCAGCCATTGGTGAAAGAATTTAGTGACAACATGTTCGCTGTTAAGGATTCCCCTGCTGCGCAAGAAAACACGTCGCAACCAACTAACTCGAATCCAACCCCACCACCCTCTGCTTTGCAGTCAACGATATCAGTGTTACCCGCTGCGCCTCCGCCAAACATGAATCCGCCATCACCCGAAGCAAACACCGTGGATACCAGCAGCGGCAGCACCTCAACAGAAACAGAAACCCCACACTCAAAAGCACCCCAACAGACGGCGGCACACGAACCGACAACCACTTCGAAGATCGATGACGAGACTGTAAACTCACAAATCACCAACACAATTAATCCACAACCAGCCACCAGTTCGAGTTCTGCCAATGACAAATCTCCAAAGCTGGGAACTGACGATACCGTCTCTTCCTCTCCTAATGATTCACAGGCAGGCACTTCCAATTTAGAAGAGGGCAAAGCTGACTTGCCCCCACGAACGGAGGTGTCTTGATGAGACGTCAGGCTGCTTCGCCTCTAAGCAAGGTTTCGCTGTTTCCATTTTTGAGCGTCTTGCTTTGCATCATGGGAGTATTGGCATTTATCTCGATAAGCTTTTTATTGCTAAACCAAGCCAATCTTCCGCATGTACAACCCAAAAAAGTCGAATTCCAATGGGTAGGAGCACCTGCCAACGTTAAACCGCTGCTCATTCGAAGTTTCAAAGACGAGGTGGTGTATTACAATCTGTTTTTGGATGAAGATCAGCGAGTTCCAATCAACTCATTGATTCGCGAGATCCAAGAACAGGATGGGCGATTGACCCGTTACTTTCTTGAAATTGTTCGAGAGAATCAAAGAATCAAACGTTCCTTTGGAACTACGGAATATTATCCGCTGTTGCTGGTTTACCCGGATAGCATTCTAACAACAGAATTTCTCACTTTGATCATTGAGCGCATCAACGACTTAAATGTAGGACTTGAACCCATGTTGTCCAACTGGGATGTCCCTTATCAATCGGAACAATGAACTATGCGCAAGCGACCTTCTCGACAAACTAGCCTTAATTTGGATTCTCTTGTTGACATTGTTTCCAACAACGTCGGCATTTTGATTATTCTTGCAGTGTTCATGGCAATTTTTGCATTGTTGCAGTCGCCTACTCCTTTGGAAGAGGAAGAGGTCATTCCGGAAGTTGAAAAAATTCTAATCCCATGGGCACATTATTCTCAGAAATCCAGTAGTTTGTTTCTCCTACGTGACAATCGATTGCTCCATTTTGACCGATATCCAGTCTATGACCAGATGCGGAATGAAATCGATCAAGGTGGGGAACCTAGCCAAAGATTCCAGTTTGATGACTATAGCGTCAATATGACGGTTTTTTCTCGCTATGTGCATTGTCTCGATTTCCAACCCAAGTCCCAAACTGGGGAATGGTGGCATGAGGCGAAAACCCTAGACTCTCTCATCCAAAAACTCTCCACCAATGAATTCTACTTTTTTTTCTGGGTTGATGCCGACAGCTTTGAATTGTTTCGAGAAGTTCGACAATTTTTGTGGGACAACGAATTCGAAGTTGGCTGGCGACCGGTTGCTCCAAACTCTCCTTTAAGATTTTGTAGCGGAACTTCAGGTTCGTTGAGTTTCCAACCTCAATAAAATCCCTGCAAAGCCTTATGATTACTGCCCTACGACCTAATCACTAATAAAAAACGTTAGTGAAATGCTTCACTGTTATTTTTCGTTAAAAAATAGTGCATAACAAAATCTCCCCGTGGAAATGTTTTTCACAATTAGTTGGAACTTTTTAATAGGAGATAGTTATGTTCGAACAGAATCAGGATGTTAAAAATATTCCTGTTGGATTTGAAGCACATTTCGACCCTCATGATATTTCGGAAGAGTGGCGGTCGGATTTCTATGCATATTTTGACGCCCCAGAAAATGCCACACGGTACACGCCCGCCGTTCAATATTTGAATGATACTTTTCCAGGACAATTCACCTTATTGGATCTGGCTTGTGGCAGCGGTAGCCTCATTCCTCATCTTCCCAACCGCTGTGAATATGTAGGGGTCGACCATAGTGAAGAGGCCATTGCATTTTGCCAATCAAGGTTTTCTAAACAAACCTTCCTGAATAATGACGTCTTACAACAATTGAGCGAGTTCATTACTGAGGGTGTGCTTTTTGACGCCATCGTCATGTGTGGACTGCTTTTCAACACAGTGGACAAAGACACCCAGCAAAAAGTGAACGATCTCCAAATCCTGCAATGGGCCTTGGATTATGTCCTGTCAGATCGAGGAATTGCGGTTTTGATTGTTCCTTTTGTTTATAGCGACCACCCCACCTTTTCCCTCATGAGCCAAGCGAATTGGAAACTGCAAGCAATCCTCCGGCTGCTCAATTGCGTGCGGGCACACATCAGTTTTCAAAACATGTCCTTGCAATTAGGACTGGACCGACGGATTGCCCAACAAGCGGTGCATCCTGATTGGTATACAAATGACAGCGATCCTAAGCTGAGTCGTTGGCATGGAAAATATATGGGGTGTTGGACTATTGGGATTCAACCTCGGAAAGCGGTGCTGGATGAGGAGGGTCTATGATTTATTTAATTTTAGGCATTGGATTTAAAGGATTGCAGACATTCTTGGCAAAAATGGCAGTGGGTTATGGGCACTATGTTTATGTCACTGCTGGAGCCGCAGTGTCTTGGAATGTTCTACTTTTCTCTTATGCGTTTTCTCAGCTTTCTGAGCACCCTTACGATCTCAAGTGGCCGCAAGGCTATATTTTTATTTTTGCAGTCGGAATCGTAGCAGCATTAGCCTCTTTATTTGCCTACCGATCACTCAGCTTGCTTCCTGTGTCAGTGGTGGCCTTGGGAATGGCATCAGCACCGTTGATCACAGTGTTGTGTGCGCATTTGGTGCTCCAAGAACGTTTGTACCGCGAACAGTGGCTCGGCGGTATTCTGATCTTACTTGGAGTCGGGTTGCTCGTTTATTCCCAAAACAGCGGTTCTTAAACACAGGAGGCCTATGATTCTCAAACCTTATCTCAAGTTTCAGATAGCCAAGTATCGCTATTACCGCCAGTGTACCGTTGATTTCACCCTAACCAATCAGCATCATCACTTGCAGCAATTTCTTCAAGATGGCTTGCTGATATTGGAAAATTTTCTCAAACCCTCCCAACTTCTCACGGTGCTAAAAGAAGTTCGTGAAAAAACGGATCTTTACGAAAACCGGAAAGAACAAGGGAAACAGTGGTTGGGAAATTATCGTATTGCCGAAATCGACCGGCTGGTTCCCAGTTCCCGCTCCTTTTTCGAAAATCCACAACTAATGGATTTGGTGAAAGCCTACATGTCCGAAACGGCCGAGTCTTATAGCCGTGCTTTGGTCTACAAGACACAGCCGGGAGAACGGAACTTCGTGCATTTGTTCCATTTTGATGACTGGAAACATCGAGTTAAAGCGTTTCTCTATTTATTCGATGTGGGGCCAAATGAGGCTCCGATGGTTTATCTCAAAGGAAGCCATCGGTCAGGATTATGGCGTCAACAAAAGGAACAAGAATATTTTGACTATTTTCAAACCGATGCTGACGGCCGTTACTTGGATGAAGCGGCGGCATCTTGCGGGTGTTATCTACTGCCTGAAGTTCGTAACCTGCAACAAAGATATGGATTTCAGGAGCATCAGTGTATTGGGAAAGCAGGCACAGTGGTGCTTTTTGATACCCGTGGATTGCATCGAGCTTCTGTTCTGAACAAGAACAGCCGTCTGGTTTTGATGAACGCTTGGAAAATACCGGAGGGGTGATCATGCAGAAAAATTTTGTGTTCCGACCGATCCATCCTAACGATGTGGATCAACTGGAACGACTTGTCGCCTATATGGGCGCAGGCAACGGCAGTAGCTTTCATACAAATCGAACTGGTTTAGATCAACGGGTGGCAGAATCGCGTCGTAGTTTTGCCACCTCAGGTCAACAACCCGGATACGATGTCTATTTATTTGTGATGGAGGATTTGATGACCCGGCATATCGTTGGTTTGTCAAAAGTCCATGCAAGAGCCAATTACGGAAGCCCATTCTACTCTTATGAACTGCGACGAGCTGTGCATGCTTCAGATCGATTGGAGGTACGAAACGAAGTTCCTACGCTTCATTTGGTCGAGGAATACACCGGCGCGTCAGAGTTGTGCAGTTCGTTTTTACATCCTGATTATCGGGGAAAACGACTCAGCCCTTTACTCACACTAGGAAGGTTGATGTTTGTCGTGGACTACCCGCTCCGCTTCGCTCCGCGGATTATAGGGGAGATGCGTGGTGTTTATGACACGAACGACCGTAGCCCTTTTTGGAACCACGTTTTCAAATATTTCTTTCGTGAACTCGATTACCCCGCCTACACGAGATTGCTTGCAGAGGGGTTGGAGTCGGAAATCCTCCGTCTGCTCCCCAGGGGTCCGCTCTATCTCCCTCTGCTCCCAGATGCAGTCCAAGAGGTGGTGGGAAAAGTCCACCCCCAAGCCCAATCTCAGGTCAAATTGATCACAAGAGAGGGTTTTTTGTATCGGCATCATATCGCATACAGTTCAGGTGCCCCGATTTTCGAGGCACAACGCTCTCAATTGCGTATTGCTCGTCGCAGTCGATCGTGGATCGTGGGAAGCATCCTTCCCAGTTTGGAGGCCCCGTGGAGCCTGATGAGCAATATGCGACTCGACTACCGTGCCGTGTTAGGACCTTTGCTGGCCCATCCTGATGGCACTGTAAGCTTGCTTCGACAAACGGCGGAAGCGTTGTGTGTCGTAGTAGGAGATCGGATTCGATGTGCACAACTTTAAATTTAACCTAGAACAGAGAGGAGATATGCCATTATCAGGTATTCGTATCATTGATCTTTCCCGATTCGTTGCAGGCCCCTTCTGTTCAATGTTATTGGCAGACTTTGGGGCTGACGTGATCAAAGTGGAACCGCAACAAGGTGATCCGACTCGGTTCACTGGGATTTTTTCTTCTTCAGAAAACCCATATTTTGTGAATCTCAATCGCAATAAGCGGAGCATGACGCTTAATCTTAAACACGACTCCGGGAAAGAAGTTCTCAAACAATTGGTGCAATCTGCCGATGTATTGCTAGAAAATTTCCGTCCTGGGGTTATGAAGCGATTGGGCTTGGGACACGAAACTTTAAAACAGTGGAATCCCGATTTGATCTATGCCGGAATCACTGGCTTTGGTAGGACTGGCCCTTATCGAGATCGTCCAGCATTTGACTTCATCGCACAGGCCTTATCCGGCTTGATGAGCTTGAATGGCACTGATGAAACCGGACCTATGCGGGTGGGTATCCCGATTAGCGACACGGTTTCAGGTCTTTACACTGCCTTTGGTGTCGTGATGGCCTTACGCGAACGAGACCGCAATGGCCATGGATCTGAAGTGCAGACAGCCTTGGTGGATAGTCTTGTCAGCATGTTTACCTTCGCATCCGCGGCCTACTTTGAAAAAAAGCAAATCCCACCTCGGACCGGCAACGACCACATGGTCATTGCTCCCTATGGCGTCTACGAAGCTGCAGATGGCCCGATCTGCATTGCACCGAGTGATCCAGCCTCCTGGCCGAAGTTATGTAAGGCTTTGGAGTTAGATCATTTGGAATGTCATTCTCACTTCGATACAAGTGAGCATCGTAGGCTTCACCGCATTGAATTGAATGCGATTATACAGGAAGTCATTCAAAACGGCACTCGTGAGTATTGGATGAACATGTTGCATCAGCACGATATTCCGTGCAGTCCCATTTATAACCTAGAAGAAGCATTTTCCGATCCACAACTTTTGCATCAAAAGATGATCTTGGAATCGGTGCAACCTTCTGGTTCGATACCCATGACGGGTTTCCCGGTGAAACTATTTCCAGCAGGTGCGCAGCTTCGCCTTCCTTCTCCTCAATTGGGAGAGCATACAGACGAAATTTTGCGCTGCCTTGGTTATTCCGATGACGCTATCGTTCGAATGCGTCGTAATCAGGTCATTTGACCCTTGAATCCCTCCTAATTTCGGTCCGGTATGAACCGGACCGATCTGTCCTGCCCAGTTTGATCTACAACAATCTTTCATAGTTTTTTTCCACACGACCAAGATGTATCTCGATCATTGTCTCGCCGAATTATTGTTGCTTTTCCGTTGTTTACTCCAAGTAACGCTGATATGAAAGAGTTTAGTGCTTTCGAATAACCTCTCGAATCCAGTTTAGACTTAAATCCACAATTCTGTCGTCACAATTTAAAGAAAGTTCAAGCATGGGCACGCCATTTGAAGGGGAGAAAGGAGAAAAATGAAAAAACTACACGCACTTGCAATAGGATGGATTTTTTTCTGGGTCGTCGCTCCAGTAAGTTTGAACGCTGCTCCGAAAGGAAAAATCGTTGTTGGAGCTAAAACTTTCACCGAACAGTTCATCTTGGGAAAAATGCTCACATTGCTGTTCGAAGCAGATGGGTATGAGGTGGAAGAAAAAACCAATATCACCACTCGCGTGTTACGCGAAATGCTTCTTAAGCAAGAAGTAGATATCTATTGGGAATATACCGGAACGGCATATCGTGCTCACTTAAAGCGCAACGATCCTGCGATTTCCACTGATGCTAAAAAATTATTCGAGGTCATCCAAGAAGCAGAAAAAGAAAATGGTGTCGTTTGGTTGAATAAAGCGAGCTTGAACAATACGTTTTCACTCATTATGAAGCGTCAACAAGCAGAACAATTTCAGCTTCAAAAGATCTCAGACCTCACTCAGCGCTTTGATAAAAAGCAGCCCTTGAAGTTTGGATCAGGACAAGATTTTTATGCACGGCCCGATGGCTTAAAAAAGATGGCATCATATTATGGTTTTGACTTACCCCGCCGTCTGGTACAATTCATGGGTCATTCGGGAATCTATGGTGCTTTAGAGCGCGGTCAAATTGAAGTTGCTATTGGTTTTGGAACCGACCCACAAATTGAGCAACTCGATCTGATTATTCTTGAGGATGATCGTTCATTTTTTCCGGTTTATAATGCTGCACCCACAGTCCGTGCAGAGGTTGTTGAAAGCGATCCACGTATTGCAGAATTGGCCAATCGATTGGGACCGTTGCTCAATCAAGCCACTATGATTCATCTCAATTTCCTGGTTGATATCGAAAAGCAATCGGTTGAAATGGTTGCTCGCAATTGGTTGAAAGAAGTAGGACTATTACCATGAAACGTCTGTTTGCCGGCTCACTATCCAGAAAAATTTTTCTGATTGGATGGAGCTGTTTAATTCTTTCTTTATGGATCGTTACATTAGTCAATACCTACACATTCAAACAGAGTTTTATTAAAGCTTATGAATCCCATGCCAAAGCTGTCTCAGTCCAATTTCAAGAAACCATAGAAGAGGCACTTGATTGGGGAGGAGACTACAAGACCATTGCCCGTGAAATGACGGACATTATTGGAGGAATGTTTTTCCATCCAGATTTTCAAGGGCTATTCACTCAGATCGCTGTGGCCGATATCGAAGGCACCATTCTCTCCCACAATGAGCTTTCTCAAATCAATCAGACCTTCTCCACCAAAACTCTCAATAAACTCCGTGATATAAAGACCCCCGTTACCATACCGTCAGAAAACAGTTACGACATTTATATTCCTGTCATTCATAAGAACGATCTCAAAGGCTACATCTTGATTGGATTTACTGCCGAGCAGGTGGACGGAAGAATCCGGGAAGTTGTGTGGGATGCCATTGTCATCACGTTGGTCTCGCTTCTGCTTTCTGCCCTAGCCTTCACGTTCACCGTATCTCGGTTCGTTACTGACCCACTTCAGCACATCATGGAAAGGATCCAACACATCACCAAATCGGGTGAACTTTCTGCAAAAATCGAAGTGCAAGCGGATGATGAGATTCAAGAACTAGCGGACCTCTTCAATCTCATGATGGATGAATTGGCGCGTGTGGACCGCCTCAAGGACGAATTCTTAGCTAACACCTCTCACGAGTTACGCACTCCGTTGCACGGAATCATAGGCATCAGTGATTCGTTACTGGAAGGAATCGGAGGCTCGCTGTCATTAGTACAGGCTCACAATTTACGAATGATTATTCAAAGTGCACAAAGGCTTTCGCATCTCGTAAACGACTTATTGGATTTCTCTAAAATCAAGCACCATGAAATCCAAATACACTTAGAACCGGTTGATCTAAAAATGCTTGTGGAAGGGGTCCTCTCACTGACTACTGCATTGATCGGAAAAAAAGATGTCGAAGTCGAAAGCGATATTCCCTACATCCCTTTACCAGTCCTTGCCGATGAGCTCCGTTTACAACAAATTCTTTATAACTTGGTAGGAAACGCTATCAAATTCACCCACAAGGGCTCGATTCGCGTGAGTGCCCAACGAGAAGGTCTGTCAGTCAGGATTGCCGTTTCGGATACCGGAATAGGTATCCCCAAGGAACAACTAGACCGAATTTTCAAACCCTTTGAACAAGGAGATGGATCGGAAACTCGGGCCTATGGTGGTACCGGGTTGGGGCTTTCCATAACCCGAAATCTTGTGGAATTGCACGGGAGTTCATTGAAGGTCGAAAGCCATGTTAAGCAAGGCTCAACATTTTCGTTTAACCTTCCGCTTTCCAATGATCCTACCGTCCGATTTTCCACCCACCGCCCAATTCTTCGCTCTGGCTTTGCAGACGCCGATTTGAAGCCTCTACTGCCGGAAGAAATCCCGTCGACCGAAGGAAATTTAGTTTCCGAGGGCATGCTAGAACCTCTACCAGAAAAGGCTCATACAATTTTGGTTGTGGATGACGACGCCGTAAATACCCAAGTACTCGATAACCATCTTACTTTAAACGGCTATAAGGTGCTGAGGGCTGTCGATGGAATAGACGCCATTCAAGTGGTGAATCAAACACCTCCTGATTTGATCGTACTAGATTTGATGATGCCACGAATGAGCGGATATGAAGTCTGCCAAAAGCTTCGCTTGGAATATGATCTTGTAACCCTTCCGATCATTCTGCTCACGGCGAAAAACCAGATAGACGATTTGAAACAAGGTTTTCAGAGTGGTGCCAATGATTATCTCCTCAAACCTTTTGATAAAGAAGAGTTTCTTGCACGAGTGCAAATGCACTTGCGGATCAAAGAAAATGACCGCCTGAAAAAAGAAATCTTACGACGTAAAGCGGCAGAAGCTGAGCTGGCCAATTCAAAAAGTGAGCTAGAAAAATCCAATGCAAGCAAAGACCGCTTGATTGCAATCATTTCTCACGATGTGGGCAATCTGTTCAACAGCCTACTCCTAACTGCTCAAACCTTATCTTTGGATTTGAAAGCATTCAGCGAAGAAGAGTTGGTCTATCATCTCAATGAGATGCATCAGAAAGCTCAACAAATCTCTATGCTGCTTTCCAGTCTATTGCAGTGGGCAGGGCATCAAATGGGAAGGATCCAATATCGACCGAAACGGGGGTCATTGGACAAAATTATTCGTAGGACACTCGATTTACTGACGGAACATGCCCATGAAAAAAATATCAATGTTTCCAACGTGATTCCCGACACGGCAATCGTGTATGCCGACCCCAACATGGTGCGCATCGTTGTACACAATTTGTTGTCCAATGCGATCAAATTCACGCACTCTGGCGGCCAAGTCATTGTTTCGGCAAAAGATGTGGAAAAATGTATAGAAATTTCGGTGGAAGACACCGGGGTGGGTATTGAAGAGGAAATAATCGAGCGCCTTTTTGATATCGACTCAGGTTACACAACCAAGGGAACCGCCAATGAATCGGGAAATGGCTTGGGGCTGGTCTTATGCAAAGAACTGGTCGAAAAAAATGGGGGCCAGATTTGGGTCAATAGTCAACTCGGTCAGCATACCCGATTCACCTTCACGCTCCCCAAACCCAATTAAACCCTATTGCAGCTGACGGCTCAACGCAACGATCACGACTCCAACGAGCATTGCCAAAAACATATTCTTGGTTTTATAGGCACATAAACCAGTACAAAAAGCCGCAATGCCACCCCATACTCCGGAATTCAAAATACCTGGAGCCACTAAAGCCACCAATACAGTTCCAGGCAAGGCATCCATAAACTGTTTGAAGCGTCCAGCCTGTGGAAGTTTTGCGGCAAGCAAAAGTCCTCCTAAGCGTAGGCTGTATGTGACGATGGCTGTGAGGCCAATCACCATCAAGGTAGCAGTGTCGCTCATCTGGTTCTCAAGAGGAAAGATTCAAATGCTATTGTGAAGGAGTGCGAAATATGGTCGCGAAAGCCCCTCCAACTCCACCAATCAAGATGTACCATTTTCCAGGAAGCCAACGCTCAGCAACGATTGCGAGAGCTGCTGCAACGATCCAAGGAATGCCATCTTGCTTGCCCCGCCACAACCCCAAGGCAAGCACTAAAAATACAGCAATGAATGCAAAATCGAGGGCGTAGACCTCTGGGTCGGATAGCACGGCCCCCAAACGATGCCCGAGCAACGTGCCGCCACACCAAGCAGCCATTAGACACAATCCCCCTCCGAATAGAAAAGCAGGTGTGGCTTTGCCTTGGCGATAGGCAGCCATCGTAATAGCCCAGTTTTCGTCCGCAGTGAGATGAATGGTAGCCAGTTTGCGTATGAGGGAAGAACCTTGAAACAAGGAATTCAGAGAGGCACCAATGAGCAGATATCGAAGATTCATCACCAGAACCGCCAAAGTGATCTCAAAAATAGGTAAGGGGGGGGTCCACATTTCGACCATCACGAATTGCGCTGAACCAGCGAAGATTGTGATGTTCATCAGCAACAGTTCAAACCAAGAGATGTTCTTCTGAGCAGCCAATACTCCAAGCACGCTACCATAAGCAGCCACACTAGCAGCGACAGGCAAGTTGGCGACAAACCCGGCTCGGACCCAAGAATTCATATCAAGCCTGCTCAGTAATCCAAAATCTCTCGGCTAGCCATCCCAAGACTCCACCAAAACTCGTATGGGATGTGCTGCGTTTTTGGTAGCTTGCAGTTCCTCCAATTTCATTGGCTACCATCAACCCACTTTCGATTGCAGGGCCAATCCCTTCTCCCATATCCACCGATGCTAGACCCGCAGAGTCACCGATCAAAAAACAGTTTTCGCGTTTCACCTCACCTTCGTAGGCATACAGATAATAAGGATGGCCCGTGTCTTTAAGATTCTCTGCCGTGGAAGCATCCAATAGGCCTTCTTGAACCAAATCGCCTAAGAATTTTTTAAACAAATCATGAATATTGGCTCCCGATTTTCTGAAGCCCACACTCAAGCCGCCTATACCGATATTCACGTGACCGTTCCCTTTGGGAACGTACCAAGAATATCCTTTTAAGCCTCGGTAAAAGAAAAACAGATGGCACGTGTCTTGACGCTGTGGATACTCGAATTCCTTTTCCAAAGTGGCAATTTGGTCTTCTTTCCGTCGCAACTTAGAGAAAAAAGTACGACGAACCGGACACATGGTGCCCCCTGCTCCAACGAGATATTTGCAAGAAAATTCATTGTCGATGATGTAAAGGCCTTCTTCCTGCACGATCTGTTTAACATGGTGAGACACAACAGGAGTGCCCGACCGTTCCAACAGCCAATGATCGAATTCGGTACGCCGGATGGAATAATTAGCCCATCGCGTTGGAAACCAAGTGAACGAAAATGGGATCGGATTGACATGCATGCGCACTTTCAAATCCAGGATGGGATAAGGGTAGTCTGCCTTGGTAAATTCCAGGTCGTCTAATACTTTGGAGGTGATCCAACCCGCACAAAGTTTCAATCGAGGGAAATTTTGTTTGTCGAGTATCAGGGCCGTTCGTCCTTGTTGTTTGAGCTTCCACGCGCAAGAGCTTCCTGCGGGTCCGCCACCAATGATGATGGTTTCGAAATGCTTCATAAGACCTATTTAGAAAATTCCGGATCCAGATTGAGTCGGCTGGGAGTGGCCACATTCTGTCCATTGTATTTGCCTGCATACGGCTGTTCCGCGGCGGAAGTCATTTTGAAGTAGACGATTTGGCAAATCCGAATTCCTGCTTTCAGTTCGATAGGAAAACCGGATTGATTTTCCAGTTCCAAAGTGATTTTTCCGTAAAATCCGCCGTCAATAAAACTCGCATTTTGGATCTGCAATCCGAGACGTCCAATGCTCGAACGCCCTTCCACATAAGCAGCCATATCGTCGGGAATTCGAATGACTTCTTCGGTGCTAGCCAAGATAAATTGATTGGGTTGCATGACAAATGTGTCTTGTTCCACCGTACAATAGTTCACCGGCTTTCCTAACACAATCTTGCCTTCTTCCGGATCCAGCCACGTGAACGAGCGGGACAGTGTTAGATCCACACTCGACGGACCGATCTGCAATCCTGGAGGCAAGAAGCCATCTTCAACCAACTTTTTTAATTCGGTATCAGAGAGAATCATAGCTTTTCATTCGATATTAAAAATTGCATGTTAAAGAGCTTATTTCGAAAAGTTTCGCTCAACTATGAGGATGTGTATGTACCCTATATTCAACAGAAATCGACTAAGTATCAGACCTCTAGCCTCTCGGCAATCCAAATCCGATACCTCCTGTATGCTGGATCCAGAGGCAGTGCCCCCTCCTATTTCTTCCGAAAGTGAGGCCATTTTAGACCGCTTGGTGAAACAGATGCAGCAAGCCAAAAAGCAAGGTGCCCCCATTGTAGTTTCCTATGGCGCTCACCTATTTAAAAACGGATTAGCCCCGGTTCTGATTCGACTCATGGAAGCCGGTTACGTGCAACACCTCACCACCAACGGAGCTGGAACCATTCATGATTGGGAAATGGCCTTTCAAGGTAAGACAGAGGAAGATGTCGAGCGTTACATTAAGGAAGGGCAATTCGGGATTTGGCAAGAAACCGGGTTGTACCTCAATCTTGCCATTATCTTGGGATCTTCCCAAGGGCTAGGTTATGGGACCTCAATTGGAAAAATGATTCATGAAGACGGCCTAGAACTTCCGGAAATCTCTGACCTAAGAAAATCACTCCAAGCTGAGTTTAATAAGAACTCGGTTTCTGAACAATTGGTGGCTCAAGCCAATCTTTTAAGGACGCTCGAACAGTTCAATCTTTCCTCCGGAAAAATGGTGATCGAGCATCCCTTTAAACAATTCAGTATTCAAGAAGCTGCCTATCGCTTGAAGATTCCGTTCAGTGTCTGTCCCGGAATCGGCTATGACATCATCTATAGCCATCCCATCAACAATGGTGCCGCGATTGGGGATGCCTCGGTTCGGGATTTTTTAACCTTCGCCCATACGGTGTCTCAATTAGAGCATGGGGTCTTTTTGTCGGTCGGATCGGCCGTGATGTCTCCTATGACTTTTGAAAAAGCGATTTCAATGGCTCGTAATCTAGCTTTGCAAGAAAAGCGCTCTTTAGAAAATTACTATATTGTGGTCAACGACATCCAGCCGGGTTCCTGGAACTGGAGCGAAGGCGAACCTCCAAAAGACCACCCCGCTTACTACCTTCGGTTCTGTAAATCTTTTTCTCGAATGGGTGGAGAATTTCAATATCTGGAGTTGGACAATACATTGCTATTGCGACATCTCTTCCATCGACTGTGTCAATAACGATTTTCCTGTTTTACGAAACTGAGAACGACTTTCTTTTATTACGAAACTGAGAACGACATTTCCATTTTTTGCGGAGTCAAGAATGGTCATTGCCGATTTAAAACAGCCATGCCCCACCTGTGATGGGAGCGGATTTCGTGCAGGTTTCAATCAGTATGGGACCTTACTTCCGAACAACAACCGACACTGCCTGACGTGCTCCGGAAGAGGGTATGTCCTCACTCAACTTGGGCAGGAAGTTTGGGAACTATTTCAACCTTTGATTGCAGATATGATCCGAGAAGCGTTACCTCGGCCATACAGTCCGATTCCGGTACGCCCAGCCCCAATTGAAAACGATGACGAGGAATGAGATGGAGTGGAAATCGATGAAACTCGACAACTGGAAATGTTTGGTGCTGGCACTAACACTCTGTCTTACCGGATTTAGCGCAATTGCGATTGATCGGAAAAATTTAAAGACCTTGGTCGGACGCGCCACAGGAATTTTACCTTGGGATTTGGCTGAACTGAGCGGATTGGCCCACTGTCGTTCGATTCCAGATCAACTGTGGGCTGTGAATGATCGAGGCGATCAAGCCCGTTTGTATGCCCTTTCTCCGAAGGCCGAGTTATTGCAGACTTATCATTTGCGGGGAGAGTCTAATCAGGATTGGGAAGATCTTGCCTGTGGACGATGTGCAAATTCTGACAGCGAATGCCTTTATATTGCTGACATTGGGGACAATCATGGCAAGCGTCGCGATATCAAATTGTTCATGATCCCACTACCTTTGAAGGGACAGAAGACCTCCAAAGGCTTGAATGTGAAAAGAAGACGCATTTTGCTGAGATATCCCGACAAACCCCATAATGCCGAGTCGTTACTAGTCCATCCCGACCAACCGATAGCCGTCATCATCACGAAGGAAAAGCACGATCCCCGTGATCGAGTCGACCCTCTGATTTTTACGATCGATCTGGCAAAAGCGTTGGGTCGCTCGGGACGCACGACGCTGACCCCTGCAGGATCGGTTCCGCTCTACCAGTATTTGACGCCTAAGAACCCACCGAGCAGTGCTTGGATCACAGGGGGGGATTTTTTTCCGAATGGACAAAGCTTATTGCTCATCACTTACACCCACATCTATCGGATGCAGTGGCCGTTGATTGAAGATGAGCAGAGCCGCATTATTCTCCCTATTTGGAGCAATGTGAATCGAACACAAATCGAAAGCGTAGCCGTCCACAATAATGGGAAACAATTCTGGATCGGTTCCGAGGTCAACCGTTCTCGGGAACCGCTCATTCTGATGGAAATGCCACAAAATTGATATCTCATGGAATTTTCAACAATCCTCAACAGTGATCTTCTCAACTTCCAAACTCCGGATCTTTCCGCAATTAACCTGTTTCGGCGTCTCGGAAGCGCAGTGGTGTTAGGAACCATCTTATCTATCGTCATCCGACAAACCTTCAGTGCCCCTAAAAAAGTTAACAACAAGCTCCAGCGGACCTTGGTCACGATGCAGCACACTCATATTTTAGTCTGCTTAGGCGGGGCCTTTATTATGATTATTATTGGCAACAGTTTAGCCAATGCATTTGCCTTGACGGGTGCCTTGAGCATGGTGCGTTTCCGAACCGCCCTGATTGATCCTAAAGAAGCAGCGATCATTATTCTGTTTATCGCTATTGGCATGGCTTGCGGACTGGATCTGTTTTTAGCCGCTACCGTCATGACAGCCCTAACAAGCGTTCTGGTCCTTGCCATGTTTTTGCAATACCAATGGTTGAAACGACGCCAAAGCCGAAACAAAGAAGACCAAGACGACTCCCCGGAAGACTCCCCTCCTAAATCTTCAGAACCTCATTTCGAGTAATTGTCACAGAAATTGTCACAGAAGCTGTTTTGTAATATTAGGTGCTTCCTAGATAATAAAACATTACTTGTTATAAAGATGATTTTGGTCATTGATAGGGGTTCTGCGTAGTTTTCGTGTGGATCGTGATTCGGATGTGGACCAAGCAGCTCTTGAGCTTTCCGAGATAGGTATTTCGGTTTCCACTCCTCAATACTATCCAGATTATGCACCCGATTATTATGTTTTTTTTAGGGATCCCGATGGCATTTTACTCGAGGTGACCAATTTTCGAGATGAACGAAAAAAACGGTTCGAAGAATGGAATTGAACAGGGAGGATCGTTAATTCAGGATTTCTGAAAGACGGTCGGAATATTTGTGAAGGGCTTTGGCACCAACTTGGCAGTTTTCAGCCAGCTGTTCTATTTTTTCTTGATCGGAAATATAACGAGGCGGTTGTTTCATAGGAGGCATAGGTTCCGAAAGATTTTCGTGCTCCTCCAGATCCCGATAAACGCTACGCAACCGTTTAAAGATCGTGCGCTGGATGGCTTGATACATCAAAATTTTAATTGAAAGATCTAGTTCGTGATCGGGATCCGAAAAAATTGAAAAATTGATTCCCAATAATAAGGTTTCGGGATGGTCGAAATTGGCAATAATAGAAGCAATCCGAGGAGCCTTCAAAATAGCAGCCACTTCTCCAAATATATCGTTGGCTCGTAAATGGTTGATCGGTGCTCGATCCGATTCGTCAACAAATGCAAAACATTCGCCTTGAATTAGAATGTAAATCCATTGACTCACCTCCCCTTTTTTAATTATCATCTCTCCAGGTTGCAGCCGAAGCAATCGGCAGTAATGTAGTAACTTCTGCACCTGTTCTGGAGCCGTTTGTAATATCCATTCAAACAACGGCACCCGCTTCAATACAGGTTCAATCCGAGCAAAGTCGTATTGATCGAGCAGGGGAGTGATTTTCATCGATATCCTTTGTCGTTAGAGTGAATTAGAAGCAGAGAAGCGATGTCGACCTTCTCTATATCAACCGCAAATCAACAACAAGTGGAACGTGTTCTGAAGAACTACGGGCACACTTGGAATTCCTTCCTAAACTTGCAGCAGACCTTGCAAGAAAGTAACCGTCAATATTACGCCCACCAAGAAACCCAAGAATTGCACACCTCGCTTCAAACGTTTCGTAATCAAGGCCGTTTTCAAGGGCTCACTCGCAAACTACTTCGGCAAGAAACTTCCACAGAAGAACAAGGTTTTGGAAAAATTGAAGATGAGCACGGCGACCGAGCTTACATCAATCATCAATTGCTGGAATATGCCAAACAGGCCGAACCCATTCTATATGATTTGTTGGTAGAGCCACAGTTGCCACGAATCAAGAAAAGCAAAGCAGAAGCCACTTACAAAACGATCCCGCCAGAAACGGATGCTCTTTTGTTTGCCACCCATCCATTATTGGGTTTCGAAATGTTGAGTGAGATCAAAGAATATCAAGAAGAAATTCAGCACCCAACACGCCGAATCTATGTCGAGCTATTCATCAACCGTTGGTTTTTCCGATTCAATCGCTTAGCACTCCACCCTTCCAAAACCTGGGAATTGTCATTGTATCGTCTTTTTTTTGGTCGGGCAGGCACCTCCCCCGCAATGGGAGCCTTGCACCGTTTTGTAGGGCTTGTGATTCCAGATCATGTGTCAGATCCAGACCATAAACGTTTCAAAGAAGGCCGGAACAACCTTCGGATGCTATATCTAGTTTTGACACGCCTGCTCCATTTTCTGTTGCTGAAGAAGGTCAAAGTGCCTTTGGAACTCTATAAAGTGTTGGCAGATCTCGACAATCTGAACTTTTTTGCCCGGCAACACTATCTCGTTGACGGGATGCGAGCGGATTACGAAAAGGTCCATCTTCTGCCCAATTTGGCTCGCAAAGTGACCAATTTGGAACAAAAAGAGGCGCTGCAAAAACTGACTCGAAAACGATTTTTAGGATTCTGGCAAAAATACAGTCAGTTGCCTTCCACTTCCGCCAAGTTGGCCTTTCTCAGCGGTTTCATCCGGGTGGATCGTTTTTTTGTTTTAGAACAATTTTTTCAATACGACCAAGTGATGGAATTGGCACGACTCCAACAGAATATTCAGGAAACGGTCAATGCCTCCGAGCCGGTGTCACTCACCCCCGTTTTACAAATCGGATCCAAAGGCAACAAACTGGCGAGTGCCTTGTGGCAAGTGGCCCAACGTCACGATTTCCTCAATAATCCAAAGTTTGAAAACAATCCCAAGTTGCAGCAAATGCTCCGCAGAGCCTTCAGTGACGACTCGGACACCAATCTTGAAAAAGGAGAATTCGAACTCTCCGAAGAAGAGTTACGCAATCGTCGAAAAAAGAATTGGCGACAGATGACAATCCACGATATTCCCCCCTACACCAAGGTTCGTCGTTGGAACCAAATCACACGGTTGTCGTTTGACGTGCCGAACTTAGAGGAAATTCTATACTCATTCATGCCTTACTTGCGGTTGAATTCGAAACGACTACAAGACCGCCTCACACTGGCCCATTGCGTGGAGTTTTGCCGAGTTCCATTTCGCTATCTCACTACCGACTTAGACCACCGATTCGAATTTCATTTTGTCACGCTGGGAGACTTCTTGATCATGCGATTGATCGGAAGTTCCGCTGAGAGCACCCAGCATTTTTTCGATTTCTTGAAAGACACGCACCAATTGCCGGAACCCTTGATGGCCCCTCTTTTGACTCAAGCGTATCCAGCCATTAATCACTTGTTCGGAGAAATGCTTCGAGAGCACATACCGTTTATCGTCACTCACCGTTACGGTTTTAAGGGGGGTGGGGTAAACGGAAAAAACGCCGGCATTGGAGTAGAACGCATTAACGAAGAAGAAGACAAACTCGCGGTATACTTGAGTTCAGGCAAACTGTTTTACCGCATGGCAGAAGCCTTGCTCCTGCACGCTCTGAATCAAATCGACGATGGTTTTCGAGATACCGACGTGGTCGTGACTCGTTCGCAGCTTAAAAAATATTTCGAATCACGAGATCTCGATCACCTGATCGAACGGTGTATGAAAGAAAGTTCCTCCAATTTCAGCGCCTTTTGGAAATGGTGGCAATCCCTCAAAGGAGAATCAAAAGAAGACTGGAAACGCCAGTTGGTCTTGGAAGTCTTCTTGCAGCACAAAATGTTTTTTGATTCCAACTATCCCAACCCGTACGTCCTACCAACACATTGAGCTGTGTTCAAAACCTCAGGCTTCTGTTATTCCGTTGTAGGATTCAATATCTGATGGAAATTTTCAATCAATTTGTTTTTAATTTTTTATTTTGTTGTTTTTTTGTTCTATTTAGTAAGAATCTCTGGTAAAAATTTGAATATTAAATCAAACCTTACCTTTGGCAATTGAATTGTAGGATAACTACGATCAGATCGTTAGTTACTGTTAACTTAACTAGGGAATTAATATGTACCGCCGATGGTCGATAAAAACCAAATTGATCGTTCTAGTGAGCATCCCGCTATTCGGTTTTTTCTTGTTTGGGGGGATTGTCATTTACGAAGATGTCAATACTTTTCTCGGGGCCAATAAAACCGCCAAGCAAACCCAACTGGCAATCCATGCAAGCCAGTTGATTCATGAACTGCAAAAAGAACGGGGAATGACTGCGGGCTTTCTAGGAAGTCGCGGGGAAAAATTTGTTAAGGCACTTCCAAATCAACGAGAGTTGTCCAATCAGAACATAAACGCTTTGCAGGCCTACCATGAAGGCTTTCCAGCGAATCGTTTGGAAGCCGAGCTATTGCAAAACTCATTTGAAAAAATACAGCTTATTGAAGAAACCCGAGAAAAAATAGACCGCCTCGACATTGTAATACCCGAAGCCGTTACCACCTATTCTGGAATCATTCGTTCCCTATTCAATTTAGTGGGTCAAATATCGCGTTCCAATCAAGATTCATCGATTGCGAATATGATCAACAGTTACCTAAAATTGATGGAGGCCAAAGAACAAGCGGGGTTGGAAAGGGCTGCGCTAAGCAACATGTTCGCTCAAGGAAGTTTTGAGGATAATGGTTTCCATAGATGGGCCACGTTGGTGGCGACGGAAGGCTTATTCCTAAAGCAGTTTCAAGATTCCGCTTTGCAAACTCATGCTGGTTCTCTCGAAACAAAATTGGAAAGCGAAGCAATCGAAAAATTTCTGGAGATACGACAGATCGTTGGAGAAAATCACTTTGCCTACGATAACGATCCGGAAGAATGGTTCCAAGCTGCCAGCTACCGAATCGATGTATTAAAAACTGTGGAAAACGAGATTGCGACCGAGCTTCTTCAAAGAGCACTCAATGTTGAAAAATACAGTTTAACTTTATTAATGGGAATTGTTGTTCTGTTTACAGCTCTTCTTCTTTGTATCGGAATATTCTTGAGTCGTTTTTTGAAAAACACGGTGACGACGCTGACCAGTGTCAAGGACGCGTTGCATGGATTCACCCAAGGTGAATTCGATCAGCGGGTTGAAATCATGAGCCAAGATGAATTGGGAAACATGGCTCATCAACTCAACCAATACGCCGACCATCTGCAAGCAAACGTGTTGGAGAATCTAGATTCTATTGCGCAGGGTGATCTGACCCAAGAAATCCGACTTTCTTCGGTTGAAGATATGTTGGGAATGACCTTACAAAAGATGTTAAAGCAACTGAACGCGACGGTCGGCCAAATTGCTGTGGCTGCCAGTGAGCTATCATTGAGCGCTAAAAACTTGTTACGAACCAGCGAAGAAATTTCGGAAGGTGCAACGACACAGGCAGCCTCCATTGAAGAAATAGCCGCGTCGATCCAAAATCTAGCAGACGGGACTCAACAAAATGCTAAAAATGCCCAGCAGGCCGATACTTTAGTAAAAACTTCAAAGGAACAGGTACAACAAGGAAATCAATCGATGCAGTCTTTGTTGGGGGCGATGTCAGAAATTCAAAATTCATCTCAAAAAATTTCGCACATCATCAAAACCATTGATGAAATAGCCTTCCAAACCAATCTATTGGCAATCAATGCGGCGGTGGAAGCCGCCCGCGCGGGAGATGCTGGAAAAGGTTTTTCCGTGGTTGCTGAGGAAGTTCGGAATCTAGCAGCAAATAGTGCGAGAGCGGCAAAAGAAACGACCGAAATGATTGAGTCCTCAATGAGCAAAGTGGAAGAAGGAATTCAAATCGCCCATCAAACCGCCTCAGCTTTAGAGAGTATGGTTGGCAGTATTGTGCAAGTTACCGAACTCATCAATGAAATCAGTCAAGCCAGTAATGACCAGGCCTTGGGAATAACTCAGATCAATCAGGGCCTCGAACAAATCAACCAAGTAACACAAACCAATGCCAGTCACGCGACGGCCAATGCTTCCTTTAGTGAAAAAATTGCCTCTCAAGCGGATGGACTCCATAATCAGATTTCTCGCTTCAAGACCAAAACCTCCCCTTCTAAGAAAACCAATGATTCGAATGCCCTCGTGGTTCGTGATACAAAGCTAACCCCATACCATTCGTTCTAAAAGCATTTCCAAATGGCATAATTCTTGTCTCTATCTTCTTTAATGAAGGTACCGATCAGAATCAGTCAATTCTTGCCATTTATGGAAAGCTTTCATGAGAAACAAAATAAATAGACGAAGCGTATGGGTTGTCCTCAGTTTGCTGTTTTTAATGCTGGGCCTGGAACAACCCATCGAGGCCTCTCCCAATAAATCTTCGATTCGTAAAAAATTCCGGCTTGATCAAAAAGATCCAGCTCAGGTGCAACTGAATGGAAATACCCTGTATGTGTTCATCAAGCCTAAAAATGGGGAAGGGCCGTATCAGTTTGCTGCTCGTGTGTTGAAAAAGGGATTCAAAGGGCATCGGGATCTCAAAAAATATATGCGGGGCAAACCGCTACAGCTCGGTAAGTTTGTCAAAATCCCATTTGGCGCAACCCATATTGAAATTCAGAAGGCTGCCCTCAAAGCTATTTTCCCTAAAGATTCGATGGATACAAAAGGCTGGAACCATAAGGTCTTGTATTCGGGAGAGACGTTGGGATTGATTTCAGGGTTGTTTGCAAAAACCGGAATCAGTTATCGGGCAATAGCCAAACACAACCGCCTGAAACGGGATGGCAAAAACATCAAAGTGGGAGATGTCATCCGTATTCCGATGAAATGGATTCGACCCGAATTAAGATCCAATCCGCTGCGCGTCAAGCCTCCTCTGGTCCATCCAGGTGGCAGTGAAAAATTTGTCTACTATAAGCTGAAAAAAGATCAGACGATTTACTCGTCAGTAATCATTCGATTCACGGGACGCGTTTTGTCAAACGAAGTGAATCGCCTGGCTTCCGAATTGATGGCTCTGAACAACCTTAAGGATTCCACCCATATTCCGGCAGGCTATCGATTAAAAATTCCCATTTCTTGGATTAGTGAGGATTACTTAGAAGGCAATGGAAATTTGGAGGTCGAACAGGTGGTGACCCGAAAACGATCCTCTTCAAAAACTGCAAAAAGAAAATCCAAAGAGACCTTTCATATTATATTAGATCCTGGACATGGGGGTGTCGATCCTGGTGCCACCCGAGGTTCTTATAAACAACGAAATGCCGTGTATGAGGATGAAGTGGTTTACGATGTGGCGTTAAGAATGAAGGCGATGCTGAAAGGCTCTAACTTTCAAGTCCACATGACCCTCAAAGATCCCAACCAAACCAAGCCCGTTAAACGACTGAGCTATAAAAAAGATGAGGATGAAGTGTTATTAGTCCACCCGGTCTACCCCCTCAAACACGCGAGAACGGGCGTGAACATGCGGGTGTATTTGATGAATCACATTTACGCATCGTTGAGGAAAAAGGGCGTTCCGCAAGAAAACATTCTATTCATGAGCATCCACGGAGATGCTCTCCACAAATCGATTCGAGGTGCCATGGTCTATTACCCAGATCATCGCTTGCGGAAGCCAGAATTCCGGCTAAGTCAGTCCGTGTATCGCAAACGCAAAGAGTTTCGACGGCTGATCAAATTTTCTAAAAAGGAAAATCAACGAGTCGCCGCAAATAGCAAAGCATTCGGGAAAACCGTTATTCAAAGTTTTCGTGATGTGGGATTGCGGGTGAAGAAGGAAAGTCCTTTGCGGTCCTACCATTACCGAAACAACAAAAAGAGTTTGCCGGGGGTTCTGCGATACTCCAAAATTCCGATGTCGGTTCTTGTCGAAGTGGCAAACCTCAACAACCCTCAAGATCTTAAGGCGGTTCAAAACTACAAAACACGCGACAAAATTGCGAAAGCCTTGGTGCTTTCGATTCGTCGAACCTTCGAACATTCCAGTGAAAATCAGGTCGCTTCTCGATAAAACTCAACGGTCAAGTGATGATAGACGAAACCTTCAGGGGGAAAAGGATCGCCTTGGTGCATGACTGGCTCACTGGCATGCGTGGCGGAGAAAAATGTTTGGAAGTGCTGTGTGAGCTGTTCCCTCAAGCAGATCTTTATACGTTGTTACACGTTCGTGGAGAATTGTCGGAAACCATTGAGTCGATGAATATCATCACGTCGCCGTTGCAGCATTTTCCGATGAGCGCCCAAAAGTACCGCTATTATTTGCCTACCTTTCCCAAGCTTATCGAATGTTTCGATCTCAATGACTATGACCTTATCATCAGTTCCAGTCATTGCGTGGCCAAGGGAGCGATGCATCATCATCATCCCTATCACATTTCTTATATCCACGCGCCAATGCGGTACATGTGGACTCTCTACCACACCTATTTTGAGAAACCGTCAGTAAAGCTTCCGGTGAAATGGATGGCCCGTTGGGTACGTCCCTATTTGCAATATTGGGATCTGCAATCGAATGACCGGGTCCATGATATCTTATGCAATAGCCGCAACATTCAGAGGCAGATTCAGAATATCTATCATCGCGAGGCAAAGGTGGTTTATCCCCCAGTGGATATGCAGAGTTTTCAACCAGGGAATCAGCGTGAAAACTACTATCTCATGGTCGGAGCCTTTGCCCCAAACAAACGGGTCGACTTAGCGATTCAAGTTTTCAATCAGCTCAAACTTCCCTTGCGTATTGTGGGCGGAGGACAGGAGGAAGCCTATTGCCGCTCCATTGCTCAGTCCAACATCGAATTTTTGGGCAGCGTGGATGACGCCACCATCGCTAAACTCTACCAAAATGCACGAGCCTTTGTGTTTCCTGGAGAGGACGACTTTGGAATCACACCGCTGGAAGCTCAAGCTTCTGGAATTCCGGTGATTGCTTATGCCAAGGGTGGGGCGTTGGAAACCATAACCGATAAAACTGGTATTTTTTTCCAACGACAAACGGTCGCAGACCTCCAAACGGCGGTTGAAACCATGGAAAAACGCTGGCACGAATTTTCTCCAACAGATTGTCACGGTCAGGCACAAAAATTCAGTCGGGAAACCTATCGACTGGAAATGTTCCAATCAATTAAGGCAGGATACAAAAACTGGCTCCAACAAAACGCCAGGGATCAGTCGCGATCACAATGAGTTTTGAGGACGGAACTCACTCGGAACGCGCTGCAATTCTTTGATGACTCGATCAATTTTGCGGAAGAGCTGTGGCTCCGCGAATTAAACAAATAACTAGAGGGAGAAAATTATGTTGAAAACGCATGGTAAACGCCTACTTCGACGATGCTTTTGGGTTTTCCTAACCTTAAGCGTTTTTCATCTTTCAATCGCTTCAGGACAAGCGGTAGACAAACGCGCCAAATTACGCTTACCCAGTACTCAACTGTTGCGAGACTATGAGACGAAACTTTACACATGGCTGATGAATTTCGAATACAAAAAACTGAAGTGGGACTATGACAAAGAGGTACGCGACACAGGCCCCTATACCCTCAAGTCCTATTATGGGACTCATCCGGCAGTGCGCATTTACTATTCACCCGGAGTGATTCAGTGGATGAAAAATAATCGCCAAGGAACCATTCCTGATGGGGCAATGATTATCAAAGAAATGTATGCCCCTCCTGCGGTGATGTATCAAGAACTCGAAAATGCACCTCAATATAAAAACGACAAAAAAGCCTATGACGCCATGTTGGGAAAGCTGATCCAAGGATGGACGGTTATGGTCCGCGATAGCGCGGGTTCAAAGGACGGGTGGTTCTGGGCGCAGCTCAGTGCTCCCCAAGAAAATCAGTCGATTTCTGACGCGGTGGCTTCGCAATTAGATAACTATTCGCATGAATTGTATTCCAGCTTTGGTGGATTGTGCTTGCGTTGTCATGCCTCGGCAGAGAGTGAATTCACCTTCAGCGCCCTGGAAAACGTGGAAACGTTCATGACTGACAAAGACCCGCTCCGTTTTTTGGTCGACACTTCTTGGAGAAGCGAAGCTCACTTCAAAGACTACCCTTTGTCACAATTGAAAGACGACCCGTACGTCAAAGATCATTTTATGATCGATTCACTACTTCGTCCTTGGAGCAACGATCAAATCGCAGACTACCAAGGATTTATTGATGCCCATTTGCGTTCTTTGTTTCCACCGCAACCGACGGTTTCTGTAGAAGGACTCAAGGCCCCCAACCCCGAATTTTTGACCACTTTTCCTAGCATTCATCCGGTTCAAAAAAAGGCGGTCAAACCTTTCCCATCCTGGTGGGCGGATCATGTGGTGGCTTCACCTGAAGGTGAACGTTACCTCACGTCTAGCAACTGCTTGGGTTGTCACGGGGGTTTGGGTGGTTCTCCGTATGGAGTCTCGATGTTCGTGCAGACGGGCCCCGGATACGGTGAAGGCTATAACCTCTCTGAATTTGGAGAGTGGCGTTGGTCTCCGATGGGATTGGCAGGACGCGACCCCATTTTTCATGCACAATTAGAAAGCGAAATGGCCTATCTCGAGCGAGATGGTAGGGAACACCCTGAACAACTGCATGACAGCGTCGAAGAGACTCAAATTCAGCTCACTAACACGTGTCTCAGTTGTCATGGGGCAATGGGCCAACGCAGCTTGGCGCACGATGCAGAAAAAGATTCGTCGTTAGACCGCAATTTCAAAACTGATTATTTTTATCTCGTGGAAGCATTGTCTTCGAATGAAACCCTGCCTCCTGATTACAAATACCATAAGTATGGAGAGCTAGCTCGCGAGGGGATCAGTTGTGCGGTCTGTCACCATATCGATGCCCCAGACCCGCAGGCGGTGATCGATTGGACTCCAAAAGAAGGATGGATCAACGAGTCAACACCAAAGGAACTGGCCTACATGCTCTTTCACAATACGACCGGACATTACAATTATGGTTCTCCCGACGAATTTTACGGTCCCTTCGAAAAGGTCGCAGACTTGCCGATGAAACATTCCTTAGGAATCACTCCGGTTTACAACCCCTACACTTCGGATTCTCAGCTTTGCGGCACGTGCCATACGATCAATCTCCCTAATGTGGGATTGGAAGAAGATAAATTTCCTGTGTTGACCGCAGCCGAACCCAACCCCGCGTTAAAAAAATACAATCATTCGATTGAACAGGCGACCTTCCTGGAATGGCAAAACAGTGCCTTTGCTCGCGGAAAAGGCGTCCCCGGTTCCGATTTCGCAAGTTGCCAGGATTGCCATATGCCCAACACGTTCAAAACCGTGGATGGCAATATCAATATCGATCCGGTGACCACTCAAATCGCAACCATACAAGATGCGAACTACCCGGCGGCTGAACATATTCTGCCTGTTGCTGAAATCGACGTCCCATTACGTAGCGAATACAAGCGTCACGAACATGTGGGGCTGAATGCGTTTTTACTCGAAATGTTCGATCAATTTCCTGATGTCTTGGGAGTTTCCAAAGGAGATCCGATGACTTCTGCCAAAAATGGCGTGGATTTGGCGATTGAAAACATGGTTCGTCAAGCTCGGGAAGATACCGTGGATCTTTCGGTGACCATCGATTCGTTTACAGGCAAGAAATTGCAAGCCACCGTCAACGTCACCAACAAAGCGGGGCATCGTTTGCCAAGCGGGGTTGCGTTTCGCCGGGTATTTTTAGAATTCTCAGTGATGGATGGCACTGAGGTGGTATGGGCTTCGGGAAGAACCAATTCGGTAGGAGTGATTTTGGGAGCAGATGGCAAGCCGCTGCCTTCTGAATTCTTGCCCGATTCCACAACGTATCAGCCGCATTATCAAAAAATCACTAGTGAAGACCAAGTCCAGATTTATGAGGAGTTGATCCAAAACAGTGATCGCGAATTCACGACCAGTTTTATCCATCGGGTCCATCACATCAAAGACAACCGTCTGCTTCCCAAAGGATGGCGTGCAGCAGAAACCTTCAAAAGCCAGGGTGAGGTGATGTACCAATTCATGGAATCCACCGATCCCCTCGTCGAAGACGATCCTGACTACCAGGACCAAGGTCCCAATTTTCCTGGGAAAGACTCGTTGCAATATGTGGTGACTTTGCCCTATGAGGTGGATGACAAAGATTTATCAGTGAAAGTGTCAATCTATTCGCAAGCCATCCCACCGTACTGGTTGCATCAACGATTCAGCACGGTTCCCGATGGAGTTGCAACCCGACGACTTTACTATCTGACAAGCCATTTGAACCTGGAAGGCACTCCGTTGCAAGATTGGAAGTTTCTTCTCACGAGTGCCACAGCAACGGCATCCAGTGGCGAATAATCAGAACATTAAGATCGTCTCCAGGTCTTTCTACGGTGATAATTCTTGTACCTGTTCCGTTTCCCTCATCAAACGGGTATATCGTGCACAACACGCATTTGGATGAAATGGCCGATCCGGTGTGCGTGGCATGGTGGCGGGGTATAATTTATTCGCCGAGATTGATTTCTTTATGACGAATTAGGCCGATTCGGATTTTTTTCCGTCCGACCTCGGCCTTTTTAAGTGTATATTTTAACTTTTTCATTAACTATCAACAGGTTAACGGTTTTATTTGAGTCATACTAAGATACAAATTTCTTTGTATCTCCCAAGTTTATGATTTTACTAATGAAAAGGTAATTTTTTTCTATCTTTTTGAATTAAAAAAGTGACTTTTTTCAAGTCTTGAGTTATTATCAGAAAAACGTTTCACAAAACCTTGTTTTTTCATGTGTATAATCAGTGAGTTGCAAGAGGTGCTCTCGGAATGGCCTACAGATTTGTAGGGATTACGACTTTCTGGTTTGACAACCATAACTTCTGCAGGAAGCAAAAAAACTCGGAATGGCCTACAGATTTGTAGGGATTACGACGATATCACCAGAGTTTTGCAAAATTACACTATTGTCTCGGAATGGCCTACAGATTTGTAGATTGAATGGTGGCCGTCAACTGGTACATCGTTTGGAATCAAATATTTCTTAATGCTTTAAGATCCCAAAACCCCACACCGCCAACTTCCGTATCACTACACACAACGCGACCCTTTTGCATTTCCCTTTGTGAACCAACCGTTCAAAAAAAGCCTTGGCTGCCGGGTTGAACCGAATCGCCGACATCGCCGCCATATACAGCTTGGACCGATAAATCGCCTTGTCTGCTTTGGTCAACCGGGACGACTTATGAATGCTGCTGCCGGACTGATGCTCCTTGGGAATTAGCCCCACATAAGCCGCCGCTTGCGAAGCCGTTTGGAAACGATTTCCGTCTTGAAACAAAGACAGCAACCAGGCTGAAACTCCCGGGCCAATCCCCGGCATCGACATCACGAGTTCCTGATTCTTTTTCAAGACCAGATGGGACTCAATCTGCTGCTGAATCTTCAATTCCACGGCTTGCTTCTTTTGTTCCATCTGGGTGATCAACTCTGTCCAACACTCCTCCACGAAAGCATTCTGACGATGGTAGCGGCTCAAGGTATCGAGTCGATTCGTTTTTTGCCGAATCCGTCGCCCCAAGACTTCCACGCAGCACAATAACTCTTGTAATTCCAAATTGATCGTCAACACTTGAATAAAAATATCGTGAAATGCTTCACTATGATTTTCGTCTTGGAATTCTGCTACTCTGACCTTCACTGGACGCTTGTGAAACTTCTGATCTCTTGCATTTCTTCTTGTGTTGCCATCTA
>JANQJU010000055.1 GCA_028281495.1 SAR324 cluster bacterium
GAGGTTCCGATCCCGGATTCTGCGACAGAACCACCATTCCCATACTGAGGGTGATGCCAAAGCTGCACGGCCAACTGTTTGTAAACCAGGGGAGAGAGGACTTGAGCCGCATCTTCCAGAACATCTGAAATTTGACTATCGGTGACACGGAGACCCGTTGCCATAGTATTCAGGGTACTTTGGGTACGACCTTGGATGCCTTCAGCATGGTACAGTGCTTCGAACGCATAGTTTTTGTCTACGGTGAGCCAGAACCGAGACAGGGTGGTCGTGTTTTCAGAATGCTTGGCATATTCCTCAAAGAGGCTTTGTTTCAGGGCATAACGCTCGAACGCTAACATTCGACGGGAAGGATTACTTTGTCCTTGGTATTGGTCAATAGCAATATCGAGCATTTCTAAGGAATCGGAAGACCTTGCATTGGCCAATCCTCGTTCATTGGCTTCGCTTTCATTGTCCGCATCCGAGGATCCCCATCCGCTGGAGGAGCCACTATTTACTTCGTCATTGTCCTGTTGAGTGGGGGGGGAAGTGTCTGGTGCGGAAGGGCTGCCATTGCCGGGTTGGTTGGGTTCTTCGGAGGGCTGTTGCGTGGATGGGTCGGGGGTTGGGACCAGATCTTGTTTGACTTGGTCTTTTAGGTGTTCAGCGACTTCTTTAGCGGGACCTTCCGTATTTTGGATCGTTTCATTTAAATTACCCAACGAGGCATTCACATCAGCTTGATCTTCGGCTGTGGACGTTAACTCATCTTCAGGCCCATCAGCACTTATCGAAAGGTCTCCAAGGTCTAAATCGAGATTTACCTCTAAGCCGATATCGTCTAACAGTTCGTCACCTTCGATACTATCCTCAATGCCATCTCCATTCAGGTCTGTATTCAGGCCCACCCCATCCAAGATCCCATTATTGCTCGGACCGTCTCCTTGACCATCTCCGTTCAGGTCAGCATTTAAACCAATTTCGGTCTCTAACACTCCTGAGCCAATTGTTAAGGGAACTTGTCCATCACTGCTCTGCTCACTTGGCAAAGGTTCTGGGGGATCAGGTAAGGGACCCTCCTCATCTGTCGCGTCAGACTCGTTGTTACCAAATCCAAAGAAATCCAAAGCTTTGTCCCACCAATTTGATTCTTTTTCGTCTTGAGACGAATTTTCTTCGGAATCTAAAATTTGAGATAAGCCATCTAAAAAGTCCTCAAAGCCTGATACCATTCCGTCTACAAAATCTGTCAAACTTTGTTTAGCTGCATCAATTGCTTCTTTTAATTCATCCAATGGTTCAACATATTCACTGGAATCGACAGGTTTAAGTACTAATCTACCACTCTGCCAGATGTGTTCTCCCAATTCTTCGGGGCCAATCCCTGAATATTTGAGAAATGAAGCAATATCGGCTCCTAAATGATTGTTTTGGAGATCCTTTGCTCGCTCACCAGGGGAATTTACATTTGTAGAAAATAATTCATAAGCAATCCCAAAGGCTACTGCTACAGAAGCATCATATTCGTATGCAAATTTGCCGGTTATATAGGCATGCCGAAAAGCATCTCTTGGATCCTCTCCAGTGTTAGCGTCTATCAACGGAATACCTAACCTATCTGCTTCTTCCGCAGCTTCAATACCATATTCAAAGGCCTTCGTAGTGACCCAATTACGCAAATCCTCTATTGGATTCATTTTTCCTCATTTGAATTCTTTATTTTAGCCGTTACATCTCCCCAAGATGTACTTTGAAAAGTAAATGCCAGCATGATTTCATTGTTATAAGAATAACATTTCGGTAAGTAATGGAATAAATCGGCATTTCTTCTGTCAAGCCTTACAGGAATAATTTTTTTATCTACCTTAAACAATAAAATGTAATAGTTTTCCATTACACTGATTTGTTGCCATTCTTTTGAGCATTGCCATTGGAATCCTAAAGTATGATCCATTTGAGAAGCAGATGTAAAAGGAGGAATGACACACATCTGTTGCCAATTAAATGGAACTATTTCTTCAAATTTTTTACTAATACCTTTCTCTGTTCTTTTCACTTGAGTAGCCAAATCTATAATTATATTTTCCAGTTTTTTTGAATTTTCTTCAAATTCTTTTGGGCAATTAGGATTAAAATCGTTCAAATAAGAACCTATTTTCGCTAAACTCCAGAATATAGTAGCAAATACTAATAAGATGGCTAGCGAAATAAATAGCCCCTTCTGCATTGCTCCAACAACGCTGTACTTTTGCATCATTTTCCATTCTATTGGTTTAAAAATTTAGACTTTAGCCAGATAGGATCTTCCATATTAAGTTTTTGTTAAAATAGCTAATCATAACTCACCTCATGTTAGTTTAGTTGATACTTTTTATAGAGATTCTTCAAATAAAGAAAAAACAGCCCTACGAACAATATACCAATTAAGGGGACAATAAAATCAATCGCTAAGATATAAGAAATCAAAACTACTGCAGCAAAATTAGATGGAATCCCATCAGTCCAAGCACCAGGTCTTAAATAAAGGTGTGGATTAAATTTTTGCAACTCTTGAAAAGAGCTGAGCATTCGTGCGTTTAATTCAACATTGCCAAATGGTAAGTGCACTGTCCCAAGTGCTCGCCCCCAACGGTTTTTCGACAAAGTACTGTTACTTTCAGTCATATGTGAAGCCACTCCTCTATCAATGACTTGAGAGCTTTGTCTGAATTCCCATTGGATCTCGAATTTCTTGTAACTGCCACATGGATGCTTGTCATCAGTAACACAACCAAACTTTCCAAAAAGTAATTCAACTTCTTCGTCTGCTTCAGCAATAGTCATGTCAGCAGTTAATTGCAAAGTATAAATACCTGGAAAAAAGACAAAAAATTCTTCTTCGATTGTGAACCCTTTGATAGTAGAGAAAGGTGAATTTAAAGTGTCTAAAGAAGCAATGCTTGCAAGAGTATAAGCAACGATACAAAAGCATCCTAATATTAGTATTACTATGATTAATATTTTTTGCATTGGATTGATAAGTTGGTAGTCGCAAGAGATGATCCCCGGAGGGTTAAACAAAGCTGGTCTCATTGCACATAATTAAAGTGTATGCACTGGATCAGATTCGTTATTTGAAATGTCGATGTTGTCTGCGTGGATTCAAAATTCACTTCCACGGTTTTTCCAGCTCCCTATCATGAAGGTTCCAGGGAAAAGAATGAGAAAAACCTCCAAACAAAAACTGCTTTTTATCTTAGAGGGATGAAACCAAAGGGTGGGGCAGATGATTATTCCCTTTCCCTCGCAAATAAAATCTAAGGTATCTAGCGTAACGCTCTAACGGAAGGTTAGCAACGAATTTTTAGAGAAAAGGTAAGTATATGAAAAAGCTTTTAAGAAGCTTGTTACTTTGTTGTTTTTAAAAGGTTTTTAAACAAACGAGTGCATTCTGGAAAGGCTGCGATTTCAATGAAACTACTCATGAGTGCAAAACATTTGCACCCGTTTGCAGGCACGCTGGTGTTTTAAATCGCACGCTTCTTTATAATCTTCGCAGGAAGCTGATAGTTGCTTTCTGTTATCGGCGGATTGTCCAAATCGAACTTATCCCCCTGGATGGCCTTCTGAAATACGTAAAGATTGCTCTTAACGACGGTTTGTTGAGAGGGAGCGCAAGCACAAAAGACTGTTACGGTATACTCAATTTAACCTCTTTCTTAATGTGTTGATAATTTCATCACTGAGCACTTTCAAACGAACAGAATTCAGAGTCGATAAAGGAGAAACCAAAGAGACAGGAACATTCTTATATTCCCAATCTTCCAGTACCCGGATCAGCTTGCCGGTATCGATATCATTTTGGCATAAAAATGTGGGCAAAATTGAAACCCCTGCACCTGATAGTGTTAGCTTATAGACACTTGTAATCTGATTCGTCTCAACGGTTAATGGAGTTTTAATCACCTCTATTTTTTTATTTTTTATTAACGTCCAAACTTGAAAGGGTTTGTTTGAAGTGAGTCCAATACATCGGACGTTTACTAAATCACGCGGACTGTCCAGTTTAATTTTTTCAAAATATTCTTTGGATACTACTGTAACAAGCTTGATATAACCAATATTCCTAACTCGTAAATTACTTTCTTCCAGTGGGCCAATCCTCACAGCGAAATCAAACCCCTCTCCAATCAAGTCGACTATGTCGTTAGTGCTTTTGAGGATAATCTTCAGGTCCGAATATTTCTCACATAATGTTTGAATACATGAAGACAATAGAGAGATTTCAAAGTCTTCAGGGACAGTTATTTTAACTGTACCTGAAATAACGTTATCCAACCCGTACAGAGATTTCTGGGCATCTTCTATAGTTTGAATGGGCCCCAGACAAGCTTCATAAAAGTCCCTTCCTGCCGAAGTGAGTGTTTGTTTTCTTGTTGAACGAATTAGTAGCTTTGTCCCTGTTTCCTGTTCAAGTTTTGATACCGCCTTGCTCAGGGTTGACTTAGGAACCTTGAGTGATTTTGCGGCCTTGGTAAAGCTTCCGTGTTTCACAATGTTCACAAAATAATGGATGAGTTGTATTTCCAAAGTTTCTCCAGGGAAACAATGTTTTTGAAAAATTGCGTATAGTCAACAAAAGTGCCTTGTCATATAATAATTCCACTAACAAGCAAAACCAACAGGTATCAACGAAAAATTGTATCAAGATGATATTTGATGCCTTGCGATTGATCTTATTAGAAGTACCAAATCTCAACGAAAAAAACTGATCAGGAGAATATATGACAACCGATAAACATTAAATTGCCAATCTCAAACTCTCAAAAATATTAACCCCTTAAATCAAAGGAAAAAGATGAAATATCCAATGTTATTGAAAAGTATCTTTTCTGCTACCCTTTTGATGCTAATCATGAATATCGCATGGGCCGATGAGAGGCCATTTGAGAAAAAACAAAAAACAATTTTTGGTCACAACATGGCCTATATTGATGAAGGTGCAGGACATCCTGTGGTCTTTTTGCACGGTAATCCGACTTCATCTTATTTGTGGCGGAATATTATCCCTTATGTCTCTAAAGACTATCGTGTGATTGCACCAGACTTGATAGGTATGGGGGACAGTGACAAACCAGATCTTAAATACACTTATGAGGATCAGGCTGCTTATTTACATGCCTTTTTAGATGATCTTGACCTGAAAAACGCAGTATTAGTGATTCATGATTGGGGATCGGCTCTGGGTTTTCATTATGCCCGCACCAGGCCTGATCGTATAGCAGCCATCGCTTTCATGGAGGCGACCTTACCGCCTTTCTATCCAATTCCATCCTATGAAGCGATGGGGCCTTCAGCGGATTTTCTGAAAAATGTTCGCACTCCAGGAGTGGGTGAGAGCATGATTATGAAAAAAAATGTGCTAATAGACGAGTTCTTACGGACAAGTCCTCACAGGAAGCCACTGAGTGACGAAGTAATGGCAGAATATAATCGATATTATACTACAGCAGAAAGTCGTCGCCCTTTATTGCAATGGCTCAGGGCAATTCCCATTGATGGTGTACCGGCAAATGTACATGATATTGGTATCGAAAATAACAAATGGATTGTGACAAGCGATATCCCCAAACTATTATTTCATGTGACACCTGGGGTTTTAGTTGGTAAGCCCACCATAAAATACCTGAAAGATCATGCTAAGAATCTTGAAGTGATTTCGTTAGGTCCTGGAGACCATTTTCTTCAAGAGATTTACCCTGATGAAATTGGTAAAGGACTTTCTACCTGGTTAGCTCATATCCTATAAAGTATAAGTTATAAGCAAAAGCGTGCTGATCCTGGTGCTCTTTCAAAGCTGCTTGCATGGTGTGTTTTGTCTATCAAAACCATCTCTTTTTCCAATATCACTTTCCATGCACCAGCCAATTCAACTGATCCGGCAGCAGTCGGGAGAGGGCATAGTGGCGCTCTATGGTTTTCCGGGCGTTAAGCCGCAGGGTTTCCATATGGTTGGGATGATCCAAACCGGATTCGATCCGATGGGCCAACGCGTCCGTATCAAAAAAATCAACCAACAGGCCATTGTGCCCATCCACGATCACTTCTTCGACAGGGGCAGTGCGTGAAGCCACCACCAAACAGCCCGTCGACATCGCTTCCAAAAACGACCAGGACAATACAAACGGACGCGTGAGGTACACATGAACGGTTGAGGCTTGCAGTACCTTGAGGTACGACGGCAGGGCGAGCTGTCCAGTGAAGTGCACGCGATTGAGGTCGTAGTCGAATTTTTCAAGCAGGGCCGTTTTGTAGCTTTTTCCATGGGGAAGCGGTTTGCCATAAGCCACTCGGTCTTGCCCCACCACCACCACATGACAGCCGGGACGCCTAGTTTGCAATTGGGCCACAGCTTCCATGAATTGAGGAAACCCTCGGTAAGGCTCCATCCCTCGGGCGACATACGTGACAATTTCTGGAGCATCGGAAAGATCCAACCCGATTTCAGGTAGAATCAAGGGAGTGTTTGCCTGGGGAGCGAAGGTCTCGGTGTCGATCCCATCATGGAGCACGCGCAACTTGCGATGAAATTCTGGAGGAAATTGATCTCTCTGCCAATAGGTGGGGCACACTCCGGCATCGCAACTATACAGATCCACGAGAATTGGAGTGTTTTTGATCCGCATTTTGACAACGGAATCCATACTCAACGGATCCTGAGGATCGAAATCGGCATCGGAACCAAACGCTCGATAAAACCATTCAAAGAAGCCCACCACACGTGCCTGAGGAAACAGGTCCTTCATGAACATCAGCGGCCCCCAGCCCGAATGTCCGTAAATGACATCAGGAATCCATCCTTCTTTGAGCAAAGATTCCGCAGTACGAAATGCCGCTTGGGCATGCAACACGGCATTTTCTATATTTTGGGTGTAATGGTGGGTGGCTGGCGCAGCCTCGCGTACCGGATGGTAAAGTAATTTTCGTACGCTAGGGATCGTTCCGTTCTCTCGTTGGGTGATGAAAGCCACCTGATGTTGGGGTAAATGCCCTAAATAACGTGCAAGATGGACAAATTGTGCCGGGAAGTTTGGATGCAAGAACAAGAATTTCATAATTTTCCTATTTGTTCGCAAATGAACCTAACAAACTGAAAACTCAATCAAATTTTTAACAGCTGAAAATAGTCTCGTAAAAACAGCAAGATATGACTTTTTTTTGTAAGAATTTCGGCTAAATACTGAACACTTGTCCAGGAGTTGCAAGGCAGACTTTGCTTTCGAATTGTCTCTGACTCGCCTCCAATCGCTCACCTTCAAGAAATGATTAGGGTTAAATAATTTTATTCGTTTGATGCTTGCTGATGAATGAAGTTCAGAGGAAATCGCCCAACCGTACAAATTCCCTACGAGGCCTTTCAACTTGGCTACGCATCTTGTTGTGTTGGGGGGGGATGGTTATGAGTGGTTTGTGTGGACAAGGCGTGGTGGAAGTGACGGCGCAAACGCCACCTTGGGTGGTGGCACCAGCGACTTCTTATTGTTTTCCGTGGCCGGAAAAAACGGAAATCCCAGGGCATATGGAGCCTTTGGCGCTTGATCAAGCTTGGAACTTGACCGAGCAGTTTCACCCTGAATTGCAAGTGGTTCGTTTGGAAATCGCACAGAAACAAGAAGAATGGGAGGCGGTAAAAGCAGCATTTTGGCCCACGCTCGACATCACAGCTTATTGGGAGCGGGTGAATGTGCCCAGCACACCCAGTTCTTCAGTTTCGAACTTGAACGACGAAGGGTGGAATGCCGTCGCCAACTGGACACTCCAGTGGAATCTCTATTCGGGGGGGCATGACACCGCTCAATCACAAAAAGCCGATTGGGCTTGGCAAGAACAACGCTGGAGCTACCAAGATCAACGGAATCAATTATTCATTCAGTTAATAGAAAATTATGGACAACTATTGCTCCGTTGGCAGCAAATACGACAAAACATTTTGCAGCAATCGCTCCAAAAATTACGAATTGAGCGAGCAGATTTACGATTGGAACAAGGAGAAACCACACAACAGGAAATGAACCTGTTGAAAAACGAACTCCTGACTCAGGAAATCCAGATGCATGAACTGCAATTGCAGTTGTTAGAACTCTCTCAAAGACTCGGTCAACTCATGGGGCGCCCCTTGAATACCGTGGCTCTCTTTCTACCTTGGGAAGACACCCTGCCTCAGATCCCCGTCTATTCCCGGGTGCCGTGGAATTCTGTGTTGCGCCACCACCCACGCTATCAAGTGCTCCATCGGCAAATTCAACAAACCCAGGCGGAGGTGGACCGTTTGGAGGCTCCATTCAGGCCCAACGTGAACTTTTCTGCCACTGAAGAATGGGAAGGCGAACATCGCGAAAATCCCACTCGGAGCGTAGAAAATCTACAGGCCGCTCGGTTGCGTCTACGGCTCACGGTGACTCAGTCCTTGTTTGCAGGCGGAAAAGATCGAGCGAATCGACGGGCGGCTCAGATTGCGGTTGAAAAAGCTCAGCTACAAGCATCGCTGGCTTTTCAGCAGTTGTTGCAAGAAGCTCAACAAGCCGAGAAGCTGGCTGGTGTGCAGACACAAGTCCTTAAGAATAAACAAAAGCTTTTGCTCCAATTGGGAGAAAATCGACGTTTGACAGAGTCTCTCATAGAGGGGGGGTATGCCGACCGCGACCAATTGGAACTGGTACAAAGCCGATGGTTAGTCACGCGTACTGAAGTTTATGAAGCCGATCTTCAAAAACGATTGCAGCAATGGAAAGTCTTGGCCTTCCAACAAGGAAGGGAGTTCGAGCCTCACATTGCCTATGCTTTAAAAAACCGCACAACACGAACTTGGCACACTTGCTCCGATACGGAGTCTTCCAATCGATGAATGTCTTATGAGCGTCGCAACCGATCCTGAAATGCAAACAACGGTACAAGATTCTGGACTGGCCAGCTTGTTGATGGTGGCCGGTTTTCATGGCTTGTCCTTGGACTCCGAACAAATCCGGCTCGCCTTCACCAACGGCGTGGACCCGATGACCCCCACCGATATCATTCGAGCCGGGCAAAAGGTCGGACTGAAAATGAAAATCATTCGGGGCGATTGGGAGCAGCTTCAACGGGGTTCCGTTCCGATGATACTCGGAAAAGTGGGTGGGGGGCACATGGTGTTGGCCAAAATGGAGGAAAAACGATGCTTGTGTTACGACCCCAACACAGCCTTACCCGACATCTATACAGCTTCTGAACTGAGCCGCTTTTGGACAGGAGAAATGTATTTGGTGGCCTTGCGAGAAACGCCTCAACGTACAGGTAAAAAATTCGACCTTTCGTGGTTTCTACCGGCTCTGTTCCGTCACAAAGTGGTGTTGAGCGAGGTGGTGGTGGCTTCGTTTTTCGTGCAGATTTTTGGTTTGGTCGCCCCGCTATTTTCTCAGGTCGTGATCGACAAAGTGTTGGTTCAAAAAGGACTCTCTTCGTTGGACGTGTTGACAGTGGGGTTGTTGGTCGTAGTGAGCTTTGAAGCCATTTTGGGCATGGTCCGCACGTACCTGTTTTCCCACACGGGAAATCGGATTGACGTGTCTTTGGGCATGATGTTGTTCCGACATCTGATCCATTTGCCCATCACGTATTTCGAAAATCGCCCCGTGGGGAATGTAGTGAATCGTGTGGAAGAAATGATGAACATCCGGAACTTCCTCACGCAAGCCCCGATGACCGTGTTGATGGATGTCTTGTTTGGGGTGGTGTTTGTATTGACCATGTTTTTGTATAGCCCGTTGCTCGCCATCGTTTCCTTAGCATTCATTCCCCTTTTCATTGTGCTGACTTTGATCGCCACACCGATCTTAAGGAAACGGTTGGAAAGCCAATTCAAAGTGCATGCGGAAAACAAGGCCTTGTTGGTGGAATTGTTAACCGGGATGCACACCGTGAAATCCCTTGCCCTCGAAAGCGAGATGGGACGCCGTTGGGAAAACCATTTGGCCAAACAAGCGACAACCGGTTTCCGAACCACGTTTACTAGCAACATTTCGGAATCCTTGGCTCAAATCATCCAAAAGGTTTCGATGGTCGTGCTGATGTGGCTGGGTGCCCGTTTGGTGATCGGGGGTGAATTGACCGTAGGCCAACTCATTGCCTTCAACATGATTTCCGGACGCGTGAGCACCCCCATCTTGAACTTGGTGAATTTGTGGCAAGAGTTTCAGGAAATGCGACTCTCCATTCGTCATCTTTCCGACATCTTCAGCACCGCCACCGAGACCCCTCATGACCCTGCCAAATCCAATCCCCCGCCATTGGATGGGAAAGTTCAGGTGGAAAATGTCGTGTTCCGTTATCGTCCCGATGGTCCAGAGATTTTGAGCGATCTCAGTTTCACCATTCGCCCCGGCATGAAAGTCGGAATTGTGGGCCGGAGCGGTTCTGGAAAAAGCACCATCACCAAACTCCTGCAAGGCCTGTATCTTCCTGAACGGGGACGGATTCTGATTGATGGCATCGACCTGAGCCAGATCGACACCGCCTGGCTCCGCCGTCAAATTGGTGTGGTGTTGCAAGACAACTATTTGTTCAACGGCACCGTGAAAGACAATCTCTTGTTAGCACACCCCGGTGCATCCATGGCCGAGATCCAACCAGCCTGTGAACTGGCCGGGGCGCATGAGTTTATCATCCAATTGCCGCAAGGGTATGACACCCCAGTCGGGGAACGGGGTGGGGCACTTTCCGGGGGGCAACGACAACGCTTGGCCATTGCACGGGCTTTGTTGAACAACCCCCGCTTGTTGATCTTTGACGAAGCCACCAGTGCTTTGGACTATGAATCGGAGCGTGTGATCAATCAAAACTTGGATGCCATTTGCGAGGGGCGAACCGTCTTTTTGATTGCTCACCGATTGTCCACGGTCATGAATGCCGATGTGATTTTAGTCTTGGAGCAAGGGCGACTCGTCGAGATGGGAATCCATGCTCAGTTGTTGGCCCGAAAAGGGATCTACGCGCATTTATTTCGTCAACAAAACCTCAAATAGGTGGGGGCATGATCGGTGAAGCCTGGAAACGCTATCGGGAGCAACGCAAACAGGAATTGGAACGAGAATTCTTGCCAGCGATGCAAGAGATTGAAGAGTCACCCCCGGCCCCGTTAGGACGGCTCACGCTGTGGATCGTAGTGGTTTTAACCCTCATTGTGGTGATGTGGAGTTGGTTGGGCAAGATCGATGAAGTCGCGACCACTCAGGGTAAATTCATTCCGGCAGGGCGTGTGCAAACCGTCCAGGCCGTGGAGCAAGGGGTCATCCGCACCATTCATATTGTGGAAGGCGAGGTGGTCCAGCCTGGACAACTGTTGATTGAACTCGATCCCTCATTGACGGAAGCAGATGTGCAAGGGCAGTTGAAGGAGAAATATCAACTCCTCTTGGAAATCGACCGCTTGGAAGCCGAACTCCGCAATGATGTCAGTCATATCTTGGAAACCGAGTGGCCAGAATTGAGAAATGAACGAGACACTCAGCAACGGCTGCTCACCGCACGCATTGGAGCCTACGAAGCCAAGCTCCGTATGGCCGAACTGACTTTGCAACAGCGCCAAAGCCAACGCGAAGCCGCTCAAACGGCCAAACGTCGTTTGGAAATCACCGTCGAACAATTGCAATCCGAACAAGCTCGATTGAAGCCTCTGGTGGATATGAAAGCGCTGCCCCGTGAAAAACTGACCCAGACGGAACGTCAGTTGGTGATCGAAACCCATGAACTGCAAAGTCAAAACAGCGTGATCCAACAGGCTCAAGAAGCGTGGTTGGAAGCTCAAAAAGGCATCACCTCTTTGCAAGAGGACCGCCGTCGAGAGCTTTTCGAGGAACTCACCGAGCGACGCAAGCGACTGGACTTGCTGGATACCGAACTGACAAAAAACCAACAACGTCAATCGTTTCAAAAATTGGTTTCTCCGATTGGAGGCACCGTATTGAAGCTGCGCACCCATACTGAAGGCGCTGTTGTGCAACCGGCCGAAACTTTGATCGAAATCGTCCCCAGCGGTACCGAGTTGATGGTGGAGGCGTGGTTGCTGAACAAAGATATCGGTTTTGTTCGAGAAGGCATGGAGGTGTCGTTGAAAGTCGAAACCTTTCCCTTCCAAAAATACGGCACGCTGGATGGTTTGGTGAAGCACATCAGCGCCGATTCGATCGAACACGAAACCTTTGGGTGGGTGTATCAGGTACACATCGTAAAACCTGTTGATCGGCCGCCTCCCCCCGGCGCGGACCCATGGGCCTTTCCCGTGGGGGGCCGATTTCGACCGGTCTCAACCGGTATGAATGTCACTGCTGAAGTGAAAACCGGTAAGCGTCGAGTGATCATGTTTTTTCTCGATCCGCTGGTCAAAACCTTAGACGAGAGTTTATCCATTCGTTGAAAAAGGACATTTCATGATTGAAGCCAATGAAATTTGGGTGAAATTTCCCATCCCGTTAGAATTCTATTTTCCTGGAGACCCGATCCATCGTGCAGCCACTGGCGAAGAAATCTCACTACAAGGTCTCACCTTGCTCACCGGCACGCCGCTCTATCTGGATATGGAAATCGTATTAAAGATCCGTTTCCCGCTCCCTGGCACGGTGGACGACTTTTTAGACCAAGATCCGTTGGTGGTGAGATCCCACGTTCTATACACCCGCATGTTGGGCACCTTGGAAGATCAAGTGAGTTGGGAAGTGGGATTGCGTTTCTCTCAACTGGAAGGAAACGAGCGTCGACGAATCCAAGACTATGTCGACCGCGAAGTTCGTTCAGAAGCCTTGCGCTCAGCATCGGGGCCTTATGATGGGTTTCTGATCACAGCCTGTTTGAAACGTCACATTCTGGAATGCGAGGAATGCCGCCGCGTGTATGGGGAGTATTGGCCTCATTTGTTGGGAAAATCACTCGATGCAAAGGAGACCGATGCCGATTGATCAACGCTGCAACAGATTGCCTCTTTTGGCGCTTTCATCACTGCTCGCAATTCTTTTTTGGTCCCTCCAAGATCTGCATGCCCAAAGCTCCAGAGCCTACCCTACGGTGCGGTATGTGATGGCATCGAATATTTTTTTAGACGCGATGCCTCATAATCAAATTTTTGTGATCCGCGGAGAAGTGCCACCCCAGGTCAGCCAAGTGGATTTGTTCTTTTTTCCTCGATCCCACGCAGAGTGCCCCGACGAGTTGACCCACTACGAGGGATTAAAAACCACATTGCAACACAAACAATGGAAGGGCACTGATCGCCGGTTCATGTTGCAGATGCCACCGTTGCAGCCTTCCCCGTATTACTGTTTTCAATTCATTTTCACGCATCAAACCCGGACGGTCGCTCAGAGTGTGCAAGTGGAGGAAAAAACCGAATTCAAACCCGTGATGGTGATCCCGCTTCAAAATGAATCCCATTTCCTCACTTTTGGTTTTGGAGGCGTGGTGTCGCCCTCGTTTGAAGACATTTTGCCCTACGTGAGCGTCAATCTTTATTTTTCGCCGCTGAGCAGTGCTCCTTTGGAAAATCGGAATGCTTTCTTGAAACGCTTTTCTATGTCCTTGGGCGTGACTTTGGGAGAGCCGGAAGATTCCAAAGTGGAAGGGATCACCGCAGACCGATTGGTGATGCTGGGTGTGGGATACCGAGTCTACGAACAAGTCCGTCTTGAGGCAGGGGGGATCTTGTTCAAGAAACAGGATTTGGACCCGCTCGTCGATAAGCTGGATCGCACCTTGGGATTCTACGTTTCCGCCTCTTGGGAAGTGGATTTGGTGCGTTGGTTCAATACAAACTCATGGGGAGAAACTTCGTATGACTTGCCGTAGACAACAGAACCCGAATTGGAACCCGCTCGTTGCCATCCTATGTATTCTGGGATGGAGTCTCACCGTCGTGAGTTGTGATTCTCTAGAAGAAAGCCCGGAAGGCGAGATTTCCGTATCCGCCTCGCCCTCCAGCATTCCTGCCGATGGCATCTCGTCCACCCAAATCAACGTGAAGATCAACAGCGATGCCACCACGCGCGGAGTGACCTTGACCACCACACAAGGCAACTTTTTGGACAGCACGGGGCAGTCCGTGCAATCCGTGGTGGTGGAAGTAGGCAACGACGGCAGGGGGAGTGTTCCGCTGTTCAGCGGCGTGCAAACGGAAGTGGCATCGGTCCACGCCTCGATCAAAGGCCTGAATGATGAAACCACCATAGAATTCGTTCCCAACCTTCCTTCAAGCATCACGTTGACAGCGGCTTCTAGCATCTTAGGAGCCGATTCGATTTCCAACACCACGATCACCGCGGTGCTGCAAGCCGATGTGGGGACGGTTTCCCAAGAAACCGAAGTGTTCTTCACAGCCTTTAATAAGAACCAGGCCTCTCAATCAGTGGGACGCATTGCTTCCAGCGTCTTATCCGATGCCACGGGTACTGCGACCAATACCTTGTTTGGCAGTGGGTTTGTCGGGACCGCCTTGGTGCAGGCTTGGGTCTGGGCGGGGGGGACACAGGTCTTGTTGACATCCATTGAAGTCGATTTTGTTTCTTCTACCTCAACCCTGACCGATTCCAGTTCTCTCACTCTTGCAGCCACTCCAAATTCCGTAGTGGCCGATGGCATTTCCTCCACAGCGTTGAGTGCTCAAATCAATGCAGATGCCACCAACCGTTCCGTGCAATTCACGACCACGCAAGGGACTTTCCCAGATGGAACCACTTCGTTCACCACTACGGCCAACAATGCAGGCGAAGCGTCCACTTTGCTCATCACCGGCACCCAGAGCGGCACCGCTATAGTCACAGCGACGGCTAATAACCTCAGTGAACATATGACTTTAAATTTCACCCGCAGCGACCCCGATTCGATTATTCTGACTCCTAGCACGGCATCCGTGACCGCAGATGGCACCTCAAGTGTTGCCGTCTTAGCTAGTTTACAAAGAACAACCGGGTCGGTTTCCGAATCGATTCCCGTGAGCTTCTCTGCTGTTCATCAGGGCACCACGACCACCGCAGGAACCATCACCGAACAAGTGATTTCCAGTGGGGGTTCGGCACAGACAACCTTGTTCAGTGATACCACAGTCGGGACTGTCGTTGTCACAGCTTCTGTCCTCAAAACCGATGGAACCACTCTTTCCAAAACCACCACGGTCTCGTTCACCGCATCGGATGCCAATTCCAATCCAGAAGACCTGAAAGGGGTGCAAGCCCTCACTTCTACGGAATCGAGTCTGGTGGCAGACGGTCAATCCACGGTTACGCTTGCTGCGACTATCAGTGTCGAAGCGTCGTCACGGGTCGTGACTTTTGTGACCACGTTGGGCACATTTGCCCAAGACAGTTCGGGAGCGACCTCTGTGGAAGCCAGTGCGGATAGCACCGGGACCGCCAGTACGGTGCTGCAAAGTGGAACCGTGACGGGAACAGGTGTGGTCACCGCAACTTTTAATGGGATCAGCAAGTTCACCAATCTGACTTTCACCCGCAGTGATCCGGATGAAATTTTGCTCACAGTGAGCGCCCGAACGATCACTGCCAATGGAACCACCAGCCTCACGGCCACCGCCACGCTTGCCAAAAGCACGGGTAGCCCATCTCAAAACATCCCGGTGTCGTTTTCGGCCGCTCATACAAGCGGAGCTTCCGCAGGTACGATTGTTGACAAAGTATTTAGCGATTCCTCTGGTGCGGCCGCGGCTACCCTGTTCAGCGATACCACCTCAGGCAACGTGACCATCACCGCTTCGGTCACTAAATTGGATGGAACCAACTTGAGCAAATCCACGACGGTGGTGTTTCAGTAAAACTAAGACGGTGGTGTTTCAGTAAAATTAAGACGGTGGTGTTTCAGTAAAATTAAGACAATGGTGTTAATAGGTTCAGTACGGTGGTGTTAGTAGGTTCAGTACGGTGGTGTTAGTAGGTTCAGTACGGTGATATCTCAGTACACTCAGTTTTTTTATTCAACTCAATTAATGTGCAATTTCCTCATGCGAATCTTAATCACGATTCCTCACTTTTATCAGGCTCGACGCGACGGGGGGCATGGTTCCTCTCGACAGTCCCCAGAGCAGCGAATTGCGGCGTTGTCCCAGAGTTTATGGCAATGGTATCGTCTCTTTGATCCTAGCCAAAGCATGATTCATATCGAGCAACGGGGGACGTTTTCGGTCAACGAATCATTGGCTTTGGAACTCACAATTGTTATTTGCACCGTTCCTCAGCACCATGTGTTGGACCATCTCACGGTGCCTGCCGGTTTTTACCAACATCAAGAACACGAAGTAGACCCCCGGCACTTGGGTTTTGTTTGTCGTCAAATCTTGGGAGAACAGGAGGGAAACTATGATTGGTATGGTTATATGGAAGACGACTTGCGAATCCATGACCCTTGGTTTTTCCAAAAGCTAAAGTGGTTTCAGAGCTGGGCAGGGATCGAATGCGTGTGGCAACCGCATCGCTTTGAATGGGGTGAGCACCCGCCTTATAAAATTTATGTCGATGGCCCTTTGGCACGGCGAGTCACGGAACCGTTTCAGTCCCTCGATCAACATAGCTTCTTGCATGCCGAATGGGGAGGGTTGATGCTCACGTTCAAACGACCTCGTAATCCGCATGCAGGATGTTATTTTGTGTCTCAGGATCAACTGGCTTTTTGGAAGACCCATGCCAGTTTTGACCCCATCGACACGTCGTTTGTTGGACCTCTCGAAAGTGCGGCAACACTGAGTTTGATGCAAACTTTTCGAGTTTATAAAACCATTCCCCGACAGGCGAACCTACTCGAAATCGAACACGGTGACGTGATGTTCCATCCACTCATCGGTCAACAAGTCGCTTGGCATCAAGGGACTTGATTCATGATGACGCACCGGTTGCAATTTCGGTGGAGGTGAGAGACCTCTTATTTCTTAAATTTAGGATTCTTGGCTGCTCGAAGCACAATGGACGGTTGTTTGCCTTCTTCCTTAAACAATCGAAAATCTCCTTCTTGGATCACTTCTCGTTCCGCATCCCACGCATCCATCGCCGCATACAACTTCCGCATGTCCGACATCACTTTCTGATTCAATGACACCACCATCTCATCATCC
>JANQJU010000069.1 GCA_028281495.1 SAR324 cluster bacterium
GAGTGTGGCTTTCAGTCCCGACGGTGGTACGCTGGCCTCGGGCTCCGATGACCAGACGGTTCGTTTGTGGGATCTCGATCCCTTCTTCCTCTTCCTCGAAGATGGCAAAGCCACTCCCCTTTACCGTGCCTTTTATGCCGGTCTCCAGTATGCCTGGGAATTGAAAGTGGAAGGATTGGAAGTCGTTCGGTCTACCGAGCTGCCTTCGTTATTCCCTGCAGAAACATACCTTCCTCTCAAAGCTCCCCCAAAAACGGGCCAAACCCGCTATGAGCAAATCTTGGAATGGTCCAAGCAACAGGTGAAAACCTACGGACATTTAATTCCGTAAATTCAAGATGCAACAAATGAATGCAAAACGACCTCAGTCTAAGCTACATTCCTGTGGCGAGTCCTTTATCTTATCAATCGAGCAATATCATGAACCCATCCATTTATTATCCTGAGACTCATCATCAGTGGATCAAAAAACATCCGAATGAAGTGGGGATGGAGGCCTCTTTTTTACAGGAGGCCATTGATTTTTCGGTGTCCAATGAGAGTCCGTGGTCTCGTACCATGAAAGTGGCCTTGACCCACTTGATTGCCAAGCAATCTCATAATGAAATTATGGGTCCGATCAAAGACCGTGCGGGGGTCAATGGGATTGTGTTACGGCATGGGTATGTTATTGCCGAATGGGGAGATACCCATAGGGTGGATATGGCGTATAGTATCAGCAAATCTTTCCTGTCCGCCATCGCAGGAGCCGCCTATGATTGCCACCTTTTGGAAGACCCAAATCGTTTGGTCAATACCGATCTTCCTGAAGATCCGTTAGTCCACTCAATGAATCCCCAAATTACATGGCATCACCTCCTACAGCAAACGAGTGAATGGGAAGGAAACTTATGGGGAAAACCCGATTTTGCCGGCCGGACGCAAGGATCGAAACGAGCATTACAAAGCCCAGGGACTTTTTGGGAATATAACGATGTCCGCGTCAATCTTCTCGCATTGAAGTTATTGCAACTGTGGAAAAAACCGCTTCCTGAAGTGCTACGTGACTCCATTTTGAATCCGATTGAGGCATCGGACACATGGGAATGGCATGGGTATGAGAACTCGTGGTGTCTGATTCAGGGGAAAACCATGCACTCCGTGAGTGGAGGTGGACATTGGGGCGGAGGCGTTTGGATCAATAGTTGGGATTTGGCCCGTTTGGGTTATCTCTATCTGAGGCAGGGGAAATGGAAACAACGTCAGGTGTTGTCAAAACAATGGCTGGATTGGACCCTCACTCCTTGTCAACGTCTATCCGCCTACGGTTATTTGTGGTGGCTCAATACGAATGGAGAACTGTTACCAGATGCCCCCCATAGTAGTTTTATGGCCCGAGGGGGAAATACCAATTTGGTCTATGTGGATACCCAACATGATCTGGTTGTGGTCATCCGTTGGATAGACCGTCCCCAACTCAATGGATTTATCAAAAGAGTGCTACGGTCCATCGTCTAAGGCTTGTCGAATATAGTCGTACATCAGATGTCGCACGGTTTGGTTGGGAGGGGCTAATACGGGATATCCCATGTCAGTGCCTCGAAAAGTGAGCAACCCAAAGTAATACAGGAGGGAAGTGAAATTTTTGGGCAGCTCTAATTGTTTCAAGGGAAAGCTCTTCACGACATCGGAAACGATCTGCCCCTCTTCCATGATGGTTTTCAGACGGTCAAAATTTCCGTTGAGTTGCTGGTTGACCAAAATCAGGTGGCGCAGCTTTCCTGTTTAGGGTGTTACTGAACAGAAACGCTGAGTCATGCCCATCAACAACAATCAGGATTCGACGTCCAAATTTACATATGGATTTTCTTATGTAAAAAATTGAGTTTAAATTTACATATGGAAATTTAACATAAAATTTTTGAGAGTCTTCTTGTTGGGAGCGTGATGCAATTAGAGCAATTCCATGCGGGTCGTTGGGAATCGCAATACCAATACAAAATTATCGAATGCGGTTTTTATTCCGCCGCATCCTTCGCAACTCGCCGACCTTATCAAAGCGTCTCCTAATGCAGTTATATCAAGAGCCCGTCACCACGGTGAATCGAACCGCCACAATTCTCGAAACAACTCATCAAACCGCGAATAGCCTGATTCAAAAGCTCGTCGATTTGAAAATCTTAAAAGAAAATACAGGGACTAGCCGCAATCGAGTGTTCGTGTTTCGGCGATATCTGGACCTGTTTATGGATTAGCCGTCACAAGGACTCGAACGGCCACGAGGTAGGTTGGAAAACGTTGACAATAGCTGTGTTACGCAGAGTCGGCACTCGAAAGATTAAAAAGTTTAAAGAAGCCCGACAAAGCGACGAATCGAAACCCTTGATTTCCCAAACAATAGACCAAATAGCTGGTGATCTTGGCTTCAGGAATTTCTTGTTGAAGAGCGGCTTCGTATCCTCGCACTTGCTCCACATCTTTTTCGATGGGGGCAAACGTTTCAACCGTCTTTCCTGCCTGGCTTAGCTTCGCATTGGACCAATACTTAAATTCCACCAAAATCCGTTGTCCCGCATACTTCGTCTGAGGTTTACCGACAAACTCCAGATCGCTGCGTCCTGCAGGAGAGGACCGTTCTATATGAAAAACATAAAATTCCGATAAATACCGACGGCAAAGATCGTAAAACGTGGTGCGATAGAAATTTTCGTTCACGGAAGCGAACACCGCTTCGGGCAGGAGGGCGATGTACAATTTCCAATAATCGGTAAATAGCTGTTCAAAATCTTGGGTCTCCAAAAAATGGATCATCATTTGGGCATACCCCGACGTGTCGTTGAGATGATGAATCTCATTAAAGTATTCGGTAAAAATCATGCGCATGTTGAGATTCGGCAGCTTCATCGTGAAGGGATCTTGCCGAGTCAGCATCCCTAAGTAAAAGAACGACAATGGAAAGAATTCGGGCTCAAAAAAACGGTGCATGTCAAATTTTTCGGTCAATTGGACTCGATCATAATGAATCCCTTTTTTCCACAACACTTGGTCTACAAAAGTCTTCGTGAGTTGAGGGTTGGATCCGGTGAGACGTTGAATCCATTTGATGTCGGTTTTGAGGTTGGCGTCGGTGAGGTGTTCGGGAATCACACGGTGTTCGCAAAGCTGCCTTAAGAAATAAAAGAGGATCGTGGAATTATAGAGCTTCGGTCCCTCGTTGCGGGAAAAACGATAACCGTTGTAATGCGTTTGCAATAGGGTTTCGACTTCAGGCCGTGTTTGAGGGTCGAGGTCATGGTCGCTGTAAATCTCATCTAAGAGACGATCCACTTCCGATTGGGTGAATCCCAACATCTCCTCAAAGCGAGGATTGAGGGTGAGGAAGTCTGCGATGTTGTATCCTGAGGCCAGTTCATCCATCGTGATGGGCAAGACGCCTGTGATGAAACAGTGAGCCACAGTCCTTTGCGTGACCGCATCCTTGAGCAGTTTAAAAAAGGATTTCAAAAAACCATCATCGTCCGTCAAGGCATCGTATAAGGGATCGTTACGAGCGGTGATGAATTGGTTGGCAAAGTTATCGTATTCATCAATCGTGACATACAGCGAAGGGAGTTGATGCCCGGAAATACGATCCAGCAGATGGGCCAAATTGGAGGTACAGGAACGGTTCGGATCAAAAGAAAAGGAACGACTCTCCAGAGCTTCGTATCGCTCAAAGGCCGTCATCAGACGTGAGTTGATGATGTCGTTGAAATTCTGTTCCAGTTGTTGGATCTCTTTGGAGATCGGCACCGTCGAAAAATTCAACGGCAACACCACATAACTATTATGCGAAGGGGTCGGGTTGCGCCCAATAGCCGTGTGGCCAAACAGCGACTCGAACTCATCGGCATACTGGTGGTCATAATAATATCCCAAGGTCTGACACAGCAGCGACTTCCCAAAGCGGCGAGGTCGCAAAAATACCGGACTTTGGTAGTCTTCCAACAGGCGGATGTATTCGGTCTTGTCGATATAGTACCCATACTCGGTCACCAACGTTTTATAGTTCGCTACCCCATAGGGAATGCGTTTCTTCATCCATCCTCCTCAAACAACGGATCCAGAGGTGTTGTGGTCCAATGATCGCACTTCATTGAGGGACAATCCGGTGACTTGAGCGATGCTTTCGGCAGACATTCCTTGCTGCTTGAGGGCCAGCGCAATTTCCTTGGCTCGCTCGTCGCCTCCTTGTTTCTTCCCTGCTTCTAGTCCTTCGGCATGCCCTTCGGCATGGCCTTCGAGTTTACCCACCCCATAGGAAGAATCGATCACACTTTTTTGAAATCGAAGTGATTCCAGGTACCGTTCGTAAGCTTGGCGCTCGGCTTCTGGGAGTTTCATCACGTCCAATTTATCCTTGGCCTGCTTCAAGCCTTGGGCTTGGAAGTGGTCTTGGATCTCTTCATTTTTCAGAAAGTAGATCCATTCATCTAAGGTGTCCTTGGCCACATCATCGAATTGATTGACTTTGATCAAATAATATTCGGGGAACAGCTCGGACGCCTTTTGACGATGGGGAAACACTAAACGTTGGTTGGCATTGAGTTGCAGGTCGTCGTGATAGTGGATGCCTTTGAATTCGGTGCGGCCTCGATAGACGTAGTCTTGTCCCTGACCCAAGTCGAAGTACAGGATGTGGATCGAGATCACTTTGAGAACCTCGGTGTATTTTCCTCCTTCTTTCAAGTGTTCTGTGATGGCTTTGGCGCTGCCAAACAAGACGCGCAACAAGTAATCCAACTCTTGGTCAAACTGGACTTCGATCAGGATGATCTCGTTTTGGGCGTTGCGCACCTTCATGTCCACACGATTGAATTTATCGTCGGCGGATTCCTTATTGCTTTCACTTTCCAAAATTTCGACCACTGTGATGGGGGCCTTGAGCAGTTCAGAAAGGAACCCCTCCAAAATTTCGAAATTTGCTTTGCTGCGTAGCAATTTTTTAAGTGCCCAATCAAAACTGATCAAACGACGTGTGGCCATGAGAACCTCCTTTGCCAACGAAGGGTGTGTAATTTTAAACTTATTCCAGTTTGCATAGTTTAACTATCTGAACACGAAATTGATCGTATTATACTCGTGAGATGACACTCCACCAGCGTGAGGCTCATCGAAGCCCAATGGCTACGAACCGGCACTTTGCTAACTGCCTGCATTTTAGTACATATCAGCGAAACTATTCAAAATTTCTATCCAACTGAATCGCATTCACCTTTCCACACCTATCTGAAAAATCATATGCCGGAAAATCAAAACCAAGAGAAATTACCGCAGCGTCTGTCAGACAGGTGGAGGCAAGGACTGACCGCGACGCTCATGGCCACGTCACTCACGGGCTTCGTGTATTGGATCCTGGATGACAGCGAACTGCGCCAGACTTCCGCATTGTTCATTGGATTGCCCCTCCTCCTGGGACTATCCGTGATCCATTTAACCCGAACCCGAAGCCGGTACGGTACCACAGTGCAGGCGAATCTCATTTTTCTTTGTATTGTGGCTCCTTTATTAGGAGAAGGCAGCATTTGTTTAATTATGGCGGCCCCTTTATTTTTTGTGGTGAGTCTACTCGGGGTCTTTCTGTTTTCTTCCTTTAGATCGGGCAAGTTGATGAGTTGGGCCGTGGTCCCCCTCATCATGATCCTGAGCATGTTCGAAGCGAACCATCGAACGATTCCTTTGGAATCGGTGACTACGGCTTATCCCGTACACGGAACCTTAGAGGATTGGCGGCAACGTGTACGGCACCCTGCAAACACGCTAGGGGCTCCTTCGTTCTTCCTCTCTTTGGGGTTTCCTTTGCCCCAGACGTATTCAGGGGATCCGCATCACCTCCAAGCAAGAGATTCGGATTACCTTCAAACAAGAGATCTGCATCACCTTAAAATTGAATTTCAGCAGGGGAAAACTCCTGTTGGGCGCTGGGAAATTTCCGTAGAAGAACGTGCGGATGGAGTGGCTTTTCATGTGCAAAAAGATAGCACCCCTATTGCCAATTGGATTCGAGTCGTTGACAGCACTGTCCAACTCAAGGCCGCCGATCATGACCAGATTCTCCTGATCCAAACAACTCGGTTTGAACCCTTACTCTCTCCATTTTGGTATTTTGTCCCGCTAGAACGATACGCTATTGAACAGACCCATGAGTTGGCACTGAATACTTGGAAAGCGTCTGATCCAGCCATCTTAAGGAAGTAAGGCCATGCACGAGTTGATTGCCACCCATTTTACCCTATTCCGCAGTCTGCTGTTTCTGTGCTGTGTGGGATACTGGTATGTGATGTATCAGTGGTTGCGTCCTAGTTCGGAAGTGCTCAAAAAATCGTGTGTTGCTACGATGGCCCAGTTTTGGGTGGGATTGTTAACCGACATCGGATGGACTCAACTGGGTTTTTGGACGTATCAATCCATGCCTTTTGCCTTGGCAGGTGTGCCGATTGATCTCCATCTCAATTGGAGCCTCTTATGGGGATTTGGCATCATATGGTTAGCAGAACGTTTGTTCCGATCTCCACCTAAACGATGGCAATGGCATCTATATATTGGGGCATGGACTGGATTCACCGTGAGCTTGGATCTCGCAATGGTGAACTGGTTGGTGTTTTTGGATGAGGTTTCGGTTTGGTGGTGGCTCGGAGATATCTGTTTTTTGTGGCTTATTTTAAGTTTTACCCTTTGGTTTTATTATTCTATTGGCAAAGCAGATTCGGATCGCAGCATATGGGGTGGTCTGCCTCCGATCAGTAGTTATACCAGGGCATTGATTTCTTTGTCTTTTTTGCTGTTTTTGTTTTTTATCTACTTGCCCAATGGAATGGAAGCATTAGCCGCTTACCTGGGGCATTCGGTTTCTCCGCAGCCCATTCCGTTGATCCCTCAGATCTTATTGATCCTTTCTTTTGCTCTGGGAGGCTGGGCGACTCATGAATTTGCACGCCAAGGCGATGGGACGCCCCTCCCTTGGGACCCACCTCTCCAATTAGTCACGAGCGGACCGTATGCTTTTGTTGCCAACCCCATGCAGATTTCTGGGTTGTTGTTGTGTGTCGCGCTTTTATGTTTTCGTCCCTCCTGGGTGATGCTGGTTTACCTGGTTGATGTGGCAATTGTCGTCGTTGTGTTTTTCAATCGCTTTGAACCCCATTTTTTAGACGTCCGATTTGGGGAGCAATACCAAGCCTATCGCCAGCGAGTTCCGTTATGGCGAGCCTCCTTTTTCCCTCGAAGGATCCCAGAACATGAACGCTTACTGCTGATATTTGATGACCAGTGCGGGCTGTGCCAAAACATCGTTCAAGCCATGTTAGCAATCGACCCCACCCATCAATTGCGGATTTGTGGTTTTTCAGACCCTAAATTGAAACAGATTTGCCCCCACCTTCCTGAAAGGTTTTCTACGGATTCATTGGTCTTGTGGGAACCTGGGAATGGCCTAGATGGAGTGGGTTGCTTTTCTGTTCGTTCTAGAGCTGTGTTTCGAGTTTTGGGAAGGACCTCGTTTCCGATCTGCCTGAATGCGGCATGGGAAGGAATTCCAGGGTTTTGTTTCATTGCAGATAAACTGTATCAATGGCTCGCGAAACACCGACATGCCGTGGTGGAATTTTCTCCCACTGTTCAAAAAATGCTACAGGCAGATGAACGCTATGTTCATTAGCGGATATCTGCCAGACGTTCCGTAAACGGAATCAAGAATAGGTCCGTGTAGCCTTTGGATGATTCTGATGATAACGAGCGATTCAAAAGCAGTCCATGATTCGCTATAGTGAACGGCTCACCTCACGAGGTGACGTTTTCCTTGATTTTTCAATTTGCACTCCATCCGTTTTCTCCATCGCCAATCAAATGCCGTGTGTCCTAAGGGACCAATTCAAACCCCAAAATTGTGGAGAAACGTGATGCTTTGATGAAGGAGCATAATATGGCCAATGAACATCCCCTTCCCTTTATTGGTGAAATTCGAATCTTTGCCGGCAACTTCGCCCCCCGAGGTTGGGCGCTTTGCCAAGGACAAACCTTAAGTGTAGAACAAAATAGTAATCTGTTTTCTATCATTGGCACCACCTACGGTGGCGATGGAAAAAAGGCTTTCCAACTGCCTGACTTGCGAGGTCGCTTTCCCATCGGTATGGGACAAGCTATTGGTGCCCCGACCACGTACCTTCTCGGTGACAAAGGCGCTTTCGAACAGCCCACGCCTGCGGAAAACGCATCATTTGGTCCCCCCATTGAATATCTCGCAGTGAACTACATCATTGCCCTTACCGGAGTCTATCCGGATCGCAGCTGAACCTGACAGAAAAGACAGGAAATTATGATAGCAAACCATTTTACTTCTTTTGAGGGACAACGAGTCGTTGTCATTGGTGCGAGTTCAGGGATTGGTTTACAACGCTCTCCATCAGTTTTTGAGAAAGGTGCCAACCCACCTCAGCCCCAAGTGTTATATGAAATGATTTGTGGAATCAGACAGTCGGGTTCTTCACAAAAATCCAGCGCAAAGATGCCTGCACGTTTTCGTGAAGGGGTGTCTACGAGATAGTGATTTAAGCGGGGATTGATGTTGTTGGAGAAGCCTTTGGGAGTATCCCAGGGGATATTCGTACCACTGGTAAAGTTGAGATAAAGTGTGTCGGCTGGTCCGTTTTGCGCAGCTATCATTTGATCTTTGATTTGTTGGAGTTTGTGGTTGCCCGCGGTATCCACTTTATAAAGGTCTTGAACAGAGTAAGTGATCCCGTTGGCATTGGTATGGCTGAAAGTGGCATTGTCATCCCATTGGTTGACGTTGATTCCAAAGGAAGGCGGTTTTGCAGAGAAACGACGAAGCAATACGATCTTGCCACGGACATTGCCGAGTTGAGGAATCTTGTCCTGAAGATACCAAAGGTTGGGTGGGGAGTTGTGTACGTAGTTCTGGAAGGTCTGTTCAAACGATTGGGTGTTGTGATTGGGATCATGCTCTTCTTTGACCGACATCACGATGCATTCGCTAGGATAATTCTGCAAAAATTTCTGACATATGGTGATCACATCATTGAAATTCAGTTGTTGATAAATGATTCCGTGATGGATCGTAAACGCATTTTTGTAATGCCGACATCGGATGTCAATGAAGCGAACCCCCCGATGGAATTGTTCGATGAGGTTGAGGCCCTGGCATTTCGCGAAGTTTCCGTGACCACCAATCTGTGCACAGGAATCGTGGGTTCCGGGGAGGGTCAATTCGGTGAGACGTTTGGAATCAGCTAGGCCTTGCATCCATGTTTGAGTGGGCACGGACTCATAAATACTGAACGTATTGTGTGCGTCTCCTGCAACCTGTGACGCCGTAAAACTCGAAGCTTGCGGACCGCTCAATCCGTAAATTCTGTTAGAAGTTCCTTGGGCATCATATTGGTCGTTTCTTAGGTCAATTCTTTGACCATTAGAAAAAGCTAGATGCAGGGTGTAGTAGGCACTTTGAGCAGCGGAGTTGAGTTCTTCTCGCTCCTCATGGGCATTGAGACTCTTAATCGATACATCCTGGAAATTGCGGTCTGGCCGACTGAAACCATCCCAGTCCGAATTGAGGATTTCACTCACAGTAATTTTTGTTATATCAAAGTTTGTATTGTTGACGATCTTAAGATACATCGCGTGAGATCCCATGGGTCACTCCATTCTTGATGTTGAGGAAAGGTCAGTAGTCTGGCGCATCATTGGATGCTGGAGAAAGGTCAGTGGTCTGACGAGTCGTCTGAAGAACATTGGTTTGTGAATCTGCAGATAAATTAGCAAGCAAACGGATCTGAGATATGAAACTTTGCCATAATTCAAACCTCTGCTAAAAAATCTGCATCGATGATATTCTTCAGACGTGCAAATGTGTTTTCACTCCTAAGCTTTGTTTGATCCCTATTTTGATCTGCTCTCCTCATTCAGTACAGTCATCATGCGAATTCCCAATTTTTTAAAAAATCTGTTGTTGCTCTTGGTTTCTATCAGCTTGGCTTTCCTTCTGGCGGAAGGGCTTGCTCGTCTACTTTTGCCGGCCCCACCGCGAATTGTGTCTTTGCAAAAAGATGAAAAAGCGCAACAACGGCTGGCTCAAGAAAATCAGGAATACCGAGAAATGCCGCTGTTAGAACACATGGAATACACGGGAGCGTTGGTTGTGAATACGCCCACGGGGCGGAGGCTTCGGGCCAATTCTCATGTGAAAATGATCAATCACAATCTCAGTCAACGCGATATCGAATTTCGTACCAATGCGCTGGGCTATCGCAACCGAGAAATCGGACCCAAACAACTCACACGAGTCTTGTTTCTAGGGGATTCGATCACCTTAGCGGACTATGTGGAAGACGAAGAAACCTTTGTGAAGCAAGTCGAGTTGTTATCTTGGGAAACACAAACTCCGGTGGAGACCATCAATGCGGGAGTCGGTGGGGCGAGTTTGACCAACGAATTGGCGGTTTTGGAAGAAACCGGTTTATCCACCAAGCCGGATGTTGTGGTACTGGGGTTTTATCTCAATGACTTCAATGAATCGGCTGCATTTCATGTGGGACGCCTGCCCGGATGGTTGAACCAAAGTTATGTGGTGTGGTTGGTAGTAAAAAGCTTTAGTCTCGTGAAAATTGAAATGGAAGAGCGAGGTCGTTTTGGGCCTCGTTCTCTGCCACAATTGAAAGAAGAAATTCAGGAACATTGGAAACCAGAGGCCGGGGACCCTCTCCAGTCTCGATCGGCATTTTATCAAGAAGTTGAAAAAACCATCATGGATTGGGGGAGTGCTTGGAGTACCAGCCTTTGGGATTATATGACTCCCACGTTTTTTCACTTTCGACAGTTAGCAGACACCCACGGTTTCCAACCGATGATCATGGTATTGCCCGTGAAACTACAAGTGGAGGCGGAATTCATAGAAGATTTTCCTCAACAGCAGGTGAAAGCCATTGGGAAACAGTTAGGCATCCCTGTCTTGGATGTTTTACCTTTCTTGCGAGAGGTCGCGAAAACCGAATCGGCCCCTTTGTTTTATGACCATTGTCATCCCACGCCGCTGGGCAATCAGCTTGTGGCTGAAAACATTTGGACGTTTTTACAGGACAACGTGTCTCTCTCGAAAGCCAGCCAAGTTCCAGAAGATTTGCGCAATACCGTTTCTGAACAAGCCAAAGCCTTCCCGTCTCGGGTTGCGATGTATTTTCAACGCGCTTATCACAATTTCCAACAAGATAATTACGACCAGGCCGAGCGGGATTTAGAACGTTCCTTGAGCCTTCAGCCCACGGTCCAAAGCCACAATTTGCTGGGATTGGTTTATATGCAACAGGGCTTCGCAGAAAAAGCGCTATCCAACTTTGAACAAGCTTTGAAAATTGAGCCGGACAATATCCACGTTCTGAACAATCGAGGGATCCTGTTTCATGACTTCTATCAGGACGTTTCTAAGGCTTGTGCAGATTTAACGATTGCTTGCGTTCAAAACCAGTGCAGCGCGGAAGCACTCACACTTTTCCAGCAGAAGTGTGTCCCTTAACAGTCAGTTTTTCAAAGTAAATCAGCCATAGTGATGGGGCCTGTACTGGGAGGAGAGATCACAGCCGATCTAAAAACGTGATCTTTTTTGTCTTAGGCGCCACTTCGAGGGCGCGTTGGCGTGGGGTGCCGAATTGGAGGTTGAACGAAAGCAGCACAAAGGTGGCATCAACAATGCGGTCGCCATCCTGATCATCGATTTGGAGGGTGCGTGTGCTGATTTTAAGCGTATTGCCTTTGAGCGCAGGAATGGGAAGTTGTAGCCCGGTTGTGATGCTGCGTATGGTGAATCCGGCAAGCTTTTCTTCTTGCACACCATAGCTGATGTCAATCCAAGAACCGACCAGCAGTCGAGTCAAGCCGCCCAAACGATTCCCATTGTCGCCAGTATTGCCCTGAGCATCGCTCGTATTTTCTCCATATTGGCCGGCTTCTCCTAAGAACTGCAACCCAATGGTTTCGAAATCCAGTACAATCCCACCCCCTACAGAAAGTAAGGCCGGTTCATTAAACTCCACATCTTCAAACGTTCCGCCAGAAGGCAAAAGGTCGCTAATTTCAGAACTATTGAACTCTAGGGTGGCTGTGGTCTCGGGACGATACATCACACCGAAATCGATATTGGAAACCAAGTTGGGCATTAGAATGCCATATTCCAAGAAGCCGTAAGATGCCGAGCCTTCCAAAGTGAAGTCACTGGAAGTGCGGATATCGCTGAAGTCGCTAGCCTTCACAAATTCGGCAGGGTTGTAAGACTTGATTTGATCCAAGATCGAACGTTGGTTGTAGCGCACCCCCAGTGCCAAACCTGGAAACACGACGCCTACCGAATAGGCGAAGGTGTTTCGGAAGATGCTTTCTTCAATGGTGTTGGGGTTGAGAATAGTCGAGAGAGCAGTTCCGTCGCTGTCGAGGAACACCGCATCTTTATAAAATTGACCTTGAAAATCGTATTCGATCCCAAAGGCAAGATTGTCCAAAGGCCATACAAACGCCAAGTTCAATGTGTTCACACGACCAGAACTGTATTCAATTGCATCAATCAGGTTGGTGGTGTCGGGAGCCACCAAGAAAGCCTCTTCATTATCCAAACGAGCACGGTTCGTGAAACCGGAGAGTTCAGTATCTTTGGTGTTGTAGCCTGCCACTTCATATTGAAAATGAAAGCGGTTGATCAAGGCAACCGAGGCTGGGTTGAGCGTGACCCGTGCGCTGGTGATGGCGCCAGAAAACCCTTCGAGACCTGCCGCCCAGAGCCAAGAGGTTGCCCACAAAATGCCCAGTAGCAACAGAAGAGAGGAACGGCACCACATCGGAAGCTATAGATGGAGTTGAACAAAGACGAGAGAGTAGTTCTAAAAAGGAATGCAAATCTCACTCCGTCCCTATAACTGACTGATTGCGGCCTTGAGCTTTGGCTTGATACAACGCGGAATCTACATTCTGGAGCAGAAGATCTTTCATGACGTTGGCACTGGGTGGGAGGGCTACAATTCCCAAAGAAATGGTTTGGGAGCCGTTGTAACCCAAACTGTTTGGAGGGAGGTGCGCAACCGTTTTGCGGATGCGTTCGGCCAAATGGTAGGCTTCCATTTCAGATGTGTTGGGGCAAATGATGAGGAATTCTTCACCCCCATAACGCCCCGGAATGTCCGTGCTGCGACACTCGTTGCGGATCACTTGGGAAACCGCCTTTAAAGTCTGATCTCCAACAAGATGCCCAAAACGGTCATTGACTTGTTTGAAATGATCTAAATCAGCCATAATTAAACTGAAATGCTGGGGATATCGACGGCTCAAGTCCAGTTCTTCTTGAAGGCGTTCCATCAAGTAGCGGCGGTTGGATAGGTGTGTCAGACCATCGATGCGTGAAAGGCGTTCAATCTTTTCGATGAAACCGCCCAGCACATAACCAAATGAAGAAAAAACAAGGAAGGTTCCTATTCCGCTATAAAGATAAGCCAAGTCTTGGAACTCAAGGATCGTATCAGGCAATAAGAAGGTGATTGCCCACAATCCTAAGGGGGCTCCAATGCTCAGCATGCCGCCCACTACTGCCCATATGATTCGGTGTCCTTTGAGCCATTTCATTGCTCCTCCTCGCTTGCGCGTCACCTGATCATCATTGTTGCATTTGGAACGAGACTAAACCCTCTAACTTAAGGATAACTCCTAAGATAGGTTGGGCCATTCGTAATTTTACTTAAGTTAACTCCTCGGGGTAAAGGTTGCGGAGCGATTCAGGACTATGGTAGGAAGTGCCCTATCTTTGATTTTACTTCAGCATGACATGGGGTTTTATGCGAATCCAATTGGGGAAAATTCTGTTTATGATGATAAATGGCTTACTCGTGGCATCGCTGGGGTGGTCACAAACCTTAGAAGGACGTTTTGAATTCACTTCCAGAGTACCACGTGAGGCTTTAGTTTATTTTGCGGATGACCACAGTGTGTCTCCACAAGAGAGAGTGGAAGTGGATCAAGTCAATAAGCATTTCACTGAAAAAGTAATTGTTGGGGCAAAAGGATCAAAAATTTTGTTCAAAAATTCCGACGAGGTGCAACACAACATCTTTGCCTTGAATGACAAGCATAACGTGAACATTAATCTTGGTTTGGCTGATCCAGGTCAAGAAAAGCAAGAAATTCTTTCTTGGCCCAATGAAAGTTTTGTGAAAATCAGTTGCATAATCCATCCTCGCATGCGTACCTGGGTGGCTTCTTTAGAAAGCCGCTACTACAAAGTGCTCTCATTTCACAAAAAACAGAAAGAGGTGAACTTCCAAATTGCCAATGTCCCACCGGAAGTGATTCGGTTGAAGGTGTGGATGTATAATTTTCTTCCCATTGACCTAGAAATACGCCCAGGAGAATCCAAGGAAGCCAACGTGGCGACCTCGAAGAAAGTTTATGGCAAACTCTTTCTCAAGAGAAACTGAGGCACCATGGCCCCTAAGACTCCATTCTCCAAAATTCCCTCTTCTTCAGAACCTGTCCAATCTCATCGTTTTGGTACCTTTGGGGGTGTGTTCACACCGGATGTTCTCACAATTCTAGGCGTGATCATGTATTTGCGTTTAGGTTGGGTTGTGGGCAATGCGGGGTTTTTGGGAGCGGTAGCGATCATTTTGATGGCTAAGTTTGTGACCCTTTGTACGGGGTTATCCATGGCTTCCATCACTACGAACATTCGCATCGGTGCGGGCGGGGCTTATTCTATTGTATCCAAATCTTTGGGGCTGGAAGCAGGGGGGAGCATTGGCATTCCGTTTTACATTTCCCAGATGCTTTCTACTGCATTGTATATCATTGGATTCACGGAAGGGTGGTTGCTACTGTTCCCCGATCATCCTCCGATAGTGATTTCGTTGTTTGTGTGGGCCATTTTGTTAGGCGTGTCTGCCATCAGTGCAAGTTTTGCGATCAAGATTCAATATGTGATCATGATCGTCATTGGGGTGTCGTTGGTTTCTTTCTTTTATACCGATGCGGCTCCTCAACCTCAGTTAAAACTCATTGGGCAATTTCAAGATGCGGGGTTTTGGCAGGTGTTTGCTATTTTTTTCCCAGCGGTAACCGGCATTATGGCGGGCGCCAACATGTCCGGGGATTTGAAAGACCCCCGTCAATCCATTCCAGTGGGAACGCTGTCTGCGATTGGGGTCACATTGGCGATTTATGTTGGCATCGCCTATGCGTGCGCCTACTTCATCGCTCCTGAAGAACTGCGGAGTAACCAGATGGTGATGGTCGACTATGCATTTTGGAGTCCCGCTGTCATTGCTGGTATTTTGGCAGCAACGTTTTCTTCGGCTTTGGGAAGTATGGTGGGGGCGCCTCGGATTCTTCAGGCCTTGGCCGAACAAGATACGGTTCCATTTTCTGAAATACTGGCCAAAAAAAATACACGCAACGAACCCCTCAATGCCATCATCCTGACCGGAGGGGCCGTTGCAATTGCGATTGTGGTGGGAAATCTGAATGCGTTGGCAACGCTCATCACTCTGTTTTTCTTGATCACATATGGGAGTTTGAATCTGATTGTTTTCATTCAGCAAAGCATGAAAATCATTAGCTTCCGACCCACATTCCGAATTCCTCGGGTGATCCCTTTGGCGGGGGCACTCAGTTGTATCTTTATCATGTTTCTGATCAATCCGGGATTCAGTGTGGTTGCAATTGCGACGATCATTTTGCTGTACATCTGGCTCACGCGGCAAGGCTTGCAATCGGAATGGGGAGATATTCGAGGAGGCATGTTTTTAGTATTGGCCGAACAAGCGTCTCGGTTGGCGGCCAAATTTCCCCGGCACCAAATTTCATGGAAACCGGATCTCCTATTGCCGATTGATAATCCAAAAGTATGGGCAGGACCGTTGTTATTCATCCGCAGCATCACCTATCCGTCTGGGAGCGTGTTTGCGCTTACCGTGCAAGAGGAAGGCGATGCAGAAACCGAAACTGCTTTAACCAATTTGCTCCAACCCTTGAGTCGTGAGGGAATCTTGGTGAGTTCTACTGTGATTGAAGACCAAGATTTTCAACACGGCATGAAGTTAGTGATCCAAACCCTCAAAGGGGGAACGCTACGTCCCAATACTTTATTCCTCACCTTTGGCGAATCCAAAGACAATGACGCTATGATCAAGCAGATGGTGAAACAGGCTATTTCCCACAAGCTGGGAACGGTGTTGTTGCATCAGCATCCTCGTGTCGCGTTTGGTATGCAGAAAACGATCAATCTGTGGTTGCGCGACCGTAGTCCCAACTGGCATTTGGCAATGTTGATTGCATTACAACTGCATACCAATTGGGACGGTCAATTGAACCTCATCACTGCCACTACCGATAAAGGTCAAAAAAATCGCTTGCTTCGATTCCTCGAACAACTCAGCGATCACGCCCGCCTTCCCTTTATGACCGAATTTCATGTGTTGATCGGCGATTTCCAAACCGTTCTCCTCCAAGCGCCAGAAGCCGATGTGAATATCTTTGGCATGAGCGAAAAATTCCATCTGGATTTCATGCGTAATGTTTCCAAAAGCAGTAATTCTTCCTGCCTCTTTGTCGCCGATTCAGGGCAAGAAAATGCCCTGGCTTAAGCTTGATATTTATTTGAAACTCTAGCTGGTGTTAAGGTGAAGAGGCGGTGGTGTAAGCTCACCTCTTTGGAAGCGACGAATTCGGCATTTACCTACAATTGCCCACTCCCTTGCTATTTGCTTTCATTATCATGAGAAAAAGAAGTGAGGGTGGAGGGCCTACTAAGACTGAAAACCATACAAAGGAGTTCATATGCCAAGCTATGACTACAATATTGTTACGATTGGAGCCGGTGCTGCCGGATTGGTCACGAGTTATATTGGAGCCGTGATCAAAGCCAGAGTGGCTCTAATTGAAAAACACAAAATGGGCGGAGATTGTCTCAATACCGGTTGTGTGCCCAGCAAAGCATTGATCAGCAGTGCCAAGCTTGCCCATAATATGGATCGGCATGAATTGTATGGATTTGAGGGTGTCGACTATAAGGTGAACTTCTCCAACGTGATGGAACGGATTCAAGACATCATCAAATCTATCGAGCCGCATGACAGTGTTGAACGTTACACAGGCTTGGGTGTGGAATGTCATATTGGAGAGGCTTTCATTCGCTCTCCAAATGAGGTGGAAGTGAATGGGAAAGTGCTTTCCACTCGCAATATTGTGGTGGCAACTGGAGCACGACCGTTTGTGCCGCCGATTCCTGGTCTGCACGAACTCGATTATCTGCATTCCGATAACCTGTGGGACATTCGCGAGCAGCCCAAACGCTTGGTGGTGATCGGTGGGGGACCCATTGGATGCGAGTTGGCTCAGGCGTTTTCACGGCTGGGATCAAAAGTCACGATCATGGATATTGCCCCGACCATCCTTCCTCGCGAAGATCCGGACGTAGCCCAATTCGTGATCGACACCTTTCAACAAGAAGATATTGAGATTTTGACTGGAGTGAATATTTCCAAGTTCGAAAAAGGCGATGACGCTTGTAAAGTCACTTATGACAAAGAAGGACAAACCGGGTTTGTGGAGTTCGACCGCGTGTTGGTTGCCACTGGGCGCCGAGCCAATACCAAAGGCTTTGGGTTAGAAGAACTGGGGATAGAATTGAACCCCAATGGAACAATTAAAACCGATGAGTATTTGCGAACCAACATTCAAAATGTTTTTGGCTGTGGTGATGTAGTAGGGCCTTATCAATTCACCCATATGGCGGCGCATCAGGCTTGGTATTGTGCTGTGAATGCGTTGGCAAGTCCGTTCAAACGGTTTGCTGTCGATTATTCGGTTGTGCCTTGGTGCACTTATACGGATCCCGAAGTCGCGCGGGTGGGCCTCAGTGAAACCGAAGCCCAAGAACAAGGGGTGCCCCATGAGGTGACCACATACGGCTTGGACGATCTCGACCGAGCGATTACCGAACGGGAAGCTTACGGCATGGTTAAAGTAATCACGCCTCCTAAAAGTGATCGCATTCTCGGTGCGACGATTTGTGGTTATCATGCAGGAGATCTTTTAGCCGAATTTGTATTGGCTATGAAATACGACTTAGGTTTGAATAAAATCTTAGGCACTATTCACAGTTATCCTACCCTTTCCGAAGCGACCAAGTTCGCTGCTGGTGAATGGAAAAAAGCTCATGCTCCAGAAGATTTGTTGAAATGGGTCGCCAAATTTCACGATTGGCGCCGTTGACCAAACGATGAAAAAGAGGCTAATTCTATTAGCTTCTTTTTCAGGTTTCTAACGGCTTGTGACAAAGTTGCTTTTTCTTTTTTTGAAAAAATTTCACCTACCTCCATTTTTTTTCCTCCTCCTCGTTTTCTTCAAAGAAAATCTAAGAATCTCAGTGTTTTTTTAGAAAAACTCTTCCTCCTGCCTGTCTCCTCTCATGTACCCAGCGAGAGGGCAAAATGATAACGCCGGGCTTCAGAATTAATCAGAGTCTATAATTCAATTTCTGAATTCTTATAAGAGAGTTTGTAGGAAAAAGTATATTTTTCTCAATCAGTAAGGAGATGTTATGAAAACCAAACGTTCAAATGCAATAACGATTTTAAGCCTCTTGTTTTCCTGTTTTTTAGCTATCGGCTGTGGTGAAGGCGGTGGCGGCGGTGGTGGTGGCGGTGGCTCCACAGAAGCCGAAACAGTCACGGAAACGTCCCCCTTTGCAGGCATGCCCACCACATCAATGGCTGTGGAATTTCGTATTCCCGATGACTCGGTTGATGCAATAGAAGGAGTAGATCGCGTGATTGTGAGTGTGATCTACAACGGTGCTTCAATCGGAGAGTATGAATTGCAACGACAAGATGGAGTTTGGGTTGGCAACTTAGAAGGGCTACCCGTTGGAGTCACATTCGATTTTGTTGCTCAAGCCTATAGCAGCAGTGGCGCTGTTGTCTACGAGGCCGCTTCAGTTGAGTCAGTAAATGAAACCGCGACAAGCCTCAATTTGGATGCGGTCCAAAAAACAATGGATGTTGAATTCAGCATTCAATTGCCTGAAAACTTGGCTCGAGCACGAAACTTGGTTTCCGTTGCCACCCCAGATGAAATTGTTAATGTGTTTGCCAATGTTGCTGAAGGAGGAAACGTCATTGTCAGCAATCAGCCACTAACCAAACAGCCAGGATCATTTGAATGGACAGGCACTTTTGCGGATTTACCAGTTGGCCCGACATTGACCTTTTCTGCACGCGGCACCAATATTTCCGCAGCAAATATCTATACTGGACAAACGGATGCTTCCTTAGCCAGCTCAGGTAACAATGTAGTGGTCTCAATGGCACCGGAAAACGATGGCGCGGCATTGGGATTTGTACGGATCACTCAAATTCGCGTTCCTGCCGCACTCCCTGTTTTGTCAACGACCAGTTCGATCGGCGTTGTGGTTGACGGTAATTCGTTTGAGGAAGTCGGAGGAGTTATGACGGCCGGAGGAGACGGCAATTTTGATTTTGCAACCACCAGCACACTTAATTTCTTTGGAAATGCGACGCTTGGAGCGACGTACAATACTCCAAGTATTGCGGGGTCCTACCTCAACACAGTTGCGATTACTAGCTTAGCTCGAGATACAACGATTGAGTGGACTTTTCCAACCAATATCGTTTCTGCTACGACAACCAATTCGGGTGCTCGTGTGATCATCAATCCAGTAATTACGAATTTGAATGCAACTTTGAACACCTCCAACAATGCAGTGTTTACAGCGAGCCTGTTCAACTTGGGTGAGGCCTACGATTATGCCTGGAGTTTTACACCATCGACTACGGCCAATGTCCAAAACGTAAATTCCCCACAAACCTTTATTCCGAACTACGATCCTTCCATTGCGGGAACGCTGACCTTGGAAGTGAATGTACAAGGAGATACAAGCCGCAAGACCACATTGCACTATGGCATCCAAAACGATCTATTCCCCAACAACGTGATCCAAACATTCTAAACACAACCTCTTTTTAGAGTGATGTGATCCCTGCCGGAAGGTAATTCAGCCTTCCGGCTTTTTTTGTTTCTGCGCCTTCTCAAAAATTCCCCTTTCTTCTTAAATAAATTCTTTTCAACTTTTTCTTCTCGATTATTCCAAAACACGCTTGTCTTTATTCGTTAACTGATTTTGGAACAATTTAATTGGATTGTTAGAAAATTGTTTGGATGAATCCTTATGATTTTTTTAAAACCGTTAGGATTCGCATATAGAAAAATTTTTAATAATTGGATTACAAATAATCCAATATAAATATATCAAGTAACATGTATTTATCACACTTGAGGGGTGATTCTTTTGTTTTTTGCAAGATTAGATTTAATGTTTCAATAACTTAGTTGCTTTGAGATAAGTGATCTATCAATTTTAAATTTCTGTTATTATAAGGTTAATATCAATCACGTTTACGTGAAACCTGCCTTCAATTTGAAGTAGTTTATATAAAAAGAAGGTAAAAGCAATCGTACGTCCAATAAGTCAGAAAAAGAATATTTTTATTCCATTATTGGATATATTTTATTTCCAATAAATGAAAATATATGCATTTTTTGGTTGATTAATTCATTTTTCGTGTTAATTCTATTTCCGAGATACACTTATCTCAATTGTCAATTCTAAGATTTTTCAATCTGTTTAAGTTATTCTTCCATTGCTTGGATTGAGAATCTTTTTGACATCAAGGTAGAATGTAATACCTATATATTATGAGAGAAATTATCAAAATAATAGAGTGGATAGTAGCTCATATTTTGTAGGAAAATTATTGTTTTTATTTCAAATGTTGAAAGAGCACAGGAGGTTTATATGAAACTTAAGCATTCAAAAATGTTGATGGCATTTAGCATGTTGTTGGCTGTGTTGATCGCTGGCGGCTGTGGTGCTGGCGGCGAAGGAGGCGGTTCGGGAGCATCAAGCTCCGAACAAGTGGAAGCAGGACCAACAAAATCAATGGATATTGAAGTCACCATTCCGGACGATCTTTCCTTGAGCGGGGTGGAGCGTGTCACCGTGGATGTGATCCAAAATGGCATCACTCTAATTTCTGGCCTAGAACTTGTGTTACAAAATGGAGACTGGGTTGGGAACGCGGCTGGTTTGCCAATTGGAGCCGAAGTGGAATTTGTTGCTTATGCATACAATGGAGCAGGGAGTGTGGTTTATCAGGCCAGTTCCGTTGGGTTTGTGAGCGACTCGGTACAAGCCGTGAGTCTGAATGCCCAGGCTCAAACTACAGCGGTCGAGTTTTCGATTGAATTGCCAGAAAATTTGGCAAGTGCACGGAACCTAGTCGCTGTATCGACTCCGGATGAAATCGTGAACGTCTTTGCCAATGTGCAACAGGGAGCTACCCCTTTAATCACCAACCAATTGCTGGTTAAAGAACCTGGAAGTTTTGAGTGGACAGGTACTTTAGCCAATTTACCAGTGGGACCCTCATTGACGTTTTCAGCAAGAGGTGTGAACAGCGTTAGCGCCAATATTTACACTGGTCAGACGGATCTCACTTTAGCTAACACGGGGAACAATGTAGTGATCTCGATGGCACCTGAAAATGATGGAAACACTTTAGGATTTGTCCGTATTACTCAAATCTTGATTCCCAATGTGATTCAGTCCGGTTCTACAACCAATTCCGTTACGGTCGCAGTGGATGGGAATTCGTTCGAGCCGATTGAGCAAGAATTTGCTCCTGTCACGACTGGAAACTTTATTGTGGCTTCTACAGGTAGCACGTTAGACTTTTTCGGAAATGCTACCATTGCTGCGACATATGAAGCTCCAAATATTGCGGGAAGCTATTTCAACACAGTCTCGGTCACTAGTTTGAACCGAGATACGACCATCCAATGGACTTTTCCAACCAATGTAATCCAAACTGAGGTGGATGCTTCAGCTCGTGTGTTGATCAATCCTGTGATTACCAACCTCAATGTGCAGTTGGCGAATTCGAATAACGATCTGCTGTTCACTGCAAGTTTGTTCAATCTTGGAGAAAGCTACGATTACAACTGGGTGTTCAATGCGGCAACTACGGGTTCCATAAATTCAGTCAATGCTCCTCAAGTCACATTACCCAATTATTCTCCTACCGTTGCGGGTACTCTAACTTTAGAAGTCAATGTGCAGGGAGATACGAGTCGCAAGACCACCTTGTTTTATGGGATTCAAGCGGATCTCTTTCCAGACAATGTGATCCAAACTTTCTAAAAGGCATTTGTTCCGTCAAGTCTCTCATATTGGGGAGGTGAAGAACCTCCCCAATTGAAGGCCGTGTTTGTTGTCGATTAAAATCTTTTATCCCAAGTTATTTTGTTTCTATCCAATTCAGGAAAATTTCGAATTTCATCTTGTCTGCATAAGTCGGTTTAGGTGCTGCAAGTGCTCATAACTTGGCTTCCACAAACTGATAATTCGAGTGACTCGAATCCAAAACGACTGGGGAAGCTGGTGCGGATACGCCAGCCATAACTATAATAAGTAGCGAGGTACAAGTAGTAGAGCAACATCGACTCAATCGGAACAACACGAAAGAACAGGAGAACGTATGCAGGTTAAATCTCAAAAAAGGATATTGCTGTTATGCAGTTTATTATCCTTATTGCTCATGGCTGCTTGTGGAGCAGGGGGTGGGGGAAGCGATGACTCCGCAGAAGTGACACCCATCGAAATACCCACCACCTCTCTCGATATTGAGTTGACGCTTCCAGACGATGAGGAATTCCTTGAAGAAACGATCGCTAACGTGGATCGTGTGACCGTGGATGTCCTTCAAGGAGATGAAGTATTGATTTCTGGTGTAGAACTGGTCAACGAGGGTGGGGTCTGGACAGGAACTTTAGACGAAGTCCCCATCGGTATCGATTATACCTTGGTGACACATGCTCTCGATGAATCCGGTGAAGAAGTTTTCGAATTGGATGCTGAAGAAACCACCAGCGAAGAAACACAAGAGGCCGTTCGGTTTTTTCCTCGCCGTCGGCCCGTTCAGGTGCGAGCCGAGGTCAATGAGAGTACAGCAAGAACCAATAGTTTGATTGCTCAAGCCGAACCCAATGAAATCACTCAGGTCTTTGCCTTAGTCCAGGACGGTTCCACCATTGTCGTTCCAGAAACCGAATTGAGAAAGGTCAACAACCAGTTTGCTTGGCAGCGGATTCTTCGCCGTTTACCCGTTAGAACGCCTCTATTTTTTTCTGCCAGGGGTGTGAATGACGATGGCTTTGATATTTTTACCGGAGCGACTACACAAACCTTAGGATTCATTTTTCCACTACGTGTCACGATTGACATGACTCGTAATGAACCCGTTCAGCAATTTTTGAACATCACTCAGATCAATTTTCCTGACCCTATCGAAACAAACTCTACCGATAATACTGTGCTGGTTTCGGTTCAGGGCAATACTTTAGAATCGGTGCGCTACGATTTTTCTGCTTCAGGTGGAGGCAGTTTTGCTATCGCAACCACAACGACCAAATTGAGTTTTTTTGGTGAACAAACTTTTGCCAACACTTACAATGCCCCTTCCATTCCAGGGAATTATCTGAATTCGGTCACAGTAACGAGTTTGGATCGAGGGTTAGTGGTCCAAAACGACTTCATCACCAACGTTGTTTTTCCAGAAACCAATGTTGCCGTTAAAGTCTTGATCAATCCTGTGATCACCAATATGGCCGTCCTTCAGGAAACCGACGGCAGTTCTTCGGACATCATCTTTGCTCCAACCCTGTTTGAGATTGGTGAGGAGTTTGATTACAATTGGTCGTTCAATGCGGCAACCACAGGAACCATCGCTGCAACCAATTTCCCACAAGCCACAATTCTCAACTACAATCCCTCCATTGCAGGAACTCTGGTTCTGGAAGTGAATGTTAAAAATGCACCCGAGCGCAAAACGACTTTGCAATATGGCGTTCCAGAAGATCTCTTTCCCACAAACGTCATCCAGACGTTTTAATGAATCGTTGGTTGAGAAAACCTCTGATTCTAAAAACCGGAAGGTATCTCACCTTCCGGTTTGAAGTTGCCGATTGATGGGGTTTACCAACTTATCTTTGAAAATTTACTTCCCCAATGGGGTGCCCACTAGGTGCCCATACCCTCGTAGAAATTCATCCGCTTGCATTTCCCTTTTTCCTTCAGGCTTTAACGCCAATATGCGCAACGAACCCGATTGTGTCCCGATGATTAATCCTAATTGTATCACTCCGGGGGGATGGTTGATCTCCGGTAAAACTTCTACCTGAGTCAGTTGCAAGCGTTTGCCGTTTTGATCGAAAGTATAAATTCCAGGCCATGGTGTGAATGCCCGGAGTTTACGTTCGATGGCTTCAGCAGATTCTTTATTCCACTGAATGAGGCCCTCCTCTTTTTTAATAATACGGCAAAAAGTAACTTGGTTTTCATCTTGCTTGGTGAGTGAAAATGTTCCGTTTAACAAATCGGACAGATGCTCAGTGAGCAGTTCCGCAGAGATTCGGCTGAGTCGTTCGCCTAAAATGGCAGAGGTGTCTGTAGGATGAATCGGTTCGTGGGGAGAACAAGCAACCAGTGGTCCAGCATCTAGTTTGAAAACGGTCTTTTGAAGGGCAACTCCAGTGAAAGCATCACCTGCTTGCAGTGCTGCTTGGATAGGGCTGGCTCCGCGCCATCGCGGCAGCAGAGAATAGTGTAAATTGAAACAACCATATTCTGGAATCGCAAGCAGGCTTTTAGGAAGAATTTGACCGTAAGCACACACTACAATGATTTTGGGGGCAATGGCTTGCAATTCCTCTAACACTTCGGGGGCTTTGGCCCTTTCAGGAGTGCGAATGGGGAGTCCTAGCGATTCGGCATAGACGCGAACAGGAGAAGGGGTCATTTTTTTTTTCCGCCCCACGGGACGATCTGGTTGTGTATAAACCGCTTCAATCGTGCAGTCCGGAAATTCATGCAAAGCTTGTAAGGGGGGAATGGCCATTTCCGGGGTCCCCATAAATACAACTGGAAGGCTCATAACGTTCACTCGGAGGGGGGTTCATCAGCGGGGGAATTCCCCGATTTTACTTGGTCTTTCAAGTAAGAAATATACAATTTGCACGGCAGTTGCAGGACATTTTTCTACAACCTTGCTTGCCGCCTTGCTTGCTCTATTTCGAACCTTCAGCTCGATAATGTCTTATGAAAAGATTTTTTGATTCCATCATCCTCTTACGTAAAATACAGGCCTCTGTGATGAAGGGTATCCTATGGATCCTATGGATCACGGGTTGTGTTGTTTTGTGGACACTTCCTGCGTTTGCCCAAACCAGCATTACAGTGGACGAGATGTTTGAGAAGGCCCAGAATTATCATTACGGTTCTAATGGTTTCATTCAGGATTATCGTAAAGCGGAAACTTGGTACCATTTAGCAGCCACTGAAGGACATCCACCGTCACAGTTTGCTTTGGGGCTGTTGCACTATCATGGGTGGGGCGTGCCGCAGAATTACAAAATCGCTTTTCAACGATTTGAAGATGCTGTGGAAAACGGTCACACAGAAGCTCAGTATTACACAGGGGTGATGTTTTATTACGGTAAAGGGGTACAGCAAGATTATGCCAAGGCAGTGGAACGCTTTTTTCAATCCTCAGAAAAAGGCCATGCGGCTTCTGAGTATTATGTGGGGTTCATGTATTATTACGGGCGAGGCGTAACGCAGAATTTTGAAACTGCTTTTCAATGGTTCCAAAATTCGGCTGTCAAGGAACATCCACCAGCACAATATTATTTGGGGTTGATGTATGAGCAAGGCCGGCAACTTCCTAAAGACGAATTGAAAGCGGTCGAGTGGTACAAAAAAGCGGTGGAGAAAGGAGACCTGAATGCGAAACGTCGGCTCACTAATTTGACCAAACAATTGCAGAGACGGGATCCTGTGACAGCACAGCCGGTTCCACAGCCTCAAGCTACTGCTCAATCTTCAGAAACGGAAATCCCGTTGGAAGGCCAAATAGAACCTCAAACAACGGAATCCATCAATCATTCCGAGCCGGTCGAAGTTGGAATGGAAATCGATCCTCCCAGCGAAACAGAAACGGCCGATATAGAGTCAATTGTTAGCAATGCCGCAGAAACACCGGCAGAAACACCAGTAGAAACACTAGCAGAAACACCAGGGCCGACAACAGAAGAGCCACCCCAAACAGAAGAACCAGCACAAATTGCAAAAGCGACGATTGGATTGATTCCCAAACCCACGATTCTCGCTCCTCCTCCCCCACCGGTGTATGCTTGTTTATCTGAAGATTATCGCAAAATGGAAGTATTGGAGGATCTTCCTTCGCCTTTACCAGAAGGGAATTGCGAGTCCCCTCAACCCAAACACAGTTATACTCATTGTGATTTTCGTGAAAAAGATTTGTCAGACTTGGATCTGAGTTATGCTTCGTTTGAGGGGATGGATTTAACACGAACCAATCTATCAAGTAGTCGTTTGAATCATACAAATTTGGATAGGGCGAATCTGAGTAAAGCGGATTTTACCCGGGCCGACTTGCGACATGCGTCGTTCAAGCAGGCAATTCTACAAGGAGCAAATTTGGAAGGAATTTTTGCCTGTGGCTCCCATTGGGACGAAGCACAGGTGAACGGAGCGTTCTTGTATCGTGCCGATTTGGATGGGGCGAGTTTCATCAATACCAATTTGAATGGAGCGTTTTTAGTACAAGCCAACCTGAGCCGTGCGAGCCTGCATGAAACCCGATTTCGCGAGGCGCGTATTCGGTCCATGCAATTGTATGATGCCCAAATTGATCGTGCTAACTTCAACGGAGCTTTAGGTATCCCAGAGTGGCTCTTTCCTTATTTGACGGTGGATGGGGAACTGAAAACACTCGAAGTTCCGACACCAAGCCGATCTGAAACGGTTGAAGTTCCCGCCAGTATCACGGCTTCTACGATTGATGCCACATTAGATTCCACTCAATCTCCTTAATAAATAATAGGATAACATTTATTAGGCATTCGAAAGCCACAGGATAATTTATCGAGCATCCAACGGCCTGTGAATGTCTAAATTTTATGTTTTGCTGTCGATACTCTATTAAAAATATTGTGAAATGCTTCACTGTTATTTTTTACAATCAACTGCGGTTTAATGGGAAGACAACGCTGGTTTGGACGTGAGCCAGATTTTTTCATCCTTAAATCGGAGTGATGCATGTTAGCAAAAACTTTTTCAGCCACTGTCTTAGGAATCAATGCGCATCCAATCGAAGTGGAAGTGGATATCTCAATGGGATTGAGTTCATTCAATATTGTGGGTTTACCGGATGGCACCATTAAAGAGAGTCGAGAACGGATCATGGCAGCAATCCACAATTCGGGAATCAGTTTTCCAATCCGCCGAGTGGTGGTCAATTTAGCTCCGGCTAATTTACGAAAGATTGGCTCTGGTTTTGATTTACCGATTGCGGTGGCTTTGTTGGGGGCTTTGGGTTTGTTTTCGGAAGAGTCGTTAGAGCGCTATCTTATTGTTGGCGAATTGACGTTGGATGGCCAAGTGCGTCACGTCCGAGGAATGCTGCCCATTGCTCTTGCTGCTCGTGAATGTGGGGTGAAGGGTTTGATTTTACCCAAGGTGAATGAGGCGGAAGCAGCGGTGGTTTCAGATGTATGGCGGCTACCTGTGGAATCGTTGCGAGATGTGGTGGAGTACTTCCAGGGGCAGCGAGCGATTCACCCAAATGCTTATGATTTATCTGGCTTATTCCAACAACACGAAAGCTATGAAGAAGACTTCCAAGATGTGAAAGGGCAAGAGATGGTCAAGCGAGCTTTGGAAGTGTCTGCTTCCGGTAATCACAACTTGCTCATGATTGGCCCCCCTGGCACTGGAAAGACGATGTTGGCCCGACGTATTCCTACGATTTTACCTCCCCCTTCGTTTGAAGAAGCACTGGAAATCACCAAGATCCACAGCATTGCGGGGGTGTTGCATGCCGACACGCCGCTTGTTGCGACACGCCCCTTTCAATCTCCCCATCATTCGATTTCTCCTGCCAGCTTGGTCGGGGGTGGGATGATTCCCGGTCCTGGAGAAATTTCCTTAGCCCATCATGGCGTTTTGTTTTTAGATGAGTTGCCTGAATTTCCTAGAGGCATCTTGGAACTGCTCCGGCAACCCTTAGAAGACCGCCGTATTACGATTTCAAGAGCTACGTTGTCTTTGGAATTTCCCACAAACTTTCTATTGTTAGCGGCCATGAATCCATGTCCCTGTGGCTATGCGGGAATGTCTCCAAAAAGTGGAGGCTCGGTGCCTGAGTGCCGCTGCACCTTCTGGCAGATAGAAAAATATCGTTCCAAGATTTCGGGGCCGTTGTTGGATCGAATGGATATCCAATTGCCAGTCTCAACCGTCGAATATGAAAATTTAGCCAACCATCGACGTGGAGAAAGCTCAGCTTCCATCCGAAAGCGAGTAATTCAAGCACGGCAAATCCAAGCGGAACGATTTCGTGATTCTAAAACCCGTCACAATGCCGAAATGAGTCGTCGAGAAATTGAGCATCATGCAGCGCCCACCCCAGCGGCTCAACGATTGCTCGAAAAGGCCATGACCAACATTGGCCTCAGTGCCCGTGCTTACGACCGCATTCTCAAGGTATCCCGCACGATTGCAGACCTCGCCGGAGTTGAAATCATTGATGAACCCCATATTGGCGAAGCGATCCAATATCGTAGCTTGGACCGACCAATCTCTTAAAGAGTGTCCTTCAGGAGTTATCTTGGCAAGCAATTGTGGCTTCTACATAATGGAAATGGGTACTATAAGTTTCCGAGTCGTCTCCTTCTGAACCTGTGTTTGAAGTGACCAAATGAAGTATCTGGTGATCACAGTTTTTATGGCGGCTACTCTGAGATTGGGTTTGAGTGGTTTTCCTCTCCATCAGGATGAGTTGGCCACCACGTCCATCTTTGCTCAATTGCCGTTCCTACAAATCTTCATCAATTACCAATATCCAAACAACCATATTTTCCATACGGTTTTGGTTCATTTTTTATTGGAAACGTTTGGCCTCCAAGAACCCATCCTGCGTTTGCCTGTTTTATTGGCATCCTTTCTGAGTCTCATCTACGCGTATCAGACTGCTCATTTGATGACTGGAAACCGGTGGAGTGCACTTTTAGTGGTTCTGTTTCTTTCCTTCAGTTATGGGCATTTGTATTTTTCTACGAACGCGCGTGGGTACATGATCATCACGTTGATTGCCCAAATCATAATCCATTGGTTGGTACAGCAATACCGCTTGGAAAACCCTCTTCCGTTGTCGTGGTCCCGTTGGGGAGGGATGACACTTATGCTGGTTATAGGGACATGGACAGTGCCCACTTTTGCTCTGTTTGAGGCTTCACTCATGATGTGGGCTGTTTGCTTTTCATGTTACCGTTGGTGGCAGAATAATGCATTCTCACCCACCCGGAGACGTCCTTTTTTCCAAACATCATGGTCTGCCTGTCGTTTGGAAATGCAGCTGCTTGCAACGGGACTGTTCGGACTCGGAATGGTTTATGTACAATATGGAGTGATCATTCCTCGTAAAATTTTCAGGTTCGCTCTGGGTGATCCGAATGTCGACGCCAATTATTTTGATTATATGCGGGATGTGGTTCGATGGCTGGGAAATGGACTGGCAATGGAGGTGGTGACTCTTGTCTTGATCACTATTGGATTCATCACACTGTTTCGGGCACGATCTCGGTCTTTGGGACTACTGGGGTGTGTTGCTTTGGGTGTTGTGTTCCCTGTAGTTGCTGCCGAGATAGGGTTGTTGAAAGGGATGCCTCCCACACGGGTGTTCTTATATATGCAGCCTATGCTAGCCATCGTAGCAGTGATGGGTATCCAAGCATTGGCACGAGGGCCAGTATGGTTTCCACGAATTGTTGGAATTCTGGTGGCATGTTTGGTTGTTGAAGGGGGATGGACGTATTACACACGGCTGTGGGTGCCTTATCGTGAGCGCCCCGACTATCAGCAAGTGAGGCAGTTTATTAAACAACTCGGACCGCACGACCTTTTTATTAGTTCTGATAAAACGCATGTCTGGATGTATCTGTATGGCAATCCAGGAATGCGAGATCGAGTGCTGAACATCTTGAATTCGGGAAAGCTGGACAATATTTATTTTTTAGAAAGCCAAGAATCCGATTCGAGTGATTTATCGAGGGAAGTCTTTGGTAATGTTGAATACCTTCGATTGGAGAAACAGCGTGCGGCCAATAACTTTGCAAACCAACGAAGCATTCCGATCCCTTTGCATTTTTCAGAACCTGTTCAGGATTGGGGGGTGCTACGTATTTATCGGATCCAACCTCACTTGATTCACCCCAAATTCAGTGTATTTCGGGATTCGGTGGAGGAGCACTTCAAGGCAACTCAGCCCGCGAACATCCAGGTCATTCCCACTGTGGAAACTAGGGAGGACTCTAAGGAGTTGCATTCAGTGTTGTTGGTGGAAGGTCCCCAACAAAAAATCATGTTGTTTAATCCAAATGAATCCAAGATTTCTTCCGGTCAGCCTTTGTTGAATTTGAACTTGCTCTATACGAGTGCCTCGATCAGGGATAAAACTCTATATGCTTCTGGGCACATTTATCCAGATGGTCAGTTGTATATGTCGCCAGCGTGGTTATTGAATCTTTGGACAGTAGAACACCCTTATGGGGATGTTTTATATGAGCGAAGTTGGTTCCCCCGATTGTTCCTTACGGCATCCCTCTACACAGATGACTATCTCATTCTGGAAGATGTTCCAGCCGGTAAACATGGTCTGGCCAATATGCATTCCTTTTGGATTGGTGAGTTGTGATTAGAAAATCACAAACGTTTTGCTACGGAACGCCGCTGCACTAGCGTTGGAATGAATGGAGGGGGGGCTGAGGATGCAGAATTGAGGACCAATTCCACACTGGTCTGTCCCATTTCCAAGAGAGGTTGGTGGATGGTCGTAAGCGGAGGGTAGAGGTAGCGCGTCCAAATGATGTCATCAAATCCAACAATAGACACATCGTCTGGAATTTTCAGACCCGCTTCGAAAATTGCGGCCATTGCTCCAGCAGCCATGTGGTCATTGCCCGCAAAAATTGCAGTGAAAGGAACCTTTTGTTGGATCAATACGCGGGTGTTGATATAGCCACTTTCTTCGTCGAAAGTTCCGTTCAAGACCAATTTAGGATCGAAAGCAATGCCGTGCTCTTTCAATGCCCTTTGATAGCCTTGCATACGCAGTTGGCTATCGATGATGGAAAGCGGACCCGCCAAATGCACGATTCGACGATGTCCATGCTCCACCAAATGTTGTGTGGCTAAAAAGCCCCCCACTTCGTTATCCACATAAATACAGGAAGCTTCCAACTCCGGCAGGTAACGATTGATACACACCAAATGGTGCCCTTTTTCGATCCAAAACCGAATATAGTAATCCGAAATATTGGATTGGCAGATCAACAATGCTTCACACTTTTGATTGATCAAAAACTCAACCGCATCCTTGGCTTTTTTTTCGTCCTCATTGCCATCCACCATAATCAGTTGCATGCCTACCGATTCGACCTGCATTTCGATTCCTTTCAACAAGGTGCCGTAGAAGGGACTCGCTATATCTCCTACCAAGACTCCAATCGCGTTCGAACGACGGGAGGCTAAGTTTCTAGCGACTGTGTTTGGCTTGTAATCGAGCTGCTGCATGGCCCTCATGACTTTGTCATAGGTCTCTGGATTCACTTTGGCGTTGCCAGTCAGTACTCGTGAAACCGTGGCTTTGGAAACCCCTGATAGCTTTGCAACTTCTTTGATCGTAGCCATATTTTCTCGGTTTCTTCAATGATTACAGATTCTAAAAAGGACAATTGATGAAATGCTAGTAACTAGATTCCAGCATAGGATAAAGGTTGTGGAGTTGTCAACGAGGTTTTGAATCTTGTAGAAACTGGTTTCATAGTAACGTAAAATGACCTCTCGAACTGAGGAATAATTTCTTTCATCTGATAAATCTTAATCAAATCAAGGGAAAATCAAGTATTGAAGTTTTATCCATAAAATTCCTGATAGGTTAAAATTTTTGTAAGGGATTTGTTTTAGAAACCGGTTTCAAGTTGATGTTAAGCTCAGCCTCATGCAAAAGACTTCGCAGTGCATGCAATCCGAACAAGCCTACGTAGCGTTGAGCTTACATTACCGAATAAGTCACTTGAGGATTTGAGTATGGATTCATTGTCAAACAATTCTTATTTCATAGTGGCTTGATGAGGAGCGTTATCCACCTTGTATTTCGCTATCTCTGAAGCAATCGTGAACCTGTTTAAAATGATAGTAACCGAGAAGGAGATAATTTTTGTATTGAACAATATATTGCCTTAGGTCCAATGTCCTATTGGAGGTTTTGTTCTATGAACTCCAATTTGGAGGCAATCGTTTCGACTGACAATATTCAAGGGAAACAAAGTTAAATTTTTGTTAATGAAGTCCTTGACAGACCAAAGTCATTAGGATAGCTTCTGTTTTGAAACCGGTTTCATGAAACCGGTTTCGATCATAAACGTTATGCAAGAACGTGTAGAGATGACTCTACGAACACGGCATTTCTTTGAAAAAGGAATGTGGTTAATTAACCAAACAATTTAGGAGGTGTATGAAACGAGCATTGTTTGCCGCATTGGTAGGATTTTTAGCATTGGCTTACTCCGTAGTGGGAGTAAATACCCTGCATGCCGCAAAGATCACAATTGCTTGTGGTCCGGGGGATGAGCGTTCGCAATCTTGTAAAAATATGGCAAATGAGTGGGCGAAAGCAAATGGACATGAGGTTGAATTGTTTGTCAATCCACGGCTGAGTAGCGATGCCTTAGGGTTTTTTCAACAAATTTTAGCTGCAAAAAGTACGGATGTTGACATTTTTATGATCGACGTGATTTGGCCTGGATTGTTAGCCAAGCATTTTATCGATCTCAAAGAGTACATTCCAGAGAGCCATATCAATGCGCATTTTGAATCGATTGTAAAAAATAATACCGATTCGAAAGGGCGACTTGTGGGCGTACCATATTTCACGGACGCAGGCCTGATGTATTATCGCAAAGACCTACTGGACAAGCATGGACACGAAGCCCCTAAGACTTGGGCCGATTTGGAGCGAATCTCTAAAGATATCATGGCGAAAGAGAACAATCCGAAGCTGCTTGGTTTTGTATGGCAAGGAAGAGCCTATGAAGGCTTAACATGTGATGCTTTAGAGTGGATCGATTCTTTTGGAGGGGGCACGATTGTAGAGAAAGATGGTACTATTAGTATCAACAATCCGAAGGCTATAGAGGCATTGGATACGGCTCGTTCCTGGATCGCGGATGGAATCACTCCAGAAAGTATTCTTAACTATGCTGAAGAAGATTCTCGAGGTGTGTTTCAATCGGGTAATGCGATTTTCATGAGAAATTGGCCTTATGCCTGGTCGTTAGCCCAAGGGGATGAATCTCCCATCAAAGGCAAGGTCGGAGTCGCTCCGATTCCTATGGGTGGAGCCACAGGTAAACACAGCGGTGCTCTCGGTGGTTGGCAGCTCGCTGTAAGCAAGTATTCTAAAAACCCAGAAGCAGCCGCAAAGATTGTTGAATACTTGACAACCAAAGAGAGCCAAATGCGGATGGCGATCAAGCACTCAAATCTACCTACTCGACCGGATGCATATGAGGATCCTAAATTGGCAGCAGAGGCTCCGTTTATGGTAAGTCTGTTGGATACCTTCAAAAATGCTGTTGCTCGGCCTTCCTCCGTAACGGCAAGGAAGTACAATCGAGTTTCCAGTAAATTTTGGTCTGAAGTTCACAATGTGCTAGCCGGCAAAAAGACCGGTGCTGAAGCCGCCGCTGAACTAGAAAAACAACTAGAGCGTATCAAAGGACGACGCTGGTAAGACCTCCTCCGTGCAGGATTACTAATCTTCCCGGCCCTCTTCTTCAAAAGTGGAGAATGGTAGTCCTGCATTTCATCTTTGCTTTACCCACCAAAATCCACACTATGTTGTCGATTTCGGCAATTTCTTCGATTCCACTCAAGTTGTAACATCGCTTTTTCCGATAGCTTTGATCGGACGTTCAATTAGCTTTGATTGGACGTTCAATCGGCAGTGAAACCTTCTGGTTTGTGGCTTCCATCACAGAATGGTTTATTTTTAGAGTGACCGCAGCGGCACAAGGCCGCTTTGGTGCCTTTCCAAGCTTCTCGTCCACTCCCGGCATGAATGGTGAAATTTCCAGAAAGTAGCAAAGGTCCATTGGGGGCCTTTTTGATAGTCAAAGAACCCCCTTCTGCTTCGATGCCTCCTCCGGTTTCACCGACGGCTCCATAATCCTGGAACTTAGCCTCTTCATGGCTGTTGTCACAAAAAGGTTTGTTTTTCGAATGACCGCAGCGACACAAAGCTGCACGGAATTGGACACCTGGCATGTCATCGGCGGCACCGTCAATTTCCAATGCCCCTTTAGCGTACAGAGGGCCATTGTAAACGATGGTGACTGTATTCTTATCATCTGCAGTTTCTGCTGGACTTCCATCTTTAGCTTGATACGTGAGTGCTCCAGTAGGACAGCGTTTGACCACTTCGATCGCCTCTTCTGAAGAAACCAGATTGGGCTGGCACCATGGCTGACGTCCACCCACAAATAAGTTACCCTGGGCACGTCCACATTCGCCGATATGAATGCATAATCGGCCATCCCATTCCACATCCATCTTGTCTCCTGGAAATTTAGAAATATGTTTGTCGCTCATGATCACACCTCCATTCACTACTGATTCAATTGGAAAAGTCCAAGTGGTTGGTCCCACACATTGCAGGAGCGACTTGGAAAGTAAACAGGCTGGATCAGCCTCAAATCGATATCTGAATTTCTACGAGCATGTAATACAAAGTTTGATTATGCTGTCAAGTGTCATTGTCAAACCTCATTCCAAGGTCACAAAGATCGTGCGTCGAGGTTGACGGTTGACTGTTCGGCTGTAATGTCCACGGCCAGTGGTGTCTTCTGCTAAAAGAACATCGCCGAGACCGAACCGACGCCGTGTGCCATCACCCACTTCGATCTCGACTTCACCGCTAAGCATAATCACGTATTGACGCTGTGGCGCATTGTGCCATTGATAGTCGTAACAGTCTGTGGTTTCGCGAAAGATGATACCAGTAGTGGGTTGTAATGTTGACAGTTGACCAATATCACCTTGATCGATCAATGGGATTTCGAAGTCCTCAAAATGCGATTCTCCATCCTGACCAGTATACAAACGAGTGATCTTCATGAGTAAACTCCCGAGGAAATATAGGGTCCAAATGAGTGTAAACGAATGCGACCGTTCATCTTTTTTTCTCCAATCCATTCAATCAATATCAATAGAAGCCCAACCACAGATTGACACACAGGATCCTGATGACTAAACTCGGTTCACCTTTTTCGCAATACCAGAAGATTGAAAGTATACGAGAATTTATAAACTGACTCAAATACAGGAAGGAAACAGTATGCTGGAATATGGCTACACGTTGGTGATTGATTCCGTGGAAGGAGGCAACGCTTACCGATTCTACTTTCCAGACTTGCAAGGCGTGGGGGGAACCGGGCCTTCAATCAATGCTTGCTTGGTATTGGCACGAGTTGCCGTAGAAGCTCATTTGGGGTTGCTTGAAGATGAGGGCTTACCGCGTCCAGATCCCAGTCCCGATCCACAGATTGTTATTGACGGAAATGTCGGCTATGGGTTGGCTTAGCTGGACAATTTCAGAGAACAATAACTGCTGGCACCAACCTGTTCTTTTTTCACATTAAACCAGAGGCAATTGTATGGAAAAAATTGTTAAAACTGAAGAGGAATGGGCTGAGCAACTCAACCCAGATCAAATGGCGGTTTGCCGCCACAAAGGCACCGAACGGGCATTCACAGGTGAATATTACAACAACAAAGAAGAGGGGACTTATAAATGCGTGTGTTGTGGAATCCCTTTATTTCATTCACATACCAAATTTGATTCAGGAACTGGTTGGCCTAGTTTTTGGTCGCCAATGGAACCTGAAAATGTAGGAACTGTGGATGATTACACTCATTTCATGCATCGCATTGAAGTCGTTTGTAGTAAATGCGATGCTCATTTGGGGCATGTCTTTGATGACGGCCCTGCCCCCACCAACAAGCGCTACTGTATTAACTCCGTAGCCCTTGATTTTGAACCGGCACCTACCGAAAATCACGACTGAGCTATCATTTGGGGGCCTTGTCAACCTATACAACCATGAGGAACTATGACTGATACCCATGACTTCCAATACTTTGAGGTAGGCTCGTTCTCCCATTTGTTTCGGAACGAGGTGAATGACGCCAAGCATACCTTTTTAATGGCGTATCCTTGCACTGCGAGTTGGTCGCACTTTCCCAATACAAAAAAGTACATCATCCAAGATGGCAATGTTGAGGAAAAGAAAGTGGGTTACGATAAGATCCGGCAAAAAGAACCTTGGAAAAATTTGGCCGTATTAGGCGATGATCTTTCTGGAATTGTTACCGATACGCCTCCTGAAACACTCGTGATGTATTGGAAAGAACATTTCGGGCATCGCTATGAGAATATTGTACAATTGCATCATGAGACCTATTGCCACGATATCAATAAACGTGATGATTTAGAAAAAATCATCACACTTTTCCCATATGATCATATTGCTCCTGACAAACATGCTGTTGACCCCGACAAGCATTATTATCTTCTAAGTAAAACTGCTCTGGCAGATATGGGGGTGCATTATCCGCATTATAAAGTCTTCGACTTCAGTGAAGTGGGACTTGATGATGTTGAGGTTCGTTACGATTTTCCTTATCTCATCAAAGCATCCCATGGACTTTCTGGCGAAGGAACCTACATCATACGTAACGAAAAAGATTTAGAATACTGTTTGAGTGAGTTGAAACTCTATCTGGAGCTCAAATTAGTGGATGCCGTTGTGGTATCAGATTTTGTGAAAAATGAAGTCCAAAACTACTGTGTGCAGTTTTATGTGAACAAGTCAGGAGACCCCACGCTCATTGGTGCGACCAATCAGTTGGTATCTGCAGAAGGGGTGCATTTGGGGGGATTCATCCATTACCATCCAGATAACATGACCAAATTTCATCACAAAGTGGCGGTGCTCAGTCGTTTTTTAAGGAAACATGGTTACTTTGGTGTCGTAGGCGTGGATATCTTGGAGGATCGCGATGGGCAGTTGCATATGATTGATGCCAATATTCGGGTCAATGGTTCGACACCGTTGTGTTTACAACGCCCAACCTTGCTTGCATTAGGTAAAGAGGTGGCCAAATATTCTACAGACTACCAGATGGAGGGTTCTTTGGATGAAGTCTTGGTAGCCTTAAGGGCTTATCTTGACCGCAAAGACTTCATAATCCTTTCGGTAGGCCAAAACCGAGACAATCCTAAGATTCTTGATATCTATGGCATCGTTGCTGGAGAGACTGTGGAAGAAATGCAGCGTCTCGAACAAGAGCTAGAAAGCAAAGGCCTTAAGCTCGTTTCTTGACGCAGTCAGTTCAGTTAGTAGGTTGCCGAGACGTGAGGTGCTCGACAATGGTGGTGGCAGCCAATTGATTCCCCGCGTTGTTATAATGAGTTTCTTGTAGAGCATATAAGCCTCCTTCCGATCCGTTTTTACGGAAGGTAGGAAGGAGGTCTAAGCAGGAAATTTGCCGAGATTGGCAGTAATCCTGTAATACCTTTTGTGGTTTATCGAGATCAAACTCGTCTCTCGATTTGCCAAACTGTTTGAGTATCTGCTGATACAACTTGGTTTCTACTTGAAATTGAGCGGGATGGATCACCATCACAAAATCGGCATCCAAAGTCTGGGTTAAAGCGGTCAACTCATCAATCCATTTTAACGTGGGTTCGAAAGCATCTGTCGATTTTTCTTGAGCACAGCAAATTTGCAACAAGCCATTCATGATGGTCAAAAAGACCGTTTTTTCAAAAACGGGTTCGGGTTGTGGCGATGTCTTTAAGGAATCTTCCGGCTTTATGCCCATTGACACCTCTTCGCTTGCCTGTGAAGTAGGAGGTTGCCTCCATTTCGATTTGGCATCGTGGTAAGAAGCCTTCAATTGCTTTGCAAGCCACTGCAATAGGGTCCAGTTTGGAAAAATGTAAGTGTCGAAACCGTCTTGTATACGTAGGTTAAAGCCATTGTAGGAAACCTGACGTCCTTCCACATGGATAAAATCATTTCCCACATAAAAACCATATAAAACCAAATCGGGGCGATACGTTGGCCCGAAGCGACGGAAGAGTTCAACCTCTTGGTCAGGTTGGAAATCTCCTAGTGACATGTTAACGATTTCTACATTAGTAGGCCGCAGCAAGTCAGGGAGCAAATAATGGTAGTTTTGACTACCTCCGGCCACTCCAAAGGAATCTGAAAGCCCAACGATTCTGAAATTGCCAGGGGTCTTTTCTATAGGAACGGCTTCTTGCCAGTGGCGAGCAATAGAATCCGAAAATTGTTCTTGGGTGCTCGGAATACGTTCCGTGACCAAAAAATGTCTGAAAGTCAGCTCTGCGCTGAAAAGTGTTGCCAGCGTAGAGATTATAAGCAGCATCTGATTTTTAGGAGCACTTGCTATAAGGATCCACAATACACTTATGAAACCTACAGGTACTGTTGTTGTAAGAAAGATAAATGTCTTTGGATGAGAACGACTTGCCAACAAGGCAACAAGAAAAACAATGGAGGCAAAACTTATCGAGGGGACTGACCAAGGAAATCTGCTAAATCGGTGGTAAATAGGGGGCAGCAAGCCAATTGAAGTCTGGAGGCAGGTCCAAAAAAAAATAAATAATGTTCCAAAAGCATAAGGAAATTGTTCAGCAAATCGATGGTCAGCAGTGAAAAAAGGGACTACGTGCAATGCAAATATTATTGCAACACAAATCGAACTCCCTACAAACCACCAGCAATTGGTGAACATTTTTCACTCCTTGTGAAATGTGTGATTTCACTTACATGAAATTAGCATTCCGGTACATTCACTGGAATTTGAATCGCAAGTCCTCCCTCTGAAGTTTCTTTGTACTTGGTATCCATATCTTGCGCCGTTTCCCACATTGTATGGATCACATCATCCAACGACACTTTGGCATGATCAGGATGACTTTCCAGTGCCAAATTGGAAGCAGTAATGGCCTTAATAGCTCCCATTGTGTTTCGCTCGATACAAGGAATCTGAACCAAACCACCCACGGGATCACAGGTCATTCCCAGATGATGTTCCATTGCTATTTCGGCTGCCATCAAGACTTGCTCTGGAGTCCCTCCTAGACATTGTGTGAGTGCTGCTGCGGCCATCGAACTCGATACACCAATTTCAGCCTGGCACCCACCCATCGCTGCTGAAATGGTTGAGCCTTTTTTAAAGATACTTCCTATCTCTCCCGCGGTAAGTAAAAAGTTTCGAACCCCCACGTTGTCGCCTTCACAAAAGCATACATAGTACATCAGCACCGCTGGAATCACACCTGCCGCACCATTTGTTGGAGCTGTCACCACCCGGCCAAATGAGGCGTTTTCTTCATTTACTGCTAATGCAAAACAGGTGATCCACTTCAAGACTTTTGGAAACGAAATAGCTTGCTGGCGGATCTCGGCTAGCCAAGCATCTATTGTAGAAGGAGAAACTAAAGCATCTATTTCTAAAGGAGAGGAGGTATTTGTGTTTTTAGTATCATGTGCTTCTGTTTGAAGTCTCGATTGGATTGGAAGCTGAAATCTAATTTGAGAGTTCCCTCCTGTTTGGTCTTGTGCGCCAGATTGTGAATTCTTTCCGATTTGGCGTTTCTCTTCGGCACGGTCTCGCAGGCGTTGAATTGCGGTTTTGGAATCAGGTAGATTGACGAACAGGTTGGCTGCCATTTCAGATGCTCGACGTTGTACTTTCAAGCCACCAGGAAGCTCTCCTATGGTATGGCACCCTCGATAGATACATGCCTTCATAGTTTGCCAAATTTCTTGAAGCCCCTGATCAATTGCTTCTTCGGTGCGCCATGCCAATTCATTCTGCCAGACGATTTCTGGAATTGTACATCGAGTTTGACGACAATGTATTAAAAGGTCTTTGGCATTTCCAATTGGCATAGGCAAACGAACATCTCGCTGTGTGGACAATCTTTGGTGTTCCTGAATCACAAATCCTCCTCCAATCGAATAATAGGTTTCATCAAGTAGGTTGCAATCTTGATTGAAAGCTCTAAACCTCAAACCATTGGGATTGAAGGGGAGTGTTGTTTCACATTGAAAGTGAATATGTAGGGTAGGATCAAAAACTATAGAGTGATGCTGTGAAGAAGAAGTCAAAACTGTAAGTTTTAGAAGTTGATCGCTTTTTAGACGGTCAATTTTTTTAAAAATTTGGTTCGTTATACAAGTAACAGGATCCTCCTGAAGTAATCCCATCATGATTGCTACGTCGGTGCCATGCCCGGGTCCTGTCTTTGCGAGGGATCCATATAGATCTACCTCTAGCCTGTCTATTTGGTTGAGTTTCGGATGAGATAGGCATTCTTTCAAGAATCTCTGTGCTGCTCTCCAAGGTCCCAACGTGTGAGAACTGGATGGGCCAACACCAATTTTTAAGATATCAAAAATGCTGATAGCTTCGTATATTTGAGGCATAGAACCCCCCTAAGGAAGTATTCTGGATTCGGCTAGATTCAACAACAACCAAATTGTCAAAATATAGCATGAGGTGAGGAGAGTAATACAACCTATATTAAGGGTTTTTAGCCGTAGGCATTACTTCTTTTTATCTTACCAGTATGCTGTTCTGAGATCTTGAAAGGGGGCGTTTTTGGAAGGGCTGCGTTAGTCCAGAACGTTCTATGGATCAAAAGATACACAAAACAGCCTAAAACTAATGCAGTATATTTTTTTAGGAGCATGAAATATGAGGCCTAACTTATACAAAGTCATGACCTCATTAAAGATCTAATTTTCTTAAAGGAAATAAAACCAACTGTATAAAATCTTTCTTGTACAGAGGTTGGAATTTTTCTAAGTTGACGATGTCTTAGAAGTAACTTCTTGGCTTACTTCTTCTAAAACATTGATCTTTTCTTTAGTATTACTTTTTGCAATTTTCTTTTTCGTAGCGGAAAGAACATCTTGAGGGCTACCTAAGAGTTGAACTATGGCCATCTCGGCTCCATCTCCCAGTCTTCGTTTACCCAATCTAATAATTCTTGCATAGCCTCCATTTCTTTCTTTATATCGCTCTGCAAGCTCTCCAAACAACATGGACATCGCGTCTTTTGATTTTATAAATTTTAAGGCTTGTCTCCGGGCATGCAAATCACCACGCTTACCTAAAGTAATCATTTTATCTAAAGGTTTTCGTAATTCTTTTGCACGAGCCACAGTGCATGTAATTTGTTGATGTTCTAGTATAGAAGTAACTAAGTTACGCATCATAGCCCTTCTATGAGAAGTCGATACTCCCAGGCGTCTACCTGCTTTTAAATGGCGCATATTCTTACCTAACGTAATAAAATTACAATGTGAGTAATCCTAAAATTTAATCCCATGCAGCTTAATAAGCGATCAAGTAACCTTTTTCTTTTTTTCATAGGGATTATTTTGAGGATCGAAATTCTCCAGTTTCATTCCAAGAGTCAAACCCATTGTCGATAGAATTGTCTTAATTTCATTCAAAGATTTCCGACCGAAATTCTTAGTTTTTAACATTTCTTGCTCAGACTTTTGAACCAAATCTCCTATCGTTTCAATTTTTGCATTTTGAAGGCAATTAATCGAGCGAACCGAAAGCTCTAATTCACTCACGCTACGATACAAATTTTCATTAAATTGTGGAGTTTCTTCTTCTTCTTCAGGTTCAGGTTCAACTGCTTTCTCATCAAAATTGATAAAAATGTCCATATGTTCTTTTAAAATTTTTGCTGCATATGCAATTGCATCATCCGGCGAAACTGAACCATTAGTCCACAACTCAAAAATCAACTTATCGTATTCAGTTTGCTGACCTACACGAGCATTTTGTACTTCATAATTGATACGTGTGACTGGTGAATGATTAGAATCGAGATAAATAACACTCAAAGGAAGATCTTCTTCTTGGTTTTCTTCTGCTGGTATATACCCTTTATTTTGGCAAACATATAACACCATGCTGAGCTTTGCATCTTCATTTAAGGTAGCGATTTTCAATTCAGGATTCAAAATATCGACTTTTTCGAAAGTCGATATATCACTACCTGTTAGAGTACAAGGTCCTTCACCAATTAACTCTAGTTCAACAATATTATCTTCAAATTGTTTTATCTGTAACTCTTTCAAATTGAGAATAATTTCAACAACATCTTCAACCACACCCGGGACATGAGTAAATTCATGTGAAATTCCTTCAATTTGAACTGCAAAAACTGCACTTCCCCAAATAGAAGACAACAAAATTCGCCTTAGAGCATGCCCTAATGTGATACCATAACCAGGTTCCAAAGGCTCTACAACAAATTTTGCGTACGAGTCACTAAAAGTGCTAGTTTCGACTTGTAATTGTTTTGGTTTAGCTATAGCGGCCCAATTCTTTGCAAACATAAATTCCTTAAACTTGGATTAAATTCTCCGTTGCTTGGGTGGACGACAACCGTTGTGAGGGACAGGTGTTACATCTCGAATACTTGTCACCTTAATACCTTCTGAAGCGATCGCACGTAATGCAGACTCACGACCAGCTCCAGGCCCTTTAATAAACACTTGGACCTCTTTCATACCCATTTCTCTTGCTTTATGAGTTGCATCTTCTGCTGTCAATTTTGCGGCAAAAGGAGTGCTTTTTCGAGAACCTTTAAAACCATGCAAACCAGTGCTAGACCAAGCAATAACATTGCCACTGGTATCAGAAATGCTCACAATGGTATTATTGAAAGAAGCTTGTATATGTACAACTCCTTGCTCGACATTTTTTTTTTCTTTTTTCTTAAAGGATCGTTTTTTTGCCATAATTCACTTTTAAAAAATGTTTTTATTATCCTTTAGTTTCTTAGATTCGTGCGTGTCTTTATTTTTTCTTTCTTCCTACAATACGCCGAGGGCCTTTCCGAGTTCTTGCATTTGTCTTTGTACGTTGACCACGTGCAGGTAAACCTCGTCGATGACGTAAACCTCGATAATTTCCTAAATCCATTAGGCGCTTAATGTTCAAATTGACTTCTCTACGAAGGTCTCCTTCAACCTGTAATTCGTTCTCGATTACCTCTCGTATTTTATTAACTTCTACATCGGAGAGATCCTGTACTTTAGTATCTTTATCAATTCCAGTATTTTCAAGAATCTTTTTTGAAGTAGGTATGCCAATCCCATAAATGTAGGTTAACGCTATTTCTATTCTTTTTCTTTTTGGTAGATCTATCCCTGCAATTCTGGCCACTTGTCTCTCCTAATTAACCTTGACGCTGTTTATGTTTTGGATTTTCACATATTACGCGTAATATCCCATGTCGCCTAATTACTTGACATTTATCACACATTTTTTTTACAGATGCTCTGACTTTCATAGGGCCTTTAATTTTTATGAATTGGAACTAAATGACAGTACAAGTGAGAATTGCGAATACGTTAGAGTAACTTTTTCCCTGTGAAAACTTTATGGCTCTATAGACGCAGACGTGTTCTACTAGATTGACGACGCCTACTTTTTCTCATGAAGCCATCATAGTTACGATTCAAAAGAAATGTTTCAATTTGGTTGACTGTGTCCAAAGCAACACCAACAATGATTAATAATGCGGTTCCTCCAAAAAGGAACGGAAGCCCCATATTCAAAAATAAGACCTCAGGAAACACACAGACAGCTACCAGATATAGTCCTCCACCAAACGTTAGTTTAGTTAAGACAGAATTGATATATTCTGATGTCTTTTTTCCAGGTCGAATGCCTGGAATGTAGCCTCCATACCGTTTCATTTCATCTGCAATTTTTACAGGGTTATATTGGATTGCAGTATAAAAGAAACAGAAGAAGAAGATCATTAAACCAAATAGTAAGGAATAAACTACTTGACCAGGAACCAATTGAGCACCAATAGCTTGCATCCATGGAACAGTTACAAAGCTTGTGATTGTTGCAGGAAAAGCCAAGATCGAAGATGCAAAAATAGGAGGTATTACTCCAGAAGAATTGATCTTTAACGGAAGGTGCGAAGACTGCCCACCAAACATCTTATTTCCCTGGACCCTCTTTGCATATTGGACAGGAATTTTTCTGTAGGCAGTCTCCATATAAATGACCCCAAATAACACAGCAACTACCAATACACCTGCCAATAAAATTAAAAGAAGAGATAATTGGCCAGTCTGAACCAACTGAGCAGAATTAAGTAGTGCTCCTGGCATGTCAATAATGATACCCGCAAAAATCAGAAGTGAGATACCATTACCTATTCCTCTTTCGTTAATTTGTTCTCCTACCCACATCAAAAAAGTTGTTCCTGCAGTGAGAGTAATCACTGTCAACGCACGAAATGCCCATGGATTCATTGTTGAAATGACGACAGGAGAACCATCCGGTGCTGCCATACTTTGTAGGCCTACAGAAATACCGAATGCTTGTACAATGCTTAAACCAATCGTCCCATAGCGAGTGTAAGCTGTTATCTTTTTTCTACCGGCATCACCTTCTTTTGAAAGACGTTCTAAGTAAGGGAAAACAACCGTCAATAGTTGAATAATAATGGAGGCAGTAATATATGGCATCACTCCGAGGGCAAAAACTGTTAAGCGCCCTAAAGCTCCTCCTGTGAACATATTAAAGAAACCTAAAATTGATCCGCTTTGTGCTTCAAAAAATTTGCTTAATGCTTCACCATCGATTCCTGGTGTAGGTATATGAGCACCTATTCTAAACACAATAAGCATTAAAATCGTAAATATTATACGATTACGTAACTCATCAATTTTGTATATATTTTGGAAGACTGTCCACATATCACACTTTCAACAAAACCTCGCCGCCAGCGGCTTTTACTTTTTCCAACGCAGTTTGACTAGCTTTATCAACTTCTATCTTTAAACTTTTAGTCAATGTTCCATCAGCGAGTAGCTTAATAGGATGATTCAAATTTCGAACAATACGTTTTTCCTTGAGTAAGTTCTTTGTTAAAACTTCTCCTGAAGCCACATCCGATCTATTTTCCAAGGTAGATAGATTAATAATAGAAAAGGTTACAGCATTGGGGTTAGTAAAACCAAATTTTGGAAGCCGACGATACAAAGGCATTTGTCCCCCTTCAAACCCTCTTCTTACTTTACCTCCAGATCGTGACTTTTGTCCTTTTTGACCTTTTCCACATGTTTTTCCAGAACCACTTCCGGGGCCACGGCCTACTCTTTTAGGCTTTTTTTTCGAGCCTAATGGTTTCTCTAAGTTATGCAAATTCATATCAAATACCTTGAAAAATTATATCTCTTGCAATTCGACTAAGTGCGAAACTTTTTTAATCATACCTAATATTCTAGGATCGGTATGAAAAACTCGCTCTTGACCAATTTTGCTTAAGCCTAAGCCTTTGAGATTCTCTTTTAGTTTTTTAGTTTGTCCTATGGGACTTCGAACAAGTCTTACCTTAACTTTTACCATGACAACTCTATACGTTAAGATTTTAAGTATTCAACATCTTTGCCACGTCTCCGTGCAATTTCTTCGAAAGACTTGAGAGCAGTAAGTGCATCAAAGGTAGCTCGTACTAAATTGTGTGGATTACGAGATCCTAAGCTTTTTACACTAATATCATGAATACCAACAGCTTCTAAAATCGCTCTAACAGGACCAGCAGCAATAATACCGTGTCCCTTTTTCGCAGGGTTCATAAGTACGCGACCCGATCCATAATGCCCAATTATTTTGTGAGGTATAGTAGTTCCTGTCAAAGCAATCGGGTGCATATTTTTTGTAGCTGCGCTTATACCTTTTCTGATCGCTTCCGTTACCTCGCCAGCTTTACCAAGACCTTGTCCAGCTCTGCCTTTTCCATCACCAACTACAACGAGTGCACTAAAACTAAAGCGCCTACCACCTTTAACAACTTTAGCAACACGACTTACTCGGATTACTTTTTCAATAAGTTCCTTTTTCTCTTTATCCGAATTTTTCTCAGACAACTAACCCCCTAATCTCAAAATTAGTTAAAAACTCAACCCAGCATCACGAGCAGCCTCGGCTAAGGCCCGAATACGTCCGTGATACAAAAAACCACCGCGATCAAAAACTACGGAAGAAATAGACTTTTCCAAGAGGCGTTCCGCAATCATTTTTCCAACTGCTTGAGCAGCATTTCTGTTGCCTGAATATCCTGTATAATTTTGTTTTAATGAAGGATCAACAGTGGATGCACTAGCTAAAGTACAACCCCTCTCATCATCAATTGCTTGTACATAAATATGTTTTGCAGATCTGAAAATTGCCAAACGGGGCCTTTGAGTACTACCAGATATTTTACGACGTACTCTTTCATGTCTATGTTTTCTAGATGCTAAGCGTTTTGAAGTCTTTTTCATTTGGAACTCTGTTCTTAGATTATTTTTTCCCTGATTTACCCGCTTTTCTTCTAACTACTTCTCCTTCCAACAAAATACCTTTTCCTTTATAAGGCTCAGGAGGACGAAAATTTCTAATATCAGCGATCACTTGTCCTAAAAGTTGCTTGTCACAACTTTCAAGAAATATTTGTGTATTCCCTTCAACTTTTGCATGAACATTATGCGGTAATTTAAAATTTACTGGATGTGAATATCCTAAATTTAGTTGAAGCTTATCGCCATTCACTGCGGCACGATAGCCTACACCTACTAGGTTCAATTTTTTTTTAAAACCTTCTGTAACACCAAAAACTATATTTTCTATGGTAGCACGTGTCGTGCCCATCAATGCTTTTGAATTTGTATCGTTTTTATAATCAGCTTTAACAGATAGTTCAGTTTCTGATATAATCAAATCGATTGGACTAGGGATAGTAAAATGCATTTCTCCTTTTGGCCCTTTTATTACCAAATTTTTACTATCATAAGATACATTTAAATTTTTAGGTAGATTTACGGGCTTTTTTCCAATTCTAGACATCTATACCTTTCTTTACCAAATGTGACAAAGTACTTCGCCACCTACATTCAATCGATGACAGTCTTTATCTGAAAGAACACCTTTAGAAGTTGTAACTACGGCAATTCCTTGTCCGCCTAAAATTGGCTTCATGTCGTTTACTTTCGAATGAATCCTTCGTCCTGGTTTGCTTATACGTTTTATAGTCCGAATGACACTTTCCTCTTCATAGTATTTCAAGGAGATAACAATTAATGCACTTGGCTTTGCATTTTTAATTTTCCAGCCCTCTATAAACCCTTCTTGCTGTAAAACAGCTACGATATTCTTTTTAATTACTGAGTAAGGCACTATAGTAGTAGCATGCTTACGCATTACTGAATTGCGGATACGCGTACACAAATCTGCAACTGGGTCTGACATAGACATAATTTCCCCTTAATATCCTATTGTAATCACCAACTAGATTTAATTACACCAGGGATTAGACCGAACCCTGCCTTTTTTCTAAAACAGATACGGCACATCCCAAATTTACGTAAATATCCTCTAGATCTTCCACAGAACGAACATCTATTATAGGTACGAACCTGATATTTTTGCTTTTGGTTTGCTTTAACTTGTAGAGATTTTTTTGCCATAATTAATATCCCAACTTGCTATTTTCTAAAAGGAAACCCTAATCCCTTTAATAAAGCTCGTGCTTCCTCATCGGAAGCAGCACTTGTAACTATAGTAATATTCATTCCTCGAACTTTGTCGATCTTATCGAAATCGATTTCTGGAAAAATCAACTGTTCTCTTATACCTAGAGTATAATTTCCGAGGCCATCAAATGCTTTTGGAGAAAGCCCTCGAAAATCTCGTACACGTGGCAAAGCAACAGTTATCAATCGATCCAAAAAGTCCCACATTTTTTGAGAGCGTAAAGAAACCATACATCCAATAGCGACTCCTTCTCGTAATTTAAAGCCTGCTATTGAATTTTTAGCTCGTGTGACTACTACTTTCTGTCCAGAAACCAAGCCCAATTGTTCAGAAGCAGCTTCTATGACTTTAGGGTTTTGTACAGCTTCTCCAAGTCCCATATTTAAAACGATTTTTTTAATTTTAGGAACTTCATGGATATTCCTATAACCGAATTGATCCATCATACTGGCAACGAGGTTCTGCTTATATATTGTTAATAACTTGCTCACGCTACAACTCACTCAATTACATTTGAAGACTTAACACAAATCCGTGTTTTTACCTTATTAGAACGCACGGTGCGAATACGCACACCTTTCTTTACAGAAGCAGAATACAATAAAACATTAGAATAGCTAATCGGCGCTTCTGATTCTTCTCGATTGCCTTGTTGGTTTTGTTGATTAGGCTTTATGTGGCGTGTCACTATATTTACACCAGAAACTAAAATCCTTTTTTTCTTCCAGTCAATCTTTAAAACTTTTCCAACTTGGCCTTTATCTTTCCCCGCAATCACTTGAACTTCATCTCCGACACGGATAGATCCCGTTTTCATTCTATTCCCCTTATGCATTTCATATTAGAGTTGCCATTAAACAACTTCAGGTGCTAATGAAAGAATCTTCATAAATTTACCTGTTCTTAATTCACGTGCAACAGGACCAAAAATCCTTGACCCTACAGGTTCGCGCTTATTATCTACTATTACAGCAGCATTTTTATCAAATTTAATGTAAGTTCCATCATTTCTACGGATCTCTTTTGCGGTCCGTACTATTACAGCTTTTACAACGTCACCGGATTTAACCCTAGAATTTGGCAAGGAGGTTTTGACCGATGCAACAATAATATCCCCGACACTTGCATAACGTTTTTTTGAGCCACCAAGTACTTTAATACACATCAATTTCTTAGCACCAGAGTTGTCTGCTACTTCTAAAACTGTTTGCATCTGGATCATAATTTACCTTACGAATACGAAAATTTTCCTATAACTTACACGGGCTTCATAACTTCTAATAAACGCCAGCACTTTCTTCGGCTAATTGGTCTACATTCTACAATCTGTACAATATCTCCAATCTGGCAGGAATTTTCCTCATCATGGGCCATATATTTTTTAGAAAGCTTTACGGTCCTTTTATATAAAGGATGGGGAACAATCCTTTCTACACGTACAACAATTGACTTGTCCCCTTTATTGCTTACAACAGTGCCTATTTTTGATTTCTTATTATTTCTTTCCATTGTTTATAGCTTTTTTCGACGTTTTTCGTTAAGAATTGTTTTAATACGAGCAATTTCTTTTCGACCTTGTTTTATCAATTGAACATTAGGTAGTTGCGAAATAACAGCATTACAACGCCTTCGTAGTTGCTCTTCTTCCATTTCAGAAAGCTTAACCTCTAACTCTTCGATACCAAGCCCACGTAATTTTGTAGCTTTCATTGTATAATTCCTCTTTTAGTTATCTGAGTCTTCACCGGTAACTTAAAGCCTGCCAATCTTAAAGCTTCTTCGGCTACCTCTGTATCAATGCCATCTACCTCATATAAAATTCTTCCAGGGTAAATTACTGCAACCCATGAATCTACAGATCCTTTGCCTTTACCCATACGTGTTTCTGCGGGTCTTTTAGTGATAGGTTTATCAGGAAAAACTCGTATCCAAATTTTTCCGCCTCGTTTTAGTTTTCGTGTGATAGCTCGGCGAGCGGCTTCAATTTGCCGAGCAGTAATATAACCTCGGCCTGTAGCTTGCAGACCTACTGAACCAAATTGAACACGATTTCCAGTGTGAGAAATGCCTTCTGTACGACCTTTCATTCTTTTACGATATTTTGTTTTCTTGGGCATCAACATATCTATTTATCCTTCCGCTTATTGCGTCGACTCCTCTGTAGTTCAAAACTTTCTCCACGATATACCCAAACTTTTACCCCAATTAGTCCATATGTTGTAAGAGCTTCAGCGAATCCATAATCTATATCAGCCCTCAAAGTATGCAACCTTACTCTACCTTCACGTATCCATTCTTTACGGGCCATTTCAGCCCCATTCAATCGACCAGAGACCATAATTTTACAGCCCTCAACATTCATACGTATCGCGGATGCCATCGAACGTTTAATTGCTCGCCTATACGCGACACGTCTTTCCAGTTGCATAGCAATATTTTCAGCGATTAGCTGCGCATCTATTTCAGGTCGTTTTACTTCTTTAATATTAACAACAATCTCACGTTCTGTTAAACGAGCGAGGGATTTTTTGAGCTTTTCTACTTCATCTCCCTTACGGCCTATAATTATTCCTGGTCTTGCTGAAAAAATATTAATTTTCATCTTACGAGAAGCACGCTCAATTTCAATTTTTGAGATTGCAGCATGTTTTAGAGCCTTTTTTATAAAAGACTGTAAATCTATATCTTCTTGTAATTGCTCAGAATACTTCTTTTCTGCATACCATTTGGAATTCCAAGTTCTCGTAATCCCAAGTCTTAAACCAATGGGGTTTACTTTTTGTCCCACGAGTACCTCATAAAGTTCAGTTTATTAAAACTTAAGCAGGGGTTGAAACAACTATAGTAATATGAGTTGTTCGTTTGTTAATACGTGCTCCGCGACCCATAGCCCTAGCCCGAAATCTCTTTAAAGTTGCACCTTCATTTGCAAAGGCTTCTCGGACGATCAGATTATCTACATCAATACCTGGGTGAAGATCATCAGCATTTGCAACAGCAGATTTTAAAAGAGTTTTAATTACTGGGGCAGCTGACCGATGTACTGAATCCAAACAAGCAAAAGCTTGTAGGATGTTTTTATTACGAATAAGACCTAAAACTGTACGAACTTTTCTAGGAGAAATTCGAATATTTTTTACAGTTGCTTTTGCTTCCATCATCGTATCCATACTACTTCTTAGCTCTTTTATCTGTTTTGCTAATATGGCCTCGGTAGGTTCTTGTTGGGGCAAATTCTCCTAGTTTATAGCCGACCATCTCTTCAGTTATAAACACTGGGATAAATTTATTGCCATTATGGACAGCAATGTTTTGACCTACAAATTCTGGCAAAATTACAGAACGTCGTGACCAAGTTTTAATCAGTTTACGATCTTGCTTTTCTCTTGCTAGAGACACCTTTTTAACCAGATGTTCGTCGACAAATGGACCTTTTTTAAGAGATCTAGGCACAACCTGCTCCTTATCTTATACGTGACGTCTTCTAACTATATACTTCTCAGTAGATTTATTTTTTCTTGTCTTATATCCTTTTGTTGGAATACCCCAAGGGGTAACAGGATGCCGTCCACCGGAGGTTCTACCTTCTCCACCACCATGAGGATGGTCCACAGGATTCATAACAACTCCACGAACCGTTGGTCTTCCTCCTTTCCATCGATATCTGCCAGCTTTACCTAATTTAAGGTTCATAAACTCTGCATTTCCAACAACACCTACAGTTGCCAAACAATCAACTCTGACCCGGCGAATCTCTCCTGAACGCAGCTTTAATTGCGCATACTTATCATCTTTTCCCATTAATTGTACTGAAGTTCCTGCGCTCCTAGCTAGTTGGGCTCCTTTTCTTGGGTACAACTCCACACAATGTAACAAAGCACCTACCGGAATATTTCTTAATGGTAGTGTGTTTCCTACACGAATTTCTGCAGATCTGCTTGTTACGATACTATCACCAACTTTTAGACCCTCGGGTGTTATTATATAACGCTTTTCGCCATCGATGAACCTTACAAGGGATATACGAGCATTTCTATTAGGATCATATTCAATTGTTAATACTTTGGCTGGTATATCGTATTTACTACGTTTGAAATCGATGACTCGATAACGCCGCTTATGTCCACCACCTCTGTGGCGTACCGTAATTCGCCCTTTATTGTTACGACCTCCAGATTTCTTAATAGGAGCTAAGAGAGATTTTTCCGGCGTATCAGTTGTAATTTCTTCAAACTTGAAACCGCTCATGCCACGGCGGCCTGGTGATGTTGGTTTATATATTCGAATAGACATTGTATATCCTATGCACCTTCAAAATATTCAATTTTATGGCCCTCGGCTAAGGTAACAATTGCTTTCTTCCAATTAGGACGTTTTCCTGCATGGCGTCCAAGTCTCTTTTTTTTTCCAGTAACATTTACGGTACTGATATTTAAAACTTTGACATTAAAAATTTTTTCTATGCTATTTTTTATTTGAATCTTATTCGCACCTTTCGCAACTTCAAAAGCGATCTGGTTATTGAAATCATGCAACAAAGTCGTTTTTTCCGTAAGTAAAGGCTTAATGATTATTTTGAAGGAATTCATGATGATATCCTCTTTTCGACAGATAACAAAGCATTGCGTACAAATATTACTTTTTCATATTTAAGCACTTTGTACACATTCAAACTACGAAAATGAATAACTTCTACAGTTGCTAAATTCTGCGATGCTAGAGCTAGGTTTTTTGAGATAGAATCAACGACGATTAGAGACTTGCTACACTCCAAATTATCGAGAGTTTTGCTAAAGTTTTTCGTTTTATGGTTTTCTAAGTCTAGATTATCTACAACGATAACTTGTTTATTTCTAATTTTTTCAGCTATAGCGGATTTTAATGCCTGCTTAATAACTTTTTTGTTAATTGATTTCGAGTGACTACGAGGGGTAGGGCCAAAAACCACTCCACCTTGTCGCCAAATAGGAGATTTTACGCTACCAGCCCTAGCTCGTCCTGTACCTTTTTGTTTCCAAGGCTTTCTAGTGCTTCCTGAAACTTGAGATCTGCCTTTGGTTGCATGTGTTCCTTGCCTTATTTTTGCTAGGTAGTGAACAACTGCTTCCTTTATTATATAGGGCTTGTAGGGCATGTTACTTATTTCTTCACTAAGCTCGACTGCCCCAGTGACCTCCTTATTTAAAGATAGTACTTCTAACTTTGCCATCTATTTACCTCGAATGAAGCATTTAACCTTGTTTGATCGCGATATCTACCCCAGCAGAAATATCAAGCTTCATTAAAGCATCCATAGTTTGTGGAGTAGTTTCCAGTATATATAGTAGTCTTTTATGCGTCCTCATCTCAAATTGCTCACGTGATTTCTTATCAACATGGGGAGAACGTAAGACTGTATACTTATTGATACGGGTTGGAAGTGGAATAGGCCCTACGATTTTAGCACCTGTCCGTTTAACTGTATGCACAATTTCACCAACTGTCTGGTCCAATAATTTATCGTCATATGCTTTAAAACGGACTTTTATTTTATGTTCCATTTCCCCTCACTCAATAATTTCTGTGACAACACCGGAACCAATTGTACGTCCACCTTCACGAATTGCGAATCTCAATTCACGTTCCATCGCAATAGGAGTAATTAGTTCGACTTCTATTTCAATGTTATCTCCTGGCATAACCATTTCTGTATTTTCAGGTAGGCTAATAACACCAGTGACATCAGTAGTTCTAAAGTAAAATTGCGGACGATAATTTGTAAAAAATGGAGTGTGTCTTCCACCCTCATCTTTCGTTAACACATAGACTTGAGCTTTGAATTTTGTATGAGGGGTTATTGAACCTGGCTTACATATCACTTGACCCCTCTGCAATTCATCACGTTTTAAGCCACGAACCAACAAACCTATGTTGTCACCTGCACGTCCTTCATCTAAAGTTTTTCGGAACATTTCTACGCCAGTCACAGTGGTTTTTTGCGTTTCCCTAATGCCACAAATTTCTACTTCATCACCTACCCTTACAATTCCTCGCTCGATACGTCCTGTTGCTACGGTACCACGGCCTGAAATAGTAAATACATCCTCCACAGACATCAAAAAGTCTTTGTCTAAATCTCTTTCAGGTTCTGGTACTGTTGCATCAACAGCATTCATAAGCTCTAATATCGGTGTATATTCCTCACTACTTGGGTCTGTTGAGGTAGACTCTAAAGCTTTTAGAGCAGAACCAGTTACCAAAGGTACGTCATCGCCTGGAAAATCGTAACTGCTAAGCAATTCACGTACTTCAAGTTCAACGAGTTCTAATAATTCTTCATCGTCAACTTGGTCAGCTTTATTTAAAAATACTACTAGATAGGGTACGTTAACCTGACGTGCTAATAAAATATGTTCTCTTGTTTGAGGCATCGGGCCATCAGCGGCTGAAACAACTAGGATTCCTCCATCCATTTGGGCTGCTCCAGTAATCATATTTTTTACGTAATCGGCATGTCCAGGGCAGTCAACATGAGCATAGTGTCTTTTTTCGGTTTCATACTCAATATGTGCAGTGGCAATAGTAATCCCACGTTCTCTTTCTTCAGGAGCAGCATCAATTTGGCCATAGTCTTTCAATTCAGCCATTCCTTTCATTGAAAGTACTTTTGTAATTGCAGCTGTTAACGTAGTTTTACCGTGGTCGACATGCCCAATGGTTCCAATATTTACATGTGGTTTGGAACGATCAAATTTTTCTTTTGCCATGTTTTCTCCTCAATTTTGAATTATTACCCAAGCTATAAACTTCTCAGCAATATCAAATCTGAGAGTTTCCTACAATTTCGTTAAATAAATTTTGAGAAATAGGTTCGTACTGGCTAAATTGCATTGTATAAACAGCACGACCCTGAGTTGCAGATCGTAGATCAGTCGAATAGCCAAACATTGCAGCAAGAGGTACTTCTGCTGTCAAAAATTGAGTGCCATATTGCTCTTCCATACCACGAATCTTACCTTTTCGAGCATTAAGATCACCAATAACTTCTCCTGTATACTCAATTGGAACTGTTATTTGTACCTTCATCACTGGCTCAAGTATTATAGGATGGGCTTTTCTGATCCCGTCTCTCAAAGATAAAGAACCTGCCATTCTAAAAGCCATTTCTGTAGATTCTTCTCGATAGCTTCCAGTTGTAATAGTTGCCTTGAAGTCTATTAAGGTATACCCAGCTAAGACCCCACTATCTAGAGAGTCCACAATACCCTGTTTTATAGCCAAAACAAATCTTTCAGGTAAGGCTTCTTTATTAACCATATTCTTGAAAACAAACCCACTCCCAGAAGCTAAAGGCTCAAATAGGATTCGAAATTGAGCATACTGTTCTTTTCCGCCAATGGAACGATCAAAATTCATATTAACTTCAGAATGGGTCGTAATTGTTTCTCTATAAGAAACCCTTGGCTTTCCAACATTGCATAGAACTTTAAACTCTTTTTTTAAACGATCTACAGTAATCTCTAAGTGTAATTCTCCCATTCCTGAGATCAAAATTTGTCCTGTATCTTCGTCTAGTTTATATCTAAACGAAGGATCTTCTTTTACTAAACATTCTAGAGCTTGGTGAAGTTTTTCTTGATCTCCTTTAGTCTTAGGCTCAATAGCAATATCAATCACCGGTGCAGGAAAGTGAGTATTTTCCAATATCACGGGAGAACTTTTAGAGCATAGAGTATCCCCTGTAGTTGTGTGGCTATAACCAATCACTGCCCCTATATCTCCAGCACTTAATCTACCAACATCTTCCCGTTTATTAGAATGCATTTTTACAATTTGTCCCGTTTTTTCGGTCTTTTGTTTTGAAGAGTTATAGACAGCGTCTCCCGACTTTAGAGATCCTGAATACACTCTAACAAACGTTAGCTGTCCTGCGAATGGATCATTAACAATTTTAAATGCAACTGCACACAAAGGCCCTTCTTCTGAACAAACTATTGAAAAAACTTCTCCATTTTTTGGATTAACGCCTTCTATCGAAGAAACATCTAGGGGAGAAGGAAGGTATTTTGCTACTGCATCTAATAACTTCTGAACCCCCTTATTTTTAAGGGAAGACCCGCAAAGGACAGGAATTAAAGAGTTGTTTAAAGTTGCTTCTCGAAGCGCTTTTTCGATTTCCGAAGTACTTACTTCTATATCATCTAGTAATTTTTCTAATATAGAGTCATCGTACTCTGAAACGATCTCTAATAACTGATCTCGATATATATAAGCCTGTTCCTCATAATCCTTGGGGATTTCTTTAATTATATAATTAGCTCCCAAAGATGAATCGTCATAATAAACTGCTTCCATTGAAAGCAGATCTATAACACCTTCAAAGTTATCTTCACTTCCTATGGGAAGCTGTAGAGCAATCGTTTTCGCCTGCAATTGAGTTTTTATTGATTCTACTGCTTTTAAAAAATTGGCTCCTATACGATCCATTTTATTAATAAAAACTAGTCTAGGCACCTTATAAAAATTCGCCTGTCTCCAAACGGTTTCTGTTTGAGGTTGTACTCCTGCAACCCCACAGATTACTGTAATGGCTCCATCTAAGATTCTTAGTGACCTTTCGACTTCTATTGTAAAATCAACATGCCCTGGTGTATCGATGATATTAAAGATATAAGGAGTTTCTTCTACATTCCAAAAGCATGTCGTTGAGGCGGAAGTAATAGTAATGCCTCGTTCTTGTTCTTGAGACATCCAATCCATAGTTGCAGCACCATCATCTACCTCACCAATTTTATGTACTCTCCCTGTATAATAAAGTATCCTTTCTGTTGTCGTGGTTTTTCCTGCATCAATATGTGCCATAATGCCAATATTTCGCACTCTCTCTGGCTGTATGCTTTTCTTCACAAAAACCTAAAAATCAAAAAGTTTACCACCTATAATGAGCAAATGCCTTATTTGCTTCTGCCATTTTGTGTGTATCTTCCCGCTTTTTTACTGAAGATCCGCGCTTGTGATAAGCATCCAATAATTCATCCGCTAGCTTGCCTTTCATAGATTTACCATTTCGCTTATAAGCAAAACCAATTACCCAGCGGATTGCTAATGATTGTCTTCTGCCAGGCCGAACTTCTACAGGGACTTGATAAGTTGACCCACCAACTCTGCGGGATTTGACTTCTAAAGTAGGTTTGACATTCTCTACGGCAGCTTTAAATACATCTAAAGGACGAGCATCTGACTCCCTTTTGCCAATAATATCTAAAGCACCATAAAAAATTTTTTCAGCAGTACTTTTTTTCCCTCGTTTCATCAATGAATTTATAAATTGACTCACTAAACTATCATTATATTTAGGGTCCGGCATTACTTCACGTTTAACTGCTGCATGTCTTCTAGCCATAATAACCTTCTAGTCTCTCTTGGTTCCATATTTAGAACGTCCTTGTTTTCGACCTTTCACACCCACTGTATCTAGAGCGCCTCTGACAATATGATATCTAACTCCAGGTAAATCTTTAACCCGTCCACCTCGAACTAAAACCACCGAATGCTCTTGTAGATTATGTCCAATTCCGGGGATGTAACTTGTGGCTTCAATTCCATTACTCAAGCGTACTCTTGCGACTTTACGCAACGCTGAATTCGGCTTTTTTGGTGTTGATGTGTAAACTCTAATACACACTCCTCTCTTTTGTGGACATTCCTGCAAAGCTGGAGTGTTACTTTTGGTCGATTTCTTTGCACGCTGTTTGCGTACTAGCTGGTTTAAAGTTGGCATACTACGCTCGATTTCTTTGATTTATTACAATCACCAATCTGTTTTTAGCTGCAAGTTAGTCTTTGAAACACTATTTTTTTTAAAATAGGTACAAAAGCGACTTAAATATCTATGCGGCGGAACAAAAACCACGAATCTATCAATAATTTTTTGCTTTAGCAACATAAAAAACAAAGTTTCTTGGTTTTTTGCATTTCTATTGTAAACTACTGAAAATGCAATGATTTTATATAGTTTAAGTGATGGGTAGGCTTGTTGATGCAAAAAATCTCAGGAAAGCACACAAAGAACACTTTTTGTACAGTAAGATCGAGTAGCGTCGAAAAGACATGAGGGGCATAGGCAACGAAGGGTCTGGAATGATATAGACAAGCATGATCTTGCATATCGTTAGAGTTCTTTCCTAGCTGCAATGCGAAAAGGGTAATACCCTAATCTCTCCCAAGTTGCTTCAGCTTCTATGTTCCCTACAACGTAGTGCAGCTCTACGTAATAGATATCTTGTTCTGAAAACCAAGCTTCAATGGATTGCGTGAGCTGTTTGGCAATGCCTTGACCGCGTACTTCCGGTTCAACCCAACAAATCCAGATATCTCCCACTTGTTTGATTTGGGAGAATGGCAAAAAGGGACAAGCGATTTTTCCAATGATATAACCTAAGGGTAATCCTAAATCCTCTGCAATGTAGATTCGTGCAGTTTCGTCTTTAAGGAACATTGTTATTTGTTCCGGAAATTTTTGATCATAATTTGAGGTGAGATTGATACAATAGGGATCTTTGGTCCGAGACCGGAGGTGCTCGACCATCCGTTTCAATCCGTTTACAAGAAAGGAGGTGTCGTTGTCAGTTGCTAGTCGAATAATCATAGAATCCTCTTCGATTGTTTTATATATGTCATGTATAGATTTGTGAAAGGGTTGGTCCCTAACAAACAAACTTGGCTCTTCCGAAAAAATGTAGAAGATACCATATATATTATAAGCAATTGTACTTGGAAAAATTTGACTTAATACAGCTATTCACTCGTTTAGGTTTGAATTTCGTTTTCTTCCGTAAGGTCTTATTGGAATTAAATTTTCTGTAAACGTTAATTTCGAATCTTCCTCATTCCCGCTCAAGCCAGAAAATCCATATATCCTTGCGTTGGCTTGTCCCCTGCCCGTTCCAAATCAACGAAATGAGAATAATAAGGAGTTCCTAATTGCTTTGGTCTCTCCTATTTCAGTTCCAACCAGAAAATCCATGTGTTCTGACATTGACTCCTGGCATTGACTGTCCGCTCTCTCACTCCACACCAATGAAACAAAAAAATACAAAAAGAAATTTCTGATTTCTTCAATCCTGCCTTTAGAAAATGTGCTATTGCCGAAGAATTTCACTCTCTTGAGAAATAGGCTTCTCTAATTGAAGGAACTCGTGATTCACGATCTCAAATTTCATTCTCAAAAAAAGCTCAAGTTTCTTCAGCTGGAACCGATAATCTAGTTATCGCGTCACAAGTCAGTCAGTCAGTTAGCCGGAGGGTTTAACCAAGCATTTGGAATCCGACTGATTAGTCGAAGGTTAATCAAGCATTTGGAATTCGGCTGATTAGTCGGAGGTTAACCGAGTAATCAGTAGTCAGCCGCACCATGGGAGGTTAACCGAGTAATCGGTAGTCAGTCGGACATCAAAGGTCAACCGAACAATTGGAAGCCAGTTGAAAGCCATCAAGCAGCCAGAGGCCACGGAACAACGATGAAAAATGGAAGCCGTTGCTCAATGGACAAAAAAAATAAAAAAAAATTAAATTTCTATTCAAGAAAAAATTTTGGCTGCCGATAAAGAAAGTAAGTCACGAAACAATCATCAAACAGTGTTTACCGGAGATCGAAAATGGCAATGCGAATCAATACGAACATCGGAGCTTTGAATGCGTTACGACATTTAGGGCAAACCGAAAATCGATTAGAGACGAATCTGGAGCGGTTGTCCTCAGGACGCCGGTTGAATCGTGCCTCAGACGGTCCCGCAGCACTGGTGATTTCGGAGCAAATGCAATCTCAAATCGCTTCTACAAGCCAAGCTATCAGCAATTCGGAAACTTCTATTTCTATGTTGCAAACAGCAGAAGGTGCTTTGAATGAAGTGAGCAACGTGTTGATCGATCTTCGTCAATTGGCCGTACACGCAGCCAACGAAGGCACCAACGATGAGAAAATGTTACAAGCCGACCAAAGTGAGATTGATAATTTGCTGATGACGCTGACTCAAGTGGCAGAAAATACACAATTTGGAACACGCGCCTTACTGAACGGACGAAACAATGCAGGCGGTGTGGCAGTTGGAGACGGGTTGGAATTTGTGAGCGCGGAAGCCACGACCAAGCCTTCTCCAGCAGAAGGTTACAAAGTCAACATCACTCAGATTCCAACACGAGCGATGTTGTTTGCCAATCAGACCTTACAATTGGAAATGTTTGCTCCTGACCAAGACCTTTCCTTTGTCATTGCTGCTGAAGGCAAGAATGTGGCTCTCGATGTGAGCAAAGAAAAAGATCTACGAGAAAAATTGGACCGGATTTACTTCTCTTCTCAACGAGAAGACAACCCATTGGATGAAGTGCAAGCACAAGAAATGATGCAACATCTGGTCGCCACCACACTGCAAGAAAAATTGGATGAAGCAGGAGTCAATTTAGAAGTATTTGTTTACAAGCCTGCAGATGAGTATGGCGACATCACTGGGGAATGGGATCCAACCCTACAAAGAATCGAAGAAATTGCCCGCCAGCCGGAAGGCGTTGACCCCATCGAAGATGTGTTGGTCATCCGGCATCGTGACTATGGAAGTCGGCCTTCTTTCACACTGACCACTTCCTTGGAATTTTTGTTTGATGATGAAACACCGGCCAACACGGCCATCCCTTCTCTTCCAGGACGGGATATTGAAGGTACCATCGGGGGCAACCCTGAATTGGACTTAGGCGAGCCTGCCTTAGGAACGGGAACGGAGCTCATCGCAGCTCCAGGCACCCAAGCTGAAGGACTGACGGTTCGCTACACTCGTGACACTGATGATGTGATTCATCAAATCTTTGCTCTGCAAGGATTTGAGCCTCCTCAAGTGTTCATTGAAACGAATGACAATGAAACACTGGTAGGAGAAAGCAAACCCAATCAAGAAGACGCGAAAATTGATGGGTTTGTCCACGTGACTCAAGGCTCGTTGGCATTTCAAGTCGGGCCGAACCAGGGACAACAATCCCGAATATCAATTCCTAGCACCCGACCGACTGACCTGGCAACTGGCATCAAGAACGAAAGCGAGTTCCAAAGCTTGGCGGACATTGACGTGACGAATAACCAGGGGGCTTTGGATGCCATGTTGTTGATTGACTCAGCAATTAATGAAGTTTCTACGCTTCGTGCAAAAATTGGTGCATTCCAGAAAAATGCACTGGAAAGCAATTTGAACACTTTGCGGATTGCTAAAGAAAATTTGATGTCGGCTGAATCGGAGTTAGGCGATGCCGACATGGCAGAAGAAATGAGCAACTTTACGAAAAATCAAATTCTTCTTTCTTCTGGTACAGCAATGCTGGCGCAGGCCAATCAGATCCCTCAAACGGTTCTTCAATTGTTGGGGAATGGTCAGTAATCCAGGCTCTAGAGCTTGGAATAGTTCTTGAAGCACTTAAACAATTCCTCTGTGTAGAGTTGATCGAATAAAAAAAATCGATTCAAATCAGAGGGTTAATTGAATTGATGAAGGGCAGATCCTGCCCATCACTCGGCAAGATTCACGCTTCAAGTACGAAGGGATTACCTTGGCGGAACTGAATCCGAATGCGGTCACCGGCCTCAGCTCGAATTTAAATACACGAGAAATCATTGGGCGCTTCATCGAAATTGAGAAACGCAAAGCAGCTCCCATTGAAAAGCGTAAAGAAGAAAAAGTCGCTGAACTGGACTCCTGGAATGCAGTGAAAGTGGAGGTCGAAAAACTCCACGATGTGGTCAAAAACTTGACCAAGAATGACATCTGGGAAGCCAAAAGTGTGGAATCCAGCGATCCTACTGTGATTGCGCCTAAGGCAACAAGACGAGCAAAGCCTGGCAAAACCAACATCGCGGTGGATGCGGTGGCATTAGCCAACCAAATCACATCGCAGGGTTTTGAAGACCCCACACAGAATGTGGGAACGGGAACCATTAAAATTCAAGTAGGTGATCCGGAAGAACGCCCCGAAGTGACGGTCAATATCAGTCAAGCGAACAATACATTGGAAGGCTTGAAGGATGCGATTAACGATTCGGAAGCGGATGTGGAAGCCTTTGTAATCAAAACCGGCAGTTCAGAAAAGCCGTACCAATTATTATTGACCAGCGAGGTCACCGGCGAGGAAGGCAAGATTGAAATCAGCGTCGATATGAAAGGCGGTGATGTCGATCCGCCGCGCTATACCAATTCCTTCGACGAGACCAGCGAATGGGAAGGCGTTGGTGCAGAAGAGCCAACACTTGCAGAACGGCGACGCGGTTCATCCACCCCCATTACTGGGGTGCGTGGAACGTTCACCGGAGAAGAAGACACTGTATTTACTTTTACCGCCACTCAAGGAGGCATCGTGAACTCAGAACAAGGGGTTGTGATCAGTTGGACGGACGACCAAGGCCGCTCCGGCAGTTTCAACCTGAACAAATTCAATTATTCGCCAGGGCAATTCTTGGAATTTGCCGATGGTTTGAGCCTCGCGCTCAGTGATGGTGAGGTGATTGATGGTGATTCGTTCACCGTTCGAGGGTTTGCTGAACGCTCCGAACTGCTCTGGTGGTTGAGCGACGAACAACGACAGCCTCGTGTGGAGCAGCCGTCGCCCTGGGCCAAACAATCCAGCGAAGGTGGCATTCATGTGGAAGGCACGTATACCGGCGACGAAGATCAAACTTTAGTCCTCCGCGTCGAAGGCAGCGGCCAAGTCGGTGGACCCAAACCATTGTTTTTACATTACGAATTTACGGAAACAGGAGAGACCGGACGCATCAACATCGGCTTCCCATATTTATCGAATGAAGGCGATCCCAATACTTTAGAAAGCGCAACGGCCTTTGATTTTGAAGACGGCGAAGGATTGTTCACAATGGATTTCCTGACTCGTGGCGGCACACCCAATAAACTCTCGCTGGGCAATGGCCTGACCGTGGAACTGCCCCCAGGCATTGTAAGTGACGGAGATACCGCAATGATTGACCTCCGCGCTCAAGTTTCAGATGCCTTGTGGTGGTTACGCGAGGAAGATCGGGGGATTGACGGCAAAGTCGATGAAAAAATTGAATTCGAGCCTTTTCTCGATCCTGAGACAGGCGAACCCCTTGCACGAGCGAGTGTGGCGGATGGGATCCTGCCTTTCGGTGGGCAGCGCAGTACCTCAATTATCGAAGTGAGTGGAGAGTATGAACCCGAATTGCCTCGAACTTATACCTTTACCGCACAGAAGCGCGGCTCGATAGGCATCACACGGGTTTTGGAAGTGCAATGGGAAGACAACTTAGGAAATACAGGGGTGATTGATTTCGGCGAAGGTTACAAAGCTGGAACTCCAATTCCCTTCGATGCCGGACTGTTTCTCGCCTTAGGAGAAGGTGAACTGGTCAAAGATGATCAATTTGTCATCAATACTCGAACCTCCACAGTGCAGGTAGCACAGGATGCGGTGTTACGATTGGGGGCCTCGGATTTAGGAGGTGGTATTGAAATTCGTCGTCCCACGAACACCATCACCGATGTGATTGAAGGGGTGGAACTGGAATTATTATCGACGAGCGAAAAGCCAGTCACGATCACAGTGAAAGGCGACACAGAACGCGCCAAAGAGAATTTGAGAGATTTCGTGGACGCCTACAACACCTTAAATGCAACGATCACAGAGGTCACCAAATTTGATCCGGCCACGCAAACGGCAGCGCCGTTGTTGAGTGACCGGAACGTGAACCAACTGTACAACGACATTGCCAACACGACGATTTCAGCGGTGCGTGGTTTGCCTCAGTCAACGAACATGCTGTTTTCCATCGGATTGCGGATTGACGACAAAGGAAACATGAGCCTCAACGAATCTCGATTGGATGAAAAAATCAATGATGATTTTGCGTCCGTCGCAAACATCTTCCGCAGCAACGGGGAATCGGACAACACAGGAATCACTTTTTTAGGGCTATCAGAACAGACAAGAATCAGCCCAACTGGCTATAAAATTGATGTTGAACAAGTGGCCACGCAAGGCACGTATACGGGAACACTGGTTCCTCCTTTGTTGCGAGTGACGGAAGAAAACAATGAAATCGTCGTCGTTGCCAGCGGGCGCCGTTCCGAGCCGATCCAATTGCGAGAAGACACTTATACCATTGGTGGTTTAGCCCGCTCCATCCAATCCAAGCTAGCAGATGACAAACGGCTTGGCAGCCGACGGATTCGGGTGGTGGAAGATGAAGGACGTTTGAAGTTCACTTCCGGGGTCTATGGGGCCAACAGCACCATCAGTGTCGAACCAGGAAGGGGCAAAGATCTCGATAGTTTAGGTTTGGAAGATGGTGAAGCGGTAGGCGGCTTGGATGTGAGTGGCTTTATCGATGGTCTCAAAGCAAACGGACGAGGACAACTCTTGATCGGGGCCGAAGGAACGGATGCTGAAGGGTTGCGGTTGTTTGTGAATTTGGATCAGGATCAAACGAAAATCGGAGCCGAAGCCAATGTCGTCATCACGAAGGGTGTCGGTGTGCAACTCGATGGAAAAATGAAAGAATTGCTCGATCCGGCAGATGGCAGCATCAAAAAATATACAAGCGACATCGCGAGTCAAATGCGGGCTTTCGATGAACAAATCGAACGAATCAATGAACGCATTGATTCCAAACAGTCTGAATTACAAATCAAGTTTGCTAAATTGGAAAGTACCTTAGGCCGACTGAAGGCTGAACAAAATTATCTTGGCCAGCAGTTGAGCGCTCTGAGTGGAAACAAGAAAGACAAAAAGTAGTTAAAATAATAACCCTTTTTCATCTCATCATCGTCGCCCTTCGTGAGGGCACTTTTATAAAAATGAAAGGAACGTATGAGCATGTATGGTCATTATCAAAATGCTTATAAGAAAGCAGCCGTCAATACGATGGACCAAACCAAGCTCATTGTGATGCTTTATGACGGTGCCATTCGAAATCTCAAAGTCGGCATTGAAAGCATGCGGGCTGGAGATGTTGAAAAGTCTCACAAGGCTCTGGTGAAAGGAAAAAGTATAATCTCAGAACTTATGGGATCGCTGAACGTGGAAAAAGGAGGGGACATCGCTCAAAATTTGCGAACCCTTTACAGCTATATGTTCAATCAATTGATCGATGCCAATGTGAGAAAAGATCCGCTTCCGGCAGCCAATGTGCTGAAACTCTTACTCCAATTGCGTGAAGCATGGGTGACGGTCGGACGCAAAACACCAGCGCAACCGTCACAACAACCCGCCGCAGGGGGCATGGGCAATGAAATGAAACGAGTCAATCTCAAAGGATAATATTATTTGTGCACAATCAGTTCTGTTTATTATTAAAAACTAGGTTAGGAGATCATGATGCAAAAGCCGGCTACAAGCTATCAAGCTTATTATCGAACCAACGTGCAAACATCAGATCAACTTTCGTTGATCATCATGTTGTACGATGGCGCGATTCGATTTATGAAAAAATCAGTCGTTAAACTGGAAAAAGGCGAACTCGAAGAAGCACACAATTACCTAATGCGGTCCAAAGACATCATTAGTGAATTGCTGTCTACCTTACGGCTTGAAACCGGAGGTGAAGTCGCAAAGAATCTGAAAAATTTATACCTGTATGCCTTCAAACGTGTCGTACAGGCTAACTTGAAAAAAGATCCCGAAATGGTGCGTGAAGTGATCCAAATCATGGATAATTTGCGAGCCGGTTGGATCCAAATTCGTGACCAACAAAAACAAAAGCAAACCCAGCAGATGCAAAATGCCAATCGACGCTTGCGTGTGCAGGGATAAACATAAATCGACGCTTGCGTGTGCGGGGATAAACAAACTCGTCATCTCAAGATGACTCTATAACCAGACAAGACCACCCATCGGTATGGACCACCGGGTTTCGTGTTTTGCTTCGTGCAGGAACGTAACCCAGATACCGGTGTGCACAGATTTGTCAGAAATAGATTATTTTTAGGATAATCTGGAAATTCAAGGAAATTACATGGTCTGCACAATTTATCATGAAAAATATCTTTTCATGACTTGTGCACGTGTGCGTGCTCGTGACGGGAGCCAAAACCGATTCACGGGCACGAGCACATCTGAGACCAATTGAGAACATCGCATCAAAAGGAGGTGCATCATGTTGTGGAATCATTCGTATACATCAACTGTTTCACAACCCGCACAAATCCCGAACACACAAAACATGGGATTGACTTTCCAGCGTGGTTATTTACGCCCGGAACAAGTGATGGACAATGCTGAAATGGGAGTTTCATTACTTCAAGTAGCGGCTCAAGGAATCCATCGAATTCAAGAATGCTTGCAGGCGATGGAAGCTCGTTTGCAATCAACCGCGCACCTTCCGGAGGAGGATCGGGTTTTGGACCTTGGTTTGAACCCGTTCCTCCAATCTCAATTGGCACAGATCCGATTTCTGACCGATCACACCACTTTCAAGCAGCGTGCGTTGTTGAATGGAAATTTGAGCTTAACGGGAACCGGCACCCGTTCACGAGTTTTGATTGCTTCGGCTTCTCATTCTTTGATGAGCCAAGCACAGATCCAAGTGGAAGTGCAACAAGGCGCCACTCACAGTTTTTTGGAAGGTCGCGACATTTTAACAGATGACATCATCCGCAGCGAAACTCAGGTGTCTTTGCATGAAAACGGACACCGCATCAAATACCGAATTTCACCAAATGAAACCGTTCACAGTTTAGTGACCGGATTGCAAGCTCTCGTACAAGAGGTCGGTATGGACCTCACCGTGAGTTTGACCAACGAAGGAAGGTTGATGATCCACCATAATCAATATGGCAGCCTCTTCGTTTTTTCAGGATTGAGTGAAAAGACCGGCATTTTATCACAACGTCCAGGGCATCATCAGATGTGTCACTTAGGGCACAACTGTGTGGCGCTTGTCGACGGATTGCCGGTGGAAACAAGAGGCTATCTGCTCCTGTGTCGTGAGGATCATCCTCAATGGGAGGGAATGGCGATTTTATGGGAAGGAGATACTCCCGGAAGCGATACGATCACGGTGAGCGATCAGACAATCGCAGTGCAAGGAAATGAATTATTGCAAGTGACTTCCTTACGACTTTCCGTTCGGTCATGCACCCCTTCGGATCTAGGACGCGGCATCACAACACGGAGCGGCTTTTGTTCGCTCGACGAGATATCAGTGACCACTCGTCAATCGTTGCATGATGCCTGGTATCTGATTCGTGCTAGCCAAACGGAATTGGAACAATATCTCACAGAACTAGAGGCTTTGCAGAATCAGTTTGAACAGATGGCCTTGGTCGCTTTGGAAGCGTCGGAATTCGGCCACATCGATTGGACACCGGACGAAGCCATATCGGGCAGCGTCACGGTGATGAGTCAAATGCTACATTCTAATTTTTTGGCAGTCAGTGAATGATTGCCTTTCTGTAACAGGAAGTTCTCGAAGTATGTAATGCCACGAAGGTTATCAAGATCAAGGACGATCTAACATCAACAATTATCCTACTTAAAACAAGGAGGTTATTATGGCTTTTCGAGTGAATCACAACATCAGTTCCATCAACACTCAACGACAATTAGAACGCATCAATCGTGCGTCTAGCCAAACCCTGGAACACTTATCTTCTGGGATGAAGATCAACAAAGCTGCTGACAGTCCTGCTGCTTTGGTGATTTCAGAAAACATGCGTGCCCAAATTGCTGGTTTGAATCAAGCCGTCGAAAACTCCGAGCAGGGGATTTCAATGGTCCAAACGGCAGAGGGGGCACTGAACGAAGTCAACCGACTGTTGGTGGATGTTCGCCAATTGGCAGTCCATGCCAGCAACGCCGGGGTCAATGATGAGAAAATGTTAGAAGCAGACCAAGCAGAGATTCAGAATGCCTTGGCGACCATTGATCGAATTTCGGAAGTCACTCAGTTTGGCACCAAACGATTGCTCAATGGCAGCCGAGGTGCGAATGGTGTCACCAACGGCGATGGCTTGCAATTTGTCGATGCCCAACCAGGGACCAACACGTCTCCAGTGGAAGGCTATTCTGTGCAGATCGATCAAGTTGCGACCAAGAGCTTTGTGCAAGGAACCGCTGCCCTCAGCCAGCAAGTCATTGATGCAGGTGAAACTTTGACTGTGAGCGAAGGAGGAAAGACCGTTTCCTTCACCACGATTCAAGGAGAAAGTGCCACCAGCAACTTGAACGAATTCGAATCTCGTATCAACGAAGCCGGATTGAATATCGATCTGATCCGAAATGACGATGGGACTATCGGCCTGCGCCACAAAGAGTTTGGGAGCAAGCACACGTTTTCGGTAGCAAGTACCACTGCTGGAGTGCTTTCTAAAGTAGGGGATGTGACCGATGCGGCAATAGCCGGTTTGGATGTCAAAGGCACCATCAATGGGGAAGAGGCCAGCGGAGATGGGCAAGTGTTGACCGGTAAACAAAATGCGCCCAACGTTGCTGGGTTGGCTATCCGTTACACCGGAGAAAAACCAACACCCGAAGGAGAAATTGCTGGCACCGTGTCGGTCTTCCAAAATTCGTTGATTTTCCAGGTCGGAGCCAATGAAGACCAAACGGTTTCTGTATCGTTACGCAACATGTCCACACGAGCACTCAGCCAAGGGTTGACCACTGATAGTGGTTTCGAATCGTTGAGTGAAATTGACGTGACCAACTTTCAAGGTGCTCAAGATGCGATTGAGCTGATCGACCGTGCTATCGAACAAACGACAAGTGAACGAGGGAAGCTTGGGGCGTTCCAAAAGAACACCTTGCAAGGCACTTTGAACAACTTGCGGATGGCTTCGGAAAATTTAACGTCTGCCGAATCCACTATTCGAGATGCCGATATGGCCTCCGAAATGGCCGATTTCACCCGAAATCAAATCTTGATGCAGTCTGCAACAGCCATGCTGGCTCAAGCTAATCAGCGAGAGCAAATGGTGCTCAGTCTGTTGGCTGGATAAGCAAACTAACACGATGTGGTGGCTTGCAATCCGGTTGGGACATACTCAACCGGATTTGCAACCAACATAGTATCAATTGATGACTATGAGGGTGTCACACTATTGATGACTATGAAGGTGCCATACTTATTTACAATGTCACCTTACATTTGGACTCAAGCGGAGGTGAAGACCATTTGAATCCAAATGTAAGTGGACATTGATTTCCACTAACGATTCGCTCTTTGACAATTACGGACCTGATCGTAACAAGGGTTGCGATTATTGAACGGTGACAACTGTTATCATTGAAAAATGAGGACAATTGTTCTCATTGCAGAACGGTAACAATGGTTGCCAATGTGGGGTTCGTATTCTGCCAGTGAGTGGCAGCGTGTGTCTTAGACTGAAGATCCATGGGGTGCTAGGGGTTGGACTAGGAACCTCTTGCAATGGATTTTTCCGAAGACATCCGTTCATCGGAAAGCTGTTGGTTCTCCAGAGTTCTTTATTGGGGGCAATGGGCTTTTCCGTTCAAACAATAAGAGAAACTCACCTCGTTCAAAAGAGGCGTGGGTGAACGTAGAACAAATTAGGTTGGAGATATGATGAGTACAACTCAAGAGGAAACAGGAGTTTCCTCGCAAGAAGACGATGAGAAAAGACTAGATTCCATCGCAAAATTTCACGCAAGAGAAAGTTCTATTCATTCCAATTTTTCAGGGGAACTTCCCCATACCTGGAGGCTCTGCTCCGGGCTTTTATTAGGGGGTCATGGATGATTCCGTTCACATTCGTATAAGGAGATCACTATGTCGTTTCGTGTTAATCACAACATCAGTTCAATTAACACCCAGCGTCAGTTGGAAACGATCAATCGCGCTTCCAGTGCCACATTAGAGCATTTGTCCTCAGGGCAGAAAATCAACAAAGCTGCAGATGGCCCGGCAGCTTTGGTAATTTCAGAAAACATGCGTTCTCAAATCTCGGGCTTGAATCAAGCGGTCGAGAACTCGGAACAAGGTATTTCGATGGTGCAAACCGCAGAAGGGGCTTTGAACGAGGTCAACCGGCTGTTGATTGATGTTCGCCAATTGGCAGTTCATGCCAGCAACGCCGGGGTCAATGACGACAAAATGTTAGAAGCCGACCAAGCTGAAATCCAAAATGCGCTTGCTACCATTGATCGGATTTCAGAAGTCACCCAGTTTGGGACCAAACGATTACTCGATGGCAGTCGAGGTGCCAATGGGGTCACCAATGGGGAAGGCTTACAGTTTGTGTCAGCGGATCCAGCGACCAATACGGCTCCCGTGGAGGGCTATCAAGTCAAGATTGATCAAGTCGCCACTAAGAGTATTGCCCAAGGGACGGCGGCCTTGAGTCAACAGGTTCTTGACGCGGGAGAAACATTGACAGTCAGTGAAGGAGGAAAAACCGTTTCCTTCACCACCGTCGCAGGCGAGAGTGCCACCAGCAACCTCAATGAATTCGAATCACGAATCCAAGCGGCGGGTTTGAACGTAGACTTGGTGCGAGATGAAGGTGGAACGATTGCCATCCAGCATAAAGAGTTTGGAAGCAAGCACAGTTTCTCAGTGGCCAGTACGACGGCAGGGGTGCTTTCTAAAGTGGGAGATGTGACTGATGCTGCCACGTTGGGGCAAGATGTCAAAGGCACGATCAATGGAGAAGAAGCCACCGGGGATGGTCAAGTGTTGACCGGAAAATCCAACGCTCCCAATGTAGCGGGATTGGGTGTTCGTTACACGGGTGATCAAGCCACACCCGAAGGCGAAATCACGGGAACGGTTTCGGTATTCCAGAATTCCTTGATCTTCCAGGTCGGAGCCAATGAAGATCAAACGGTATCTGTGTCCTTACGCAACATGTCGACTCGTGCACTCAGTCAAGGGATGAAAACTGAAAGTGATTTCGGCTCTTTGAGTGAGATTGATGTGACTTCTTTTCAAGGAGCACAAGATGCGATTCAAATGATCGACAAGGCGATTGAAGAGACCACCACTGAACGAGGCAAGCTGGGGGCTTTCCAGAAGAACACCTTGCAAAGCAACTTGAATAACTTGCGGCTCGCTTCAGAAAACTTAACTGCGGCTGAATCCACCATTCGAGATGCCGATATGGCTGCCGAAATGGCCGATTTCACCCGAAACCAAATCATGATGCAGTCTGCGACAGCCATGTTGGCCCAAGCCAATCAACGGAGTCAGGCCGTACTGTCATTGCTGTAATCGTCAATGCCCTTTCGTGATTTGTAGCAATGATTTACGACAGGGCGCATTCGAGAATCATGATTCACCATGGAGATGGTTTATCGCCTTGTTCCAAAATGGTTTGTGGTGTGCGGTTGCAATATGAAAAGGATGGTAACGTAAGTCATGTCTAGCAACAGCGTGTGAAACGCTGTCATAAAAAGCTTTGGTTGATCCATAGGAGGTACCCTTTTTAGAAAGGACCTCCTTTTTTTATGCCCTTTTCAGGAGATTCCTGGGGGGATTTAGGAAGGTGGTTTGTCATGCGAGGTTCACCGCAACAAGCGATCAGGAAACGTAACAAGAACCGGTGGTTCCGAGTTATCCAGTCTGCCCAAAGGGGAGACCCAGATGGCTCTCTTCTCCAGCGATCTCACAACATATCGCTGTGGAATGAGGTGCTCTCAACCGTTGGAAAGTGGCAATCGAACGGGGTGCTCTCAACCGTTGGAAAGTGGCAATCGAATGGGCGGCTCTCAACCGTTGGAAAGTGGCAATCTGGAGTTTGGTGGCAATCCGATCAAGTACCTCAATCCTTGAGGTGGCGGTTGCTAAAGATAGGATGGCTGCATGTTGTGGGGGAGGCCAATGGGACAGGAATGCTGGGGACAACCCGGCTGATAGAGATCGCCAAAGGGCGATTGGAGCTTTGGGTTTCGATCCGTTCAATGACAGCCGGAGAACCAGATCAGTCTACGGGGAAGACCGTTCCGTGGCAATACCAGATGAGGAAGACTGCCCGGTGGCAATACCAGATGGGGAAGACTGCCCGGTGGCAATACGTGCGGGACAGGACCGCTCAGTGGAAAAACACCGTGGGACAGGACCGCTCAGTGGAAAAACACCGTGGGACAAGACTGCCCAGTGGCCCTGCATCGTGGACAAGACCGACTGGTGCTCCCGCTACATGGGGTAGGACCGCCGCGTGGTAACATCCCGTGAGGGCATGACGGGAAAAACGTAGGAGGGAATCCTAGCAGTTAGAAGACGAGAAAGTCAGGAGACTTCAATTGTGGTGCCCGGTAGGCTCTTTGAGGATGGGGGTGCCCCATCCTCTTGAGGAGTAGTGAAACGAAACCCTATTTGGGGAGATGTGCCATTTTTCCAATAGGAGGAATCCCCCTCTTTGGGAGGGATCCGCAAAAAATTTTGGGACAGGTCGGTCACGACCGCATCCATCAAAACGGTTCCGGTTTCGCCCAAAGAGATGACCCGTCGTCGTCTCTTTGAGCGGAATCGGAGATGAATTTATTCAATCTAATCGTTGCCTGCTATTGCTGCATGCTTTCTGAGAAGGAAACCATGCCCTTCGATGGTAGGGAACTATAAATTCCTGAGGAGCAATTATGGCTTCAAGCAAGAATCCCCGGAGGCATGTTCCGGGAAATCCGTATGTAATCATGGAAGATTACGATCCAATGATAACAATAAGGAGGTTATTATGGCATTTCGCATCAATAACAACATCAGTTCACTGAACACCCAGCGCCGATTGGAAGCGATCAATCGGGCGTCTACAGAGACTCTGGAGCATCTTTCTTCAGGTCAAAAGATTAATAAAGCCGCGGATGGACCCGCCGCATTGGTCATCTCAGAGAACATGCGTTCTCAAATCTCAGGGTTGAACCAAGCAATTGACAACTCTGAACAAGGGATCTCGATGGTGCAAACCGCAGAAGGTGCCCTGAATGAAGTCAATCGGCTGTTGGTAGATGTCCGGCAGTTGGCCATTCATGCTTCCAACGCCGGGGTCAATGACGAAAAAATGTTGGAAGCCGACCAGTCGGAAATTCAAAATGCGTTGGCTACCATCGATCGGGTTGCGGCCAATACTCAATTTGGCACCAAACAATTGCTCAATGGCAGCCGAGGGGCCAATGGTGTGGCCAATGGAGAAGGATTACAGTTTGTCTCTGCGGGTCCAGATACCAAAACCTCGCCAGTGCAAGGCTTTGCCGTGAAGATTGACCAGACTGCAACAAAAAGTTCTGTGCAAGGTACAGCAGCCTTAACCCAAGCCATTGTCGATGCAGGGGAAACGCTCACGGTGAGTGAAGGGGGAAAGACCGTCACCTTCACAACCACGGCTGGAGAAAGTGTGAACAGCAATCTCAATGAATTTGAATTCCGCTTACGAGAAGCCGGAATGGATTTGAATCTGATCCGGGATGAAGGAGGAACGATCAAGCTGGAGCACAAGGAATTTGGCAGCGATCAGAACTTCTCCGTCGCCAGTTCTACCGCAGGGGTTCTTTCCACAGTGGGCAATGTCACTGAAGAAGCCATGGTGGGGCAAGATGTCAAAGGCACCATCAATGGAGAAGAAGCCGTGGGAAGTGGCCAAATTCTGACCGGAAAATCCAATGCACCCAATGTAGCAGGGCTCGCCATCCGATACACTGGCGACCAAACCACTCCCGAGGGAGAAACGGCTGGAACGGTTTCTACATTCCAGAATTCGCTCCGATTTCAGATTGGGGCAAATGAAGGGCAAACCGTGTCGGTTTCGCTGCGAAACATGGCGTCGCGTTCCTTAGCTCAAGGAGTGAAAAACGACAGCGAGTTCGATGCCTTGAGCGATATTGATGTCACGTCTTTTCAAGGTGCTCAGGATGCAATCAAGATTATCGACAAAGCCATTGAAGAAACCACCACTGAACGAGGAAAACTTGGGGCCTTCCAAAAGAATACGCTCCAAAGCAACCTCAATAACTTGCGGGTGGCTTCTGAAAATCTAACCGCTGCTGAATCTGTGATTCGGGACGCCGATATGGCTCAAGAAATGGCCGACTTCACGCGGAACCAAATCATGATGCAATCAGCAACCGCGATGTTGGCTCAGGCCAACCAAAAAGAACAGGTGGTGTTGGGGTTACTCCAGTAATCGAAGTGATGATGCGCCATCCACCCATTCGGGCAGGGTGACGCATTGTCCCTATTGGAGAAAATCCGTCATGCTTGATGACACAGTGTCGTTCCTTTGAGGAGAATCGGTTGGACTCGAAATGAAGGCGTTGTGAGCTTATAGGGAACGAAATTATACGGAAGCAAGGGCAACATTCGATAGCTTAGCAAGTCTGCTCGGCTGTCGAGTGTTTCTCTTGAAGAGAAATCGATCTTTGACAATTTTTAAAGACTAGGAACCAGGGAAATTCCTGTTTGGAAATTCGTTTCCAAGTGGGATTCCCGGGTTATCAGAGCAGTCTTTTCCCTAAACTTGTATCCTGGTGAGAGGGCGCATTGTATCCATTTTTTGCGATAGCGAGCGTCTTCACTTGGGTGGAATCCGCCGATTTCTTGGTGTTGAGTAGGTTATCGAAGCACCCGGTTTGGGGATACCGAAATTAAGCTTTCGGAAGTGATGCTTGGAATTGGTCCTTTCGGGTTGCCTTGGGGCAATCGGCAGTACAGAGGCCGCATCCTAGTTTTTGGGGAACTCCCTGATCGTCTTTGGGTGCAGCTGCCCGAGTTTGGGTGGATCTGTCCAAGGCAGAGGGTTCTTGAATGGAGACAACGGGTTTGGGAGTAGAGTGCTGTCTGACCGGAAGCTGTATTCATTTGGGAAACAAGTTCCTTGGGAGTCGTGCCCTGTTTGGGAGTCGTGTTCCATTTGGGAACGGTACCTTGTTTGGGAGTTGTGTTCCGTTTGGGGGCGGTGTCCTGTTTGGAGGCCATCTGTCGCCTAGTCCGATGTTCGGTCATGGGAGCAGTCTGTCTACAAACCGAGGAAATGTGGATCCTCATGAGGTGGCGTAATCTGCCCTGAGACCGTGAAATTTCTTGATTCACGAAAGGAGGCCCGACTCCGGAATCGCGAAAGTGAGGTTGCTTGGGAGGAGTCTGCCCAATGCCTAGTCCTAAATTTTCACAAATGGTTTCTGTGGAGAAGACCGCTTGGAGTGCTTCCCATAGGCCATGATTGGGAGAGATCTATCCAATTTAGAAAGGAGGTCAGTAGTTGGAGATGGGGGTAGATGTGCTCTCCCTGCTGTGGGGACTTCCGTGGGAAGCCCCATCGGAAATCCCTTGAGTAGGGAGAGTACCCACTGAGTTGGTAGGTTTTCATGGGATGAAAACATAAAGTTTCATTGAGGAACAAGGTTGTTTCTTTTAAAAGCCATCCGCCCCATCGGAAGGGGAACGCTTCCATTGAAGGAGCAATGGACTTCAAACAAACATGCGTAACAAGGAGGTAGTATGAGTTTACGTATCAATCATAATGTCGAGGCCCAAACGGCGCATCGGAACTTGATCGCCAACGACAAACAACTGGGCCGTTCATTAGAAAAGTTGTCTTCCGGGTTGAAGGTCAACTCGGCAGCCGATGGCCCCGCCACTTTGGTGATTTCAGAGAACATGCGAGCGCAGATTGGTGGCCTCACACAGGCGATTGATAACAACGAAGCTGCGGTTTCGTTGGTGCAAACTGCAGAAGGAGCGATGACGGAAGTGAACCGGTTGTTGATCGACATCCGTCAACGAGCGATTCATGCCGCCAACGAAGGGATCAATGACGCAGCTCAGCTTGAAGCGGATCAGTCAGAGATTGAAAACGCGTTAGCTGCTGTGGACCGGATTGCATCCAACACCCAGTTCGGTAAAAAACGACTTCTTGATGGCAGCCGGGCTACCAATGGTAGTGCACAAGATGCATTTGTGACCGAATCGGGCGGCAGGGTCCTCGAATTCGTCTCCGCTTCTGCGGCCACCAAAGGGTCAGAAGGAGTGGATGTTGTGGTGAATCAAAACGCAGAACAAGCGGCCACGACAGGAACCTTGACAGAAGCTCAGGTCAAAGGTGGGGTCACCCTCGCCTTGCGAGCGGACGGGAAGGTGGTCACCCATACCACCTCGGAGCAAGATTCCGTAAAAAGTGCTATTGAAGCCTTAGCGGGAGCTTCCGAACGGGCTGGGTTGAATATCACCATTGATCACAACATCAACATCGAAGACACAGAAGGCACGTTCGAAGTTCGTCATAAAGAGTTTGGAAGTGACCACGACATTCAAGTGCGAAGTTCAGTCAGTGGGATCTTTCAAAAAGAAGACGGTTCGGCAACTTCGGCCAATGAGGAAGTAAAATTCACGGGAAAAGATGTCCAAGGTACGCTCAATGGAGAAGCTGCGACTGGACAAGGGCAATTTTTGACTGGCAAACGGGGCAACCGTGCTACCGATGGTCTGGTTGTGAAAGTCAACGAAGCCGTTCCTGAAAAAACACTTGTGGGACAAGTCCGTGTGGAACAAAACGCGTTGACCTTTCAAGTGGGTGCCAATGAAGGGCAGACGGTTTCGGTGGCCTTGTTGGATACCAGCACGACTCAGATTGCTCGGGAAGTTCAAAACGACAGTGGCTTCACGTCACTGGCGGATATCGATGTTCGGACAGATCAGGGTGCTCAAGATACAATCCGGCTGGTAGACCGAGCAATTGAAGAAATCTCTGCCAATCGAGGGGCGCTTGGAGCCTTCCAACGGAATACCTTGGAAAGTAATCTTTCCAGTTTGCGAATCGCTTCAGAAAATCTGACCGCTGCGGAATCGACTCTGCGGGATGCCGATATGGCGCAGGAATTGACCAATTTCACTCGAAATCAAATCCTGACCCAGTCTGCTACGGCGCAGTTGGCTCAAGCCAATGCGATTCCACAGAACGTGCTCAGTCTGTTGGCGTCTCAGTAAACTTAATAGCCGTTGGAATAGTGCTTGGAAGGGTTTTGCAACTTTCACGATACGGCATACCACCGGACGGGCGGCGCTCCACTTCCGCCCCCTCGGTAGCAAACAGCATAAGAATTGTATTCTAGGATGGGGCAGTGCTCCACTTCTGCGCCATCTGCTTGAAATCGTATTCGTAAAAATTGCCGAATTGCACTGCTTAGAGCAATCCGTGCTGTGGATCCGGTTCCACTTACAATTTTACAGGACCCCGGCGAGGGAGCTGTCTTTATGTTGGGAACTGGCCCCTGGTTTGGGGGCATCCCAGAATTTTGAGAAGAGTCCTCCGGTTTGGGGGGCATCCCAAAATTTTGGGAAACGTCTCCGGTTGTCTTTGAAGCAATGCAATAGGCGATCCAACTCGACCAACCCAATATGGAAGGAGAGAACGAATCCAAGATATGACATTCACAAATTATTAATTAGAACCTTTTGATTGTGAGGTTGTTATGACGTTACGGGTAAAAAACAACGTGGCGTCCGTGAACGCTTTGCGTAATTTATCACGGAACCAAGATGCCCTAGCTAAGTCGTTGGAACGTCTGGCTTCTGGTCAAAAGATCAATCGAGGTGCCGATAGTCCGGCTGGCCTGATCATTTCTGAAAACCTACGATCTCAGGTTGCAGGGATTGAGCAGGCGATCACAAACTCGGAGTTTTCGATTTCGATGGTGCAAACCGCAGAAGGGGCATTGACAGAGGTGAACAACCTTCTGATTCAGATGCGACAACTGGCGTTAGCGGCTGCCAATGAGGGGGCCAATGACACCAATTCTCTGCTGGCTCTGCAAAATCAGATCAGGAATGGTTTGGAAAGTATTGACCGGGTATCGGCCAGTACGCAATTTGGGAATAAAACCCTACTGGATGGCAGCCGGGGAATTTCCGGTGTTTCGAACGATCCCAACATTACCTTTGTGGGGGCAACCGTCGACACCCGTAGTTCTCCCGTGCAAGGGTTTCCAGTGGATGTTACCCAAGTGCCGGTGAAAGCCCAAGTGGCGAGTGAATTTACGGACTCTCAAGCGGAAGAGTTGATCCTTTCCATCAGTGAAGGGGGAAAAACTATCACCGTGGTAGGAGGCGAAGAGGAAACTGCGGAAAGCTTTGCTGGGAAACTGGCAAAAGAAATCGATGCAGCGAACCTCGACCTTGAAGTGATCTTTGACAGTGACGCTGAGTCTTTGTTGGTGCGCCATAAAGAATTTGGCTCCAGACATAGCTTTCAGGTCACGACCTCGAAAGCTGATGTTTTGGTAGAACAAGCCGACGAAACCACAGCTATTGAAAATGGAGCGGATGTTGTCGGAACGATCAATGGCGAAGCCGCAACCGGCGATGGCCAGATTTTGACCGGCAATGCCGGAAACCGTTTCACCGATGGATTGTCCATCCTGTTCGATGGGGATCAGATAGGGCAGTTCGGAACGGTGAGTGTGGCTCAAAATGCCTTGGTGTTTCAAATCGGTCCCAATCCGGGACAACGTGTGAGTGTGGCGCTCGATAGCACCACTTCTTCCGCCTTAGCGCGAGGAGTGAGCAATGAGAGTGGGTTTAAAAGTTTGGCCGATATCAATATCACCACTGCGAGAGGGGCAGAGGATGCCATCAATTTTGTGGATGCGGCCATCAATCAGGTTTCCGAAATTCGTGGGGAATTGGGAGCTTTCCAAAAGAACTCATTGGAAAGCAATGTCTCGACCTTGCGGATTACAGCAGAAAACTTGATTGCAGCCGAATCCAGCATCCGGGATACGGATATTGCTCAAGAATTGGCTGAATTCACCAAGAGTCAGATTCTCACACAAACTGCTGCAGCCGCTACGGCACAAGCGAACAGCTTGCCCTCGCCCGCTTTGCGGTTGCTCTTAGGAGAAACATAGCGACGCTAGCCTTCTCCTGAGCTTTCAGGTAACAATGAGAGGAGTGTCCATCAGGCTGCCACGCCTCTCATTGACTTGAAAACTCCCATCAACTCTTATGAATATTGACGATACCATTGCAGCAATCGCCACGGCGATGGGACCTGCGGGAATTGGCGTCATTCGGATCAGTGGAAGTGAATCGATTGCCGTGACTCAATCCTTGTTTCGTCCTTCCCGTGCTCGTTTGAATCTCCACCAAGCAGCCACCCACCGGCTGTATCACGGATGGATTCATGACGGGGAGCAACCTGTGGATGAAGTGATGATCACTCTGATGCGTGCTCCGCGTTCTTATACCACGGAAGACGTGGTGGAAATTCAATGTCACGGCAGTGTGATGGTATTGCAAACCATCCTCAAACTTTTGCTCGATCAAGGAATACGTCTTGCTCAGCCAGGAGAATTCACACAACGTGCATTTTTTTACGGAAGATTGGATCTCACGCAAGTGGAAGCGGTTTCAGATTTGATCCATGCGCGTTCACGACTTGGTATTCAAGCGGCTGTCAATCAACTGCGTGGCAAGCTATACACGGCCATTGAAGCGGTCAAGGAACAGGTCGCTTACGTTGCTGCACTCGTGGAAGCCTTGATTGATTTTTCAGATGAGGATGAAGAATTCACGCATCGGGATGATTGCATCCAACGTCTCGGCCAAGCCCGTCAGGATCTGGAACAGTTGTTGGCTTCTGCTGAACGAGGCAAGATCATGCGCTCTGGCCTGGGGACGGCGTTGATTGGTCGTCCTAACGTGGGCAAATCCAGCCTGCTGAATGCCTTACTTCGCGAAAAACGAGCCATTGTTACCGATATCCCCGGTACCACCAGGGATGTGATTGAAGAAGCCATTCAGATTCAGGGGTTGGCATTGCGCCTCATCGATACCGCGGGAATTCGTACCACAGACAATGTCGTCGAAAATGAAGGCATTGAGCGCAGTCGGCAGGCCTGGGAATCAGCCGATGTAGTGGTATTGGTATTGGATGCGTCTCAGCCACTCACCTCTGAAGATGAACGGCTGTTGGAAGATTCGAACCCTCATAAAACGGTTATTGCTCTGAATAAAAAGGATTTGTTGCCCCACAGCGATCTAGCGTGGAAGGATCGCTTGGAAGGTTTCGATGCCGTGTTCGTATCTGCGACTCACGGTGAGGGAATGGATGCCTTGGAGCAAGCTCTGTTTCGTAAAGGGACTCATGGTGACGATTGGACCCATGAACAAGCCATGATCACCAATCTCCGTCAGCAGCAAGCCGCCCAGGAGGCACTTGCCGCCTTGGACCTGGCTTTGGAAGGTCTCGAAGCCGAAGTGGGCGAAGAACTGCTGGCAGTGGACTTGGGGAGTTGCCTCCATGCTCTGGGAAAAGTTGTGGGGGAAACCACGGCGGATGACCTATTGAATCGAATTTTCGCGGAGTTCTGCATTGGGAAGTGAGCACAAACTGGCTGACAGTGATTTGCAATTGCTGTTGGAAAAAAAATTATCATTGTTGGTGGAATTGTTCCAATTGGCTCAAGCACAACTCCCGTTATTGGATAAACCGGAATTGGAGCCAGTGCTTGATCAAAAAGACGAATGTCTGGAACAAGTCCAAAAAATCGATTCCCTGATTGCCGACTGGCAGTCCCAACATACTCGCCCGTTTAATGATCAAGAAAACCAAATCTTGGATCGTATCCGTTATGGCTTGGAAGACATTTGGGAGACAGAACAAAAGTTCGAACAACGTTTGAAGCAGGAAAAAGATAAAGTCTCGGCAGAAATGGCACGTTTGCGAAACCGTTCTCAGGTTCGTAATTATTTGGGCAACCGTTCCAAAACAGGCAAACATTTGAACCTGCGACGTTAAATGGGCTGTGAGTTGGCATGAACTTATCTAGAAAGGTTCCATGAATCTATCCGGTTATAAAGTCGAAGCGTTTTTAAATGATTTCCGGAAGCGGTATGGCTACAAGCAGGTGGCGTCCCACCGGGTGGATGCGTTAGAAATTTCTCAAGAAGCCCAATATGAAGCGTATCGGGTGTGGTCGTATGTGATGAAACGGCCCAAGGATGTGGGCTGGGTCACTCCGCAAAACATCTGGGACCTTGTGGCAGATCGTTCGGTGTTTGCCCCGGCGGTGGAATACGAACAACAGCGTCGTGCGGGTCTGTTTGTCAACCCCGTGTATGTGCCGCCGAACCCTCCACCTCGGATGGAATTGGTTCATGATCATGTGGGTGAATTTCAAGCCGCTTATGAAGCCGAACAAGGATCTGCACTCACCTCTCCGGAAGTCTTTTCGAGTACCTCTTCTGCATCTGATACTGCCTCAAGTTCTTCCTCTGCTGGAACGCATGCCAGTTCGACTTTCTCAGAAAGCCAACCCGCCACTGCTTCCTCCAAATCGAGTCAAGCGTCGATTCCCACCGATGTGAATTTTGAAGAAGATCTGGGCGATATCGATTTCTTGGACGAAGAAGAGGATGAACGTTGGTCCGGAGAAACCAGTGTGGTGTATGGTTCCGGGAGAATTCGAGATGAAGCGATGGTCGAATTCATCCATACTCACCCTGATAGCACCCTCAAATTTTTGTTTCGACGTGAGTTGGATGGAAAACCACCTCAACCTGCGGTGGAAGAGGTTTACGAAACATGGCAAAAGCGAGGGCTTTCTCGCAAAAAAATCAAAGACTACATTCTGGCTCTCATGGAATGGTCTGAATTTCCAGACAGCCCCCTTTATGATATTTGGTCCGATCTCCGTGACCGGCTCTATGAACTCTCACATTGAGATGATAGCTTCCTCATTCTGAGAGGACACCAAGATAACTCCCCAAGAACTCTCCGTGTCTTTACGTTTCTGTGGCCAATTCCTCATCTTAATTCTTGTCACTGGCATTGTTTATTCTCCGACCTTCCAAGCGGATTTCATTTTAGATGATGGCAAGTTCTACTTGAATGATCCGGTGATGGAAAACCCTCAAGGTTGGCATACGATCTGGTTTTCGCCCCGAGAGAACAACCATATTTGGCCTTACCTGCCGATCACCCGCAGTAGCTTCTGGCTAGAGCGTCAACTGTTTGGGCTCCAACTTCCGGTCACGCATGCGCTCAATGTGGCACTGCATGCCTTGGCTGCCCTACTCTTATGGTTGGGGTTGCGACGGTTCCAACTTCCGGGAGCGTGGCTGGCAGCCTTGCTGTTTGCCTTGCATCCGATTCATGTGCAGTCGGTGGCGTGGATTGCTGAACGAAAAAATGTGATGGCCGGAGTCTTTTATATTCTCACTCTATGGAGCTACTGGCATTTTGCCCAAAAACAAGATTGGCGTTGGTATAGCGCTGCATTGCTTTTGTTTATAGGAGCCTTACTCAGCAAAACCTCGACCATCATGCTGCCCATCCTGCTAGGAGTGGGGTATCTGTGGTTACGCATCCCGTTGAATCGAAAAGTGCTCTTCGGCTTGCTTCCTTTTTTGGGATTATCATTAGGGGCCGGAATACTGCGTATTTGGTTTGAACTCACCTCTTTTGGTGCCGATGATACTATATACAATCTTCCTATTGCCGAACGACTTCTTGTTGCTGCGAATGTCCCGTTTTTTTACCTACGCAAGCTTCTGCTTCCTTATCCTTTGATGTTTCACTATCCCAAATGGACTTTAGAGATCAGCGAGTTGTCCCAATGGATACCGTTACTCAGTTGGATGGGAATCGGAGGATTTTTACTCTATCAATACCGACGCTGGACACGAGGCCTTTGTTTAACCATCGCCGCTTTTGTGATCACGTTGTTTCCGGTGTTGGGACTGTTCAAAAATGCCTTCACTCAATACTCGTTTGTGGCGGATCATTGGGTACATTTAGCCAGCCTACCGATCTTCCTCGCCGTGGCGTGGGCGGCAACCAAGGGTGGAGAACAAATTGTTATTGGGGGAACTCGAAGTGGGAAGGTAGGAGGGAAAAACATCCCAACAATCATATTAGGAATGGGGTTGTGTGTGCTTGCTGTTTTGACCTGGAAGCAGGCCATGATCTATCAGGATCGTCCCACATTTTGGAAAGCAACCTTGGAACGAAATCCTCAATCGTGGTTGGCCTATTACAATCTAGGAGAGTTCTACTTGAATGATGCCCAATATACGGAAGCAATCGATCAATTCGACCAAGCCTTGTCTATCGAACCCACTTTGTTCCAAGCCTATGACAATCGAGGAAACGCACACTTGCTATTGAAAAACTATTCCGAAGCGATTGCCAATTATGACCAAGCCTTAGGCTTAAAACCCAACTATTCCAAGACGTATAACAACCGAGCCAATGCCCATTTCCGACTCGGTCATCATGACCAAGCCTTGGAGGATTTCACCGAAGCGTTGCGCTTGAACCCCCAAGCTCAAATCTATATCAGCCGAGCTTTTGTGCACAATCACCTCAAGCAATACCCTCTCGCGTGCCAAGACCTACATGCGGCCTGCCAATTAGGACAATGTGACTTTTTGCGACAAGCGCAGCAACGGAATTTTTGTCAATGAACTTCAAATAAGCCCGCAGTGGAGGCGGCCCTCCCGAAGGAGGACCTTAGGCGCGAGCAAGACCAGCAGTGAGGTCAACGCCAACACGCAACCTCTGGAGGGGGGCACATGTTGGCGTTTGGAGGAGTAGACTTACGCGGCAAGCCTTTTAGAAGCGAATGCTTCTTCAGAGGAAGTGAACGATTCTTCTTTTGAGGCAAATTGTTCTTCTTCAGTCGATCCTTTCAAGGCCGCTGTGGAAGAGGCTCCACCATCAATCAAGGTTCGTAAGGAATCGAAATAACCCGTTCCCACAAAGCTTTGATGCTTGATCGCGCGGAAACCATTTTCACGTTCCAGTTCGAATTCTTTTTCCTGCAATTGAGAGTAGGCGCTCATGCCGGTATCGCGGTAATTCGAAGCAAGTTCGAACATAGCGGTGTTCAAAGCATGGAATCCAGCCAAGGTGACAAACTGGAAGCGGTAGTTCATCTCTCCCAATTGTTGTTGGAAGGTCGCAATGGTTTGGTCATCCAAATGCAGTTTCCAATTGAAGGATGGAGAGCAGTTGTAGGACAGCATTTTGCCTGGGTATTTTTCATGAATGGCTTGGGCAAATTCGCGGGCTTCTCCGAGATCGGGTTTGGACGTTTCAAACCAAACCATGTCGCAGTAGGGAGCATAGGAAAGCCCTCGGTCAATCGCACATTCCAGTCCACCTTTGGCTCGGTAGAAACCTTCGGGGGTGCGTTCGCCTGTCAGGAAGCGGTGGTCTCGTTCGTCAATGTCACTGGTCATCAGCTTGGCACTCAGGGCATCGGTTCGAGCGATCAGTACGGTGGGAACGTCCAAGATGTCAGCAGCCAAACGCGCTGCGATCAATTTCCGGTTGAATTCTTGAGTGGGCACCAACACCTTCCCACCCAGATGCCCGCATTTCTTTTCTGCTGCCAATTGGTCTTCTATATGCACTCCAGCGGCTCCGGCTTCAATCAAGCCTTTCATCAATTCATGGGTATTGAGCGTTCCTCCAAATCCAGCTTCGGCATCGGCCACAATCGGCGCAAACCAATGCACGTCGTTTTTGCCTTCGACACTTTGGATTTGATCGGCCCGGCGAAGCGCGTTGTTGATCGCACGGACCACACGAGGCACGCTGTCCACCGGATAGAGGCTTTGATCAGGATACATTTGTCCGCCAGAATTGGCATCTCCAGCCACTTGCCATCCACTGAGGTAAATGGCCTTCAATCCGGCCTGCACTTGCTGCACAGCCTGATTTCCTGTGAGCGCCCCCAACGCATTCACATAGGATTCGGTGGTGATCAAATGCCACAGACGCTCTGCTCCTACGCGTGCCAATGTGTTTTCAATGAGCAAAGAACCTCGCATGCGCATCACATCTTCTGGACTGTAAGGGCGCTCGACTCCAGCCCATCGAGGGCTGTGGTTCCAGTTGTGTTGCATCGTTTCTGCGGAGTTTTGATTTTTTTGAGTTGTCGACTGCATTGCCTCTGACATAAGCCACCTCCATTTTCTCTAAGGAAGGTTGATAACCAATCAATAAGTGCGCTCCATGGAACAGAGCACACAATCACAAAAAGAGTAGGACTGTGTCTCGATGTTGAAACGTGTCCATAAAATCTGGTTAATCCGCCAGATACGGATAAGCACGTACGGTTAAGAATTCGGTAAATTCAGACTGCATGACCAACTCCTCCAACAATCGAACGGCTTGGGTGAAGGGACCGTCCGATTGTCGAGCTTCAGAAGCTTCTCGCAATTGGGACGCTTCTTCTTCTAAGAGTTGGCGGAATAGTTCGGGGGTGATGTCTCGGCCATCCTCCAGCTTGGCTTTGGGGTGATGCACCCACTGCCACATTTGAGAACGAGAGATTTCTGCGGTGGCCGCATCTTCCATTAAATTGTTGATTCCCACAGCCCCTGCGCCTTGGAGCCAGGATTCCATATATTGTAAGCCCACACTGATGTTGTTGCGGAATCCGGCTTCGGTGATTTTTCCTCCAGGCACTTGAAAGTCAATGAGTGCCTTGGCAGACACGTCCACATCGTCTCGCATGCGATGTTTTTGGTGATTTTCGCTATTGAGCTGTTCTTGAAATACCTTGTGGACGACCGGTACTAAATCGGGATGGGCGACCCACGATCCATCGAATCCTTGGCCAGCTTCACGTTCCTTATCCTGTTGCACTTTGGCCAAGGCCGCCTCATTCACTTGCGGATCGCGCCGACTTGGAATGAAGGCGGCCATCCCCCCAATAGCGTGAGCACCCCGCTTGTGGCAGGTTTTGACCAATAAATCAGAGTACGCCTTCATAAAGGGCACAGTCATTGTGACTTGGGAACGATCCGGGAACAGACAATCGGGTTGACTACGGAATTTTTTGATCGCACTAAAAATGTAATCCCAACGCCCTGCATTGAGTCCGGCGAGATGGTCGCGCAGTTCGTAGATGATCTCATCCATTTCATAAACCGCCAGAATATGCTCAATCAGCACGGTGGCTTTGATGGTTTTGCGTGGGATATTCAATTCATGTTGAGCCATCTCGAATACGGCATTCCAGAGACGGGCTTCTAAGTGGTTTTCTATTTTGGGGAGATAAAAGTAAGGGCCGGTGCCTTTCTCCAAGGTGCGTCGGGCGTTGTGCCAGAAGTACAATCCGAAATCCACGAGCGAGCCGGAAGCGGGTTCGCCATCAATAAGAATATGTTGTTCTTCTAGATGCCATCCGCGAGGTCGCACGACTAAGGTGGCAAGATTCTGATTCAAATTGTAGCGCTTGCCTTGGGGACTCGTGAAGCTGAGCGTGCGATTCAAAGCATCCCGTAAATTGAGTTGGCCTTGGATCATGTTTTCCCAACCGGGAGAGTTGGCATCTTCTAAATCGGCCATGAACACATTCGCTCCAGAATTCAAGGCATTGATCATCATTTTGCGGTCAGTTGGCCCCGTGATTTCCGCCCAGCGCTTTTGCAAGTCTGTCGGAATCGGGGCCACCTCCCAAACACCCTGACGAATGGAAGCTGTTTGCTCGAGGAAGTTCGGCATCTTCCCTGCTTGCATCTCTGCTTGAATCTGAGCACGTCGCTTTAATAACTCCTTACGACAATGCCGGAACTCCCGATGGAGTTTGCCTAAAAAGTTCAATGCTTGTGGAGTTAAGATGCTGGAAAACCGTTCATGCATCTTTCCCTTGATTTCGACTCCAACCGGAATTGCAGGACTCATAGCGTACCTCCTCTATTGCATGCTCATTGTATTTCAGTGTGTTGACGGGCAAACCGATTAGGAACGGTCCAAAAACAACCACCCGTTCTTCATAGCAGCCCCGATTTATTCAGCTTGATGAACCGGGAGTCGGCCTTGGGACTGTTCCCCATCTGGCTTGCCTGAACTGTGATTCCTTTATATTTCATCAAAATTTTTGAGTCAAGCGAATTTTCGCTAAAAATATAAAATTCTCTAAAAGAGAAAAAATAATTAATTGTGATTATTCTCTATTTGCGAATTGAACTTGCTGGAGATTTTTCACTGAAGATGAAGATTGACAACATTGATTCCTCTTCTCTCCGCACGTACACTATGGAGGAATCAGCGTTGTGTTCGAGTTCCACACGATTCACAACGCCTATGACAAATCGCCAAAGCAGCAATGCAATCCTCTATAAACTCACTTCAAAAAAATGTGGTGCGATAGCGGCAGAGGGAATGGAAAGAAAACAAATTAAACCAGCTTCAAAAAACGGGAGCTGTGGTGCGATGACGACAGAGGGAATGAAAGGAAAACAAATCTGGATGGAAATCGTGATGCGATGATGGGGTAGGGTGAGGTGTAAGAGGTGTAAATGGATTGTGCTTGAATGGAAGAACGTCTTATATCTCGTCCAAGAGGACCGGGTTTTATAGCAGTGTGATTAACTAGAAAGGAACACCGTGCGTTGGGGAAAAAACAATTTTCGATTCATCTTTGGTCTGAAGCTCAAATACTTTCGGCAGCAGAAAGAACTGTCGATGAAGGATCTTTCCGAGCAAACAGGGTTGTCGCAATCCTATTTGAATGAAATTGAGAAGGGGAAGAAGTATCCCAAAACCGAAAAAATCATGCAGTTGGCGCATGCCTTGAGGGTGCCCTTTGACGATTTGGTGTCATTGAGCTTGGACAAAGGGTTGAGCAAAATTTCGGATATCTTGGAATCTCCCATGATTCAGGATTTTCCCTTTGAGTTCTTTGGAATCACCGTTGAAAAAGTGTTGGAAGTGATCACCAATTCCCCCAGCAAAGCCACTGCCTTGGCCACGGCTTTGATCGATATTTCTCGCACTCACGATATGCGAGCGGAACACTTTTTCTTAGCCGCGATGCGGTCGTATCAAGAAATGCATCACAATTATTTTGAAGATTTGGAAGAGGCGGCCGAACGGTTCATGAAACAACAAAAATGGAATGATGAACCCCCCATCGAAGTGACCCAATTGCAGTCGGTGTTGGAACAACAATATGGTTACCTTGTGGAAGAAACTGCCTTTGAAGATTATCCCGAGCTGAAGCCGCTTCGTTCAGTATGGATTGATGGCTCCACTCCCCAACTGTTGATTCATAAAGATTTGCAGCCTTCACAAAAAGCATTCGTGCTTGGCAGGGAGTTGGGCTATTGCTATCTCGATTTGAAAGAACGAGCGCGGACCGCTTCTTGGCTGAAAGTGGAATCGTTTGACCAAGTGTTCAATCATTACAAAGCCGCCTATTTTTCGGGGGCATTGTTAATGAATCGACATCGGTTGCAAAAAGATCTCAAAGCGTTTTTTCAGCAGATGCAATGGGATGGAGACAGTTTAATGAAGCTCCAAAAAAAATATGTAGCCACGCCCGAAACCTTTTTTTATCGCCTCAGCCAATTGATCCCCAAGTTTTTCCATATGTCCGAGCTTCATTTTCTCCGTTTCAGCCACCAGCGAGGAACCAATTCCTTCCATTTGACCAAAGAACTCAATATGCCGCTGTCCTTGCTCCCGCAAGGCACCAACTTTGATGAACATTATTGCCGACGTTGGCGTCCGATCACACTGCTGAAAGATTTGGAAAAGAAAATCGATGCGGGAGATTCGCAAGTTTCGTTGGCCGGGGCACAACGGGTGCGCTTCATTGAAACGGGAGAAGAGGTTTTTTTTATGGGCCGTGCCCGGCCTGTGGTGCTAAGCGATCACATGAGTTTCAGCATCAGTTTGGGGATGCGGATGGATGAAACCTTCAAAAAAACAGTTCGCTTTTGGAAGGATCCGGAAATTCCATCGCAGGTGGTGAGTGCCACTTGCGAGCGCTGTCCACTTTCAGCAGAAGACTGTCAAGACCGAGTGGCCTCTCCCCGTATCTATGAACATCAACAAGTTGTGGCAGATCGCAATCGCGCGATCGAACTCTTGATCTCTGACCGTAAGTCCATAGGGAAATAAGCCTTTCTTTCTCGGGGAATGCTCTTCTATTGCCAATCAGTTGTTAGCCATCACCCATGCACTTAGCGGTTTTGCTTGGGGGTTCCCATTCGTCTGGAGGTCTTTCAAAGAATTTCGGGAGATCATCATTGATTTCACACCATTGGGCCTTGGAACCTACGAAGATATGTGACTCTGGCTTTATACCTGGATCTCCTGCAACCGTGCCTAGTGTTATTGAGGTGATCCTGCCTTTTTCGGCTCCTGCTAAAGACGAACCACATTCACTACAAAAACACCATCCGGCACCTGATGACGTCTCATATACCTTTACAAGGTCTTCTCCTGAGATCCATTTAAAGTCACCTGGATTGAAATCCGCATAAGTCGAAAATGCAGCCCCATGCTGTCGCCTACACCTAGAACAATGGCAATGGTCTGCATTGAAAAGTCGTCCGTTGATTTCGTAACGAACTCTGCCGCACAAACATCCACCTGTAATTGCCATCTTGGTTTCTCCTTTATGCATCACAACGCAGGAACCACCTGCCATTTACCAGAGCGAAGCGGCGGAAAATAGTCAGATGCATTGACCTGTTGTGTGAATTTTCTAGTAAAGATCGGTTCTTGCTATTACGCATTCGTCCGTTATTTCGAGTAGAGATCAAAATCCCATATAATCCAACGTGTTGGCAACATTGATGTACAAGAGTTTCTTTATGACAGAGATAATTCTTTCCAAAATTAAATAGATTTTCTATTTAAACGTATTAAATTTTGTTATTTTTTAAATAAATTCTGTATTTAGATAAAAATTTTTAAAAATTTGAGAATATTTTATGAAAATAATATAGTTTTGATGTTTATTTTAAACAAATTGTTAAATGCTTAACCCTGTAGTAACAGGTAAGAGAAAAGAAACCAGCAATAAAACCTCGAAGCATAAGGAGTCATCATGGAAGCACGAATCACGATTGTGGGATTGGGAGTAGAAGATTTAGAGCGGTCTGTTCACTTTTACGAGAAAGGCTTGGGTTTGCCCAAGAGACCTGGGCCAGACACCATCGCCTTTTTTGAAATGCAAGGCACCATGCTTTCCCTCTATCCCAGAGACAAGCTCGCGGAAGATGCCACCATTCCCCTCAATGGAACTGGAACGCCCCCCGTCACATTGGCACACAATGTTGAATCCCCCGAAGCGGTCGATAAATTGTTGGAAGAAGCGGTCCAAGCCGGAGCCAAGTTGGTCAAGCCCGGACAAAAGGTGTTTTGGGGAGGCTACTCGGGTTATTTCTCAGACCCCGATGGATTCTTATGGGAAGTGGCGTGGAACCCCTTTTTATAAGGAAGCATGCCTGGATTCGACAGCAGGCGTGACAACCTATTGGTTGTTAAATGAGATGACAACTTTTGGGTTGTTAAATGAGATGACAACTTTTTAGTTGTGAACACAGATGGCAACTTTGGGGTTGTTAAATGAGATGACAACTTTTTAGTTGTGAACACAGATGACAACGAATTTATTGCCAAATGAGATGACAACCTTTGGGTTGTGAAACAAGATGACAACTTTTTAGTTGTTAAAAATTTTGACAACTAATTCGTTGTTAAGTAGGATGACAACTAATTCGTTGTCAAAAAATCCTTCAAAAGGAGAGTATGCGAAACAACACAGGCAAAGTCGTACGAGGTTCCGATTTTTTTGAAAGAAAGAAGGAAATCAAACGATTGTGGACTCGAATCCGAAACGGCAACAATATTTTGCTGTCTGCTCCTCGCCGTGTGGGGAAGACCTCCATATTGCGATATATGGAGGATAATCCCCAATGGGATTGTGTGTTTTTATATGTGATTGTGCAATCGGCTGAAACGGAACACGATTATTATACTCGGATTTTAGAAGCGTTTCGCAGTTCGGAGTTTATTGGGAATTGGGAAAAACTCGGCAATCAGTTCAAAAATCTCTGGGATACCATCGCCGCTCGTGTGGAAGGGGTTGAACTCTTTGAAGCAGGGGTTCGCTTCAAAGACCCCAATCGACGCCTCACCCACGTGGATTTGGAAAACGTGCTGGAAAACTTAGAACTCCAACAGACCTTGGTATTAGTGATTGATGAATATCCTGATGTGGTGGACACGCTTCTGCGTTGCCAAGGCGAAGACACCGCGATCCAATTTTTGAAAGGTAGCCGGACCTTACGGCAAAATTCCAAAATCGGAGAGAAGGTTCAGTTTGTATATACCGGGTCGATTGGTTTGGTGAATCTCATGCAGAAAATCAATGCCTCCGGCCTGATCAACGATTTAACTGAGATGACCATCAAACCGATGGCACATGCGGAAAGCGTTCGGTTTGTTGAGCAACTCTTGAATGGAGCTGATCTGGAATTTGAGTTGTCCTCTGCCGGTATTCGTCATCTTTTGCATCGGCTCGAATGGCTCATGCCGTATTATGTGCAATTGCTGTTTCAAGAACTCACCGACCATTGCATCGAGAACGACCTGACCCATCCCACCCATTCCGATATCGACCAAGCCTTTGACAACCTTTTTCTGGCTGGAAAAACCAAAAACTTTTCCCATTGGGATGAACGGCTTCGTAAATTCAACACACTCGAACAGTCGTTCATTCGAGATTGTTTGAACCTCATGAGCCAAAATCCAAATGGTGAATTGCCTCGCAGTGCGACCTTCAATTTATCTCAGAAACCCAAATACCTGGATCGGATCCAACAGGCGTATTTGGTGAATTGCTTGGTGCATGATGGCTACATCCATGAATCTCAAAACGAACCCATTGTGTATCGCTTCAACTCACCCCTGCTGAGAGAATGGTGGAAACGTTATGTTGCCACTCACTGATCCATTTCACTGATTCATTTCACTGGAGAAAACACAATGTCCATTCGCTTTGATCGATTGGATCGACGACGGATGCCGCTATTGATTTACAACCCACAAAACGCCTCTCGTGAAGTGATCAAACACGATTTCGGGATTCGACACCGGCAATTCAACACCATCTGGAAAGACGTGCTCCATTCCACCATGGAACATGCGGAGCAACACTTCCTAGTCCAAGGGCAACGAGGCAGCGGCAAAACCACCCTGCTCCTCAAAGTTGCTTATGAAATCGAAGACCATCCCGACCTGAGCTCCTGGCTGATTCCCATTATTTTTCGTGAAGAAGAATATGCAGTGAATTCTCTCCCCACCCTCTGGGAAACCATTGCCCAAAGCTTAGAGGAACACTCTCGGTTTGGTTCCACGTTTCAAGGGCTGGCCGAAGCATTAGACAAACAATACGATCAAATCCCTCCTGAGGATCAGGGCCGTACTTTTTTTCAACTCCTCCATCAAGCCTTGCAGGTCCACGAGAAGAAAATCATCGTGTTCATCGACAACATTGGCCAAATCTTCAATATGCTTTCGGAGCATGAGGAAAAGGTCCTACGAGAAATCCTCATGACTTCCAACAGCATCCGCATTGTGGCAGCTTCCTCCGATAGCTTGGAGGCCCAGCAAGATTACGAGCGTCCCTTTTATCAATTTTTCAAGGTGATCACACTCGAAGGCCTCAAGCAGAAAGAAGCCGAACAATTTTTATTACGTCTTGGCGAGTTCGCGGGTGAGCAGTCCCAAACTGAGATCCAACGCATTCTAGACACCCAGCCAGGCAAAGCCGAAAGCCTTCGTCGACTCACCGGAGGCGTGCCCCGCACCATCGTGCTGCTGTTTGAAATCTTCCTGGAAGGTGCTCAACCCAGCGCTTATGCCTACCTTGAAAAATTGATCGATGGCGTCACTCCTCTTTACAAACACCGTGTAGAAGATCTCGCGAAATCGCAACGTGCGCTGTTCCATGCGATTGCCATGAACTGGGATGGGATCTCGGTGAAAGAACTCAAGGCTCGAACCCGTATGGAAAGCAAATTGGTCTCTGCCCAACTCAAGAAGCTGGAAAGCAACTGGATTCTGGAAAAACGGAAAACTACCACCAAAAACCACATCTATTTCGTCCGGGAACGCTTCTTTAACATCTGGTACCTGATGCGCTACGGACGCAAACGCGACTGCCGCCGTGTGATCTGGCTCACCCGATTTTTCGAAACGTGGTGTTCTTCCGAAGAGCTGATGCAACGCACCCATCGCTTCCGCAACTCCCTTCAGGACGATGACCTCTCTCCCCAAGGAGTGGTGCTCTTTGCCAGTGCCCTAGCTCAAGCCGCAAACCTCCCCGTCAGAGTACGATTTGATGTTGTAGAAGATGCGAAACAGTTTTTAGAAAAAAGTGGAAATGCTGATTTAATCCCAGGAATTCCGAATCTGTATCCAGAATTGAATCAGCTATTAGAAGAAGGAAAGTATGAGGATGCAGAACAGATTCTACGTAAATTGGCTGAAAACGGTGAATCAAATGCCTGCTTTCAATTGGCTCGTTTTTATGACCGTATATCAGGAAAGATAGAAGAGGCTGAGAAATTTTATCTCAAAGCCGCTGAGAAGAGGAATATCAAGGCATTCGTTAACTTAGGTTCTTTATACTACAGACAAGAAAAGTATGAAGAAGCTGAAAAATTTTTTCTAGAGGCCTACAAGGAAAATGATGAAAAGGTATTAAACAATTTGGGTCTTCTATATGTAGAGCAAAAAAAATATGAAGAAGCTGAAAAAATTTACCTTGAAGCTATTAGAAAAAATAATCCACATGCCTTAAACAGTCTGGCAATTTTATACGAAAAAATTCAAAAATATGAGGAGGCTGAGAAATTTTATCTCAAAGCGATTGAAAAAAATGATGTCCATGCATTAACTAATTTGGGAATTCTATACAAAGGACAAAAAAAGTATAAGGAGGCTGAGCAACTTTACCTCAGAGCGATTGAAAAAAATGATGAAAAGGCATTAAATAACTTAGCTAATTTATATAGATCTTGGGGAAGATATGAAGAGGCTGAGGAGTATTATCTCAAGGCAATTGAAAATGAAAAAAATAATATCAAAGCATTAAACAACTTAGCTGATTTGTATATAGATCAAGGAAGGTATGAAGAGGCTGAGGAGTATTATCTCAAGGTAATTGAAAATGAAAAAAATAATATCAAAGCATTATACAACTTAATTGTCTACTATGACCAACTGGGTAGGTATGAAAAAATTGAAGAACTTTCAAAAAAGGGGATTTCGGAAGATACTCTCCTATTTTTATTGATACTTGCATGGGGCTATTTTGATAGAGGACATCGTGAGCAGAATAAGAGCTCACTGGAGCTGGCTTATAAAGCTTACAAAAAGTTGAAACAAGAAAGTATTAATGTTGATAGTTTCTACTCAATAATCACTTTATGGAATGATGAATTTAGACTTTCAATTCGGCTATTTCATCGAATAATAGATAGCAAAGGCCAACAGTTTGCTTATCCAGGTTTCTTTAGGGATTTCTTTTTCCTCCTCCTTGCAAAAGGTCAATATTACGCAGCACACAAGCTATTCCAAAACAATGACCTCAAAGAGCGGTTCAAGCCTTTTTATTATGCGCTTATGCATTATCTGAAAGATGAGTACCCGAATGAAACACTCAAGATGGGGCCAGAGTTAAAGGAAACGGTGGAGGAAATCAAAGAAAGGGTGAAGAAGTGGCGAAAAGCCTATACCTGATTTGTCGTTGGGAGTGTGATTGAAAAACGAGCTGTAGGCGTTTCTAGCGCAAACCTAAATGTTGGCTACCCATTCCAACAAACTTTCGAAGCTTCCCAATGCGGAAGGATGCGTTGCCCCACCCACCAGCACACACTCGATACCCGCCGCAGACGCACCTCCCAAATCCCGCCGCACGGAATCCCCGATGACCAAAGCATCGTCGGGGGAAATTTCAAGAGTTTCCAAGGCGAACTCGAAGAGTTTGGGCGAAGGCTTCACCATTCCGTAATCCGAAGAAAACAAGAGGGCAGAAAACAACGGAGTGATGCCGGTCTCGTCGAATGCAGCGCGCCACGAATGGGAAGGTGCCCAAATGTCAGCAACCACAGCCAAGGCAAATTGTTCAGCCAAGCTCTGCAAAGCACCCACATAGGCTGAAGGAATATGCCCCCGTTCGTGATGAGCAAAGGTGTCCACGATTTTTTGTATTTCTTTAGGCGGAAGAGGTTGGGGGGACACTTTTGTTAAAGCTCCTTGCACACTAGGAAAGCACTCACGAAACTCAGGGTCAGGATATCGTGCCTCCAGATAAGCATAAGTAGCTTGGATGAGGGATTGAATTTCGGATCGAGGAAGGCTTCCTCCAATCTGGTGATAAAAAACAGAGTAATCTTGTTCCTTATCGAAACGATCTTCACCAAACATGAACGTGTGATTCATATCCAGTAGCAATGCTGTTTTATTTTGTAGAAAATTGAGGCTCATGGAAATGGTTTCTTGGATTGGGATATTTCTGTAATTTTTGATCAACGCTCGAATAAAAATATCGTGAAATGGTTCACTCTGAAAAACGATAAAAATTTCGGTACATTTTTCTAAAGAGTTGCAAGAATTGCTGTCAGGGCTATTTCAACGTTGGTTTTTAACAGAAGGAGACTTTATGCAAGAAACCCAAGAAATGATAGTGGAAGAATACCGCAAGGCGGGTCGTGATTTTATGCAGCAAATGCTCAAACAAATGAGTGTTCAAGAACGATTGGAAGGGATCCCTCCGCAGGCGAGGCTGGAAGGGGTCTCTCCAGAAGAATTGGCAAAGAGTTTGTCACCTGAATATTTGGAAGCGTTACTCAAGCATCGCTCCAATCAGTGAGGTGAGTCACTTGCAGGGTTAGTTGTCCACGTATCCTTGTTTCCAGGCTCGGTTGGCGTCGTGGTTGCGTAGATCGACGTTGAAATCGACGGCGGCTTTCATGGCCATCAGTACCGAGACCCAGCCAGCAGCCATTTCCATGCGAAACGACTCGTCGACTTCCTCAGCCAACAAGCTGAGTTCGGTGCCACCGTTGCCATCCGATTCCAGTTCGAAGGTCACTGTGGTGCCGAAGTATTCCAGCACAAAATATTCAGGGACTTCGCGTTCTAAGATTTGGGCTTCATAGGCAGGGTAATTGAAAATTTGGAACTCGATCACTCCCTCTTGTTCCAAGGCCGACTCAGCCCAAAAACTGGCTCGACCTTCATCTGTATTGAGCGCTTCGTAAACCTTTTCCGGTGGCGAGTTGAAGTGCATATTCCATTTAATGATTCCTTCCTCACTTTGAAAACTCATAAGTGTCCTCCCTTCTTGTGTTAATAAAATTTCTCCATTTTCATTTCTGGTTCTCTCGTTCCACAGCAGGTATTTCTTTTACTTTTATCCCACTGTAGAAGTGTGTCTCTCTCCCTTTTAAACAAGTGCGCTTTCAAGCTCCAATACCGCAGCGAGACAGAGCATCGCGGACGAGTTGTTCGTCACCTTCTTCCGAAAGACCACTCACTCCCATTCCACCTACAATTTGGTCGTTTTGTGTGATGGGCAACCCCCCACCCATTCCTGTAATTTTGGGGTCGGCCCAGTAACCCATATCTTTGCCCGTTTCTCGTGCCCATTTTCCCAAGCTTGCTGTCGGTTGACGGTCCCGGACCGCAGTGTAGGCTTTGGCAGGAGCCAAAACTCCTGTATGCAATGGCGCGTCGTCCATTCGACCAAAGGCCAACAGTTCACCATGTCCGTCGGCAACTGCGACGGATATGGAAACACTCCGTTCCGTGGCAATCGCGATGGCAGCGTCTATCAAGGCTTTGGCATCACTGTATTGAATATCCATATGATTTCTCCTCCTAAAATGATGTGTGACTGCATATACAGTACTCATAAATGATATGTGACTGCGTACACGGTACTTAAAAATGATATGTAACTGCGTATACAGTACTCATAAATGATGTGTAACTGCGTATACAGTACTAAGGTATGACTGCGTCTTGTCATGTGCATGGAAACGCTTGTTTTGTGGACCAACTGTGATTTTTCATCAAGGTATTTTGCAGAATGTGATTCATCAAAGCCATTGATGAAACCAAACGCAATCAAGATGAGCAGGAGGTGACCGGTTCGCAAACTGGCATGCAGATCGAACCGATCTTTGGGGTAGGGCGGTTAGTGGTCTGGCGTCGGGCAGGAACAAACTTCATGATCTGTGCAGGGAGTGCACAAATTACCAAATTACACTCTGCCAAAAATAAGCGCTGCCTTCGTGCTTCCAAACCCAAAAGCATTGTTGAGTGCATAGCGGATAGGTTTCTGTTGTGCTTCGAGAGGTGTGTAATTCAAGGCAGGCAATTCGGGGTCGACCGAATGCAAATTGAGTGTGGGTGGCACGACATTGTTTTGCAATGCCAGAATCGTAAAAATCGCTTCAATGGCGCCGGCGGCTCCAAGAGTATGGCCTGTGGCGGACTTTGTAGAAGACACAGAAACTACTTCCGGATTCAATGCACTCGCCAATCCCAGAGATTCGCCACGATCACCCATCATCGTAGAGGTCGCATGAGCATTTACGTAATCGATTTGGTCTTTATCCAGTTTGCCCCGTTTCAAGGCGGTGCGTAAGCAAAGCTGTTCCCCTTCGCCTTCGGGAGAAGTGGCGGTGATATGGTACGCATCACTCACCGAAGCATAAGATACAAGCTCCGCATGGATGTTGGCCCCACGGCGTTTCGCATGTTCATATTCTTCTACCACGAGCACTCCTGCCCCTTCTGCTAAAACAAACCCATCGCGATCTACACTGAATGGACGGGATGCCTGTTCTGGATGATCATTGAAATGTGTCGACAGCGACTTGGCTCGACTGAAACCTGCAATGCACAGACGTTCAATAGTGGCATCCGTTCCTCCCACGACGGCTACATCGCATTCGTCCAGTAAGATAGAACGTGCTCCGCAGATGAGCGCTTCCGATCCAGTGGCACACGCACTGACAACCGAATAGTTAGCTCCTCGGAAACCATACTTGATCCCGATCTGTCCACTCGACAAATTGATCAACATCGCCGGAATGATAAACGGAGAAATCCGGCGAGGGCCTTGGGCATCCAAAGTTTGAGTTCCGTGAATCGTGGTATGGAATCCTCCAACCCCCGAGCCAATGATGACGGAAGTCCGCTCCAGGGCGGATTCTTCCTGAGGAGTCCAGCCCGCATCTTCAATCGCTTCTTGTGCCGCAACCAAGGCATAATGGATGAACGGATCACTTTTATTGATTTCCTTCACGGACAAGATCTGTTGGGGGTCATACTCGCCTGCTTGGTCTCCCCGAGGAATCATTCCAGCAATCTGAGCAGGGAGGTCGGACACATCCAAGTGTTCGATACGGCGAACCCCGCTGTTCCCAGCTAGGAGGCGTTCCCAATTGTGATTCACTCCCACGCCCAAAGGGGAGATCATACCCATTCCTGTAATAACAACTCGTCGCATCGTTCCTTTCCGGCTCATGGCCCTTTCGATGGTGATTTAGGGTTTTGGAAGATCTTCTGATCTAGCGAGTCCGCTAAGTTCATCAAGCCTTGTAAATCGGATTCGTTAAACAACGCTTGGATTTTGGCTTGAGCAGATTCCCAACCTTCAAAGGATGCTTGCAAGCAGGCAGCTCCTTCCTCGGTCAACTCCACTTCGCGGATGCGCCCGGTTTCGGTGTGATCAAACTGAACCCAGCCTTTGTCAGCAAACTTGTTCAGCAACCGGCTCACCGACGACTTTTCTAGTTGTAGATGCTTCCCTAAGGCATACGGTGTGACCTTTCCTTGGGTTGCAATGAATACCAAGAGGTTTGAGTGACTGATCTGTAAGCCATAGGGTTTCAAAGCTTCGTCATAAATTTTCGAGATCACACGATTGATCTTCCGTATTCGGTTCGCAAAGCATGTGTTTGCGACTTCTTCCAATTCAGCTTTCATTTTATTCCATAATTGTTAGATATGCAACTCTTGTTGTGTATACAACATTTAAGAAAAGCTCAACCAAAATCAGGTGTTCCAGGTGGGGGACACTTGCCTCTTTAAAGGAGCGTTTCGGTAGCCATTGGTGAGTGACACCATCGACACGCAAACATTACGCAGGCACTTCAACAGGAGCCAGACTGGAGCAATTGCTGGTATTCCTGACATTGCCCCAACTCGCAGGTTTGTTGGAAATCCTTGCAGGCCTGAGGCATGTTTTTCAACAACACATGCAGCATGCCTCGATTGTGATAGATGCCGATCTGAGTGGCATCCAATTGTAAGGCTTGATTGAAATCGTGGAGTGCGGCCTCAAATTTTTGGAGTTTGATCAGCACATTGCCTCGATTGAAATAGGCTTCCACATCATTGGGGCGAATTTGAAGCCATTCGTCATAGATCAACACCGCTTTTTCAAATTGTTGTTGGACCGTATACAAGCGGGCCAGACTATACCAAGACTCCCGGAACTGCGGGTTCACTGCAACCGCCTGTTGGTAATCAGCAATCGCATTTTCATATTGTTTCTGCTGCAAATACACATTGCCTCGATTGTGATACGCAATGACATTATTGGCATCCCGTTTCAGGCTTTCCTGGAAATTTTCTAAAGCGGCGTCATATTGTTGTAAGGTCAAATACACGATGCCACGATTTGTGTAAGCCTTGATATAATCAGGATGCAACCGCAAGGCGTGATTCAAATCGGCTAATGCCAACGAAGGCTGTTGCTGACGGGCATACCAGATCCCTCGATTGACCCACGGATCGGGTCGATACGGATTCAATTCAATCGCTCGATTGACCCATTCCAAAGCTTCTGAATACTCTCCTTGTTCCATACGCAGCATGGCCAAATGATTGTAGGCCGACCAAGCTTTCTGGTTTTTTTGCACTGTGTCTTGCCACAAGGTTTCTTCATTCTGATAAATGTGGGTTTGCTTCCATGTCAGCACTCCCAGTGCCAATGCGATTCCTAGACAGATCATATTCGGTACGGAAAACATTCGAGTATACTTCCCTAAAACACCTTCCGCATTGCTTTTATTGCTGGCTTTCTCCTTTGAGCTAGCATGACCTTTCAAACTCTCCTTGGAGCTAGCACGACCTTTCAAACTCTCCTTGGGGCTCGCATGACCTTTCAAACTCTGTGGACTAAAAAGATTTTGGGTATAATTCCCCAAGCGATAGACCGCACCCACTCCCAATATGACAATGGGAAGGGACGCCAGATGTCCCCAATGGTCGGCCACATAAGCAAAGCGATGCCACGCATTGTTAAAGAATCCCATCACTGGAAATAGCGTGATTCCAAAAGCTCCCAGGCCCAGTAAAGTCGGGCGTCCCCACGAATAGTAGAATCTGGCTTTATAAACCAAGAGGAGACCAATTCCGGCCCAACTGAGTAGGGGTAAATACGAGGAGAATTGACCTATATCGAGATTCCATCGGGGATAGGTGAAAATGAGTGGATACGGCACCACCAACTTTTGAAGGTAGAAAAAAGGAACATGCCCAGCAATGAGCAAGCGTTCGATCCATGACAGATCGTAATCAGCGCCACTACCGCCGAAGCGTTCCAACTCAAACCATATGCGCACATAAGCAATACCCAAGGCGACGACAAAAAACGGAACCAAGGCCAAAATATCCTGACGATGCCATGAGCGGCGAAACCAAATGCGGCTCACGATCAGTAACACCGGCAACATGATCGTGGAGGTCTTGCTGAGCAAGGCGGCCACAAACATGAGCAGAGCCAGGCCGTACCAACGCCAGGAGGGTTTGCAATCAAATTTCCAGTAACACCCAAAGGCTAAGATATAAAAGATGGCAGACACCACGTTTTTGCGTTCTGCAATCCAAGCCACAGACTGCACATGCAGAGGGTGTAGTGCAAAAATCAGTGCGATCCACCACGCGCCTCGAATGTGAAAATGAGACAATACCCCCCACAATGCGAAGGCTCCCAATAGGTGCAATCCAACATTCACTCCATGAGCAACGGCGAAACTTGGCCCCAGCAATTGATATTCCAACCAAAATGAGGAACGGGTGATGGGTAAATAGGGCCAGATCCCACTACTTCCTAGCGGGTCCAACCAAATAGCAGACAAGCCGTGAGGCCACCGCATGACGGGATCTTCAAAGTAATAGGCGAGGTCATCCATGATGAATTCTGCCTCGAAAGCTGGAAAGTAAACAACAGCAGGCAAGACGAACAGCAAGGAAAAACGGAGGACACGAATGGGCATGAGAGGCTGGAATGGAAATAAGTCGTTGGTACGGAATCGTTGGTGCCTGCAATCGTTGTAAACGAAGTTGGATCAAGATTCAAAGGGGGGAGATACACTTGACAGTTGTGTTCTAGAGCACCGATAACCAAAAGAAACAGCAAGCACCGAGGGGCGGTGCAATGCGAAATGACGCATTTAATGATTATTGATTCAACTGCATTAGGTTGAGAAGGAGGGGTATATGCGAGGTGTTGTAAAGGGGGTCATAGCAACGGGAATGTTCCTCAGTTTGCTCGTAACAGTCGGTTGGGCAAAAGGCCCAAACTACCTTCGGTTGTCATCGCAAGCTGCAATCCCAACACTGGATCCCGGATTGTCAGAAGCTTCTATTTCGATTCAAGTGATTGAGCAATTGTTTCTGGGATTGACAGACTATGATCCAAAGACCTTCGAGGTGGCTCCAGAATTGGCTGAAAGTTGGACTTCAAATGAGGATAGCACGGTATATACCTTCAAGCTGCGTCAGGATGTGAAATGGACTGATGGCAAACCTGTCACGGCCCATGACATCGTCTATGCGTTGCGCCGTAACGTGGATCCCAAAACGGTCTCACCTTACGCCAGCACGCTCCATTTCATTAAAAATGCGGCAGACATTTTAGAAAACAAAATGGCTCCCGATCAACTCGCTGTGAAAGCACTTGATGATTATACAGTCGAGTTCACCTTAAACACTCCGGCTGGATTTTTTCCTGCCGTTGCGGGGTTATGGTCCTATCGGCCAGTTCGTCAGGATATTATTGAAAAATATGGAGATCGGTGGACGGAACCTGCCAATATCGTCACGAATGGATCGTATCGTTTGACGGAATGGAAAAAGGGAGATCGCATCGTGCTCAAAGCCAACCCCGATTATTTTAGCGAAGTGGGAATTCCCGAAGTTCACTATTACATCATTCCCGAAATGGCGACTGCTTTAGCCATGTTTGAAAACGACGAACTCGATCTGTTGAACAACGACCATACTCCGGTGCCAGACCCCGATTTGGAACGTCTCCGCAATGATTCCCAACTGAGCAAAGAACTGAGTTTTCAAAAATCCCTCTGCAACTACTACATCGCGTTCAACAATCAAAAACCCCCAGTGGACAACCATTTGGTTCGCAAAGCCATTGTCGCTGCAATTGATCGCAAAGCGATTGCTGAGCGCATCCTAAAAAATGGTTGGCAGCCGGCCACAACCCACACTCCCCCTCCGATTTTCGGAAATGTGGCCGATGAAGGCATTGGGATCAAGTATGATCCCGCTCAAGCTAAAAAGTGGCTGGCCGAAGCCGGTTATCCGGATGGCAAGGGGTTTCCTGAAATCACGTACATGTACAACACCCACGACCAACATTCGAAGATTGCTCAGGCCATGCAAGCGTTGTTGCGCCGGAATTTGGGCATCAACATCCGTTTGGCGAATCAAGAATGGAAGGTGTTCATTCAAACTCGAAAATCCCCCGATGCCCCTCACATGACACGCTACGCTTGGTGTGCGGATTATATGGATGCGCATAATTTTTTATTTGATGTGCTCCATCCCACCAAATCTGAAAATGAGATCAAATGGAACAATCAAGAATTTGCCGATCTGATAGAAAAGGCTGTGATCAGTTCCGATCCTGTAGAACGCAAAAAATTATATCGTGAAGCAGAAATCATCTTGAATGAAAAAGAAACAGCGGTGGGCATGCTGTTTTACTATGCGGATCCTACTCTCGTGAAATCGCGGGTCACTCAGTGGGCTAAAATGCCACTAGGCGGCAATCAATTGCGTAACTGGCGTTTGGCTCCTTAAGCCTCTGAACCCCAAGCGGAGGCACTTATGCTGAACTTTATTATCCGTCGAGCGTTTACGGCATTGGTGACCATGTTGGTGCTCACCACGTTATTGTTTTTCTTGCTGCGAGCAATCCCTGGAGGACCATTCGATTCCGAAAAAGCCTTGCCTCCTGCGGTACAAGCCAACTTGCTCAAAAAATATGGACTCGATAAACCCCTGCCTGAACAGTTCTTGCGATATGTTGGCAACATTCTGATCGGAGATTTGGGACCGTCCTACAGCAGTCCTGGGCGGTCTGTGAATGAAATCATTGCGTCTCGTTTGCCCATCTCCGCAGAGCTGGGGTTGTGGTCCATCTTACTCGCCTTGTGCTTAGGGGTTCCGTTAGGAGTCCTTTCCGCCTATTACCACAATACCAGTATCGATTACGCTGCCAGCTTCTTTGCCCTACTTGGACGAAGTATTCCCAACATGGCCTTAGGACCGCTCTTGATTGTGGTATTTGGACTCACACTGCAATGGCTCCCTGTGGCCCGGTGGGCCAGTTGGGATGCTCGCATTTTGCCCACACTGACTTTAGGGTTGTCTTCTTCGGCAGTCATTGCTCGGCTCACCCGGGCGAGCATGCTTCAAATCATTCGAGAAGATTTCATCCGGCTTGCTCGTGCCAAAGGGCTTTCAGAAGGTCGAGTGATCATGAAGCATGCATTGCGGAACGCTCTGATTCCCGTCTTGAGCGTATTGGGACCGATGTTTGCGGTCCTACTGACCGGCACTTTGGTGGTGGAAAAAATATTTGCGATCCCCGGTTTAGGCAGCGAATTTTTGATCAGCATCACCAACCGAGATTACCCATTGGTCATGGGCACCACCTTATTGTTCGGCTTTGTGCTCATCATCGCCAACACGTTGGTAGATATCGGTTATGCGGTGGTCGATCCCAGGATTCGGTTGTCCTGATAGGATGGGGGAGAAGGTGCCGACAGCGGCATGAAACAAGATGAGAGCTTTTGGATCATGTTATCGTAACTATCTCCCAACCCATAGCCCTGTTGTTCCATTGGCAGCCGTAGCTTGAAAAAAGACGTGGCTGGTTCCAGCATGGAAATGATGAGGAGACGAGGAGGTTGCCCCGATTGCAATGTCTTGAACCAAGGTTGTTCCTAATGCGGTGCCATCGCTTATCCACAACTCAACTCCGTTTTCACCGTCATCGGCGGCAAACCACAATTTGCTTTCTAAGGCAGCCGCGAGCGGTAGGGATGATGTCTCAACGCTAATGCTCGCATTTTCGTTGGGATCTGAGGAAGAGCTTCCCACTGAGATATCTTTAACAAGGGAAGTGCCGGCTTCCGTTCCATCGCTGATCCAAAGCTCTCGGCCATGTACTCCATCATCTGCGAAAAAGAAAACATGGCTTTCCCCCGCAACGAGCGTGTCGGGATTGGCAGAACCCTCACCAAGAAAGATGTCTTTGACTAGCTGAGTGCCTTCAGGGGTACCATCACTCACCCAAAGCTCTTGGCCGTGTTCTCCGTCATCTGCACGAAAAAAGAGGCGACCTCCTGTTGAAACGATTCGACTGATTTTTCCAAACACGGAAGCAGCAAAGGACTTGAGTTCAATACTTCCTTCAACGCTGCCATCGCTAAGCCACAAACTCTCGTTGCGGCCATTCTCAACTGTAAAGACGAGATGATCACCAAATACAGCGATAGTTCGGCTGTTTCCTGTGGTATCAAAAAAAAGATGAGTTCCTTCAGCGGTTCCATCGCTCAACCATAAGCTGGCGCCAAACTGGAAGAAAAGACGATTTCCTATGGCTACCATTGCTCCAACAGTGTTGTTGTTGGGATTGTCCTCAAAAACATAAAACATATTTGTTCCTGCTCGCGTGCCATCTGTTTTCCACAGGCCATCCTCAAGATCGTTTGAAGTAGCGCTGAAGAAAACATTTTCAGGAGTCACGATCAGTTGATCTGCTGCACGCAAGAAATTAGAAAAGAGCAGTTCGGTACCTGAATCAGTGCCGTCACTGAGCCATAATTCAGTTGCATTTGCGAGATCTCCAAAGTCATTCACATAACTTCCTGTAGCCAGAATTGCTTTGTCTCGAAAAGCTTTTGGTTGACCGAACGAATCTGGAGAAAAATCACGAATCAATGATGTTTCCTCGACTGTACCCTTGCTGATCCACAAAGAACTGGCGTTGTTGTGGCTTAACTCATCACGGCTACCATCGTCAGCTCGCAGATATAGATGGTCATTTATGATACTTAGACCACTTTGAAAGGATGAAGATTTAGACACAAGGAAAACAGTCGATGGGGTGGTTGAGAAGCTTTTTGGACTGCCATCATTGTTGCCTTTTCCCATACAAGCAGTGCATAAAAAACTTCCCAAAATGATGAGCCATAAACCATGTTGCATGTCAGCCTCTTGGCAAATTATGGACATTACAATAATTTTCATCCCCTTGATCAGCCAAACCGAAACTCACTCCAGGTTTAATCAACGAAGGGGGAATAGGTGGGTTGAAGCCGTTGTCGTAACGGTTTGCTGCTCGGCGGATGACCAGAGTGTAATTGCCCGTTTGGTTCGTACAAAAGTCGACCACTTCCGAGGTGTTGCCTTGGGATGTGGACGAGGTGAAGGTTTGGCCATTTGGCGCTTCCACATATAAGTTAATATCCATTTGGGGTTCACCATTGGTTTTGTAAAGAGGCCACTTGCCGGGGTCACTCCAAGCAATAGAACCTTTATAACGACGATTGGGTGAAGTTACCCAGAAAGGCAATCGAATCTCGCCTGTATTGTTGCTGCCAAACCAATCATGATTTTGCCCCTCAAATTAACCGATATAACGGTATGCACTATTACGAAAACCTACGGAACCAGCTCCATCTTGCGTGCTTACCGCTTCCTCAACACCATCCCCGTTTTCATCACCATGCGGATTAATCCGTGCTCCTCCCATCAAAGTTCTGAGGGCTTTTCCATCGGCTGGGGGTTTTGGGTTGGCGGTTTGAAATTGGAATAGGTGAGTTCTATGCCATCCAGGATTCGCTTTAACAAGCGAATCTGTTCTTGCTCAGGAAGTGTGTTCAAAGAATACATGAAATGCGAGAAAACCTTGGCAAAAAAATCTATTTAGGAAGTACATCAATTATTGTAACTCACGATTAGAATTAATTTCCAAACGTTATTAGTAAAGTTCGAAAAAACTCGAACACATGTAGTAAAAGTTGCAATAGGGACCACTTTGAATTTTTCATCTTTTGAAAGAATTAAAATGATAACGAATGAATAAGAAAGCAAGTAAGGTAAAAAAACTTTGATAAGTAAAAATTGATAGGAAACTCAAAAATGATACCTAAGTTTTTGCGATGTTTATTGTTCATAGAAAAATGACATCACAATGTCGTCAATTGCGAGTAGTGTAGTCGATAGGCTAATCACAACTGCTTTTTCAAATGCATGATATCCGCTAAGGAGCACCTATGGAAACCACAAATGCATCACAGGAAACGACCCCCACAATTCCAGCGGAACTAACCAAAGGGGAAAGCCTGAGTAAAAAAGCATGGCGTCGTTTTTTGAAGAATCGTTTGGCGGTCGCAAGTGGTTTGTTTTTGATTGCATTGATCCTGGTGGCGATTTTTGCACCGTGGATTGCTCCCAAGCACTTTGCAGAAGACGACATCTTTGCCACGTATGAGAAGCCCGGGGAGTTGTTTATTCTCGGGGCGGATTTTTTAGGACGGGATGTATTGAGCCGAGTGATTTATGGAGCACGCGTGTCGCTTTCGGTCGCGTTCATTGCATCGCTGGTGAGTTTTTTGGTGGGGCTGATTTATGGCATGACGGCCGGATTCATTGGCGGCAAAGTCGATGAGTGGATGATGCGATTTGTCGATCTAGTGTATGCCATTCCTGGACTCATCTTAGTGATTTTGATCATGGTGTATTTCCGTTCCGGAGATCCAGCAACGTTTGAAGGAGCCAAAGCGGTATTGTATCAAATCGATGCTTCCATGGGGGGGTTGCTGACGATCTTCATTGGCATCGCCATTACATCGTGGATCACGATGGCTCGGATAGCGCGTGGGGAGACGTTGTCTTTAAAACAACGGGAATTTGTGCAAAACGCGGTGGCCCAAGGCATCAGCCGCCCTCGGATCATTTTCAAGCACCTGTTGCCCAATATGGTAGGGCCTTGTGTGGTGGCAGAATCGGTGGCGATTCCTGATTATATTTTGACAGAAGCCTTCTTGAGTTTCATTGGCATTGGCGTCAACCCACCCACGCCTAGTTGGGGAGCGATGATTGCGGAAGCGTCGGATGCTCTGCGTTCACATCCGCATTTGTTGTTTCCTCCAGTGATCATCATGGTGCTCACCGTGCTGGCATTCAATTTCATTGGAGACGGTTTGCGAGATGCTCTCGATCCCAAACTTCAAGAATGAGAAAACGTATGTCTGAAAATCGTCACGACTTTTCAAGCCAACCCTCTATGGATCCACGGTCTTTTGATCAACCCTCTTTCGGTCCACAATCTTCTGGTTCCGGTGCTCCCCATCTCGATGCTAACAACCTTCTGGAAGTTCAAGGTTTGGAGGTGGGTTTTTTGCTACGGGGGCGAATGGCCAAAGCGATTCATCATTTGAATCTCACCTTAAAGCGCGGGGAAACTTTGGGGTTGGTCGGAGAAAGCGGGTGTGGCAAAAGCGTGACCAGCTTAGCCATCATGCGTCTCATTCCAGAGCCAGGGCAGATTTTAGGCGGCAAGATTATGTTTCAGGGAGAGGATCTGTTGCAAAAAAGCAAATCTCAGATTCGAGGCATTCGAGGGAACCGCATCGCTATGATCTTCCAAGACCCTATGACGGCACTCAACCCAGTATTTACGATTGGAGACCAGTTGGTCGAGCCGATTTTGCTGCATAAAAAGATCTCCAAAGCCGAGGCCTTAGACCGTGCCGAAGCTTTGTTGGTCGAAGTGGGACTGCCCCATCCGAATCAGCAGTTGAATCGCTATCCCCATGAACTGAGTGGGGGGCAACGTCAACGGGTGGTGATTGCGATGGCTTTGAGCTGTGAACCCGATCTCCTGATTGCAGATGAACCGACTACCGCATTGGATGTCACTATCCAAGCGCAGATCCTCGAACTGATGGCTGCTTTGCAAGAAAAATATCACACGGGTATTTTGCTGATCACCCACGATCTGGGGGTCATTGCCGAAACAGCAGATCGTGTGGCCATCATGTATGCTGGGGATATCGTGGAAATGAGCGATGTTCAGACGCTATTTGACGCATCCCGGCATCCCTACACTCAAGGCTTGATGGCCTCCATGCCTTCCCTGGATACCAATCTTTCAACCCATCACCGCTTGTTCAACATTCCTGGACGAGTGCCCAGTTTGTTGGAAATGCCTTCCGGATGTCGATTCCAAAATCGATGCATGCTGGCCGATGAAGAATGCAGCCAAGACTACCCGGGCTTGTATTCCTCAGACGAGCAGGAAAGCACCCATGTGTGGCGTTGTATCAAGGTATAGCTCTCTTGTCCTTCACCCCTAAACAAGCTATGCATAGCTCCTGATCTAGCTGCCCTCCCTGATCAACCAATCCGTGTTCCTTCCTTCGGATTTTCTAACAGTCGAGTCCTATGGCCAAAGATAAAAATGAAATCGTCGTGGTTGGTGCGAGCGAGCACAACCTCAAAAACGTCAGTGTGACCATTCCCCGCGACACTCTCACCGTGTTTACCGGAGTGAGTGGTTCTGGTAAATCTTCTTTAGCTTTTGATACCATCTTCAAAGAAGGACAACGGCGTTTTGTCGAGTCGTTGTCGGCTTATGCCCGCCAGTTTTTGGGACAAACCGAAAAGCCCAAAGTCGAACACATTGAAGGCTTGAGTCCTACCATTTCAGTGGATCAAAAAACGGTCAACCGCAACCCTCGTTCGACGGTGGGCACCATCACCGAAATTTATGACCATTACCGTCTATTGTTTGCCCGCTTGGGCATACCGCATTGTCCACAATGTGGTACCGAAATCACCACCCAAAACCCCGACCAAATCACAGACCACGCTTATATCGATGCTTTCGAGGAGCCTTGTTTGATCTTGGCCCCAATGGTCAAAGAACGGAAGGGCGAATATCGTAAAGAACTGGAAGAGTGGCATCGTGAAGGGTTCTTGCGTGCTCGGATCGACGGTGAAATCCGCCGGTTGGACGAAGACATCCAGTTGGATCGCTACTTCAAACATTCCATCGATTTGGTGATCGACCGACTCACTCTCACGGCTAAGGAAAAAAGTCGTTTCACGGAAGGGGTGGAACAAGCTCTGAAATTGGCAGAGGGTTTGGTGCTGCTGCATTATCGGGGACACGATCATTTATTCAGCCAACTGATGGCATGCCCCAGCTGCCAGATCGCAATTCCCGAAATGGAACCGCGTCTCTTTTCTTTCAATGCTCCCCAAGGGGCCTGTCAAACGTGCAATGGTTTGGGCACCGTCACGGTGTTTAATGAAACGAAGCTCTGTGACGGAGAAAAGTCGTTGGAAGACGGTGCCTTCCGATTCGTGACAGAACGCGGGAATATCTTGTTCACTCGGATCGACCAAGACCATTTTTCACTGCTGTATAAAAAGTTTGACATCGATCCACTGGTTCCGTGGAAGCAGCTCCCCAAACATCAACGTGATCTGATTTTACATGGCAATGCAGACATTCCGATAGGTATCTCCAATGTGTTCAAATATGGCTCTCAAATGCGCAAACGGATCGTCAAGAAGGAGTGGCCGGGAGTCATTGCCATCCTCAAGTTTGTCAACAAATTTGTGAAAGCCGCCTTGGAGAAGTACCAAGAAAGCTTCCTGTGTGGAGACTGCAAAGGGCATCGGCTCAACCCCGTGGCACTGGCGGTGAAGTTTCATGACGAGACGATTGAAACGCTCTCGTTAATGTCGATTGAAGAGTCCTTGGAATTTTTCCACGGTCTCACGCTGAACGACAAAGAGCGGCTCATTGGGCGTGACATTTTCCGTGAAATCCGAAGTCGTCTGAAGTTTTTGAATGATGTGGGGGTGGGGTATCTAACTTTAAACCGTTCTGCGGCAACGCTGTCTGGAGGAGAAGGGCAGCGTATTCGCTTGGCATCCCAAGTGGGGTCTGGTTTGCAAGGGGTTTTGTATGTGCTGGATGAACCTTCGATTGGCCTGCATCAGAGTGATAACCAGAAACTCATCTATACTCTGCAAATGCTGCGTGATCGAGGCAACACGGTGTTTGTGGTCGAACATGACGAAGAAACCATTGCTGCCGCAGATCACATCATCGATATAGGCCCCACTGCTGGAAAACAAGGGGGGCATATTACAGCGCAAGGTTCTCTCCGCACGATCATTTCGGCTGAGAACTCGGTGACTGGTCAGTTCATGGCACGTCAAGAGAGAATTGAGCTTCCCGACAACCGGCGCCAACCAAACGGCACCCAACTCCAAGTGCTGGGAGCAGCGTTGCATAATCTGCAAGGCATTGACGTGACGATTCCCTTAGGATTGTTTGTAGCTGTTGCTGGAGTTTCCGGTTCGGGGAAGTCGTCTTTGATTGATGGTATTCTAAAAAAAGCGTTGTCGCAGCATCTTCACAACAGCAAAGACCAACCAGGGCCACATCGGCACATCACTGGGATCGACCACATCGACCGGGTGATTGAAATCGACCAATCGCCTATCGGGCGTACCCCTCGGAGCAATCCGGCAACCTACACCAAAGTTTTTGATGAAATTCGTAAACTGTTTGCTGCGGTTCCGGAATCCAAAGCTCGTGGTTACAAACCCGGACGATTCTCGTTCAATGTCAAAGGAGGGCGTTGTGAGGACTGCCAAGGTGCTGGTGTACAAACCATCGAAATGCAGTTTCTTAGCGATGTGCAGATTCCTTGCGATACCTGCCAAGGCAAGCGTTTCAATGCCGAGACACTCCAGATTTTCTATAAAGGCAAAACCATCTACGATGTACTGGAAATGACGGTCAATGAAGCCGCTGAATTCTTTGCTGCCCATCCAACGATCATTCGTACCTTGAAGACATTGCAAAGTGTGGGATTGAGTTACGTTCACTTAGGGCAACCTTCCACGACGCTTTCGGGAGGTGAAGCACAGCGTGTGAAACTCGCTTCGGAACTGCGTAAAAAAGCTACCGGCAAAACTTTATACATCCTGGACGAACCCACCACTGGTTTGCATTTCCAAGATATCCGTTTGTTGCTCAGCTGTTTGAACACCTTGGTTGATCAAGGCAATACCGTACTGGTGATTGAGCATAATCTAGACGTGTTGAAGGTGGCCGATTACGTTGTTGAACTTGGTCCGGGGGGCGGAAAATATGGAGGGAGTGTGGTCTGTCAAGGCACGCCAGAACAGATTGCCCAGCATGAGGAATCGTTAACCGGTCGATTTCTAAAACCAGTATTGGGAGATCCCATGAATTGGATCGAAGTGGCGAATTCTCAGAAGAAACGAAAAGTCACAAATCGATCAGAGGTACGGAATATTCAGATCAAAGGCGCGTCCAAAAACAATCTGAAGCATGTGGATATCAATATTCCTACTAACAAAATGACAGTGATCACGGGGGTCTCAGGTTCGGGAAAAACCAGCTTGGCCTTTGATACCATCTTTGCCGAAGGTCAAGCTCGTTATGTGGAATCGCTGTCGACGTATGCCCGTCGATTCTTAGGACGCATGGATAAAGCTCCCGTTGAATCGATTGATGGGCTCGCTCCTGCGATTGCCATTAGCCAAAAAACGAGCAGTCGTAATCCTCGCTCGATGGTAGCCACCACCACGGAAATTTATGATTATCTGCGTTTGTTGTATGCACGGATAGGGGACCCTCATTGTCCCCAGTGCGACCAACCGTTGGCAGGCTACACACCCACTCGTGCGGCGCAACACTGCATTGAAAATTATATCAATGAACGGGTGGTCTTATTGGCCCCATTGTATCGTCCGGGTTCTCAAAAAATCTTGTTGCTCGATTCTCCAGATCATCTCAAACACATTGTCTCGAATCTGCGTCATGAAGGGTTTGTGCGGCTTTATATTAACAAAAAGCCGATTCACCTCGATGAGTGGGAAGAGATAGAACCCACTCTCAAGTTCACCCGCAAAACCCCGGTGGATTTGGTGATTGACCGCTTGAAGGTCGAAGATGCCGATCAGAAGCGTTTCGCAGAAGCCATTGAAGTGGCGTATCGCAAAGGGCACGGATTGCTTAAAATTCTATTTCCAGACCAAAACAATAAAACCGTCTTCCTGTCGGAAAAATTGGGTTGTGTGGCGTGTGACTTTTATCAAGAAGAACCCCTCACCCCTCGGATGTTTTCGTTCAATTCGCATGTAGGGGCTTGTCCGACCTGCGATGGTTTGGGCATTATGCCTTCGCCTTATGGAAAAAAGGCCGACACGGTCTGCACCGATTGTTCTGGGGAGCGACTCCAGCCAGAATATCGTGCGGTTCGGATCAATGGTCGGAGTATCATGCAATTTTGCCATTTGAATGTGGTGGAAGCTCAAAGTGAAGTCGGAGAATGGAAGTTGAATGCGAATCAACAGATTGTTGCTGAACAGCCACTCAAGGAAATCTTATCGCGTCTTGGTTTTCTACAAAATGTGGGGCTGAGTTATTTGAGTTTGGATCAAGCCTCTTCCACCCTTTCTGGAGGAGAAGCACAACGCATTCGATTGGCGTCACAAATGGGATCTGGTTTGGTGGGGGTGATGTATGTTTTGGATGAACCCACCATTGGATTACACCCGAGAGACACCGACCGTTTGCTCAATACGCTACAAGGGCTTCGGAAACTGGGCAATACCGTGATTTTGGTAGAACACGACCTCGATACCATCCGGTCGGCAGATCATGTCATTGATATCGGTCCAGGGGCGGGACATTATGGGGGGGAAGTGGTGTCGACTGGAAGTCCTAAACAGCTCGCTCGTTCTAAAAAATCGTTGACCGGTCAGTATTTGAGTGGACGCAGCCACGTGGCCATTCCCAATCAACGGCGTGCCATTGATAAAATGAAGATGCTCACGGTCAAAGGGGCACGAGAGCACAATTTAAAAAATATCGATGTGGCATTTCCGATTGGTGTGTTGACTGCGGTCACTGGAGTGTCCGGCTCTGGAAAGTCGTCACTTGTGGTAGATATTCTTCAAAAAGCACTGCAAAAGAAACTGAACAAGAGCAAAGTGAAGCCGGGTGAGCACGATAAGATCATGGGCCTGCAAGGTATTGATAAACTCATGATTATCGACCAGGAACCCATCGGCACATCCCCTCGTTCCAATCCGGCCACCTATACCAAATTGATGGAACCCCTGCGTACCTTGTTTGCGGAAATGCCAGAAGCCAAACGGCGGGGTTTTACCAAGCGCCGTTTCTCGTTCAATGCTTCTGAAGGACGGTGTCCGGCCTGCGATGGGCTAGGCCAAAATCAGATTGAAATGCACTTTTTGTCTGATGTATGGATTGAATGCGATGAATGCAAAGGACAACGGTACAATCGGGAAACCTTAAGTGTGACATTCCGAGGCCATACCATTGCCGATGTCCTTGCTTTGGAGATCAACCAAGCGGTGGAGTTGTTTCAGAATCAGCCGCGTATTCTCCGGATTTGTAAAACACTTCAAGATGTTGGGTTGGGATATATCAAATTAGGTCAACCCGGTAACACTCTTTCCGGAGGTGAGTCGCAGCGGGTCAAATTGTCTGCGGAATTGGCCAAGCGCTCTACCGGAAACACGCTGTACATTTTAGACGAACCCACCACTGGACTTCATATTGATGACGTTGCTCGTTTGCTGAAAGTCCTGCACCGGCTTGCCAATGAAGGCAATACCATTGTCGTCATCGAACACAATTTGGATGTGATCAAAACAGCCGATTACATCGTTGACTTAGGTCCTGAGGGTGGGGATAATGGCGGTTCTTTAGTGGTTGCTGGCACACCTGAGGAAGTCATTCGTTGTGACTCCAGCCATACCGGACGCTTTCTCGCTCCACTCCTTCAGGTGTTATGACTAACGTCAATTCAAAGGTGTTATGGCTAACGTCAATTCAAAAGTGCGAAGCAATCCATTAGGTAGATAAGAGCAATCAATTCTTTTTTGACAGAAAACTCGAAACAGGACTCCCAGATCGGATTCTTCTGGGAGGCTCCCTCCTTCTCAATAGCGGGACATGGCAGAAAAGCTTGCACAACGATCCGTCCGGGATTTGCCGGAAGTTCAAGACCCAGCGAAAGTATTTTCGTCGTTGCAAGAAGACTTGGATGCTTATCGTGCGATTACCAAGAAATTCCAATCAGAAGGGGCTGGGGCGCGTATCATGCGCCGGGCTAAGAAAATTCTGGTCAAGTCAAAGGCGGCAGAAGAAGAAATCTATGGAGAGGTGATTGCGAAGTGTTTTCCAGTCAAGAAAACTCAAGATTGTGTGAAAAGGCTCCGTCTTGACCCTTTGGATTCCGAGGCTCGGATTGGTCTTATCGAGCCCTTTGTGATGAAAGGGATCAAGGGCAATCTGATGGTATATCGACAAGTCGTGCTGCAAGCCATGCTGGAAGCCAATTCGCCCAAGCTGACATCCATGAAATTGAACCTCGCCTTAATGGCCCAACGTCGTTATTTGGATAAGTTGATGAGTTTCTTTAAAGAAGAACTCAATCAACTGCATGCGAAATTGACCGACGTGCAAGCGCGTTCGAGAAACTTGACGCCTACCGATCCCACTGCTCCCCAAAATAAAGACAGCGATCCTTCCTCAAAAGATGACTCGGCATCCTCAAGAGCAGATAAGCAGCAGCCCGAGCGCTATGCATCCAAAGAAGATGAAATCAATCGGCAGATTGATGAAACACGCAATAAGATCAACTTCCTCAAAGAATGCATGGGAATCGTCAAAGCCAAACAGTTGGGACAAAATTTGGAATTGGACCTCAATGAACTCGCGTCTTCGGGTGAAATTCCGAAAGAACAACTCACTACCATCATATCGCCTTTTTTAAGTGCAATGGCTGCCCTACCTTTAGCTCGATCCAATGCGGAATGGTTGATCAGCATTGTCAAAAAAGGAGCCCCTCGGATTCCAATTGGTGGATTTTATGAATCCCGAATGCATAGGGTTCGAAGTAAGGTCTTTTTTGTAGCCTACACTGCGGGCAATAAGAAACTTGCCGCCGAATGTGGAAAAGCGCTGTTTGCATCTCTCAACAGTATCAGTGCGACGCTTACCATCGTCGGCAATCATCCGTCCTCTAAATTTGACAAAGCGTGTGTGCGGGAATATGGGATGATCACTCACATTGTCTACCAACAGTCTCCCCTCCTGGGTTTTGCACCCCCTTCCAATCATGGTGAAACGATGCAACGGGCCATTGAGCTATTACGCGAAATTGCAGAAGAACCCGGCGTCCCAGAGCTAATCAATGTGTTGGGCAAAAATCTGCTGAACCAACAAGGCATCGGTCAAAGTAGACTTGCGGCGAACCAATCTGAAGAAGATGCTGAGGAAGAATAAATCGGAATAGCTTTCATCGAGTGAGGAACTCAATACCCTCAGCATGCGCTAGAAGGGGCTCAATACCCTTCATAGGCTAGATAGGTGTTGAGAAAGAGGAGAACTTTAGAAGAAAATTGAGGACCCCGTCGATATAAGAATTGCTGGGCGTCCGTATAGTTATCGAGGTGGGCGGATTTGTCCATTTTCAACTCGCCGTTGTCATCTCGAATGGGGGGAATTGCGGAAGTGTTTCCTTGATTCTCAATAGTTACTGGAATGTTGAAATCAATGACTTCAATTTCGGTGACCAAGCTCGAAGCGAGCAGGGTGAGTGGCAATTGATAAAGATACTCTACCAAATGAAATCCTACGAATTCTGCCAATGCTTGAATCCGCTCATTGTCCTGTGAGATGACCCAGACCACAAAATCCTGGTGCAACTTTCGGAACAACGGATCTTCGGTATTGATTCCTTCCACTGAAATTGATCGGTTTTCGATATAGAGCGTTACCAGTTTTTGAAAAAATCGGAAGAAACTATCACCACCTAGCAGGTCTTTGTACTTAATGAATCGGGTTGAAAAATCGCTGAGTACTTCTCGTCCTAGCAAAAGCCGTTCAATACGCTTTTGAATGGCTTCGGACTGCTCCAACGCGGAGGCCAGCTCTTGGTTGCTGAGCTGGAGTTGTTCTTGGAGCGCGAGCGATTCGGTCAAACGTTCGAGCACTTCTTGGTTTTCTGGCAGAATGGGAGGTGGGGGTTCTGAAAGCGAATCCGGGGGAGAAACTGCACTTGCTAATGCAGAAGTTTCGGAAGAGGCAGAAGATGAAGTGGAAGGCGAAGACGCCTCTTCGCCGGGAATTTCTGGGCTATTGAGACTGATTTCTAAGGAGTTGGATTGCTGCTTTTGCCACTGGTCGTACACCAGATAGCCACCCACAGCAAAAGCAACAAGAACCACGATAAAAATTATCGCAAATGGTGGCTGTTTTTTGGTGGAAGGATACATGCAGTCCTTTTAGCCCTTCTTGCGTTGCATCACTCGATGGTGCACTTTCAAGGGAAGCGCATTGAGTTTGATAAACCCAATAGCATCTTGTGGGTTGTAAGATCCCTGATCCGCTTCCATCGTTGCAATATTTTCATCGTATAAGGTATAGGGGGAACGCCTTCCAGTGACCATACAGTTTCCTTTATATAGTTCCAGTCGGACAGTACCGCTCACGTGAAGTTGTGTCTCGTTGACCATGGAAAGCAGAATACGCATTTCTGGACTAAACCAAAAGCCATTGTAGGCCAGCCTTGCAAATCGAGGCATGAGCGAGTCTTTCAGATTGATCACATCTCGGTCAAGTGTGATAGATTCCATCGCACGGTGGGCAATATGCAAGATCGTGCCACCTGGCGTTTCATAAACCCCGCGAGACTTCATTCCTACAAATCGAGATTCCACCATATCCACCCGTCCAATGCCGTGTTGGCCTCCAATTTCGTTCAACTGAGTAAGAAGTTGTACCGGAGGCATGGTTTCTCCATTTAACGCGATGGGCCAACCGTCTTCAAAATCAATCAAGACTTCTTGGGACTGTTCTGGAGCATCTTGGGGAGATTGGGACAGCTCAAACATATCTTGACGAGGGGCTTGCCAAGGATCTTCTAGCATTCCCGATTCAAAGCTGATGTGCATTAAGTTTTCGTCTGAACTCCATGGTTGCTTTTTAGTTGCCTTCACGGGGATGCCGTTGGCAGCAGCGTAATCCAGGAGTTCTTGACGTCCAGGGTATTGGTTGAAGAATTCGGGCATTTTCCAAGGAGCGACCACATGAATATCTGGGTTCAAAGCGTAGTAGCCTAATTCAAACCGGACTTGGTCATTCCCTTTTCCAGTCGCCCCGTGTGCTACCGCAGTGGCTCCTTCTTGGGCTGCGATTTCGATCTGCTTTTTGGCAATCAAGGGGCGGGCTAAGGAGGTGCCGAGCAAATACGTGCCTTCATACAAGGCATTCCACTGAATGGAAGGAATGACATAATCGTTCACAAACTCTTCTTGAACATCTTCCATCAATACTTTAGAAGCTCCCGCTTTCAATCCTTTTTGGCGGATTTCCTCCAAATCTTCGACCTTTTGGCCTAAATCCAAACACAAGGCAATGACATCATATCCATGTTGTGTCAGCCAATGCACGATCACAGAAGTATCCAAACCTCCGGAATAGGCTAATACTAATTTTTCTTTTGCCATACGTTCTCACTCATCCAATTTGCGTACATTTTTGGCGACTGGTCCTTTTTTCCCTTCGCTGATTTCAAATTCCACACGGTCATTCTTATTGAGAGAACGGAGTTTACGACTTTGAATTTCTGTGCGATGCACAAATAAATCTTCCCCTTCGTCTTGCTCAATAAAACCGAAGCCTTTAGTTGGGTTAAACCACTTCACAATACCCGTTTTGCGGTCTGCGGTAGAACCCTCCGAAACTTTCCATGTGATCACAGCAACGCCCACTAAGGCGGCGACCACAGGAACGAGGTACAACCAAACGGTTTTTGTTTCACCGATCAGTTGATTCCACAAAAATACGATGATCAGGCCAGCGCCCCCTCCAGCGACTAGCCCGATGCCCCACTGCCTCCTCTTTTGTTGCATAGAATTATTGCGACTCCTGTTCTGCTAACCAACGTTCCGCGTCAATCGCGGCCATACATCCGGTTCCAGCAGCAGTGACAGCCTGACGGTACACTTTGTCTTGCACATCGCCGCATGCAAAAACCCCTTCAACTGAAGTAAATGTAGAACCCGGTTTCACTAAGATGTAGCCGGTTTCATCTAAATTAAGTTTTCCTTGAAAAATTTTCGTATTGGGAACATGCCCTATCGCAACAAAGAGTCCTGTAAACGGATGCTCTGCCACTTCATTGGTTTTCAGGTTCCTCACTTTCAAACTGGTCATGCCTTGTTGATCATTCCCCAGGACTTCTTCTACGGCAGAATCCCAAATGAAACTAATTTTTTCGTGCTGTAATGCTCGCTTCTGCATGATTTTGCTAGCGCGTAAAGTATCTCGACGGTGAATCACGTGCACGCTCCGGCAAAGGTTTGCCAAATACAACGCCTCTTCCATCGCTGTGTCACCGCCCCCAACCACGGCCACATCTTGATTTCGGAAGAAAAAGCCATCACAGGTAGCACATGCTGAGACTCCTTTGTTTTGAAACCGTTGCTCCGATTCCAATCCCAACCACCGGGCCGATGCTCCAGTGGATACAATCAAGGCATCGCAGGTCAACGTTTCAGATTCGGTGGCTAGTGTGAAAGGGCGTTGGGCAACATCGACTTCCAAGACATCGCCGGTATAAAATTGAGTTTTAAAACGTTCGGCTTGCTCACGAAAAAACTTCATCATTTCTGGTCCCTGCAAACCTTCGGGAAATCCGGGGTAGTTTTCCACTTCAGTGGTTAGCATCAGTTGCCCCCCAGCATCATTGCCTGCCACTACAACCGGGTTTAAGTTTGCACGGGCTGCATAGATTGCGGCCGTTAGACCCGCAGGCCCTGAACCCAAAATGATTAATTTATGGTGATTTTTCATAGTCTCCGACATAGGACTGAACTTCTTTAAAAGTGAATTGAAGTAATTTCCCGTAGACCTGCTACGAGATTTAAGGTATAGCCTAAATCCTGTTTTATTTGTGTTACAAAAAACACAAGCTACTGCTTTCACATTGGATGTGAACTCTTTGTTTAGCCTCGACTCATGGACGAGAAAAACACTCCCACCCTCAATCAATCCGCACTGACTTTCGATGAAAAAAAGCGGAAGCTGGAAAAGTTATTAGACCGAGAAAAACAGTTACAACAACTGCGCTGGAACACTCGAAAAATGCGGGATACTCCCCATGATGAAAGCTTCATACTACCATCAAGGGCCTTGAAATATTCAAGACAAATTCCTGTATTCCTCCGTGCTCATCGCTCCCCATTTTTCTACCTCAATGCCGAGTCATCTGAGACGGCTCCACGCACAAATTGGACTGCCAAATCTCAGACGATTCCCCCACTTGCAAACGATAATGAGTAAGCCTCTAGTTCATATTTATACAGATGGTGCCTGTTCTCCGAATCCAGGAATTGGAGGCTGGGCTGCTGTTTTGATTTCTCCGCAACACGACAATTATCGCAAAGAACTTTCTGATGCAGAGGAACAGTCGACCAACAATCGAATGGAACTCACAGCGGTCATTCGTGGCCTCGAATCCCTCAAATTTCCATGTGAAGTAAAATTACACACCGATTCCAAATATATTCAACAAGCATTTACAAAGAAGTGGATAGAAACTTGGAAAAAAAATGGTTGGATGACTAAAAACCGAAAGCCGGTTCTCAATCAAGACTTGTGGAAAGCTTTGAGCTTCTTGACCGAAACCCATGATGTGGAATGGATATGGGTCAAAGGTCATTCCAGTAATGAAGAAAACAACCGCTGCGATGAGTTGGCAGTGCAAGCACGAAAAGAATTAGCCAATCGTTTGAAATATAAATAGTGCTTTAAGCTTTAGCTTGTGGGAGTTGGAAGAGTTTCAATTGTTCTAATTGAACTTGCTGGAATTTTTCGATCTGATCAGCATGGGAGGTGTAATAAATGTTCAAATTCCCTCGATCCGTATCTTCCCAAAAGGTAGGGCCTGAAAAACGTAATCGCTTGAAAACTTGATCCATCACTTGCAGAAATTGAGGTTGTTGCATCAATTCCAAATCTTGAAGTGTGTCTTGCACGACGGCCAAAGCAAAATCTTCAAGGTTGTGGTGGAAGTAATACAGCCCTAATCCAATTTGCAGCACACGGACACTATTTTTCGAAATAAAAAATTCAGCCACCTCTCGGCGGTCCACTCCTGGGGGATTATCAAGCAACAAGAATTCATCCAATAGGGCTTTTTGTGTAGCCATGTCCCATTCTTGTTCATGAATAAGGATCATAATTTTTTTCATCTCGGCGGCAATCGTATCCAAGATAAAGGCTAAGGAGGGTGAATTGAGTGCGGCTTTAAAGCATTCTACGCTATAAAATCGTAAATAAAAGAAACTCGATTTGACGTTCTCTACGGCTTTAGCCTCGACCAACGCACTGATAAACTGTCCGTAGTGGAAGGCTAAGTTATACAGATTCCTCGGTTCATTGTGACGCTGACCATGTTTGAGGGCAAAACGGAACTGTGTATTGAAACGAAGCATGATCAGTTCAACCAACGCTTGATCTTCATTTTGAATTGCTGCGGTTCCTACCTTGGTCAATTGTGCGGCACACAAGGAAGAGAGATCGAATTGATTTTCTTCTAAGAATCGATGGTAAGCATTCCCCACCAAACGTAATCCTTTTTGCTCATAAAAGGTACGGGCTTCTTCAATTTCAGAGAGTTGGCTTTTGAGTGTTTTAAAGGAAATATCTTCTCGGATAGTTTGGGAAATCAGGAACAGGGTGGAAGGGAATTGATTCTTTAAATGTGCATAATTGCTCAATAATTCGCCTACCCCCAAAAGGATATTGGCTTTGGGTTCTTTGAACGGAACGTACACCAATAAATCGTCCAACTGATTCAACATCTCAAAAAAGGACCGTTGTGTTCGTCCCAATTCAGCAGGATTCTTGAGGCGAGAATGGTTACGTGGATGGGTAAGTCGACGGAAGAGCGTCAAGTTGTTCAACAAAATGCGGTCAATCACATTGTGAGGCTTGGTCGACTTCAATACTGAGAAGGTATAGGGCAAAGAAGACAACCCCACAATGCTCAATAGGTGCACATTGAGGATAATACTGGGTTCCCGGTGCAATCCCACTTCTTCTAACAGCTTGATCACAACCGCATGCACACCACCCCCGATCAACAACCAAATGAATAGCAAGCTCCGCCATTCCTCCATGTACAAATCAATCAATTTCGGAATATTTTGTGCGGCAAATGTGATGACGATGATGAGGGTGCTGATGATCAGGGCAAGCATAATCAACCATACAATCGGAGCATAACCGATATCAACTTGGCTCAGGATTGCTTGATCAATTCGAATGATGCGTTCAAGGAACTGCTGGTAAGGCTGAAAAAGGAAAGAAGTGAATCCCCAATCCACTATCACGATAATAGCAGCAACAAAAAAACACGACTCTAATGACCGTTTATCGGTCAAGAGTCGTGTTAGGAAGTAAAGAGGGTTTTGTAAGTTCCGACGGGGTTCATTTTTCATCGAACCACTTGGTGGAGTGAGTAAAATTCAAGTTGCATCTGACTTCAGAGGGTTTAGTCAGAAATCGCCAAAGCATTCGCAGGTTCTTCATTGTCGACTGCACTCTCAGCTTCCGCCGTTTTTGTCAATGCTGGATCTTCTCCATGAAGTAAGTAAATTCGCCGTTCGTTGATTTCTAAAATGGCACGATAGGTGGGTTTATGGGCCAATGCAGACTTTCTTCTTTTCTTAGGAGGATTGGCAGGATTTTGTTCTTCTGCTTGTTCGACGGTGCTTTCTACTTCGTAGATATCTTTCGCTCGTCTGGCAGCCATCAGAACCTTTTCGAATTCGTTGAATCCAGCATAATCTCGATGTTCTTCTACAAACTTCAAATAATCTAACGACATAACCTTCCTTCCCTTAGTGAATTCAATTTAAGGTCAATAACAAGCGTTCCGCTTCTGGCCTGAATACCGAGTCCGGAGCGTTATTGATCAACTGTTGTAAATTGGTTTTCGCCGCTTCTTTATCTCCTTTGGCCAAGGCAATTTGTGCTAAGGCCTTCCAGCGAATGTCTTGCCACTCGTCTCCTTGGATACTTTCAATGGTTTGCTGAGCGGCTTCCCATTGTTCTAGCTTTTCGTAAACGCTGGCCAAGCTGAGTTTTGCCGCAGTACTGATCGTTGGCACTGCTTGCGAGTGTTCAGCAGCCTGTTGGTATGCAGCTACAGCAGGTTCCCATTGTTGTTGATCTGCATGCAATTTGCCAAGAGTCATCAATGCAGCGACACTGTTCACCGCATTAGGATATTCCGCTAAAAAGTCGTTTAATACTTTGGTTGCTTCACTGGTATCAGCACCTTCCGTTTCGGTTAAATTTCGTACCGTTTTTTGGACGGTATAAAACAGATTTGCTTGCTTAATTTCTTCGGCTTGATAATACTGAATTCCAGCATAGATGCCCAATGCCAACAGCACAAAGGCAACTCCTGCCATGATAAACCATTGTTTTTGCTCATAAATAAAATTTGCCGCTTTGAATAACTGCACTTCCACGATGTCGGGTTGATGCAGCTCTTTACGGGTCATCCGCTCTTCACTCATAATTCACCTGAATTTTCAAAAAATTGTATTTTTTTTCAATGCTGATTAGGTCAAACTTGCATGTTAAGGTTTATTTGTTCATGGTTCAAGCAAAAATCATAACACTCTTTCAATCTACTGATTTTATAAAATATTTCGAAGTTGTAGGAATTCAATCCACTCCTGCCATTCAATATTCTCAGAATCCAAAACCCCTTCACAACAAGAGGCTGTATGAAAAAATTGCTGCCACATAATCCCTTTTTGCGCGGCGGAACCCGCATAATCCTTTTGCTGAGTTTGGTGCCGTTTTTGCTTGGCTTGGGAGGAGGCAATGGCTCTACTGAAGATGGGGCTACCCTGCCATTGCCACAAAAGAACTTTTCCGTCACTCTGATGGATAATACAGGGCTGGTCACGGGCACAAGCCGCATGACGTGGGAAGGGAAAAATTATCTCAAAGGTCAATATGGCGAGGCGACCATCACAATCCCATTTGAGAAGATTCAAGTCGTGAAATTTTTGCCGGAAGATGGGGCAAATCCCACCCTCATTCAGGCTCAAGTGCAATTGACTTCAGGGAAAACGTATCCGCTTTCCATTGATCGGACCACCAAAGTCTATGCCGAAACTGATTTCGGACAACTGGAGATCTTTGTCCAAGATCTGCAACAAATGGAATTTCAATAATGGCTATCTCTCGACACCTCTGCTGTATCAGCGTTATCGCACCTATGGTCTTCTTATTTCATTCTTTTGCCTTCGCACAGTTTAATACGTTCGATGATGATTTCCTTAGTGGTTTCAGTGAAGATGGGAGGATTAAGATTCTCCTGTTGAATCTAGCTCCTTCCGGAATGACGGAAACGGCTGCACAACAGATCGTTCGTGCTCTCCAACAAAACCTTTCCAATACCAACCATTTCACAGTGGTTGGCCCTTCAGAATGGAATGCCCAGCTGCAAGCGCGGGATCCCAATCTCGCTGTTTGCGATGATATCGCTTGCGGTATTCAGATTGGCAAATTGTTCAGTGCCGACAAAGTGCTTGTGGGACAAATCAGTGCTGAACCTATTTTGGACGAAAATGCAGAAGAGGTGGACGGTTTCGTGCTTTCCATCCGACTTTTGGATGTTCTGATCAACACACTTGATTTTTCTGATGAGGTCCATTTCACTGACCAAGACATGCAGGATGAGTTGTTTCAATTGGCTGTTCGCATCTCGGAAAATACCTTGCTTCGCGGACGAGTTCTTTCTGTCAGGCAGCGCAATGTGGTGGTGGATTTAGGGAGAGCGCACGGCTTGCGTGTTGGAGACCAAATGGTGGTGTATAGTCAAAATACCACTACGACCGATCTCGAAGGACAAACTATTGGATTGGAGCAAAAGAATCTCACTTTGCTTGAGGTGAGTCGATTGAACGATATGACCTCAGAAACCATTATGCCGTATCGTTTTGATTCTCCGGAATCGGGAGATCTGGTCAAAACCTATATCAATCGGCGGAAACAAGTGCGGTTGGTCTCGGATGCTCGCCGGGAGTTAGACACTCGGAAACGACTGGCTCCACGTACGCAACAAGCCCCTGTCGTTTTGGAACCAGAAGTGATCGATAGCATCACCGGAGAACCAGTCAATGCGGCCAAGCAGGAATGGCGACAGCGCGTGATTGCGGCAAATCGAAATCGGCAGTTTTGGATGTGGATGGCGATTGGAACAGGGGTTGGAACGGTGGCTTTGTTGACCAATCAGGTGAACCTGGGGGATGACTTGCAACAGTTGAGTGTGGTCGCTGCGGGCGCTGTCACGGGATACAGTGCTTATCGATATTTTCAGGCCCGCAATGATGTCAACGCCCTACAAGCCGAAGGGCGTGTGAAAGGATTCATTTCTTGGCAATACCAATTCGATCTTCCCAATAAAGGGGTGCAAGTTGCGTTAAAATATAACTTCTGAGAATTTGTTTTTCACCTCCTCCATGTCTGTTTTGGGCTATGGCCAGTTTGTTTTTTATTCCCGTCGCTGGTTCTCTTCTTATTGCTGCTGCCGGTTTTTCCTATTGTTCTTTCCCTATTATTTATGTGTTGATGGAACACGAAGCGACTTTATGAGTCTCAATCGGTTTACCGAATGATAGGCCCCAGGTGCTGTACATTTTCCAATCGATTGAGGGCATACAGATGAATCCCGTCAATCCCTTCCTTCAATAATCCTTCAATTTGTTTTTGGGCAAACGCCAGTCCGACTTGGCGCATTCCATTGGGATCATCTTGAAAGCGTTGTAGATCGGCCAATAGATCATTCGGAACGTGACAGCCACAGGTTTTGGCAAATCGAGTGATTTGTTCCATCGATTGAGCGGGCAGGATCCCGGGAACTAAGGGAATGGTCACTCCCATTGCACGCAATTGATCACGCCACTTTAAGAAAAACTCATTCTTCAAGAAAAATTGAGTGACGATGAATTGAGCACCTGCTTCTATTTTTGTCACAAGGTATTCTCGGTCTTTTTGAGCATTTTCAGCTTCTGGATGGCTTTCAGGATATCCAGCCCCTCCGATTCCAAAGTCACCTCGTTTGACGATGGCCTCGATGAGTTCTCCGGCATATCCAAACCCTCCTTCGGGTTTCTGAAATTCTGTTTCTCCCTGAGGGGGATCCCCACGAAGTGCCATGATGTTATTCACATCCGCAGCAGCGAGGTCATCTAACACGGAGTCGATTTCTGCTTGAGTGTGAGACACGCAGGTGAGGTGGGCCATCGCTTCTACCTTCAGCTCATTTTTGATGTAGGACGCCATTTCGTGAGTGTTATGACGCGTTCCTCCTCCGGCTCCATAGGTCACTGAAATGAAATCCGGATGATAGGTTTTAAAAGTGTGCAGGCGCTCTTTCAGAATCTTGACACCTTTAGGAGTTTTGGGAGGAAAAATTTCAATTGAAAAGACGGGAGACTGACGGCGATAAATTTCAATAATGTGCATAGATACTCTCAATCTAAGATGTTGAAAAAACTTCCTATTTCTAAATCTTCCTTGCAAATCAAACGTGCCCCTTTTAGCATGGCACATACTCTGCCGCAAGAGTGAAGGTGGCCTCTGAAGGAGGATTGATAGAAGGGCAAGGTTAACGCATATTCGGTGTGATGAAACTGTAGAATCGGCATTACAGAACTGCGGGATTGAAGCATGTGATACGAGGCGACAAGGATTATCAGTATGAGAGGAAGACAAGAATTGCGGCTTCTTTCAGAAGCATGTGAACGCAATAAAGACGTAATTTTGGAGGTGTTGAAAGTTGAACTGGTCCACTGCCAAACGGTTCTAGAGATTGGAAGCGGCACAGGTCAACACGCGGTCTACTTCGGAAAGCATCTACCTCATCTCGTTTGGCAGACTGCGGACTTGGCTGAAAACCACTCTAGCATTTTAGCTTGGATTGATGCCAGTGATACCACGAATGTGAGGCCTCCTATTGAATTGGATGTGAATCAGGAGCACTGGCCTTCGGGGCCTGTTGAGGCCATCTTTACTGCCAACACGCTTCATATTATTGGATGGCACGAGGTCCAAAAAATGTTTGAAGGGATCGGTGAAGTTTTAAAACCAAGTGGAGTCTTGTGTATCTATGGCCCTTTCAACTATAACAATTGCTATACCAGTCAGAGCAACGCGCAATTCGATGATTTTTTGAAGCGTCGAGATTCCAACAGTGGAATTCGAGACTTTGAAGCGATACAGGACTTGGCTCGGAAATTAGGGTTGGTTTTCAGACATGATTATCCCATGCCTGCGAACAACCGCTGCTTAGTGTGGCAACGAACTACAAATGAATGAGGAGGCGGAGGAGATGATTGAATCCCATCGTTTTGAAAATGGGGTCTGTATTGTATTGCTTGGTGAACAAATCACACTCGATACACGAGACGAATTGAACGACTACCTGCGCCCCTTTTTGGACGACGAGGGGATTCACGGCGTCATTCTGAACTTCAGCAATGTCCGGTTCATCGATTCCTCCGGTTTTGGTTGGATCGCGAAAGTGTATAAAACCCTGCATAGCCAGAATCGCAAATTGGCTTTGTGCCACATGCATCATAAAGTCGTCGATTTGCTAAAAATGGTCGGTTTGGATCAGTTTGTCGAAGTTTATCCCTCTGAAAGAGAAGCCAAGAAAATTTTCAGATCCCTTCAGTAAATTCCTACCTTACGGATGCCCCTATTCTGAATGTTTCTTTTTCAGGATAGGATTTTTATCTTACCTATCCATTTTAAATTCAGTGAAACTCCCTATTTAAATTCAGTAAAACCTTCTATTTAAATTCAGTGAAACTCCCTATCAAATCAAATGGTTCACCCCAGAGGTGTAATGAGGTGTAATGGGGTGTAATGGCTATCGAAAATCGTTCTCCATATAGTGACTCCGTGTGACGTGAACGCATTGAATCCGAGGGAGTTGTTGAGCCGCCTCCCTCTTGTAGAAGGAATAAAACCACACGTTAAGGGGGCACTATGGAGAGAAGGAGAAATTATTGGGTCGCTAGCATCGCGACACTGCTTGTTATGTGGAGCTTGACCAATCCGGTGAATGCTCAAACGACGGAAGCTACTTGTAACCGTATCGTCCAAGCCAGCGTGGTCGCGATGGATCAAGTACTGATGTACAACCGCTTGGGAGCGGTGCAACCTGCCGGGATGATTTTTGCCTTGGAGCGCGATGTAATGCCCATTGCGGGTTCGCAACTGAGCGAAGGCAATGTGCAATTGAAGCCATATAAGCGCCCTCGTCCGATTGTGTTGCGCGTGAATCAAGGCGATTGTTTGGAAGTGAAATTCACGAACCTGTTGAATCAACAACGCTTAGGGTTACCTTTCTTTCTCGATCAGGAGAACGGAGGCGAGGACCTGACTGAGATGTCATGGGCTACCGGCACGGCAACCCGAACCGCGGGCTTTCATATCTTAGGTGTTAATCTGGTAAACCAAACGGCTCCAGCATCAGCCGCTGGTTCGGTCGAAAGTCGCACCTGTGAATTCACAGACTCGATGGATGGCATCAGTAACAATGCCAGTTTTGTGGGGGGGAATGACAACAGTTTGGCCAACCCAGGCGAAACGGTTTGCTACAAATATTATGCTCCCGAACACGGTGCCTTTTTGTTGCAAAGCCAAGCCACGATTACTGGGGGTACGGGGGGTGGACAGTTGAACGCCGGGCTATTCGGTGGTTTGCACGTGGAACCTCCGCAAGCCGAGTACTATCGGAGCCAGATCACGAAAGCGGATTTGGAATGTGCCACTCAAACCGAGAAGGGCAAACCCATTCGTGTGGAGTCACCGGAACCCAATAATCCCTACGATGTCCCATTGATCAATTATCAAGCCCAATACGTTACCACAGGCAAAGATGCCTGTACTGGATCACGAGGGATCTATGCCGAGGGACCAATTTTAAACATGTTGGAGCAACCCGATCCGTACAAGGAAATTTATGAAATCGTTCATTCGGATCTGACGGCAATCATCACAGGGCCGGATGCGGGACGATTCCCTTTTAATGAAAACAGCCCCATGTTCGATGAAGTTCCGGTGACCCCGGACCGTCGACAACCTTTCCGCGAGTTTTCCATCTTTTATCATTCCGATTTCAATATCGTGGAACCGTTTCCTGAATTCTACACGCCGGGTGTTGCGGGGTCGGAGCAGCTCTCATTATCAGGCATGCTGCCGAGCGGTGGAGAAGCCTTTGCCATGAATTATGGAACCGCTGCCATCTCGACAGAAATTTTTGCGAATCGCATCGGCGTGGGTCCTGAAGGAGGGTGTACGGAATGCAAGTATGAGGAGTTTTTCTTGAGCTCATGGGCCGTAGGAGACCCCGCAATGGTGGTGGATCAACCCGCGAATATTGGTGTGTTGAATTCGGTATACAATGCCGAAACCTCAAAAATTTCGATGGAGAAAACACAAGGCGTGTCACCTCCGTCGGATCCGTCTCCGGCTTATTTAGAAGTGGCCGAACTCACTTCAGCGGATGCATGGTGCTCGGCCCCTGAGCTTTGGTCGGCAACTTTGTATAGTGCGGCGAATGAAAGTCTACAGCTCTGCACCAGCCTCCCGGAAGTGTATCCGTGTGGGACTTCGAACTGTACGGAGATTTCTGTCAGTAAGATGAGTTTCGATGCTCCGAGTTGTGGAGACAACTGTGACCCCAGTACGGATCCATTCCGTTTTGACAATCCTGGCCCAGATGGGGTGTCTCGTGACACCGTGGTAAAGGCGAAGAAAGCCTTATTTCCCGATGATCCTTCGAATGTGTATCACAGCTATATGCGGGATCACGTCATTTTCCGAATCCACCAAGCCGATTCTGATCTTCATCATATCCACCACCAGCATGCGCATCAGTGGTTGCACACCCCCAATGCGGCTTCGAGCCACTACCTGGATAGCCAAGCGTTTGGACCGGGATCTTCGTTCACCTTAGATATGGTGTACAATGGAAGCGGCAACCGCAACCAAACCGTGGGTGATTCCATTTTCCATTGCCACTTTTATCCGCATTTTGCTGATGGCATGTGGTCGTTGTGGCGCGTCCATGACGTGTTGGAAGAAGGTACTGCTTTAGACTCAGAGGGCATCCCTGTCCCCAAGGCACGGGCGCTTCCTGATGGAGAAATTGCAGCTGGCACGCCGATTCCTAGTATCGTTCCGATTCCCACGATCCCAATGGCTCCCCCTCCTGCCAAAGTATGGTTGGAACCTGCGTATCCGCTGAAAAACAACAACGGCACCATTGAAGAAGATAAATCCTACATCGCCGGATACGAAGCAAAAGTTCTTCCAGAAGATGTGGCCAATGGCATCAATCCAGGTTTCCCCTTTTTCATTCCAGGCATTGGAGGACAAAGAGCGCCTCACCCACCCTTGGATTTCACCATCAATCCGGGATACCAAGAAGGACAATCAAATCCAGAAGATAAATACCTTGATGGAGGATTGCCTCGCCATATTGTGGTGTCTGGATCCTTCACGGAATATCAAACTGTTTGGGATTTCAGTAAGTACCTCCACACGATCAATGCGAGGGAACTTCCTGAAGAAGGAACGGCCGTTGAAAAATTGGCCATGGCCACTCATGCCCAACGAACGCATCGTTCGTATTATCCGGAACCTGGACCCGATAACGAACCCATTCCCGGATATTTTGTGCTGAATGGGCTGCCTCCGCAACAGGGTGCTCCGTATGCCGACCCCTGTACGCTAGATAATGGCGATCCCGCTGGAACCGACAAAACGTATTATGGAGCCAACATCGAGTTGGATGTCATCTTCAACAAAGCAGGGTGGCATTATCCCCAACAACGCATCATCACCTTGTGGGGGGATGCGATTCCTACCTTGTATGGTGTTTCCGGTTCGGGCCAGAAAGCCCCCGAACCCTTCTTTTTCCGGGCCAATACCAATGACTGCATCATTTACCATCAGACCAACTTGGTTCCCTTCTATTATGATGCGGACAACTTCCAGATCCGAACGCCTACGGATATTTTGGGACAACACATCCACTTGGTGAAATTCGATGTCACTTCCTCAGACGGGGCCGCTAACGGATTCAACTATGAAGATGGCACCTTCAGTGCTCAAGAAGTGCAAGAACGGATCGCTGCCATCAATAAAGTGAATGGCATCTACGCCCTCAAAAATGCGGAAATGCCCACTTCGGGTTGGAGCCAAACCAAGCTGAGCCTTCAACCACCTCCCTATTTCTGTGATGAAGCCACCTGGGGCAACACGGATTGGTTTGCCGAAAATTGCCGCAATCCTGACCCCATGTTGGAAGACGATTGGAATCCACAGTTCAGCACCGTGGAAGAAGGGGGCCAGACAGTGGAAGTCGGCAAATGGGTCGGTGCTCAGACCACGGTTCAGCGTTGGTTTGCCGATCCTCAGTTGAATGACATGGGCAAAGACCGCACGTTGCGGAGTGTGTTTACTCACGATCATTTCAGTCCCTCGACCCATCAACAAGCAGGGCTGTATGCGTCGCTATTGGTGGAGCCGGAAAACTCTGTGTGGAAGGACCCTTTGACGGGCGATGTGATGGGGAATCGTCAAATTACTGTGAACAATGTTCAGGTGAAGGATGGTGGCCCCACCAGTTGGCAAGCGATTATCGAAACCTCTCCGGAACAGGAGAGCTATCGAGAATTCGGTTTCATGATGCAAGATTTGGCATTGAGTTATTCTGCAACCAGCAAAGCTGAATTGGGACCACGTCCTGAGTCCAAGTTGGCTGCCTCAACCGATCCGAGCAACCCTCCAGCAGGGACTAACTACAGTTGGTTTGAAGCAGCGAATACTGTGCAAACCGTCAATTTGCCATTCCATTCCACCCAGATCATTTCCCAGGAATTCTTCTCGGGTACTTACACGGTGAATTATCGGAACGAACCCCTGCAACTGCGTTTGTCCAATCCCGATTACTATACGTATGATCCGTCTGGGGGCATGGACAATCTTTCCATTGCCGTGACCAGTTTCTACAATGCCAATTTTGCTTCGAAGCCCACCTATCAGGCAGAAAGCTGCAACACAACCCCTGCCTATGGAACGTCAACAGGCGAATCACCCAATGCCGTCACTGCTGCCTCGGATCCCTATTGTTTCACCTCAGAAGAAGAGGCGGCACAAGCGGGGGATGTGGCGTTCATGTTCAATTCCATTCCTCGTGCCAATCGTTTGTTGAACAAGCAGCCGATGTTTCCTGATCCGCTGAATCAGTACACGACTCCGGTGAAAAACGATCCACGGCATTACCCACGTTCCTTGTATTGTCCTTTTGATGCAGAGGATTGCAGCGAATATAATGAAGTGGTGGAAGGAACCGATCCATTCACTCCCGTGATGCGAGCCTATGCCAACGACAAGGTGCAAGTGCGTGTGGTGGTAGGAGCGCATTTGGCAACCCACTTCTTCAACATTCAAGGTCTCAAATGGTTTGCGGAACCAGTCTATACGAATTCCGGCTATCGCAATTCTCAGGTGATGGGGATTTCAGAGCACTTTGAATTTCTGTTCGACCTGCCTCCCAATGAAAATGATGCGGACTATTTATATTTTGCCAATGCCGGTTCGGAAGGGGTGAGCCAAGGCATTTGGGGCCTCCTGCGAGCGTATGCTCCTCAAAATGGAGAACAGTTTGCGTTGGAACCGTTGCCCAACAATCCGCTCGACAGTCCAGTCAACTCCAACGTGACCGCGGTGAGTTGTCCTGATGGCTCACCGACCCGGTCGTATGAAGTCGTGGTGACCTCAGCGGCCCAAGCTTTGGGGGCACATGATGGAAACGGTACGTGGACCGACTACGGAACTCTGACCTACTACAACCGAAATGGAAAATTTGAAGAAGGTTTGGTTCCATCTGGCACGAGCAACAACCTGCCGATCAATGAAACGGAAAAAATCGTCAACCCGTTTGCATTGCTCTATCTCGACCGAAGCTTGGTCGATCAATATGGCACTTTACGGGATTCGAAGCAGCCGATTGAACCGTTGGTCCTGAGAGCGAATGCTGGAGATTGTATTCAAGTGCATCTGACCAATCTTTTGGACAAAGCACCGGACATTCAAAAGCTCGTCGAAAACTTCAAGAGACCGGCCACCAATGTGACCTACTTGTTTTCCGGCCAACTCGCACTCAACAACAACGTCGAGCTGTATCAAACCACTCAAGTGGGTTTGCATCCCCAGTTAGTCAGCTATGACATGAACCAGAGCAATGGGTTCAATGCGGGTAAAAATCCAAAGCAAACGGTGGGGCCAGGAGAATCAATCTCGTATCAGTGGTATGCCGGAAATGTCGAATACGATAGTGAAGGGCAGGCACAGGGGGAGCCAGTGGAATTCGGAACCATCAACCTACTGGCCTCGGATCCATTGTATCAGCACCAATTGAGCATGATTGGGGCCTTGATTGTGGAACCGAAAGGGGCTTCCTGGAAAGTACCCAACCTGAACACCACCTCAGCCAACATCACCTATCCCAATCCCGAGCAACCGGGACAAATGCAGACTTTCCGAGAAATGGTCACGATTCTTCAGGATGAGTTGATGCAATTTGTCCCCATCAATGCCAAGGCTTCGGGGTGTCCTGAGACCATCGACGATTCCTTGCCCGTCGACTCCCAGTGTTATAACGATGCGGACACCATCAATAATGTGGTCAACACCATCACTGGAAGTGGTGATCCGATGGGGGGAGATTATGGCACGGTGAACATGGGAACCGATCCCCAGGTATTCCGTATGGCTTTGGCCCATCACCTCCAGGATGCACCGGGTGGAAAAGGCTTCCGTGATGCCAATGACTACGACTTGTCGTGTTTGTTTTCCGACCGATTCAGTCCAGCCACCAGCAATGATTCCATTGTCTATGAGTTTGCCACGGCTTCCCAGCCAGCTCAGTTGAGCGGGTCGAAAGATCTGTATGAACAAGGTGTGAAAACCTTGGGTAAAATCCAAACTCCATTGTTTACGGCAGCTGCCGGAGATCAGGTGCGGATCCGATTGATGCATCCACATGGCCTCGCGTTCAGCGGGCAGATTTACACCATGGATGGCCACCCCTGGCAGGAATATCCCTACCAAGAGAACTCTCAAGTGATCGCGTTCAATCCACAATCCCAGTGGTTTGGTGCTCGGATGGGAACAGGGCCGACCACGCGATACGACATTGTTCTCGAAAATGCCGGAGGGCCGTTCCAGGTGACCGGGGATTATATGTATCGCACCATGCAGTCCATTGGGTTGCGTAGTGGGATGTGGGGCTTGATGCGTGTAGTGCCTGCCGGGCAAGACTCCGTCACAGTTACTGCCATTTACCGAGCAGAAACTGAGGGCAAATACTCCGCTATTGTGGAGGGGTATGTGACTGAGAATCCCACCTCAGAAACCTTAGCCGATGAGGTGAACGTCTATGCCCTGGAAAACGGTCAATGCACCACGTTTTTAGGCACACAAGATGTGGATCCTTATACCGGAGAGTGGACCTTGAACTATTCACTACCAGGGGCATCTGGTTTGCCTTCTGGGGTCTGTGCGCAGTCGGTCACTCAAGGGCAACTGGGAGGGTATGATCACTTCCAGCTCAAGTTTTTTGAAGACAACCCGTCCTGCCGCACCTCGCCGGGCAGCTATACCATCAATCAGGTTTTTGAAAATGGAGCGTTCCGAGGCAGCACCAGTGCGGTCACCACGGAGCCTGCAAAACCGGAAGCGAATTGATGAGGAGGCAATGATGAAATGGATGACTTGGATCTTCATTGGCATCGCCTGTGGTTGGAGTTTCACCACGATGGCCAAACCGAAATTTCAGCAAGCATTTGAACACGAAGGGCTGAAATTAGAAGTCCTGATGGAACCAATCGATCCGCCTTTGATCCCACGGGAACACTTTTGGGAACAAGAGGCGGTTCGCTTCCAATTGCGGGTAACCGATGCGAATCAAAAGCCGTTGTCGGGTTTATTTCCTGCGGCGTGGATTGGACATCAGGGGGAAAAACCCGTGTCGCACAAGCAGTGCCAAAATATCGTGCAAACCTTCATTACTGGCAGCATCTTAGCCCCGCCAGAAGTGGACTTGAATGTGTTTTACGTGCTCACCCTCAACAACGACAGCACCATTTCCGTGGTCGATCCGTTGTTTGGGTATGGCACGACCAAACTGCGTTCGATGGTGTTTTTGGATGCTCCTGGACACGACTGGGCCTTGAGCCACAACCAACGAGGCCTATTCGTTTCGGTACCCGGACAGAATCATGTGGCCGTGGTGGATACGGATTCGTGGAAGGTGATGGCCAAAATTCCAGTCGCGAAACCTACTCGGACGGTTCTGCAACCGGATGGTCATTATTTGTGGGTCAGCTATCAAGATGGCCCACAGGCCGGAGTGGCCGTGATCGATACCCAAACTTTGCAGGTCATCCGCCAGATTCCGACAGGCCAAGGCCCGCATACCCTGACGTTCGATCAAGACAGCCAACTGTCCTTTGTGGCCAATCGCAACGCCCATACCGTGTCGGTGATTGATGTGCGCACCTTGACAAAAAAGAAGGACCTTCCCACGGGCGAAAAACCTGTATGGCTAGATTATTCAGCGACGGCTCAAGTCGTGTATGTGTCTCATCGCGGAGGGGGGATTGCAGCGATTGATGTGCAGCAAGCAGACCTCATCGCGCGCATTCCCACCCAACCGGGCTTAGGCCAAGTGGGGTTCACGCCCAATGGACGCTTTGCCTTAGCTGTGAACACGGAGCAAAACATTCTTCATATTGTGGATGTCGCAACCAATCGCATTCTACAAAGTGGAGAAGTGGAAACAGGTCCCGAAGAAATCGCTTTCTCGGATGAGGTGGCTTACATCCGGCATCGGGGCAGCGAAACTGTGCTCATGCTCACTCTCGACACCTTAGGTCAAGCCCAACCAGGAGATCCTATTCAAGTGATCGATTTTCCAGGCGGCCAAGGGCCATTTGGAGCCATTCAGAGTCCAGCCGCTTCGATCGTTCAAGCACCGGGGGCCAGTGCCGTGTTGGTGGCCCATCCCAAAGACCAAACAATTTCTTATTACAAAGAAGGGATGGCGGCGCCCATGGGGCACTTTAAAAATTACAAACGGACTCCCAAGGCGGTGTTGGCTTTGGATCGTAGCCTCGATGAAGCGCAACCCGGAGTTTATGAAACGGTAGCAGCGTTGGGACGTTCTGGAACCTATCAATTGGCCGTGTTTCTGGATTCGCCACGGGTGGTTCAATGCCTTCCGTTGACGGTGGCCGTGGATCCGAAAATCCAAAAGGAACGAATTGGGGGCATGGTCGTAGAACACCTGCTTCCCAAGCGTGTGTTTCGGATGGGAGAGACCATTCCTTTGACCTTTCGGTTGAAAGATCCAGAAAGCCAAGCCGTCCAGGCCGGGGTTCCGGATGTGTGGGTCCTGTCGTATTTGGTGCCTGGTTTATCGCAGCAACGGCATCCAGCCAAGGAACTCAAAGAGGGGTTGTATCAAGTGGACTTCATCCCTCAACAATCCGGTATCTATTCTGTGTATGTGGCCAGTCCTTCAAAGGGGTTGCAGATCAGCAATCCGCAGCGGTTGGATCTTCAAATACTCCCTGCTCAATAAGTGGGAATGGAAAGGAACACTATGAACTATCAACGAAAACCCGGGTTGATCTGGCTGTGGGTTGGCCTGTGCGTCGGTCTCATGGGGACGAGCATGAGTGTCGCCGCCAATCCTTTTTCTCAAGAGAAACTGCCTGGATTGAAGATTCCGAATGTGGCGTTGCAAAACCAGAATGGGGAAACCATTCAGTTCTATCAGGATTTGGTGCAGGGCAAACGTGTGGCGATCAATACGATTTACACGTCTTGCACCACAATCTGTTCTCCGATGGGAGTGATCTTCACCAAGCTTCTACAAGAACTAGGGGAGAACAGCGAATACCACCTGATTTCCATTAGTATCGATCCCTTAACCGATACCCCAGAACGTCTGAAATTGTGGCAAGACCGATTCCATGCGGGGGCAGGATGGACTTTGGTGACAGGCTCCAAAAGCCAAGTGGATCGTTTGCTCAAACAATTGAAACTCTACACTCCCGACAAAGAAGACCATTCCCCCTTAGTGTTGGTCGGCAACGACCACACAGGGGAATGGACGCGAACCCATGCGTTGGTGTCTCCCAAAGAATTGGCACAGACACTAGCGATGTTGAACCCCCCTGAATCCTAAGGAGAACTCATGCGACTTGCATTGTTTAAACGTGGAATATCAACGGTTTTCGCGATTGGAGGGCTTCTGTGTCTTTTGCTGAGTGTTCCGATTTCTGCGACCTGGGGACACAAGAACCACGACCACTCCGCAACGACCAAAGTGGAACCGACGCCCCAAACCAGCACTCACCGGGTGCCTCCAGCCCAAAAATACTTCACGGATGTGCAATTGGTGAATCAACATGGCACCTCGATGCGCATTTATAGTGATGTGCTCAAGGGCAAAACCGTGATTCTGAATTCGTTTTTCACCACCTGTGAAGCGAGTTGTCCGGTGACCAGTGGCATCTTGGAAAAGGTTCAAAACCACTTGGGTGATCGTTTGGGAAAGGATGTTTACATCATTTCACTCACCCTGGATCCCGAACACGACACGCCTGAAGTGGTGCAACGTTATGCGTCTCAGTTTCATGCGAAGGACGGTTGGTATTTTCTAACAGGTCCCAAACAAGACGTGGAATTCGTCTTGAACAAATTCGGTCAATACGTGGCGCAAAAAGAAGCCCACTCCAATATTTTGATTGTTGGCAATGAGCGGACTGGGTTGTGGAAAAAAGCATTTGCTTTGGCCAATCCCAAAGCGCTCATTCCGGTCATCGAGAGCGTGATCAATGATCCAGGAAAACCACATAGCTAGCGCACAACACATGCTCGTCAAAATCTGCGGACTCTTCGTAGGATGCTTGATAGCCGCTCCGCTTTGGGGGGAGGTTTGGTCTTCGGAACACCTCACCCCGGCGGAAGCACGAGGCCAGCAGATTTATTTGACAGGGGAAAGCCCTTCGAACCATGAAATTGCTGCATTTTTGAATGCTGCTCAAATGGAAGTGCCTGGTTCGTTGTTTGCGTGTGTGCGCTGTCATGGAAATGATGGACGTGGGAAGACAGAAGGGGGGGTGACTTCTTCCGATATCCGTTGGTCGGTGCTTACCAAGCCTTATGGAGGCCGGCATCCTTCGGGCCGGCAATATCCACCCTACAATGAGAGCCACATTAAGCGGGCTATCATGTTAGGAACGGATTCCAAGGGAACGGAACTGCATGAAACCATGCCTCGTTTTCGTCTCTCCCAGCAAGATATGGAGGATCTGTTGGCTTACTTGAAACGGCTGGGCCAAACGGCGGATCCTGGAATCAACCCGTCGACCGTCACAGTGGGGGTGACGCTGTTTCCATCCAAAACCTATGCGGCACTGAATCAAGCCTTAACGACCAGTTTGCAAGCGTATGTGGACCGGTTCAATGAACGAGGAGGGATCTACAACCGTAAACTCGAATTGACCTTCCTTCCCCTCTCTCCTGAAACCTCCACGTGGCAAAACCAACTGGAAACCCATCTAGAGCGCCAAGACGTGTTTGCATTGACCGGGGTGTTCATGGATGGTGCCAATGAAGCCATTACCGAATGGGCCAATGCCCGAAAGCTGCCTGTGGTGGGTGGCATTTCCTTGTTTCCTCAACGTGAGTTTTCTCGCAATCGCTATGTGTTTTACCTCTACCCAGGTTTAGCGGAGCAAGCTCAAGCCCTGGTTCACTTTGCCGAGCAGCAGAAGGCTGCCCTGTCTCTCACCTCAACCGCCCCTCCTAAACCTTCCACTGAAACAACTGCTGCGAACTTGCCACAAACTGCCGTGAACTTACCACAAACTGCCGCGAACCAAACTGCCGCGAACTTGCCGCAACGTGCCAAGGCATCGAAACAATCGCGGGTGGGAGTTTTGGTGTCTCCCGAGTTTCAAGGTTCTGACGAGGTACAAACGCTCCATGATCAACTGTGGCAGGCGGGGTGGCGAGAGATTGAGATTGCCCCATTGCCAAATCGTCAAACGAAATTAATCGAGCTGGTGCAGCGTTGGCATCAGGGGGATCGGAACGTCGTGTTTTTGTGGGTTGGAGGTCCTCCAGCGTTGCATTTTTTAGAAGAAGCCTCGGAACTCGGATGGCAGCCTTCTTTGTACATACCGGGAGTCCTGAACACACCGAACTTCACCAAGGCCCTGCCCCGTTTTGCAGGCGATGTCTTTTTTTCGTTTCCTTCTCGGTGGTTTGCACCGTCAACGCATCATCAAGCAACGCTCCAAAGGCTTGCTGCAACGTACCACCTCACCTCCGAGCACTGGCAGATGCAATTGAGGGTGCTGGCTGGCGTTCAATTGCTGGTCGAAGGCCTAACCCGTATGGGCCGCGAAGTGACTCGTGAAAAGCTCGTTACAACCTTGGAAGGGTTTTATGAATTTCAAACCGGAATCTCTCCTCCTGTCACGTTCACACCCAACCGACGGGTGGGCGCCCGTGGAGCCTATATTGGCACCTTCGACGCACACACCCAGCAATGGGTGCAAGTGGGGCAGTGGATGGAATCCCAGTAACCAGGAAAGGTAGTATGGCTTCGGTGGAATTAGTCGCAACTTTGACCAACCCGCTCTCTCCAACCGGGAGCAAACTAAGCGAATTGGCTTCGTCAGTATCCTGGACCGAGATAAGAGCAGATCTCATTGGGGAACCGGACGTGAATCAACTGTGTCATTGGTTTCCGGGGCAACTGTTATATACACTCCGTAGTCAAGAAAATGGAGGGGCGTATGAAGGTTCTTTGTTTCAGCGCCACCAACGTTTGTTGGAAGCAGCTCGCACTTACGATCTGATTGATCTGGAGTTTCCTCTGGATTGCACGCTAGAGCTGTTGGATCGAATTCCTCCTCAACAACGCTTGATCTCTTGGCATGGCGTTCCTGCGAACCTAGACGCTTTGCAAGAGCAGGCCAAACAAATGTTTTTGGTCAATGCCCGCTATTACAAGGTCGTTACCTTGCCTACATGCGAGGGAGAAGCGTTTCTCCCCTTGCAATTGCTGCATTTGAAATCTCGGAAAGATCTGATTGCTTATGCTGATGGAGCACTCGGCTGGTGGACCCAATTGCTAGCTCCACATTTGGGGTCTCCCTGTGTGTTTGGCAATTTGGAAGACTCGGCCGTATCTCAAGATGCTCCTACACTGACTCAACTTTGTGAGGATTATCACTTTCCGTTGCTTCAGCCAGTCCGAGAAATTTTTGGAATCGTGGGCAACCCCGTCCACCAATCGTTATCCCCCCGTTTGCACAATGCCGCTTATTGGGAATTGGGCAAATCGGCCTTGTATCTTCCGTTTCATGCGGAATCGTTTTTTCGCTTTTGGTCCCAAGTAGTGAATGCCTCCATTTGGCAGGAGTTGGGATGGTATTTGCGCGGGCTGACCGTGGTTTCTCCCTTCAAAGAAGATGCCCTGCCGATGACGACGGTGCAGAGTCCGATTGTTCAGTCGATTGGTGCGACCAACGTGATGGTGCGTCAGAAAAGCACTTGGTATGCCGATACAACGGATCCACAAAGTGCGTTGATAGCGCTCTATCGTCGAGGCCTGCGTGTGGATTCGCAAAAGGTGGCTGTGGTCGGATGTGGAGGGGCAGGACGTGCGATTGCCTCGGCCTTGCAGCAAGCAGGGGCGAAAGTGACCTTAGTGAATCGGAGCGACAACCGAGGCCAATGGGCCGAAGCGCATTTAGGATTGCCTTATCTTCCGCTTTCTCAATTTTCTCCAGAAGGGTTTTGGGGAGTTGTGAATGCCACCCCCTTGGGACGGGATGGTGAAAGTTTGCCTTTCGATCCCACCCAGCTCTCTCAAAAATCAATAGTGATCGATTTGGTATATGGTTCTCAACCCACCCCCTTGGTCCAACATGCCCGAAGCCGAGGCTGCATCACTGTAGATGGGATTGAAATTTTTGAAATCCAAGTCGTCGATCAGTTCCGCCTGATGACTGGCGAAGAAATGCCACACTCATACTTGGCTCAAAAGAGCACTTCACCCCAAGTGCGGAACCCTTTGCTCACTTTCAATCAGGAACCAACTTATGGAATACGTACGTGAACTCGATAACCTCGAACCTAGCCATTCTGGGACTCCCCCGTTGGATGCCACTTCCTTTCAGGGGGCGTGGCTCAACACCAATCCCGAATGCCAAGGCATTGCAAAAGTTTTATTCACTCCGGAAGAAGGCACAATACGCCTCCGGGTGGTGGGGACAGATGGTACCGATTTCTATGATTGGGGGGATACCACCTTAGACACCCTCTATGCTCTCAGCAACCAATCCACAACGGGTGCGGCCTTTACCGCTTCCTTCGATCTTGGCTTCAAGAAGGTGCACCTGGAAGGCAATCTCAACCTGGGATTGTTTGTCATTGCTGGCTTTCATGAATTTCAAGATGGCAGTGGCCGTTCCAATTACTTTTCTCGTGAATTTTTCATCAAGCTGGAGGGTTGAGATGACAACAAACAACGTAGCATTCAAAAGTGGGGACGACTGCGTCAAAGTGACCAATTGGAAGCTCCAGGAACGTTTGAATCCAGCCGCATTGATCGGCCATTGGTACAACACCAATCCGAACTCTCAAGCCATCCAAGAAGTGATGTTGGGCACCAATAATGGTCAACTCACCGTACAAATTCTAGGAGCGGTGCAGCCCAGGCCCAAAGACTGGGGAACCGTGATTGGAGAAATGTTTGCGCTCCAAGTCGATTCTCGTCATGCCAAAGCGTTCCGAGCTTATTATGATTTCGGCTATATGGACGTGCATCTACAAGCCAACATCAAGCAAGGGGTGCTGGTGGTTGCGAGTTTTGCACAATTCAAAGACGACAGCGGCCGCTCCAATTATTTTCACCGAGAATTTTTTTACAAACGAGACATCATTCCTCATGAAGCCTAAGCCGCCCTCATAGAAAGGATTGTCATGCATTTGGACTTTTCGGAACAGCAACAGCACTTGATCGAACGACTCCGCGAGTTGGCTCAAAACAGCTTTGCGCCGCGTGCGCCTCTTTACGACCAACAAGCGAGCTTCCCTACAGAAGATTTCGAAGATCTCCATCGGGAAGGGTATTTGGGGGCGGCCATTCCGTCCGGATATGGAGGGATGGGACTCAGTCCGCATAGTGGCGATGTGTTCACCTTGTGGATGCTCACGAAAGAGATTGCCAAGGCCGACCTCTCGCTAGCTCGATGTTGGGAGGGGCACAACAATTCGATGGTGTTGCTCCAGCATCTGGCACAGCCTTCTCAACAAAAGCGCTGGTTCGAAGGCGTCATGCAACGGGGTGAGAAATGGGCAGCTTGGAGTGGAGAACCACAAACCCGGACTCCCGGCCAAAAAACAAAGATTGGCACCGAAGTGAGTCTGGTGGAAGGAGGTTATGTGGTCGACGGTTCCAAAGTGTTTGCCACCAGTGCGACTGCGGCGGAGTGGGCTATTTTGCTGGTGAGCACCGAAGGGGCCGGAGGGGCACGCCATGCCACAGGTTCCCTCGATTCACAATTGCTGTTGGCCTGTGACCTTTCCGATCCTTCAGTGGAAACGGACGACTCGTGGTGGGATCCCATTGGCATGCGTGGCACGGTGAGCCATCGGGTGCAATTCAACAAGACTTTCATTCCAGCAGAGAACGCCATCGGGAAGCCGGGGCAATACCTCCGGGAAGCCTGGCAAACCCGATTCACCCCCCAATACGCAGCTTCATTTTTGGGAGCGGCTGAAATGGCTTACGAATACGCTTTGAAAACTCTCCAAGCAAAGAAGCAAGGCGATGATCCATATGTGCAACACCATTTGGCCCATATGGCCATGAACGTGGAAACCGGTCACTTGTGGCTCCGGCATGTGGCGCATCTGTGGGAAACCGACCACCACGAAGAAGCCAAATTGGCCGGTAATCGCGCTCGTTACCTGATTGAGCATCTAGCCGAAGAAACTCTCCGCCATTGCATTCGCGCTTGTGGTGCGCGGTGTCTCAACCGCCCCAGTCCGCTTGAGCGCGTGTATCGCGATTTGTCGTTTTATGTCCGTCACGACAGCGATGACCAAGTGCTGGCCATGATCGGAAAATCCTTGATGCATGAAGACTATGATGTGTCTTTCTTTACCCAAAAACCAGCACCTTGACGTTGTTGTTTTTTCTGAGGTGCTTTTTGCTTCAATGCATTTTTTAGTGGAGGAACCATGCCGTTGCGATTTCACTGGAGCCTTTCTGGAGTTGGCAAAAACTTCCAAGGAGCCAAAGCTCGGGGAGCGACTGAAGGATTGGCCGAACAACCCCTGTTGATCGAATTTGCTCAAAAAGCGGAAGCCATTGGAATCGAATCCTTGCTCATGGCTTTTGGTTTTCACCGCCCAGACCCCATGTTGTTGTCCATGCCATTGGCAGCGGCCACAGAACGCATCAAATTCTTAGTGGCGTGTCGTCCAGGAATCTGCTCTCCCACGTTTTTTGTTCAGCAGGTCAACACCGTCTCTGCGTTAACTGGTGGGCGCATTGCCCTCAATTTTGTGGCCGGTCATACTCCTAAAGAATTGGGGTACTACGGCGACTTTCTGCCTCATGACGAACGCTATCAACGAGCTAACGAATTCCTAGCCATTGCTCGGGCGTTGTGGGAGCGCAATGCTCCGGTCGATTTCGAAGGACGCTATTATAAAATCGTGGAAGCCATCTTGACCACTCCGTTTGTTTCGACCGAACGCTCCTTACCAGAATTGTATCTAGGCGGCAGTTCTGCTCAGGCAGAAGAATTGGCAATCCAGCATGCCGATTGTCTGTTCCTGATTCCAGACGCGCCTGAAGTGATGGAACCGAAGGTCCGCCGGCTGATCGAAAATGGGACCGAAGTGGCTTTGTTGGTTTCCATCATTGCACGTCCGACTCATGAAGAAGCAGTGCATGCCGCCTATTCCATGATCGAAACCGTGGGAGATCAAGCCAAGGCGGTTCATCGCCGTTTCAAACAAAATTCAGATTCGGTGATCTTCCGCCAAGCCTATGATCGTGCCAAAGAAGAAAATTCGGATTGGCTGACGCCCTACCTGTGGTCGGGTGCGGTGCCGTATATGGGGGCTCCGGCCATGGCATTGGTCGGGTCGCCAGAGGAAATCACGCAAGGCCTCCTGGAATTCAAGAAAATCGGTGTGTCGCAGTTTTTGTTCATGGGGTGGCCCGATTTAGACGCCATGACTTATTTTGGTGATGCGGTTCTACCCCTGATTCGTCAACACGAAGCGGAGCATTCTTATGCCTGAATCCTACCCACTTCTGCGGTTCCATTGGCGTCTGTTGCAAGGTGGAGAACGCGCTCAGGACTCGATGGTCGCCTTGGCTCAAAAGAAACGGACAGGCTTGCCTGAATTGGATCGGCAAACCGCCTTTTGCCAACAGGCAGAAGCCTGCGGCATGGATTCTCTGTTGACCGCGTTTGGGCATTACATGCCCGACTCCATCGTGTTGGCAACAGCACTCGGTATGATGACCGACCGCATTCGCTTCATGATCGCCTATCGAGCAGGAACGATTTCCCCCACCTTGTTTGTTCAACAGATCAATACCTTATCAAGCTTCGTGCAAGGACGGGTGTGTTTGAACATGGTGGCGGGTTTCCTGCCAGAAGAACTGGGCGCTTATGGTGACTTTTTATCCCATGATGCGCGTTATGAACGGCTGGCGGAGTTTTTACACATTTGCAATGCGCTGTGGCAGGACGATGAAGGGGTGAACTTTGAGGGGCAGTTTTATCGTATTGAAAACGGTCGATTGAACAGCCGCTTCGTTTCTTCACAGCGTCGTGCACCAGAAATCTTGGTAGGAGGCAATTCTTTGACAGCACGGGATGTGGCGATTCAAGAAGGAGATTGTTGGCTCCGCTTCCCCGATCTTCCTGAAAAATTGCGTCCGCTCATTCAACCAGTCTTGCAATCAGGCAAAACGGTGGGATTGCGCCTTGCCGTGATTGCACGCCCCACTCGCCGTGAAGCAGTAGAAGCAGCGGAAGCCCTATTGGCCCAAGCCAAGCAAACCCAAGACGACCAAAAAAATCGGAAGCTGGTTCAACAGACCGATGCAGAATCTTTTCAATCCACGTTTGCCCTTTCGGAACAACAAGAATGGCTCACCCCGTGGTTGTGGACGGGTGCGGCTCAGACTCATGGTCCTGCTTGTATTGCTTTAGTCGGCACCCCCCATGAAGTGGCAGAAGCCATTATTGCTTATAAAGCGATTGGGGTTTCTCAGTTTGTGTTCTCCGGCTGGCCGAAGTTGGAAGAAATGCAGTACTTCAGCCAAGAGGTGCTGCCCCTGATTCGACAAAAAGAACGCGCCTTTATGGCCGCTTGAACTGAAGGAGTGGTATGCCTCGTTCCCTTTCTGAATCTCAAATTCAACATTACGACCAAACTGGATTGTTGGCTCCAGTTCCCGTGTTGTCGCCAGACGAGCTATTGTCTCTGCGGGGACACTATGAACAATTGGCTTTTCATTTAGACGGCATCCACACGCCAATGGATGCGCCTCATCCTCATTTGTATTTTCCGTGGGCTTACGAATTGGTCTGCCATCCCAAAGTGCTGGATACCGTCGAAGACGTGATTGGTCCGGATGTGGCGGTGTTGGGAATGACGTTATTTTGCAAACCGCCTTATTCCTCAGGCCACGTGGCATGGCATCAAGATGGCTATCGATGGGGGACCGAAACCACCAAAGCGGTGAGCGTGTGGCTGGCCTTGACCGAAAGCACGGTCGAAAACGGCTGCATGCACGTCCAATTGGGCACCCATCGTCAAAAGCATTCTCATACCTTGTCGACGAGCCAATCCAACATGCTGTATGGGGGGCTTGAAGTGGAGGAGCCGATTGACCCCGATCACATGACCCCGGTAGAATTGGCTCCAGGTGAGATTTCCTTGCATCACTATATGTTGATGCACGGATCGTTTGCGAATACATCCGCCTCGCCTCGTCTGGGTATTGCCATTCGCTACATTGCCCCACCCACCTGGACTTCAACCGATATTCTTCAACCGTTGGTATTGGCACGAGGGACCCAGCTGGGAAAGCTGGACCTTCGATGGCTAAAATCCCCTCCTCAGGGTTCTTTTGAAACGAATTTCCCCCAGTTTTTAAAGTTCGTCCAAGACCACCAGCGAGGGCACCAACACTTTCCTCATCACCTTCATGGGAGTGTAGAAGACCATGCGAATAGCCGTTGCAGTATGCGTTGATGTGAACCTGATTAATCGAATTTCTCATGTCTACAATTCCGTCCTCCGTCACACGGGGGAAGTGGACTTCTATGTCGTGTGCGACAAAGGCATTCCTGCCCCACTCATCCAAAAATTACCGCAGAAATATCGAGTGATTGCTGGGGTGGATATGCCCGAAATCGACATGCAAGCCCAGCGACAAGACCATCGACTCAGTCATGCCAAAGCCATGTTTTATCGTTTTTTGCTTCCGGACCTGATTGGTACTGACAAGGTCATCTATCTCGATAACGATGTGGTGGTGGTTGGAGACCTGCATGAAATGTGGGAACTCGATTTGGGAAATCATTATGTGGCTGCGGTTTCCAGCACCTTCCAACGAACTTTGAGCCAAAACTGGAAGGCCTTAGCAACTGCTCCCCCTCCACCGGCTGGAGTGGACATGGAAGCCATTGTATTCAATTCGGGGACGCTGATGTTCAACAGTCCCTTGTGGCGACAAGATTGTGTCACGGAAAAAATCATCCAAATCGTCCGTGACTATCCCATGTTTGACCAGATTGCATTGAACGTTGCGTGCCAGGGAAAAATTTACGAATTGAGCCAAGAATGGTGCATGCCTGCCAACTGCCTCAAGGGACGAGAACTATATCTGGATGGAAATCTCATGCGGGTGTACGGCTCCCCTAAGATCTACCATTGGCATGGTGCCAACAAGCCTTGGGCACACACGTGTAATTTTCAAGAAGTGTATGAAGCTTATGTCTGAATCGCGCTCTAATTATGAAAGCTGCCTTTCCGATTGTGGTCGCTCCATACCAGGACTTGGAATTGAGCGTCCGGAACTGGTGGATTATTCCAAACAAAATACGACTGTAGATCAAACGCGGATCGAAACGGAATTGGAACGACTGGAGCTGTTTGGAGCGTCTCTCTTGCATGTGGGGGTGGGCAATTCTCAATTGGCCAAACGGTTTTCCCCGTATGTGGGCCATATCACCGGGATCACCGTTTCAGATGCCGAAAAACAACATGCAGATTCCTTGGGTTTACCAAATTATGAGGTCCACCTGTTGAACAAATACAGTGCCAACCTCGGCACACTACCCCATCGTTATCACTTCATACTCGATAACAACCTCGCCGGATTTGCCTGTTGCCAGAAACACTTTGGGTGGATGATGAAAAATTATGTGAAGTTGCTTGCAACCCAAGGTCAGATCTTTACTGACCAACGGGGGATGGATTGGGTGGTCGGTGACCCTCGATGGAAATTGACCTTTGAGGACTTGGTGCGTCTCGAACAGAAATATCCCCTCAAAGCCGTACGGCGAACCAATTTTGTATATGCCCTGAGACGAGTCTCCTAAAACAACCGAAAGCTACGGGACACAGTAGGAAACTGGAATCGACAATCAGCAATCAGACAATTGGCAATCAAGCAAAATCCATCATGAAGCACCAGGAAGCCAGAGGAAAATGATGATGACAAGACGAGTAAGCGGAAGCCTAGCAAAATCATTGGTTGGGATTGGGGGGCTTCTGATGGGGATCACGTTGTTTTGGGGATGTGAACGCAAAGCAGCAATTCGTGAAACCGTGAGGGTGACCGGAGCCAGCACCGTGTATCCCATTGTGCAAATGGCAGCCGAGACTCTGAAACAGAAACATCAATTGAACATCGAAGCCCAAGCCGGTGGAAGCACTCGTGGGTTTGAAGACACGCTGGCCGGACGCAATCATTTAGGGGCCATGGCACGAGACTTGACTCCTGAAGAAGCTCAACAAGTGAAAGCATTTCCTATTGCGTATGATGGGGTGGGCATCGTGGTGCATCAAAAGAATCCACTCACTGGAATCACCACCGAACAGCTCCGCAAGATCTACCGAAAAGAGATCCGCAACTGGTCCGAATTGGGCGGGACTGACGACACCATCGTTGTGGTTTCCAAAGCTGAAGGGCATGCGACGTTAAAGACCTTTTTACAACATACCCAATTGGACCGCTCTGCTGTGCAAGCCGATGCCATTGGCGGAGACAATGCCCAAATCATTCGACTGGTTTCCAACAATCAACACGCCATCGGATTTGTGAGCATTGGAGAAGTGATCCATTCTGTTGAAATTGGAATGCCTCTGCGTCTACTCCCTCTGGACGGAGTCGAACCGACCCTCGCGCATGTCGCCGATAAATCGTTTCCGATGTACCGCACCTTGTATCTGGTCTCCAAACAAGACCCCCAAGGAGGAGGCCGCATCTTGCTCGATTTCTTGCGTAGTGACGAAGGTAAGGCCATCATTCAACAAGGCAAATACGTACCGTTATGATCTGACACTCATTTGATGCGTGTACAGATTTTGATGCGTGTACAGATAATGGCATGAGCCATCGTAACGCGATTTTGTGAAGTGCAGGAGAAACCCCGTGATACAAAAAGAAACCTGGTATTGGAACGTCACCACTAAACTAGGATTAATGCCCCCAATCGCTGTTGTAGGATTGGGAGGATTTTTGATTTTTAATGGAATGGGGGTGTTTCAAGAAGTGTCTTTAGGAGACTTCCTATCCCTGCAATGGCAGCCGATTCGTCAGCAATTCGGGATTCCTCTGATTGTCTTAGGTACGCTCCTTAGCACGATATTGGCTTTGGGATTGGCTGTTCCAATTGGGTTGAGTGCGGCTTTGTATTTGACTTTGTATGCATCTCCTAAAGTGCGGGCGATCTCTGATGCCTCGATTGCCTTGCTGGGAGGAATGCCTTCCGTGGTGATCGGCTTGTGGGCCATGGTGTGGATTGTGCCGAGTGTTGGCAATTCCTTAGCAGCGGCCTCGCTGACTTTGGCTTTGATGATCACACCCACCTTCACGCTGTTGGCAGGCGCTGCGTTGCGTCAAGCGCCACCGGATCTGGTGGAAGCGACCCGTGCCTTAGGAGTGAGCGAAGGCATCACGGCTTGGGTTTTAGTACGCCATGCTCGTTGGGGAGTGTTGGGAGCAGCGATCCTGGCCGCAAGTCGTGGATTGGGAGAAGCCGTCGCCGTGAGTATGGTGGCCGGAAATGTACCCTCTTGGCCCGCTTTGTTTGGCCCCATCTCCACCTTGACTACCACCTTGATTTTGGAATTGGACGTGGCGGCAGGGCTGCATCGCGATACGTTGTATCTATTGGCAGCGATTGTCATGGGGTTGATTGTTGGTGTAAGTATCACCGGGCGCCATTTGTTGCGAAAACGGACAATACACTAAAATGGGCAATACACTAAAATGGGCAATACACTAAAACAGGCAATACACTAAAATGGGCAATACATTAAAACAGGTAATACACTAAAACAGGTAATACACGGAAACGAACAGTACACGAAAACGGAAATGATGATTCGATGGTTTGGAGCAGCCGCCACCTTTTTGCTGGTTGGCTTGGTGGTGTGGATGGGAATCGATCTGATATGGCATGGACTTGCCGGGTTTTATGCAGGCTATCTGTTTGAAGCCCCTCATGATTTAGGCCGTCAAGGAGGAATTGGCCCCATGTTGGTGTCCACGGCAATCGTGGTTTCTTGTGCCACACTTTTGGCGAGTTTGTTCAGTCTGCCTGCGGCAATTTCCTACACGGAGTTGCCTGCTTCTTCATGGGTCCATCGTCTCTTGCATGCGGTGTTTGATATTGGAGTGGGAATTCCTCGCATCGTGTGGGGGTTGTTTGGAGGAGTGTTGTTTGGAGGGGTGTTGGGATTTGGGTTCTCTCTCATTACGGGCATTTTCACATTGGCATGCCTCTTGGCCCCGATCTTGACGACAGGATTCATTGCAGGGCTGGAGGCGGTCGACCCCAGTTTACGCGAAGAATGCGATGCCTTGGGGATCCCTCGTTGGGTGGCTTTGTGGACTCAAATCATCCCGGCGGCTCGTCCCGCTCTGATCGCTTCTTTGGCACTCGCCGTGGGGCGTGGTTGTGGAGATGCGGCGGCTTTGTTGTTTACGGTTGGGGTGACTTCCGAGTTTCCCTCCTCGTTATGGGACCCTGCTGCCACGTTGGCTGTGCATGTGTTTCATCTACTTGTCACCGTGCCAGGAGGACAAAATGCCGCTTACACGGCGGCTGCGGTTTTGTTTGGGATCACATTCCTCATTCAAGTGGGCATTGTCGGAATCAACCGAACCGACCGGGAGGGATTATGATTTCGTTGACCTATGAGGAGGTGTGTTTATCCACCGGATCCAATGCCATTTTGGATCATATCTCTTTGGATCTCCACGGCCCTGGAGTGGTGGCTTTGCTGGGGCCTTCGGGCGTGGGAAAAAGTTCGTTGCTGCGTGCGACCCAACGCCTGATCGAACATGGAGAACAAGGATGGCGGCGGTCGGGGACCATCTATCTCAATGGGGAGAATATCTTTGCTTCTTCGATGAACAAACAAAAGTTAGCCCAACGCATCGGTTTCATTCAGCAGAAGCCTCGGATGCTCGGTGGTTCGGTGCGAGCCAATGTGGAGTTTGCGCTCAAACACACCACTCGTCTTTCCAAATCAGAGATCCGCCAGAAAGCCGAGCAGGCTTTGGAGCAGGTGGGGTTGCCTCAAGAGCTAGAGAGCCTCAATGTACCTGCTCATACGTTGTCGGGAGGGCAAGCCCAACGGGTAGCGATTGCGCGTGCCATTGCCCTGGAACCGCAAGTGCTGTTGATGGATGAACCCAGCTCGGCTTTAGATCCGCTCAAGTCGCTCCAAGTGGAAGCCGTGATTCGAAATTTGGCTCATACCCGCTTGATCGTACTCGTGACCCATGAGGTCAGTTTGGCGGAGCGCTTGGCTGACTTTGCCGCGTTTCTGGTGCGTGGGAACCAAGGTGCTCGTGTGGTAGACTCTGGGAACACTCCCACCGTGTTTCAAAATCCCCAAGACCCCTTGGTGCAACAGTTCATCAGTATCGGGCGCGGCATGCCTCCAGCGGCCCAGTGGGAGGATACGACTGCATCCGATCTGCCGTGGACCATCGGATGGCGTCCGACCTTATTGCAGCGGGTGTTTTTGTTTGTGTGTGGTCAAAATACGAGTCGTTCGCCAATGGCCCAAGCCATTTGCAATGCAGAGGTTGCTCGCCTGTTGCACTTGTCACCGGAACAATTGTCTCACGGAAAATTTCGTTCCCTCAGTGCTGGCATCACCACCCGTCCAGGAATCCCTATGACCGATGCCGCCCAACAGGCCTTGCATCAATTGGGAGTGCCCTCACTCCCCCATCAAACTCGTAATCTCACCGAAGAGTTGGTCCGCCAGGCCGACACCATCTACTGCATGACTGAATCACAATGCCGCGAATTGATCCAACGCTTCCCGGTTGCCGCAGCCAAGGTGCAACGCTTGGATCCGTTAGGCGACATTGAAGATCCTCGCGACACCGAACCTCATGCGTTTTTCACCATTGCCAAACACATTCACCACTTGGTGCGATGGCGATTGGAAAGCCAAGGACACTTCCCCGCAGGGGCTTGATTGCAAGGCGTAGAACGATGAATCCCGCTTTAAAAAATTTAGGATTTGGCCCCAAAGACCGGGTGGTCATGGTGCATGTGGATGATTTGGGGATGTTCCCTCAATCGGGACAGGATTTTGCCAATTTGGTAGAAGCGGGCTTGGTGACTTCAGGCTCGATCATGGCCCCTTGCCCAGCCCTGGAAGAAGCGGTGGATCAGGCCTTACGGCATCCCGAATGGGACTTAGGCGTCCATTTGACCTTAACCAGCGAATGGGATGAGTATCGATGGTCCCCCCTAGCAACGCAAGATCCTCAATCCGGTTTACTGGATGACACCGGATGTTTTTTCCAAACAAGAGAGGCTGTTGCCACGCATGCCAATGCGGATTGGGCCTTTGCGGAAATGAAGCTTCAAGTGGAACGGCTTCAAGCCACGGGAATCGAACTCACGCATTTAGACAACCACATGTTTTCGGCCTTCACACCCTCCTTGTTGAACGCTTATTTGAAGTTGGGCGCTATCTTTGATTTACCGGTTTTCCTTCCACCCATCAGCAGAATTCCTCACATGTGGCCCCAGGAAACAGCAGAAATCCTGAAATCGGCGGTTCAAGATTGGATTGAGAAAGGGCATCTGAGCTTTGATCACCAGGCAATCCTGAATCTGCGGCACTCGATTTCTGATTGGCAAGCATACGCCGAGCAGATCTTTCGAGGGTTGCCACCCGGCCTCAGTATGGTGTTGCTTCACCCAGCCACGGACTCTCCCGAATTACGAACCATTGGACCTTCTTGGGAAGCGCGTCTGAAAAATTATGAAACCTTGCTGAATCCTGATTTGCTCCGCTATGTCCAAAATTTGGGGGTACACCTCACCACCTACCGTGAACTTCAACACGGCATCGAAAAACATTAGATTGGAAATGAAGCATCGAGAAATACTGTGTTCTGTCATCATTCCAACCTACAACCGAGCTGCGTTGTTGCCCGATGCTCTCGAAAGTATTTTGTCTCAAGAGTTGGCTGGCGATGCCTTCAAACTTCAGATCATTGTGGTGGATGATGGGTCCACCGACGACACCGCAGCGGTCATTGCTCGGTATGGATCAGCCGTAGAATATGTGTACCAATCCAATCAAGGTGCAGCAGCGGCTCGCAATAAGGGGCTGGGTTTGGCCCGAGGAGATTACATCACGTTTTTGGATTCTGATGATGTCTGGCTTCCCCAAAAGTTGGCTACCGAATACGAGGCCTTTCAACAATATACAACCGCACAAGCGATTATCTCGGACAGCGAAGCGTGGCGGGAAGGACAACTGCATTATTCCTCTCGCTTCCAACGCATCGGATTTCTCACCTTGAGCTCTCCCCAATTTATTGCCGACATTCCTCTCCTTTGGGTGAATGTGAGCCTGTTTGCAACGAGCAGCTTGATCCTGACTCGTCATGCGCTCCAACAGCTTAGCCCTCAGTCTTTTGATCCCAGCTTATCGGTTTACGAAGATTGGAAAATGGAAATGCACTTGTACCAACAAAGCCCTGTGTTGGTACTGCCTGATATTTTTGTGAAAGTCCGGAGGTTCGATGACGGCACTCGTGGCCAACGCCCCCTTCCTGGTCAATTGACCCTTCAGGATGAAATCTATTTGCTGGAATGTCAGGATTGCGTTTTAGAGAGTATGCTTAAAGAGGAATTTGATCGACGTGAAGAGCAGCCTGACAAGTTACCCCAACCAGACTTGGTTTTGCAGGCCATGCGGCAACGCCGAATAGCAATTGCCGCCGAATTGGATCAGCTGCGTAAACAGAAATCAGCTTTATGAAGAAGCATCCGCTTTATGAAGAAGCATCCGCGGCGTGAATAGAGATCCGCTGTATGAAGAAGCATCCGCGGCGTGAATAGAGATCTGCTGTATGAAGAAGCATCAGTTGCGTAAGGAAAGCACGTAAGCATTTAAGTTATCCCGGTCGGTTTGGGAAAGAGCAGCATAAGCCCCACTGCCGTTGCCTGCATTGGAGTCCCACATGTTGTTCAGCTTGCTGTCCAGTGCGGTTCCGGTGAGCGACGAAGTTCTCAAGTCAGGAGCGGCTGAATTGACCGGTGTGAACCCGGTAGCATCACGCTCTCCAGAAGGGCCATGACAAGAGGCACAAGCCAACCCACCTGTGCTCACTTGAGCATACAACACCGCTCCAGCAGCGATGGCATCGGCATTGGATGTGTCACCAGAATCGGTATCACCTGAACCGGTGTCGCCTGAACCGGTGTCGCCTGAATCGGTATCGCCAGTCATGTCCGTTTGTCCGGTCATCGCGTCGTCATCATCATCATCATTCCCACTGCTTCCGCTACACGCGACCAATCCTGCCACCAGTCCCGCAATCAACAACAACTTCAATAGTTTTGACATAAGTCCTCCTCGTACGAGTGTGTAATGAACCATTGCAAAATTCAAACAACCCCCTGCTTTTGTAGGGGAGACACCTTATGAGACAATTCGGGGTTCACTTTTTAAGAACACCGTCTGTTTTGAAAGTGCCTTCCATAGAAAAGCAGGAAACGTTCCGGAGTCTTGGCCCAGGCAGGAACCTTACACTTGGTTTTCCCCTATCCTTCCAACTGAGAATTTCGTATAGTCCTTCCTATCTTTCCAGATGAGCAAACCGGATAATTTGTTCAAGCGATGGTACCATTTTTCCAACGGCGCCTTCCGGACAATTTGCTTACACAGTGGCGTGATTTATCCAAGAGAAAGGACGGTATGAGCGGAAATCTTGTCAAAAAACTCAACTTAACCCCTAAGGAGAAAAAGAGTTTAGGTAAGACTTTAGGACAAATCAAAACAGTGAACGAATTTTTCAGTGATGTTCTGAAAGCCGGAAAAGGTGTCAATTTTGTGGAAGCCATCTGCGAAGCACTCCCCTGGACGGGCATTGTTGCGGAGGCCTTGAGCGATGCGGTCCCGCCCGTGCGTTTTGTCGTCAAGCTATTCGAAAAATTGAATGCTGTTCCTGACCCGGAAGGTTTGGCGTACCTAGCTTGTACCATCGCGTACCAACGCTCCGTGGAACACGCTGTGTTGGCCTTAGAAAATGCAAAAGAATCCAAAAACGAAGATGGCCAAAAAGGGCGTTTGCAATCTCTCCAAGATCTGGAACAAAAGCTTGCCGAGCTTGAAGAGGCTGATACGGCTCAACACTACGACTTCCGAAAATTTTCCTTAGGCCATGCGCTGCACCATGAATTCATCCAAGATGCGGACCGTGTCTTGCTCGTCTGTGCCGAAGCTTCTGGTTACTCCGAAGCCGAACAACGACAACTCCAAAACGAAGTCCATCAACGGTTTCGTATTCATTTCAAGACCCTGTTGGAGCATGGAGAATCCCGAACTAAATTTGCACCCCTCAAAGGATGGCTGACTCAGGAAGTCGCCGAAGATGCTTTAATCCACGAAGCCTTGGCCGAACATGCGGAGTACCAACGCCAACTGTTCCAAGAAAAACCCGTATTTGGCCACGAACCTTTTGCTTTAGCGCACGTATACCAAGAGACCCAATGTGGCATATTGAAATGGGGACAGATCGACAAGAACAGTTCCAAGAAACCAGGACGAGTCGCTAGACCCGAACCTGAAATAGAATTTGAAGCAGCCGAGCGCATCGATGCTTTTCAAGAAAAACACGGAGGACGGCACTCCCTTCAGCAAACGGTGCTTGATTTATTGGGAGATCCTCAGTGCAAAGAACCCATCATCATTCAAGGGGTAGCAGGATCGGGAAAGTCGGCGTTTACCCTGTGGTTGAGCACCGAATTGGTGAAACAAGGTTTGATTCCGATCCGAGTGTTATTGAAGGATTTGCGCTTGGAACGGGTCCGTCCGATCACCGAGATCTTGGCAGAATCGCTTCGTTTGCCCGAACTAGACGATCTTTCCCAGGCCGACCCGTTTGTGCAGTATCAAGGGTTGGATTATTTCCAAGAAGGAGACTTGTTCCAAGCCAGCAAAGTCCGGTTTGGTCAGGCTTGGATTTCACCCTACGTCTTGATTCTGGATGGTTGGGATGAAATCACCCTGGGAACCTCCGACGATTTCAAACGTCAGCTCGAACGCATTTTGCAGCAAGTGCGCACGGAATTCCTCCACAACCGCAGAGTTTTAGTGCGCGTCCTCCTCACAGGTCGGCCTTCTACCGAACTTTCCGACATCCCATTTCTGCGGCAGGACACACCGATCCTCACCTTACGTCCTCTCAGTCCCCAACATCTCGAAAGTTTGATTCAGCGCATGTCCGACTGTTCACAAAATCCTCCTTTGGAGGCTGCTGAGGACATGAAGTGGCAGCCCTTTCCAACCCAACTCTTTGTCTCGGTCTTAGAACAATATCAAAAGGCTTTTGAACTGTGGTGTTCTGGCAAAAGCTCCAGTGATTCCAAGACCCGAAGCTTGGAAGTATTGGGTCTGCCTTTGTTGGCTCATCTCGCCATTCGTTTGTTTGCCAAATCGCCGGAAGATATTGACAGATTGGTGAATGACCCCACCCAACTTTACCAAAATTTAGTGCGCCTCACGTGCGGCAAAGCAGGCAAGTACGTTCAGACCGACGAAGAGCTGGACAACCCTCCACACCTGAAAGGCACAACCTTGCACCAGTTGTTGCATCAAACTGCGGTGGCAATGACTGTGTGTGGTCAAGAAAACATCTCCTATCAAGAACTGAGTCTACGCCTTGACTACACAGAAACCACTTTGGACCACAAAGTTGGGCAAGCCACCCACGACAGCCCCCTGAGTCAACTGATGATCAGCTATTATTTCAAGGGCGGTCATCCTGACTTGGGATGCGAATTCCTCCATAAGTCTTTCCGTGAATACCTGTTTGCAGAAGCGGTGGTGGAACGTCTCAAACGCTATGGCTCCGAACAACAGGACGTGTTGCCCGAACGCATGCCCTATTGGAAAGACTTCGACGAATCCGATCCACGCTATAGCCTCATCCGCGATCTAGCTCCCATGCTCGCTCCCCAATGGTTGACACCCGAAGTTGTGAATCACTTGGGCACCTTGCTCTTGCTTGAAATCCAAGAAGCCGCACAAACTCCAAACACTTCTTTGGATATGAAAAGTTGGGAACACATCCGCGATGCTTTAGCCGATCTTTGGGATTGGTGGGCAGAAGGAGTGCATCTACGTCCTCAACCCTTCACCAATAAACGTAAGGTGTTGGAATTTGACCCCCCATTGACTCAGGAATTGATCGAAGGTGCGATTCCTCAAGATTGGTCCAAAGGTGATCCACTCCCACCTCCTCCTCGCTTCACCACAATGGATGCGCATCTTGGCGACGCGTTGTTTCGGCTGTGTGCTTGGGTGCATGGCTATGTGGCAGTGGCTCAAGGATGGAAGGCACCACTGTCCCGAGAAGGCGAACATGACCCAGACGGCAGCCGTCGCTATCAGTCCTGGTTCGTCCAAGAGCAACAGACATGGGTTTTATTTGCACCTTCAGGCAATTCAAGGGAGTACTTTCAAAATTATGTCAATCGCATCAATAGTGGCGGATGGCGTCCTTCTGGATTATTTCCTGCTGGTGCCTATCTGATTGGTGCCTATCTGAGTGATGCCGATCTTCGTGGTGCCGATCTTCGTGGTGCCGATCTGAGTGGTGCCTATCTTCGTGGTGCCGATCTGAGTGGTGCCTATCTTCGTGGTGCCGATCTTCGTGGTGCCGATCTGATTGGTGCCGATCTGAGTGGTGCCGATCTGAGTGGTGCCGATCTGAGTGGTGCCGATCTTCGTGGTGCCTATCTGATTGGTGCCTATCTGAGTGGTGCCGATCTTCGTGGTGCCTATCTTCGTGGTGCCGATCTGAGTGGTGCCTATCTGATTGGTGCCTATCTGAGTGATGCCGATTTGCGAAGAGCAAATTATCAAGACGCCCGAATTTCCAAAGCACAATTGAAACAGGCAGTTTTAGAATGAGATAGAATTGGCGAACGGGCTGGCTTAAGCCCTAAGCCATTCTTCTGTGATTCTTGAGACTTAATTTAAAATATCGTGAAATGCTTCACTCTGAAAATTTCACACCAAGTCCGCTACACTGGTTGGTAGAAATTCGTGGGTACCTGAACCAACCGAAACGAAGCTCTACCACATCAAACCACACCACACGATATCACGAGGTACCAAAGGGAGAGCACGTTTCGAGAAAGTTGTACATGGCTGAAGAATCCAAAGAGATTCCCTTCCTTTCACATCCGGTCTTGGGAACGATTTTGAAAGAATGGCTCGCTCCCGCACAGATAGAAGTCGAAACCGATGTCCCCGTCTTGAAACAACCGCCTGAAGTGGACTTTGTATTATTTGCTGGTGAAGGTCATTCCACCTGGACCGATGCGCAACGTCAACGTTTGCCCGATGGCCTCCGAGAAACAAGGGTTTCTCATGCCGTGGTCGAGTTCAAGTACACCGAATCTCTGAACGAGGATGCGTTTTTTCAAGCAAGCCAGTATTATTATAAGTATCGTGAGATGAACAAACTGACCCTCGAACAACTTTTAGGGGTGCTGATGGTGAGCAAAAGTTCGGTGACGGGAGTTTTGGAAGCGAGTCACTATCGTGAAGAACAACCCGGTGTGTATGTGAG
>JANQJU010000092.1 GCA_028281495.1 SAR324 cluster bacterium
GCAGAGAAGAAGGCAGAGAAGAAGGCAGAGAAGAAGGCAGAGAAGAAGGCAGAGAAGAAGGCAGAGAAGAAGGCAGAGAAGAAGGCAGAGAAGAGGGACTTCGGCAGGAATTGATTCAGAGCATCCGTTTTCATCAGAGGGTCTTGAAGCAAGTCCCCACATCTATTGAGGAAATGCAAAAGATATCTTTGGAAAAATTGAGACAGTTGTCGGATTCGCTGAAACAACGCTTATTGGAATCTTACCGATAAACATTTCACAAGAACGATAGATGAAATGCCAACTCTTGTTTCTAGACCTTTGTCATCTTTCTTTAGATTTCGTTTTGAGCCGAGCAGCAATCAGCCTTCAATTGCCACTGAATTATCAACTTCCTTCAAAAAGCTAGCTGTTTTCAGACAATTCGGCATGTTTGAGAATGGCACCGAGAATCCAAACTCAATTTTGAATCGAATCATAGAAGCGTGAAAGGGAATATGAACATTAAACAAATTACAGAACCTCAACTTCAGGAATGTGTTCAGTTGTATCAACAAACTTTTTCTGGAGAACCATGGAACGAACCGTGGACGGAAGAGCGGGCCTTTGAACGCCTGAACCATTTCTATCAATCGCGAGGTTTCATCGGTTTGGGCGCCTGGAATGAGGAAGGGTGTTGCGCATTTACTCTAGGAAACCGCGAGCCGTTTTTAGACCGACAAGCCTTTTACCTCCGAGAAATGTGTGTCAAACCGGACTTTCAACGCCAAGGCATTGGGAGACGTTTGCTGGTAGCCTTACATGGTTTGCTTAAAGAATCCGGGTTGGCTCGAATTTATCTGCTCACCAATCACGATTATGCTGCCTATGATTTCTATAAAAAAATTGGATACAAACCTGCAGACGGGATGGAAATGTTGATTTACCGTTTGTAGGTATACTCCGGTTCATCTTCCTGCCATTGGGCAAGGTCCGGTTCGGTAAGGATGTAATCTTTCAGGGGCGTTATGCCATCAGCGAGAAACGTAGTAGTCAAAAAATTTTCCAAGACTTCCCCACCATGAGAGGCCGCCGCACGCAAACAAAATTTGAGGTAAATGGGAAATGGTAGCACGTCATCACGCCAAATTTTTCCCGGATAATGCTGTCCCACCCTTCGGTAATATTCACTTTCGGTCACACATTTGTTGATTCGGTAGTCCACATCATTATATTCCGAACACATTCGCCCGGTCACGACAGAGCCGTTGCCTTCGGTGCACTCCACTTGAACCCATTTGAACCGATGTTCCCGTTCATATAGCGCTTCAAATTCGTCTTCTGGAGAACGAAACAAGGAACATATGATCTCATAATTGGGATCGAATCGAGTCACACACGACCCCACCCGCCGGTTCTCTGGATCATACCCATTCCTTTGGATGAACACGATTCCCACCTTATTGAATAGACGCTTATAATTTTTTACCCGGACAAGCCGAAAATCTTCCAAACCAGGAACGGTTTCTCGTGCTGAGGCTTCCGATAGCAAGGAACCATAACCAACCACATTGATGAAACTCATAGCTATTGATCCTTTCCAATCGAAGATTTGTGTTTTATAAGTCGCGATACTTGGTACTCGTTTTTCTGTCATATCAGATACGAAACCTGACATCCATATCACTCAAGTGTTCAACTACTATATGACATGATCCGTATTGGTATCTCTGTTTATGCAGAAATCCGATATTTGTTCAACTCAATGACTAAGATAAAACAATGAATCTACTGAAAAAATGTATCGCTGAGGGCTTGGGCACTTTCATGATCGTATTCGGAGGCTGCGGTGCCGTTGCGATTGATGGCCTTTCTGGAGAGGCGATCACACATTATGGCATTGCCACTGCTTTCGGATTGATCGTGATGACCATGATTTATGCAACGGGTCATATATCTGGTGCTCATTTCAATCCAGCGGTGACTCTTGCCTTTGCCTTAACCCGTCACTTTCCAAAGAAAGAAATCCTACCTTATATTTTCGCACAATGTGGAGGAGCAATCCTGGCCAGCTCACTTCACAAGCTGACCTTAAGCTCTATTGCTCGATTGCCAGAAATCAATACCACATTGAATTATGGTGTGACCCAGCCGATGGATGGCCGATTTCTGACCGCTGTGATCTGGGAGTTCCTGCTGACGTTCTTTTTGATGCTGGTTATCATTGCAGTAGCAACTGACTATCGGGCCGTGGGGCAGGCTGCCGGACTGGCGATTGGTGGGACGGTATGGTTTGAAGCCATGTTTGCAGGCCCTCTTTGTGGGGCATCAATGAACCCGGCACGGAGCTTGGGCCCGGCACTGGTTTCGGGTCAATGGGATCACTTTATTGCTTATCTTATCGGCCCGACCCTTGGTGCCGCAGCGGGTGCATGGGTTTACGAATTCATCCGATGCCATCCGAAAGAAAATAATGAAGTCAAAGGGTGTTGCTAAGGCAGCAACGCTTTTCCGCCGAGAGGCAATCTGTTTCAACCTTAGGAAAAAAGTGATTACGGTTTGCGATGCAGCCAATGAATCGTGTCCTATTTTTCCTGGCAAAACTCAGAAGCTGCATTGGGGGTTTCCCGATCCCGCCAAAGCCACCGGTACTGAAGAGGAAATTCTGGATGAGTTCCGTGCAGTACGGGATCAAATTCGTCAAAAGTTCGACGACCATGTTGAGGAGTTTTAAGCTGATCGGCTTGCTGTCGTTGGGAGGCTTAGTTGCCATCGCGGAAAGCTTGTTGGGGGAATACACGACACTCCGGTGTGTCGATCATTCCACTGGTCAGTTATTGAGAAACTCCGAGGAGAGGGCTGTCAAGCTCGTATCTTCGGAGTTTATCTTTTAAGGTTTTTCGAGTGATGCCTAAGCGCCTAGCAGTCTCGGATTTGTTGCCCTGTAAAAGATCCAACACTTTGAGGATATAATCTTTTTCCAGATCTTCTAATGAAACAATTTGAACGTTTTCTGTTGCCCCTTTTGTCATAGAATTTGTGATTTCTGCACCTCGGTCAGATTCATGCAAATCCCAACCGCTTGACATCGCTCCTCGTAACTCGGCTGGAAGATCTTGCACAGTGAGTTCCGGAATACGATTTCCCACCCGCGATAAAATCGCCATACGTTCAACCAAGTTTTTCAATTCACGGACATTGCCTGCCCATCGTTGATGTTGCAGGATTTCCAAGGCTTGCGACGTAATACCTTGGCTGGTGACTCCCAATTGTCGAGCGACGGTTTGTAAAAAAAAGGGAACCAAAACTGCCACATCCCCTTCCCGCTCTCGCAATGGTGGCACGTTCAAGGGAATCACATTCAACCGATAATACAGATCTTCCCGAAATGCATGGTCTGCCACGAGAAGCTTTAAATCGCGGTTAGTGGCAGCGATGAGGCGGACATCTACTTGGATTTCTCGCTTTCCCCCTAATCGCTTGATTTTCAAGTTTTCCAAGACACGAAGAAGTTTGGGTTGTAAGGCCAGAGGCATTTCTGCAATTTCGTCCAAAAAGAGGGTTCCCTTGTGCGCCAACTCAAATACTCCTTTGCGGGACGACGTTGCCCCCGTGTAAGCCCCCGTTTCGGCCCCAAACAGTTCGGCTTCGAGGAGGTTTTCAGGGATAGCTGCACAATTGATCGCCACTAGCGAAGAAGCCGAACGTAAAGAGTGACGATGGATGGCATGCGCGACCAATTCTTTTCCTGTCCCACTTTCTCCGCAGATCAGGACAGTGGAATCTGTGGGTCCTACTTTGTGAACCAATGTTTTCAATTCGGTGATAACAGGACTGTTGCCAATCAAATCAGAGGTTTGGTTGGTGAGTTGAGCATTGTATTGAATTTTCTGAATTTCATTCCGCATTCCCTGAAATTCTAAGGCCTTTTGCACTTGGAGTTTCAATTCCTGCAAATCAAAGGGTTTGATCAGGTAATCAAAAGCCCCGTCTTTCATAAGACGAATTGCTCCCTTGGTGTCGGGAAAAGCGGTCAACATGATCACAGGCAATTCCGGAGTCTCTTGGCGGATTTTCGTAAACAAATCACGACCATCTCCATCGGGTAAATGAATGTCCAACAAGACTAAATCACAGTTGAATTCAGACAACCGACTGTCAGCTTCGGCCAAACTTGAAGCCGACACCACTCGAATCGAATCCCGTGCCAAATATTGGCAAATATTGGACTGCATGGAAGGATCGTCTTCCACTAACAAAATCGTGTGCATTGTTCCCCTTCACGTTAATTCCTAGCTGATCTCAACCGAATTGGAGGATAAGGGAGAAAATTTCAGAAGAAATGTAGTCCCTACCCGCAATTGGCTATGGACTTCCAACTGTCCCCTGTTTTGCTCCATTAAGGTCTTCGCCAACGAAAGTCCAAAACCAGTCCCCCCCAAACGAGTCGTGAAAAATGGCTCGAAGATCTTTTCCTGAAGCTCTTCTGCAATGCCGGGGCCGTTGTCTTGAATGGACAAAACTGAGATGGCGGTCTCCGCTTCCTGGTAAATGCGGAATTCGACCTTCCCTCCGTCTTCCAGGACTTGGAAACTGTTCACTACTAAATTCATAATCACTTGTTGAATCTGCTGCGAATCGACCCAGAGGTCAACTTCCGCTTGGAAGTCTTGAATGATCTGAATGTTTTTTTGCTTGGCCTCACTCCGAAACAGAGGCAACACTCCCTGCAAGATATGTTCGAGACGATGTTTTGAGAAGTGAGGTGCACTCGGACGACCTAAAGCATTAAAGTCCCGAATGAGTTTATGCAGACGATCAATCTGCAACAAGATAGAATCCAACCGTTTTCCATCGGGATCGATTTCTGAAGCCTCTTCCTGCATCAATTGCACGGTGGTCCGAATTGCTCCCAATGGATTCCCGACCTCATGTGCCAACCCCGAAGCAAAGGATTCCAACATCGAACGTTGATGCTGCCCTTGCGCGTGTTTCAACTCCGAAATGTCCCAACGAATCGCGATGTATTGATAAGGTTTTTTCTGGTCATTTAAAAATGGGACAATGGTGGTGTCGACCCAATAGAAACTTCCATCTTTTGCCTGGTTTTTGATCTCACCTTTCCACACATGTCCTTGGGCAATCGTTTTCCACATAGTTCGAAAAAATGCTTTGGAGTGGTGTCCGGAATTAATAATCCGATGATTTTGTCCCAACAGCTCGTCACGAGTGTATTTGGCAATTTCGCAAAAACGGTTATTGACATGAGTGATCACCCCCTTGGCATCGGTGACAGCCACTATTGCGGCTTCATCCAAAGCCCTTTTGAGGTCACGAAGCTCTTGATGGGAGCGATGGAGGTTCTGCTCAGCTTGTTGACGGTCTCGAACCTCCTGACGTAACGTTTCATTTGCTTGTTCGAGTTCACTCGTTCGTGCGGTCACTTGGATTTCGAGGTCGTTTTTATAAGTTTCTAGTTGTGTGTGGGCATCAGTGATATCCAATACGCTATTTCGGATACGTAACGACATGGGCCAGAAGATCAACAGGGCTTGTAAACCCAGAGCGAATAGCATGGCCATTAGGGTGCCATAGGCCCAATAGCGCAGCTGCTCCACGGCGGCTTCGCTTTCCTGTTGGTATTGGCTCACGACCTGATCCAGGAACAAAAGCAGCGGTGTGCTGGCTTGATTCACGATCTGCGGGACTGTTGGAAAATGTTCTTGCTGTTCCACCGGAAGTTCCAAAAATGCTCGAACTTGCTGAATGAATTGTTTGACCTGAAGATCCAAATTCAGAGGGTCAAAAAAAATTTGTTGGATCGCTTCAGAAGGCTTGCCTGGAAGATTCAATAAAGGATCCCCTTCGAGCAACACCTTATGCGAATGTTCAAATAGTGCCACGTCCGCCGCAATGGTATGTGTGAGTCGCTGATGTTCACTTTCTGCAAGGGGAAGCGTCCCAACCTGCTGTACAAACAGGGCTACCCGATGGGCCAGCATCCGTTGACGGCCGCTCATGTTGATCACAGCCCCGTAATGCTCATGTAAATCGATCAGATGGACAAGCAATACAAAGGAGAGGATGTTCAATAGTGCCAAGGCCCCCAATGAAAACAAATAAATGGGAAACAAGTTGAGCAAGTTCAATCGCTTCATCAGTCCTCCAATCATCATTCCGCTACCTCAATCAAAATTCGTGTAAAGAAAAATGAAACAATCCAGGTGGTTCGTTTGTAACCATTTCACCTGGCTAATTTTTATCCATCGGTTCTTTTCTATCCAGGTTCTCTTCTTGGTTCTATCCGTATTCATTTCTATATTCACGGGTGCGGTTGACCGACTCATTTGGGGATTGCTCCCCAATAAACCCACGTCATTTGCATGACCCAAAACTCGCATCGCGACTGGCATAGTAATCGCAGAAAGGAGGGAAATCTCACAACCCTTATTCTATCAGGAGGCCTATGCCCGTGATGAGTTATCTCGCCTATCCCACACCTGGAAACAAACAGGTTTTGTACCAAGAGCTTGTTCGCTTGCACCCTTGTGAAGTCCTTCCTGCCGATAACCAGGAACTCCTCATTTTGATCACTGATACCGACAGCATCAATGCTGAGACCGAACTTCAATCCCAGTTAAAACAGATTCCTTCTCTGGGAGGGCTAGCCCTTGTTTCCGCTTTTGAAGACTCTGCTATCGTCAAAGGCCACTCCACTACATAAAACTAAAAGAGGCCTCTTTCTCCAAATACTTCCTGGAGTTACCAGCATCGCTAAACCAACCATCAACCAACGACCGGAGAACTCGAAATGATGCCCATCAATCGAAGGAAATTTATAAAAAACTTAGCTACGACATCTGCTGTCACAGCAGCCACCGGTTTATTTCCTGGAATCGTGTTTTCGGGGTGGGAACCGTCGGGGGCCACTGCTGAGGAGGTCCAATGGAAAAAGGCACCTTGCCGATTTTGCGGAGTGGGGTGTGGGCTTCTCATAGGCGTGGCCCAAGGACGTGCGGTTGCAGTGCAAGGGGATCCTCGCAGTCCGGTGAACCAAGGCCTTTGTTGTGTGAAAGGTTACCACTCAGTGCAAATGCTCTATGGCAAAGATCGATTGACCAAAGCCAAAATCCGAGATGGCGATCAATGGAAGGATGTGTCCATCGGAGAAGCACTCGATTTAGTTGCCAATAAGATGAAGGAAACGATTCAAACGCATGGCAAGGATTCGGTCGCGATCTATGGCTCAGGGCAATGGACCATCCCCGATGGCTACGTGGCATCCAAACTGATGAAAGGTGCCATTGGTACCAACAACCTGGAAGCCAATGCAAGGCTTTGCATGGCAAGCGCGGTCACGGGGTTCCTCACTTCGGTGGGCTTAGACGAACCGATGGGTTGCTATGATGATATCGATCACGCCAACACGTTTATCTTATGGGGTAACAACATGGCCGAAATGCACCCGGTGTTGTTCTCCCGATTGCTAGATCAACGATTGAGGCGCAACGATGTCAAGATCATCGATTTGACCACCCGCGTAACACGCACGAGCTATGCTGCTGACAAGGCAATGCTCTTCAAGCCTCAAACCGATCTTGCATTGGCCAACGCAGTGGCTCGTGAATTGATCGAAAACAACTGGATCAACCAGGATTTCATCCAGAAGCATTGTAGCTTCAAAACAGGCAAAACTCAGATTGGATATGGCTTGGAAGACAATTTTAAATTTTCTGATCAAGCGAAAAACAGCAGCTTCGAAGAATTCAAGCAATTGGTCGCAGAATACACTCCGGAAGCCGTGGCCAAGACTTCTGGGGTGTCTGCCGAAGACATCCGATACCTTGCGTCCTTGTATGGAGATCCAACAAGAAAAGTCATGAGTTTGTGGTGCATGGGAACCAACCAGCACACGCGAGGCACGTGGATCAACAATCTCATCTACAACCTGCATCTGTTGGTTGGAAAAATATCCACGCCAGGCAACAGCCCCTTTTCTTTAACAGGGCAACCCAGTGCATGCGGTACGGTTCGCGAGGTTGGCACCCTGACACATAAGCTCCCCCATGGCGTGGTGATGAATGCAGACCATAGGAAACATGCGGCTGAAATTTGGGGAGTGCCTGTAGAAAACATTTCACCCAAACCCACACATCACACGGTTTCAATGTTTCGTGCGCTGGATCGTGGCGACATTCGGTTCATGTGGATCCAAGTCACGAACCCGATGGTCACCATGCCCAAACTGAATCGCTATCGCGCAGGCTGCTTGAAAGAAGGAAGATTCATCGTGGTGTCCGACGTTTATCCCACCCCAACTACCGATGTAGCCGATGTCATATTACCCTCCGCTTTGTGGATAGAAAAAGAAGGTTTATTTGGCAATTCCGAACGACGCACCCAACACTTCGAACAATTGGTCGAACCGCCCGGAGAGGCCATGAGTGACACTTGGCAGCTGATCGAAGTCGCTCGTCGTCTCGGGTTTGAAAAACTCTTTCCATGGAAAAAGGAGACTTACATCCAAGACATTTGGGCTGAATACCGTCGACATCACAGTGGCCCCAAACACGAGATGGCATCGTATGAAGAGCTAAAACAGCGCCCTGGTATCCGTTGGCCTTTTGTCAACGGCAAAGAAACTCGCTGGCGCTACAATACTCGACACGATCCGGCAACACGTGGCTACAACCCTAATGCTTCTGAAGCAGAGTTCGATTTTTATGGGAAACCAGACCACCGAGCTTGGATTTGGTTTCGTCCTTATGAACCCCCTCCGGAAGTCCCTGATTTAGAATATCCGTTCTGGTTGAACACAGGACGAGTCGTGGAGCACTGGCATACCGGATCCATGACACGCCGGATTCCTGTCCTGCATCAGGCCATGCCTCAAGCCTATGTAGAACTGCATCCATCCGATGCCGAGCGTATGGGCATCTTTCAAGGAGAAATGGTCAAGATCTCTAGTCGAAGGGGTAGCATCGTCTTGCCTGCCAGTATCGACCAGCGAGGTCGTCCTACCCCAGGGCAGGTGTTCGTGCCATTTTTTGACGAAAACTATCTTATCAACGAGCTGACCTTGGATGCCTTCTGTCCCATATCCAAACAGCCCGATTATAAAAAATGTGCTGTGCGTGTGGAGAAGGTATGAAATCAACTCCCCAAGTCGAGAATCGAGAGGAAGCACCCGGATTGGGAAGCCGCTCCTTGTTTATTGCTCTATGCATCGTGTTGATTGCAGCTGTCGTTTACGTGCTAGGAGAAAGCTTCGAACACGAGCATCAGAGCGTCGTAGTCGGTGTTGCCATGGCGGAAGAGCAGTCCATGCTTCCTCCCATTTCTCAAGAAGCAGGTGTCTTTCAAAGGGCAGAAGATGCCCTACGCATTGCCCGTGAACCGCTGGACGCCTCAGGACAGCGGAAACTCGCCATATTTTACGAACGTCGTGCCTATCCAGGTGCTCCCCCGGTGATTCCACACGCAGTCACTGTTCATATTGATATGGGTGGGCGCTCTTGTTTGGTGTGTCACGAACAAGGGGGATATGTGGAGAAGTTCTCAGCCTACGCTCCCATCACTCCCCATCCGGAGATGCACAATTGCCGTCAATGTCACGTACCGATTGCCAATACTTCTTTATTCCAAGACACGGGCTGGCAATCGGTAGAGCCTCCCGCACTTGGCCGTACTGCCATTCCGGGGGGTCCTCCTCCTATTCCACACCGCTTGCAGATGCGAGAAAACTGCTTGGCCTGTCACGGTGGGGCCGCTGCTGTACGAGAAATCCGAACCGGTCATCCTGAACGTGTGAGCTGTCGTCAATGTCATGTTCCACGGCAACCTGACGAATTTCAACCTTAGACTGGAAGGAGGGTTTGTGAAACGTCGATGGTTTTCCCTCTTATGCGGAGGGATTCTGATGGGAATTTTAATTTGGAACACCGGTTGTGTGTTGGAAGATCCCGTCCATGCTGAGGACATGGTTCCCACCCAAAGTGCCACCCCTTCTAGAAGTCTGACATCTGAAACCTTTTTGCGTCATGTGAATCGTCAACTTGTTCATAATAACGTGACCCGCCCCCCGTTTTTCGTGGAGGAACGTACCCCGGCCTTGAAACGGTACCCTTGTACCGAATGTCATGTTCAATCAACACCCCAACGCATGACCGAGGCTGTTCTCCGCAAAGCACATTGGGACATCCGTTTGGAACATGCATCCAGCGAAGTGATGAGCTGTGCAACTTGCCACTCTCCGACAATGGAGCATTTGCAGACCTTAGGCGGGCACCCGATTGATTGGAATCACAGCTATCAACTCTGTGCTCAATGCCACACTCGCCAATCTCAAGATTGGTATGGGGGTGCTCATGGAAAACGAGTCGGAGGTTGGGCCCCCCCTCGTGTGGTGAAAAATTGTCCAGAATGCCACAACCCTCACCGTCCTCGTCTAGAAAAACGATGGCCTTCCCGGTCTATGGAATTGCTACACCGACCACAACCTTAAGGCATCATCAGGCATCACCGCAGGAGACCAAATGTTTTTTAAATTTTTCAAACGACCTAAACCTAAGAAAACGGACTCCATCACTTTGAGAGAAACTCCGGAATCCCGTGTTTTGAACAAAAAAATGGGACGACGTTCGGCATTGCGTTCCCTCAGCAGTGGCTTGGTTGCAGGAGCGAGTATCGCCCAAAGCGCGTGCACTCCGTTTGGCGACTCCAATGGGGCAGAATTGGCAAAACTCCAATGGGATGAGTATTTCAAAAACAACTTCCGTGTGATGACCGACCAGGAAAAGCAAGATTCCATTGACCGCCTCACACAGCTCCATCAGGCCAAGACGAAACAAAACCTGCACTTGAAAGCAACCTCAGCTCGTCCAGGAGTGCTCTTCGGTTATGCGTTTAATATCTCCAAGTGTCGGGGTTACATGGATTGCGTGCAAGCGTGTATTCAGGAAAACAATCAGGACCGAAGTTCGAAGATGGCTTACATCAAAATCTTCGAAGCTCAAAAAGGATCGATGAATTTAGAAGCTGCCAGCTCCACTTTTTTCCATGAGGTTCCTGCGGAAGGACACTTCTATTTTGGAACTCAATGCTTTCAATGTGAAAACCCACCCTGTGTGCAAGTGTGCCCGGTCCAAGCTACCTGGAAGGAACCCGATGGTATTGTGGTCATCGATTACGACTGGTGCATTGGCTGTCGTTATTGCGAGGCCGCATGCCCCTACTGGGCACGCCGTTTCAACTGGGGCACTCCTCAAATTCCTAAAGCAGAGGTCAATCCCAATCAGCATTATTTGGGCAACCGACTGCGAAAAAAAGGAGTGATGGAGAAATGCACTTTCTGTATCCAACGGACCCGTGAAGGGCGGAATCCTGCCTGTGTGGAAGCTTGCCCTACGGGTGCACGAATATTCGGAAACCTTCTTGATCCTGACAGTGATATCCGGTGGGTTCTTTCCAACAAGAAAGTCTTCCGACTGAAAGAGGAATTGGGGACTGAACCCAAGTTTTGGTACTTCATGGACTGAACGCTGCGAAAAACCCTCGATTCACTACCACGAACGCATTGCCACGAAAGGAACCTCATGATCGAAACAGGCCGCTCGCCCTTCTTTCACTTTTTATACGATGCATTGGATGTGACCACACGCGGTAAACGGAGCTATCACCTGTGGATGGCATCCCTAACTTGTTTAATGTTGATAGGCACCTACGCCTACACCATCCAATTGGACAAAGGCTTGGTCGTGACCGGGATGAACGATTTTGTGAGTTGGGGGCTTTACATTTCCAATTTCACATTTTTGGTCGGTGTGGCAGCAGCAGCCGTCATGCTCGTTTTGCCCACTTACATTTTAAAAGATGTTGATTTCCAGCAAGCCGTGCTCATTGGGGAGGGAATGGCTGTCGCGGCCTTAATCATGTGCCTGGCTTTTGTGACGGTAGATATGGGAGGGCCAGCTCGATTGTGGCATTTGTTGCCTGTGGTGGGGATCTTCAATTGGCCGCAGTCGATGCTCACTTGGGATGTGATCGTGCTCAACGGCTACTTGCTGCTCAATTTTTTCATTCCATTTTATATTTTGTATTCGCATTACTGCAATCGGCAGCCCAACAAATCCTATTACGTGCCTGCCGTAATCTTGTCTGTAGGATGGGCTTTTGCAATCCACTTAGTAACGGCGTTTTTGTATGCGGGGTTGGTGGCGCGTCCGTTCTGGAACAGCTCATTGCTAGGACCGCGTTTCTTGGCTTCCGCTTTTTCGGGGGGGCCTGCCTTAATGATCATTGCCTTGGGGAGCATCAAACGATTTACCGGCTACCCCATCAAAGAAATCACCCTGCACAAACTCGGTATGATCGTCACCGTCGCGGCACAAATCAATTTGGTGATGCTGGGTTCGGAACTGTTTAAAGAATTTTATTTCCCCACCGAACATAGCGCGAGCGCTGTCTACCTATTTCTTGGTCTGCATGGCCACAATGCCCTCGTGCCTTGGATGTGGACGGCGGTGGGTATCAATATCTTCGCCACCCTGAGCCTGGCGATCAATCCCATTCGAAGAAACTTAAAACTACTGTATCCCTTGTGTGGTCTTCTATTCCTTGCCATTTGGATCGAAAAGGGCATGGGGTTGATCGTTCCCGGATTTCTCCCCTCTCCTTTGGGGGAGATCGTGGACTATAGCCCCACCTGGATCGAAATTGCAGTAACCGTCGGAATATGGGCCATGGGAGCTTTCATTTTCACCCTACTCGTGAAATTGGCAATTGCTATCGAATCGAAACAAATTGGATTGAAAAAAGGGTAACCTCCACCGCATTTTTTCCCTTTTCTTCAAAGCATAATCAGTGATTAAGGATTTTCTTAACAATCGATACGAGTAACAACGTCTCGAAAAGTGCGATTTGATTATTTGGGGGGTTGACAACCCAATTTTTTGATTCTAATGTAACGGTATCGTTACAGTTACATAAAATCAACATCACTAAAATAGGAGGTCTTCATGATGACACGCACGATTGAATCACGATTGTTACGCAATGCGTTTCGCATCAATGCGGTCTTTTCAGGTTTGTCCGGATTGGTGGCTTTATTCGGAGCTGGGTTTTTGGTTTCGCTAACAGGAATCGAACTGCCATGGTTATTTCGGGGACTTGGGATCATGCTACTCGGGTTTGCTGCCAACTTGCTTTGGTATGCTTCACGTCCAACTAAAGTATGGGAAGCGTGGTCGATCGTGGTTTCAGATATTGCCTGGGTGCTAGGAAGTGCAGTGATTTTGTTCAGTGACTGGGTGCCGCTGACGACAGAGGGATGGTGGTTGGTCGCCGTGATCGCTGATATCGTCGCGGTATTTGCGGCGATTCAAATCGTGGCCTTATGGAAATCCCCACAGCCTTCGGAATCGTTAGGCACATCAGGCGGACATGCGAGTTCTTGGTCAAACAAACAACCGAAGATGCAGTAAGGAGATACAATGGCACAAATGCAAGTAGAACGAAGAGTAGCGGCTCCGAAATCAATGGTGTGGTCAGTAGTTTCGGATGTTGCCGATTATGCGAGGGTGGCTCCGAATCTGAGCAAAGTGGAGATCCTTGCAGGAACCGGACGGGGAATGCGTCGACGGTGTTATGATTTGAAAGGGCGTGGCTGGAACGAACGCTGTATACTTTGGGAAGACAATCGAGTATTTTCATTTGAAGTTGATACTAAGGCTCCCGACTATCCTTATCCATTCCTCAAACTCCAAGGCACTTGGGAAGTTGCTGAAATCCCAGGAGAACCCAACTCGTCTTTGATCCGTATGACGTTTGACTCCCAACTCAAATACGGAATTTTTGGACGATGGATTTTGGACCCTCTGATGAAACCAGCGTTCGTCAAAATATGCGAGGAATTGTTCGATAACTGGGAAAACTTGATCCAACAAGCCGTGCAAGCCCAAGCCTCATGAGCCACAACCGCAACATCAAAGCCGACACCCCCTCAAAAGTCGGAAATCAAAACAACCATCAACCTCCAGCCACGCCCAAACGAAATGCCGAAGCCACCCGGCAGACAATTTTGCAAGCGGCTTTAGAAGAGTTTTCTGAACATGGATTCAAAGGAACTCGCATCGAAAATGTTGCCAAACGTTGCGGGTTCAACAAAGCGCTGATTTATCGTTATTTCAAGGACAAAGAAGGGTTGTTCAAAGCCACCTTGCAACAGCAGTTTAAAGGGCGTGCACAAATTTTGGAAAGGCTGCCTCAAGAGATGGGTCCTATTTTAGAATACTGGTTTCAGTCCACTGCCCGCGATCCCCATTTTATGCGACTGATCGTTCATGAAGCCCTCCAATACAATCGTGAACCAGTGGTGGAACAAGACTACCGGGAAGCCTATTACGACAAGCAAATCGAAATGCTGCAAGCTTTCCAAGAAGCGGGAAATCTTTCTGAAGAATTTGAGTCGCCGTACCTCTTTTTAGCTTTGTTGAGTCTGGTGGTGTTTCCGAGCACATTCCCACAGGTCACATATCTCGCCACTCACCATCATTTCGATTCCTCGGAATTCCAAGAAAAATGGAATGCCTTCCTCTATACACTCGCAGAACAGCTCAATAAAAAGTGAAGTGGGGTGGTTCTGCCAAATGCTCATAGATGAATTCGATTTATTCGCGTTTGGCTTCCAACAAATCGTACTTATTAAGCCAGTAGGTGATGATCACTACCAATATCGCTAAAAGAACCAGTGCGGCCAACATCGAACCAGGCATCCCGTCTAGCAATTGGTCTCCGAAGTACGAATATATAAAGGTTGCCGGAAGTTGGCCGACAAGATTCGCCCCAATGAAATACTTTCGAGAAATCCCGGTCAAGCCGGCTCCATAAGACAAGGGATCAAAAGGCATGATCGGGAGAAGCCGAGCGATCACAATCGCACTCACGCCGTAGCGTTGAACAATGGAATCAGCCTTAGACAATTGTTTAACGCCCACCATCCGTTCGATCATTGGGCGACCCAACACTCGGGCGATTTCAAAACACATTTGAGCAGCGGCCACTGCGGAAACCAATGAGAGTAAACCTCCCCAAAACCAACCAAATATCAAACCATTTGCCATCGTGATTGCAAACGCGGGCAAAGGAGCCAGGATCGCCTGAGCCAGCATCAGCCCAACCGAGACCACCCCCGCCCAAATTCCGTATTCCAACAAATGGGACTTAAGCAGTTGGGCATCCATTTGTCGGAGTACATAAAACAGTTCCTGAATAGCAATTTGGGTAGGAGTGTGAATGCTGTAAATCAAGACAGCCGTAGCTAAAATGCTCAATAGAATGCCATATTGCCCCCACCTCCATTTGTTAGCGTGCTTCATTACCGAATGACCCAGTTTTGAAAATTTCTCATCGTAAAAGCATGGCTTTGCAGATCGCAAAAACCTAGTTAAAGATAGTTGTCAACGGTGATTTTATATATTGTATCAAGAGCTTCGAGATAATATTCCATGTAGCCAACGTGATTGCAGAGTGCCATAATAACATTTGATCTCTAAAGGGCGTTTATAGGCTGGCTATAAGTCAACAGCGATTGACAATGTCTAACATTTGATTAGACCTGATCATGTGAATCGACCAAGTTTGAGTATCTGAATTTTGACTTGCTTTTCTGCAATTTCAGCTTGTGTATCAATGACAAAACCGGTTTAACTAGCGTTCCCTATGGAAGACCCTCTCAGAAATCTTTCAATAAAAACGAAAAACTAACATTTTATTAGAGTGACAAGGATGTACTTACGCCGCGCCATTGATCAGTTCGAAATCGGTTATTTCGAAACCACCGACCGAAGCGATAAAACAATCCGTGCATATATTGCGGATTTGAAACAGTTCCACAAGTTTTTGGACAAGAACTTCAAACTGACATCCATCACTCCTGAGATGGTGGAAAGCTATGCAGTCCACCTCAAGAAAGAGGGATATGCTCCCGCCTCGATGCAGCGCAAGCTCATGTCGCTGAAGGTTTTCTTCAACTATTGGGTACGCAAACGAACCATTCCGAACTCTCCTTTTTGGCATTTGAAGTTGAATTTGGACAAGGCCCAGACTTTGCCCAAGGCACTCTCCATGGATGAAATCCAACGCTTGCTCCAAAAAGCACATCAGATAGCTAATGGATATACCGATGAAGAGGTCGATGCGATGGGGGCCGGATTCTTAGCAATACGAAATGTGGCCTTGCTAGAGGTCATGTTTGCCACCGGAATGCGGGTTGGGGAAGTGTCTGCCTTGAACGTGCAGGATTTTGAACCCAACGAACGGGTGATCGTGGTTCAGGGAAAAGGCGATAAACAACGCTTGGCCTTTCTGCAAGAAGAGACCAGCTATCAGGCATTGATGCGCTATTTGTCGACTCGCGAACAACTTCCTCTGCGTACTGATGCAATTTTTGTTAATAATTTTCAAAAACGTCTTTCGCCTCAAGGTGTTGGGGTTGCAGTCAACCTGATCGCTGAAAAAGCAGGCATTCCTCAACATATCACCCCCCATATGCTGCGCCATACTGCAGCCACCTTGCTCCTTCGTGCCGGGGCCGATCTACGTATCGTTCAAGAGTTCTTGGGACATGCCTCCATCACCACCACCCAACGCTATACACATCTTACTAAAGACCATCTGCGTGATGCCTTAAAATCGCTTCACCCAGGCAAAGGGATGGATCGGTAACATTTGAAATATCCCAATCTTCTGCTTTCAGCACCCACTGACAAAAGACTTTCCTAAAGGGGTAGCGAGACCGTTTTATGTGGTCTTGCCTCCCAGATTGACGCCCCCCACCCCATTGTAAACATTTCACAGGACAGATCTATCAGGATACGCTAGCGATGTTTGCCAGAATGCATTAAACCGTAGTCGTGAGCGGGAAATCAAGCAGACGGGTTTGTCCACACAAAAGAGCAAACCATTTTAATGCAGCGAAGCTCATCCGGAAGCTGAGTTAGATATCAAAAACAAAGTTTCACGGGTTGCAGAGCAACACTTATTCATTTTTTCTCACAATGGAGGTTTCCGTGGATAGTCGGTTGAACGAAATACAGCATATTTTACAAGCAGACCCGATGGTGGTGGAAAGCCATGTCTTAGAACGCACCGCTCTCGATGGAGAAACCATCTGGGTTGGATACGTGGTGCTCCAGCAACAAGGGGCTTTGCTGATGTTGAAACGTCGTTTGCAGCCCATATTGACTTCATGGGAGGTGAACTTTCACCTCGTTCCCATTTCCAATCTTCCGTGGAGCGATGCCGGAGAAGTGGACGAAGTGGCCTTGATCCAATTACCTATTTTGGAAGAAGCGCTGGTCCACGCATGGGAACAGGTGTTGGTTCAGATTCCAGAGGTGGAAGAAGCGGCCGTTCTCACGCAACCTCAGACATTCCCAGAAGTGCCCTTCCACCTTTCTGAATTGATACCCAACTGGAAGGAGTACGCTCCTTCGATCAATCCAGCCGCTTCTCATGACCTCACTGAGCCGCATCCGGTTTCAAAAGCTCCATCAACCTCAACAACTCCATCCCTCTCTTGGGGCGATGAATTGGAGTTTGAAGAAGACGACCCCACCACCTTGGCCGAAGCGCTGATTCGAGCGGCAATGGACTCACCCGAACACGGCATTGTTTACATTGATGAATCCGGGCATGAAACATTTCAATCGTACCCCAGTTTATTGGATGCCGCTCAGCATGTTTTAGGCGGTTTGCGACAGATCGGTGTGTATCCAGGGGATTCGTTGATTTTTCAGTTCACAAGAGATGAGAATTTTATCACCACATTCTGGGCTTGCATGTTGGGCGGATTCATTCCGGTGCCCATGAGCACGGCCCCCACCTACCGGGAAAAACACCCCAACGTGCTGAAGCTCGGGAATGTCTGGAACATGTTAGGACAACCGTGGGTGTTGACTGAAAATGCAATGGCTGACGAGGTCCGGTCCGTTGCAGGATTACTGAACCTTGAGGGCTTTTATGTAGCAACAGCAGAAGAACTCCGCAGTCACTCTCCTGATCCGGATCGTCATGCGTCCCATTATAACGATGTGGCCTTGTTACTGCTCACTTCCGGCAGCACGGGAACGCCTAAAGCCGTGATGCAAACCCACGCAAACTTGCTCGACCGAACGGCAAGCACCGTGCAGTGCAATCGCTTCACCGAAACCGATGTTTCTCTCAACTGGATGCCGATCGATCACGTGGGTGGAATCGTGATGTTCCACCTCCGCGACGTATATTCTCGCTGTCAACAAATCCAAGTTCGCACCAACCTCATATTGCAAGATCCGTTGCGTTGGCTGGACCTCCTTGACCGATTTCGAGTTTCTGCCACTTGGGCACCCAATTTTGCATTCGGCTTGGTGAATGACCAGGCAGAGACGATTGCACAACGCCAATGGGACCTTACCAAACTACGATTCATCCTCAATGCTGGTGAAGCCATTGTGGCGGCCACAGCACGACGTTTCCTCCAGCTATTGGAACCACAGGGCCTTCCTCCCGGATCCATACATCCCGCTTGGGGCATGTCCGAGACCTGCTCGGCGGTCACTTTCAATCACGACTTCCGTTTTTCGAACACACACGATTCAGATTCCTTTGTAGTCGTGGGTCGTCCCATTCCGGGGTTCGGGGTGAGAATCGTCAATTCAGAGGACGAAATCTTGCCAGAAGGAGAAAATGGTCGATTGCAGGTCAAAGGGATGTGTGTGCTGCCAGGATACTACGAAAACCCTCAAGCCAATGAAGAGTCTTTCAACGAGGAAGGTTGGTTCAATACCGGAGATTTGGGAGTTTTGAATCAAGGGAGCCTGACCATCACGGGGCGTGAAAAGGACGTGATTATCATCAATGGCATCAATTATTACAGCCATGAAATCGAATCGATTGTGGAAACCCTGGAAGAAGTGGAAACTTCATTCACGGCGGCAGTGGCAGTGCGGGTGGCTCATCACGAGACCGATGATTTGGCAATCTTCTTTCACACGCTTCGGCAGTATCCTACTGAGGTAACTGAAGTGATCAAAAAAATCCGTCGTACTTTAGGACAGACGGGCATGACTGCCGCCTTTATCTTACCAGTGCCCAAAGACACAATTCCCAAAACCTCGATTGGCAAAATCCAACGGACTCAACTACGCAAACGGTTCGAGGCAGGAGAATTCGATGACGTAGTTCGGAAGGTCGATATTCTCTTAAACAACGCTCAAACCTTGCCCAACTGGTTTTTTCAGAAGGTCTGGCAACCCAAGCGACTGCCCTCCGCTTTGGAAGATTCGAATCTCGGAACTACCCTTTTGTTTATAGATTCTGAAGGTCTGGGACAACAATTTCAGAGGCTCTTACAAACGGCTGGAGTAGCTTGTGTTGTGGTTCAACCCGGTACTGAAATGGTGCGCAAATCGGCATACCTTTATGAGATCCATCCTCATGAAAAAGCACATTACAAAGGATTATGGGACGCTTTGGAGGCAGACGGAGTCTCGGTTCGACACATTGTTCATCTGTGGGCATATGTACCCGCTCCACCAGAAGTAGAGGCACACTACACCTTGAAAACGGCTCAAACGCTCGGACTTTTCAGCATTTTGTATTTGATTCAAACCTTGGCTGTTCGTGTATCGGAGAATCAAGAAAAAACCTTGTGGGTGAGTACTTGTAACGAACAGTGGGACGCCCACCATGCTCCGAAGGGCATAGAGCACGGTACTCTCCCTGGATTCTTAAAGAGTTTGGATGCCGAATGCATATGGCTCCGTTGCATTCATGTTGATTGGGACTCCGGAAACCCAGAATCTCATGCTTTGCAACTCCTTAGAGAATTGCAGTCAGGAGGCTCTGAAACCGAAGTCGTATTCCGTCAAGAAAAACGTCACGTCGTTGCTTTGGAACAAATCTCATTGCCTTCCATTCCTGCTCAATCTTTCCCTTGGACTGGTGATGGATTTTTTTTATTGACGGGTGGATTGGGTGGATTGGGTACTGTGGTAGCTCAATGGCTCCTCACGCACATTCGTGTGCCCGTACTGATCGTCGGAAGAACGGCATTACCTGATCGCGGACAGTGGCCTAAATTTATCGAACGGGACACACCTTTGGGAAAACATCTACGTCACTTCAAAGCGTTGGAAGCCTTAGAGGGAATCGTAGAATATGCTGCTGCCGACGTACAAGACACGGCACACTTGCGAAATCTTGTCGCGACCTACGAATCCCATTGGAGAAGACCACTTGCAGGTATCTTCCATCTCGCTGGACTAGGTAACTTGAAAGCGCATTGGGGTGCTGGTGATCAGCGGCATGTGTTCAATGAAACTCCGCAAACCTTTGAAGCGATGTTTGCCGCCAAGGTGTTTGGCACGATCTCGTTGTTTCGATTGCTCGCGGACCGTCCTCAGGCTGCGTTTATCGGATTTTCATCGGTCAACGGCTGGTTTGGAGGGGCGTCATTCAGCGCCTATTCTGCAGCCAACAGCTTTTTAGAATCGTATCTTTCCTACCAACGCACACAGGGGCATGCAGCGACTTACTGCTTCAGTTGGTCTTTGTGGCAAAACCTGGGAATGAGTGAAGGCAATCCAGAACTCGCCAACGAAGCTGCCCAAAACCAAGGATTCCGTCTCCTTTCTTCTGAACGCGGGTTGCATTCGATGGTCGCGGCTTTGCTGCGCCCTGGTGGGCATTACTTCATCGGGCTAGACCATCGTCACCCAGTGATCCAGCGCCACCAAGTGGGTAAACTTCAGTTGTCTCAGCAACTGGAGGCTTATGTCCAGGCCGCTCACTCGGAAACGCTGTGGCAACAATTGCTGGATGTTTCGCTCAGTGACCGCTTTGGGATACCGAGTTCTTGTGTCTTCCAAATTCTCAAAGCTTTGCCAAAAACGGAAGAAGGTCTGATCGACTACCAAGGGTTGCGGCACCCCGAATCGAACAAGCCCCCAACACATCGGGGAGTGGCGTTTCAAAACAAACAAGAGGCCATGGTTGCCAACATTTGGAAAACGGTGTTGCAAACCGACCAATCGATTGGCAATGACGACAACTTTTTCGACTTGGGTGGCAACTCCATTTTGATCGCGCAAGTGCAAAGCAAACTACAGACAGCCTTTCAAAAACAAATCACAGTCGTTGATTTGTTCCAGCATCCCACGGTGAAAAGTCTCGCTGAATTTCTCCAATCCGATGCAGAAAAACATTTCGCTACCCCTCGCGAGCCAGAACTCGAAGAATCCATTCGTGCATCGGATTCTTCAGAAATTGCAATTATCGGAATGGCAGGTCGTTTTCCTGGAGCCAAGAATATTCAGGAGTTTTGGGAAAACCTTCAAAATGAAGTGGAGTCGATCACCTTCTTTTCAGATGAGGAGGTACTCGCTTCGGGAGTGAATGCCGAAACCCTGAAACGGAGAAATTTTGTCAAGGCGGGGGGAGTCCTTGAGGGTCTGGAAAATTTTGATGCCAAGTTTTTTGGATTTTCTCCTGCGGAAGCCACTGTCATGGACCCACAGCATCGACTGTTTCTTGAATGCAGTTGGGAAGCTTTGGAAGATGCGGGCTACGACACAACCCGTTATTCCGGAACGGTTGGAGTGTACGGAGGCACCTTGCCCAGCACCTACCTATGGTACCATTTGCAAGTCACAGATGATCTCATTCATCGTAGCACCGGCATGATGAAATTCATGAACAATTTGGTGGATAGCTTGACCACACGCGTCTCATATAAACTCAATTTGCGGGGTCCGAGTTATACTTTACAAACGGCCTGTTCCACGTCGTTGGTGGCCATCCACGTTGCCTGTGACAGTTTACGGAAAGGGGAATGTGACATGGCACTGGCCGGAGGGGTGGCAGTGCATCTGCCAGCCAAAACCGGATATCTGTATCAAGAAGGCGGAATCTTATCCCCCGATGGTCACTGCCGCCCCTTTGATGCCAATGGAAAAGGTACCGTAATGGGAGACGGGGTTGGAGCCGTTGTTCTTAAACGATACGAGCAGGCAATCCAAGATGGGGATCATATTTGGGCAATCGTCAAAGGTTCTGCCATCAACAACGATGGATCTCAAAAAATCGGTTACACCGCTCCTTCGGTACAAGGCCAAGTCGACGTGATCCGACAAGCTCATGCTCAATCCCAAATTCGTGCTGATAGCATTGCCTACGTGGAAGCTCATGGCACCGCGACCGCCTTGGGTGACCCCATTGAAATGCAAGCCTTGGCACAAGTGTTTCAACCTCAAGTGTCTCAGCCAGGCGCTTGTTTATTGGGATCGGTTAAATCCAACATCGGACATTTAGAAACAGCTGCTGGAGTAGCCGGTGTGATCAAGACGGCCTTATCTCTTTATCATCAATCCATTCCTGCCACACTCCATTTCAACACACCCAATCCTCAATTTGACATGGAGCAAAGTCCATTTCATGTGAACAACAAAGCCGTCTCTTGGCCTTTGATGGAAGGACCACATCGTGCCGGTGTGAGTGCATTTGGAGTGGGTGGTACCAACGCCCATCTCATTTTGGAAGAAGCGCCCAAACGTTCTGCCAATCGTCCGGCGAGGACTGAACAGGTGATTGTCCTTTCGGCAAGGACACCCGAAGCCTTGGAGCAGGTCACTCAAAATTTGGCGACGCATTTCCAAAGATTTCCTGAAACATCCTTGCCGGATGCAGCCTACACTCTTCAAATCGGACGCCAAGTCTTCAATCATCGCCGGGTCACGGTTTGTCAATCTGCGGAACAGTTGATCCAACGTCTTTTGGACGAAGACGCAATTGAGCTGCACACGGTTCATCAATCGAAACACCAATCTCCCGATCTGGTATTCATGTTTCCAGGAGGGGGGAGCCAGTACGTAAACATGGGCCGAGGATTATATGAAACAGAGCCTGTGTTTCAGGAAGTGTTCAACCTTTGTGCAGAACGAATCCACACGTATTTAGGGTTTGACCTCAGAGAGCTGTTGTATCCCCAAGAAAACGAAGAAACCCCAGCCGCTCAACAGCTTCGGAGCATCGATCGCATGCTTCCTGTGATTTTCACGGTATCTTACAGCATCGCACGTTTGCTTTTATCGTGGGGGCTGGTTCCCAAAGCCATGATTGGACACAGTCTTGGCGAGTATGTCGCTGCATGCATTTCTGGTGTTTTGAGTTTGGAGGAGGCTTTGAAGCTGGTTGCAGCAAGAGGGCGTCTGATGAAAAAAACAAAAACGGGTGCCATGCTATCCGTGGAGCTTCCTGCAATCGCAGTAGAATCGTACCTCAGTCGTGACCTCTCATTAGGGGTCATCAATACCCCAGACACCTGCGTACTTTCGGGAACGCCACAAGCAGTGGAGGCGGTGGAACGACAATTTATACAAACTGGAGTGAAGTGCCAACGGCTCCATATCGATATTGCAGCCCACTCGGCATTGCTCGAACCCATTCTTGGAGAATTCGATCAATTGCTGGAAACTTTCATGCTCCGCGCACCAGCCATCCCTTTTCTTTCCAATGTTACAGGGACATGGATTACCTCTAAACAGGCGCGTGATCCCCAATACTGGTGCCAACACCTTCGAAAGACAGTGCGTTTTGATGAAGGCTTGACCGAACTGCTTCGCTCTCCAGACAACTTATTCCTAGAAATCGGGCCAGGAACCACTCTGACCAGTTTGGTGGGAAAGCACCCTTCCCGCCTTCCACAACAGATTGCCCTTACCACAATACGTCACCCCAAAACCCATGAATCCGATGTATTGTTTTTGTTGCGCACCATAGGACGCTTATGGGCTGCTGGCGTCTCTATCGACTGGGAAGCCTTCCATCATCAAGAGTCTCGACAGCGCGTTCCCCTACCCACTTATCCCTTTGAACAAGATCGGTTTTGGGCAGAGGCCCAAACCAAACAACAATTGCCCACGCTGGTATCCAAGGGGGTTTCTCGAACCGCCAATGCCATTCCTCCTCGTAAGTTCAACAACGTGCTTCGTCAAAACAGTGCGATCAGTCCATCTGCCAAGGCCCTCATTTATGGAAAAATCGAAAGGAAACTGAAAGCACTTTGGCAGGAAGCTCTGGGAGTGAGCACGATTGGCTCCAATGATAATTTTTTTGAACTCGGAGGGTCGTCCTTAATGGCCGTGGCATTGTGCGAACGAATTTCACAAGAATTCAAACACGAAATTTCTCCATCCGACCTGATGCGACGCCCTACAATCAAGCGCCTGGAAAAATTTCTTTTGCAACCTGTGTCCAAAATCCCTTCGGTAGTGATGCCCTTGCAAACTCATGGCAGCAAGCGTCCATTTTTTTGTGTGCATGACTTCAGCGGAAGCCCCCTGCATTTTGTGGCACTAGTCAAACACCTGGGTAAAGACCGCCCATTTTATGGTTTTCAAGCTCCGGGAGTGGAGGATGATCAAACTCCACTCAAATCAATAGAAGCCATTGCCACACGATATCTCAAAGCGATTACGGCCTTGCAACCAGAAGGGCCATACTGCTTGGGTGGGTGGTCTTTCGGCGGATTGGTTGCTTATGAAATGGCCCATCAGCTTCAAAAAAACGGAGAAAAAGTCGCTTTGCTAGCCACTTTCGATACTGGGTTTCTTATCGACTTCCCACAGATCCCCAATCCTATGGTTGAGTTCAAGGCCTTGACCGAAATGTTGGACAACACTTCTCAAAATCCGTTTGCTTTCAATTTGTTGCAGCTGCACGAGGTAATCATTCGTATCAGTCACTTGATGGGCTTCCGTATCAAGTCCAACGAAACACTCCACAAGATGCACACCTTGGAACGAATCGAATATTTGTTTGAGTTGGAGCGACAGGTTAAACGCATCCAAACCTACTTCGATGCCACTTTTCACGCCTTGCAAGCCTATCACCCAAAAGCGTATGAAGGAGCAATGGTGTGGTTCCGTGCCGAAGAAGTTCGTGATTTCGACCTTCGGACTATGCCCAATGTCCGTTGCTGGCAGGATTGGGTGGCAGGTCCGATGCACGAAGAAGTGGTGCCGGGCAACCATGTGAGCCTCTTAGAAGAACCCCACGTGCTCACGTTAGCCCAAGCTTTGAACCGATACCTAGACGACATTTGAACACAACCGTGTATTTCGCACGAATACAAACTTGCTGTTCATGAACCTCACTAATTGGAGCATCTAATGACAGACATTCGAGAAAAATTGATTGGGACCTGGAACTTGGAAACCTTTGAATTCCAACGTTCGGATGGAGAAGTTTTCTATCCGTTGGGAACGGAACTCGGTGGTACTTTGATGTACACTCCCGAAGGCACAATGTCCGCTCACATCATGCGGCGAGATCGTCCTCATTTTGTAGAGAATGACTTCTTGAAAGGTAGCCCCGAAGAGATTCGCTTAGCTTTCAATGGCTATGCTGCGTATTATGGAACCTATCATATCACTGAGTCGGAAAACCGAGTCGTTCACCGGGTGGGTGGATCGTTGTTTCCCAATTGGGTTGGCACCGATCAGGTACGCTACTACGCATTTGACGGGGGGCGATTGACACTCAGCTCAGCCCCCATGTCGGTAGAAGGATTTGAAGTGGTAGCCGTTTTTTCTTGGAGTCGCTGGCGATCCCTAACCTAAATCTTGACTTTGATCTTACTTGACGCCATTCGGATGGAACCTATTTGTTTTTTGAAGGAACAATCGGTCATACTTTATTGTGCTTTTTTGTCACAATCTGGTGACCGATCACCAATGCCTTCAATAACTTAAATCAAAAGCTAGTAGACAGGTCCAGAAGCTTTATGGTAAGACAAATCTGCCTTAGTTATGGATTTCTACTGCACTTTCCCGCTTTCGTTCCTCATTTAGATTAGCAGGAATTTTTCCTCCGGAGTCGATATGATCAAGCTTCCCAATTATGAAATTTCTGAATGCCTCCATCAAGGACAAAAGACGACGGTTTACCGAGGAATACGCATTGGAGACAACTGCCCAGTGATCCTCAAAACCCCGACTTCTGAATACCCCTCGTTGAAGGACATTGCACGCTTGAAGCATGAATACGAGCTATTGATGGGTTTCCAAGCAGAAGGGGTGATTCGCGCGTATGATATGGAACGCCTGCATTCTCGGCAAGTCTTGGTCTTAGAAGATATCCAAGGATCGACGATCAAATACGCTTTAAGCAATGCCAGCCACGAATTAGACAATTTTTTACAAATTGCAATCCAGGTGGCAAACACCTTAGGACGGATTCACCAAGCGAATTTGATACACAAAGATATCAATCCTTCCAACATCATCATGAACCCTGAGACCAAACAGGTTCAGGTCATTGACTTTGGCATTTCCTCTCGACTGTCACGAGAAAACACAAAAATCAGCAGTCCCGATTTGTTAGAAGGAACGTTAGCTTATATTTCCCCAGAACAAACGGGGCGAATGAATCGCGCGATTGACTACCGCACCGACTTCTATTCCTTAGGAGCGACCTTCTACGAAATGCTCTCCGGTAGAAGCTTGTTCCCGGTAGGTGATCCGATGGAACAGGTCCATTCTCATATTGCCAAGCACCCTACCCCGCTGCATGAAGTGAATGCTGACATCCCAATCATGCTGAGCAAAATCATCATGAAGCTGCTCTCGAAAACTGCGGAGGATCGCTATCAGGGTGCTTATGGCCTACGAGAAGATTTGGAAAAATGCCTCGAACACTGGCAGCATCACGGTTCAATCAATGGTTTTCCCATTGCAGAACGGGACATTTCCAGTGTTTTTCAGATCCCTCAAAAATTGTATGGGCGCGAAGAAGAATGGGAGGTTTTGCTCGATGCCTTCAATCGGGTCAGTCAAGGCTCAACAGAAATGATGCTCGTTGCTGGATACTCTGGAGTGGGAAAATCGGCATTAGTGAACGAAATCAACAAACCCATTGTTCGAGAACGTGGCTATTTTGTGAGTGGCAAATTCGACCAATTCAAACGAAACATTCCCTATAGTTCCATCATTCAAGCCTTCCAAAGTTTGATCCAACAGATTCTCACGGAAAGCAAACAACGAATCGAACAATGGAAAGAAAAACTCGTGCCAGCTTTGGGTGCGAATGGTCAGCTCATTATTGATGTGATTCCTGAAGCAGAGTGGATCGTTGGGAAGCAACCTCCAGTTCCCGAACTCCCCCCTACCGAATCTCAAAATCGTTTCCGTATTGTATTTCAAAACTTCATCAATGTGTTTGCCACGGAAGACCACCCCTTGGCTTTGTTTTTAGACGATTTGCAGTGGGCGGACACACCATCATTGAATTTGATCAAAAGTGTGATGACTTCGGAAAGTCGATATTTCTTTTTTATCGGAGCCTATCGTGACAATGAAGTGAGTGCAGCCCACCCTTTAATGTTAGCCCTCGAAGAACTTGAGAAGAAGAAACGGGCGGTTCACACCATTCGGTTGAAGCCTCTGAATTCAGAACACGTCACGCAGCTCATTCAGGAATCGCTCCATTGCTCCTCCAAGGATGCCCACGAACTAGGCGCCGTCGTTCATCGAAAAACTCATGGCAATCCGTTTTTTGTGAATGCCTTCTTGCGCTCCCTCTACGAAGAAAAAATCCTGGAATTCGATATCAACCAGGGTTGGTGGACATGGGAACTGGAAAAAATCCGAGAACTCAAAACCACTGACAATGTCGTGGACTTGATGTTGGGCAAAATGCAGAAGTTGAGTCCGAACACACAACAAATTTTGAAGCTCGCTGCTTGCGTGGGAAATCAATTTGACCTTCGAACACTAGCAATTGTCCACGAAAAATCTCAACGACAAACCTCAATGGATCTGTGGGAAGCAGTGAATGAAGGCATGATCCAACCGGTTGGGCAAGATTACAAAATGGCTGGTGTGGCCGAAGAAGAACATCGAGAAACCGAAGCGGGTCTTGAGATTGTATATCAGTTTCCCCATGACCGGGTTCAGCAAGCTGCCTATTCCTTGATTTCCGATGATCACAAGCAGGAGATTCATTTGCGTATCGGTCGCTTGATGCTCAAAAACGTAGACAAACATCAATTGGAAGAAAGTTTCTTTGAAATTGTCAACCACCTCAATACCGGCATTCCGTTGATTGACGATTTGCAAGAGCGTGCCGACTTAGTAGAACTGAATACCCATGTAGGAAAAAAGGCGAAAGATTCCGCTGCTTATCAATCTGCACTTCAATACTGGGAGACCGGTTTGCAACTGCTTCCAGATGATGTGTGGGAAAGCAATTATCGCTTGGTGTTCGACCTCAGTTTGCAAAAAGCGGAATGCGAATTTCTGGTGGGGAATTACGAACAAGCAGAAACACAAATGAATCAACTGCTCGACCGGGCACAATCCACCGTGGATAAAGTAGAAGTCTATAAGCAGTTGCAAATCTGCTCTACCGGTCAAAGCAAGTATGAAGAGACCATGAAAATCGGAATTGTGGGACTCAAACTCTGCGACATTGACCTCCCTTTACATCCAACCGCGGAGGAGGTTGGAGCCGAGTTGGCGTTAGCAGAAGAAAATCTGGCAGGCCGCCCGGTGGCAGCCCTATTGGACGGTCCTCGTATGGACGATCCCATCAAAGGATTGGCCATGCGCTTGTTGGTTGAAATGTGGGCACCCACTTATATTGCCGGGAATGATTCATTACTGGCTTTATGCACCGTGCGGATGGCCAACATCTCGATGCAATATGGGCACATACCCGAATCAGCCTTTGCATATGGAGCTTTCGGAATGCTGCTCACCGCAGGACTGAATCAAGTGGATCGTGGCTATGAATTTGGAAAACTTTCCCTCACCTTAGACGAAAAATTGGAAGATTTGAGTCAACGTTCTCGCTTGCATCAAATGTTTGGTTGCCTCAATGCTCATTGGAAAGTTCATATTCGTGAATGTGAATACCATACCAAAGCCACTTACGAGTACGGACTGCAAACAGGTGATTTGAACTTTGCAACCTATGGAGCCTGCCACATCCTCTGCCAATCTTGGGGGCGGGGGGATACCTTGGAACAGGTCATGACCAACTTCAATCGCTTCTTCCCTATGATTGAAAAGTCGGAAGATCCCGTTCCCACTCTATTTTTCAAACTCTATCAGCTCGGTGCTTTTGGGTTGATGGAACGGGAACTCACCTTCACTGACAGTCATATCCTCAACGAAACGAGTGACCTGGAAAATCAACACATCTGCAACGTTTACCACACCATCAAGGCTCAGCAGTTGTTCCTTTACGGTCGCCACGAGGAAGGAAAGATTGCCAGTGAGAAAGCCAAAGAAACCGCTTATGCCAGTGTGGGAAACCCCTTACTCGTCGACCAGCCTTTTTATTATTCATTGCATCTCATTGCTTTGTATCCCGATGCAGATGAATCCACTCAAAATGAATACCTTGAAATTGTTCGTGCTAATCAAGAACAGATGAAAAACTGGGTCGACAACTGTGCACAGAATGTGTTGCACAAATACAAACTAGTGGCTGCTGAAGAAGCTCGCTTGCAAGGAAAAACCAACGAGGCCATCGCGCTGTATGACCAAGCCATTCACTTGGCACAAGAAAACGAATTCCTTCAGGTGGAAGCCTTAGCCAATGAACTGGCCGCCCGGTTTTACCTGGTTCACAACCCAGATTCCGTATCCAGTGGTATCTTGGCCCGTCATTACATGCAGACAGCCCGCTACGAATACCTGCGTTGGGGTGCCACACTGAAGGCGGAGCAGATCGAACGCGATTACCCGCAACTGATGGTCAGCTTCGGATCGAAAGGCAAAAGTGATTTTACGGCTACGGTTTCCTCGACCATGTCCGTTGGCTCGTTTTCACTCGATTCCACCTCGGATAGCACCTCTTCTCTTGACGTGAACACGGTTACCAAAGCATCTCAAGCGTTGGCAGAAGAAATCGTCTTTGATCAATTGCTTTCCAAAATGATCAAAATCACGATTGAAAATGCTGGTGCCCAAAAAGGATATCTCATTCTAGGACAGGAAGGTTCATGGAAGATCGAAGCGGCAGGTGATGTGAACTCAGAAGAGACAACCGTACGCCAAGCACTCCCATTTGAAGAGTGTCAAGATTTATCCCAAGGGGTGGTTCACTATGTAATACGAACCCAAAAAAGTGTGGTGATGCATGATGCAGTACAAGAGGGCCGGTTTAAAGAAGATGCCTACATTCTACAAAAACAACCCAAGTCAGTGCTTTGTGCTCCCATCTTCCACCAAGGGAAACTGGATGGAATCGTGTATTTAGAAAACAACCTGACGACCGGTGCATTCACAGAAAACCGTTTGGAAATGGTCAAAGTGTTAGCTTCCCAAATGGCTATTTCGATTGAAAACGCTCGGCTTTATGCTTCTTTACAAGATGCTTTGGAACACGAAATCGAATTGAACACCTCCTTCGCACGATTTGTCCCTCATGAATTTTTAGGTCTGTTAGGAAAAGAGAGCATCTTGGACGTGCAGCTTGGAGATCACCAGCAGATGGATATGTCTGTTCTTTTTTCCGACATCCGTTCCTTCACATCGCTTTCCGAAACCATGAACCCTGAGGAAAACTTCCGGTTTATCAATGGTTATCTGAAACGGATGGAACCTGTCATTAGTGAGCATCAAGGATTTATCGATAAATACATTGGCGATGCCATCATGGCCTTGTTCAACCGCAACGCCGACGATGCGGTGAAAGCAGCTATTGCCATGTGCATGGAGTTGAAATCCTATAACCAGAGTCGGAAAGCGACAGGCTATGATCCGATTCAAATTGGTATCGGGATCAATACGGGACGCCTCATGCTAGGAACGGTCGGCGGTTACAACCGAATGGAAGGCTCGGTGATCAGCGATGCGGTGAATTTAGCATCACGAATTGAAAGCATGACCAAGCTCTACGGTATTTCCCTATTAATTGGAGAAAACACGTACCTACAACTACAAGACTCATCTCATTATTCCATCCGATTGATCGACCGCGTGAAAGTCAGAGGAAAAACCCAACCTGTGACCATTTACGAGGTTTGTGATGGCGATTCAATCCAAGTGCGTGATGCCAAAATGGAAACTTCTCGGTTGTTTGAAGAAGCCATTTCTCTCTACTACCTTCAGGAATTCAAGCAGGCTTTGACTTTGTTCCAAGAATGTTTATCCAAAAGCTCTGAGGATAATGCAGCAAAGAATTACATCAAACGATGTCAACATCTTCTGGATGCGGGTCGAGATCCCAATTGGGAAAATGTAACCGAACTGAAATTCAAATAACACGCGTGCCTTTGTGTGGTCTTCGCCCCTTCAATCCCTTTACTATCCAACCGATACCCCTAATTTTTTACAAGGAGTCCTGTGAATGAAGGTTCCTCAAGACCAACATCCCTCGCAATGTTCCCACTTGATTGAACTGCTGCGTTGGAGAGCCTCCCATCATGCGAACAAACGCGTCTTCACGTTCTTAGAAGACGGAGAAACTCAAAAAACTCATCTGACTTTTGCCGAACTGGATAAACGTGCTCAGAGCATCGCAGCTCAAATCCAGACTTTGGGGCCGTCTCGCCAACCCGTCCTGCTGCTGTATCCGCCCGGTTTAGAATACATCGCAGCTTTTTTCGGGTGTTTGTATGCGGGAGTGATTGCAGTACCGGCCTACCCACCTCGACAGAACCGGAGCTTGGAACGGCTTCGGAGTTTGGCGCTCAACGCACAAAGCCACTTGGCACTCACCACACAAGACATCTATAGAAAAGTGGAATCGCAGCGGCCCTCTATTCCTGAGCTGCATGCCTTACAATGGTGGGTCACCAATCGAGGGGAAACTGGAGAAACCGCCGTATGGACCCCTCCTAAGGTAAACCGAGAATCCATTGCCTTCCTGCAATACACCTCCGGCTCCACCGGAGATCCCAAAGGGGTCATGCTCAGCCACGGCAATTTGCTTCATAACCTGAATCTCATCCACGAACAATTTGGTACACATTCCGAGGCAAGCGGGGTGTTTTGGTTACCCCCCTACCACGACATGGGTTTGATCGGAGCCTTGCTACAAACCGTATTTTGTGGCGGCTGGAGTACCTTAATGGCTCCAGTCACATTTCTTCAAAAGCCTGTTCGGTGGCTCCAAGCCCTTTCTGACACGAAGGCAAGCATGAGTGGTGCTCCCAACTTCGCTTACGACTTATGTGTGGATCAAATTGACACCAATGCCCTAGAAAACTTGGACCTGAGCCATTGGCAAGTTGCCTTCAACGGAGCAGAACCGATTCGTCCTGAAACGCTTCACCGATTTTCTGAAAAATTTGATCCGTGCGGATTTCGTTCGGAAACCTTCTTTCCTTGCTATGGGATGGCAGAATCAGCGGTTTTTGTGACAGGATGCCAAGCCTCTCAGCCTCCCAAGGTGATGGCTGTGGACGGAAAAGCGCTACAACAAAATCGTGTTATTTTGAGCGATACGGCCGTAGCAAACTCATCGGTCGAATCCCACTCCTCGCCTCCAAACAATTGGGTCCGTTTGGTTAGCTCGGGCTCTGTGGATTCAGGCCAAGTGGTACGCATTGTTGATCCCGAGGCCTGCGTCCAATGCCCCGAAGATCAGGTCGGTGAGATCTGGGTATCGGGTGATAGTATTGCTCAAGGCTATTGGAACCGGCCTGAACTTTCTGAGGCTACCTTTCAGGCCAGAATCAAAGATGTCGATGCGGGCCCTTTTCTGCGAACCGGGGATTTAGGGTTTGTACAAAATGGAGAATTGTATGTCACCGGACGCTTGAAAGACCTGATCATCATTCGGGGGAGGAATCACTATCCTCAGGACATCGAACACACCGTTGAAAACTCTCACAATTGGTTGCGTTCTGGTAGCGGTGCAGCCTTCTCGGTCGACGTTGAGGGGGAAGAACGTTTGGTGATCGTGCAAGAAGTCAAACGGCAATATCTCCGGAAAAACCTCGCAGAGGTGATTGAGTCGATACGCACCGCAGTCGCCAGCCATCATGACCTCCAAGTGCATGCAGTGATCCTGCTTCGCACGATGGGTATTCCCAAAACATCGAGTGGGAAAATCCAGCGCCATGCTTGCCGAATCGGATTTCAAGAAGGTTCCTTCAAAAGCATCCACGAATACATAGAATCAGAACCCTCAGAATCAGAACCCTCAGAATCAGAACCCTCAGAATCGCAGGACTCGAAATCACGTGCTCCAGAACCGCAGGCCCCAGTGTCTTCTTCCGATCCCACCCTGGAAGCTCCAGCCACACAACCATCGACACCCCAGATCACCAGCTCAGTCATCCGGGAATGGTTGAAACAGCAGTTGTCGGCAAAGTTGAACATTCCCTCATCCGGTATCGATATCCGGAAGGATTTTAATAGCTTCGGGATAGACTCCGCAACAGCGGTTGGAATTTCTGGAGAACTGGAAACTTGGTTGCGGTCCGAAGGAGCGACAATCAATCTGTCACCGACTTTGGTGTACGATTATCCGACGATTGCTGCACTTGCTGAAGGTTTGGCTCAACGTATCCAAACGCAAGAGGGAACCAACAATCAGGAATCGGAACGGGAAAGAGAGACAAAAAACCAACCCATTGCGATTGTCGGCATTGGCTTGAGGTTCCCGGAAGCATCAGGACCTGAGGAATTTTGGGAACTGCTGCGAAATGGCATCGATGCCATCCAAGAAGTACCGGCTTCCCGATGGAAACTTGAGGACTACTACGATTCCACGCCCAATGCGCCCGGAAAGATGAACACCCGTTTTGGAGGATTTTTGCAGGACGTTGAACAATTCGATCCCCAATTCTTTGGAATTTCTCCGAGAGAAGCTGCTTCTATGGATCCGCAACAACGCTTGCTCCTGGAAGTCACTTGGGAAGCGTTTGAAGATGCCGGTATGGACCCATTTCAACTGCAAGGGTCTCAAACCGGTGTATTTATTGGAATTTCTGGAAGCGAATACAGTCGTCTTCCTTTTAGCAATCCGCATTCGATCACGCCCTATGCAGGAACCGGCAACGCATTGAGTATTGCAGCCAACCGCATTTCATATGTTTTTGATTTTCAAGGTCCAAGCGTTGCGATGGATACCGCCTGCTCTTCTTCATTGGTTGCCGTACATCATGCGTGTAACAGCCTATGGCTAGGAGAATCCCAATTGGCAATTGCCGGTGGAGCAAACTTGTTGCTGTTTCCAGAGGTCACGATCAATTTCAGTCAAGCTGGAGCTTTGTCCCCTGATGGACGTTGTCAAGCATTTGATGCGAGTGCTAACGGTTATGTTCGAAGTGAAGGGGCAGGAGTCATCTTGCTCAAACCATTGTCGCAAGCCTTGGCAGATCGAGATCCAATATATGCTGTCATTCGTGGAAGTGCGATCAATCAAGATGGCCGTTCCAACGGAATCATGGCTCCCAATGGTCAGGCTCAAGAACGAGTCCTTAAAGAAGCGTATCGAAAAGCGGGCGTTTCTCCGGGAGCTGTTCAGTACGTCGAAACCCATGGTACCGGAACCCTATTAGGTGATCCGATTGAAGCACACGCCTTGGGTGAGGTGTTGGCCTTGGGGCGTCCAGAAGGTCAACCGTGCTGGATCGGTTCGGTCAAGTCCAATATTGGTCATTTGGAAGCAGCGGCAGGCATCGCTGGAATCATTAAAACAGCTTTGAGCCTGAAACAGCGCGAGATACCCCGTAGTGTCCATTTTTCTCAACCCAATCCGCACATTCCCTTTGACCGCTTACCTCTGAATGTTGTTTCGGAACATCAACCCTGGCCAGAGTCCCCAACATTGCTTGCTGGCGTGAGTTCTTTTGGTTTTGGTGGGACCAATGCACACGTGGTATTGGAGGCAGCTCCCATTCCTGAATCCCAGGGCATTGTCGACGATGCTTCCCAAGACAAACAGCCACCTTACCTGCTTCCTTTGTCCGCCCAATCCTCATCCGCGTTGGGCGAATTGGTCCAATCTTATGAAGCGTGGCTTGAGGCCGAAACGCCATTGGCCGTTTTACCTGCAATTCCATCCCAAAATTCATCAAAGCGATCACCGGATCAACTGCTGCGGGATCTTTGCCATTCAGCCAGTTTACGGCGATCACACTTGGATTGGCGCACCGCTTTGGTGTTTGAATCTTGGGATGATTTACACACCCAACTCAAACAATGGCATACGCTCGGTCCTGCTCCTGAGCAAGTGGGACACTATATACCGGGTCGCCACAACAAGGTCGTTTTTGTCTTTTCTGGTCAAGGCCCCCAATGGTGGCCACTTCCCTCCGAATTGTTGCAACAACAAGGGATATTTGGTGAGACCTTGCGACAATGCGATATTCTACTCCGCGCACAAGAAGGATGGTCTTTGATAGAGGAACTGTCCAATGCAACCAAGAGTTCCCGTCTAGATCAACCGACTTACACCCAACCCGCGTTATTTGCCATTCAAGTGGCCTTGGCCAATCTTTGGAAATCCTTAGGCGTGCACCCCGATGCGATTGTTGGACATAGCATGGGAGAAGTCGCCGCTGCTCACATCGCAGGAGCTTTGAGTTTAGAAGATGCGTTGCAGGTGATTTGTCAACGGGGGAAGGTAATCGAACCGGTTAACGGAATGGGGCGAGTGGCGTTTGTCGAACTTTCAATGGAAGCCACCCAATCCCTGATCCAGCAATTGGATTCTCCGGTATCGGTTGCTGCAAACAATGGTCCTAGCTCGACTGTGATTTCTGGGGAAACCAATTCCGTAGACGCCATTCTCGATCATTTGCAGCAACAAGAGGTTTTCTGTCGACGTGTTGATTCCGTGGCCTTCGCAGCTCACAGCCCACAAATGGACAACCTGCGGCCCAAGATGGAAACGGGGCTATCATCGATTCAACCCAAATTTGCCGCACTCCCTTTGGTCTCCACCGTGACTGGGGACATCATTGATGGCACTGGATTGAACAATTCGTATTGGGCAAAAAATTTGAGAGAACCCGTCTTATTTTCCAAAGCCATTGTCGGATTGGCTGATGCGGATTTCCAATTTTTTATCGAGATGAGTCCTCATCCCGTGCTGTCTGAAGCAATCCGTCAAAACCTTCGACATGTCGGAAAAGAAGGGTTGGCACTCGCCTCAAGACGGCGAGATGAGCTTTTGCAAAAGACGATGCTGCAATCATTCGGGAGGCTGTATCAAGAAGGCTATCCGGTTGATTGGAAACACGTAGCACCTTCAGGAAATCCATTACGGTTGCCTTCCTACCCTTGGCAAAAACAGCGTTGCTGGTTTGTGCCGTCTTCAAGCTCAAATCCACAAATTGGAGCATTCTCAGCAAAACCGTTGAGCGCGGTTGTGCTTTCCGCCGTAACAAGAGAGTCGCAGAAAGTCCCCATCACGATTGCTCTAGAACGGGTGCCTGAACAAACCCGTCTCCTAAAGCAGCTGACGGTGGTTTACATCGCCCGAGCCTTCCAAGATTTAAAACTGTTTGCTACTGGGCAAACCGAATATTCATTGCAAAACCTCATTCAAGCTGGAGACATCCAACCTCATTACCAGCATTTGATAAAACATTGGGCTGATCGGTTAGCGACTGCGGGTCTGTTGAAGAAATCCGTGAAGGACACTTATGCGGTGGTTTCTGATGACGCTTTGTCATCGGTGGAACTTCCTTCCAACTTGGATTCCAGTTTTTCCAATATTCTGTTCCTTCTGGATTACTTGCGGGATTGTGGTTCGCAATTGGCGGCGATTGTTCAGGGAAAAGTCAGCCCATTAGAAACGTTGTTTCCTGAAGGTTCGATTCAACGTGCGGAAGATATCTATCAACATTGGGTGGTGGCTCAATATTTCAATGACATGGTGCGAGCCGCAGTAGAAGCCTGTTGGACAACACTTCCGGCGAACCGTCCTCTAAGGATTCTCGAAATAGGAGCCGGTACTGGAGGAACCACGGCCTCCGTCCTCCCCACGCTTCCTTTGGACCGTACGATTTATCACTTCACAGATCTCTCTGATTTCTTTTTCATCCGAGCAAAAGAAAAGTTTCGAGACTACCCGTTTGTTCGTTATCAGACCTTGAATATCGAACAATCCCCTGAAACCCAGGGTTTCGAACCACACAGTTTCGATGTCATCGTGGCGACCAACGTGCTTCATGCCACGAACAACCTTCGGAACACGGTACGACATGTACGCCAATTGTTGAGCACCGGCGGCATGCTCTTACTGAACGAAGTCACTCAACATAATCCTTGGATGGAAATCAGCGTTGGTTTGATCGAAGGGTGGCAACGTTTTGAAGACGATCTTCGAGATGATATCCCTTTGCTCACGCCTCAAAAATGGAAACATCTTTTGGAGGAAGAAGGATTTGAGCGAGTCGTCGCCCACCCCCAACCCGATCTCCCTACGGAAGTTTTAGGGCAGCATGTGATGGTTGCACTGACTTCAGCCACACAAAGTCTGGAAACCAACTCGGTCAGTCACTCTCAAACACCATTTCCTTCCTCATTTCCCACAGAGCCTATTGATTCGAATGAAACGAATTCTGATGCCGATGCTTTGCCAGAGAAATCTGCCATTCGTGCCGAGGTGCTGCAATTGCCCACAACACAACGTCCCACTAGGCTAGAAACTTACCTGAAGCATCAATTAGCCCATGCTTTGGGTCTGCCAGTAGATCAAATCAATTCCGATCAACCCATTATGAATCTGGGGTTTGATTCACTGATGGCTGTGGAACTCAAAAACCGATTGGAATCCGAATTAGGTGTTTCGGTGTCTGTCACGACATTTTTGAAAAGCCCCAACATCGTACAACTCAGCCAAAATTTATCCGACCAATTGGAAACAGTGGATTCCTTGACAGAACGAGAACCGGAGGTAGCTCAAGACATGGACGGAACGTCCCAGAACTCTGAACAATCCATCGAATTTCCATTGTCTTCCGGCCAGCAAGCATTGTGGTTTTTATATCAATTGGCACCAGAAAGTGCCGCTTACAACGTCACATTCACAGCGCGTCTCAGTCCAGAACCCGATGTGGATGCCTTCCAGCAAGCTTTTCAATATTTGGTGGACCGTCATCCTCAACTGCGGGTCGTGTTTGGTTTGAACAGGATGGATCAGGCGAAACAACACGTTCAAGAGCCCCAACCGCTGGCGTTCGAAGTCATTGATTTGCCTGAATCCACTAAAACACAACTCAGGCATCAGATGCGAGAGGTGGCGTTTCAGCCTTTCGATTTAACAAACGGTCCGTTGGTGCGGGTTCGTTTGTTTCGTCATCCTACGGGGTCCTATTTGTTGTTATCTTTTCATCACATTATTGGCGACTACTGGTCGTTTGTGTTGATGATGAATGATCTGCACCACCTGTATCCAACATTGAAAGCAGGACAAACGCCCAGTTTGCCTCCCCTGCAAAACAACTACTTAGAATTTGTTAACTGGCAACAAGGCTACCTACAAACGGCTGCGAGCCTTCAGGCTTGGAATTACTGGAAACGGCAGCTTTCCGGTCGACTCCCCACGATGCACTGGCCCTTTGGCAAACCTCGAACAAACGAGACAGGATTCCAAGGGTCGGCTTATAAATTTGAGTTGCCTGCTTCGCTTTCACAACGGTTGAAAGCTTTATCCCAAACCGAACAAGTCACTGCTTACACTCTGTTTTTAGCGATTTATCAGACTCTATTGCACCGGTACAGCAACCACACGGACATCCTTGTCGGTGCACCGACAGTTGGCCGAAGTTTGCCGGGATTTGAAAAAGTGGTGGGTTATTTTGTGAACTCAGTGATCATGCGAGGAGACCTTTCAGGCAATCCGAGATTCTGCGACTTTTTGAAACGTTTGCGCCCTGTTGTATTAGAAAGCATTCGATTTGCCGATTATCCACTCAGCGTGCTGCTAGAAAAATTACAACCACACCGAGAATCCGGTTATCAGTCCATTTTCCAAACCCAGTTCGTGATGGAAAAGGCACAAAACACTGACTGGCAAGGGTCGTTGCTGTTTGTCACAGGATCTCCTGGCGGAAGACTGAAGATCGGAGACCTCGAATTGCATTCCGTGGAAATGGATCAAATGGCAGAACAAGTCGATATCACGTTCTTAATGGAGGAAGTGCGTGGGGTTTACCACGGGATTCTTTCTTACAACACCGACCTGTTTTCCGCCGCAGAAATCACCCGAATGGGAACTCATCTCCAAACACTCATGCAGGAAGTCAGCAATTCACCAGACACCCGTTTATCTGACTTTCTCAGCCCTCCGAAAGGTGAATCCGACCCTTGGCTGATGGCCACTCCCTCTTTAAATCCATCGACTCCATTGGCCCATGTTGCTCACCTTCTGCTTCAAGAACCGTCTATTGAAGATTGTGCTCTCCTTTCGCGAACCAACCAACATCAAGAATTAGAGACTGTGGCTTATGTTGTCACCTCCAAAGCGTTCTCTCCCGAACGCCTGTATGCATACCTTCACCGAGAGCTTACGAGAAATGAACAAACGGACAACCTACCTCTGCCAACGACTTATGTTCAAGTGTCTACCATTCCTTACACTTTTGACGGAGCGATAGATCAAGTCGCCTTGGAACGATTACCGGTCCTAGACGAAACCATCACAAAAGCATGGGAAGCGCAATTGAGTCAGCAATCTGACATCGATGACGTCGTGGTCATCTCCCAAAAGGCGCCAGTTTCACAGGAGCATTTTCATCTTTCTGATCTGCTTCCTTATTGGAATCCTTTTGAAAATCGGACCGATCTGACATCCACAACACGGGACACGGATCATGAAAAAACAACCCCCTCAAGCACTAAAGAAACTTCCGAAGATGCCGACTCTTGTCAATTGACATCAACCTCATATGAGAATCCGCCAGCTTTCAGTCAAGGTGAAGTTTTGCAGAAGCCAAACGATGCCCCGAACAATCTCGCAGAGGCTCTCGTGCGAGCTGCCCGAATTTCGCCTGAAAAAGGGGTAACGTTTGTCACAATGGAAGGAGCAGAATCCTTTCTGTCGTACCCTCAATTGCTAGAAAAAGCGGGTTCCATTTTGGAAGGATTACATGAACGTGGATTGGAACCAGGCGATAAACTAATTTTTCAATTTGAGCACAACGAAGACTTCATACCGGCATTTTGGAGCTGTATGTTGGGTGGATTCATCCCGGTACCGTTGGGTGTTGCCCCCAGTTACCATGAAGTGAACAACGTGATCCGCAAATTGCACAATGCGTGGATTCTTCTCGACAAACCGGTCATTCTCACCGGTCAAGATCTTGCCGAAGACCTCCGTTCTCTCAGAAAGCTATTGGGTCTCAAAGACGGCTTTCATGTAGAAGTTTTGGATGAAATTAAACATGAGGATCCGAGTGGGCCCTCACCTAAACCGATTCAAAAGAACCATTGGCACCCCAGCCAACCGGACGATATTGCGCTCTTGTTGCTGACTTCTGGAAGCACGGGCATGCCCAAAGCGGTGCAACAGAGTCATCGTGCGTTATTGAACCGGTCCGCCAGTACCGATCAAATCAATGGATTCGGTCCTGAAGAAGTCTCACTGAATTGGATGCCCCTAGACCATGTGGGGGGTTTGGTGATGTATCATTTAAAAGATGTCTATACGGCCTGTCAGCAAATTCAGATTCCAACCCATTTCATTTTACAAAAACCCCTTCGATGGTTGGACTATATCGACAAATTTCGAGCCACTGTCACCTGGGCGCCTAACTTTGCTTATGGCTTGATCAATGATCATGTGGAACAAGCCAATCCATCGAAATGGGATCTCTCTTCGATGCGATTCATGCTGAACGGGGGCGAAGCCATTGTTGCAAAAACAGCCCGTAAGTTTCTCAAATGGCTCATTCCTCATCAATTGCCCCCAACGGCCATTCATCCTTCTTGGGGGATGTCGGAAACCTGTTCTGGGGTCGTGTTTTCTGACAAACTGACCTTAGATTTGACCACCGATGAAGATCCGTTTGTTGAAGTTGGAATTCCTATTCCTGAATTTTCAGTACGGATTGTAGATCATGACGATCTGCTCTTGAAAGAAACCGAAATTGGACGCATTCAGGTCAAAGGGGATCCTGTAACCTCCGGCTATTTCAACAACCCAGAAGTCAATCAAGAAGCTTTCACCAAAGACGGTTGGTTCAGCACCGGGGACCTGGGTTTTCTGAAAAACGGGGCATTAACGATTACGGGTCGTGACAAAGACGTGATCATTATCAACGGCATTAACTTCTATAGTCACGAGATTGAATCGGTTGTGGAAGAGCTGGAAGGAGTCGAGGTTTCATACACGGCCGCCATAGCGGTCCGTCCTCCCGGATTCGACACCGATGACTTGGCTATTCTCTTCCACACTCCGTTGACGCAACCTGAGGCGCTGCAAGCGCTCTTCAAGCAGATTCGGAAAAAGACGTTCCAAACGGGTGCCAGTCCCACCTATTTACTCCCTGTCCCCAAAGACCGAATTCCGAAAACTTCTATCGGTAAAATCCAACGAACCGTTCTCAAAAAGAGTTTCGAAGCAGGCGAGTTTGACGATCTGCTCCGTGACTTGGATTTGATGCAAGGCAACGCAAACACGCTACCGAAATGGTTCCACAGAAAAGTGTGGTATCGAAAAGATCTTCATTCCGGATTTCCACTTCATGGCCAAGGTTCACCCCAACCCTATTTGGTATTCATGGATACCTGGGGAATGGGAGAGGCCTTGATTGAAACGCTAGCACCCCATTCTGTTATCAAAGTGGAAGCTGGCTCTGCTTTCGAATGTCTAAATACGGAACGTTATCGAATTAATCCGAAAAATCCGGATGACTACCACCAGTTGCTGAAGTCATTCGTCGGTTCAGGCATCCATTTGCAAGAAATCATTCACTTGTGGAATTTCACAGAAACTGGCGTATCAATTTCCTCTCTCGAATCATTGAAAGAAGCACAGATTCCCACGGTACTCAGTTTGTTGTATCTCACCCAAGCCCTAGCGGCTATTCGCGACACCGAGGCATCTTTTCGACTGTCTGTGGTCAGCAACCATCTACATCAAGTGCAGTCTCAAGATTCGGTAGCATGGGAAAAAGGCACCCTCATCGGCCTGCTCAAAACCATTTCGTTAGAATTGCCTTGGTTGCTTTGCCGTCAGATCGATTTAGACACGGTCTCGCCCCCGTTCCAAACCAACGCTCAAAATATTGTTCGCGAAATACAATCCACTCACAAAGATCCGGAGGTGGCATACCGAAATGGTTTGCGGTGGATTGCTGGCTTGGAAGCGGTCGATTTGGAAAACTCCCCTAAACAAGAAACCCCGATCCAATCGAATGGTTTTTATATGGTCACAGGCGGATTAGGGGGATTAGGGGCCTTCATTTGCCAAATGCTGGTTCGAGAATATCGCATAAAATTGTTGGTGGTGGGACGTTCCGAACTTCCCAAGAGGGAACATTGGGACGATCTATTGCAGCAAAATACAACTTTGGCCAAACGGGTTCGAAACTACCTCAGCATTGACAAGGCCATCTCCGAATCCGACAGCGATTGGAAATATGTCTCGGTTGATGTGTGTGATTTGGAAGGCTTGCGAAATGCGATACAAGAGGCAGAACACCAATGGCAACAGCCGCTATCAGGCATTTTCCACCTTGCGGGGGAAGGAAACTTAAAGTTTCATTGGACGGTTCTGAATCACCACCAAGTCCTGCAAGAAACACCAGAAACATTCGAATGGATGTTTCGCCCAAAAGTGTATGGAACCTGGGCGTTATTGAAACTACTGCAAATGTATCCCCAAGCCGATTTGGTTCTATTTTCTTCGGTCAATAGTTTGTTTGGAGGAGCCACGTTCAGTGCCTATTCTGCTGCCAACAGCTTTCTCAGCGCCGTGGCTGATGCGCATTTTCAAGACCGGCAGAATCGCATTGTTTGTGTGAGCTGGACCATGTGGGATGATGTGGGCATGAGCGAAGGAAACCCCGAATATGCAACGGAGGCTTCCCAATCCCAAGGCTTTCGCATCCTCCCCAAATCTCAGGGATGGCATTCCTTGAAGGTTATCTTACATCACAACGAGCCTCAGTGGTTGATCGGGTTAGACTCTCACAACGCCCGCAACCGCAGGATGCTTTTCCAAGTGGCGACCGAGGAAAAACTGTGGGCTTATATCAGTTCTTCCCAGTCCGAAACTGCGTTCAACCAGCGCATTGCGGAAAAATTCTCGCAGTCGGTTACGGACCGTTTTGGAGTGGCAACCGATTGCTCTATCGTTTCATTGAATGAATTGCCTCGCACTCCAGAAGGAGCTATTGATTTCAAAGCACTCGCCGAGTTGCAACATACCGCAGCGGCTTCGGTTGTCGAGTACATAGCTCCCCGTAACGAAGTGGAACGAACACTTGCGAGGATCATGCAAGAATCGCTCGGCTTAGACCAAGTCGGTATACACGACAGCTTTTTTGATTTAGGGGCGCATTCAGTGTTGATTGCACAGATTCAAAACAAGCTGCAAAATGCTTTGGACCGGGAGGTTTCTGTCGTGGATTTATTCCAATATCCAACGATTGCCTCCTTAGCCGAGCATTTGAGCCAATCCTCAGAGCAACCGTCTTACGATAAGGTATCCGCAATGGCAGACCGCCAACGCCAGGCAATCAAACGTCGAAAGCAATTGGCCAAACAACGGGCAAAAAGGAGAACAAGAATATGAGCAAAACGCCACCTGGCAACTATGAATTCAGTAACGATGCATTCAAAGACAACCAACACAACCCCCCCCTTCACAAAGCGACTCTCCCAGTTTCTGAAGACGAACTAGACAGCGAGCTAGAAAATGAAGAACTGTTGGAAAGTATTGCAATTGTGGGGATGGCCGGGCGTTTTCCAGGAGCCAATAACATTCAGGAATTCTGGGATAACCTTTGTGACGGAGTGGAATCGATTACCGAGTTTTCAGAAGAAGAACTCAAAAGCAAAGGAGTGAGTGACTCCCTGCTGCATCATCCGAATTTTGTAAGAACCGGTGCCCTGTTAGATGACATTGACCGTTTCGATGCCAATTTCTTTGGGTATTCTCCCAGGGAAGCCGAGTTGATGGATCCTCAACATCGGCTTTTTATGGAGTGCGCTTGGGAAGCTTTGGAGCATTCGGGATACGACCCCAAACGCTTTGATGGCTGGATTGGGGTTTATGGTGGTGCGTCTCCCAGTTCCTACTTCATGTATCATTTATTTCCGTATTTACAGCAACATCCAGAACTTCAAAACCCCACCATATTTCTTGGTATCGACAAGGATTATTTGACCACACAGGTTTCTAACCGGTTGAATCTGAAAGGCCCCAGTGTGTGCGTCCAAACGGCTTGTTCTACTGCTATGGTGGCAATCCTCCACGGATGCCAAAGCTTAAACAATTACCAAAGTGATATGGTCTTGGCAGGAGGGGTTTCTATCAATGTGCAGCAAGACAAAGGATATATCCACGAAGGAGAAGGTTTCCTTTCCTCGGATGGCCATTGCCATGCGTTTGACGCCAAGGCTCAAGGTCTTGTAGAAGGCAACGGTGTGGGGCTAGTCGTCCTCAAACGTTTGGAAGATGCCTTAGCAGATCGGGACACCATCCATGCTGTGATCAAAAGTTCTGCCATCAATAACGATGGTTCCGAAAAGATGAGCTATTCCGCCCCTAGCGTCAACGGACAATCCGAAGTGGTGGCATTAGCCATCGCCAAAGCGGGAATTCCAGCAGATACCATCAGCTATGTCGAAACTCATGGCACAGGCACCAAACTTGGAGACCCGGTGGAAATCCGTGCCTTGACACAAGCCTTCCGAAATTCGACCCGAAAGACAGGATTTTGTGCCGTTGGATCGGTGAAACCAAATATTGGCCATTTAGGAACTGCTGCTGGGATTAGCAGTGTGATCAAAGCCGCCTTGTCATTAAAACATCAAAAGATTCCGCCAACGGTCAATTTTCAAACGCCCAATCCACACATCGATTTTGAAAACAGCCCGTTTTATGTCAACACGAACCTTGCTGACTGGAAAGCCAACGGCGTGCCACGTCGCGCGGGTGTGAGCTCATTTGGAATTGGGGGCACCAATGCTCACCTGATTCTCGAAGAATTTATCCCTGAAAACGATTCTGGAACCACCCGCCCTTGCCAACTGCTGATGCTTTCAGCCAAAACCGAAACAGCTCTTGAAGCGGCAACCCACAACCTTGCTCGGCATCTCCAAACAGATCGAGACCAACTTTCCACCGATACTTCCTTTGCAGACATGGCTTACACCCTTCAAGTGGGCCGCCGGGCGTTTCCGCATCGTCGGATTGTGATTGCACGTCATGCAGAAGCAGCGCTTCATGCCTTGGAAAGCCGCGATCCCGAAAAACTATCGACACGATATTGTGACAACGAAATTCCCGCCTCTCTGGTATTTCTGTTTCCTCCTATTGGAGATCAGTATGTGGAAATGGCTCTGGCGCTGTATCAGCATGAGCCTCATTTCCGAGAGATTGTCGATCAGGTATTTCGACTATTTCGAAAACACCATCATCAGGATTTGCAAACGGTGCTGTTTCCTCAAAGCGGCAATGCGCTCTCAACCGCCTCAGCCTCTCCAACGAAACGGCTCGAACAAACCCCGGTGGCTTATCCCGTTTTATTTGTAATCGAATATGCGATGGCCCGCTTACTCATGTACTGGGGCGTTGTCCCTCAGGCTATGCTAGGAGCAGGTTTGGGTGAATACGTCACTGCCTGCGTCGCGGGAGTGTGGTCTTTGGAAGATACGGTCTCAATTGTTGCTGAGCGTGCAAAGCTGATTCAAGAATCAGCAGTACGTGACCCTCAAGAAAAACTAGCCGCGTTGCTCAACACACTTTCATTTCATACACCTGAAATTTCTTTTATTTCGAGTGTCACGGGAACATGGATCACGGTTGAACAAGCGACCAATCCACAATATTGGATTCGACACGCACAAGTCTCCGAACCAACTTCTTCACAAGATCTGACAAAATGTGCGGCAGGCTTGGAAATGCTTTTGACTGATCCAAATCGCATTTTCTTAGAAGTCGGCCCCGGCAATCCGCTATTAGATTTGGCTAAGGCCCAACCCTCATTCGGAGCATCTCACCAACTCTTAGGCACCTTGCCCCCTCATGCTTCCGATGAAACAGAACACGCCTATCTTCTGAATTCTCTTGGGCATCTTTGGATGTCCGGCGTCGAGATCAATTGGACTCGATTTTATGAAAACGAGTCTCGCTTCCGAGTGCCTTTGCCAACCTATCCGTTTGAACGCCAACGCTTTTGGATTCAACCACTTCCAGCACACCAAGAATCGTCAATTGCGGAAGTATCACCCGAAGCACTGTATGCTGCAAAACACACCAAGCGCAACTTAACTGCAAATAGTTTGGAAGAACAAATGAAAGCCATCTGGGAAGAGGTACTGGGGCTTCCAAATGTTGGAATTGACGACAATTTTTTCGAATTGGGTGGCAATTCCATGCTGGCCCTTCAAATCAAAGCCAAAACCCAAAATGACCTGGGCTTGGAGGTTCCACTTTCAGCAATGGTTCGATCCCAAACTATTGCCCAATTGGTATCCAATCTAAGTCGACCTCAAAATGAAGAAACCGTGCGACCTCCCCTCGTAGCCCTGCACCCCGAAGGAGGGCTACCTCCTTTATTTTTTGTACCAGGTGGTAGCGGAAGCCCTACCGCTTATGGTCACCTGACCCGGCACTTGGGCCAAGATCAACCGTTTTACAGTTTCCAATCTCGTGGGATTGAAAACGACCTGGAGCTGTTTTCTTCCATTGAGGCCATTGCCAAAGATTACCGAGAGGCCATGCAAGCTTTAGTACCCCACGGTCCGTATTATTTGGGTGGATGGTCTTTAGGAGGCGTCGTGGCCCTGGAAATGGCCCAACAACTCAAGTCTCAAGGGGAAACCGTGGCATTGCTGATGCTTCTGGATGCACAAGCTCCCACAGCTCCACGATGGCCCTTCCAAGCACTAACCACTGCTCAAACCACCTTCACCACCTTGTTTCACTTTTATAACCTAAAACCCCCCACATCCTATGAAGAGTTGAAAGAATTGAGCCAAGTGGTCGGTTTCCCCCTCCCAGAAAACTCACAGGCTCTGCTGGACATTGATTGGAACAATTGGCCCACTCAAGCGGATCATATCTGGAAGCAATTGCAACCGTATGTGAATGTCTACAAAGCCAATCTTCAAGCAGGGTTGAAATACAAAGCCCAGCATTACGATGGTAACACTCTATTGATCCGCTCGAATCGCAAAGTGCTTCGAATGTTCGAAGATCCGTTGACCAAAGATTGGCGACACTGGATCACAGGCAAACTCACTATTGAAGAGGTCACCGGCTCTCATTTCAGTATGTTGGATCCCGAAAACGCTCCCGAAGTGGCAGACATTCTGCAGATGGCCCTCACCGAAACTATGCAATGAGGCATCATGGAAAAACAAAAGATTCAATTGGGTGCCGTCCAAGAAACATTATTGATTCCGCTATGGGCAAGGGCTGAGGAAACTCAGAAATCCGACCCCATGATCGAAGATCACAAGGCAGTGGAGATCGTCGACCAAATCGACTATGACTTCTCTCGTTTGTCCTCTGTTAAACTCACACAAGTGGCTGTTTGCATTCGGGGAGCGATTATGGATCGATGGACTCGACGCTACCTACACCACCACCCTCAGGCCACCGTTGTTGAGATCGGGGCTGGTTTGAACACACGGTTTGAACGAGTGGACAATGGTAACGTCCGATGGTTTGATTTGGACCTGCCCGACTCTATGAGTCTGAGGCAACACTTTTTCAAGGTATCGGAGCGTCGTTCTTTCCTGAGTGGCTCAGTCCTTGAATTGGATTGGATGGAGGCAGTAAAAGCCGCCCGCTCCGATTCTGTGTTGTTTTTGGCAGAAGGGGTGTTGATGTATTTTACTGAAGACCAAGTGCGTCAATTGTTCCTTCAGTTGGCTTCAGAATTTCCGGACTCTTGCCTAATTTTCGATGCGACCACGGACATTATGACCAAATACCAACAGTATCACGATGCTTTGCACTACACGTCCGCCCAGTTTCAATGGGGTATCCGGAACATACACGACGTTGAAAACTGGGACCCACGCATTCAGGTGGAAGAACATACAACTTACCACGATACCCCGTTCTTTTGTACGAAGGTTCCTTGGACTGTGAGATTGATGATGACAGTGGAACCGTTTCGCAGTTTATTCCATATCAATCGTTTGAAATTTAGCGAAAACCCAGTGGCTTTTTAACACCCCCTCACCCTTTTAACGTAGGAGATTCCAATGGCCGATAATCACAACACTGAATTCTTCAGCCCGGTAGAAATGGATCCGCATGAGTACGCCCAGGAAATCATTTCAGGCAAATACCAAAAACAACTGGAAGCACTCTATTCCGAAGAAGAGCGAGAATTGATCAACGACCTGTGTGGAAAAGTCATGAAGACTTCACGTCCCAAGATAGATGCGCCCTATGTTTTCATTTTACCCGGAAACTTGATGGCTCAGCTTTCCAAGGACGGGCAAGTGATTTGGATCGACCTAATCCAATTGCTAAAAAACTGGCGTTTACTCAGTCTGGAAGGAGGAAATCAGTTGAGTGTGACCGGTTCGTTGACTATCTCCAAATTACTATACGCCAAATTATTCCTCGCCATTTCTTTACAAGGCTATCGAACTTTTTTGATTCCTTATGATTGGAGGTTGAGCTTCCAACAAATTATCAAAAACGTTAGCAAGTTCCTCTATTCCGTTTACGAAAGGCGACAACATCTGGGCAGCCGCCCTTGCCATATTGTCACCCACAGTGAAGGGGGAATGTTGGGTCGAGCCGCTCTGATTGATTTGGAGACAAAAGTCGACCCAGCAGACTTGTATAAAGTTTTTGGAAAGCTTGTAATGATCGCCTCCCCCAATCAAGGATTCTGGGCCATGATTCAGATTTTTCAAGGGGAGGTTTTGGAGGCCCTTCAGCATGTTGTGCCGTCCATTACATACCAAGACTTGCGTTCGACTTTGAACAAAGCCACAGGACGGCGCATCCCCAAATTTATTAAAGACGTGCTTCCTCAACCCGAAGACCCCAAACAGATGCAAGAAGTCGCTGAAGGGAGTCCTCTTGCGGAAGCAGTGAGATTTGCAAAACAAAAACTACATCGCATTGCAAAGGTAACCACTGCTGAGGAAGATTCGTTCCCAGCATGGATCGTTGCCGCCATTCTCACCAAGACGCTTGTATTCACTTGGCCGGCCTATTACGAGATGCTGCCATTTTACGATTCCATCGATAGCAACCTCCAAAAAATCTACACGGCCTCCGAATGGCCTCGTTTTTTCCCCCAACCAGATCAAGACCAACTGGACTCAGCCATCCAATTTCAAAACGGTATTGGAGAAGCCCCTCAACCCGGTCATCCGGGATACGGACGCTGGCACCTCTTATTGGGCACTGAAGTCACGACCCTCACCAACGTGGAATTACGTGAAGGCCTCTTGACTAATCGATTTGTATACACCACAAGTGAAAATGGAGATGGCATTGTGGCCGAAAACTTAGCACGTATGGAAAATCTCGATCTTTTCACACAAACGTTTCCCCAAACCTCTCATCTAGAGTTAGTGGTGCGGGATCCTCCTATCAACGCTACACTTCAAATCCTGGAAATGCCCGTTTTGGAAGAACTCTAAAAATCTATTTCTAACTAAACTGCTCGCCTAATTTGTAGACTTTTATGAACGAAAACTTGTTTCCGCCTAGCTTCAAAATAGAAGAACCTACTGATGTCCAAGAATTAGCGAACTTGATTCGCAAAGAGTCCTATCGCAGCAGCTTGATCTTAATTTATGGCGAAAATGGATATCGGGATCTCCTCTACCTCGCTAAGCAGGTTATAGAAATGGACCTTTCTTGCCATGATGAGCAATACACACCGGTCGTTTTCATCATCCCAGGGAATTTGACCAGCCAACTGAGTTTGGCAGGGAACGTTTTATGGTTTGATCCAGTCAATTTGTTAAGCAACGGTCTCGATTTAAGATTGTGGGGAGACAATCTGCTGGTGGTCGGGGGGGTGTTGCCGATCCTGAATCTGTATTATGCAAAGTTTATTTTCTTAATGCATCTCCACTCCTATCGTGTAAAGTTTATCGCTTACGATTGGAGACTTTGCTTCAAGCAACGAGCTGGTTTGTTTTGCAATTTGCTAAGACAGGAGTTTGAGAAATATCAGACCTGCATGGAGAACTTAGAAGGACAATCTCCTAGTCTATACAAGTTGGATGATTCTCAAGGTTATCTCAATATCGTTACCCACAGTGAAGGTGGCTTGACCGCGCGAGGGGCTTTACAGGAACTGGTTCATCAATTTGGTGAAGAAGTTTATGACGCATTTGGTCATTTTATTATGCAAGCCTCCCCCAATAACGGATTTTGGGGAATGGTGCCTGTTTTCCAAGGAGGTTTCGAAGAAGCGATAGAAAATTTGCTACCAGCCCCTTATGACATCGAATTGCTCAAACTTTTGGTAGCAACTCGTTCGCTCCTCATTAAACGTTATCTGGATCGAATTCCTTTTAGCAACGAACTGGATGCCTCCATAGAAAGAGTCTTAGATAATGTTCAAGCCTTCTGTCGCTCTCTCCCTTACCCACTCAGTAACCTGTGGGAATCTGCTGAGGGCTTGGCATTACGACCTATACACATCATGTTAACCAAAATTTTTATTTTCACTTGGCCTGCTTGGTATCAGATGCTTCCGTTTTTTGAATCTTCGGTAACCGGTCCTTTCAAGAAAATCTATAATGCAGATAAATGGCCGCGCCACCTTCCATGCCCTGATCAGAACCTATTGGACCAAGCCATTTCTGTTCAATCTGATTTGCCTCCGGCTCCTTCTCCAAACACTCCTGGATACGGCAAATGGCATCTCCTACTTGGCACAGGCACCAACACCCTCACCCAAGTTCATTTGAAGGAAGGTTGGCTCTGCAATCATTTTCAAGAAGTAACCTCTAAGGCAGGTGACGGCATTGTGGCAGAAAATTTGGCTCGCATGGAAAACTTAGACCCATTCACAATCTGTTTTCCAGGAGTGAATCATTTGCAATTGGTCACGTCACAGGAAGTGATTCTCAAAGTTTTAGAAATTTTTTCGTTGAATGACATTCAAGCACCGCATGATTTTAGAGAATAAACGACTCTTTGCATGAACTGTTCTTTGAATACAAAACTCTTTGAATAAATGAGCAACGCGACTGAATAAAAATCGCTTGAATAAATGAGCAACGCGGCTGAATGAAAGTCACTTGAATAAACGAGCAACGCAACTGAATGAAAAATCGTTTGAAAGCAAAAATTGCGGGGAAGCAGAAAAGGAAAACAGAGACTCAGCCCCCAGAACACATCCTCGTGGCCAAAGGATGTTTCTGGAGACGAGAGTCAGGAGGCTTATTGGAATCTTATGAAACAGATTCGAGAGGTATTGACTATCTATTGAATCTGACACATTCGAAGCGGGAAAGGTTCACTTTCTAATTATTTCTTCGATCAAACGAGCCGACTGTTGGGGAGGCATGTTTGCTAGAATTGCCCCGACATCTTTGTCTTTCATTTTTAAGAGAATTTGCACTGCGTCACGAGTTTGAAGTTGGGACAATGATGCGGCGGCTTGCGCCGCATCCATTTGAGAATAATAACGTACGGTTTTATCGAGGTTTTCTCGATCCTGAGCCCTTTTCTGCTCCACACTGTTGGAAACACGATCTTGTAACCGATTCACTTCATCGGTTCTTTGTTGGAGTTCTTCTTCCAACCGGCGCAATTGGGTTCCTCGTCGATTCAGTTCGGCTTCGCGGGCTTCCAATTCTCGACGTTTTCTTAATAGCTCAGTAAGTACCTGTTGCTCACTTTCCGTTAAAGTGCGAGGTTTGGGTGTTTTTGATTTAGACTCACTCTCTTGAGGAGCATCAGGCTCAGAGCAAATGTCGATGTTTCGACTTTTGCAGAAGTCTTTTACAAAATCAGGTAGTGGCAATGCCCTGCTTTCTATGGGCAGGAAGAGCATGCTCAGAATTCCCAATAAAAGAAATAAACCTATGGAAAGGTGGAGTGATCGGAACGTCAAGACTTCTCCTTTTGCAAAATAATTTTTTTTGTTAGAGTGGCAGCTATCTGATTAAACGATTATCATTTAGAAGGAGGCATTCATGAGGAGCACAATGTCTTGGGCGTTTGCAGAAAGAGACGGGGACGTCTTGATTTCCCTGTCCGGCAAAATCAATGAAGATTCTGCTTTCAAAGAGTTGTTACAAGAGATTCGCAAAAGAAACGTGAAAGCCTTGGCTTTCAATTTGAAAGATGTCCGCCGTGTCAACTCGATGGGAGTACGAGAATGGTTTTCCTTTCTTCGCCAGTTGTCTTGGCCCATTCCCGTTCCTCTTGAAGAATGCTCAGTTTCCTTTCAACAAGCCCTGTCGCCCATTGAAGACTTTTCGCAGACCTGTTTGGTGAACTCCTTGTATCTGGATATGTTTTGTCCTTCATGCCATGCGGAGTTTGATATCAAAGTCGAGCTAACCATGCCTGTCGATATGGACGCTGAATTTGAATGCCCCGAATGCAACAACATGTGCCAAGCAGAAATGTGGCGCGTGGAAAGTCTTTGCAAAGGCAATCATTCGTATGCCTAATAGCCACTATCTCTTTTTTCTGTCTGTTTTCCAGAATCACCCTGCGGCGAACTCTTGGTCGAAGGGCACCCTGCCAACACAAACGATAGAATCAATATTGCCAATACACCTTTAATTGCTCTTTTCATATACCCTCCTTCATCTGACTATTTAGATCGTTCGATTATAAGAAGGCTTCCCAAACACAGAAAGGATGGATGATCGCTTTATTCGGTTTCAGGAAGGTCTCGTTCCAATAGCCGATGCAAGGCCGCTTTACAGGTTAACCCTGAATACAATATGTCGTAAACGGCTTCACATATGGGCATCTCTACGTCGTATTTTTGTCCCAGTTCATACACCGACACCGCGTTTTTAACTCCCTCTGCTACCGACTTTTTATTGGCCATATACTCTTCCAGCGTTTCCCCTTTTCCCAAGGCTTTCCCCAGTGTATAATTTCGCGACAAGCTTCCCGTTGCAGTGAGTACCAAATCTCCTACGCCGGACATGCCTAAAAAAGTTTCCGATTGCCCGCCCATCAAAACTCCTAGCCGCTTGATCTCTGCTAGACCACGACAGATCAACGCTGCACGAGCATTAAGGCCGAGTCCCATCCCGTCACAAATACCAGTGGCAATAGCAACCACGTTTTTAACAGTCCCTCCTATCTGCACGCCGACAATATCTTGACTCAGATAAATTCTGTAAGCTGGTCCACTGAGCAATTGTTGTAGCTCTTTTCCTATTTGGACATCACGACAGGCTAAAACCGCTGCGGTTGGAAGCCCCGATGCCACTTCCTTCGCAAAATTAGGGCCGGACAGCACCGCAATCGTAGGTCCTTCTCCTAACGTATCCTCATATACTTCATGCATGAGTTGCGCAGTGCTTTGTTCGATACCTTTGGTTAAGATCACAAAACGATGGTTCTCCGTGACCACGTCTCGGATCTGCTGAATAATCGAACGCGTGACATGGGAAGGTGTGGCCATGATTAGGACTTCATGTTCTCTCACAGTTCCTATCAGATCCGCAGAGGCATGCACATTGTAAGGCAAAGCATGATCAGGCAGAAATGTTTTATTGCAATGTGCTTCATTGATCGCCTGCACCGTTTCTGTTTCGTAGGCCCATATGGTCACTGTATTGCCTTGTTGGGCTTGAAACATCGACATTGCTGTCCCCCAAGCTCCTGCACCAATCACTCCAACTTTTATTGCAGTCATAATTTGATTCCTCCAAAAAAAGTGCATTAGAAAATGTATCGTTTGCAATCTCCAAAGCATCAATTTGATGTTTCAGCAATTCAGACTACTCCTAAGAAAATTGACGCCATTCAATTGGATAGAGATGTGAGAATTCGACATTCACATAATAGTTTCACATTGATAGTATTTTGTTGCTTATAAGGTGTTTAATACTCAATACCAGATTGCAATGCCCCCATTGCTTGTAGTGTGTTTCAATTTTCTAAACAGTATGAGGCAAGCTATGTATCCGTTTAGCTTTCTATATGTAATTACAGCGAAGCAACATTTTCAATCGAGCAAAAAATGCGACACACCATAGGTACTGTACTTAAACGTACTAAGAGTTTTTATTATGTCGATATTGAAGGGGATGTGCAGCTTTGCAGAATCAAAGGCAATCTCTTCCAAAATGGGTCCACCGAGCACACCGTTGCTGTAGGAGATCGAGTGGAAGTTGATCCCAGTGCTTCGGAAGATGCAGGTTGGATCTACAGAATATTACCACGTTTCAGTCAGCTGTCTCGCCCTAGCAGAGAAGGAAGAATGGAACAGGTCATAGTGAGTAATATTGAAAATTTACTAATTGTTGCCTCCCTTAAAAAACCCAGCTTTCGTTCAGGCTTGGTTGACCGTTTCTTGATTACTGCACAAAGGGGCAACCTTCAACCGACAATCATTATAAACAAGCTTGATCTAGGAAACCCTGAAGAAGTCAAACCCATAAAAGATTTGTACGAATCTCTTGGTGTGCCCGTGATCTTTACCAGCACAAAAACACGAGAAGGCGAAGAAACGTTAAAAGGTTTGTTAGTCAATCATACTTCTGTTCTATCAGGGCATTCCGGTGTGGGCAAATCTTCGTTACTTAAGATGTTATTCCCCGATTGGAGCATCTCTATCGGAAAGGTAAATCAGACGACGCACAAAGGACGCCACACGACGACTTTAGCCGAAATGTACCCCTTACCAGAAGGAGGGTATGTAGTGGATACTCCAGGAATTCGAGAATTGGGACTGTACGAAATGGAACCGGAAGAGCTGGGTCAATACTTCGTGGAATTTGAAAATATTCAGCAAGCTTGTCATTTCAAAGCCTGCACCCACATACATGAACCCAAATGCGAGGTTAAAAAAGCAGTCGAAGCTGGAACGATCCATATGGCACGTTATGAAAGCTACTGCCAAATCCTTCGTTCCTTAACATCGAATGTTTGAAAGGATTCAAGAGAAGTTAAACCTTCTGCTGCGCATAATAAGAAAAAATGTCATCTATGGATTCAAGAGAAGTTAAACCTTCTGCTGCGCATAATAAGAAAAAATGTCATCTAATGAGAATTGAGGCAGGAAACCAAAGGTTTCGCGAAATAGTGTACCGTCAAGAATGACCGGGTATTTAAAATAATCCATCAAATATACAGGAAAATCTTTTAGCCTCATTGTTTTTAAGACCTGCCGAGGCAAACTTGGCGGCAAGGACGGAATTGGCAAAAGCTGACAATCCGCCTGTTGAAGGGCTGCTGGGTAGGGAATCCAATCATTGGGAGCGACATTATATACACCATTCGGTGACTTCGCATAAGCAAGGACAATGGCCTCAGCGAGGTCATCGACGTGTAAAAACTGCATGACGGGAGAAAAGCCGACCAGGTAAGGAGCAATGCGGCGTTGAAGCAACTGACTCATACTATTACGCACTCCTGGCCCAATCACGTTGCAAGGACGCAAGACTGTCAATTTCATTTGAGGGTGCTTCACCATATAGATCGCAGAAAGATTTTCCAATTCGACTGCATCAGCCAAATGCGCTGAAATGTTCGATGCTTTCAAAGGAAAACTTTCGTCCAACAGCGAAGGATTATAAGGATGTGCTCCATAAACATGATAAGTTGAAAGCACAATGCACTTTTTCACTCCGTACTTTATACTAAAGTCAAAAAGCTTCTGAGTTCCCAACACATTGGTGTTGTAACGTCGATATCGATCCATATGAGATAAAAATATCCTTCCTAGATGGATCACGCCTTCGAATTGATGGTGTTTAAAGACTTCTTCAAACCCTCGTTTTGAAAAATCCAGTCGGTAGTTTACCATGCTATCGTCGTAATGTGACTGCTTACGAAAATCCACTCCGATTAGATCATACTTTTTTCTTAGTTTTTTGATCACATGATGAGCTAGCTCCCCTCCGGCACCGGTAACCAAAATTTCAGGTTTTTGTTTTGTGGTCATCCGAATATCCTTTCACCTCTTTGTTCCAATCCCAAATCAATCAATTCTTGCAGTACCTCTTTGACCTCATCTACTTTTTCCATCATTTGGGTTTCATTGTCTGGATCTCCTTCCAAATGAATGGGTTCTCCAAAATTCAGAAAAACCTTTGCGGGTAAAATCACGGGGATTGCTATAGGAAAGTAAGGGGTCCCAATCAGTTTTGCCAATGATTTAAAATTTCCAAAAGAAGGCATGGTTTCCTCGCACCCAACCACACCCACTGGAATAATCGGGCTATTGGTTTGAATTGCAATTCTAACAAAACCGGTCCCCATCCGTTTGAGTTCATACCTTTCTTTATAGAGCTTTCCTGACCCTCTAACTCCTTCAGGAAAAACGATCACGACTTCTTCATTTTCTAACATTTTGATGCAATTCACGGGGTCTCCAATTGTCGCGCCACACTGAGTCATGAAGGTGTAAACAAACGGCACCGTTGGAAAAAAACGTTCAATCATGGCTCGGGGAATCCGTGGACCGTCAGGATTGGTAGCCAATGCCGTTCCAATCAAAGTTCCATCCATCGGTAATTGACCACTGTGATTTCCAATTACAAAGGCTCTTCCATTCGTCGGCACATTCTCTAGCCCAGTCGCCTCAACGCGGAAATAGTGATCGTACATCCATTTTAAAACAGTCAGTCCTACCTTTGCAGTTTCTGGATTGTATCCCCAGGGATCATATCCCATACTTCCCAAATTGTGGGGCATACTATCAACCAATTGCTCAATTTCCGGGGGAACTACCACATCCTTGAGTTTGGTAAACCATTTCATAATTGCCTCCTTAGTGATCGATTTTCTTTCTGACTAACTCAATTGAGGCTGTTGGTCAATTCTTTCAAAGGTGTCGAATCAAGGGATAAATTTTCGATCCATTGATCATTTAAGAATGCCAAAACTTCGTGCAACCCTGGATATGTGAGCAATAGTCGGTTGGTAGCTGTGACCGCATCATTTTCTTCATCTATAACGATCAAACCCTCTTGAGAAGCCGCCACGATGTTTTCCCAAAGTTGCGGTTGGTCTTGCTTCAACGATTCGATAAAACTATTCATAAATTAAACTCATCTTTTAAGGTTTGTGGAATTCCCTTCGCTTCTTGAAGATTGGCATAGTACAGATTCACATCTTCCAGATTTGCATCGGTCAAATCGGCGCCTTTCAGGTTGGCGCCTTGCAGGTTGGCGCCTTGCAGGTTGGCGCCTTGTAAATTGCTTCCTTCAAGATCTGCATATTTCAAATTCGCGTAGATAAAACTACCAGCGCTCAAATCAAGGCGATTTAAGTCCGCCCCGGATAAGTCCACTCCATCTAATTGTCGAAATCCCTGTCGAATAGCGTCTTCCAACCGCAAAGATGAATGTGTTCCTTCATCACCCATACCTTTCAAAACCCAAGCTGGCAACCCAACCGCATCCTTCAAGTAAGCTCCCTCTAGGTTGGTCATTCGTATTCGAGTTGCTTGAAAATAAGCACCTTGTAAATTAGCCTTTTCCAAGATGGTATGTGTCAAAATCGCTCCTGCCAAATTCGAAGAAATCAATTTTGCTTGAGCAAGATTCGCTTCACTCAATTCAGTTTCTCCTAAATTGGCTTTATTCAACTGAGCGCCACGCAAATTTGCTCCATACAAATTAGCTTTATGTAGATTACTTTCGTGCAGATTCGCGTTTTTAAGATTCGTGCTGAGCAAGCTGGCCTCTTGCAGACGGGCTTTTTGCAATTGGGTTCCCTCTAGATTTGCTAGATCTAGAATAGCCCCTCGCAAATCAGCAGATTCCAAGATGCTTCCTTTGAGTTTAGCACCTCGTAAACGAGTCCCTCTTAAATCCGCAGACGTTAAGTTGGTCTCCCGGAGATCAAAGCGTGAAAGGTTTAGTTTTTGGAGAGAAACACCATTGAGGTCTTTGCCACGCAAGCTGGTACGGGAAAAACGCTTGCAATGGGTGAGATCTGTTTGAGGTTGGGGGTTTTGACATTGCCCGGGGGGCAACTCCTTCGCTTTCATGAAGCGAGGAGTTGTCACAAGCATACTAATTAGGAGGAAACTTGCCAATACTCTAAGCATAAACCAACACCAAAAAGGACAGGCTGAGAAGCAAAGAGCGGTCTAGGCGTCTAGCTTTTTAAAAACCAGAGACGCGTTGGTTCCACCAAACCCAAAAGAGTTGGTCATCGCTATATGAAGTTTTCGTTCTTTCCCCTGATTTGGAGTTACATCCAAATCAACTTCCGGATCCATTTCTTCAATATTAATTGAGGGTGGAACAAAGTTGTGGTGCAGAGCTTTCACTGTAAAAACTGACTCGACCGCGCCAGACGCACCTAACAGGTGTCCTGTCATCGATTTAGTTGCACTTAGAGAAAGCTTTTCAGCAACCTCTACACCCAAGGCACGCTTTATAGCATTCAGTTCGTTGATATCGCCCACTGGGGTGGACGTCGCGTGCGCATTAATATACTCCAAATCTTCTGGATTGATCTGAGCATCTTTCAAAGCATTTTTCATTGCACGAGCAGGGCCTTCGATAGAAGGTGTCGTCATATGAAAGGCATCCGAACTGTACCCATATCCAACTAGCTCACAGTAGATGCGTGCTCCACGAGCCTTAGCAAATTCAAACTCTTCCAAAATGAGAGATGCGGATCCTTCAGAAAAAACAAAACCATCTCGGTTCTTGTCATAGGGTCGGCTGGCCTTCTGCGGATCATCATTTCGCGTACTCAAAGCTCGCATTGCAGCAAAACCCCCAATGCATAACGGAGTGACAGCCCCTTCCGCTCCCCCGACTATCATAACCTTAGCATCTCCTCGTTCAATCAACCTCGCAGCATCACCAATTGCATGATTTGAAGAAGCACAGGCAGATACGGTACAAGCATTATAATTTTTAGCACCAAAGACTAATGAAACCTGCCCTGCCGCCATATTTAACAACACCATAGGAATAAAAAATGGTGTGATTCGCCCCGGACCTTTTTCACGAAGCAACACATGATATTTTTCAATCATTGGTTGCCCTCCTATACCGATTCCGAGAGAGACTCCTGTATCGTTTTGTAACTCTTCGGTAATCTCCAAGCCTGCGTCCTGCAGAGCTTCCTGGGTTGAAGCGATAGAGTAGTGAATAAAAGCGTCCATTTTCTTAACTTCTTTGGGAGGAATCACAGACGGGATTTCAAACCCTCTAACCTCCCCCGCAATCTGGCTACGCAACCCAGACGGATCAAACTTGCTTACTCGATCAATACCTGAGCTTCCATTGGAGCATGCTTCCCATGTCGTTTTTAGATTGTTTCCCAACGGGCAAACGACACCTAACCCTGTAACTACAATACGTTTTGGCATAAACCGCTTATTCCGCTTGAGCTTGTTTAATGAATTCAATGGCTGCGTTAACAGTAGTAATTTTTTCAGCAGCGTCGTCAGGAATGGTAACACCAAACTCTTCTTCGAAGGCCATCACCAATTCAACGGTGTCTAGTGAATCAGCATCTAAATCATCAGCAAAATGTGATTCCGGTTTAATTTTATCCTCTTCAACACCTAATTGCTCACTAATGATGCCTTTTACTTTCGCTTCAATATCCATATAAATCCCTATTTGAAAAAACGTAAACTTTTCATACCCCTATACAAACAAACTCGACCTCTTCCGGGGTGACAGGAAGAAGGGCAAAATTTTAAGTTTTTCGTTAAAAATTAACTTTTTTTTGGCGAACTTGTTATAAAAGTCAAACTTTTTTGAAGACATAAAATAGCAAGTTTCGCTGTCTAAACTGGCAAATTTTAACAGTACATTCCACCATTGACATGAAGAGTGGTTCCCGTCACATAATTGGCTGCATCTGAAGCAAGGAAACACACTGCTTGAGCGATGTCTTCAACAGAACCCATGCGGCCTAAAGGGATTTGATCAAGAATGTACTTGGACTGTTCCTCGTTCAGTGCAGAAGTCATATCAGTTTCAATGTAGCCCGGTGCAATGGCATTGCAGGTGATATTTCTGCTTCCAAGTTCGCGAGCCAAAGATTTGGTAAATCCTAATATTCCCGACTTTGCAGAGCTGTAATTCACCTGTCCCGAGTTTCCTGTAAATCCGACCACTGAGGTAATGTTGATGATTCTTCCATGACGTTGTCGAATCATACCTTTGATAACAGCTTTAGTCATATTAAAGATTCCTGTCAGATTAACGTCCAAGACTCGATCCCATTCGTCGCGTTTCATTCGAAGGAATAAGTTATCTTGGGTTACTCCAGCATTGTTAACTAAAATATCAATCTTGGAAAAGGTCTTTTGCACAGTCGCAGTCATTTCTTCAATTGCTTCCACATTTGTGACATCGGCTTGAAAGGCCAAACAACGTCTTCCTAGTGCTTCGATCTCCGACTTAGTTTGATCCGAATAAGTTTTGTTCCGATTAGTAAAAGCAATATCAGCTCCAGATTTTGCCAAACTAAGAGCGATCCCTTTTCCAATACCTCGCCCTGCTCCTGTAACGAGGGCAACCTTATTTTCTAAGTTCATACGTTCTCTCCTTTTTACCAGCACTTCTCTTGTCAGGAAGTAAAAACATTCCCCAAATCATTAGCGAACTTTAAAATAAAGAATAACAGTAATCACAAACAACCAAATAGATTTCTGATGCATAAGCCAAACTACACGACTGTGAACTTCTTTAGGATTGACCAACTTTTCTTCATCAGGTAACGGCCTGATACCAATCTTCTGCAAAAACATAAGCCAAACCGATTCAACTTCCGGTTTCTTTTCCGAATATGTCCAAAGTTTCTGCAAATGATGATGATACGGAGATCTGAGAAAAAACCGATATCGTTCCGCTGCAGTACGACCTTTCCAGTGCAACATTAACTTGAAAAAAATACGTTGAGCGGACGCCGATAAAACAGAAAAAACAAAGATTCCCCCCACTATCGGCAGAAACAATTCAGCTTTTACAAAGATAAACATTGCTGAAATCACACTTCCCAAAGCCAAGGCACCAAGATCTCCCATATAAATAGCTGCAGGTGGGGCATTAAAACGCAAAAACGTGAATCCAGCACTTATAATAGCCATTGCAAAAACACTTAATTCCTTAATGTCATGTGTAAGATGAGGAATCTTTAGACGGGTAGCCCACTCCGAATCTCCCCCAATATATGCGACTGAAGCCACAAATAAGGCACACGTCATTAACGGAACGGTTGCCAAAGAATCCATTCCATCTGTTAGATTCACCGCATTCGCTCCACCGACGATAATCAGTAACATAAATGGAATGAAAATATACTTTGGTAAATAAGGATAAAGCGTTTTTATCGGTACAAAAGGCACAACCAAATGTCCATCAATGTCGACATAGAGGTAAAGCGCCAGAACCACCACGAGAGCAACAGCAAATTCGGCAAATAGACGGGTTTTGCCACTGATACCATCAGCCTTTTCACTGTACCATTTACGTTTTTCTTTTCCCGCTTCTATTCTTCTTTTCTGATACACCTTTGCTATATCGTCTACAGCTCCAATGATACCAAACGCAACCATTATTGTGAGCAGAGCAACGATATATTGATTGAGATTGCACCAAAGCAAAGCAGCAAAGAGAATTGCGAGAATAAGGATACCCCCTCCCATAATTGGTGTGGCACCGGTATAAGGCTTTGTATTCGGAACTGCTGGAGTGAAATCAGATGTGATGCCATATTTTCGAAATAATCGAATAATTTTTGGCATCAAAAAATTAATCACAAGGTAACACGTCAGGAACGTCATTCCCCCGCGAAACAAAACGGACTTAAAAATTTGGTAGGGCCAAATCGAATAAAAAAGCGCCGCAATCATAACGAGTTTTAAGTCGGCTTCGCGAGGTACAAGACCCAGTGGGGAGGAAAAATTGGGGGTTATGAACAATAACGGGTTAAACCGTCAACAATTCTTTTTCTTTCTCGTTGATTAGCTTATCAACATTCTCAATATGTTTGTTGGTTGCCTTTTGAATCGAATCTAATGCTACTTTTTCTTCATCTTGAGAAATCTGCTTTCCTTTTTCTAACTTTTTTACGTTTTCGTTTGCTTCTCGCCTTACATTGCGAATAGCAATTTTGCACTCTTCTCCCATTTTCTTCACTTGTTTCACCAGCTCTTTCCGGCGATCTTCCGTGAGAGGAGGAATTACGGCACGAATGATATTTCCATCCTGAGATAGCGTGACTCCCAAGTTTGCTTTTTGGATTTCTCGTTCGATTTCCTTCAGCATTTGTTTGTCCCAAGGATTGATGACAACGAGCTGAGGTTCAGGTGCTGTCACAGTTCCCACTTGGGATAGCGGGGTTGGTGTTCCATAATAGTTTACCTTAACCGAATCGAATATAGTGGGAGTAGCACGCCCAGTACGAACAGATTTAAAATCTTTCAGAAGGCTTTCTATTGTACTATTCATTTTTTTGTTAAGTATTTCTTGAACTTCTTCAATAGTTTCCACACTCATACAACCTCAACTGATGATAGTTCCAATATCCTCGCCACAAACCACATTGAAAATTGAACTCTGAGATCCAATATCAACTACCACAATTGGCAGATGGTTATCTTTGCAAAACGCAATTGCCGTGGCATCCATTACTTTTAAACCTTTCTTTAGCACAGTATCGTAAGAAAGGCTGCTGTAGCGAACTGCGTCAGAATAAAGGTTGGGATCTTTATCGTAGACTCCATCTGTCTTAGTCGCTTTAATAACCACATCTGCAGAAATTTCTTTTGCTCTCAAAACTGCTGCTGTATCGGTGGTAAAAAAGGGATTCCCAGTACCCGCCGCAAAAATCACAACCCGGCCTTTTTCTAAATGCCGGTCAGCCCTGCGCTTGATATAAGGTTCTGCAATCGCATGCATTTCGATTGCAGACATCACACGAGTTTTAATCCCTCTTTGTTCCAACGATTCTTGAAGACACAGACTATTAATGACTGTTGCCAACATTCCCATATGATCGCCCACCACACGGTCGATCCGATATGGGGCTGAACGGCCTCCACGGAAAATATTTCCACCTCCAACGACAATGCCTATTTCAACATTGAGTTGGTAGACCGAGATTACATTTTCAGTGATCTGCCCAATCACGTCATAGTCAAAACCAAATCCATTGACTCCTCCTAAAACTTCACCACTCAATTTCAATAAGACGCGCTTATATTTTGGCTTCACGCGCCCTCCTTAAAATTGGAATTTGGCAAAGGCATTCAGCGTGATTGCTACGCCTAATTCTTTTCCTTTTTCTTTAAGCAGAGCGTCGATAGTTTGGTCAGGATTTTTCACAAAAGGTTGTGTTAAAACACAAACTTCTTTTATGAATTTTTTCATCCGACCTTCAATCATTTTTTCAATAATATTGTCAGGTTTCCCAGATTCTCTTGCTTGAGAAGTGAAGATTTCCTTTTCTTTCTCAATCACAGCCGGGTCAATTTCATCCTCGCGAACCGCTTCTGCTTGAGTCGCAGCAATGTGCATTGCAATGTCTTTTGCCAATGCAGTCAACGCTGAAATATCCCCTTCTCCGTCGGTGTCCAATCGAAGTAGCACTCCAACTTTGCCATTTGTGTGCACGTAACCACCAACAACACCAGATTCGGTAGACATCTGTTTGGCATCTACAAACTGTACATTTTCTCCTAGCTCAGCAACTGCACGATGTAATACTTCCTGTATAGATTCTCCTCCGCCTACCGATGTTTGCTCCAAAAAGTTATCGGAGCCGTTAGCGTTAGCTTGTTGGGCCAACTGACTTAGCAAGCTTTGAAACGTCTCATTTTGTGCGACAAAGTCTGTTTCACATGCCAACTTAATCAATCCACCACTTTTTTTATCTTCGGTAATGAACATACCGATTCCTCCCTCTTTTGTCTCACGAGAGGACTTTTTAAGAGCTTTTGCTTGGCCAGTTTTTCGTAAATGTTCTTTAGCTGCTTCAATATCACCATTTGTTTCAACTAAAGCTTTTTTACACTCCATCATGCCAACACCTGTGATTTCTCTAAGTTCTTTCACAAGGCTCGCTGTTATTTTTGTACTATTTCCCATTGCCTTCTCTTCGGATTGAGTTTCTGATTTTTCAGATAGGTTCTCGGTAGTAGACTCTGTTGTTGGTGTTACTTTTTGAGCTTCTTCCTTTACTGGTGTTGCAGTGGTTTTTGTCGACTCATGGGCAGGTTTTGAATCTTCTGTAGATGAGGATTTTTGTTCTGATTTTTTGGAAGACACCGAAAAAGAAGCGCCCTTACCTTTACCTGATGCTTTTTCAGTTTCTTTCTCATCTTTCACAAATTCTGCCGGAGTATCGGCGGCATAAGCTTTTTCAGGTTTTGTATCAGATTCTGGTTGATTTGCTTGCAATTCTTGGATTCGTTGCTCGCGAATTGCTTTGCCTTCCAAAATAGCAGTCGAAATGACATTGGCAAACAGCCGAATCGCTCTCGGCGCATCGTCATTTCCAGGAATAGGCATTGCGATTCCATCAGGATCACAATTGGTATCGACAATTGCAATGATAGGAATACTGAGCTTTCGAGCTTCTTTCACAGCAATATGTTCTTTTTTGCAATCCACTAAAAAAATTGCAGAAGGCAAATCACGCATGTCTTTAACGCCTCCCAAAGACATTTCTAGTTTTTGACGTTTGCGTTCTATCCTCAGGGCTTCTTTTTTTAAAATACCCTCGTAGTTGCCATCCGGTCCCGCCATTTCTTCATATTGTTTGATCTTTGCAACTGACTGACGGACTGTTTCAAAATTTGTCAACAATCCTCCTAACCATCGGTCGGTAATGAAAAAACTTCCACTGCGTTCTGCTTCCTCCTGGATGATTGTTTTCGCTTGATCCTTGGTTCCTACGAACAAAACCGTTTTGCCTTCTTCGGATATGGCCCGGGTGTATTCATACGCTTTTTTAAGGTGATGAAGAGTTTGTCGTAGATCAATGATGTGAATTCCATGTTTTGACCCGTAAATGAATTTCTCCATTTTAGGGTTCCAACGTCGGGTTTGATGTCCAAAATGAACACCAGCTTCTACAAATTGCTTCAAAGAAATGGCAGCCATATGCTTCTCCTTTAGATGGCTTAAAGATTCAATTAAATGAAATTTAATAAGTTGAAGGACTCTATAGTTACAGCACTATATTCATTCGCTTCGGGTTATTACACGATAGAAAGGAAGTGGATAATAAAACCTCTATTCTGTATTAAAACAGTATGCTGTTTGCAAGTCATTTTTAGAAGACCTGCCCAAAAGAAACGAATAATCCGGTTTGGTCTTCCCCTATTCCAAAATCGAACCGCATTTTGACCGCACCAGAAGGAGGTAATCCAATACGAAGCCCACCACCACCAGCTGTTTTCGGATCATCCAAAGCTGTGTCAGCAATGTCGCCATATTCAAGAAAGCCGATACCCGAGATATATTTCCATATAGGGAACCGAAGTTCGTACTGTAGTAGATAAAATTTATTACCCCTAAAGCGATTAGCATGGTACCCGCGTAACGTGTTTCTTCCACCTAAACTAAAGCGAAATACATAGGAAGGATCCCCCCATGCGTGTCCTCCAATAATTCGGAATGCTAGAACGCTTTTCTCTAACACAGGACGAAAGATTCGAAATTCTCCCTGAATTAGCAAAGAGTCCTCAGATTCATCAAGCGTACTCATGGCAGCAGGCAGAGTCGTAGCGCTCAATTCATAGAATTCTCCCGTTCGAGGATCTTTTGGGTTGTCACGCAAATCGTAGCTCCCCGAAATACCAATACCAGTCGTGGTCTCGTCTTCAAAAAATCGAAGGTCAGAATCGAAATCTTCATTCTCATCTTCCGCTCTTCGTGCCCCTAATTCCTGGCGTGAACGCACGTCGAAAAAAACAGATGTGCTCAATTCATCGCTCCACTCGTAGGTGACTTTGGGCAGCGCAGTCACTTTGTTTTGAGAGATTTCTACTTTGTCATCCACTTCAGTTTCGTTGCCCTCACCGTAAAATGCGTCGATAAAATTTGTTGTGCTTGTTTCAATACCCCAGGCAACCCTTGGGGTGATCCAGTTGTCGTACTGGAAGTTGATAAAGTAGAACCCTTCTAAAGAGAAAACGAGAACAGTGTTGATTTCATAATCTTTTTCTTCCTTAGGTGTTAAAAAAATTCCACCTCCTAATATCAAACCAGTTGTGGGGGTCGATCCCACAACCGGAGCTAGCGAGAGATCGTGCGTATTTGTATTGACCAGCCCATCGTCTCCTATGATTCGCTCCAATATAGACGGCTCTTCTGGTTTGACCTCTTCAGAAGCGTCAACTTCTGCGGAAAAAGCAAGGCCCCCAGAACAAAGCGTGAAAAGCAAAACAAGATATAATTTCATGATACTCCTATTGAGATGCAGCTAATATGATGATTTTATCAGAATCCCGTTGAAGGAAATGTTTCATAATGGATATCTGATTTCGGCAACCAAATGCTCAAAAAACCCTAGTGGAACATCGACCCGTAACCTCGCGTATCTTGCTAAATGTTACAATAGGAGCCTTGACTGTATCTGAGTAAATGTCCTAAAATTGATCTTTGTAACATCTTTCCCCAATCACTTTTTGCCCCTAAGGAGCTTTATGACCTCTATGACAAAACAGCCTACCAAATTTGCTGATCTTGCAATCTATGGAGAATTTGGCTCAAGGAAGCAATAAAACTACCTAAAAACATTAAGCATCGCTTTTAGCTCTCGGTTTCTCCTTCCTGCCAGTTCTCTAAACTTCATATCCCTATATTTTTAGTCTCAACACATTTATAGGCTTGGTCTAATTCAATCACCCTCGGGTCTCAGCCGTTTCTGCATCTGCAAGCGTTGCTCTATAACCTTTCAGTTTATATAGTCAATGCACAGTCCTCTTTTGTAGGCCGTATCCGAATGACCACTCCGAAGCCTATAAATCCTTATTTTATATTGTAGGAAGCAAGCTATGGTAGCTTTTCCTAAACTCAGGAGTTTAGTCATGAATTCACTAAAAGCATTTGGGTGGAAACCCTTTTTTCAACACCAACTCAGCATTTCAGAATATGATTCTAAACAGATCGCACGTGTTACTTTTGCGGCTAAAGATCTGTATCGATTGAGATTTGACAAAGATCGAGAGCTATTGGGTACGATCTCAGGAAAATTTCGTCATGAAGCTCATTTGTTTGTCGATCTTCCAGTGGTGGGCGATTGGGTGGTCTGCGAAGCACGTTTTGGCGAAGGCCAAGCAACTATTCACAGAGTATTAGAGCGGCAGACTCAGTTAACTCGCAATACTGCGGGCAACAAAGATGAAGAACAGATCCTGGCTTCAAATGTTGATATCGCTTTTATTGTCACTTCGCTGAATCAGGATTTGAATCTTCGGAGATTAGAGCGTTATCTGACAATGATTTGGGATTCTGGAGCCGAACCGATCATTTTGCTCACAAAGGCAGACTTGTGTGAAAATATTTCTCAAGTAGTCTTTGATGTCGAAACAGTTGCTTGTGGTGCTCCAATTCATGTGATCAGTGTATACGAGGAACGCGGTATTGAAGCTGTTCAAAATTATTTTTTACAAGGCAGCACTGCGGTCCTTTTAGGGTCATCAGGAGTTGGGAAATCAACGTTGGTGAATCGATTAATGGAGCAAGCAGACCAAGCCATTCAGACCATTCGCGATGCAGACGGCAAAGGACGTCATACCACAACAGCTCGGCAATTGCTCAGCCTTCCCCAAGGGGGCATGATCATTGACACTCCTGGCATGCGAGAGTTGCAATTGTGGGAGGCTGAAGGTAGTCTGGACAGGTCATTTGCAGATATTGCCGAGTGGTCAACTCAATGCAAATTTCGAGATTGCCAACACCACAACGAACCCGGTTGTGCAGTTCAAAAGGCAATTGAGCGAAATGAGCTGACCCTGCAACGTTTGACCAATTATCGCAAGTTGCAGCGCGAATTAGCGTTGGAGTTAACTCGCCATGATAAAGTCGAAGCGGCTCGGTATGCACAGGCTCAAAAAAAACAAATGCTGGAACATCGGCGGATATTGAAGACTCGTCATAAACTTAAATTTCGATAAGTTTGAAGGGAGAGGTGCTATGAAATTTCTTATTGCAGGTACGATTCTATGCACCCTCTTCATCAATTTTGTTTTTTCAACCAATGCCGCAACTCGCGTACCTGGTACGGATCGACGTACTGAAATCATTTCGGTGATTCAAGCCCAAATGGACGCTTTCAAGCAAGACGATGGCAGGCGAGCCTTCTCTTATGCCACTTCCCAAATTCAAGAACTTTTTCAAAATTCTGAAAAATTTATGAGCATGGTGCGAACAAGTTACCAACCGGTATACCGCCCTCAATCTGTGAGTTTTTTGGAACTTTTGGATATTAATAATGTGCCCATCCAACAGGTTCGAGTTACCGGTCCTGACGGCCTGGATTACTTCGCATTTTACGAAATGAAGCAATTACCAAATGGTGAATGGAAAATTGCAGGTTGTTTCCTTGCAGAAGTCCAAGAAGGTACTAACAAAATTCTCACTCCCTCATATTAAAGCCATATCCGATCACTTGCTGAAGACACACCCCCTCATGGTATCAACTCCGTTTCACGCTACATCCCAGTCTGATCCTCAAGAAGTTTTGCGTCATGTATTTGGTTACGAATCGTTTCGTGGTCAACAAGATGCGATCATCCGCCATGTGCTCCGTGGTGGAGATGCTTTGGTCCTCATGCCGACTGGTGGGGGAAAGTCCTTATGCTATCAGATCCCGGCGATGATGCGTCCTGGCGTGGGTGTTGTCATCTCTCCGTTGATTGCTTTAATGCAAGATCAGGTAACGGGTCTTTTGCAACTAGATGTCCGAGCAGCTTTCCTAAACTCAACCCAGTCTTGGCAGGAAGCTCGATCGATTGAACAGCAAATGGTCAAAGGCGAACTCGATTTAGTTTACGTCGCTCCCGAAAGACTCTTGAACGACCGTTTTTTAGACCTTTTGGAACGAGTCCCTTTAGCTTTGTTTGCTATCGACGAAGCCCATTGTGTTTCGCAGTGGGGTCATGATTTTCGCCCTGAATATATTCAGTTGAGTATCCTGCATGAACGATTTCCACAAATCCCTCGAATTGCCCTGACCGCTACGGCAGATGACCCAACTCGTAGAGAGGTTTTGGATAAATTGGGATTATTGCAAGCCCAGACGTTCATTACTGGATTTGATCGTCCCAACATCACCTATCGCATTGGATTGAAACAAAATCCTAAGTCTCAACTTTTAGATTTTCTGGAACGGGAGCACCCGGATGATGCGGGCATCGTGTATTGCCTCACGAGAAACAACGTTGAAAAAACTGCGGCGTGGCTGGTGGAAAAAGGATGGAATGCTTTGCCTTATCACGCAGGACTGCCCAATGAAATGCGCCAACAGCATCAGGAGCTGTTTTTGAAAGAAGAAGGGGTGATCATTGTCGCAACTATCGCGTTCGGAATGGGCATCGACAAACCTAATGTCCGATTTGTTGCTCATCTAGGAATCCCTAAAAGTGTGGAGGCGTATTATCAAGAAACCGGACGTGCCGGACGCGACGGACTGCCAGCCGATGCATGGATGATCTATGGCTTACAAGACCTAATCACCTTACGGCAAATCATTTCAGGGTCCGAAGCAGATGAACATTTTAAGGCGATTGGACAACGCAAACTTAATGCGATGCTTGGACTTTGCGAAACCACCACCTGCCGTCGACAAGTGCTTCTCAGCTATTTTGGAGAAACGTTGGAACAGCCATGTGGCAACTGCGATACCTGCTTGTACCCCGTAAAAACATGGGATGGCAGTATTGCAGCCCAAAAAGCCTTGTCCTGTGTGTACCGCACTGGGCAACAGTTTGGTGCTGGCTATTTAACGGATGTACTCTTGGGTAATGCGACCGACCGGGTCATGAAATTCCGTCATGATCAAGTCAGCACGTTTGGCATTGGGACCGAGCTAAAAAAAGACCAATGGCTTTCAGTGTTTCGTCAACTGGTTGCCATGGGGGTGTTGGAAGTCGATGTGGATGGCTATGGTGGCCTCCTTCTCAATTCAGAAAGTCGACCGGTGCTACAAGGTGCTCAAAAAATTGAATTTCGCCATGATGCGATCCTCACCAAAAAAAAGACAAAACGAGAAAAACTCGTTCAGAAGTTTCGTTGGAAGGATGCTTCGGACCAAGCCCTGTGGGACGAACTCCGGTCATGTCGCTTGGAACTGGCTCGCGAGCAGGGCGTTCCACCTTATGTTATTTTCCAAGACACAACCTTGGAAGCGCTCGTATTGAACAAACCCTCAACCTTGCAAGCTATGCTTCAGCTTCCTGGAATTGGAGATGTGAAGCTGGAACGCTACGGCCAAGCCTTTCTTGAAGTATTAGAAGAACATATTGGACGGCAGTGGGAATAAAGATATGTGGCATTACGCACTCACGTTGTTTCTCAGTGCCTTTTTGCTGTTTCAAGTCCAACCTATCATAGGGCGTTACATCCTTCCTTGGTTTGGCGGAAGTCCGGCAGTATGGACCACCGCATTATTGTTTTTTCAGATCGGACTTTTAGCGGGATACGCCTATGTTCATTGGTTAGCTCGTCGGCCTAGAATTCGTCGGCAAGTTCAAATTCATCTGCTACTTCTGATGGTTTCCTTATTGGTATTACCAATCACTCCCGATACATCGTGGGAACCTGCCGGGCCAGAGCAACCAGTGTTAAAGATTTTAATGTTGCTTCTCATCTCGGTTGGAGGTCCGTATCTGCTGCTCTCTTCAACAAGTCCCCTCTTACAGTCTTGGTTTGGAAAAACCGAAATAGATCGTTCTCCCTATAGACTATTTGCCTTGTCGAATCTCGGTTCATTGATGGGATTGGTTACCTATCCTTTCTTAGTAGAACCACATTGGGGAGTACACTCTCAAACAACGATATGGTCCGCAGGATATGGAGTTTTTGTCTTAATGAGCATGGGAGTTGGATACCGCATTTTTCGACAGTCTACGGCACAATTTCAGTTTCATCCAACCTCGCCTTCCTTTACACAAGCCCCTAACCATGTTTCATTTTTTGATCGTTTTTTGTGGTTAGTTCTTTCTGCATCGGGTGTGATCTTACTGCTTGCTGTCAGCAATCAACTGACTCAGAACGTGGCTCCAATTCCTCTGTTGTGGGTGCTGCCCCTAGCCTTGTATCTCTTATCTTTCATCCTGTGTTTCGAATATGAACGTTGGTATCGGCGCCGTATAATAATTCCAACCTTAGGTGGAGTGCTCATACTGACCGCCTATCTTTTGAATCAAAAAGGATTACCCCACCTCTATGAAGAGATCCTAATTTATTCTGCACTTTTGTTTGTAGGATGCGTGGCATGTCATGGTGAATTAGTAAAAATAAAACCAATGTCCGCTGAGTTGACCTCATTTTATTTGTATGTGGCTCTAGGCGGTGTGTTGGGTGGGATCTTTGTATCGATAGTCGCCCCGCTGATTTTCAATGGGTATTGGGAATTCCATGTGGCTCTCCTCACTGTGTTTGGGGCCACGGGAATCTGTTTAATCAGGGATGTTGCCAAACAACGGAATTTGCATTCAAGACCTCGAATCCTCCCCCTTCTTAGTTTGAGCTTTGTACTTAGCGGACTTGTATTGCTTTATGCCATTTGGAAACCGATAGAAGACCAAAATCAATCAGTGATTGCGGCCTACCGAAATTTCTACGGGGTTTTGCGCGTAGAGGAAACTGGAACCAACACGCAATTTGCAAGGCGCATTCTTCGCAACGGTGCCATCCAACATGGTTTCCAGTTTACCGACGTCGCGTTGAGACACAATCTGACCTCTTATTTCGGCCCTGATAGCGGCATTGGATTAGCAATGAGATATTACGTGGCAACTTCAGATTCTGGCCACACCAATTTAAAACTTCATCCTCACTCTTTAGAGCAGCCAAAAACCCTTTTGAAAGATTCGATGAATGGTTTCAATGAAGTTCCAAACGATACCGGCTCAAGAAATTATCATATTGGTGTCATTGGATTAGGAATCGGAACATTGGCCGCTTATGGACAAGAAGGAGACCGCTTCCGTTTTTACGAAATCAACCCACAAGTGACAGAAGTGGCGCAGACTCATTTTTCGTATTTGAAAGATACCGAAGCGGAATTTGAAATCATACACAATGACGCTCGGATGGCGTTGGCTCAAGAATGGAAACTTCACGGTTCCTTGAAGTTTGATATCTTGGTGGTCGATGCTTTTACCGGGGATGCCATTCCCATCCATCTCCTGACAAACGAAGCATACCGGCTATATTGGCAGCACCTCAAATCATCGGGTATTTTGGCAATCCATATATCCAACCGCAATTTAGATTTAGCTCCAGTCATTCAAGGTCTCGCTCAAACGTCAAAACACCAAATTGCATTGATCATCAACCGTTCCAACCCCTACGGCATCTATAGTTCCTCTTGGATGTTGGTGAGCAACAATATGGCATTCCTTCAGCATCCCATCGTCCAACCACATTTGAGACCACTGCCTAAAAAATCGATAGTATGGACAGATGATTACAGCAATCTTTGGAAAACTTTTCGAGAAGGCTTAGGGCAAGAAGTGTTTCAATGGTCATTTGATCAAGATGACGTTTTTGTAAAAGCCACCAATTTATTTTACGGCCTAGAAGGAACGCAGAACTATAAACAAGCCTTGCTTTGGTTTCAGCAGGCAGCCAACAAAGGGGATACGGAAGCCAAAAGATATCTAGGTTATATGTTTCAAAATGGGCTGGGAACTGAACGGAATTATGAGACCTCAGTCAAATGGTATGCGGATGCGGCCAAGCAAGGCGATGCTGAAGCCCAAAACAACTTAGCTCACCTTTTCCACAACGGCTTAGGCGTGGAAAAAAATCACGACACCGCTTTTCACTGGTTTTGGAGAGCGGCAAAACAAGGACATGCAGAGGGCCAGTATAATTTGGGCATTATGTACCAAACAGGAAGTGGAATCGATCAAGATTTTAAAGAGGCTGCCCACTGGTTTCTAAAGTCGAGTCTGCAAGGGAATCGCCAAGCACAAAATAACTTGGGTCTGTTATATGATACCGGACAAGGAGTTGCTAAAAATTCCAAAGAAGCAATGCGTTGGTATCGCCGTGCAGCTGAACAAGGTTATGCAAAGGCGCAGCATAATTTAGGATTGCTGTATTCCAATGGAGTGGGGGTTCCTCGCAACTACAAAGAAGCAGCTCGCTGGATTCGAAGAGCTGCTGAACAAGATCACGCGCTTGCCCAATACAACTTGGGTATTATGTATTACCAAGGATTGGGTATGGAACAGAATCGAGACAGGGCATTGAAATGGCTCGGAAAGGCATCCGACCAAGGGCAAGTCTCAGCGAAACAAGTTTTACAGAAGCTAACGCCAGCCAATTCGGCCAATTCCAGGTAATTTGATGGCAGGTCCTAACGGATCAATACCAGCTGCCAAACCCAGAAAATTCAATTCTAAGCCTTCTTCCCGTGCAACTGTAATCCCTACAACACCAAAGACGGATAGCTGATATCCGGTGCCACTCGGTGCCCGGATGAAAGGTTGATTCAACGGCGTAAAATCCTTTCCGATAGCGGTCACTGGAAGATCCAGTTCGAGTTCAGGCACTTCTCGTATCACATGGGCAATGAAGGTGTTGCTATTGGGGCCAGGCCAAACCGTATACTCGCGTTCATAAGGATAAGATTCCACTGCCGCCTGAATTTTGGGAATCACAGCAGCGGCCCGCTCTCCTCGCCATTCCAATAACACTTCTGGTTTATGTCCGTACCAATATCGATCCGGTATATCGGAATGCACGACCACGGCAGAGCCACCGCGATAGGCCCGCCAACCTACCACTTGATAGTTTGTATAGTATTCATCCTGTGGTTTCACGGCAATCCACATATGCACAGCGAAGATCCCTCTCCAATTATAAGCCCGAGCGGCATAGACCTGCACCACGGCTTCATGCGTTTTCGAAGGATGAGGAGCAAGATTAGCACTTTCTCGGCTAGCAGTTTGCCAATTGGTATCGAGACGTACTGAACAACTGAAAAGGGCTAAAACCGGTCCTAAGAAAAAAATACAAAACCAAATTAATGTGAAGTAGTGCCATTTCATAAGTAACTCAGATTCCTTACGTTTCAACCTAGATTCTGATATATCATTAATATCGTGATGACTTGAGCACTTATCTTACATCAAGGCCATCTGCATTATTTCAACTTCATATTTAGCCAGCAGCTTTAAGCACTCTGGAAAGGATAAAGATGTTTATTAATTCTCAAGCCCGCATGAAAGAATTATCCCAGATGCCAGATCACGAGATCAACGTGGTCGAAGCTGCACTCGTGATCGCTTCCGAAACCTACCCCGATTTAGACATCGCTCAATATCTCACCAAAGTAGAGCAATTGGCTGAAGAAGCCGAAAACTATATGCAGCCTGCCCTCAATCTGGCTGAACGTGTGTCACAAATGAATGAATTTTTGTTCGTTGCCAAAGAATTTGTCGGCAATGATGACGATTACTACGACCCTCGCAATAGTTTCCTTAACGAAGTTCTCGACCGCAAAACCGGCATCCCGATTACATTAGCAATCGTTTATATAGGAGTAGCACAACACTTAGGTGAATCGGTGTATGGAATTAATTTTCCAGGACATTTTTTGATGAAGTGGGTCGGAGTTGCTGAAGAAATTCTGATCGATCCGTTTTTTGGCAAAGTGATTTCCTTAGAAGAATGTGAGCAGAAATTTGCCGCTTTTATCGGAAAAGATATGCGCCTCGAAGCAAAACACCTGCGAAAAGCGTCTTCACGGGACATTTTGATTCGGATTTTGCGTAATCTCAAAGGAGTGTATCTACAAAAACAGCGATTCGAAGATGTGCTTTCGTGCAGTCATAGGATTCTGCTACTCAATCCGGATCTCTCTATGGAATACCGAGACCGCGGGCTTGTCTACTACCAACTGGAGTGCTTCCAAGAAGCAGCCGCGGATTTAGAAGCGTTTTTACAAATGGAGCCAAGCGATGTGTCTTCAAAGCTAGTCCGCAATCAATTGGAAACGATCCGCTCCCAAGCACGCCGGGTTAATTGATTGACGCAATTTTTTAGCCTGCCCCAACTTTTGAACCTTTAAGCGTCAGCAGGCTATTGCAGATGTTTCCATTTCGAAAGATTACCAATCCAGAAACTCTTCACCTTGCCCTGTTGTTTTTTTGTGGATTGGGTTGGAACGAGGAGTTTGAGGCACCTGTATCAACGCCCTAGAAGAGGCGGCTACATTCATTGGGGCGGGGGGCATACTTGGCGAAACATTTGAGGGTGCCATGGGGGAAGAATCATCCGAGCTTTTTCCTTGGACAATACTTGCAATTTGGTGAGTCATGTTTTGGGCCGAATCTGCCAAAGTGGCAGCAAACACAGAATTTTCATTGGCTGTTACTGAGATTTGATTGATGCCATCCTTGATACTACTCGAAGTGGCAGCTTGTTCCTCGGTCGCGGCAGAAATTTGTTCGACCATCTCGGCAGTCCGATTAACGTGTTCAATGATCCCCCCTAGCATTTGACCAGCTTCATGAGACAACTCCACCCCATTCCCAACCAATTCAGAACTTTCTTTGATCAGCTGACCAATTTCAGATGCTGCTTTTGCGCTCCGCTCAGCGAGTTTCCGCACTTCATCCGCAACCACCGCAAAACCTTTACCATGCTCACCTGCACGCGCGGATTCAATGGAAGCGTTCAAGGCTAACAGATTGGTTTGTTCGGCAATTTCTGAAATCACGCCAATGATGTCATTGATCTTTTGAGACGATTGACTGATCTGATTCATCGCATCCACCGCCTGTTGTACCGCTCCTTGTCCTGATTGCGCTTGATTCACCGAATCGTGTGCTGCATTAGAAACGTTGCTGGCGTTCTCTGCAATATCCTGGATCGAAGCAATCAACTCTTGTAAAGACGCAGTCGCTTCTTCAACAGCCGCACTTTGACTTTGCGAACTAGAAGACAATTGAGAAGAAGAACTCGTCACCTCTCCTGCTAAAGAACTGATTGTCAGCAAGCCACTTTTTACGCTCCGCAACACAAACGCCGCAACAAATAAAGCAATGCCAACCACGATGAATAAAGTGGAAAGAACCCGGATGATAAAACCTCGAATTTGAATGTCCAGATCATCCACATAAACTCCAGTCCCAACAATCCACCCCCAAGGTTCATAGAGCTTGACATAAGAGATTTTTGGGACAGGGGCATCCGAGCCGGGTTTTGGCCACAGATAACGAACCATCCCACCACCTTGACGTGCTTTTTCTGTTAGTTCGATGAACCACAATTTACCGTCTTTATCTTTCAGGCCCGATTGATCTTTTCCAACCAAGTCTTTGACGAAGGGGTGCATCAACATAATGTTGTCCAAGTTATGAATCCAAAAGTAATCATCGCGGTTATAACGCAGAGTCTCAACTTGAGCAGAAGCGCGAGCTTGAGCTTCAGCTAATGTCATTTCGCCTGCCCGGACTTTTGCACCATGTTCTTCCAGAATTCCAATAGCCACTTCCACCAAATTTCGAGTGTTGTCGGTTTTGGAACCTTCCAATGCTTTCTCGAAAATGGGCAGTATGTAGAAAATGCCGACTAAAAGTAAGGGGATGACTGAAACCAAAGTCAATCCTACTATTTTTGAATAGATACCTAGCCCTTTGAAGATCCGCATATCACCTCTCATCATTGATTTTTGTTGTGTCATCGTTTCAATTTCTTTCCTAAGTGTACTGCAAAACCTATGCGATTGTCTCTTGCTCCCTCGCATTTTCGTCATGCTTTTTCACAGGCCCAACTTCAGATTCCTTTTTGAATCTTCAGCCAATTCAGATTCGATGGGCTTATTTGCGAGTTTGCAAGCCTTACAGACTCTTTATATCGATCTAATTTTTAGATCATTATAATAAAATCTTTATTCTTTTTTTCTATTAAGATCTTCGCCATAATCTTCTCAGATTTCCTGAGGAACATTCCTCACACATAAACCTGATCCTTAAGAACATAGGAGGAATTATGATTACGACACGTCAATCAAATGATCGCGGACACGCTAACCATGGCTGGTTAGATTCTTATCACACCTTTTCGTTTTCATCTTATTATGATCCTCGGCATATGGGGTTTCGTGATCTCCGGGTAATCAACGAAGATCGAGTACAGCCAGGAGCTGGCTTTCCGACCCACTCGCATCAAGATATGGAGATTATCTCTTATGTGATCGAGGGTGCTCTTGAGCATAAAGATAGCATGGGCAATAGTTCGATAATTCGTCCTGGAGAAGTCCAACGTATGACGGCAGGAACTGGGGTGACCCATAGCGAATACAATCAATCGAAAGAAGAAAAAGTGCACTTTCTTCAGATTTGGATCAAACCGGCTCAATACGCCATTCCTCCGGGATATGAACAAAAAAATTTCAGTGATTCGGCACAACCGGGTGAGTTGACGTTGGTAGCTTCTCAAGATGGAAGATTCAATTCGGTGACTGTGCACCAAGATGTCAACCTTTACGTTGGCAAGCTCGAATCCGGGGCGGCGAGTGATTATCAAGTGCCTCAGGGGCGTCACGTTTGGGTTCAAGTCGTCCGAGGTGCTATCGACGTCAATGGCTTGGAGCTGAACGTGAGTGATGGTGCTGCCATCTCAGAAGAAAAACAGCTCCGATTTGAAGCCAAAGCAAGCAGCGAGTTTTTAGTCTTTGATTTGAACTGAATGTCAGCAGTTCCCCTCATAGCACCTCTAAAAGAATTACCGCTATGACTTTACCGGAAGACATGAGATAGACTAAAATTTAATTTTGGTCACCCTCACAAGAGAAGGGGAATCTTGATAGGGTTCCCCAAACTATCTAACCCAGAGAAGGAGAATAAATTATGCAAAAACCTGCTGAAACAGCTTATCTTGTTCATGATCTCATTCGAGACCGATGGAGTCCTCGTGCTTATTCCGCCGAATCGGTAGAACCAGAAAAGCTAGGTAGTCTCTTGGAGGCGGCACGGTGGGCTGCGTCGTGTTTCAATGAGCAACCCTGGCGTTTTTTAGTTGCCACTAAAGATCAACCTGAAGAATACGAGCGTCTACTCAATTGCTTGGTTGAAGGAAACATCAGCTGGGCAAAAGCAGCTCCGGTTCTCATGATCAGTGTGGCTAAAAAAACGTTCACTCGAAATGGCCGTGATAACCGTCATGGAGTTCACGATGTGGGTCTCGCTGTGGGCAACCTTAGCGCGCAAGCCACTGCAATGGGACTAGCGGTGCACCAAATGGCGGGGTTCTTGGTGGACAAAACCCGAGAAGAATATGGCATTCCCGATGACTTCGAGCCAGTCGCAGCGATTGCCATTGGCTATCCAGGGAAAGCGGAAGATCTTCCCGAAGCACTGCAAGAGAAAGAGAACGCGCCTCGATCTCGAAAACCCTTGGCAGAAATTGCATTCACAGGAGGGTGGGATGTTCCTTCGTCAGTCATAAAATAGAAGCTGGCCGTGGATACGCATTAAAATTTTTACGGAAAACTGCTTATGCAACCCACCATTTTGATTGTAGAAGATGAACCCGCAATTGCAGAAAATATCCGTTATGCTTTAGAGACTGAGCGGCTTCAACCAGTTTGGCATGCTACGGGGGGTCAAGTTTTGGAATTGCTTGCTCAAACCCCGGTGGATTTAATCATTTTGGATATCGGTCTTCCCGACATCAATGGGTTCGATCTATGCAGAACCATTCGGCAGCACCACTCAACGCCCGTGCTATTCCTCACGGCCCGGGATCATGAAATTGATCGAGTCGTGGGGTTAGAAATAGGAGCGGACGATTATGTGGTAAAACCGTTCAGTCCCAGAGAACTCGTGGCACGGGTCAAAGCGATTCTAAGACGAACACAGGCTTCCCGCTCAACCTATCCTCTCAGTCAATCCCCCCTTCAGCCACCCTCATCGGATCCTCAATCTTTTCCCTTTGTCTTGGATGAAGAACGCAGTCGGATTGTGTACCACGGGACAACACTGGAGTTATCTCGATATGAATATCGGATCTTAAAAATCCTAATCCGGAGGCCCGGACAAATTTTCTCGCGAGACCATTTGATGGAAATGGCCTGGGAGGAACCGGAAACCAGCTTGGATCGTACTGTGGATGCTCATATCAAAAACCTCCGACATAAGTTAAAAAATGTAATGCCACAAGACGATCCAATACAAACCCACCGGGGCATGGGATACTCGCTAAAAGAGGATTTGTGAAACTGCAAACTCGGATCTTTTTGAGTTTCTTCATTATTTTCGGAGGTGGGTTTTATTATTTAGCCGATGAGGTGATGGAAGATTTGCGTGTTCGCTATCTGGAAGGAGTGGAAGAAGCCCTAGTCGATCAAGCTCATCTCTTAGCAGAGTGGATCAGCCAATCCATGGAAGCTGAAACTTTTGATTCTGAGCGGCTTCATCGAATTTTTCAAAAAACATATGAACGTACCTTCGAAGCAAAAATCTATAAACTCGTGAAAACCCATGTGGACCTGCGAGTCTACATTACGGACTCCTCCGGCTGGGTCGTGTTTGATTCAGAGCACCAAGATGAAGGAGCTGATTATTCACAATGGCGTGACGTGTTTCTTACCTTAAAAGGGGAGTATGGCGCACGAGCAACACTGTTGGACCCCGAAGATCCGGATACAACAATTCTATATATCGCCGCTCCCATCCGGGTTCAAAATGAAACCGTAGGCGTCCTCACGGTTGCTAAACCGACCACCAACATTCGAACTTTTCTTAAAGCTGCAAAAAACCAAGTCCTTCAAGTCACCATCATATCTGGAATTGCAGTTCTCCTTCTCAGTCTAATCATGACCTATTGGGTCACGCGACCGATCCAACTACTCACTCGATATGCCAAGGTTATCCGACGTGGCAATCAGGCAACCTTACCCAAACTCGATCAAAGTGAAGTCGGTGAGCTAGGGCGGTCCTTTGAATCAATGCGAGAAGCTTTGGAAGGCAAACAGTATGTAGAACAGTACATCCAAAGCTTAACTCACGAATTAAAAAGCCCGCTCTCTTCGATCCGAGGAGCAGCGGAGCTTCTCACCGAGGACATGCCTGCTTCCCAGCGGACTCGATTTTTAGAAAACATCCATAGCGAAACGATGCGAATGCAGCAAATCGTTGACCGCCTGTTGCAACTTTCCGCATTGGAAAACCGCCACTCGTTGCAAACCGTTCAAGATCTCGACTTGCAGGCACTCATTTCAAAGGTAGTGATTCGCCTTGAACCCAAAGCTTCTCAAAAGAACATTCAATTGAATGTGCAAATCGGGCCCCCCCAATGGTTTCGAGGCGACGAATTCCTATTGCAGGAAGCTCTGATCAATTTATTGGAAAACGCAATTGATTTCAGTCCAGTCCACGAAGTCGTTGACATAAAAATTCATACCTCCTCCGCTGAAATACGGCTGACCATCGAAGACAAAGGTCCTGGTATTCCTGAATTTGCTCTAGACAGAGTGTTCGAAAAGTTCTTTTCTTTGCCTCGCCCCAACACCCAAAAAAAAAGCACCGGTCTGGGTTTGAATTTTGTTCAGGAAATCGCCAAGCTGCACGGAGGCATGATTCGGTTGGAGTCAAGATCTCCTCAAGGTGTAGAAGCAATCCTATGCCTGCCAGTAAACTCCAAGCCTACGCTGCCCTAAATCGAAAGTTAACTGCCTAGACAGCGATTACTTGCCCCATCATCGATTCATCGGTAAACTCAAGGATGGCTGGCATTGCCTGTGCATTCCCTAAGAAACCCTTACGAGTGCTTACCCTTGAGCTGGAGAGGTCCACATGCGTTTTATTATCGTGATCGCTGTAGCGTTGGTGTTGGTTCCAAACGCTTATGCGCAACTCGCCAAACAAAAGAAATGGAAAATCGGATTGAATCGCCTCACGACAGGCGTGACCTATAAATATGAAACGGAATATCTCGAAAATCAGGCCGATACCACCACTTCTGAAATCAGCAAATCGTCTTCCGGGGATGTGTCGAATACTGAATTGATGATCGAATACATCTTTGCAGGACGATTCGGCCTAGAATTCAATTTGAATCTCACTCCAGGAATTCGCAATTATTCATTTGAAACCAATAACGAAAAGATTGGAGACATCGTTGAATCGGTGCAAAGCGGTTTCTTGTTTGGATCCAATTTGTACTTTAGCGATCACTCTGCCGATGGATTTAAGTTTTTTGCCGGTTTGCTAACAGGTTCCTTTACGGTCACTCATGTGTATTCCAATGGTGGGGACCGCCCCGCCAGCCTCACTTCAGAGCAAGAAGCCCTCCTTGCCGACAATTTCAAATCATCGCAAACTTCCTCTAAGACCGTACCGGTCCAAATCATCAAGTTGGGAATGGACTGGATTCGGGAATCGGTCGGATTTCGTGCTCAGTTTATTACGGTCCAAGCCTCGGAAACGGTCACATCTTCCACTTTGGGCAAAACCGAACAGAATGAAAAACAAACCGAAACCGTGACCCTCTCCGGCGGCTTAGCACTGGGCATTTTTTCGCATTTTTAATTAGCAATCGTTTCCGAAGGGAGAGCTTATGATGCGAAAAGTGTTTTGTGCGTGGCTCCTAATGTTCCTGGGAAGCGGCATGATATCGCTCCACGCCCAACTCTCCGACCGCACGTTCAGCATCGAAACCGATTTGGCAGGCCCCTTTGCTCCTTATCGCCGCGTGGGATTCGACTTGGAAATCTGGGCCACCGAGTGGTTTTCCATTGGTGGTGGTAGAGAAGTCGACAACGATTTAAGTGACGGCAACACCTTTATCCAAAGCGGCGTCACCAACACGACCTTTTCGCTTCGGTTTTTGGTTTCCAATCTGTTTCTCAAAGTGAGCAGTTTGGAACATTTGCGTTCCATCCGGAAGCGAGACAGCACGAACCCGACCGGAACGGAATCTGAACCCACTCGCCAAGCTTTACTGACGGGATCTCGTATCAGTCTCGGATATTGGCTGGACTTGGATTTTTTATTCTTTACAGCAGGATACTTCAGTGAAACGTTGAATACAGAAAAGATCACTTTCAACGATGATTCCACCAAAGAAGTTGGCGGTTCGCTCGCTGGTCCCCTCCTCACGATAGGCATTGCGTTTTAAAAGCAAACCCTATAGTTAAATTCTACTGATTTCTTCAAGTATCTTTTGGGGTTAGCCCCATTTCTCACACAAATTCGACCTTCCTATTTCTATAATTTCTATGAATCTCAGTCATGTTTTAGAGCATGTCGCGGACGACCTTGTCC
>JANQJU010000080.1 GCA_028281495.1 SAR324 cluster bacterium
CTATTGAACTGACTCCCGCATATTTCTTGATTCTTTTGTTGAAGATCATCGCGTTAGCGAAAAAGAAATTAATATACTTATAAATTCCACTTTGTCAATACCCTGCATGCTAATGGCCATTTATTTTTGCCAATTTTTGACCATTAACTTTTACCAGGTGTGAGCCGGATACAATTTCCTTTTAACCTCTCTTAGAGACTTGAATAAAGGGGTTTTAAAAGAAATTGTATCCATATTTCATATGCTTCCAAATGGAAAACCTTAATGTCTAACCGTCTTTCCGCACTCTGAATTGAAGTTTTTCTGAATATCCATTGTGATGGAAAATGTGTTTCAAATCTTTTATTTTCCCACACCCTCAGATGGATTTAACTATGAATCAAAAGATCTTGGCTACCTGGGATTGGTGGCAGGTATATGCCACCAATTGGAACTGATTGAGCAACTGGACCAGCTCCTTCCTACAAGTGAAAAGCCAGTGTCTCATGGAACCGCTGTGGTAGCGATGATCCTCAACGGATTAGGCTTTGTATCTCAGACTCTCTACTTGGTTCCTCAATTTTTCGAGAATAAACCCTTAAATCGTCTACTGAAAAGGGAGGTGGAGTCGGACGGTTTGAATGATGATAGCTTAGGCTGTAATTTGGATGCGATCTTTGAGTATGGAGCCAGCGAATTGTATAGCCAAATCGCGGTACGATGTGCCCAGAGATTAGGTTTAAAGCCTTTCTGTGGACAATTAGATGCGACGAATTTTCATCTCGATGGTCAGTATTCAACCATTGATGAACTGAGTGAAGAAAATGTGATTCATATCACTCCCGGTTATAGTCGGGATCATCGTCATGATCTCAATCAAGTCATGCTCAATATGATCGTTGAATCGCAGGCTTCGATTCCCCTTTATATGGAAGCCGCCAATAGGAATAGGAGTGACAAGGAAAACTTTGGTCGTATCGTCCGAGAGCATTGTCACCAGTTACAAAACGTAGTGGGCCTGGAATATCTCATTGCCGATAGTGCTTTTTATACGCAAACGAATCTGAAACAAGTCGCGTCTGAGATTTTTTTTATCACCCGGGTCCCCTTCACCTTATCCTTGGTACAACCGTTTCTTCAGGGAATCGATGTGGATCGAATGCCCGTTTAGAGGCCAACTATCGGTATGACGAACTCGGAAGTCGATACGGTGGATTTCCCCAGAGATGGATCGCTTACCATTCCCAGGAGGCCGAGGAACGATCTTGGAAAACTCTGAAAAAGAAACTGTTGAAGGAAAGCCCAAAAGAGCAAAAGTTCATCAAACATCTCTGTGCTCGTGAGTTGCTTGTGAAGCCGATGCCCTGCAACATTTTGAGAAAAGCCAATCCCAGTTTCAATGGACAAAACCTCAATTTCAAGGCTTAGAAGAAATCCATAAGTATGGAAAAGGAAAAGTCGGTAAACCTCGAAAACAAGACTTACCTCAAACTATCGTCTATAAAATGCAAGTTGACCTCAGGATGGATTTAGACTGCATTGCGAAAGCTCGCAAAAAGTGAAGTGGTCAAGTGCAAGTTGTGGATCAATCAGTGCCGTCAAAACGCCTTTCCTTCAATCGATAGTTCAGGAGAACAAAATTGCAAATGCGCGCTTTATCGGATGTCATATCCGATAGAAGCATGGAAGATATCGCAGTACCTATTTCAATGAAAATGCAAGATGATCGGTTGCAGAATATTGCGGCGAAATCTTCAAAAAGTATTTAGTTGATTCTTGAAGGCACAGAAGAGGTTGTAAACAATTCCTTGATGCGCCTTTGGCTGAAACAATATGTTCAAATTTTATCTAGACATTGGGGGGAATGCGTTAGAAAAATGATATGTTGTAACATAACATTTTTATTTATTTTATTCCTAATACTCCGTCACACCTAAAATTTAGGATTGCTGCTCACAGAACGGAATCACAGCTTTTCAACCAAAGCTAAATAATTCGAACACTGATTTTCAGACTTCTTGTTCATATCAATTTCAGAAAGGACCGACTCATGGAAAACACCGTTTCCAAATATTTTAACTTCATTTTCACCGTCGCTTTTAGTCTTTTTGTTTTCATTTACGGCCCCCCCTCGCTTGCGGCCAAAAGCTCTGTCACTTTAGAGAATTGTGGACAGTCACTGACCTTTGAAAAAGTTCCGCAGCGAGTTGTTGTTCACGACGTGAATCTATTGGAAATGTTCCTTGAATTGGGCCTAGAAGAAAAACTCGTGGCTTACAGTGGTATTTCGGGATACGGCAAACTCACTCGCATGCTTCCTCGTTTTCATTTCGTTATTGACTCTGTTCCTGAAATTGCGCCCAAGTACCCGAATATAGAAACCGTGCTCAACGTGAACCCTGACTTTATGTTTGCCGGTTGGTTTTATGGATTCAAAGAAGAGGGGGTCACCCCTCAGAAATTGCAAAAATTCGGTGTGCCCTCCTACGTGTTAACCGAATCTTGTGTTTGGGTTTCTCAAAAAGATTCGGTCAGCATCGAAGATATGTATACCGACATGCTCAATCTTGGAAAAATTTTTGGCGTTGAACAACGGGCTGCTGCCTTAGTGGATGGCTACAAAATTCGTCTGCAACAAATTCAAGAAAAATTGGGCACGATTGAAAAACCCGTGAGTGTGTTTGTTTATGACAGTGGAGAAAAAACCGCTTTTGCAGCCGGGGGATTAGCCATCACAACGGATCTAATACGTTTGGCTGGAGGAAAAAATATTTTGACGCATGTGCGCAAAAGTTGGGCAAAAACGGTTGCTTGGGAATCTGTGGTCAAAGAAGATCCCGAAGTGATCGTACTCTTTGATTATGATGATGTTGCCAAAAAGAAAGAGTTTTTCCGAACAAACCCTTCCTTGAAAGACCTCTCGGCTGTTAAAAACAATCGTTTTATTGGCTTGTCGTATTCTCATTTAGTTCCAGGGGTACGCAATGTTGAGACGGTGGAAACGCTTGCACGATTCTTTTACCCCGAACAGTTCTAAAATCTTATACCCGGTTCGAATAAACTTTTTCTATGTATACAAGGCATCATTACGAAAAAGCATTTTGGTTTTGGGTGGTTTTCCTCCTGGTGGGCTTATTGGTTTCTATTACCGCAGCAATCGTTCTTGGCAGCGTGGAAATTCACCCCATTCATGCGTGGCAGATCGTATTCGAAAAACTCTTTGAAGGTTCTTTCCACGCTGAATGGCCCGCATACCAACAAACCATTGTTTGGGAAATTCGTTTGCCAAGAGTGTTATTAGGCGCGTGTGTGGGAGCGGGTTTGGCGATTGTTGGGGCCATTTTACAAGCGATTGTGCGTAATCCTTTAGCCGATCCCTATTTGTTTGGTGTTTCCTCGGGAGCAAGTGCAGGTGCGGTGGCTGTAATAATTTTCCTAGGTTCTTCGGTCAGCAGCTTCATGCTGCCCTTTGCTGCTTTTCTTGGCTCATTGCTGGCTATTGCAATGGTTTTTACCTTTGCCTTTAAGTTTCGTCAGCTCGAACCGTCGCAGCTAATATTGGCCGGAGTTTCAGTGTCATTTATTTTTTCTGCGATCACGAACTTCATTATCTTTAGTTCTAAAAATCGAGGAGCCACAGAAAGCGCTGTCTTTTGGATGTTAGGAGGATTGGGGAAAGCCGAATGGCATCAACTCGTGATTGCATTTTTTCTGGTTGGGGTGGGCAGTATTTATTTGATCCTCTATGCTCGTCCCTTGAACGCACTGATGATGGGAGAAGAAACGGCCACGACCTTGGGCATTGACACTCTACGCCTTCGACAAATCATGTTTGTGCTCTGCGCTTTAATTACCGGTGTCATGGTGGCTTTCAGTGGTGCCATCGGATTTATTGGTCTGATGTTACCGCATATTGTACGTCTTTTTGTGGGGGCAGATCATCGCAAGGTATTGCCTTTATGCTTGCTCTTGGGAGCTATCTTTTTGATTTGGGTCGATGTTTTAGCCCGTACGGCCTTGAGTCCTGAAGAGCTTCCTGTGGGGATTATTACTGCATTTCTCGGTGCTCCATTTGTGCTCTGGTTGATGCACAAAAAATTTCAGCGAGTTCGCTAGCTATGCAACTACGTACTCAGGATGTGACTTATCAGGTTCAGGACAAAGTCATCATCGACCGCATTTCTCTTTATACGAAGGAAAAAGGATTTGTGGGGTTGCTAGGACCGAATGGCAGCGGAAAGTCTACGTTTTTGAAAACGATTTATCGGGTTTTAAAACCTCAAACGGGTTCGATCCAGTTGGACCATCACGATATATTAAAGATTCCGTTGAATGAGTTGGCTAAACAGATGGCGGCAGTCATTCAGGAACCTATTCACGAGACTGAATTTACCGTTGAAGAGGTGATTTTAATGGGGCGTTACCCTTTTAAAAGCCTGTTGGACAAAGAAAATACTAACGATTATCAAATTGTTGAAAACGCTTTAAACCAAGTGGGTTTGTGGAACATGCGTGGTCAACTTTTTACAACGCTTTCTGGTGGAGAAAAGCAACGTACACTGATTGCTCGGGCTTTGGCACAAACTCCACGTTTTTTGATTTTGGACGAACCCACCAACCACTTGGATATCCACCATCAATTGGAAGTTCTCGATTTACTCAAGCGTCTAGAAACAGGAGTTTTGGTCACGTTGCACGACTTAAACTTAGCCGCACACTATTGTGACTATCTATTTCTTTTACAAGCAGGGCGTATTGTTTGTCATGGCACTCCTGAAGAAGTGTTAACTCAGGATACCATTCGAGCGGTCTATCAAGTTGAATCAGAAGTGATGCGCCACCCCATTACAGGAAAATTGCACATACATTATTTTCCACCTTAGTTGCTCACTCGCCAAACGACCACACCACCCTGAGCGTTGAGTGCAGCAAGAGCTCGACCGTCCGGTCGCCAATACAATTCGGCGACCACATCCTCCACAATTGCTGCCCCTACCGGTTCGCCTTTTCCATCACTTTGGAGTGACCACACAGCTACGGACCCATCCCGTGCTCCCGATGCCAGACGCATTCCGCGAAAAGCGAAGGCGAGCGTTGTGACAGGTTGAACATGAAGTTCTAGAACGCCAGGCCTCGTGCCTTCGGGACCACTTCCCTGAAAACTCCAGACCGTAACCGATTCTCCTCCGCCAGTTGCCAAAAGAGTGCTGGTATCATCGAAGGCCAATGCTGACGGTTTGGAAGGATATCCTGACATCATGGAGTCCTCCTCCGTGGAGCGATACCAGAAGTGCACCGAGTTGTCTTGGCTGCCGCAGGCGACGACATTTCCGTCTGGGCTAAGCACCAACGACACGAGAGAACCTTTCCATTCCATCTTCTGGCGAAGTTCCCCAGTGGATGCTTCGAAGAACGTCACCCGACCATAACAGGCTGTGGCTAGATCCCCGATACTAGACCAAGCCAGGGCACTGATGGTGCTGGGATGAGCGTCAGATGTCCAAATCTTCACGCCATACCGGTTATAAACATAAACCTGACGGGCGCTGGATGCAGCCAACCATTTTCCATCCAACGACCACGCAACATGCTCCACCCAATTGCTTCCGATCTCGATAGTCTGGGTCACCTTTCCTTCTTTGGCACTCCAGATGAGGACTCTTCCGTCCTGGCCTGCCGTTGCGAACTCAGTTCCGCTTGGATGAATCGCAATTGCGAGCACGCCGCCTTCATGGACTTCGCGCTGTTCCCATATCGCTACGCCAGATTTGCCACGGAAGGCATAAACACCACCCGCTGTATCGCCCACTACTAACGCCTTACCTCTGAGGGTCCAGCCCCCGGCGATAGCGTAGTCACCAATCGTTGCAGACCAACCCTGGCGAAGCACCCCCTTCGGTTTGACGATATTTAAATCAGGCATGCTTCAAACTCCTGTTGCATACTACTCTCATCGAGATTGCGACCGATAAAGACGAGCTGATTTCGTCGGGGCGAGTCACCCCATGGACGATCCGGTTGTCCGGTAAAGAGCATGTGGACTCCCTGGAACACGAAACGACGAGACTCACCCGCAATGCTGATGAAGCCCTTCATTCGGAAAATGTCCACTCCGCGCTCACGGAGGAGTTTGCCAAGCCAGGCGTTGAGCCTTTCGGGATCAACATCTCCGTTCCTCTCAATTGAGATCGAACCCACTTCGTCGTCGTGCTCGTGCTGTGCCACCCAGGTTCGTTCGACCTCGAAAGGCACCACCGCACCATCAGCGTTCTTCAGTAGAAGATCGAATTCCTCTGCGGTGTGTTGGGCGTAGAGGCCAATCCGCATCTGTTTATCGACCTGCAAGAAGAACGACTTGCGTCCTGAAGCATCAAGTTGGAGGCTCATATGCTGGCAGATGGGCATTTCGCCCCCTGGTCGAATGATTTCCACAGGTTCGGCGTACCGCCGGACGCACCACTCCGCCCCCTCACGAAGAGCGGAGTCATCCGTGCCCTGGTCGGCTACAATGACGAGTTCCATCGCCGGATCAGGTCCATCGGCGAGGCTGAGCTCGTAGCGACCGATATCGAGCGAATAGACTCCCGTCCATTCAAAGGGGTATTCCGGTTCCAGGAAGGTGGGACGACGTTCGAGCACCTGGTCTAGGTCGAAGGCACCAAGGTTGAGTACCGTATCAACAGAGACGTTCGCCTGTTTACTGCGAACAATTCGTGCCATTCGGTTCATGTCTCGGAGTCGAGCTTCCAGTCTGTCGAGCACTTCGTCCTGGACTAGGTCAGTCTTATTGAGCACCATGACATCAGCGAACGCGACTTGCTCCGTGCTTTCGTCACTTCGACCGAGTTGTCGCTCGATGTGAGCCGCATCGACGAGTGTGACGATCCCGTCGAGCGCATACTCAGCGCGAATTTCTTCGTCCATAAAGAAGGTCTGAGCCACTGGACCGGGATCGGCAAGCCCTGTGGTTTCCACCAAAACATAGTCGAACTTGTCACGGCGCTTCATGAGGTTGCCGAGCACACGAATCAAGTCTCCGCGAACCGTGCAGCAGATGCAACCGTTCGACATCTCGAAGATCTCCTCGTCAGCATTGATCACGAGTGCCTGATCGATGCCGACCTCCCCGTATTCGTTCTCGATCACGGCGATGCGCTTGCCGTGTTCCTCACTCAAAACCCGGTTGAGCAAGGTCGTCTTGCCAGACCCGAGGAAGCCGGTCAGAATCGTAACGGGTACTCTTGGTGGTGTCATTTCTGAATTTGGCGTTTTCATCGAACCCTCCCTATAGGTGTAATTTCTATCGCTAAATTTAGTGCACTCATTTAGCACTCCTGGAGCAGCCGTGAGAGCACTGCAAACTGGATGTTAAATCCCCACGCCGTGCAGACCTGGAGCAGATCTGTGGCGTCAACTGAGTCTGCGGATTTGTGTAGTTTGTGTTGGAGCTGTGGCGCATCAGGCCTAAGCATGCCAATCACGGTCTCGATTGGCGCACAGCCTTCTTCGAGGCATGCCAGCTCGGTAACCGTGACTGTCGTGTCATGGGAGAGGTCCAGTCCTTCGCGCAATGCCTTCTTAATAAGTCGAACCCGTTCGAGGTTCGGTCGACGTGGCGATGTGTTGATCAACATGTTCTCTCTTCTCCTTCTAGCTCCTTAAAGGACTGCCGACTTCTCAATCAGTTTTTTCGGTCGCAATCGTAGCGATTTTTTTTTGTCACGATCGCCCCTTAGTGGCGTCAAACTTAAGAAGTATTCGTATTACAAAGTAATACCAAAGAACTAAAAGTAATACATTGTATTACCACTAGGCAAGAGAAATATACTTGTCAAAGTTTGTTTGAGTAGTGACGTTCAATTGGCATCAATGCAAACTCACCAAGCGTTTGAACGAAATGTCTCCCCAACTGGCTTGAGCCACACAATTCCGCCCTCCCCCTTCTGAAGTGGTTTTTGTGAATCGACGACTTGCAGGAAATCAAATAATTGCGTCAGTAGTTTATGGGGTAGGAAGCCCAATCATTGACAGCCGATTATCACTCCAATCAAAAGGGAACACGTACGATGATACGTAAAGTTTGGATCAGTATTTTAGGAATATTCAGTTTGCTCATTGTTCACGTCGGACCACTCTATGCGGAGTCAAT
>JANQJU010000083.1 GCA_028281495.1 SAR324 cluster bacterium
TTGACCAAGGAAGAACAATTGGAATTGTTCCAATTCCTGGACATTCTGATGTATATTCATACTCCATCCATTCGAGACGGTTTTTACGAAGCACTCCACCAAATGAAAGGAGACGAAACAATGCTAGCTATGGGCAATATTGAAGAAATTGGTTACGAACGCGGTAAGGTAGAAGGCGAGAAAAAAGGTCGTGAAGAAGGTCGTGAAGAAGGTCGCGAAGAAGGTGCTTTGATGGGCCAAATTCAGCTACTTCAAGAGCAATTGCGGGAGCCGGTCTCGTCGTTTGACTCATTACGGGGAAAGCCGTTGGAAGAACTGCGTGAAATGTTGCAGGCATTGAAGGCACGATTGTCGAGATAAAGAGGTCGCTTTTATAGCCACTTGGATATCACGCTTTTCTATTGGGATATGTTAAAACAGAACTTAGAGGTTAAGGAAGTTCCAGTTTAACGAATTCCCAAAACGTGCCAATGCAGATGTTCATCCCCATTAGCTATTTCTACGGAAAGCCTACCAACGAAATCTGGCAGCTCAATACCGACACACACGAACGCCATTGTGTTTATCGAGAGATTCCAACCCGAAGCCAGGCCGTGCCCGGTAAAGGGATCACGGGACTCAGCTGGATGGATGACCAGCATCTTGTGGGGTGTGACTTCAATCGAGTCTTCTTGATCGACACTCGAAACTGGGAAACTGTCAAAATCTTGGCTGATTCGGAGTTCAACGATCTCCACCATCTCTCCGTAGTCAATCAGCAAATTTGGCTTTGCAACACGGGACGTGATTCGATTGATGTATTGGATTTTGAACTCAACTTCATCCAACGTTATCCACTGATTGATGAAACGACTTTGCAACAGCGCATCGCTGGAACTTATGAAGTGACCTCTGGTTATTATGATGATCCTATCCAAGTACCGAGCTTTCCACGACGTAAGGTTCCCGACCGATTTCATATGAATCACATCGCTGTGGAGAATACCCATGCCCCACTAGGGAATCACGTTGTTCAAGCGGAGAATCACATCAAACTTGAGAATCGTATCAAACGTGAGAATCGTATCAAACGGATGGAACAGCGAGTGTGGGCGACGAGTTTGCGTGAACGAGCTATCCTCACAGTGCCGGAGGGGCACAAGGTCAGTTCTATTTTAGAGCACTCTCCCCACGATGGGTGGATGGATGAGGCGTTTTTCTGGGTAACCACCGTTTCGGGAAAACTTTATCGTGCGGAACGGGGCAGCGATTTTTTCTCATTTGAATGCGTTTTGGATTTGTTTCAAGAGGCCCCTTATGTTGGGTGGTGCCGCGGGTTTTATAAACAGGGGGATACTTGGTTGGTGGGAATCACCACGATTTATGAACACAATTCCCGAACGACTTGGCTCACACAACCCCTGGAACAAACAAGAACCGGTATCTACGAAATCGATGGGAGGTCCCGAATCATCCGCAACTTTTTCGATTTTTCTTCCGCAAACGGAAGCCGGATTTTTACTCTCCTTTCCGCAGAACCCCTCCATGACATCACGAACTCCTAAAATCCTCATGTTGCATCGGGTTCTGCCTCATTACGATCCTGATAATTATTATTTTCAACGAGGCACAGCGATCAGTTGGCAACGCTTTATTCAATTACTGGATCATATTGAAAAACAAGGGTTTCAGACCCGACCGATCTCTGCATTGTCTGATTCTCCTCAGCCTGATTCGATTTACCTAACCTTTGATGACGGTTATGCCGATAATGCCTCCGTATTTGATGAACTGCTGCGTCGCAACATGACAGCCACACTTTACCCCGCAATGGATTTTGTGCGAACCGGTTTTTCTCCGATTGATGACATGGCGTGGCATCTCATGGTGGCGTCATCCCTACCCGACGAAATCAAGCAGTCATTGATCAACGGTCGGCTGAAAAAGTTGTTACGGAAATTGTCGGCATCTCGTTATCGGTCGTTGCGTCAAAGTTGGTTTCACATCGAAACCGATGCTCCTTCAGTCTTTCTCACGGAGTCACAACTCGTTCACTACGTCCATCGAGGCATTGAATTGGGATTTCATGGAGTGAGTCATCGTCCCTTGACAGCTCTCAATGAAAAGGAAATCAAACATGAATTGGAACTCGGCATGGCTTGGTTGCGTCAATTGAGTCCTAGTCCAATACACAGCATTTGTTACCCTCACGGTAAATACAATGCGCTGGTATTATGTATTACAAGATGTTATCTGCATATTCACTTAACTGTAGACACACCAACAACTGACTCACAGGTTTATTCGCGTATCTTTTTTCAAGAAATGGGTTCGTTACCATAATGAAAACATCGCTGAGTGAAGACAGCCGTGAAACGGGGCTAGAGGATTTGCTGACATGGCAGGAAACCCGCCAATATTTGAGGCAAATTGGATTAGAGCCTTATAAACCCTCGTTGGAATTCCTAACTCAAATCATTGAACATACCTATGCAACGATTCCGTTTCAAAACTTGACGATGCTTACAAGGCCACGCACAGCACCTAACCACTCTGAAATAGTGGAAGATATGCTATCGGGAATCGGAGGGGCATGCACTACCTTGAATCCATTCATTTGTGGTTTGTTGCAAACCCTGGGCTTTGAAGCAGGATTAGTAATGGCATCCATGACCCAACCGGACTGCCATTTTGGAATTTTAGTGGATCTTGAAAAGCAACGTTATTGGGTCGACATAGGGAATGGATTTCCATATTTGCAGCCGTTACGATTGCAACACCAAGCAGAAGGCTTTCATCCTTATTTTCAATGGCGATTGTTGCGAACTCAGCGGCAATTGACACAAACGGAGGATCAATGGTCGGTTGAACAGCAGTTCCGGGGAAACGGTATACCCAAAATCAATCAATCTTTTAATGCGTTCAAGCGCCATTATCGAGACTTTCAGCAAATGCGTGAGCGTCATTACTCTGAAGCCAGCTATGGTCCATTTTTAACCGGCATACGGGTCAACCGTTGGAACCGTGAAGGTGGGCATGTGTTGCGAAACCAGATGATATGGGACTTACCGGGGAAACAAATTCATGTCGATTTGGCCACGGCAATACAATGGCTTCAGCGTCACTTTGGTGAGGTAGCCTCTCAGCTCACTCCGTTACTGAAAACCAGCTGGCACTTGTTAGAGATGGAATAAATGCAAATCAACTCAATACGATTCGACGCCTATCATGAAGAAGCCCATGAGTTTTATATGGCATATGGATGGGTTGTTTTGACTCAGGTTTTGAGACCTGTTCAATGTCAACAACTCCAAGCTGCCTGGGAAATCTTATGCGAAAAGTATCGTCAGGAAATTGGTTGCTCTCCTGAGGCTTATCGGCGAGCTGTAACCCAATGGAGAGACCTATGGAAAACCGAGACAGTCTTTCATCAAATGTTAACGGAATACTTCGCTCCCCTTTCGGCAAAGAGTTTTGAACTCCCTGGAACCCGTTTGTTGCACGACCACATCATTTCTAAATCCTCGGATAGCAACGGCGAAGTCCCTTGGCATCAAGACTCGATGTACTGGCCTGCGGATCGCACAGGGATGTCTCTTTGGATGAGCTTTAGTAATGTCCCAGTAAAACATGGTTGTTTGGAAGTCATCAATGGGTCGCACCAATGGGGAATCAGCCAGCCAGTGGATTTTATGTCAAATGCTCCCACTCCTGCTGATAAAGCCACTCCCACATATCTTCCTGTAAATGCTGGAGAGATCATTATGTTACACAGCCGTACTTGGCACCGTAGCCAGCCGACACAAACCCTCCAGACGCAACGACCTGCTTATATTTCTCTGTGGATTCCACCCCACACGAAATACTACCCCCTAAATGCCCAATGGCATCCATTGAATCAGCAAGTAATGGTTGAACCAGGAGAATTTCTGAACGAGGATGAGTTTCCTATTTTTGGAAAGCCTACGACAAGCTTGGGGAATAGTTTGGCCAATCAACATGAAGGTGTGCCGTCTCCTACAGGAATGTTTAACGCCAAAAAACGGGTGCAAACCGACATTGAGCGATTACTTGGACGCCAAGGGAAATTGTCCCAACTCCTTCAAACAGCACAACAACGAACGGCTTTATTGCATGTCTTGAAGAAAACCAATCCCGAGACCGATCCGTCTCAACTGTCTCAATTGATCGAGACGGTTTGGGTCAGTGCCACTGCGTATGAATTGCATCGTTCTCGAAACGTTTTCAATTCGGCTTATGCCCACTGGGCACAATTGAGCATTTGAGTCGTTTATCCAACTCGTTGAGAAAAAAGCATGTTAGCCAATTTGCAAAATTACACCTTATTAGAACAAATGATTCAGTATCCGTCCGTTCGTGGTGATGCAGATGCGAATCATGCAATGGTGCAATTGATTTGCAACCGACTGAGGGCCATTGGTTTTTCAGTTTCTGTAGAAGGCACAGAACTCAGTGAACAACCTGCAATCATCGCTCACATCCCCGCTCAGAAGTGTACGCCGAAAATCGTAATATATGGACACTATGATGTTGCTACCGTTTCCCCATCGAAAGAATGGCTTACGATGAACCCTTATGGTCTCGAACTTCAAGAGGGACGCCTTTATGGACGAGGCATTGCAGATAACAAAGGCCCTCTCTGGGCAAGAATCGAGGGCTTTCGGCAAGTTGTTGCATCGGGTAAGCCGTTTCCTGAAACCTTATGGTTGATTCAAGGGGAAGAAGAGATCGGCAAAGGAACACGAATTGCGAAAGCCTTGTTTGCCCAACATCTAGCCCAGTTTGGAGGTCGAGTGTTTTTGGAAGAAACAGGGTTCAACGACCTGGATCGTGATGAACAAATCGCTTTTTTATGGTCTCCTAGTTTGCCGTTTGAAGCGATGTCCCAAGTTTGTCAGTTATTGATTCAAACCTTGGGTCATCCAAGGGTTGAAAATCGTCACTTGAATAAATTTACTGGTAAACACGCGTGTCCTCTGCTTTCCAATTTGCCAGACAATGCCATCTACATTGGTTTTGGTCCTAACGATAGATGGCACTGCATTCATCGAGAAAACGAATCGCTAAACCTTGCTAAGCTGATCCAACACATTGATCAATTTCGTGGGTTTCTCCAAGCTTATGCCGATTGGCCTGTTTTCATTGAGTCGGAGATATTTCCATGAGACTTCATATTGTGCTGGCAACAACAGATACCCATATCGCAGCTCCTTTAATCGACAGCATGTTTGAGTATCTCCCTAACTGGAATCTCAGCTTTCATGTGCTGCTGATTGGACAAAAATATTACTCGCCTCCATTACCGCATCACCCCATCCAAATTTTTCACTCAACCAGCGATAACCTTTCCATTCATACCAGTAGGAATCTTTGCCAAAACCATTTACGACAAACCCTGATGGAGCGAGGCGGGGTGGGGTTGGTATTGGATGATGACTTGCAATGGTTTCTTTCTGAGGAACGGTTCAATCAAATGGTCCATGAACTCGTTGAAAATCGTTGTGATATGGCCTTCAGTGCGTTAGCTGGAGATCCTCCCATTCCGAAAGAATATACTAGAGCGAGTGCCTTGCTAGATGTCTTGGTAAACTATTCTCGAAATTGCGCAACACCTGTGTACCCGGAATTGGATCAATTTCTCGAACAATTCACGTTTTTAGAAAATTCTACTGACATTGCTGAATGGGAGCATCATGATTTTTATGCGTTTAAGAAAGACGGGTTTCTTCCGGTACATCTTGAGACTGAACATTGGAATTGGTTGAAATTTATTGAAGCACTGTGGATTGGGAAGAAGACGACAAGACCTGTCAAATTACCGGACCGCATTTTGCCTGCAACGGGAAGAGAGCGCGGAGGAGCCACCCTTATTTTTAACCCCCTCGTTCTCCAAATTAAAAATACAGCCCTACATTGGAATGGTTGGGTGAGTCGAAGGAGCGACATGTTGATGGCCATTGCAGCCTATAAGCAAGGCTACTGTCTGCACCAAACTCCAGCAATGCTTATGCACAACCGAGTGTTCACCTTTGATACTCAGGGAACCAAAAAGTCGGTTGGTGATATTTTGGGATATGCTTTGGTAGAAAACTATTCGCGAGAAAAGCCTGATTTCCAGGTGTTTGCGAATATGGTTTCGCATCGGATTCAAAGGACCCACGAAATTCTGATGGAAACCAATCGCATGTTTTCCATTTTGCCTCATATCACAAATCTTTCCGAGAACTGCGTTACGTTGATTCATCAGATGGTCGAGGAAAACCACACGCTGATTGAGCAAATTCGAAACATTGATATTGAAGCCATTCGACCCGCTTATGAACAGTGGCTTCAAACCGTTTTCCTATCTGCCACCCACTCGTTAACAACCCCCACAACTTCAAACTGTTTGCAGGCGACCGACACTCACCCATTCAACACACCCTTCTTAATTTCCTAATTCTATTGTTGAATTGGAGGAGGAGTGACTTCGAACATTCTAATGTTTGCGAATTTAGTTCACATATGTACTATATGATTTACATGTGAACTAAATCAAGGATGCCTCTTGGACAAACGACTTTTTTTCTTAATGAACATGGCCCAGCGCAGGGTGTTCCGATTTGCAGATAGTGAATCCGAAAAACATCTTGGAATTTCCGTGACTCATGTGGCTGCCTTGCTGTTTATTGCCAAGCAAGAGGGCTGCCTGCAAAAGGAGTTGGCCCAGGCACTCGGACTCAACAAACCCGCCGTAACAGGACTGGCCGACCGCATGGAAAAGCAAGGATTGATCACCCGAAAGCCTTGTGAAACGGATGGTCGTGCTGCCCGGATACATCTCTCGGATAAAGGCCGATCTATTTTACCGGCGGTTTCGCCATTGATTGAAGCCATGAATCAAAAGCTGACTGCTGAGTTCACCGAGGAGGAAATCGAAGTGGTTTTGCGTTTTCTGAACAAGATCATGGAAAACTTTAAATGACCCCAAACCGATCAATCAGGGCCATCCGTCCTGTGGAATGAAGGAGAATCATGACGACCCATGCAACCCAATCTGAATGGAAGAAAACTGCCTGCATCTTATGCAGCTTGAATTGTGGACTGGAAGTCAAACTAGGTGGCGAAAACAATCGCCATATTGTCAAAGTCAAAGGCGATAAAGACCATCCACTTTCTCAAGGCTACCTATGCGAAAAAGCACAACGTTTGGACTATTACCAAAATGGAAAACGGTTGACTTCTCCCCTACGACGCAAACCCGATGGAACCTTTGAAGCCATCGATTGGGATACGGCGATCCGTGAGATTGCCAGTAAATTTCAAGAGATCAAAACTCGCTATGGCGGGGATAAAATTTTGTATTATGGAGGAGGTGGACAAGGGAATCACTTGGGTGGGGTCTATGGTTATTCGACACTCCGTGCCATTGGGAATAAATATCGTTCCAATGCCCTGGCTCAAGAAAAAACCGGTGAGTTTTGGGTGAATGGTAAAATGATCGGCAGTGGGGTGCATGGAGATTTTGAGCATTGTGAAGTGGCCTTGTTTATTGGAAAAAATCCTTGGCAGTCGCATGGCTTTGCACGCGCCCGGGCGGTCCTACGTGATATTGAGAAAGATCCCAAGCGGTCGATGATCGTGATGGATCCCCGTCGTAGTGAGACAGCGGCAAAGGCCGATTATCACTTGGCCCTCAAACCAGGAACCGATGCGTGGTGCCTCTCAGCCATCGTGGCTATTCTGATTCAAGATAACTTGGTCAAAACCGAATGGGTGGCTCAGCATACAACGGGGTTTGAAGAAGTGGCCCCCTTGTTCTCAAGCATCAACATTTCAGAATATGCCCAAATTTGCGGAGTGGAAGAATCCTTATTACGTGATGTCGCCCAGCGTATTGCAAGTGCGGAGAGTGTTTCGGTTTTCGAAGATCTTGGGATGCAGATGTCGGTGCATTCGACCATCAGCAGTTATATCCAACGCATGATTTGGTTGCTAACAGGACACTTTGGCCGTAAGGGCACCAACAATGCGCCTTTGCCCTTTTTAGGGGTGAATAATCTGAGCAAAGGTCAACTTTCTGGAGGCAAGCACCGGAAGAAAAAAGCGAATGTGAGTCCTGTGGTTGGCTCAAAAATCATCATTGGTTTGATCCCCTGCAATATCATTCCTGAAGAAATCCTGACGGACCACCCCAACCGCTATCGGGCCATGCTGATTGAAAGTGGCAATCCAGTACACTCACTTGCCAACAGCCAAAAAATGCGAGAGGCGTTACGCGCCTTGGAGTTGACCGTGGTGATTGACGTAGCCATGACGGAAACCGCCCGGGAAGCCGATTACATTTTGCCCGCAGCGAGCCAGTTTGAAAAATGTGAAACCACGTTTTTCAACCTGGAATTTCCGAGAAATGCCTTTCATGTTCGTCAACCCCTTTTTTCTCCATTACCGGGAACTTTGCCTGAACCTGAAATTCATGCGCGTCTGCTCGAAACAATGGGGGCGATCCCTCCTCAAGTGATTCAGCCTCTCAAGGTGGCAGCTCAAATCGGTCGTCCTGCTTTTGCGGTCGCGTTGTTCGCCACCCTCGCTTTCAACAAAAAACTGATGCCTTATCTGCCAGTCATTTTGTATCGTACTTTGGGAACAACGTTGCCTCCCGGCATGGAGGCGGCAGCCGTCTTTTGGGCCATTGGCCATCAGTTTGTTCGTGCGAATCCTCAAGCCGTGGAACGGGCAGGTTTTGGCAAGTTTCCTTTGCTGGCGGCAGAACGCCTATTTGATGCGATCCTCCACAACCCTTCAGGAGTGGTGTTTGCGGAAGAGGATTACGAAGCCAGTTGGTCCCGAGTACGACATCCTGACAATAAAATAAACCTCGCGATACCCGAGCTATTCGAGGAACTGGGAAAGTTGGCGCAATCACCGCTTTCCCAGAATCCCAACTTTCCTTTCATTCTTTCCGCCGGAGAACGTCGCAGCGGGACCAGCAATACCATTATCCGCAATCCCGAATGGGATAAAAAAGGCTCGGCTGGTTCCTTGCGTATCAGTCCGCAAGACGCGAAAAATTTGGGTGGAAATGGAGGGGATCGGGTCCGGCTGTACACCGAAGTGGGCATGGCAGAAACCACACTGGAGATTTCTGAAATGATGCAAACGGGACATATTTCGTTGCCCAATGGCGTGGGCCTCGACTATTTATCTGCCGACGGAAGCATCATTCGGCAGGGGGTGGCTCCCAATGAACTGACGAACTCCCAAGATCGTGATTTCCTCGCAGGCACCCCGTGGCACAAACACATCCCCGCTCGTTTAGAATTGGTTGCTGAAGCTTGACCCTGTAGTGGCTTCAGCATCGCGAAACTTCCATTTCAAATATTTGAACTGGGGATGGATACCTAAGCTATCGATAGGATTCACAGTGAAACGGTCTCCAACCAAACTTCCTTGCCGCGAACGACCACACCAATTCCGATGATTTCTTGGACGCCTTGTGTTTGCAACTCTGCGGCATACTTCATTTTTTGAATCTGACCTAAAGCTTCTTGCATGGCCTCTTCCGGTGATTCTTTTTGCTGGGAGTTGATTTTCTTGAACTCAAAGAGGAACCCTGGCTTTTCGGGGGCTTTTGGAGTCAGCATCACGTCATACCGTCCCATGCCACTTTCCCGATTGGAACGGACGCGATAGTCTCGGAGATGCAATAACATTCCCAATACAAAGGCATGGTAGACCTTTTCGGAAGCAGGTTCGGCGGTATCATGATAGCTCAAGGAATCCCAAATAATGCTTTGAAGACGCTGGTGGAATTGGGGCCAGTCTTTTTGACGAAGGGTTTCAAACAACCCCACCAACTCCGATGCGGGCAATTGATGCTTCAGCCAGGATTTGACGGAATGCAGATAAATGGAGCGGACCTCTAAATTGGGAATCTCCAGGTCGTACTCTTGGTGGAGTTGATCTTCGTTCCAATAAGTGGCAGTGGGTTTGAGATAACCACTGAACGTGAGAAAATTCCAAACATCGTCACGTTCTCCCGACAAATCTCGGAGCACGATGTGGGGATCCAGTGGAATTCGAGATAAGGCACCTCCGTTGATTAAGGTTTCCAAATCTCTTTGAACCGGCTTGGAGTTGTCCTCCAAAATCAATTTGCGAACCAATTCGTTGGCACTGGTATTGGCCCAATAGGGTTCAGGAATGGGTGGCTGGTGCTTCACATATTTTAATACGGACCACGGGTTGTAGATGACTTGTCCACCAAAGTGATAACCGTTGTACCAATCTCGAATTTGTTGATGTCGAGCGGGATCAACGGCACAGTCGTCAAGGATTTGGAGCACTTCGTTTTCAGTGAAGCCAAAGCAAGTGCTAAATTCAGGATGGAGCAAGGAATAGACTTCCAGATTGTTGAGATCTGTAAAAATGGATTCCTTCGCCAAACGCAAATTCCCCGTCAGCATGGCTTTTTTGAGGAAGGGGTTCGTCTTCAGCAGTGATCCTAGCAGTCCCTTTGTAAATTTGGCCATTTCTTCATAATACCCTTCCAACCAGGCTTCAATGAGTGGAACATCGTATTCATCAATCAAAACGATGGCTGATTTGCCGGTGATTTGATGCAAGACCTCACAAGCATTCAGCATGGATTCTTGTATTCGGCTACGGGGATAATCGGACTGGTCCAAATGGCGAAAGGGTTCCCACAAATCGGACGGATATTGAGCCGATAAACGTTGACACGTTTTCCACAAGAGATGCTGAAATCCTTCGAAGGCATCCTTCCACGCATCAAATTTGATATTTTTGAAGTTCAAGTACAGGATCGGATATTGTCCTTGCTCACTCATCAATTTCTCGTCCTCTGCTACCAACAAGCCGTCAAACAACTGTCGGGTATCTTCCTCGGTCTGTTCAAAGAAGGCGCGTAGCATGGAAAGATTGAGGCTTTTGCCAAAGCGCCGAGGACGTGGCAGAAGTATGACATCGGACCCATCGTCCCAAAACTCACGAATCATGTGGGTCTTGTCTACATAGTACAGATTGTTGGTTCGCAATTTTTTAAAGTCATCAATACCAACCGGTATTTTGGGCGTGGTCATAAAGTTCCTTATGGAATTTTCGCATTCAAACCTCTTGGATGGAGATGTTCAGTTTCTATTCTACCTTTGCAAATGAGCTTTGGGAAACGGTGTTAATCCATTGGATGTTTGCTTGAGTTCAATAAACGTTATGGAATTCTTAAAAGAAGTAGGAAAGATAGATAAAATCATGAAACGATACTCAGGTGCTCAATAAGTTCTATATGGCGAAGAAACTACATCGAATCGAGGAAACATGGCATTCAAACGTAAAAAATTGTGGATATTTCTTTTACTGACTGGGGTCACTCTGATTGTGGCGACTTGGGGAGTGTTATCTCTAGATCCATTTGGCGGCAAGATTTCAGGGGAACGTTTGCAACGTATCCAGGCCAACCCGCAGTATCAAGAAGGAGCGTTCGTCAATGTCGAACCTCAGGCCCCATTCAAGTTCTCGGAAGCCGGATCGTTTATCACCAATCAATTTTTTTATGAAGAAATCCGTGTTCCTCCAGGTGAGATCCCTGTCGTTTCCGTCGCACCTTCCCAATTGGAACGCTCCTCAGTTCCCATACTGAAAGCCTTTTGGATTGGACATGCAAGTGTCTATGTCGAAATCGACGGACTGCGCGTGCTGATCGACCCCGTGTTCTCCGAGTATGCCTCCCCATTTGATTTGGGTCCCAAGCGGTTCCACCCTCCGCCGATTGCGCTGAAAGACCTGCCCAAGATCGATGCCGTCGTGATTTCCCATGACCACTACGATCATCTCGATATGAAAACCGTCAAACACTTAGGCAAAAACGGTACGCAATTTTATGTGCCCTTAGGCGTGGGTGCTCATTTGGAACGCTGGAAAGTCTCAGAAGACCAAATCCATGAATTGGAATGGTGGCAAGAACGCGTGCTACGCGGAGTGAAAATCATTTGCACGCCAACTCGGCACTATTCGGGACGAGGGCTTTTCGACTATAAAGCCACCTTATGGTCGTCTTGGTCCGTCATCGGCCCCCATCATCGATTTTACTACAGCGGCGACACGGGGTATTCGCAACATTTTAAAGAAATTGGGGATCGTTTGGGGCCCTTCGATATAGGGTTCATCAAGGTGGGAGCGTATGGTCCGGGAGATTCTTGGCTCAATATCCATATGGACCCCGACCAAGCCATTCGTGCTTATATGGATGTTCAAGCACAGAGACTGTTTCCGGTGCATTGGGGTACCTTCAATCTAGCTTACCACGACTGGGATGAACCCATCCAATGGACTCTCCAAGCGGCCATGAAAGAAAACGTGGATGTGGTCACCCCTCGTATTGGAGAAATCGTGGTTGCCAAACAACCCTTTGACTCTCAACGTTGGTGGGAGGACATGCAATAATGGAAGGGAGTAAAGTAGCTTTGGGAACGGTTTGACAAATCCTGACAGACCCTCAATCTCCCTCGAACAAGACGAGGCATGATCTCTTCAAAGTCGGATGGAATGAAATCGACTGCTAAAAAGCTTCGTGTTGCACATACAAATCGGGAGGCCCTATTTGTTTAACCAGAGGTATCGTCAAGGAAGCGGGGAATGGCATTGAGGAACTGTCATGAGTCTCCTCTGAACTCAAAGACACGCGCTTTGAGTGCGCTCATATCGAGTGGTTTGGGAAAAAATCCGTCAGCACCCGCTTGATGAGCTTCATCTTCCCGTTCATTGTATGCCGAGATGATAAAGACAGAGGGGGGAGGTTCTGGCCACTGTTCTTTGATCTTGCGAACAAGCTCAAGACCACTCATTCCAGGCATGTTAATGTCGGACAAGATGAGCACGACATCGGTCCCCTCTTGGCTCTGGAGAAAATTCAGAGCGTGCTGCCCATTTTCGGAACAGGCAATTTTGACCTCGCCCCGTCTGGTCTCTCGACGGAATATATGCCGGATCAGATCAAGTGCATCGGGCTCGTCATCAACGGCTAGTATATGGATTGGTTTTGTTGCTTCACTCATAGTTCCTTTCTTTCTTGGCCTTTTGGCAGGCGAATGAAAAAGGTGGTTCCCACACCTTCCGTACTTTGGACATGGAGAGTACCCTTGTGCTCCTCGACAACAATACTGTGAGATAAGGAAAGTCCAAGTCCTGTGCCTTTATTTGGGCCTTTGGTTGTAAAAAATGCGTCAAAAATTTGTTTCTGGATAGACTGGGGTATACCGGGGCCATTGTCTGTGATTTCGACGGTTAAGTAGCCCTTCTCAAAAACTGTGCGTACGGTCAGGATAGCCTGAAAATCAAGTTCTCGATCTAGCTTTCCTTTCAAGGCGTCGAAGGCATTGTTGATGATATTGAGAAACACCTGTCCAAGCCGCAAAGCCGAACCCCAAATCAGAGGGGATTTTTCATCAAACTTGAAATTCTGCTCAATGTTGATCCGTTGGTGATTGGCCCGGAAAGCATGGTAGGCAATATTTACATACTCATGGAGAAGTTTATGAACATTGACTTCAGCCCAGGTTTGACTACCATTGGAACGGGAATGATTGAGCATCATATTGGTGATATCCACTGCTCGTTCACCATGGGTGGCAATTAGTGGACATACTTCAGAAATATCGTCGATCAGAGCTTCGATTTCCTCTTGATCAGGTTTCTCCTGTTTGAGCTCCGTGATCAGGTCTGCTGTATATTGATCCAGCAGTTTCGTGAAATTCACAACAAGTCCAAGGGGGTTTTTCATCTCATGCGCGACCCCAGCAACTAAAGTCCCAAGCGAAGCAAGGCGTTCTTGCTGGACCATCGTTTGATGAGCTATTTCAAGATCCCTTGTTCGCTCAACAACTCGCTCTTCCAAAGTGGCATTCGTCTCCTGAAGTTGTACGTTGAGTTGGAGAATTTCCTCTTCGTACGCCTTCTGTTCGGATATATCTCGGATAAAGCCAGTGAACTTCTTTTCGCCTGCAACAGAAAATTCACCGACAGAAAGTTCGGCGGGAAACGTCGAGTCGTCTTTGCGAAGCGCAGTGAACTCTCGGATCACGTCGGTATTTTTTCGCTCACTGTTTTGAAGAGAAGCTTCTAGGGAGTCGTCCTGCACTTCGGTATCGTGTGTCGGTAAGAGGACTCCGATATTCTGGTCAATAAGTCCTTGAGGTGGATAACCAAACATGTTTAAGAGCTTTCTATTTGTGAACTCAATGATGCCCTGCTCATTGAGAGTCAGAATTGCGTCTGGTGCCGTCTCGACCAGAGCCTGAACCCGAGCTAAGGCGTCTTGAGCGCGTTGATTTTCTTCAGCAAGCTTGCCGTTGAGTATTTGCATATCCACCTCTCGTTTGACCTCGTCAGTCACGTTTTGGGTGAACATGATGAGTCCTGCAATGAACCCTATCTCGTCGTGCCAGGGGAGCAGCTTCCAGTGAATCCAACTAATTTTTCCATCCTCACGGATCAAGGGATCGCGGTCACGATCTGACGGGATGCCAGCAAGACAATCCTGGTGGTATTTTATCCAGTGTGGCATCTCCCTAATCTCAGGAAAGATATCGTAATAACTCCGTCCCACCAGTTCAGCCGCTGATCGGATTCCTTGCTGTTCCAAGGCGTAGTCTTGGATCCACTGTTCGCTTGCCAACAGATAGCGCATCTCCTGATCAAACATCGCAACCGATGCGGGGGTATGCTGGACGAAGGCTTCTAACAACTCTTGTTTTGCTTCGAGTTGTTGGTTGAGTTCGCCGAGCTCCTCTTCGTAGCGTCGCTGTTCCAGCCAGGAACTCCGAATGGTTTGCCCCATGATATTAAATGTTCCTGCCAGAACTGAAAGTTCATCAGTGCGAGTTTGCTTGCGGTCAAAGCGAACTTCGCTGAAATCTTGATAAGGTGAGAAATTTTGGAATGCTACAGCCAAGTCACGGAGGTGACGCGCGACGCTACGTTCGAAAAGCAATATCATGAAACCAACGACTGCCAAGGCTTTGAGAAAATTGACTCCGAGAAGAAGAAATCCTCTCTCCCAGAGCCTGCTATATACATCGTTGAGTTCTACTGTGATGTGCAGGTCACCAATGTGACGCATTTGTTTTTGCCAGTCTTCATGGAGCATCGGAAAGATACGCAATAAGGGTTGTGTGGCAGACGATCCCGCTAAATGAGTGTTGCCACCCTGTTTTTCGTTTGTGGTCACCTCGACTTGAGCAACATAGGGTAGTGCTGCCATACCGGTGAGCGCAATGTTCAGCATTCGGTCATCGCCTACCCAAATCGCGTTGGACACTGTCGGGAGTACGGATGTCTGTATGTGTTGGAAGCCTTGATCGATTAGCTGAAAGTCTTCGCGCCACGTTGTCCAAAGTTGAAACACTGTGATCGCAAGCGTAATTGTTGAGCTAAACAGCACAATCCTCGTGATCAGCATGCGGCTGATCGATGTTTCGACTCTCATCTGTTCCTTTCAGTTTTGATTTCCCTCCTCTTTTATCTCCCTAAGTGCTTTTGCAAGTCGCTCAGTCAAGGTTGGAGAATGTTTTTGATGAAGGTAAACAAAAACTTCATCCACCGAGAAAGGTGGCTCAAGCATACGAATGCCTGACAAACCTTTGGTTTTTAGGATGTGCTGGCCGCCTTCCACTTCAGCAACTACAATTCCAGCCTTATGTTCCAACAAAAGTTCGAACAACTCGGTTGGATCGGGGACAGTAAAATGAGTTTCACAGTGTCCTAGTCCCTGACGGAGAGCCTCCCAACCTCGCGGGAAGGCTGGGTGTAGGTCACAAACATGCGACCATTCAACCTTGGCGATCTTTGTGTCAGCACGAGCAAAAGCTACAAATTTTCGTTCATCAATACTTTCCGGCACAGGACGGAGATTTAAGAACGTCTCCTCGACCACAGCGAAAAAGGGATAGGCCCCATCCAATTGCCCTGCATTTGACTGCCGCAATGCTTGCACGCTGAGGTCAAAGAAAACGAACTTGCAGGTAATTCTTGCTCGTCTGCACATTTCACGGACAATCTTATCGTGTGCTCCTGATCCATCACGATGTGAGAGACCTGGAGTATTATCATGGCTGAAGGTGAGCGTGACCCCGTCATGGGATTGCCCTTCGTTTGCCAAAACAACCATTCCTTCCGTAGAGATGGTAAGGATGAAAAGGACTATAAACAGTTTCCCGAATTTCATAACGACCTCTCTTAGTTGATGCTGCGCGAATGACGTAGCGAGTTTTTTCATGAATTCAGCTTCTTCATGATAGAGAATTTACTCAGTAGTGAAAAAGAATATTTTTTACATTTGATTATTTCTTGTACTTAAATTTGATGAATATTCTCTGACGTTTTATCTATAAGTTGTCCATTTGAATCCTCTTTCAATCACTCTAACTATTTAACCAATTTTCGAAGGAGCATTTACATAGAAAATCTAAAACATGAGGTAGATGGTTATGTAATTCTTTTCTATTCCAAATTTAGTGTATTGTTGTAAAGTCTAAAAAAAGGCCCGTGCCCTTCTTTTTGCAAACTGGGGAGTCCTTGAGAGTGGTCTGGTTGTCGGGATTCTAGGATCGGTTTTAGAACTAAATAATAGAATATAGCGTTAGAAAATCATGAAGAAATTGCACTCAGTGGGATTGTATTACCCCCCTGTTGCAACCAACTCCACAGCAGTTCCCTGTCTTTGTTTTGCCGTTAGGAATCAGGTTCACTTTGCCGGAGAAGTCTTACGGAGCTAGGTTCATTCAATCTGACCAGCAACCAAATGGTCGATCCGATGGGTCACTTGTTCCAGGAAAGCGGTGTGGTGGGACACAATGAGGCAAGTTTGTGGCATGGCTTGGAAAAAGGCGGTCAACCGTTCAGCGGTGTCGGTGTCTAAGCCTGCAATGGGTTCGTCGAGTAACAAGACTTCAGGTTTCATGGACAAAATCGTGGCCAGAGCCACCAGCTTTTTTTGACCCCCTGAGAGGTGATGGGGCACTCGGTCTGCTAAGTCGTCGATATGGAGTTGTGCTAAGGTTTGATGCGCAATGGCGACCGCTTCTTCTGCTGAAAAACCCAGATTGCGTGGACCAAAGGCCACATCTTCCAATACGGTGGGGCAGAATAATTGATCGTCGGAATGTTGGAACAGCAGTCCAATCTGTCGCCGTGCCGAGGAGAAATCGCTTTCTTGCCGCATGGGTTGACCAAATAGCCGCAGAGTGCCTTGAGTTGGGGAAACCAATCCGAGGATGAGGTGCAATAAGGTCGATTTGCCATTCCCGTTGGCCCCCATCAGCCCGACCTTTTCTCCCGCATTCAAGTGCCAGTGCACGCCATCGAGCACTGGTGGGGCACCGGCAAAGGTTACATGTACGTTTTCCAATTCAATCACCCTACGGGGCGTATCCATTCGCACCATTCCGACCTACTAAAGAAACCACACTCGAAAATTTCTTCCAATTCCGATTCCGGCCATCGATCCAATCCGTTTTCCAAGAAACCACACTCGAAAATTTATTCCAGTCCCGATTCCATTCGTGGGGCCAATCCCGATTCCATTCGTGGGGCCAATCCCGATTCCGACCATCGGTCCAACCCATTTTCAAACAACCCACCCAACGATGTCAACGGAGAGGAGCCATTCGCAAGATCCCAATCCGACCAACAATGCTCCATTCAGTAACCCTGCCCAAGCATCCCAACGGGAGAGAGTGAAGGTTTGTAAACTATGGAAACGGTATTGGAAACCCCGACATTTCATCGCTTGATGCACTTGCTCGGCTTTCCAAGAGGCCCGCACAAAGAGCATCCCCAGCAGATAGGCATAAGTTTTATAGGTGTGTAGATTGGTTTTGGGTTGAAATCCACGCATTTTGGCAGCTGTGATCAAGCGTTGAAATTCCTGTTCCAAGACAAACACATAGCGGTAAGTGAGCCACAACAAAAAGACGAGTTTATCTGGGACTCGGAGCCGATGCAATGCATGCCCCAACGTGGCGATGGGCATAGTAGCCACCAAGCCCATGTAAACCAACACAATGGCATTCATTTTTAAAGTCAACTGGGCCGCTAGAACCAACCCGGCATCGCTCAACGAAATCAGTTCGAACAAGACTACAGGATGGCCCGGAACCGTAAACGGCAACAAACACCAAAACAGGATCATCAGCTGATTGAGCCGCAACCAACGTTTGCCAAATCCCTGCCGGAACAACTGACTATCGCGAGCAACCAGCCCGGCCCAAACTATCGCCATTCCTAAGGTTTCCCAACGCTGAGACATGCTCACCAGAATGGCAAACATCAGAGCTGCTAGAAAACGCAAACGGGGGTCCATACGGGCAATCCAGGCGCGTTCGGGAAGTCGAAATTCGTGAATCATAATGGGTGAATCGTAAAGGATCGAAGGTGTGTGAATGCTGAATCGATACGAGGTTAAGATTTGTCGGAGGGGGGACGCTGTTGGCGGCGAGCATGCAGGTACGCCCCCAAACCGACCAGCCCTATGATGTAACCCATTCCACCCAAAATGTCCTGTAGAGAGGGACCCGGCTGCTGCATTTCTGCAAGTTGGGCCTTGATCGAACGTAATTCTTTTTGCAGGGCGCGTTGGACCGATTCTTCGATCAACTCCTGAAAATCCGACGCATCCACCGAATCCAAAGTTGAAGAGGAAGGAGAATTGGAAGGACTCTCAATTTCGGAATGTGGGGTAGCGGCTGAGGCAAGAATGTCTTCCGACAAAAGCTGAAAAGCGGGGCCGACTTGCGTGATTTCAGAGGCTTCAATCAGCCATTCGGCACGATGCCCATCGGGGGAATCCACGACCAGTTTGAGGTCGATGGCTTGAGCCACTTGAAAGGCCAGTTGACCTTGGGAAAGCTTTCCTTGCAACACCAAGTCGTCGTTCCCATTGTAAACACTGAAAGAACCCGACTGAAGTGCCTTGCCTCCATAAAATTTGCTTTCCGCATATACGGTGGAGCCTTCCACCCAAGCAAACAAGAGCAAACGGTGTGCTTCTGCCGACAAGGGCCAGTTCATAACGAGACCCAACACCATAAGCCCCGCGAGCCGAAGCAATGGTTTTTTCACGTTATGCCCCTTTCGCTGTGCCCAACAAAGTGGGTTGCACTTTGAGCAAAAAAGCTACGCAGCTTGCGGTGACAAATCCTTCAATCAGCATAACAGGAATGTTGGCTGCAACGATCAATGTCGAAACTTCCCAAAATTCGTAATTGGCTAAGACCAGGGTCCCCCCTACACCGACCGCTGCCAAGGCCGCTGCCAGAAAGCCACACGCGAACGCGGCGATGGACGCGGATTTGGCAGATTTCGAAAGCATTGGGGCACCGAGATAGTGACACAGCACAGCGGGCAGGGCCATATTGAGCGTATTGATTCCTAAGGTCGTGAGCCCTCCGAATTGGAAAAACACCGCTTGCAGCAGCAAAGCCACCAGGATCACAGGAAATGCACTCCACCCTAAGATCAATCCAATGATGCCATTGAGGATCAAATGCGTACTGGCTGGCCCGACGGGAATATGGATTAAGGAAGCCACGAAAAAGGTAGAGGCTAAAATGCCAGCCTGGGCGATGCGGTCAAAATCGAGTTTTTTCAATCCAATCGTGGTGCCCACCACAGTCATGGTAGCTCCGGTGATCAACAATGGTGCTGAAAGCACCCCTTCTGCAATGTGCATGGATTCGTCTTTCTTTGCTCAGTTATCAAATGATGGGGTTCGACGGTTATAAATGGAGGGTCAGAATACCCGCAGCGTGGAGCGATTGGAAGGCAATGGCCACCCCCAGCACCAAAATGACTCCGGCACTGACCAAGGGAAGACGCTGCACCCATTGTTTCCCAGAAGAGAAGCGGTCCATGAAACCCGAGGCTGTGACAGTCAAAATACCAAGAAGCATTAAAACGCAGGCCATGCCTAAACTGAATACCGTGATCATTAACAAACCAAAAACGATTTGGTTGGCCGCGACCGCTACTAAAAGCACAACCAACGCGGTAGGGCAAGGCACCATTCCACCTGCCACGCCCAAAGACCACAAATTGCCTGCCGAGTGTGTGTGTGAATGGCCGTGCGAATGACCATGATGAGAGTGGTGTTCTGCTTCATGATGGTGTTCGTGTGAATCGTGATGGTGGTGATGCCCGTGATGATTGTGATGATGCCCGTGGTGGTGTCCGTGATGGTGACCATGTCCTTTATTGAGGGCTTGTCTCACCAACATCCAGTAACCCACTCCTGAAACCATGATTCCTGAAATGACACCCAGCCATGGGGTCAGTTGTTGCGGTAAGATATATTGGGAAGCCACCATCACCGCAACCCCAAGCAGAATCACACTGATCACATGGGTGAAAGTCACAATACCCCCCAAATAGATCGCCTCACGGATCCGTCCTTGTGTGCCCACGAGGTAAGCAGCCACCATGGCTTTGCCATGTCCTGGACTCAACGCATGGCCCATTCCAAAGAAGAAAGCTAAAGCCAGGGCAATTAACATCACTCCGAAAGTGAGATTGGGAGTTTTAAAAAACCCGGTCAACTGAGCGGTTGCGGAATCAGCATCGGAAGCGTCGGCAATCGATTGAGATGAAGGAAGGTGTGTGTGGGTTTCCGAGTGTTCGATGGCCTCAATAAACGGAGTCCAATCGAATTCGAAAGTAAAAGAACGACGATCCGGCGACATGGCAATGTGCCGGGCCGGGATGTCGCCTTGGAGCAGGTATTTCAGATGCGGCACATCCTCAGTGGCAAAGTTGTTGTCGTGGATACGAAAGGTATGGAAATCGGCTGACAATCCTTGAGGGGTCACCCAATAGGTCAAATACAAGGTCAATCCCGACAGATAATCATCTCCAGCAGGCGCCACTCGCACATCCTTCAATAAGGGCGAAAAACTTTGGTCGTCAACGGTGACCTGAAGATTGGAGGTGACGAGGGAATGGAGCTTCTCATGCAGCACGGCCATTTCTTCAGAGGAAATGAGGTTGTTGCGATCTGGATCCACCTGCAATGTGGAGGCAACTGGAGCATCCACAATCAACCGGTAATCCAGAACCAATTTGCTGCCTTCCAAGCCGATGATGATTCGTTGATCCGCCTTCCCAAATGGATGACTGTAAATCGAAACGTAGCTCAACAGCAGCACGCATGCGCAGAGGAGACTACGAATCAAGGCATGTTTCGGTCGATAAAAGATTGTATAGATCGAGTGCATAAAATCCTCATCGCATTACGACATCTCGATATCGTGAATGACGCTATCCCTGTATCGTGAATGACGCCATCCGAATACGGTAGTGGCATCACCGGAATCTTGTGAATTGTGCCATCCAGGCATCGTTATTTGTGTTTCCAATCGTGAAATTCGACCCAAATCACGGCTCCCAATTCCACGGCTTTGGATTGACCTTGGTGTTTCAGTTGATAGTCGGCTTCAGAAAGCGCTGCAAAGCCCCACCAACCCGCCTGAGGAGCGGCATAGGTGAACACCCCATTGGGATCAGCTTTAATGGTCTGAGTGATCATGAGTTCATTGGGGGCCTCTGCCGGATTTTTTTGATTATAATATTCGACTTCCACTTCTGCAAACGGAATGACTTTTCCGTCTAACTTCACCATGCCTTGAAACACATTCCCCGTATACAGTCCAAAGGGCTTGGATAGGGGAATGATTTCGGTTTTTAATCCCAACTCCACATCCCAACCTGCATCGTCCCCAAACGCGGCTATGGTAGTTTTGGTGTAGTGAATGATGAACTTATCTTCGGTGGGTTCCCAGTAAGGATGAGGTTCCATCACAAAGTGATACGCTCCCGGGCGACGCAGTCGATATTCGGTGGTCCATGCCGGATTTTCCAGAATTTGGGTTGTGGAGAGGGACTCCAACAGTTCTTTCGACGTTCCATTTGCAGTGACTTGAAACGAGCGAGGTTTCACTAATGTCATGCCGACTTGTTCAAAGGGATGAGAAAACGATAAAGCCAGAGAGAGGGTTTTGGATTCCCCGGACAGGACCATCGAATCGGAAGGAATCACCATCCCATAATGAGCAGAGGCCGCAGAAACCCAAGCGAGGAACAAAAAAGAGACACAGAATCGGCGTAAAGTAAACATAGCATTTCCAAAGATTAAGATTGTTTCATTAGATTAAGATTGTTCAAGACACCGCCTCTATTTTCAACGTTGCGCTAGTGCGTTGCAAGAAATTTGGTGTATCGATGGCCTCTCAGTTTCAGTTTTTCCCCTGCTTCTTGGCTTTGCTGCCATTTGCTAATGAAAAATTAATAAAACCATTCCACCGGGTAACAAACCATCGCTCCGTTAATTTGGATGGTTGGACTGGAGCAATAGTCCATTACCTTGATTTATCTATCAAAACTTGAATTCGAAGTGAGGAGAAGGCTACTGTTCAGGAATCATCAAAACCCTCGTAAAAATCGTTCGGGGACGCTACAATCGGACACAAGTACAACTTCTCGAATTGATGAAAAAACCCCTGTAAGGATATGTTGTGTCCGTTCTCACTCCGGTTTCGCTTACAAAACGACGTCAACTCACCTTCCCTCACCAATCCAGCAAACCGGAAACCGATTATGAATTGGTCAAACTGATTGAGGAAGACACCTTCACTGAAACTTACTCAGCGTATCATCTGCCCACCAATCGTCGGCACACGATTGTCAAGGTGCTCAAAATCTCTTGGATTGGCACCGAGCAAAATCAACGGTTTTTAAACGAAGCCTCGATTTTGGGGCGCTTGAGCCATCCCAATATCATTCCTGTTTATGATTTTGGAATCACCTCACAAGACCAACCATTTTATACCATCGAAACGATTTCTGGCGTGCCGTGGTCGAAAGTGATCCACGCCCAATCCTTGAAAAAAAATTTAGGATACTGGAAACGCATCGCAGATGCCTTGATCTATACCCACACCCGCGGCGTGGTGCATCTGGATGTCAATCCTCAGAATGTCCTCCTGGGGCAACAAGGGCAGTTAGTATTGGGACGTTGGCAATGTGCTACTCTCCTAGAAGGTGAGGAATCGAAACAAACGGAAAGTACTCCCGGATACATGCCGCCAGAAATTGCCAAAGGGGAACCTCCACAGGTGCAAAGTGATATTTATCTGTTGGGAGCCATCTTGTTCGAAATCCTGACGGGCAAGCCTCCCCATCCTGGAAAAACAGAGATGGAACGCCTCAGCAATGCGTTGGAAAATAAGATCCAACCCACCCAATCCAAGCACCCCTTGATGGAAGTTGCTTATCACGCCCTCGCGAGAGAACCGGAGGCGCGGTACGCTTCTGTATTGGAATTTAAAGAAACATTGAAAGCTGGTCTGGAGTATGAAGAGAGCTTGGAATTGATGGAAAAGGCGCATGTTTTATTGGACCAAGCCCAGCAAAGTCGAAAGTTCGACGACTTTGCCAAAGCCATGTTCGAATACGAAAAGGCTGTAGAACTGTGGCCCGAGAATCAAGAGGCAGTGATGGGATTGAATGCGACCGTGCGGACGTATGCGCAATGTGCTTTGGAACGCGACAACCTATCGTTAGCCATCTCTTTGTTGGACAAAAACGATATTCGCCACCAAGACCTCTGGTGGAAAATTCGTGATGCCCAAACGAAGAAAGAATTGAAAGAAAAGCGCAGCCTGTGGATCGCTCGTTTAGCGGCCGGTTTGGGCGTGCTGATGACTCTTATTGTGGGCATGGCCTATCTGCAAATCACGACCGAAAAACAAAAGGTCGATGCGGAGCGCGAAAAAGTGTTGGCGGCTCAACAAAATGAAGCTCAACAACGTGAAAAGGTCGAACGCCTCAACTATCTCACACAAATCACGTTGGCCAAGGTCAATATCGATCAAGAGAACACAGTGGAGGGGCGTGAGCAATTGCAACAAACGTTACCCCACCTGCGAAATTGGGAATATGGCCATCTCCAGAAACGCAGTGACTTGAGTCTGTTGACTTGGCCCGCTCAGCGTTCCGAGGTGTCTGCTTTAGTGGTGAGTCGGGATGGAAAGACTTTGCTCACTGCATCCCCTAGCGAACCGGAGATCATCACCGGGAGTGCCAATGGCGTAGTGAAATTTTGGCATGCGCAGCACAATACGGCACGATCTCATTGGAAACCTCATGCTGAAGGGCTAGCCGCACTCATACCTCGAACGGATGGAGCCTTTTTGGTGACCGGTGGTTGGAAAGGGGAACTTTCGTTATGGGACACGACCCAGGTTTTTGTAGCTCCTCCTTGGAGTTCAACTCTGGAACCTCAAACTCCCATGCTGTGGACCCAGCCAGGCACAGATTCGGTAGTAGAAGCGTTGGCTTTTGCTGCTTCCGGGAGAAGGCTTGTGGTGGGCAAAGCGAACGGGGTTCTGGAAGTTTATCAACCGACCACCTTGGAGCAAAAAAATTATGTTCTGAAACACACGTTCCAACCTCCGGCTACAAAATTTTTGTCTGTGGCAGGGCATCCCATTCATCTCGAAATCGCCATCGGCACTCCAGGAGAAGTGATAATTCTGGACCTCGCGACGGGCAAAGCCGTACAACGACTCCAAAAACAAAGCGGCGCTATCCATGCGGTCGCCTATAATCGAGATGGCTCTCTTCTTCTGACCGGAGGGACGGCATCCAAGCTCTTGCCTCCTGATCCAGAAAGCAGTGTGCGGGTATGGTCACTTCCTCATGGCAAAGTACTCCTGACACTCGATTACAATGCAGAAGTCAATTCAGTCGCTTGGAGTCCCAATGGTCAACGATTGTTGACCACCAGTTCTGAAGACCAAACCGCTCGATTGTGGGATGCGGCAACAGGTCAGTTGCAAAACGTGTTTCAAGGGCACAAGGAGGGCGTGTCTCAGGCAGTCTTTCATCCCAATGGCCAGCGAGTGGTGACCGCAGGCAAAGATGAAAAAATTAAATTGTGGGATGTGATCACCGGCAAAGAAATTCTAACCTTGGAGGTTCCTTCAGGCATTGCGACTCCGCTCGCCTTCACGGCGGACGGACTGACGCTGTTCACCGCGGATTGGGATGGAACCGTATGGTTTTTTTCAGCCGAGGACTGGACCCTAAGTGAGACCCTTGCCACCTCGACCATGGGTCCTTCCACCTCGGTGACCACGGCGACGAGTTCCACCACAGAAATGGGGGCAACCGCAGAGGTGAATTCAACCCCATCGGTGAGTTCTGCCATGGCGATGAGTTCAGCCCCTGCAATGACTGCATCCGACGGCACGATGAAACCAGCAGAGGAATTGGAGTCGTATGGGCCGCAGGCATTCGAAGCGGAGGTCGGTCTGGAAAACCATGCAGAGCCACCCATCGTGATGCGTTGGGATCGTTTTTTTCCGTATGGCTTGCCGCCGTTACTAACTTTGTTGACGGCGATGTTTTTGGCATCGCTCACGATTCAGACCCGGCGCAACAATCGCGAAAATCAACTCTTCACCCTCTTGTGTATTGTCCAAGTATTTTACAGTGGGGATTTGGCTCTAAGAATTCTCTTAGTTTCCCCCGACATTGTGTTGACGGTCATCCGGCTCGATCATCTGATTTTCATATTTTCTGTGCCCTTGAGCGTGCATTTTTTTCAGACGGTCCTCCGCATTCCGCATCATCGGTGGTTCAAATACCTTTGTTATGGGGTGAGCACGGTACTGCTCTTTTTCACCCAATCCCCGCTGTACATGGCTTCGGTCCAAGAAACGTTTTTTGGATTCACGTCACAGATGGGAGTGCTGTTGCAGGTCTATTCTGTGTGGGCCGTTGGGGTGCTTGGCACTTACATGGGACTGCTCATGAGGGCGGTGCGGCACACCTCAGATGAAGCATATCGGCGTAAACTCCGTTTCATTCAATGGGGTGCGGGGGTCAGCATCCTATTGAGTATTGGTAATATTTTACCGGCTCAGGGGTGGCCGATTTACCCTCCAGGCAATTTTGGTTTTTTGCCTCTTATTTTGATGGCTTATGGCCTGTTGCGGCATCAAGTGTTGGATACTACCCAAAGTTGGTTTTTGGAGCGGATTCCTGCAATTGCGTTACAACACCGATGGACCCCCATCATTCGAGGCGGGGTGTGGTTGGGGTATGCCCTGGTCATCCTAGTCGCATGGTGGGCACTGCATCCGTTGAGCTGGCAGTACCTTTTGGGACGACTGCATCCCTACGGCTGGCCTCCTCTGCTTTCTTTTGTGCTCAGCAGCTTCTTGATGGTGTTGGTTCTCCGACGAACTCAACAACAAGAATTTGTGATTTTCAGTGGGATCATGCTGCTGGCCTCAGTGCTGAGCTTGAATCAACTGTTCAACGGGGTATTGGCGGATGCCTCGGTGGCTTTGCAGGTGAGTCGGTGGCTGCATCTCGTGTTGGTTTTCCTGCCAGCATTGATCCTTCAGTTCATTTTTCAAGTGACACGCTCGTTGGAACAACGGTTGTGGGTGCCGTTAGCTTATGCGGGAAGTGCCATTTTGACCCTTTTCACTCAAACCCCACTTTATTTTACCGAGATGCAACCGTTTTTGTGGGGATTTCGGGCTCAAACCGGTGGGGCATTTCTGGGCATGTGTGGGTTTGTGGGGATGCTGTTGGTGGTCGGTGGGGTTCGCCTCTATCGTTTGTCTCAACAAACAGAGGATCCGTGGGAGCGACGTCGGTTCAACTACCTGTTGTGGGGATTAATCAGTTGGGGTGCTTTGGTCTTGGGGAGTATCCCTGCTTGGAGCGGTTGGGACGTTTACCCATTGGGGCATTTTTTGTTTTTGCCTCTGGGTTTGTGGGGATACGGTTTGTTTCGCAGCAACCTACGAGAGGTCATCCAAATGGTTCGTACGGGCTTGTTTTGGTTGGGAATGTTTGGGGTTTTGGCGACCGGGGTGCTCTTGCTGCAAAAGACCAATATGCAAGGGTGGGGAGTCAGTGCCTCGTTGATTGGAGTGCTCGCGTTTATTCTATTTTATGAGAAGGTGTATGGGGTATTGGGCCGGGTGCTTTCTTTATTTGTCACGCCTCATAAAGAACAACTCGATGAAGCCTTTGAAGAACTCACACTCCAGCTCTCTCAAGCCAAATCGATTCAGGCGATTTACCAAAGCCTGATGAACACTTGTTTCGAGCATTTGACAAGCCTACGTTTCTCATTTTTAGTGATTCCGTCTTCTGAGTCGATGACCTGGCATGGATGGCAAACTCAGAATTTGCAATCCATGACCTGGGGCCAGGAAACCGACTCCGCTCCGTCTGCTGAAGCAGTGCATGTGGATTCCCCACATCCTCTGTTTCCCTTGTTGGTCAAGCAGCCGAGTGTGCTCGACCAAGAACAGATCGAACGTTGGTTGTTCCGGCAAAAGCAGTCTCTGGCCCATCAAGATATTTTTAAAATGGCCACGAAGGTGCAGTCGATCTTTTTTGAAAAATCGTTGATGGGTGTGCTGTTATTTGGTCCCAAAACCGACGGCTCCATTTATACCAAGGCCGAAATCGAATTCATGCATCAAGTCGGACTGAACTTGGGACCGTACATTGAAAATGCTCAGTTGATGGGAGGCTTAGAAACCCGAATTGCCGAACGCACCCAAGAGATTGAGCGTATCCAAGATTTGATCCGTACGGTGAATTCTACCTTGGACTTGGACCGTATCATGATTCTGGTCATGGCCGAGTTGGAAGAAATGTTTTCGTTTGAGCAGCTTTTGATCCATCAGGTGCATTCCGATGGTTCATTGCGACTGGTGACGGGCTATGGTGTGTTGTCTCCTGAACAAATCACCCAATTGCAGTCTTTGAAAATCGATCTGGCTCAATCGGGGAGCTTGTGGACCGATGTGGTTTCTCAAAAGAAGCCCGTGCACTTGCCAGAAATTCAATCGCACTGGTTGGAGCGTATGGATGAGCGGGATCAGCAGTGGCATGGCATTGTGCCATTCCAATCTTTGCTGATCTATCCGATGGAAATCCAAGGCAAAGTGATTGGCACCATCACCATCACTCACGTCTCTCAAATGTTTGTGTTAACGGAAGCCGCGTTGCTCCGGATTGGACAATATTTGGCGCAAGTGGCCACGGCAATCAACAATGCCCGCTTGGCCAACGAGGCTCAACGGCACCTGTCTCGGCTGCATCAGGTGCATCAGATTTCTCAAAAAGTCAGCCAGCATTTGGATTTGCAAACTGGAACTCAAGTGTTCATCGAAGAGGCCGTGAAAGCCATTCGTCCAGATGGATCCGGCTCGATTCTACTTTACCATCCTGAAGACAACACGCTGCAATTCTACGCCAGCTATGGCCTCGATCCTGATTACGTGAGTTCCTACGAAATTCCGGTCCATCCCAACACCATGTACACCTACCATTGCTTCCATGAGCAACGTACCCAAGTTTTTGAAGCGGAGGATTTGATTGATTTTCGTGATCGGCAAACGCTGGTGTTGCACTATGGACGACCGACGGTGCAACAGATGGTAGTGCCCTTGATCTCGCAAAATGTGTCGGTTGGATTGGTGAATCTCTCCCACTATGATCCACGCCAACCCTTCACCGAAGGCGATCAACAAATGTTGGAAAATATCACCTTGGCGTTGGGACACCATTTTGAGAATTCGCGACTGTACCAGGACCTTAAAACGACCAAGATGCAATTGCTGGAATCTGAAAAAGTCGCCGCTTTGACACAAACTTTTGAAAAATTCGTACCCACACAATTCTTAACGCGCATTGCCGATCAAGGGTTGGAAAATATCGAACTCGGCCGTGCCCATACCGATTCGATCTCGATCTTGTTTTCCGATATCCGCTCGTTCACCACACTGTCCGAACAACTGTCTCCCCAAGAACTATTGAATTTTCTCAATGAGTATTTCAAACGCATGAACCGCCCCTTGCATGCCAACCACGGTTTCATCGATAAGTTCATTGGCGATGCCATCATGGCATTGTTCGATTCCCCAGAAGGCAATGATAGCGATGAAGCCGAAGATGCCTTATGGGCTGCCATTGGCATGCAACAAGCCCTGTACGATTACAACGAACACTTGCTGAATGACGGCTGGACTGAACCCATTCAGATTGGAATTGGGATTCATAGTGGCCCTGTGATCATCGGTACGTTGGGATCGGAAGACCGGATGGATTCCACCGTGTTGGGAGACAATGTGAATTTGGCGTCTCGCTTAGAAGGGTTGACCAAAACATATGGGGCGATGATCATTATCAGTACCGACACGTTTGCCTTATTGCGGGATTCGTCATTGTTTCAATATCGTGAATTGGATTTTGTGAAGGTGAAAGGGAAAACTGAGCCGGTGGGGATTTATGAAATCTACGATGCCGACACTCCCAAAGTGCGTGAGTTGAAGCGGCGTACGGTTCCTCATATGACGGTGGGCATTACCATGCGTCGAGCGCAACTGTGGGATCAAGCGGTGGAAGCGTTTGAAGAAGCCTTGGCCATCTTCCCCGAAGACCGAGCCACCCAACTGCATCTCAAACGGATCGAACAGTTGCGAACCCAAGACCTTCCTTCCGGTTGGGATGGGGCGATTGCCTTAGATTCGAAATGAATGTTGGTTGACATTTTTTGATTCGAATATAAAATACCAATCAGTCGGTTTTTAATTTTAAAAAATGAAAAACCTGTTCATTTAAAAGAAAGCTGACTGTTCAAAACTTAATGCTTCAAGGGAAGTGAATCGGTTCACAGTGATGGAAAAAGGGATAGCCCTGTTTTTTTAATAAAATACCAGTTGGTCGGTATATATGGAAAAAGTAAAAAAACGCGATAAAGCACGGACTCGGTTGAAGATCATTGAATCCACGGTGCAGCTCATGTTGGCAAAAGGTTATCACTCCACGTCATTAGACGAAATTTGCAGCCGAGCCGAGGTCACGAAAGGAGGATTATTCCATCATTTCAAAAATAAAACGGAGCTCAGTAAAGCGGCTGTTGATCACTTCTTTTATGACCGAGTGGAACGTGGAAAGGCTTCTCCTTTTTATCAGATCGAAGACCCGCTCCAACGGCTTTATGGTTATCTGGATTTTGTGGCAGAAACCTTTGAATCCGAGGCCCCCGTGAGAGGATGTCTGTTAGGCAATTTGGCTCAAGAACTCCACCAAAGTGACAAGGACATCAATACCCACTGTTACCAACGGTTTGGAGAATGGATTCTTGAATTGACTCATCTCTTTTCAGAAGCCAAGGAGCGGTATGCCCCTCTGGCGCTGTGGCAACCCAAGGAGTTAGCCGAACATTTTATTGTGGTTTATCAGGGAGCAGCCATCCTTTCCAAAGCCCAAGGAGCCAATGGGGTCGTGGACAAACACATCCAACACTTCAAACGACATGTTGAACAGCTCTTTCGTACGTAACCCTTATATGAATTATTGGATGTTGTAGTCTCAACAAAATGGAGGATTGGGTGAAGACGATGACTTATCGAAATTATCGAATACTGATTGTGATCTTATGGGGAATGGTGATCTCCGGATGTGAAATGCTGGAGAAACATCAAATGATGCTTGCGAGCAATCCAGTTCCCCAAACAGCGCAATCGATTGAAAGAGGCCAAGCAATTTTTTCCCAATATTGTGTTGCCTGTCATGGAGAATCGGCTCAAGGCGATGGGCCTGCTGCCAAATCTCTTGCGAAAAAACCCGCCGACTTGACCCAACTGGATAAGCGTTCCGGAGTGATTGCGATGAGAATTTATTATGGAGCGGATCCCATGCCAGCATGGAGACACCAATTGTCCAAAAAAGAGATATGGGATGTGGTCAACTACATCCAGCATGTGGCTGAAAATTGAGGATCTGTTTGTGCAATACAGGATGGCACCGATAACCAACTTTTAACTGGGAGACGCCTATGAGAGATGCAATGTTGATTGTACACCTGATTGCGATCACGGTTGCGATGGTGACAGGATTCGCACTGTTGTTTTTGGAGCCTGTGTGAAGCTTGTTTTTGGAGCCTGTGTGAAGCTTGTTTTTGCTTGAACCGGCAGGGATGATTGTAAGATGTCTTGTGGGAATCGAGCAAGGCATGGCGTTTCAAAACGAATGGAGAAAAGGGAAGAATGAACACAACGATTTTACTGACATGGCTGGTGCGGTTTGGGCATGTGGCCGCAGCAGCCATGTGGCTGGGGGGCTATTTGGTATTGGCATTTATCATGGCACCTGCGTTGAAACAAAACCGGAATGAAACATTAGAGCGGGCCGCTCTGTTGACGGTGCGTGTGCTGAGTTATGCGGGCACTGCAACCATGCTTCTGGGGTTGCTGCTGGTGGCTCGCACCCGAGGCTACGTCAATATGATGAATGGCGAGTGGGGCATGATCGTGATGACTTGTTTTGTCATCGCATTTTCTCTTTTAGGCATAGGAGATGGTGCGCTGCGACCTGCTCTGCGACGCATTTCCGAGCCGGGGCAAGTGGCCAAGGTCCAACGATTGGCCACTCTGGGTTTTGTGCTGACCGTGGTCGCAATGGCATTGATGACCCGTGCGCTTTATGCAACGTCATAAAATGGAGCACAGGGCCTCAGGTGAGTCTTTGCAACATCCCCGTAGCCCTCACTTGGTAACGATTCACACCCAGCCAAAACACCAAACCTGCCGTGACGACCAAGCCCCACACGCTCCAAACAAAGGTGTGGGGGCCTCCCCAGGCAATCACTTGGCCTACGCTCCAGGGAAAGCTCATGGCTCCGATACAAATTCCAGTGAAAATCAAACTGGTCAACTTACCCGATAGGGGCACATGCTCTTTCAAGAAGGCCAAAGTCATGGGAAACAAGGGGGCTAAGCTCAATCCCATACCCACCGCGATTCCCCATACTACGATCAGGGAATGGGGAAACATCAACCAGATGGTGGCACTCAATCCGGCACCGATCAACCCACTTTGAATTAAACGGAAGCCACTCCAAATCGGTTGAATCGCAGCGATGAGGCGTCCTAGCGTGAAGGCTCCCCAAAAAGCGGCTGTGATCCATCCTGCCATGATTTCAGAGGTGAGTTGGGATTGGACTAAATACGTGGGCAACCATCCCCCGATCACCACCTCGATTCCTACGTACATAAATAAAAATAGGGTAACTCCCGACACCACTTTCCAATGCTGGCGATCCATCGCATGATCTGGTTGGCTCTCGGCCTCAGGGCGAGGCGGTGGTATGAACAAAAAAAGCACTCCGACCAAAGCCAGTCCGGTGGCCATCACATAATACGCTCCATGCAACTGTCCGGATTGCTTCCAGATACCACTGACGAGCAACGGGGCGGCAATCGCTCCACAGCCGAAGCAGAAATTCAACAAACTCAACCGGGAGCCAGAACGTTCGGGTTCGTTCCAGACCATCAGAAGATTTCCACCCAATTTCACCGAACCCTCGGTGAGTCCGAGCAAGGCAATCACCACGGCCAAAACAGGCAGCCATCCCAATGAGGGGATCAGAATCAAGGCCCCCGCCCCCAACAGCAGCAAACCACTCAACAGGCGATGGCCCCACCCTCGGTCGAACAAAGTCCCCATGGTGAGAATAGCGACTAAAGTTCCTGCCCACTTTGCCGAAAACAAAATACCAATCTGTTCCAAGGACACTTGAGTATTGCTAGCTAAAGGCAATAAGGCAGGTCCTAAGGAGGCGTCAAGCGTGCCCACTATCAAGAAACAGACAAAATAGGTATAGCTACGGTGTTGACGAGGCGAATTGAGAAAGCCTTTCATGAGTCCTCCAAATAGAGGTTGTATGCTACTTTTTGCGTTATTATGCGGTAAAATTTAAATAAATGAGAAAATACTCTTAAAAAGTAGCATTCATGTAAAATCCCAGCAATGAAAAACGGAAAATACTGCAATAAAAAACACATAAACAAAGAAAAAAACGCAAAAAATGGAAAACTATGCTAGCAGCGGAAAGACATCAGTTGATTTTGAATACGCTCCAACAACAACGCAAAGTCTCCGTGACGGAGATGAGTAAGGAGCTGAAAGTATCGGAAGACACACTACGTCGGGATTTAGATCGCTTGGCTCAAGACGGTTTACTGAAACGAGTGCATGGGGGAGCCTTACCTCTGCCCACTGAAATGGGAGAGTACTCGATGCGGCAACAGCAGTTTGCTCCAGGAAAGCAGGCCATTGCCAAAAAAGCGGTTGAATGCATTCAACCGAATCAAGTGGTGTTGTTGGATTCCGGCACCACCACGTTTGCAATTGCTCAAGCCTTACCGCGTGATGTGAAAATCACAGTGATCACCAATTGTTTGCCCATTGCTTTGGCTTTGACCGAACATCCTTATGTCAATGTCGTGGTTTTGGGGGGACAGCTGTTGAAAGAAGCGCAATTGCTGCAAGGTGCTCAGGTGCTTGAAGCCTTACAACGCATTCGTGCGGATCTGTGTTTCGTGGGATTTCATGCCGTACATCATAAGTTTGGCCTGACGATTCCCTACCTGGAAGAGTCGTACATCAAACGAACGATGATCGAACAATCGGCGGAAGCCGTGGGGGTGGTGAATGCTCAGAAACTGGAAACCGTTTCCACTTATACCGTGGCACCCGTGAAAGAACTCAATCAATTGATCACCGACAAAGGCGCACCAGAAGAGGTCCTGAACTTGTACCGAGATGCCGGAGTGGTTGTGCAAGAGGTGTGAAGCCTAAGGGTGGAGGTAGTGACGCTCTTTATAAAAGCAACCTCTTTATCTCGATAATCGGGCCTTCAATGCCTGCAACATTTCACGCAGCTCTTCCAACGGCTTTCCCCGTAATGCGTCAAACGACGAGACCGGATCCCCCAATTGCTCCTGAAGTAGCTGAATTTGGCCCATCAAGGCACCTTCTTCACGGCCTTCTTCACGACCTTCTTCACGACCTTTTTTCTCACCTTCTACCTTACCGCGTTCGTAACCAATTTCTTCAATATTGCCCATAGCTAACATTGTTTCGTCTCCTTTCATTTGGTGGAGTGCTTCGTAAAAACCGTCTCGAAT
>JANQJU010000087.1 GCA_028281495.1 SAR324 cluster bacterium
TGAATCGAAAGCGGGCGTTGTAGGGTGATTCGAACTATTAACGAAAAGTCTAAAAGGGCAGACCTCTCAAACGGTCGATTCTAAACTTGATGACATTGCGCAGGCACGGGGCAAACTCCAGGCAGAATGTGAAAGCCTCAATGATTTTCGAGTCATCCCCGCAGGCACGGGGCAAACTTTATTTCTTGACCATTTAAGTCCAAGGCCTTCGAGTCATCCCCGCAGGCACGGGGCAAACCGTGGCCTGAAAGGACACTCCAACAGGAATACCGAGTCATCCCCGCAGGCACGGGGCAAACGTCAAGAGGACATAGAGAAGGTAAGAAATGAACGAGTCATCCCCGCAGGCACGGGGCAAACGTTGCTTCAGGAAAGACATCAAAGACTGAAGCCGAGTCATCCCCGCAGGCACGGGGCAAACTTTTAAGCTGCTTGCTTGTTAGTTTTGATGGGCGAGTCATCCCCGCAGGCACGGGGCAAACTTTCCTGTGCTACTAATTAAAAAATTAGTAGGCGAGTCATCCCCGCAGGCACGGGGCAAACGGACTGGGCTGATATTATTGGTTTTGCTGCGACGAGTCATCCCCGCAGGCACGGGGCAAACCCTTCGAGAATATGTCATCATTTCAAAGGGTTATCGCGACGGAAAAAATCATAAACGAAATTGGCAAAAATTGGAAGGATTTTCACACTGTTTTTTCTGGTTAGAAATGGAAGGAATTCAACAAAATAGGAGTCATTCTGGAAGTTTCAGAATGACGTCAGGGGGTGGATCGGAAGGAAGCGTTTCAGTCGTTGAAAAATCAGGCGTGTATTCGATCAATTCGAGACCTTCCATGAACACCACGTCTCGTCGATTTTGGCCAAACGTTCTCATCGAAAACCCTTGTTCGTTGTTGGCGGCAAAGACCATCACGGCGGAAAACTCCGCATTCCGGACACCCGTGACCATCGCCCAGATTTCGTCACGCAATCGCGCTGGCATCTTCCCGACATACAGTCCAGCTCGGACTTGCAGGCACCACGCCGTGAGAGTCCCGCGTAATTTGGGCGGAGCGTTTTCCACTTGAATCACAACCATGCGTTCCTTTTCCTTGTTAACAAATGATCACTTCCCTCGAACAGACTGGCTTAGACATCGAAATCCAACAAATCCGGAGGATCTTGTTTTTGGGTGGGTTGGGAATCCACGGGGTTGTCGGCATCTGACTGGGGATTTGGTTTGGACACAGATTTATTTTCTGACTTCCTTTTCGGTTCAGTGGTTTCTGGGACTAGCAAGGCTTCGATATCGGGAATCACTTGGGCCAGAAACCGAGTTTTCTTGAAGTGATCTCGTAATTGATGACGCAATTTGACTTCGGCATTATTGCCATGTTGTCGGGTCAGCTCAAACGCCAAAGGCAGCACCTCCGTGTCTTTGTAGAGATCTCCAATGTCGTACACAAAAGACAAAGCACCGCCGGAGTGCAAAAAACCAACCGCAGGGCTGTATCCTGCCGTCAAAATGGCCGCTTCTACAATCCCATACAGGCAGGACGTTCCCACCGAAATCGCTCGATTGATGGGATCCGCTTTCTCCCAGTTGTGGACATCATAGAACCTGCCGCTCCAAGGGATACCATATTCCTCGGCCAACGCTTTGTATCGGCGTTTCACACGTTGCCCTTCCATGCCACGTAACTGCTCCACGCTTTTGTTGGTGGGACATGGTGTTTGGAATCGTTTTTCAAACATGCGCCGGACCACGACCAGCCGTTGTTGGGTATCGTGGTACATGAAGGTTTGGTGGAGAATCTTCTCACTGTTGGCCGCATCCGTATATCCGGCGGAGTAGGTCCGGACACCGCCTTCTCCCACCCAAATCAACAAGCATTTGTGTTGGGCACACAACTTCACGGCTTCATGGGTGATGCTGGATCCGGGTTCCAACAAAATCACGGTCAATGAAGCCACTGGAATCTGCCGAAATGGCTTTCCATCGGCTTGGGTCATCACCAAACCAGAATCGTGAACATCCAGTCGTGCTCGTCCCACATGCAAGTAAGACAGCCGATCTTGTAAGCGATTGGAACGAACTTGAGCTTTCAGATCTTGGTACACAAACCCTCCTATGAATCCGAAGTCTCCCAAGGCACATGCAATCCGGTGATTGTTGAGTATTTCCAGGTTGCGCCTTCGGCAAATTGATAGATTTCTTCCACACATCCGTCCTCCGGCATGGGCAGGATGATGGGAGTTTCGTATAAAAATTCTTTTTGAAAACGATCATGCCACTGGGGCCAGCTCGGAGAGGTCGGCGAATGCTGACAACGGACCGCTCGTCCATCGGGGGGCGCTCCAGTTGGACGACTCGCCATCGTCTCGGGGACGGTGAGTGAATGGAATTCAATCTGCTTGCGGAGTGCTTGCAACCCGCGGTTGTTAGCTTCATGACCATCCACCTGATTGAACCAATCCGGTTCCCGTGGCACCAGCAACACCCGTAGCGATGGAGGCCCCAATCGCGTGGTTCCGGCTTCTAATTCAGAGTCCAGTTCGACCGATTCGGTGCTGCTTTCTGAATTTGTCAGACTCAAATTGCTGGCACTTCCTAGTTTGAAACATTGTTCGTGAGGTCCAGGCTGACAATAAGATAGGGCACTGCGTGTTTGGCCATAACAAATGTCTTCCCAGTCTTTCTTCCGGTTTTCATAAGCTGCTTGATCGGCTTCGAGAACGGTGATTTTTGGAATCTCCTTCCTCATTTTTTCAGAAGCTTCGGGGGATATGGTATTATCGGACCTCGGCATGTCTTCAGCAATTCCCGTGTTTTCAACAACTTCCGTATCTTCAACAACTTCCGTATCTTCAACAACTTCCGTGTCTTCAGCAATTTCCGTATTTTCAGCAATTTTCGTGCTTTTGGGAGTTTCGGTGCTTTCAGCAATTTCGGTGCTTTCGGGAGTTTCCGTGTTTTCGGGGGTTTCAGTGTCATACACGTTTTCGATCAAGTCTCGGATGTCATCGGGGAGTTGGACGGTCCAACCGAAGTCCATTTGTTCGAACAATCGTGCAGTCCGATACAGCAACACCGCATGGTACACGGAACGAGCATTGGGTTGTTCTTTGGGATACAGCCAATGACTTGTGGTTTCACAAGGGCTGTACACAAACAAACAAGCTTTTGCCCACTTATTGCCTTTCCGCAGCTCGTGATTGGAAGGATGCCGATGCAGTCGCCCCGCCCGCTGAAGCAATAAGTCGATTGGGGCGAGTTCCGAAATCATGACATCAAAATCCACATCCAGACTTTGCTCCACGATCTGCGTGGCTACCAAAATCCGACCTTCGTTGGACCGGGAAGCATTATTTTTCCCAAACCATTTGAGCACATCGGTTTCCCGAACTTCGCGATCCTTCATGGCAAATCGGCTGTGAAACAACATCAATCGCGACGCCACGTCTGCTTCGTTCCAGCCTTGTTCCCGTGCCATCGTTTGTAGCTCTGTAAACCAGGCTTGGGCCTTGGCCACCGTGTTGACAATCAAACACACCTGCGCCCCTTTGTGAGCAAATGTCACCAAACTGTGACGGATCTGATGGGGATCGTGGATCCATTTGAAGTTGACACACTTGGCCAATTCCGGATTTGCGGGAACTACCGCATGCCGCCGCACCAAGTATTCCTCGGTTTGGAACACTTGCGTGATCAAAGGATAGTTTGAGGAGTTCCCCGCCTGCAAGCTGTCGTGTGGACACGTTTGACGTGGAATGTTTTGTGGAACGGGACCGCTGTAGGATAAGTGTTCTTCCTGCCACGACACTTTGTTTCGCGGCTTTTTCCCAACAAAGGCTTTACACAAAGCTTGTTTGGTACGCTCGGGAAGTGTGGCCGAAAGCAGGATCACATGACTGCCCAGCGCACGCAGCCATCGCAACAACGCATTGAGCAATTGCTGCATGTAGGCATCGTAGGCGTGGACTTCATCCACAATCACCACCGACCGACTGAGTCCCCACAATCGCACCCAATGGTGTCGGCCGTTGAGCATCGCAGCCAAGGCTTGATCCACCGTGCCCACACCCGCTTGGGCTAGCAAACTGCGTTTGGCACTTTGGGCAAAAAATTGATTGCACGCTTTGCGGGCGCTCAAAACGTCCTGGTCTATATGTTGTCGCTCATATGTTTCAGTCGGGTCGGCCTGCACCCACGACCGGACCTGCTGCTCAAACTGCGAATTCAATTGACGCTTGCTATGCGCCAACACCACAGACGCCTGTTCATCAAAAAATCCGTCACCGCTTAACATTTCTGCCAATCGACTGTACATGGCATTGGCGGTGGCCATCGTGGGTAGTGCGAAATACAAAGAGTCCACGGCATTCATCGCCAACAGCCGATCCGCAATCCACATCGCAGCCTCGGTTTTTCCTTCGCCCATGGGGGCTTCCAACAAGATCAATTGCGGATCCTTCGACAACGGCATTTCAGCAGCTTGATGTTGCAGAGGACGCAGCTCGGTGGCGTCTTTGGGCAAGATGCGAGGTTGACGCGTTTCCGGTCGACCCGAATATCGTCCAGTCAATCCCATATCACGCAAAACATGCCGGGCGTTCTGTAATAATCCTTCGGTGAAGGTATCGGGTTCGGTGGCATCCGAAACCGGTTTGAGGGGAAAGTAATCGGTGTTCGATCCCAACCAATCGGCGACCGTACACAATCCGGCCAGAAACACCGTGACTTCACTTTTTCCGGAAACCGCTGGCAAGCTTTCTACAGGAAACAAAACTTCCGTATGCCAACGATGGGCTTCCAATGCCGGACGGATCCGCAACCAGCGTTTTTGATCGTGCAATGGGAGTTGGAGGCTTTGACTACAATACGAACCGTGGTGGCTAGTGGTTGCCAAAATCAGAGGAAGCCGGGGCAGCTTTCTCGAAATTTTGCCATTTTTTTCCTGACCCCGCAGCCGTGCATAATACAGCAATCCCCAACTGCCATGATCGAACGAACCCGTTTGGGGAGACACGGAGTATCCCGGATTCAAACGTCCAAACAATTCGGCATTCTTCCCCTGAAACTGATCATCGTACTTCCCCAAGTCGTGCAACAGAATGGCATGCAAAGCCAAGTCGCGCGACTGCTCCTGGGTGAAGACAGTGCTTCCCTTTCCAAGGAGATGGGTCCAATGACTCCACAATCCTGGGTGTGTCTCGAACCATTGATGAGCCACTGCCGCTACATTCAACGAGTGCTCCCAGATGGTGAGATAATGATCCGCGTCTTTCGATTTTCCCCAATATCGCATGGATAATAACCTCATCAAAAAAACAACAATAGAAAATATTACATTTGTTTACGCTTGCGAGCGTCTAACTCCTGATCCTTTTTATTTAGAAAATTGAATTCAAAAAATCCATTTTTTCAATGGTAAACATATCAAGGTCACGCCTTAAAAGCGTTAGTGAAATAGTTCACTCTGATATCTGATGCTGCATATTCTAACTCCCTTGTTTCGCTATCCGAAATCGGAACGATTGAGTAGAATGATGCAAGCTTACGTTCATTTATACCGGCTGGTGGATGGCTATTTATTTGAAAAGTATGTGGACTTCATCGATTACTATGGGGAAGTGACGCCTGACGAACGTGAACAGATATTATTACAACTCGAACAACACAAAGGAGGATTCATGATCCGCGAATATCTCATGGGAGAAGGCAAGAAAATTGGGCTAAAAGAAGGAGAAAAGATTGGTGTGAAAAAAGGAGAAAAGATTGGTGTGAAAAAAGGCAAGGTCGAGATCACCCTAAAACAATTGAACTTGAAATTTCGAGACGCCGCCCAACCTTATGAGTCGCGGGTTCGTGAATCATCTGTGGAAGAATTGGACCGCATTGCCGAGCGACTCCTCTATGCCAAGACCATTGAAGCTGTCTTTCCCTAGAGAGATCAAACTTTGATCAGGCTGAGCAGCCCGAACCCAAAGGCTTTCGCACGTCCCAATCCCTTCACATACATCTTCAAAAAGGCCTCCGCATCGACCACTTTGAGGGTGCCTTGTAGGTTGTAGCCATTGTGTTGAATGAGATTTTTCTGATCCATCATTCGAGATCTTTTCTTCGATTTGGTCCCGGAGGCCTGAGCGGGTCCCAACACTTGAGCATTGACAATCGAAAACCCGTGCTGATCCGCTTGCCGGAACAACCAGCCCCGATCCGGTTCCATGGACTCGATCTTTCCTTGGTTATCGTAACTCACCCAATTCATGTATTCCTCGGCCAACAGAGGTCGTTTGACAGACCGCGACCCATCGTTCGTTTTTTGAGAAATCACTGCGTTGGCCCGTAAATAAAAATAAAAGCTCTGCTCCTCTCGAAATTGGGGTTGGTAGGCTTTCACTTCCCATTCATTGGCAGCAAAGTTCTTTCCCCAATCGGGTTCCCGTTGAGATTGCACCAAGATTTGTGAGTGGTGCGGTTCGGTATCCAAACGAAATAAAAAATCACGTTCTTGCTCGTAGTTGCCATTATCAAAAGCTTCCCACAGCAATTGATGCAAACGATAACTGTTTGCGATTTCCAAATCACGTCGTCGGGGAGCGGATAATACAATTTGACTCATGTACAACACATTCACCTCACTGAAGTTTTTCACTCATTTTCAGGATTGGTTTTTCATCCAATTTACCTCGTGTTCATTCCACACTTATCGAACTTTCCGGAGGACGGATGGTGATTGCTTTCACCAAACGTTCGTCGAACTGGCGAGTCGCTAAAGTTCCGGGGCGATAAAGATCTCGAATCCGTTGTCCGCCGATGTGTCCTGAAAATTGGGATCCTGACACGTAAAAAGTAGGATACGGGGCGAACTTCGGCAGTCGCTGCGTTTTGAACAAGGCGGCCTCAAACTTGGAACCATTAATTGCCGTTCCGGATCGTACTTGCGCATATCGTGCTTGGTTCAACTGTTGTTGAAATTCCCGTTCTTGGGTCCATAAACGATGCAACTCTACAAGAGGGTCATCCCAACAAAAGATCGGCACTCGCCCCTTCTGTTGATACACCGGCAGCAATGAAAACGGGTAACTTTTGCGTCCTGCATACAATGCATAATGGGGATGCAACAATGCCTTCCCCAAATGAGCCAAAGACCACGGAGTGGAATCTGGCTCTGATGCCGATTCCGAGACTGATTCGGGTGCTAATTCGGGTACCGATTCCGGAACCGATTCCCAATAGGCGGCAGCCACGAAGGCAGCATCTGATAAATAGGTCTTGCGTCCGATGATTACGCCCCGAGGATCCACTTTGCGGCCTTCTGCTCGTACAAACCCATTGACCGCATAAAAATCGGTGCGGGTGACTCCAGGACACACGGTCATCACAATAAAATTCAGATGATGGTGCAACAACCGAAGGCTCGCATGATCGTGATGGTCCAGGCCCAAGGCCGCCGCAATCAACCCACAGAGTCCGGAGTGCGTGGGAAAGGTGAGGCTCGGTCGGTCGTCTCCGGTCAAGACCTCGTCTCCCCAGGATTGCATCGCCGCCCACAAGGGCAGGAGGAGGTATTCTCGCTTCATGCGGAAGCTCCAGTCAGGGTGGTTTTCAAACGAGAGACCAACTCACCAATCGTTCCCACCGAATGGATGGGGTCTATGGACAAGTCGTCTAAATATTTGGGTTTCTGACAGGCCAACACCGCTTGATCGATCTGCTTCCAATCCCCATAAAACTGCTGTTCACTGAGGTATTCTTGGATCAACGCTTGCGTGGTCGCTTGCAAGGGATTCAGTTTCGGTGGCATGCGATCCAAGTCAATAAACGCATTGGTCAGATTGCTGTTCGCCCCGGACCCCACGGTGACCAAAATCGTGAAAGGTCGCTGATGCGCTGCCATGCTGTTCTGACTCCCAGAAGGCAATGCCATGATAAACGCTTCCAAATACGCCAACACCGCTTGGCAGGCGAGTTCATCATCATCCGCTAAATTGGAGCGCAACAACGGGTAATTGATGGAACTGTACTTATAAAAAATTCCGGTGTTGAACGCTTTGTCATCCATATGCCCGGCCCCTAAATCATCCGATTCGAGGTCATCCACTGCCGTGAAGAAATCGTCTTGGTTTTTCACCGGGTGGGTGGTGATGGCATGGGCTACTTGCACGGCAGCTTCGCAGTCATTAAATACATCACTGGTGGTCATTCGACCAAATAACGCGATATCCACTCCATCCCGAAACTTTTGTGATTTGTACAACTCCCGAATTGCCGGAATGATGAGCTTCTTGGCTTCGGTCAACTTAGCTCCTTCGTTTTCCTGGCAAATTTCCAAGGTTTTGGCTTTCACGGCTTCCAGTTCCGGGGTGGTCAAGAAAATCAGTTGGGTGAGTTCATCCCCGACCGCTGCCTTCCCTTTCTTAGCAAACGACGCCACTTCCACCACAGCAGTATCCACGAGTTTTTCAGGCACCTCATGAGCCAGCAAGTGTTGTTTGACCAAGCGGGGCAATTGCCGGGTCCGCGTTCCCGCGTGGCTCTGCATTTCGGTGTTACGGAGATACTGCCGGATCGAACGCTTGAGGCACTGGCTGGAGATCCGACCATGCGACTTACCCAAGAACGTGACCGTTTTGGGCTGCCCCAAATCATCACGATTCAGGTTATGGGTCGAGTGAGAGGTGAGGGTGTGGATTTGGATATAGGTGCTCATTGGGGATCTCCTTATTCGACAGGGTATTTGGCAAAATAGGGTTGGATCAATTCTCGCTTCGCCTTATCGAGTTGCTCCGGTTCTGCTTTGTGCCAAGCGGAAAGCAAACTGGCCACTTCGGCCCAATTGACCGGTTCATGACGAAATAGACGCAATATCGCTCGCAACACGGGGAATCCTTCTTCCAGAGTTTCTGCGGCAAGCAATCGTTGGAATCTTCCGATTTTCACTGGGATTTTCACACCATCTCCCACAAACAACCCCCCCAACGCATCGGAAGACTGGCTGAGTTCTGGATCATTCGCCCGACGGTCTCGCCACAACAAAAGCAATGCCTGAACCACTACCATAGAATAAAATCGAGACTCATGAGCTGCCTCATAGCGCTTCGAAACTGAGAAATAGGCCAACGGGGCTTCCAGATGAACGTGTTTGTAGCTTTCCAGCCTCCGGAGTTGGGCCTTGGAGCGGATCGACAAATTGCGGTAAGCCACCAACAACGTTTCAATCTGCTGACGACTTCCTGGACCTGGACCGCTTTTGTCCTGGTTCTCGGCTTCAGAAGGTGGGCTGGTTTTTAAAATGTTGGGGTCGATGTTTGGGGGGGAGTCGGTTTGAGGTTTCGTGGTCATGCGGCCTCCGAATGGGTTTGAGCGAAAGATTCATATGTTTTCTTCAGCGCTCCGTTGAATTTCCGAATCTGTTGAGTCAATCGTTGTTGGGCCTTCACGTCGTCGATAGCATAGTCTTGCTGACATAAGCCCTCAAACTGATCCCGCAATTCCTTACGGAGTTCCTGCAGTTCTTTGAGCATTTCTGGACTCAGCGTACCGTTCAGGAAATGTTGCTGCCACGCCAACACCTGATCCAAAATCCGTTGTCCCCATTTCTGGACCAAAGCTTCATGGATATTGTCCACATTGAGGAGGGCCAAGCGGGCTCGATTCTTATCGGCCGAACCATAGTAACGAAAACTATTGAGCATCTCGTGTTGCGTGGCACAGAGTTGTTCTAACACTTGATAAAACTGAGCCTCTTGAGTTTCATCTGCAAACCACGGCAAGTCCACCCGTTGATGATGAAAACTGAGCAACTTGGCTTTGTCAGTACGATACGCTTGCAAGTCGAGGGTGAAATTTCCTTCATCGGCAAATTCAGAGGCACAAGCTCGATATTGCTGGATCACCGGAGCGGCTGAAAATTCACGATTTTTCTGAGCCATAAACATCTTCATACTCAAACTGCCCAAACTTCGCCAAATCGAGGGGTTGTAGTTTTGAGGCAAACGTTGATGTTTTTTGGTGTCCTCATACCACGCCAAGCCGGGATGATTCATGAACTGACTGAGTCGCTCCCCTTTGCTCCAATAGTATCCAGTTACCTTGTGGTCCCCTGGCAGACCGGACAGATCACAAACGCCTTTTTGTTCCACGACCTCAAAAAATGCATGCCGTGGCGTGTACAACAAGGCACGACGCAGTCCAATTTGCGATACTCGGTCTTCTCGATCTTTCCCTTTGATTGCTCCCGGTTTTTCCCACGAGGGTGGATCTTCTGAAAACTCACGTTCCCATCCCCAGGCTTCCCATTGATCGTCTCTGACATACTCTTGGATCAAATTGGGGAACAGCGTATTGACGATCATTCGTTTGAACGTGTTGGGTTCTTCGATCATACACAAATACGCTTGATTGCCCCGCAAGTTCGAAGGCCCGGCCAATCCAGCCACACAAAAATAATTGTGATGCATCAACGCCAACAACGCACTCGACCAATTGAGCTTCGTCAATAAACCCGGTCTCTTGTGATGGCACGGATTGTTGCCTGACGCCGAATGGATCATCAAACCGTCCAGTCCCTCGGTGGCCCCCTCCACTTTTTTGCACCCGCTTCCCTTCTTTCCTGCTAAAGCAATCAAGTTTTGATGCTGGTAGAAACCACTTTGGTTTGAACGTAAGGTGAACTCATCCGAGTGTTGCTCCATCGCGGCTTCAACACGCTCTTGATAATCAGCAAAACACTCAGCCTCCGTACCGTCACGAATCAAATCTTGCCACTCGTCCACGGTCAATTCGACTTCCAGCAATTGCAACACCAAGCTGGGAACATAACGCAAAAAAGCTTCCAACGCCGAATCCGGATGCGCCGGAGGTTCCTGTACATTTCCCAATAACACCTCTCGTAAGGGGATTTCTTGCAATCCCTGACTGCTATAGTAAGTGAAGAAGGGATCGTGAATGGGGTTGTAAGTTAGCTCGGACATGATTTTTTATATTCTTTTTTAGAAATTATCTTGAGTACCAGTAGCCCCAACACTAACAAAGGATTTAATGGAATACAAGAGTTTGAGATGCTGAGTACATGTCAATTTGAAAGGAAGAAAGGTGCAGTCGGTTCAAGTTGATACTGTTGAAAAAAAGAAAAATAGTTATTCTGCAAGACCGAAACTTATCAAGCTGGTAAGCGTAGGTCCTGCTTAGCCCCTACAGGGGCTTTTTTGCTCAAAAGCTTCATTAATTTAATATCTATTTTTGGCCTCCAATGGATTTTCAAGTCGCAATAACACAAAAAAACAGTTTCCACGATCACCTTGTTTTAGAGGAAACAGCAGAGGGAGTTCGGTTAACAGCCCAACAAGATTCTCAACTTTCCTGGGAAGACACATATCGAGCAATGGCTCAAGAAAATGAATCGTGGGATGATTTCGATGTGACCTTGTTGGATGGATTGACCAAAATCTAAGCTGAATGACCCTCCACACCTCGCCCTCCATTGATAATTCTCTAGCACTCTTATATAGCTAGCAAAGAGACTTGGTAGTAAAACCTCGATCCAAATTGTGGCGTTACCACGGCATCATGTGGGGGGTTACTTTCTATGATGAAAATCAAAAACAGCTTGGGGCACCTGCTCTTGTTTCACATCTTGTGGAGCAGCTCGTTGATCACCTTAGTGATCACCATGTTCCAACTCTACTTAGACTATCAAGAAGATATCGATTTAGTCGAAAATCGGATGATGCAAATTCAACAAAGTTATGTCCCGATCATTACTGAAAGTTTATGGGTTCAAAACATGGAGCAGCTTCGACCTCAATTGGAAGCTATTTTGCGTTTACCCGACATGAAGTCACTTGAAATCTATGCTAACGACGAACTGCTCATTTCAGTAGGAATTAAAACCGCCAAGTACACGATTGACCGAAATTTCCCCCTCACTTACCTCTATAAAAACAAGGAAGTAAACTTGGGTGTATTGGTTGTGAAATCCGATCTAGAAGCCATTTATACTCGTCTTTATGAACGACTCATTGTTATACTAACCACGCAGGCTTTTAAGACTTTTTTGGTTTCTTCATTCATTTTATTTATTGTTCATCATTTGATCATTCGGCATCTGAGCAATATTGCGTCTTACACAAAAAAATTGGATTTGCATCAAATCGATCATTCGCTTTATTTGGAACGTCCCGACCGCAATGATGAGCTCAAATCGGTCGTGCAAGCGTTGCATTCGATGCAATCCAATTTACAACAGTCGCATGCCCAACTTCAGGAATATCAAAATCACTTGGAAGAACAAGTACGAGAGCGAACGCAAGCGTTGAGAATGGTGAATGATCTGTTGGAAGAAGATCTAGAACTTGCTGCAAAGTTTCAGCAATCGTTGCTTTCGATTGTCACCGAAGTTCCCTTTTTGAAAATCGCGTGTCGTAACTTTCCTCATAGTAAAGTTTCAGGCGATGTGTATGACATGTCGATCAATCGCGAGAAGGAGTTTTGTTTTTTTCTGGGAGACGCCACCGGTCATGGCGTTGCTGCAGCCTTCATGACCATGATGGTCGCCATTGGATTGGACACCGTTCCTCATCACTTGAGTAGTGACGAAGTGATCCGCCAAATCAACCAGTTGTTGGCTTCACGGCAACCGGAAAAATGGATCACGGGCATCTATTTCCGAATCAGCCCAGACGGCCAATTGAAAGCATGCAATGCCGGGCACCCCTCGCTGGTGATCATTCCCCAGAATGGGGATCCTGTGGTTCGGCTCAATGAACGGGGGTGCCCTTTGGGGATGTTCCAAGATGAAGTGGTGCCCTATATGGAAGAAACCTATCGGCTGGAAGAAGGAGACAAGGTCTTTTTATACACCGACGGGGTGATCGAATGGGGCAATGCTGACGATCAATTTTTTGGCGAAAAACAATTGCTTCGATTTTTAGATGAACATCGAGATCTGGAGGTGACCATGCTTCTGGATCACCTGTTCGTCCACTTACAAACGTTCGCAAACGGTCATGCTTGTAATGATGACCTCACCATGAGTTGCTTTCAATATCATCGCACCCCTTGAAGAGAGGTCCCCATGGAAAAACACTTCCTTCTGTGTTTCTTGATTTGCCTCACATTTCTGGTCGCCTTGGGAACGAGGTCGACTCGTTTGCAGGCGGAGCCGCTCACCTTCTCGCATATTGAAGCTGCATCCGGTGCCCCGCTCTCCGAAGCCATTCTCCGAGAAGCCTATCATGCTTTGGGGATTTCGATTGAAATGGAAGCCTTGCCTGCCTCGCGTGCCCTGACCTTTGCCAATCAAGGCAAAACCGATGGCGAATTGTTCCGTATCAAGATCGGTCCCAAGTATTCGAACTTGATTCGAATTGATGAGCCTTTATTTCAGGTCGAAGTGATGGTGTTTACCAAATATGTCGAATTTCCAGTCCAGGGTGTCGAGAGCATACGACCTTATGAAATTGGTATCATCAACGGGATCAAACTGGTGGAACGCTTGACCCAAGGCATGCAAGTCACCAAAGTCACCAGCGGGGTGCAGCTCATTCGAATGCTGGATAAAAAGCACATCGACATCGCTCTGTTGGGGCGTTTGAGCGGCCTTCAATATTGGAAAAACACCCAAGTGGAAGGAATCAAAATTCTAGAACCCCCGGTCGACTCTCGCAATGTTTATCACTACCTCCACAAACGGCATCACGCCCTCGTCCCTCAAGTGGAACAACGCCTGAAACAACTCCGTGCCGAAGGTACTATCCAACAAATCATCGACTCGTTTTTCAATCAGTCATGACGGGTTTCCACAAACACTGGATCCACTCGAACTCCGGTGGTTTCGTCCGTCCATGAGGTTTGATATTTTTCTCGGTTTTCGGCATCAACCGATTCGATAAAAAATACCAAGGTGATGCAATCCAACCCCAATTGCTGTCCATACCGCGCGGCCTGTTGCAAGGCTTCTTGATAAGCCCGCACTGTAGAGAAGGTTTTCAGCTCCAAGCCATAGAGTGTTCCACCGTGACGGATCACCAGGTCGATTTTGCCATTGCCTGTGGGAAATTCAGGCACGACTTGGGATTTGAAATCCTGCAAAAAACGGGTCAGGTAGTGATACAGATTGAAATGGAACACTGCTTCATAAATCCGGTGGTCTCGACGACGAGGCACCGCTTTAAACAACCATTCCGAATTGGCATGCAAATAGGTTTCGTAGTGCCGCAACACACCTCGCAGTTGAAGTGACTCCGGAGTCGCCGAATCGCTCAAATCGGTGAACGGCGGCACGACCGAACCCGCAGCTCCAAACCAGATCCCTGAAAAATATTGAAACAGTGTTTTTTGCACAAAAGGATTGGCGAATTTGACATAGTCTCCACTTTTTGAAGACGCTCGGTCAATGATGCCGTGGGTATACAGGTATTGATGGACCGGGTTGTGGAATTCGAATTCTTGCAGCTCAGAAGCCTGAAACAACTCAATCACCATCTGTTGATAGGGTTCCTCTTGAGCCTTTTGGATAAGATTCATGACCGTGTTGTTGGGCAAACCGCGGGCGGCCGTATACAGCGCACGTTCGACTTGATTGATCGTGAGGGAAAAGTCCTTTTCCGCCTCGGGAGTCGGACTTTGCGTCAGCAATTCCCCCAACCAACCAATAAGCCCCGGTTGGCCTTGGGTTTCGTGATACAAGCGGTCGATGCTCTCTGATTCCACGACACGCCCACTTTCTTGCTGATACCATTGGAACATTCCCATCACTTCCTCATGGGTGAGATTGGGGATGTGAATGTTGTTTTGCACATTGAACGGCGACCCTTTCCGATTGTCCAGCCCCAACACACTATGAATTCCAATCATAGCCACTCCATGCAACAGAAAGGTCTTCTGATCCAAGGGCAACTCCGTCTCCCGTTGACGTGTCATATAGATCTTGCGGAAGGCACGAGCAATCAAAGCAATCGCTTCGGGGGACAAGACGTCAAATTCATCCAAAATCAAGATCAGTGGCTTGGAAAGGACTTGGTTGGAAAAAAACGAACGGAATTGAGACAAGAACTCGGTTGGTGTCCATTGTTCTCGATTAGGACGAGCCAGATGCAGCCGATCTGCAATCTCGGTGAGGATCATGTACAGGACGTCCTTGGGGGAAGTCACGATTTCCAAATCATCCAGATCCAGTGCCAGTACATCAAACCGTGCGTCATCGAGAAGCCGTCGTCGGACCTGCTCCATAATCCAACTTTTCCCCCGTTGCCGAGGGCCCCACACTGTGAAATAACGTCCGCCTTCCTCAGGGACCTCTCCTCGCAAGTGAGCGATTCCTTGCTCAATCAACTCCGCTCGAGGGGCATAATAATGCTGATTCACATTGAGCATGCCATACGAAAAAAAATGCCGCATCGTTTCATCTCCTTGTCGATCTATCCAGGTCGCGATTCATTCCCACAGGCACGGGGAAAGGATAGAAATCCATACACTTCTCTTTGTGGAAAATTATTTTATCTCATTTTTTCAGTGAGCTAGTGTATTTCAAAGCTACCTGGCTGCACTCTGACTTCCTTTGATTTGAGGCCAGTTACACATTCGTTACACAGCAAAGTAAGATCAGACCGAAGTGTGGACTTTTACAACTATGCGAGTTCAATATGCAGTTTTTTACCTAGTGCAGTGGCAGCCCGTTCTAGCGTTTGGAGTGTCACCGAGCCATTTGAAGGGTCAAGCAACCGATCCAGAGAAGACCGACTCGTTTGCATACGTTTTGCCATTGCAGTTTTGGAAAGATTGTTCCGTTCCATCATTTGGCGGATTTGGTAGGCAATCACGCGTTTAATGGCAACGGCTTCTGTCTCTGCCAAAAGTCCTTCTTCGACAAGGAAGTCGTCAAAGCTACTTCCAATATGTTGATTCATAGTACCTCTCTTAGTGTTTTAAGTCGTTTTTTTGAGATCTGTAATTCACTAGTAGGAGTTTTTTTGGATTTTTTGATAAATCCATGAAGAAGAATCATTTGTTCTTGATGTACGGTGAAGGTTACACGAGCAATTCCATGTGTGATCGACGATCTTACCTCCCAGAGACCATCATCCAATTTACGCACCAATGGCATTCCAAGAGGCCAACCCAACTGGACCGTTTTGATATCTTCTCCAATTGTTTTTTTGTCAGGGCGCTCTAATCTTTTTAACCATTCTCGAACAGGCTCATTTCCTGATGAGGTCTGATAAAAGACGACCTTTAGACGAATTTGTTTTTTCATATAATTCTAAGTACCTTTTTTGGTACAGCTATGTCAATTTTTTATAAATGCCGAATCTAAAAAACAGATCATCAATTTCCCTACCGTTCTTTCCAGATTGCATATATAAAACGGTTAGCTTATCCGAATCCTCTGAACCGTTTTTTTCCTCCTCACGATAGCCCTCTTCAATTACAAGGTTTTGATGAAAAAAAGATATTATCTTTCGATGTTGAGTTTATTCCCATTGATTGTGGTTTTTGATTTCGTTTACTTCGTTTTGCACCAAGCCCTTGATATTTTTTTCGTGACAGCTTCCGTCCATTTTGTGCTGTTTGGACTCCTCAACTTTCTAGGCATCTATGTCCTGTATAAGCCCATTGATCAGGTGTTGCGTCAAAGGGAGACTCCCCAGTCCGTGAAAACACGGTTCAACCGCCTCACGTGGTATTCCACCGCTTGGATTTTCTTGATTGGGACGTTCTATGTGGCAATGACGCTGTCGACCCTCTTGTTGTTCCCCGAGGAAATCGAGGGATTTTCGATGGATAAAATTCCCCCGATACTGTGGCTTACGTGGTCGCCCGCCTTATTATTTGTGTATGCGGTCATGCCAGCGTTCATCACCTATTTTTTGATCAATGATTTTCATCTGGATCTCAAAGCCAAAGCCTTTTTGCTGTTTCAAGTCGCGTACCCCGCTGGGAAAAAAAGAATCGGACTCACGTTACTCTTGGTTTTTTTAATCCTGGGTTTTTTTCCACCTATGTTAGTGATCTTGGATTTGATCGCTGTTTCCATAGTGGGGGATGCGTATGCGGAACTGACCAGTTTGGATCCATTAGAAACGGTATTGGTCGACCGAGTGATCGTCTTAATTGGAATGATTTTAGCCGTTGTGCTCATCACGCGATCCTTCACCAAACCGATTGATTCTCTGCTCCAACAAATCAATAAAGTACGCGATGGGGATTATTCCACTCAAGCGGCTGTCATTTCGGAGGATGAAATTGGAACGCTCACGAAAGAATTCAATGACATGGTGAAAGGACTTCAAGAACGCGAACTCATTCGAGACACATTTGGCAGGTATGTGACCCAAGATGTGGCCACGGTCATTCTTGATAAAAAAATAAATTTAGAAGGAGAGGTTCGCGCTTGCACCATTTTGGTCACTGACATCGCCAACTACACCAGCATTTCGGAAGAATTGACGCCCAAGGAAATCGTCCTGATGTTGAACGATTACTTTTCGGTTTTGGTGCAGATTATTCAAAATCATAACGGGGTCGTGAATAAATTCATTGGGGATTCGATTTTTGCCATGTTCAACGTGCCCTTGGACGACCCCGACCATGCCATCAACGCGATCCACGCGGCCTTGGCTATCGAAAAGATCACCACCACACGTACCTTTGGCAACAACCGCCAGCTCACCACGCGGGTCGGCATCAATACCGGGATGGTGGTTGCTGGAAACATCGGATCTGCCGACCGCCTGGAATACACGGTGATCGGCGATGATGTGAACGTTGCCGCCCGGCTCGAACAATTGAATAAACAGTATGGCACGCAAATCCTGTTAGGTGAGAACACCTATGCAATGGCTCAAGATTCCTTCCATTTCATTCAACTGGGAGATTTTCAATTGAAGGGAAAAGAAAAAAGCATCAAAGTCTACAAAGTGAACTCCCGAGTCCATTCTTAGTTTCTGCGAGGGGCTGGATGGCCTCTGGGACCCCGGCGCTCATCTTCGCGTAGACGGATGTAGGATTCGGTGGTGGTGGTTCCTGCTTCGTTGTCAATGAATTCGAACGTAATCTCACCGCTTTCTGTGAAATGGTAATTCACAAAATTCTCCACGCCCTCATGGACCCGATAGCCGAGGGAATAACGATTCTCTCCAGTCTTCTTAAAGCTGGTGATCACAGCACCACGTAAGGGGCGCAATGCCGGGCGAGCTGGAATGGTTCGCGGTTGCGGCTCCACTTGATTTTCAGGGCCAGAGCCGCGAACGGTGACTTTTCCTCGCAATCCCCCGTTGATGTAAGGATACGATTCGGTGGCATGATAGTGGTAGGTGCCGTCTGCTCCGAGATGCCCATTGTATTCGTCCAAGCCGACTACCGCCGATCCGTCCGGTTCGGTCAATCCGTAAATCGGGAATCCATCCAAAGCGAACGCAATGGGCTGACCCACTCCCGCTGTCTCTTGAAGATGAAGGGGAGCAATATGGTAATGATAGTCGTCTGCTCTCCCGGCATGCCCTCCCCACTGATCCAACTCTCCTGCAAGATAGGCATCCTCACCTCGATTATTGAGCGCATTGAAAATCGGAATGCCATTGACTGCAATAGCAATTGCTCCACGCATGAGGTTGTCTTTGCTGGAAATGGGATTGTCGGACAATTCAGGCTTCAGTGGGAATTGCCAGGCATTGTTCCCTTCATAATTTTGCGGAAGCGCCACTTGCTGCTGCCAACTGGTGATCCCTGTCATCATTTCGTGTTCTGGGATTCCTGAAGATTCGACATAAAAGGACGCATGGTCATGACTCGTTGTGACCTGAGGAAATTTGGCAAAATGCTCCGAAAGGGGATGCGGATGACTGGATCTCGCCGTTGCGGCCGGGGCCTGTGGGGTCGTTCGGTTGGGTTTGGGGATTTTGCATGCGAATGTAAAAAACAAACTGAGGATAACCACAGCCATTATCAGGATTCTCGTTTGCATCTTCTTCTCTCATTGAGGTGGTATGGAGCGGATTCCAATTCGAATGGTGAGTATAGCTCCCAATTGTGGAGATAATATGGAGATTGCTTCGCACGAAGCACGCGCTCATATTTATGGCAAGTGCTAGACGGGTAGGCTGTAAGTGTGTAAAAATTTTCATGGATAAGAATTATTTTAGACGTTTCGGAAATTATTCAGATATATGAGCATAATTTTTGTTATTCAAGGAGAAAAATGTCTGACCCCAATTCCCTAATAATGGACCTTGGACAGAAACAGAAACTAGTCCAAGTGATTCAAGACATTAAATCGCTCCATTTACCGGATGTGATTGAAATCGAATTACAACGACTGACATTTATTTTAGAAAGTTCCCCTTACTATGCAGTAGTTTACAAGGCAATTCTAAAATTCTTCGAAGTAGTCATTCAGTATTTGGTTTATTACCTTGTGAACAAATATGAAAAAATACCTTTCCAAGATGGAAAAGTTTTAGAAATTCTATTGAATCCAAAAGGTATGAGTTTTGGACAATTGTGGGTGCTTTCTACCAAAAAAAAGATTCTAACGATTCCGCTAGCATGCACTCACATTAAGATCGGCTTATGGAATTTCAAAAAGAATGATAAGCATCATCTTGTAATTTTTTTGGGAATTGACGTTTTAGTCTACCAACTTTTGATAGGAGGATCTCTCCTGAATGGTGAAAGGCCCTCATGTATTATCGATTGAGCGAAGACCACACCGAGTTTTCTTTTGAAACGCAAGAACTCCAAGGCAAATTTGTGGTGGATAGTCCCGCGTATAGCCCCAATCACCGACATCACCTTCGAGAGGTGTTGCATAAACCCACCAATACCTGTGTGTCGCCAACCCAAGACGCTCAAAAATTTCATTCGGGTCTCTGTAATTTCTTCCGGGCGTATGCTCGCAACAGTTGGTTGACCGAATTGCGGGCGCTGCCCTCCCAGTCGGTGTTTCAGGAAAACGGGGTTCAACTCATCTGGTCTCCCATGGTTCAGCATCAGGTGAAACTGACCGCCTCGTTTGCCATTCAAGAACCCAATTTCATTGATATCGATATTGCTTTGGAAAGCTACGGTTATTATCCTGACTACGAACTCGTGTTTGCCAATTACCACGCCCCTTCTCTAAAAGGCGGAACGTATGTCAAACCAGCATTGGGTGGAGACGGCCCCATCGAAGAAATCAGGGTCGAGGAGAATGCTGCGTTTCAGGGAATGTACCCTTTTTTTCCTAGAGATTTACACGTCGCAAGCCTGCTCAACGATGGACGGAGTCAAAAAGGACGATGGTATTATCAACCGGTGTGTGGACGCTGTTATGGCCATCCCCTCGGCTTCGCTACGAACGGCAGCACGGAAATTTTACTCATGGGAAGAACCGAAGATGTGGCAGCAGTCGGCGTGACTTATTTTGCGGAGGACGAAACGGATGATGATGTGGCTCAACATCACGCACTTTACTTATCCCTATTTGGACAGGATTTACACCCTGGAGACGGCTGGCGGACCCAGATGCGGTTGGTGGTTCAGGAAGCCACTGACTCCACACAACGGCTTCACAGTTATCAGTCTTTTCTCACTCGCATTGAGCACATTGATCGACGATTTGAAATCAATCCTCACTCCTTATTACAGAAGAGCATGTCATGAATTGTTATAAATTTTTTCTAGTATATGGAGGAGTTGTTTTTTTTCTTCCTCGTCAAGCGTTTTAAAGATTTCGTCAAAAAAGGCATCATGACTGGGTTTGATTTTCTCGTAAGAATCGATTCCTTTTTCTGTGACAGAAAGGGGTTTGTCTCTGTTAATGAATTGAGCCGCTTCCATTTTTTTAAGGATTTGACTCACATTGGCACGACTGGAATTCATCTTTTTGACAATTTCAGTTTGCGTGATATTAGGATTTTTTATGATCAATGAAAGAATGAAAAACTGAGCACCGGTAATCGATTTTGTTTTGGTGATATCCTCTGCTTTTTGATTTATTTTTCGAACACATTCAACCATCAACGCAAACAATCGCCAATTTTTTGAAGAGTTTTTTTCCATTGTTTTCCACGTTAAGTATGAAACTTCTGCATCAAGGAATGGATGAGTTTCATGATTTTATCTTGCTTTGCATGATCAGAAATAAATTGATCGGGATGGAATAATCCGTCGCGACTCGCTTTGCGCTCAGATATACCCTGGAAAACCAAGAAGTGGTAATATTTTCATCCAGTCCCTCTTGGGTTGATTTGAATTTTGGTTTGAGTGTGCCCATACAGTGGACCACTGCATAAAAATCGGAATCCCGATAATTCTTAATTTCTTCCACGATGGCATTACAGTTGTTTATCAGAGATAAATCCGCAGTGAATACCTTATTTCCATTGCTTTTGAACGCTTGTTTCTGCTGCATAAATAGCGGCAAAAGCAGTAGTGAAGTGCATCAATTCTAAAACCAATATCTCAGCCAAGCCAGTACCTGTTGTTCCCAATATAGGCGTGATGGTGGATCCTGTGAGTAAAATAGCGCTCAATACCAAAAAAGCTTTACTTGCTTTGGAAAAACTTAAAAAGATCCCCAATAGACGACGTACTACAATAGCTCCGAATAGAGGTAAAATAGTTGCCATCACAATCATTGATATAGAAAATATCTGTTGGTTCGATGTAACTTTCACCCCAGAATCAAAATAACCAAGTACCTGTGAGGCAAAAAATAAAAAGCCATTTACGATGCAGATTGCAAATAAGATAACCGAGATAGATTGCAGCTTTTTCATAGGAATGTCCCTAGACAATGATGAGTTGAAGATTTTAAATTCACTCTTTTTAAAAGAATGTTAATCAATTAACAATTAAGTTAATCGATTAACATTTTCAAATCAACTATCTTGGGAATCGTTACGATGACATGGGCATGCATTTGTTGGACAGCGAGCGATAGGGAACTTTAAGAGGCCACTGCCGATTACCACCCTGGTCAGTGGTATGGAAAGCGTCCAACAGGTTTCCCAAAATGCTGCTATTGCGCGCAAAACATGGAACTGGAACAAACTTGCCCTCCAGGAATCAATAAGATGTCATATCTCTCATCTTGACTAAATGTCCGGTCAACTACCGATTTGGGTCCTTGAGCACTCTGAACCGCTCCTTGCTCTTCAGCAACCAACATTATTTTAAAAAAATCAGGCAAAAGCCCAAACATTTCTAAGGGGCCAAACGTATCCAATAATTCAAATCCCTCAAAGAGGATGACACCTATAGTTAATGGCTTTGTCATTTTATTATTTTAACCTTTGATAGCAACACGTTAGAAATAATCGGTTAGAATATTTTTTTATAATTGGACCTTATTAGCACAACCCAAGTTCGTTATCTGTAGCCTGGTACTCATACTTATTCTTAGGTGGCCACGGACGAATAGGCCAATCAGGCTCAAAGACAAATGATGATTTTTTTCTATCCGTCAAGAGCGTGCCATTACCTGCCCCCAAAGCATAATCGTAGTAAAGTTTTACGATTTGTTCTTTTGTTACTTGTTGAGTTTTTGGATGGCAGATACATGCATCTCTCCACTTCCGAACGCGTGCATAATTTTCCTCCTGGGGGAGTTGGAATTCTTCATAATACTCAAGGAACCAAAAGCGCATGAACAGTGGTGTGAATACAGTCTCCGCCCAACCGAAATCATCGAACAAAAAGACGTTAGAAGGAGAATGCTCCATGAGAAAGTCGTTCAACTTCGCAAACTGTTTTAGCATGCTTTCTTTCAAGTCCTCCCGTCTAGTGATGTCCTGATTCATCACATAGCCATAACCTTGGTTAACAAACTCTCCTTCCATCCTTGTTAACATATTTTCTATAGCGCGTTTGTAGGGATTTTGTTGTGCAACTGCTGGCTCTGGAAAAATATCTTCCAAATATTGCATGAGTACCAAACTTTCCTTGATAATCTGCCCATCAGCTGTCTCCAATACTGGTAGAGCTGTAGTACCACGGGTTTTCTTGAGCAGCCAATCAGGTCTTGATTTCGTAATATCGACAACTTGAAAATGGACACTATCTTGTTTTCCTTTTAATGATAATAATATTTCTAACCTTTGAGAGAAAGGACAAACGGGAATGTGATATACAGTCAGTTCAGACATGGTTCTCCTAGTATTATTTCTATATGGTAAAACAATTCATACCCCAGAACGTTTGAAAAACAATGTAGTATTCTAACAAATTATTGTGCAATTCTGGATATCATTACCAAAATCGAATTTCTCTTGAAACTAGAAAGAAATTTGAGCTTTGCTTGTTGAATTCCATCAGAGTGAGGTCAATCTGCCAATAATCGATTGCATTGGAAGATACGAGGCTTCGGAGTATAAAGTAAGGAGACTTCCTTGTGGCCTGATCGTCAATAAGACGGGATGAATGATTTTATCGAACACAAGGCAATAGAAGGAATTTTAGAAAATTCAGAAACTCTGAAACCTCAGGAAAGCAATCTCACCGACTGCAAGAGGAAGCATGGCCATCTCAAAAAAACGCATTCCCTATGGGGTTGCCAACTACAAAACCTTGATCACCGAATATGGATATTATGTGGATAAAACGGAATACATCCGTCTGTTGGAAGAATTCCACAGTCCGGTGTTTCTCCGGCCTCGACGGTTTGGAAAATCGCTATGGTGCACGACCTTAGAATATTATTATGATCGGAAATATGCCGAGGAATTCGAAACCCTGTTTGGCTCAACAGCGATTGGAAAAAATTCGACGCCGCATCACAACGCCTATGTGGTGTTGTCACTCGATTTTTCCATCGTCCCCGCTTCCGATCAGATTCGACAACTCGAAACGAATTTTCACCAGATAGTCAATGTGAGTTTGGCAACCTTAGTTCGACGGTATGAAGCTATTTTTGGGGAGGCGATTCCCTATGAGGACACTCAATCCTGCCTCGTCAACTTCGCCCGGGTTTTGGATCGGATCTCGCAACAAGGAGAACCGGTTCTGTTTGTGATCATTGATGAGTATGACAACTTCGCCAACCAACTGATCATGGCCCGCGACGATCCACGTTATCGGGAATTGACTCGTGACGATGGGTTCCTCAAATCTTTTTTCAAGCTCCTGAAAAAAGGCGTCAAAGACCGCACCATCGCTCACTGTTGGGTTACCGGAGTGCTTCCTATTACCATTGACGAGTTGGCGTCGGGTTATAACATGGCCCAGTTCCTCACGCTCAATCCCCGTTTTGAAGAAATGATGGGGTTCACACAGACGGAGGTCCATCGATTGTTGGATCAAGTCTATGACGACCACCCGCTGGACCCACAGAGCCGCCCTGAAGTCGAGACTCTCTTGCAAACGCATTATAATGGCTACCACTTTTCCCGAACCGAGGGGACCAAACTGTACAACTCCACCATCCTGTTCTACTTCCTGGATCAACTTTGCCAGCATGGTCGCATTCCCAAGCATTTGACCGACGTGAATCTGAAGACCGACCTCAGTTGGGTGCGGCGACTCACCGGGTCGAATCCCCAACTTACCGAAACCTTTGTGGATCAAGTTTTGTGGAAAAATGGCATTGGTTATGACGACACACAATTGATTGAAAAATTTGACATGCATCATTTTTTCAAGCCGTCGTTTTTTCCGCTTTCATTTTTCTATTTGGGAATGCTGACTCGCTACAACGACTTCAAGATGCAACTTCCCAATCTCAACATGCGCACGATCTTCATCGAATACTTCAATGAATTGCATCAACTTGAAGTTTCCGCCGGGTACGACGGCATGATGGAAGGCTTCTTACAAACCCAAGATTTTTCTCAACTGTTTGCAGATTATTGGGAAATCTACATTGGCCAGTTGCCGGAAACTCTGTTTTCACAAATGTCCGAAAACTTTTATCGAACCACGTTTTACGAGATCTGTCGCCGCTATTTATCGGGCTATTTCACGTTTCATGTGGAACGTTCGTATCCAGGCGGGCGGAGCGATTTTGAGATGGTCGGCAAAGCCAACACCCCCTTTGCTGGGAAATACCTGGTTGTGGAATTCAAGTATTGGTCGAATCAGAAGTGGTTCAAATCCGGCCAAACCCTCGACCATTTCAAACCCGTTCCTAACGACTTGGCACAACTGCGCGGCTACCAAAAGGCTTTGGAACAAGAAGTTCCCGGAACTCCCATCACCAGCTACTTGGTGTATTGCTTTGGAAATCAAGGCTTCTGTGTGGTGCCATTGCCATAGGGGTTCTACGAGAAATCATGTGCCTCATGATCTTACGACTCCCACGCTGGGCACTTCAGACCCTCCTTCATCTCTCCATCGATTGATAACCCGTTTTGCGTTCAGAGGGACGTGCTTCCAAAATGGGAAGCATTTCGCTTGGGGTTTATCCCCGCAGGTACGGGGCGGACCAAGCGGCCACCGCACTAGCCCCCTTCACGGCCTTTTTTTAACGGCCAACAATCGTCTTGACTCCACAAGAGCCGCTACAGGCCTTTCTTGGTCTGAAGGTGACCATCCGTCTTTGCTGAAAGATGTGAGCTACGGATCTTACCTGACAACGGACACAACGGACACAACGGACAACCACAGGTGATCGGATCACGACGGCGTCATGTTGAATGATTCGAACAGCGATGTTTCAATCGACGAACCACTCAATTTGGTACCGTGGGATCTGAAGCCCATCAAAACCAATCGCGATTAATTTCCCATGTTTTTGTAGTTTTTCATTGGCCGTTTCCAAGTTTAGGGTTTCATAAATGGGAACCTCTTCAATATGGATACTTTTTAATTCCTTATTGAGTTCCGCTTTTGAAACCCAATTGCCCATGGTGAGGGGGGTGGTTTCAAGCCAGTGCTTCATTTTTGGAATAGAATCCATAATATCCACAACTAAGTGTTCTCTAGGATAAACTACAAACGGTCGTCCATAATCGCCCCCGTTTTGGGGTTTTGAAGGTTTAAATAAAAATCCAATTCCTCTTGCTTGGTGGCAAATTGAGGCATTTTTATGAGCCCTTCTTTGGTTTTTAATTGGGTGTGCAGCGCATTGATCATCGAGAGAGATTGAGAATAATTCCCTTTGCTTAGGTAATACCCAATACCCAGCATTTTGAACTCAAACTCCGCCATATAGTAATTTTCTTCTTGGAGGGCTTTGTTCATTTGAAAGAGTTCTTTCATACGAGTCTTGGCCCGATTGACCATCAAGACCGTTGAAGCTGCAAGGAGGGCGAAAATGACTAAACAGGAGAGAATGATTTTTTTATATTTCATATTCGAATTTGAACTTTAGGCATTTCGTCTAATTTAAAGCGCGATGCCCTTTTTAAATATTTAGTAATATCTGATTTAGTTTTGAGTGATAATGTCTTAGTTCGAAGAAAACCCCTCTTCTTTCCAAACTTCCAAAGAGGCTGCCGTGCAGAGAGACGATTCCCACATAGAAAGCGAATCCCACATTTCATACGAGTACCTGGAAATGATTCCTACCGGAGACGGGAAAATCAAAATGGTCTATCGTTCGGGCGTAAAGACGACTTTCGGGCTTTTGGCGATCTTCTCTCTCCTCTTATTCTTCCTCTCTTCGACCACTATCTTTTCGGATGTAACGGACTGGAATGTCATATTGGTGAGCTTCCTCAGTTCCCTGGTTTCACTCTGGGTTGTTTCTCGGATAGACGATTATTACTATTTTGATCCTCAAGCTCAGACTCTGACAAAATTCAGTTGTTATGCCCAGGTGACTCTTAAAAAAATCATCTATCCTTATTCGAAGATCTTTGGCATGACCGTGAATGGTGTGTGGGTCAAAAACCGCTCTGGGAAGTACTGGGTATATGAAGCGTGTATCGTCTTTCAGGATAGCACCCTCCTCGAAATGGAGGATTCGACAAAAGAAGACGGGCGAGATGAATTCATCGCAGCTGCCCAAAATATGGCCCAAACGCTGGGCTTTGATTTCTATGAAATTCCTGCTGAACTGAATATTAGCTCGGCACCAAATGTTCCAAACGCTTTACAGCGTCTGCGTTCGATGACCGACGAGGAGCGGGGTATATTCAGGGACTGTTACCAACCATAATACGGGATTTTAATTGAAAGCAGGTTTTATTGGTTGTCTGGTTCGGACCTATTTTCAGATGATCGTGGCACAGCATAGTTTTCCCCCCACAATTTGAGCTGAAGTAAGACGGGTTCCAGTGTTTTACCAAAGTCCGTTATCGAATATTCGACACGCGGTGGGACTTCAGCATAAACTTTACGATGGACAAACCCATCTCTTTCGAGTTCACGAAGTTGAATGGTCAACATACGTTGCGTAATCGTCGGATGCATATGTCGTATTTCATTAAAACGATAGTTACGTTCTAATAGTCTACTGAGTATAACCGACTTCCATTTCCCTCCAATCAAATCCAAAGCCGCTTCCATTGGGCAGTTATGATACTGCTGATGACGCTGTTTCCCCATTGAGACTCTCCATTAGTATCAATTGTTATACTATGTGTATTATTTGTGCGTACTTGTGCCCTAGTTTTTTTACATTTATCATGAACATCTCTCGTCGTTAATTTTAAATTTTATTAATTTTTATAGGGAGTTGATATTATGCCATTAGTTCAAATCAAAGGAGTTGGAGGTTATCTTTCTCTTGGTCAAAAACAAGAAATCATCAAAAAAGTTACCGATGCCATTGTATCAGTCGAAGGTGAAGGGCTTCGTCCGGTAACCTGGGTCACGATTGAAGATGTGAACCCTGGGGAGTGGGGAGTCGGCGGACAACCCGTTACGGATGACGACTTAAGAAAAATGGCTTCAAAGACATGAGCATGAAGGCATCAGAATGATGTGTTCACGCTTTGTTGTGCGCTGCGCTCGTTTTTCCGGGTGGATGGGGTCTGCCCGGTGATGCGTGCGATAAGTCGTCCCTTATGTCCATGGAATGACTTTCTTATGAATTCATAGCCAAATCACTTCGATCTGTTTTCCGGCTTCGGTGAAGTGCTCGCGCCGTCCCACTTGATCCCAGTCGGTCACTTCGCCTCGACTGAATACGATCAACCATCCAGAAGGCAGACTTAATCGATGAAGGTAATTGGCCAATTGGTTGCGCCCCTCTTCGATAACACGACGGCTGTTGCGTTTGAGTTCAAAGGCGAATCGCTCTCCCGCAAACTCGATGCATAAATCCAAGCGTCCCAATCCAGCAGCATATTCCCTTCGGATATATCCTCCGCCATTCACGATTCTCTGCAACCATGACATGAACAACAAATGATGGGCTGCCTCGGTGTACGTTTTTCGGGTGGTGATCAGTTCGCTATGCTCCTTGTAAAATTCGATGTAGCGGTCAATCACTTGGTGGATATCCAGTTTTCCGGTTTCGGTCACATACCAGGTAGGATCTTGCCCTAATCGATCTTGCCGGACTGCAGTGAGTTCCCGAGGAATGATTTCTCGATAGATCGGATTGGCAATTTCATCCCCATGTGTGCCCTGGCGGATCAGACCCAGGTCCAGGAGATATTGTTTGTCTTCCCAGGGGGTTTGGCTCTCTTCATCGGTTTCGGTTCCGATCAAAATACCCTCAATGATCCGAGCCACGCGGGGGTCGGTGAGCTTGTCGGCCAACTGATCGAGATGCACATCCCGACGCAGGATCAAGCGTTCGATAGCTTCGTTTGAATCGATCTCAAAGCACGATGGAGAAGGACGGAATTCTTCCGCAAGATCCAACCGGGCCGATTGCTTCAGGACCGACAAACACAGTTTATTGACCGTACTCACCTGATTTCTTAGGGCTTGCCCGGCTTCCACATTGGCATACACAGCGGCATAGCGTCCTTGGGCATTGATGTGTTTGACAAACTCGTTCACTAGGGTGGTTTTCCCGGTTTGCCGGGGTGCATGCACGATGAAATAGCGTTTTTCCTCGATGAGGCGTTGCAGCTGCTGAAATTGAGGCCGAATATCCACCATGTAGTGATCTTCCGGGATGCAGGCCCCGGAGCAATTGAAGAATTTTTCCATGTTCCTAATCCTTTCAAGATGGTGAGGTGCTAAGTTTGATCGCAACCACTTGGAACAGGTTATTCTAACACCGCACCCAACTTCCACCAGAATAATTCAGGACGGCTTTATCTTCCTGTCGTTCCTGGGGCACGGAGAGATGTTTCGATTGTACAAATAAGAGAATGGCACTTCCCTTTTCGTCGGCAACAGTGCAATAATCCGGTCTGCTTCATTCCATATAATTTTGAATCATTTCTCACTCTACTCAAAGCTAGGGGATACCATGAAAAGATCGATGCTGTGTTGGGTGGTCTTTGGTACACTGCTACTCCTGGTTCCTGATGAAGGGTGGCCCTCGGATTTTACCGAACTGAATGAATCCAAAAATCCCAATTCAGCTCCCTTTTGTGAAGACGGCACGTGTTATTCCGGAGTGGTGAATATCAAATCCGAAACCACCGACGCCGATGGCAATTCCCAAGTGAAGTGGTCTGGACCTCGGCTGCTTCATTGTGATGAAAAACGGATACAAACCGAATGTTACACCAAAGAAGGGATTTATCGTGTTTGGCGAGACAAAACTCCCCAAGACGCTTTAGCTCACGTTCGCAAAGCTTCGAAGTATATGGAGCAACAGATCACCGAAGCCGAAGCAACAGCACGGGCTAAAATGCAGTCGTTGCAGACCTCTCCGGAAGTGACGGATGCTTATGTGGCACAGGCCAAAGAGTTGAGAATCAACCAAGTGTTTCGTAAGTGGGAAGAGATGAGCATGAGTTGGAATCCTGATCATCTCAATGAATTTCATACCCATGTGGTGAACTGCCAAGATTGGAAAATCGAAGTGTACTTGGTTCCCCATTTCATCAGTGCCAAATATATCGAACGCTTTTTCTTCGTGTTAACTGATGCCAGCGGTCGAGCGATTGGCAAACACATGTGCCGCACTCTCATCAAATCCCCCCAAGGCAGCTTTACGGCGATGCGGGGACAATGGTGGACGGTCAATCAAGAAAATGAAACGATTTCCTATTGGGTCGTCGCTACCCAAATTTCCGGTACCCCCTATCAGGTGTATACTTTACTCCCCAAGGATTTGAGTGAGGATCGATCCGACCCTCAATACTGGCGAACCGTAGAACGTGAGTATAATCAAAACGTTCAAGCGAATGAATGGTGATCCCTCAGCTATGATGAAAATCACACATAAACTGCTCTTCATTGCACTCCTCAGTTGCTTTGCCCTGATTGTCTCTTCCTTAGCCTCCCATTTCTTCCGTACCCAAGAAAGTCAATATCATGAACTGGTTGATGAGGTTAAAAATGTCAGAACACATGTGTTGAAGGCATTGGTCCACGAACGTAATTTTGAAAAAAACACGAGCCTGCAAGACAAACAACAGGTGTTGCAGTCTCTGCAAGGTGCGGAAGCGCAGCTGAACCAGATTCAGGTTCAGCTTTTGGAGGACCAGCAACACCATATCGACCGCATTCGAGTCTTACTCAACGAATTTCGTAACTATTTTTTGACGTTGGATGACAACCTCAACCGTTTGGTCAAACAACGCCAAGAATTGAACGGATTGCTTGCCAATTACGAAACCACGGGTTTGGCTTTCATCCAACAAGTTTCCAGTTTGAGTCTACAAAATCTATTCACCAAAGGGCTTCAGCAAGATTCCGCCAAGGAATTCATCAAAATCGTGCAACAATCGATCTCCACACTCAAAAACCTTCGCTTGGCCATGAATCAGGATTTGTTCACGGAGGGCAACACCGAAAAATTTGCAGCTCAATACAACGACCTGATGAACACATTAGAAATTCAGTTGGAAAATTTGGAATTTGCAGTGATGGATCTGGGAACAGACTATGAGGCGGGGCCTTCTGTGTTGGCTGAAGTGTTGTCCAAAATCTCGATCTTAACTCCCGAGATGCAAGAGTTGTATTCCAACAACCAACAAATTTCGGAAGCTTTACAAAGCTCTGAAATGGAAATCAGTCAAATTGCAGACCTTGTCACCGAACTCACCATTCGTCTGCGACACTCCCAAAGTGAATTGTCCCATCAGCTCCAATGGATCAGTCAGGGATTTTTTGTGCTCTGTCTCTTGGCAGGGGTTTGGTTGATCTCACGTTCTATCACTCAGCCGCTCAACGTCTTGATTGCTGCATCCAACGAATTGGACCCCGACCATCTCGAAACACTGAAACAAAGTCGGAAACAAGAAACCCAGTTGATGACTCAACAGGACGAATTGGGGATGCTGGCACGGAGCTTTGACAAAATGCGCGATTCGATTGTGGAAAAAATCGTAGCCTTGGAACACGCGGATCAACTGAAAGACGACTTTCTCGCCAATACCTCTCACGAGCTGCGCACCCCCTTAAATGGCATCATTGGACTCGGAGATTCGTTGTTGTCCGGAGTGGGCGGCGAACTGAACCCAATTCAAGCGGAAAACATCAAGATGATGGTGCAGAGTGGCCAGCGGCTTACCAATTTGGTGAATGACATTTTGGATTTCTCGAAAATGCGACATCACGAGCTACAACTTCAATTGCAACCGGTGGAATTGAAGAGTTTGGTGAACCTTGTGATCAGTGTATCGCGTCCCTTGGTGGGACAAAAACCTATCGCGTTGCACAATGCCCTTCCTCCCGAGCTTCCCTTGGTTCAGGCTGATGAAAACCGGCTCCAACAAATCCTCACCAATCTGATTGGCAATGCCATCAAGTTCACTCATGAAGGCACCATTACTGTGGATGCCGAAGTACACAATGATCAGGTCCGAGTTGCCGTTCAAGACACCGGGATTGGGATTTCAGCTAAACAGCAAGCGCAAATTTTTCGTTCGTTTGAACAAGCCGATGGGTCGATTGCCCGCGAATATGGGGGGACTGGCTTGGGCCTTTCGGTGAGTAAACAATTGGTGGAATTGCATCAAGGCACGTTGGAAGTGGAGAGCGAAGCAGAGCACGGCTCCACGTTTTACTTCACGCTCCCTCAAGCCCCACAATCTCAAGCCCCACAATCTCAAGCCCCACAATCTCAAGCCCCACAATCCTCGGTGGAATCGCCTTCCGTTGGTCTGCCATTCCAGGAACCTGATATGGCCGTTGTTTCTCCCACGGCAATGCGGCACGACTCCACTCCGTTGATGGGGAGACATGAAAAAACCGTACTGATTGTGGATGACGAACTGGTCAACATCCAAGTGCTCACCAATCATTTGCATTTGAATCGCTATGACGTGCTAACGGCACAAAACGGCTTCCAAGCCTTGGACTTGTTGCAATCCCACACACCGGATTTGGTGCTGTTGGATTTAATGATGCCCCGTATGAGCGGTTATGACGTTTGTCAAAAGATACGCGAACAACACTCGGCATCACGCCTTCCGGTCATCATCCTTACGGCCAAAAATCAAGTATCCGACTTGGTCAAAGGGCTGGATTGTGGAGCCAACGATTATTTGTCGAAGCCTTTTCATAAAGAAGAATTGATGGCCCGGGTGCAGTGCCACATCCAATTGAAAGAGGCGGCTTGGGCGATTGAAGAAGCCAAACGGTTGGAGCTGGAACTGAAAACGGCCCAGACGGTTCAGGAACTTCTCATTCCAAAAGCGGATCCCGATTTGGAAGAAATTGAGATTGCGAGCTTTTATCAATCGGCCTCCGAAACGGGTGGCGATTGGTATGACTACAACCACCGTCCTGAGTTTGACACCCTGGATGTCTTGATCGGAGATGTGACCGGACATGGCGTACCGGCAGCCATCATCACCGGTATGGTGGACAGCGTGTATCAAAGTATCGAGGAGCATCGATTGTCTGCCAAAGAGCTGAACCGTGAAGACCTTCACTTGCTTCACCCCGAATACTTCATGAAGTTGTTGAACAACGTGTTGGCACAAACCACAAAAGGGCACTACCACATGACTTTGTTTTACTCGATCGTGGATCTCCGACACAAAAATCTGGTTTATGCCAATGCGGCCCACAACCCCGCTTTGCTTTGGCGGCCTTCCATGAAATCGATTTTGACATCCCCACCTCAAAAGCCTCCCCGATCCTTGTTTCATTTAACTGGACCCTCGGGCCATCATTTGGGCAATCGCCCCAATAGTCGCTACCCCTGCCAAACTCGCGAACTCCACAAAGACGATGTCCTCGTGTGGTACACCGATGGGCTGATTGAGAATATGAACCCTCAAGAAGAAATGTTTGGGATGCACAAACTACGACGCGTGATTCAGCAGTCGCAAGGCCTGGGAGCGCGCGAAATCCGCGATCGCATCATGGAAACCGCGATGACTCACTATGGCAACGAACCGTTTGAAGATGACGTCACACTCATTGTGGGGAAAGTGCGGTAAGTGAGTTGGGTTTATTGGAAGTGTGGCTATGAATTTAAGGAATAGATTCGTTGAGGTTCCGTAACACCTTTGAGGGAGTATTCTCCCATCGTAGATTTTCTCTTTGGGAAAAACTTCGAGGAACCTTTGCATCAATGTGATCCGTTCGTCCTGATTGGAATTCCCTTGTTTATCCAGCATTGTCCACAGGAAAGGTACCGCGATTCCTTGATGGGCGACCGCTAACCCGACAGAGATATGATGTCGATCAACATGGTCCAAGGGCAATCGATTATTATGGAAAAATCAGAATATGATTTTTCTAAAGTGATCATTGGTCTGGGATGGGATATTCGTGAGCCTAAAAAAAGCGCGATCCCCTCACTCTTTGGGGATTTCTTCCGCGCAAAAGAAGAAAGTTATGATTACGACTTGGACACGTTTGCTTTACTTTTGAACGAAAAAGGGAAAATTCCGGATCTTCCGAATGATGTGATTTATTATGGCAATCTCAAATCAAAAGATAGTTCCATTGAACACTGTGGAGACAATCTCACGGGGCAGGGTGTGGGAGATGATGAACAAATTTGACGGAAGGCGATTCCGGCAATCACAACTTCTTGTTGTTCAGCAAGGGCTTTCTCTGGTTTATCGGAGGGAGGGTTCTGAGGAGTTTCTGATAGCGTCATCGATTTACCTCTTGCGTTAACGGATTAAAGGTAAGGATCATATTGCTTCAACTAAGCTTTTACGGATTGCTGCGATTGTCATGAAGAGTTTGTGAGGCGTATCGTTGAAAGGGGTAAATCCAAACTTTTTATAAAAGGCTATGGCTCCTTCTTTGGCATCCACGACAACCAAAGGGAATGCTACGGTTTCACTGACCAACAATAACTTTCTGAGTGCATCAATCAAAAGCCATTCTCCATACCCTTGGTTCTTGTAACGTTGATCGATAGCTAACCGAGCAATCAGTCCTGCTGAACGAGCACTTTGGTGCCTTTTTTGTAATTTTACTGGCAGAGCCTTGAGATCAATAGGTGTCATTGTGAGAGTGTAAAATCCAATAATACGCTCAGGACGTTCTTCGTCTTCCAGTATAAAAGCACGAGTATTATCCTTTTTCGCTTGTTGACTAGCCATCAGTTTCAAATAGTTATTTAACTCCTCAACACCACAGTCAAAGTAGTTTCGATCATGTCTATTTTTATCCAGAAGAACGGTGATCATGATTGAGCTTTCTCTTTATAGCGTTGAGCTGCTTGTTGTAACCGCTTATTGGGATGAGCTTGGTCATCTAATGCTTCAACCAGCATTAAAGCATCGCGCTGTGAGAGTTTAAGGGTTTGTTCACGCTCAATAATGCTTTTCGCTTTTTCTATTGCCGCACTGAGTACAAACGAATTGATGCTAGAGACTCCGGCTAGTGCCGCTGCTTGAGATAATAATTCTTGCGTATCAGTATCTACTCGAGCAGTGATACGAGGACTCGTAGATGTCATGGTATTCTCCTTTGGGTGTTAGTTTGTGTATTTTAATGATCTTTCGGATCCCTATCACTTAAGGGTGGCATTTCACCCAAGGGCCTATGAACTCTCTGTCTACACTTCACTTGCTTCGTTATCTAACAAGCGCAAGACTCGATACGAGGCTTCCAAAAGGAGTTTACCTCGACGGGACTTGTAGACATACTCACCCGCAAGCAAACGCAAGCTTGCTTGGTGTACAATATGTGCCATTTTGGCACATTAATGACTTGGCAGTCAATTAATTGTCTCTTGGGTTCCTGCCATAATATCAATGAAAATTTTGAATCAAGGTTCGATAGAGTGGTGAGTGCAATCTCTGGAGCGATATTCACAAAATTGCTTTGGTCGGACCGCTGGTTTCCTCCCGCTTATGACCTGACCTCAAAGGAACTCTTTGAGAAGTCGAGTGACCCGGCCCAAGAGTGGCAATATCTTCCTGTTCCATCAGACTCATTTCTTAGGGCATGCAGTGAAGTAAATCTTCACGAGAATTCTCTTTGTTTTTGGTGCGTTCAGCAAACAGGAACCAACGGACATATCCCTCAATTTTTTTGTTTTTGACGATGTTTTTTTGGAAAGCAAAGATCAGTCGATTCTCTGCCAAGAAATCACTCAGAAAGCGTTGGGCTATCTCAGGATCTAAAAAGACCTTGTTGAAAAAACGATTGTAATTCAAGGGGCCAAATACATCGATTCCACCAGAATAGGAGGTTAGCAATTCATGGTTCTTGCTTCATTTGTATCGGATATGTGGAATCCCTTTTTGAAAAACAAGGCACTGAGATTCACAACGAAACGGTCTCCATCCATACGTCTTTCCGATGAACCACCACGCCGATTCCGATGATTTCCTGAACTCCGTTGGCTTTCAGTTCCGCAGCATACTGTTTGGACTGAATCTGGTTTAAGGCCGATTGCATGGCTTCCTCAGGAGATTCCTTTTTTTCCGAATGGAGCTTCTTGAATTCAAAAATGAAACCAGGACGCTGAATGTCTTTCGGCTGGACCATCACATCATATCGCCCATAACCGCTTTCTCGATTGGACTTCACTTGGTAGTCGTGCAGATTGAGAAGCATGCCCAGCATTAAGGCATGATAGAACTTTTCTGGCTCTGGCTCCGCCGCATCGTGGTAGCTAATGGAACGGATAACGATCTTTTGGAAACGAATTTGGAAGGTTTCCCAATCTTGGTTTCGCAGCGATTCAAACAACGAATGTAATGAACTTTCCCCCAGTTCCCGGTCTAACCACGAACCTATTGCTCGACGAAAATAAATCCTCACTTCTTTATTGGGAGGAACGAGGTCGTACTTCACCAGATCTTCGTTTTCATCCCATTGAGGATTGATTGGTTTGAGATAGCCACTGAAGGTTAAAAGATTCCATATCGTACTACCGCTTGCCCAGACATCTCTCAGGGGGATTTGATCGTTGACGAGAAAGTTTTTTAATGGTTGTCCGTTGAGGATGGTTTCGACATCCTTTTGAATATCCTCGTTGCTTTCTTCCAAAATCAGTTGTCGAACCAGTTCGTTGGCACTGGTATTGGCCCAATAAGGCTCAGGGTAGAGAGGACGATTTTTCACATATGCCAATACTGACCAAGGGTTATAAATGACCCGACCACCAAAAAGATAACCATTATACCAGTCACTGAGTTGCTGCTGATTCGTTGAATCCATCGAACAATCATCAAGTAGCTTGGATACCTCCTCCTCGGTGAAACCAAAACAGGAACTGAACTGGGGTTTCAAAAAAGAGTAAACTTCAAGGTTATTTAGGTCACTGAAGATGGACTCTTTGGCCAATCTCAAAATTCCCGTCAGCAGCGCTTTTTTGAGGTAAGGATTGGTCTTGAGTAACGATCCTAACAGACCACGTAGGAAGGTCACCATCGGCTCATAGTATCCTTGGAGCCAAGCTTCGAGCAGGGGGGAATCGTATTCGTCAATCAACACGATCACTTGTTTTCCGGTGATTTGCTGCAACACTTCACAGACATCCAACATGGATCGCTGCACCCGATTGAAAGGATAATCAGGTTGATCCATTGTGCGAAAGGGTTCCCAGAGATCGGAAGGGTATTGGGCGGACAAGTGTTGGCAAGTCTTCCACAATGAGAACTGGAATTCTGCGCGAGCATCGTTCCAGTTGTCAAATTTGATATTTTTGAAGTTGAGGTACAGGACGGGATACTGACCTTGCTCGGCCATGAGGTCTGCTTGCTGGGTGACGGACAATCCCTCAAACAAATGGTGTTGGTCTTCTGAACTCTGTTCAAAGAAGGTGCGCAACATTGAAATATTGAGACTTTTTCCAAAACGTCGAGGACGTGGAATCAGTAACACGTCGGAGCCATCATCCCAGAATTCACGAATCATGTGGGTCTTATCCACGTAATACAAATTGTTGGTACGCAGTTTCTTAAAATCGTCGATGCCGACGGGAATGGTGGGGGTGCTCATAAAGCTCCTTTTGTTTGGAGTGTGATTCTCTCATTTAACACCGTTTCCCAGATGTCTGCAAACCTCCACTCTCTAAATTAGAGATTCCGCATCACAAGGAGCTTGGGAAGCTCTTCCTCAGGGGCCGTCGGTTCCGCTAACACTTCATTGATGCGTTGTTCAGGTTCAAAAATAAAAATTCTCGAATTGCATGGAAATCGTTGAAGATGAGGTGGTCGGGGCTTTTGACGAAACATTTTTCTCCGAAATGGCTTACTTTCAAAAATTCATCACAACCGCAGACGCATCAATGCTAAATATTTGAAAGTCCTCACAACATTACACAATTTTGATACACGACAAAAAGATGGAACCACACCCGCACAACGAATCTATCGACAAGAGTTTCCCGATCTCTTTGAAACCGTTATTGCTTCGGGCTACAGCAAATTGAAAGGGCTGTTCGGCATTCAGAACCGAAAACAAAATTATAAAGTTTTGGAACAACTTTTGGAACATGGTGAAGTTTTATCCGAGTTCACTCTCCAATTCAGTTTTGAACGAGCCTTTACACAAAACGATATCGAGATCTGCGGCAGTTAGCAGCTAATTTCAACACCAAATAGGAGGGAAATAATGAATAATCGAACACGGCTGAATCGAAGAGTGTTTCTGAAAAGAACTGGGGTAACCATGGTTGCCTTTTCCGCTATCGCTTGTGGAGGCGGAGGTGACAGCAATGCATCAGAAAATAATAATGACGATTCGGAAACTTTTGTGGAACCGGATCAAGCGTCAGAGGATGCTTCTTTTTACCAAATGCCCGATGAAGGGGAACACCATAGCCTCACTTGGATGGCCTATGGTGCCACTGAGGCTGCTTGGGGAACGACCGGCACTTATGGCAACAGCCGGTCCATTGCTCGGAAAGATCTGATTCGCATCGCAGCCAATCTTTCGCGTTTTGAACCTGTGAATATGTTGGTCAGCAACAGCAGTGATTTGGCCGAAGCCGAAGCTTACTTTGAAGAGGTGAAAACCGAAATCGTGAACCCTTCCTCCACCTTCATTGCTGGGCAGGTTTACACCGGAGGGGAGGAGCTACCTGCTATCGAAGCAGGAGGTGTGGTTCAGTTCATCGTGCAACCCGTGGATGACTTGTGGATGCGAGATACCGGGCCGGTTTTTGTTTGGGATGCCGATAACTCATTGGCGGGTGTGAACTTCAACTTCAATGGCTGGGGGCAGGAAGATACTGGTGCCGCTGGCTGGACCAAAGATCCTCAAAAAGCCGCCAATGGCATTGTGGATCAAACCGTGACCAATGATCAGCAAGTGGCGGATTTCATTCTGAACTATACCGGTGCCACTCCTGTCTCCACTTGGCTAGTGATGGAAGGCGGTGGCATTGAGGTCAATGGCTTGGGAACCGCCATTTGTACGGAAAGCAGTATTCTCAATGACAACCGCAATCCGGGAGCCACCAAAGCAGAGGTGGAAGAAGAGTTGGAACGGATTTTAGGTGTGAGGAAAGTCATTTGGTTAGAAGGGATAAAAGCCATAGAAATCACCGATGGTCATGTGGATTTTTATGCCCGTTTTGTGGGTCCGACCACCGTAGTTTATGCCTTAGATAACGATCCCGAATCCCCTGACAATGAAGTGACTTTGGCCAACCAAGAAGTGTTGAATTCAGCCACGGATGCCGACGGAACTCCCATTACCCCCATTCCCTTGCACACTCCTGATTTTTTAGCAGTGCAGGAAGCGGTGGAAAGTCGGAACTGGGATGGCACCAGTTATTTCGACTCCTCAGCGTTTGCTGCGGGATATGTGGGGTTTTATCTCGCCAATAGTTGTGTGTTGATGTCCCAGTTTGGAGATGACGAGGCGGACCAAGCCGCGTTTGATGAGGTGCAGAGGTTGTTTCCCAATCGAATCGTTATCCAAATCACAACCGATGGTGTTGCCAATGGCGGAGGGTCCATCCATTGCGCAACCCAACAGCAAATAGGTCAGGAATAGTGATGGAGCCATTTGGTCACATGATCCGCTCCTTGAAAGTGACCCCGGATCGTTTGGGCAGTACATCTTTTCGAAAAGACTATGGCGTTCGTTATAGTTACGCTAGCGGTTCGATGTATAAGGGAATTGGCTCAAAAGAAATTGTGATTCGCATGGGAAAAGCAGGCTTACTGGTTTTTTTGGGAACTGCCGGAATGCGCCTGGTGGAGGTCGAAGCGAACCTGAAAGTGATTCAAAGTGAACTGTCGGCTGGAGAAGCCTATGGTATTTTGCTCACTCCAGTCGTCTGGCTTTTGAAGGCAATCCTGCCAAAAAAGTCGATTTCCAAATTCATTGTGGTCCGGCTCAAGGGGCTTTCAATCAATGGGTCAAGGCAACGGATTTCCATCATTGGGGCCTTGTTTACGGATCAGTTTATTATAGCGATGAACTTTCGGAAAAGACAAACTCACTTTGGGAGCAGAGGGGAGCTTTTATGTTGGGAGGAGAGAGTTATCGACTCAAATCCAAATTGAAACCGGACTAATTTTTTTAGGAAACCCTGGAAACTTTTATTGACCGCCTACCGGAAACTTCCAATGGCCATTGACAGAGAATGGAACAGCCCTGCGCAGGCACGAGGCAAACTACGAAAGGGTTCGCTCTGGGCATCTCGGACAATCAAGGCTCGAATGTTGTGAGCCTGTAGGGGGCCTGGAAATCTTGGTGGACGGCGATCTCACTTTGGCCACTGAAGTTGGCCCATTCTTCTAAACATTCCAGGACCCCGTAATTGGTTTCCATGCCCCATCGCAAATGATATAGACCCTTCATGATTTCATAGGGAAAGGACTGAGTATTGAGTAAGGACGTGATCAAAAACTCATCCTCACCCCTGGGAAGGGCAATATGGGCCATTCTCAAAGGAAGGGAGTGCTGGCGTGTCAAACCGGGGAGACACTTTTTGAGACGTTGGAAGCGACCGGTAGGCATTCTGAGCAAAATCCATGACCTCCTGGCAGAAGTCCGGTTTGTCCCGAATCACAAAGTCCTGTCGTTTATAGAAGAGGGAAAATGTCGCTTAAAATTAAAATCGTTTCATTGTTCAGCGCCATTTTGTTGATTGTGGTGGCTTTCAGTTTTTTTCGAACCTATCAAAGCTTTCGATCTAAACTCGAAAGTGCAGAACGTATAAAAGCGCAAAATATCTTAAAAGGGGGCATTGCGGCATCACGGCAAATTGCTCGCCTGCAACGCGATCCTTCAGCGACTGCGCATTTATTGGAGCAATTACAAAGTCAACTCGTGGGTGTGACACAACCCCAAAAAAGAGCGGAAGTTATTCTTCAAAGTGAATTTTATGAATCCATTCCTATCGTTGCAGGGCTGCGTGTGGTGAGCCATGTTGGGGAAAGCTCCGGTTATCAAGCACTTCCCCAAAAAATTGGTGCGAGAAACCCCAAATACGAAGCGGAAGGTTTCACGAAACAATCTTTGTTAACAGCACGTGAGACCGGAGAAACCTTCTTCTTCGAGTTGAATTGGGAGACGCAAACCATCCAAGCCTTACAGGCCATCCAAGTGAGAGAGGGCTGCTTACGTTGTCATGGAACCGTGGCGGATGATCCGGACGGAGACGGGCTGGATCCTCTTGGTTACAAAATGGAGGGGTGGAAGTTAGGGGAATATCATTCTGGGTATTACCTAAAAAAAGACGTGAGTGACCTAATTGCCAGCAACCAAAATGATATATTTCAAGATCTCCTCTTCATCTCAATCGGCCTTTCGTCAATATTTGCCCTATTTGGTTTTTTCTTTCTGAGAGGTTTCACCAAAGAATTGAAGAAAGTCAAAACAGGGGCGAATGATGTTCAATCGGCCTCTGATAAGCTCTCGGATCGTGCCCAAATTCAGTTTTCTGCCATTGAACAAATTTCAACATCCTTAGGAGAGTTGATTTCATCAATTCAAGATGTGGCTCACCACGCAAGCAAAGTTTCTGACACGGCCCATAACTCTGCGAAACAAGCCGAAAATGGTGGTCAAAAAGTGCAAAGCACGATTGAATCCATGAAACGCATCCATGAATCATCGGAGCGCATTGATGAAATCGTTGTTGTGATTTCCGATATTGCAGAACAAACCAACTTATTGGCACTCAATGCCGCCATTGAATCTGCACGAGCCGGTGAACATGGTAAAGGGTTTGCGGTGGTCGCAGATGAAGTTCGAAAATTGGCGGAAAGAAGTGCAGTCGCCACTCAGGAAGTGACGAGTCTGATCAAGGAAAGCAATCAGCGTGTTCAAGAAGGCGGAACTCGGTCTGAGCAAACCGGGAAAACCCTAGAAGCTATTATCGAATATGTGCAAAACACCGCAGACATGGTGGCTCAGATTTCTACGGCAACCGAAGAGCAGGCAGCGACTTCAAATGGGATCAAAGATAGTATTGATAATATTTATGAAACCGTTGAGGACAACATGCATGCTGCCGAATCCCTAGCTCAATCCTCACGAGAAATGACAAAAGATATTAGCCACTTGATCGATGGGAATCGTCGTCTACCGCCCATTGAATCCGCCCACCCCATTCATCCATCCCCCACCAGCTCACCCCAACGTTCCATGCCTCGCTTGGGCACACAAAACCGGGCGGCTAAACAACCGAAACAAGAGTTTATCACCTGGAGTGATTCCTTTGCTGTCGGATATGAGAAAATCGATGATCAGCATAAAACCCTGGTGAAGCTGGTCAATGAGTTACATTTCAATATGACTGCTGGGCGGACCCGAGAAACCCTGATGAGTACCCTGAAATCCTTGACCGATTACACGGCGTATCATTTTAAGACGGAAGAGCGGATGATGGAAAAAAACAATTATCCCGATTTTGAAAAACACAAGAAGCAGCACGATAAATTTGTTGAAAAAGTCGTTGAATTTAAAAAGCAATTTGAAGCAGGGGATACCCATGTGAGCGAGGATATTTTGAATTTTTTAAGAGATTGGTTGTTAAATCATATTGCCAAGACCGATAAGCAGCTCGGTAGTTTTATGAATAGTCGGTGAAGCCCTGGCCGTGATGCAATGGAACGATCTCGACTATCGTTCCAAGATCCTTATGGACTATCCATATCGAACACTTCCATTGAACAGCGATCCATCCCCACAGGCATCATTTCTTCATCACCGATACAAATAGGTCCCCAACAACCTGCAACAAGTCCTGGATCTTGCCGAAAACGATTCGCTAATTTTACCGCAACCGGGGTTAAAGCAAATCCTACAATCGCCCATTTAGCAGCTTCTAATCCTGCCTCATGACCGCCACCTAAGACATAACTGGCAACGTAGTTGCCAAGAAATGGAACGTTAGAAAGCCCAAAAAATCCGGAAATTAAACTCGAAGCTCCCCCTGAAAACGCTCCATGTATCGCAGCATGAGCGATATTGCCTCCATAGGATGAAGGTTCACGGCATCAATAAGTTTCACTTTTGATAACGCTTCTTGCTGTGAGATAAATTTGCCTTTGAAGCCGTTCAGGAGGTACAATACACTTGGTAATAATTGATATGCTATGGAACAAAAAATGATCTCCCCTTCAAGGACTATCTATGGAGTTAGAAACCAAGTTTAGCCCACAAATCATTCAAGCATTGGAATCGGTGTCCACTGAACGCTTGGCTGAATTCCTTGGCGTACCTTCAACAGATACAGTGCCTCAAGAACAAGAAGCCTTGTTAAAAGAAGTGGATGCCTTTCGTCCATTCAAGTCTCGAAATCGTCAAACTTCAACAGAAATCATTCGGCAAGACCGAGAACGAGTGGATGGACGCAATCTAAAACCCGCCTCATGACAGCTTACGTTATCGATACTTCCGTTTTAGCCAAATACTTTACGGACGAACCCAATGAGGACATTGCTAAAGCCATTGTTCGACAAAGTGTACTTGGTGAGTATCATGAGTTACAAAAAATAACCCTGTTTTGAAGCTTGTTTGCTACACATTTCGGTACATAGTTCTTTTCATATCTTGTTACAGAGAGTCTAAAGACAAACTCCTTAGCATGGAAAGATTGAAACCAAAAAAGAAAAGAGAGAAGCTCGTGTAACTTCATGTAACAAGATTTATGTAACCAAATCATGTAACAACAACTGCTTCCGAAAGGAACATGATTGAAGTCTAAGATATAACTCAAGCCTAACTATCAAATAAATTTAAAAAGAAGTAACGAGATATGACTTAAAGGAAAATCAGATAATTCAAAAAAAATCAGATAAGAAAAAACGAAGTAAGATAACCGATCATATCTAGAGGCAAATATGAGTGAGAAGATAAAGACTAGGTACCCTGGAGTGTTCTATAAACTAAGAGTGAATAAAAATACTAAGAAACAAGAAAAAGTGTTTTATATCCACTACAGAGATCCAGAAGGTAAACAACACCATGAAAAAGTAGGTACAAGCTCCACTGGATTTACAGAGGCCAGAGCTAACAATGTGAGAACAGCTAAGTCCTTAGGTAAAGAACTACCCAATGGAGAAAAAAGAAAAGAAATAGAGAGAAGAAAACAAGAAGAAAAAAATAAATACACTCTAAATAAGCTATGGAAACTTTATCTGGAACTCAAAGGAGAGTATAAATCAAGAGAAGGAGATATAAATAAGTATAAAAGAAATATAGAAGATACTTATCTACTGGACTTTGGACATTTTAGTACCCCTTAAGCAGCATCTAGTAGTTGATCAATCAGGGTGTTGAGATCCTCTTGAGAAAATACCTTTTGTTGGGGGCTACTCTGGGAGTTGAGATATTTGCTAGTCCAGATGTTTCGGCGGATCACCGCCATGATGTCAGAAAAGGTGACTTCTTGCTTCCGATACCAGGCCCAGGTCTTGGGAGTCAGGCGTCCTTGTTGAAAATAAGTTTTGGCGACCAAGCCACACAGGGAAAACATTCCCATGAGCACGGGCATGGTTCTTTGGATCGCCAAATCGGACCATTGTCGTTGGGTTTCCACTCCCAAGTGAGTTCGTGTCTCTTGAAAGGTCACCTCAATCTTCCACTTATACTACCTCTATACAATTGACAGACTCGTCATCGGCTCCGAAGCTGAGTCGGGAAGCGTTATTGTCGTTGGTAAATTGGTACCAGCACAATCGAGCACCCCGAATCGAAGGAGGAGGCAATGGAGTGGAATCACCTACCGCGAGATCACCGTCACCACATCATCTGGCTATGGGGTCAGATGGTTTGGCGACGTTATCAGGCGGCGCACCAAAGGAGGAGTCATGAAGAGGCACGAGTTTATTTCAAGGAGCCCGAATCTAGGAGGGCAGAACAAAATCCAGGCTTATCATCAGGAACGCTTGGCGATGATTTATGTCCGCCAGTCGACTTTACAGCAAGTGGAACGCCATCAGGAGTCGACACGACTCCAATATAATCTGAGAAACTATGCCGAAGCACTGGGTTGGTTGCCATCGCGCATCCTGATTATCGATGAAGATTTGGGACAATCGGGTAGCAGCGCAGTCGGCCGTCCAGGCTTCCAACGTTTAGTGGGAGAAGTGGGGTTAGACCATGTGGGCTTGGTATTGGGCTTGGAGATGTCTCGTCTCGCCCGAAGCTGTCGGGATTGGTATCAACTCTTGGAGGTCTGTGCCCTCTTTGATACGTTAATTGGCGACTTAGATGGCATCTATGACCCTAGTAATTACAAGGATCGTTTGTTGTTAGGTTTGAAAGGAACAATGTCTGAAGCGGAACTGCACATTTTGAAGCGGCGGATGCTGGAAGGGAAGAAGTCCAAAGCTCGACGCGGGGAACTGGGCATGCACGTCCCGATGGGCTATGTGCGTCGTCCCAGTGGAGAAGTGATGAAAGATCCCGATGAACAGGCTCGCAATGTTATCGATTTAGTGTTTGCCACCTTCGAACGCTGCCGCACGATTGATGGAGTATTACGTTACTTGGTCGAACAACGCATCCAGATGCCCTATCGAGTTCGAGCCGGAATCGACAAAGGCGAACTGCACTGGGTGCGTCCGAACCGTCAGACCTTACGTAATCTCCTGCATCATCCCATCTACGCGGGAGCTTATGTCTATGGACGGCGTCCCACCGATCCCAAACGTAAGCAACCTGGGCGACCATCGACCGGACGTGTAGTCGCCGAATGGGGAGAGTGGGAAGTGTGTTTGAAGGATCGTCTTCCCGCTTATATTAGTTGGGAAACCTATGAGAAAAATCAACGTCAAATTGAATCCAATACCTCGCACGGTATCGGTGTTCCTCGTCAAGGGCCTTCCCTCCTTTCCGGGATTTTAGTTTGCGGCCGCTGCGGACAGAAGCTGACCACACGCTATAGCAATAACGGTTACGGTCTGCGTTATACCTGCGCCACTCTGCGCAGCAGCTATGGAGGAGACAATTGCCAATCCTTTTGTGGACAATCGCTGGATGAGTTGGTGACCTCCTTAATTTTCGAGGTTCTAAAACCCGCCGCCTTGGAAGTCAGTCTGCAAGTCGCTGAGAATTTACAGGCCGAGCGGGAGCAGCTAGATCATCAGTGGCACTGCCGCTTAGAACGAAGCCGTTACCAAGTGCAACGAGCTGAACGGCAGTATCAAGCGGTGGAACCCGAAAACCGTTTGGTCGCTCGAACTTTAGAAAAACAGTGGGAAGAAGCCTTACAAACCCAAGCACAGTTGCAGGCGGATTATCAGCAATTTTTGATGCAACATCCCACTCCCTTATCGAGGGAACAACGGCAAGCTATGGAACAGTTGGCTCACCAGATCCCCCAACTCTGGAACGCTCCCACCACGACTTCCGATCAACGACAAGCCATTGTGCGACAAATGATTGAGCGAGTGATGGTGGAACTGCAAGGGAACAGTGAAATTATCCATGTCCAAGTTTTGTGGCAGGGGGGAGATCAAAGCCAACATGAAATTCGACGGCCCGTCGCACGCCTGGAACAGTTGAGTTACTTTCCTCAACTGTTAGAACGGGTGGTGCAATTACATCAACAACATCAAAGCCCAGGAGCCATTGCTCACATACTCAATCAAGAAGGATGGAAACCGCCGAAACGTCGGAACACGTTTAACCGTGGTATAATTCATACGCTCTTAGCCCGCCACGGTTTGTGGACAGAGCCGGGGCGGTTAAGGCTTTCTCAAAAAGTGGCCCGTCGAGACCATGAATGGACCATCCCCGAACTGGCAAGACATCTGGCTATACCTCAACCAACGCTCTATTCTTGGATGAAACAGGGGAAACTGGCTGCCCGTCAAGAGACCGTTGCCAACCGTTCGATTTGGTTGATTCATGCCGATAGTCAAGAACTCCGACGACTTCAACAACTCAGAACGGCTCCCAAGACTTGGGCCGCTCATGTCCGAGTCGATTAACAACGGAAGGAAAATTCGTACAAAGAGAAGAAGCGACAAACCACAACCAACTGGGGAAAAGTAGGGATGCTTCCCAAAACTTACTATTCTACGGAGGCTTTATGCTTGGCAAATCTCCGCGCTCCATCGTTTCATATACTCGATCAGCAGTTGTACCGGGTCCCTGTCCAGATCATTGGTAAAAAACGCATGCGGGTTTTTCTTACCCACGATTTGGACCAGTACCCAGCGAACCGGGATGGGATCTTGTTTAGTTTTGTGCATCAAGGCGGTTCCCGAGAGCCAGCGCAGCGTTTGTTCCCCGGTTTGATACCAGGGTAAAGTGACCGGCTTCCAATCGTGTTGTTCTTGTTGAGCCAGGGTCGGGAAATAGGGAATCAATTTTCCTTTTTTCGGTTTGGGATCCCGTTTTCCCGGAGTCGGCTCTGGGGGAAACTCATAGAGGCGGGCGTCGATGCGGAGCCGGGCAATCAAGCTCAGGCGTTGCCGACAACAAGTGCGGAGTAAATCAAAGCTCGCAAACCCCCCATCCGCGAGCACAATGAAATCTCTCGTGGGTTGCCAACGACGTAGACACTTCAACGCTTGAATGGCCCAATCCACCGAGGTTTTATGAGTCTTTCCCTTTGCTTCATTGGCCTTTTGGGAAGGCATCAGGAGCGTCATAAAGGGCAAGGCCCACGGACGAGCACTCCACGGAACCGGAACGATCAGCATCAGGCACAGCCACTGAAGCCCCCAAGCGGTTACCACGGCTTGGCCTTGAGAACGAGCGGCATCATGATAACGGCCTTTGGCTTGGATTCGTTTGCCATTGCGACGTTCCAAAGTCGCGTCAATTCCCACGGTGGCGGCATGGCGGGACGGAACAAAGCCTGCTAACAGCAAGCCCAACAGGATACGCGAGGCCAAAAAACACGACCAACGCGAACGGTTTAGCACATGATGATATTTGCTAAAATCGACACCCTGGCCCAAGCCTACGGCACGAAGGCAGGAACAGACCGTGCGTTGTCTTTGGCAAAGTAACGCTCCCAGAACTAACGACAGCGCATGAGGCCACACCGGCTGA
>JANQJU010000028.1 GCA_028281495.1 SAR324 cluster bacterium
TTGTTGACGGGAGTGAACCTGAGTCACGGTTCCCCCAATCACTTTGCCATCCACACATAACCCATGGCCGTAAAAGGGCTGCCGTTGGGGAATCATCCATTGCTGAAGAACCCAACAAAATGGATCAAATTCCAAGCACAAGATCACGCGACGCACTGTCGAGTAAGACGGCAGGCGGGCCTTCGGCGGCTCGAACAGATCCAGTAAGCGTTGTTGGTGTTTTTGGATGAAGTCACCGATGGCTCGATAACTGTGATAGCCACTCATGCAAGACATGATAATGATTTGCAGAGTCATTGTTTGGCAATGGCGTCTCCCTTGACGTTGGCGTGAATCCGGAAGTTGAGAGAGATACGATAATAAGCTATGTGTCATGGTCTGGCTCGGTTAGAGGGAAAAGAGGGTCGTGGTGGAACACTCCTTTTTTCACGTTCTAATCGAGCTTCTTCAAATCATTTCTCAACTCTCACTTCGAGAATGAAACAGCCCTGCCCTTGGACGAAGGAGAATTTTTGACAAGTGTTAATGTGAAGGTTGTGGAAGCCGCTTAGTTCGTTCGTTGGCGTTCACAGAGACGCTATTCATGCGAAATCAATATGAACAAGTTGCACCACCTTCTAGGGTTTTCCAGTAAACGCAAGCAGCGTGGGAGTTGTTCCATAATTCCAAACGGCTCCATTCCTATTTAGGATACCTCTCTCCCATGGAGTTTGAGCAACTCAAGGCCGGCTCTTAAAAAAATGTCTTTTTTGACTGGGCCACAACAGCCTACGTATTAAAAAAGTAGATCTTTCACCAAAAAACGAGCGCAAAATCTGTCAAGTCTGGGAGACAGACTAGGCTAAGAAACCTAAGATTTGACTACCTTCTGCAGTTGATTCCGTAGCAACTGTTCATCCGGTAGTTTATCCGTATAGGTTGCCACTTTGAGCCGGTCGGAATCAATATGGCTGAAGGCAAACTTCGCTTCTTCCGCTCCAGCCGCTTCACAAAGAATGATTCCTATTGCCGGTTCTTCGCCTTCAAACCTTTCTTTCTCATTCAGGTAGCCAAGATACTTCGCCATTTGTCCTGTATACTCTGCCTTAAACTTCCCTCGTTTCAATTCCAGAGCTACCCGACAGTTCAGTTCGATGTGATAAAAGAGCAGGTCGATTCGATGTTCGTTATTGTCAATCGTGCAAGGGTACTGACGACCGAGAAGCGCTATTGATCCTCTTCCCCATTCAAGGAAGAAATGCTCCAAGTGTTCAAGTATTGCATCTTCAATCTCTTTCTCCGTCTCGATTTCCTCACCTTTGACGAATTCAAGGACATATTCATCACGGAAATGATGTGAAGGATCGGGGTCTTTTACTTTGAGGGGGGGACTCAGCTTGATAGTCTTTTTGCTTAACCGATTGCGAAGATACAAGGAGCTGTCGATTTGCCGTATCAGCTCTCTGGTATTCCAGTTATGTTTGATTGCCAAATCCGCATAGAATTGCCGCTCGTTCTCATCTTTGGTGCGGTCAATGAGGGTAATGTGGTGGGTGAATGTCAATTGTGCAGTCACTGACTGCACAAATTCAGGGTGGCTTTTGTAGAAGCGAGTCATATTCTTGATATTCCGCTCGGAATACCCTCTCTCGTTTGGGAATTGTGCTTGTAGATCACGGGACAAGTTGGTGATGACTTTACTTCCCCAGCCCTGATTTTGTTGCTTCTCTACAATCAACCTACCGATCTCCCAATATGTTTGTAAGACTTGCTCATTGACCGAAGCCACTGCCTTTTGTTTGTTCTGCTTAATGGTCGAAATTATGTGTTGCAACGTGTCTTGATAGTCATTTGGCTTGGTGATGTCTTTGCTCATGTTTACTCAAATTAAAGGTCATCTCAAGAAGGTGATCCGGGGCAGCACTATCAAACAATTGAAGTTGAGAGAACAAACCCTCTCGACAAGTTGTTAGCCAGACGGCGGGCTTTGGAGGGATGGCTCTCTCAAGCAACACCCCTCAAGCGGCCTAAGGATGTGATCCATCAGGGCCTCGGCGTCCAGTGGATGCCAAAAGCATTTCGATTTGCTTGGTTGAGGAGCTATCATTTTGAATACGGTCATGGGCTGAAGTCTTTCTTATATTCTAAACTATAATATTAGTTTTGTTAATGAACTCTTTTCCTGAATGGGCAAAAACTATGTCTAATAGTTCACCAAATAGAGTTACTCTGCAAATCGCTCCTTGCCTGTCACAAAATTAAAATTATTGGTGTGAAACACTCCTTTCTTATGCTTCCTATTTTCTTGTTTTGATTACAAATAATATCATTATTGGAATAAATCCTATATAACTATTAAATTATAACTATATAATTTTAATAATTTTAATAAAGAAATATTTTCCTATTAAAAATTTTCAGGAAAAAAGGCATTTAAATTTTTTCTAAAAATGGATACTTTTGAAAAAATTGGATTCCACAATTACCCGTAGGAGCTTAGAAAATGAAAGGAGCAAAATGAAACATCTTATAATGGCATTCATCATTTCCTTAAGTGGCATATTTACTCCCTTGCTGTGGGCACAAGAACAAGTGGACACCTCGTTGAACCCCGTGATCGACTTGCAAGTGGAAACCGATGGAACCGTTTTGGTCATTTTAGAGCAAGACGTGAATCGCCCCGGATGTCAGAGCAATATCATCACGATGGCCCCCAATTCTCTTCGACCCGAACGGGTGTTTTCTTCGGTATTGGCAGGAGCCATGTCGAATCGCCGGATGGTGTTTCAGATGTCCGAATGTTCGGGTTCCTACCCGTCGTTTACGAGCGTAAGAGTCTCCATGTTGGACCAACCCGTGGTCATCAATGATCCGCCGGGAGGAGGCGATCCTGGCACCGATCCTGGCACCGATCCTGGCACCGATCCGGGAACCGACCCTGGTACCGATCCTCCGATTACGAATCCCGCAGCGGTATCGTGTCAGGCATTGTATCAACAGGGAGCCACAACCAGCGGTGTGTATAGCATCACACCGGAGGGGGCGAGCAACAGCATGCAAGTTTATTGTGATATGGAAACGGCAGGGGGAGGATGGACCTTATGCCTCAATACAAGCTTCACTTCCGAAGCGGATCATCTGTTCACAGAGACCTACCAACAGCACAATCCGGTCAACGGCGACCCTATGTCCAACTACGACTTTTGTCCGCAGAACCGATCGGATTACCTGTTCGCTTTGGCCAATCAAACGGGGGGAACGTATGACCTGACCTCCGGGGCACTTCAATTCACCAATTCGATCCAAGGCAATAACACAGAGACAAAACGGTCCATTCTGGGCAATCCGACTTGGATTCACCCGCTCGCTGGTTCTGGGATTCCCTCCAGTGCCTGTGAGAGCAATTACAATGAGCTGAGTCTCCATTTGTTTTCTCACTACAACGATCCCGGTGATTCCCGCAGCATGACCTATTCCCGGGGATACGTTCACTGCGAAGAAGGCACTGTTCAAGTGTTCATAGGAACCGGTTGTGCGGGGCAAAGCAACTGTGGGGCAGGCAATCGACAGTACAACGTCGTGAAGTACGACACTCAATGGCAATACGCCTCTGATGGGGGAGCATTTTCAGCGACTTGGGGGGGCACGGGCGGCAATTATTTTCAAGCAGAGCGCACCTTGGTTTTTTATCGTTGATTTCAGCCCACCCCGTCGGAGACAACACTATGGATGTTTTGAGAACCAACTTGTGGATGGGAATTGTGGGGTTACTGCTGATCGGTTGCAACCCGTTTGAGGAATCTCAGCAAACGCCATCCCCTCCCACCGAATCCACGGTTTCTATTCCAGAAGAAAAGCCCCCGGAGCCTTCACAGGACCCACTACGCGAAGCCCCACCTGAAGGTTATTTGGAAGAGGAAGCGATCACACTCTTTTTACCGAATGGCTTGATCGTCTCGATGTCTGCGGAAGGGTCGTCTCAGCAAACATGGAATATCCAACCCCCGGAGACCCAAGCACACCTTTTTCAGTCGGAATGGCAAATCACGGGCGATGCGCTGCAACTCACCTTACAGCCAGGATGGAACTATATTGCTACGATTCCCGAAACCCACTCCAGTCTGTTGGAATGGCTGAAAGGCTCCAATTTGAAAGATTCGGCAACCGTCATTCTGCAAAAGTCTCATGAGCAATGGTTTGCGTGGGGTTCAGAACTGGCGCATCGGAGGGATCAGGATGGAAGCCTTTACGACGGCAATAGCTCTGGGCAAGAGTTGGACACAGGGAGCCTGAGCGAAATTCAAGTGGGACAGGGATTTTGGGTGTATTTATTCGACTCGCCATCAGCCGTGGATGTGCATTTATCGGCGCCTTTATTGACGACCCCCCCTCTGGAGGGAGATGGATTGGCACAAGATATCTTGGTGCGCTTAGGAGTGGAACAAGCTCTCGACACTCGCGAGGTGGGGGGGGCGGTGCTCCGAGAATACACTCCCAACGAAAGCTCAACCAATGGTCAGAACACGCAGCAAATTCGCACCTCTTTGCAAGAACTCGCGAGGCTTCTCGAAGTGGATGCCACCCCCAATCAAGCCACCCCCAATCAAACCACTCCAACCAATCGTCGGAGAGGTCGAACGAACCACTCCTTTGCAAAAACCCAAACCGGGGTGGTGTTGGATAAACTGAAGCCGCTCACCGCATCTCGAAATTCTCGACTGCAACGTCAAACCACCAATCCCCACTCCTTCGAATCCTTTGGTCCTCAACGCACTCAACACACCGCGAGAGAGTTGCAAACGACTTTAGAATCATTGGAAACCTTGCCACCGAACCAACAACGCGAGGTGATCCACCAGTGGATTGATAAATTGACCCCACCTTCCATGGAAAATTATCACCCCCAGCCGGTAGGAAGGGTTGTTCGACAATTGGCCCCGGTTGTGTCTGATGAATCTCTTTTCAAAAAATAGCCCTATGCAACGCTTCTTGAGGAAATCTTGGATATTGATTTGGATGCTCACGGTTGGTTGGCTGGGGGCACTCTCGGCTGGGTCCATCGCCCATGCCAATTCGTATCAAACGGCTTTGGCCGCAACCGTGGAGATTCCATTAAACTCCGAGGTGATGTTGCCTTTGCAACAAAAGGCGACCCAATTGCGCACTCCCTTGGAAATCTACCGCTACGTGCGAGATCGTTACCAATTCAACCTCTATCACGGTTCTCGCAGCAACGCGGCCAATACGTTTCATAGCAGTGGTGCCAATGACGTGGACCTAGCAACTTTATTAATCGCGATGATGCGATCTCAAGGGATACCGGCCCGCTATGTACGTGGAGACGTGGTGCTAGAAAAATACAACTTAGCCAACTGGTTGAAAGCACAGCGAGACGATGCTCCCAATATGCTTGCCACCTCGCGATGGTCGGTTTCGAATGGGGATCAGTATGTGGAATTCGAGCATGCTTGGGTGCAAGTGTTTGTTCCGAAGAATTCGTTGACCGGTATCGAACCCGGTGTCAATTGCGTGCAGACTCCCGATGCCTGCGAATGGGTGGATCTCGATCCGTCCTACAAATTGCATAGTGCTCCCAAATCAACATTGCAAATGCTGGAGTTGCTCGATTTTGATTATTCTGCCTATTACCATGCGCAGCGCAACAACGACCACCGCCAAACGAATCAAAATCCAGTGACGGTGTTTGAACAACAGGTTCAAGACTATCTTGCCACAAACCATCCAGGCACTTCCTTGGCCGACCTACTGAATACAGGTCGAATCCAAAATTTGGTATGCAGTCATGGGTTGCCGTATTCCCTCCCATTTTCCCAAGTCGCGAACACACGGCAATACCACTCTGTGGCAGAACACGATGCCACAGAAGGGAAAGGCTGGAATCGGTATATCCACTTATCGATGGACAAAATAGTCTGGTCTTCAGACTCCAATCGTTGGGATCGGACGAACATCTTTCAGAATTACAAAGTGCTGCGTAGTGAGATCTCCACGCATCCGCTACGGTTGGAATTCGAATCCTGTGGTGGAAACTGTATGCAAACTCAGGTGTTGATCGGCGATTCTGTGCGTTACACGGTCAATTCGAGTCAAATTCAATGGGGGGATCGAATTTCGGTGCATGTCGGTGCGGAATCCGTTCCTGAATTTGCTGATCAACGTGAATACAGCGGGGTTGTCGGGGGACAATATGTGATCGGCGTCAACGATCACACGACCAATTGGATGCAGGTTCAACGGGCTTCCAATCAACTGAACAAAACCAAAACCCAATACAAAGTGAAGCGGGACCCCCAAGGGGAACTCTATGTGGACAGCAACAACAATAACCAACGAGAAGACTATGAACTCGATCTAAGCCTCGCCACTGCCGTGAAAAAAGCCGTGACCCGAGACTTTCTCGAATTGGCGACCCGACTGTATTTCTTTCAGGTTGAAAACTCGACAAAACGTCTGGAGTCCATGGCCCGAGTGAATCACCTCCTTCGTACAGGATTCGGGATGGTGGGACCTGTGTATCGAGATGGAGGTGCCTTAGACGCCTTGCAACCGGGTGGGCTGCTGATCGATATGCTGTTTATCTTCGAACCGTGGTACCGTTCCGGCACCCGTCCTCCTGTTGAAAAGGAATATGCCGATTTGTTCATGCACATGAGTTCTTACTTTGAACATCAGACGCTTGAATCTCTCACGGGTTACGATGCCATTTCCACGATGAGCGGCCTTCAACGGGCCTTGGCTGGCGGAGGAGAGCTGGTTGTGTTGGATTCACAACAAGGCGATGCAGGGCTTCAATCGGCTTACGAAAAAATGGGGTTTTCCTCCCATCCTACCCATGTGGCTGAAAGAAATTGGGACTTGTTTGGATCGCGTCCAGTCACATGGCAACCACGTCATAGCTCAGCGCTGGTGGAAATGGAGCTAGTCAAAAAGAACGTGGATTACTCGACTCCTCCACAACGACGATACAGTTGGCGCTATACCAGCGCCTTGCAGAACACAATGGAGTCGTATGCCAGTCGATTGGATACGCTGAATGTTCTATTAGGCCAACACGGAGGAAGTTGCATCTTACCCGTACCAGGGTTGAACATTGGCGGTCAATGGCATAGCGGCGATTGCAATCACGTGAAAAACCTCCTGCAAGCGGATTTTAATGCCACCATCAACAACGAATACTATGCGTTTTTTGATCGCAATGCCAAATCCCTCAATGGCAACCACGGCTTTTCCCCAGGAGATTATGTTTATCGAGCTTTTCCTAAGAGCCGAGATGCCCACACCGTTGCTTTTGTGGAGCACCTTCGTGACAATATAAAAGTCCCCCATGATGCAGCATTGCTGAATTATGTGCCCGATAACCCCAAGGTCACAATGACCTTTGCTTCTAAACGGACTTTGGGTCGCCACTATGATGCGGCTGTCTATATCAATGACACGATCAATGCCTCGACCAATCGTTGGGTGTATTCCAACTATGTGATCAGGAATCAGACTTTTCATGCAGGGGGTGGACATGGCATTGCCGATAACCCGACGGGGCCTCCACCGCCTTTGATTCCTCCAGCTTCGGGATATGAGGCAAGGCTGATTGAAGACTATCCTTATGCCGCTCTGGAGCTACAATCGGGATGGAATCAAATCCCTGCCAATTATCTCCAAGCTGCCCATCCGCCTCATGCGTTGGCAGCATTGACTCCGGAAAGCGGAACTCTGGTGATCGCGCAGGTTGTGGACCAGCAAATCAAAATATGGAGTTCAAGTGACGCCGTAGACACGCTCAACCGTTACAGCCGAACCGTGTTTGATCCGTTGGACTTCATCGATCCTTCACGATCTCTGTGGATTGCTTTGTGGGGAGAGGCAACTCCGCTGCCACTGAGCTGGTTGGAACCCAACGGATCGACGGCTTCTTCCAATCAACGGGTGCTCGCACCTCACTCGTGCGAGCCAATTTCCTATGACAACGCTCCTGGCTTCGCCCCACCTCCGGTTCAGTTGAATCCAAGTGCTGTGACACGCACTCCACAAACCTTAGGAAATGGAGACAAGCGTGTCACCCTCATGGCAGGTTGGAATTTGGTGAAAAACGAGTTTCCCAATTTGCTCAATCCCAATTCCATCAGTGTAGAATTGTACAATCCACCGATCTTGGGACTGTATTTTTGGCAACTGCATAGCAATCAATGGAAAGGTTGGGCATCCGTGGCCCCGAATGCAAGAGTCGGCTCGTACCCTGCGTTGAACTCCCTTTCTCCTGGGCTCGATTTTTGGGTCTATCTGCCGAAAAACTATAACAATCTGTCGTTTACGGTCGACCTGCCTGATCTTCCAACCTACACCGTCCCTCCAGTCGGCCAAGATTGGGAGCCTTTGATCCGCAATCCGCTCGTCAATACAGAAAATAGTACGCTGCAAATCACCTTACATTCGGGATGGAATGTGGTGCAAAACGTGATGACCGGAGACCTCTCGGTCGCAGCGTTGTACGGAGCCATTCTCAGTTCTGGAGGAAGCCAAGTATCGAATTTGGAACTCTGGCAAAATCAGAACGGCACGTGGCATGGTTGGAATGCGGCAGATCCCAGTGGACATCATTCGGGCGGCACCCCCACGCTTTCCACGGTGAATCCCGACGCCGACATTTGGATTCATGTGCCGAGCTCCGCGGGAAATTTGACCCTGACCTTGGGTCAGCCTGGAGAACCCACTCACGTGGATCGTTCCATTCAGTCCAATGCAAAAGCAGTCGTGGCGGATGCTTCAGTGGATGGACCTTCCGGAGTCGGGGCAGGGTCTCATACGATCAATCCCGATGGTTCTTTTAGCTACACCCTCCCACTAAAGATTATTCCTGGGACGGGGGCGGCTCCGAATTTGTCACTGGTTTACAACTCAAACGGTCCGAACGGTATTTTGGGCATGGGATGGAGCATCAGCGGCATCCCCATCATCACTCGAATGAACTATGGTCAAGGTATTCGCTACGACAACAACCAAGACACCTTTGTTGGCCCTAGCGGACGCTTGATCCCACATGCCGATCTAGGGAATGGGGAGGTGGAGTATCGCAGTGAGCAAGAAACCTGGTCCAAGTTCATCCGAATGAACAGTGGCAATTCCACTTATTGGATCGCCGTCCAACCTGATGGATCACAAATGTATTTCGGCTTTGTTGCCGATGCCCGTATCCATGCTTCGGACCGCACCGGCAACCCCGTCCGTGTGTGGGCTTTGAATCAGTTTAAAGATGCTTATGGAAATGCCTACCACGTCACCTATTTTCAAGACGAAGGCTCCTTTTATCCGGATAAAATCACGTACACTTCCGGCAACGGACTGTCGAGCACGCGAGAAGTACGATTCATAAGAGAAGAACGACCCGACCAATGGATCAGCTACGATCAAGGCACCAAGGTCGTCACGCGACACCGCATCAAAGCCATTGAAATCTTCGGATGGGACAATGGAAATCCAAAGTTGGTGCGCAAATATATGCTTCAATACCATCATGATGTGGGACCCAACTTAAGCTTCTTGGAGCGTGTGATTGATGGGGGAGATACAGGCGATGTCAATTCTCCCCTTCGCCATGAGTTCTCTTGGCAACGGCAAACCGTAGAAGGAGATAGCGTGAACAATGCGATGTTTTCTCATGCTATCGAAATGCCGTTCCAGACGCCTTATACAACCAACCAGAAAATTTGGTACTTCTCCGCCGATTTCAATGGCGATGGAAAAACCGACCTTCTCGAAGCGGTTTCAGGGGGTATCAATCACGTGTATTTCTTTGACACCAGTTCAAACCGATTCGTGAAAAACGAAACCTGGAGCCAGTCCCTCCAAGGCATTCCTTTACAGTCGTATGAGGCCGAACTGGTGAAAGCCTCGGCCTATCATCGACTGCATTTAGGCGATTTTAATGGCGATGGTCGCGTTGACTTGTTGCGCACAGCCAACGATGTTGCCGGTGACAAAAATCGGTTTTTGTTTGCGACAGATCATGGATTCACTTCGGTGGGCACATGGGACGACCGGTTGCAAGTTCACGAAAATGAAATGTTCTTGTGGATTTATATTGGGGATTTCAATGGCGACGGAAAATCGGACATCCTCCGGACTGGAGTCAAATATGATGGTGAATTTAAAGAAACCTCCATCCTGTATGGAAAGAGCACCGGGAATGACCTGAGCTTCACCCTGGGGTGCATTCCTTTCGAATTTTATGGTCCATTTTATGACAATGACACCAAATCCAAACACTTTCCGCACCTGGGGGATTTCAATGGCGATGGGAAAACCGATGTGTTCCTGAGCGGAATCGCGGGAGGTCAGAACCAACTGTGGGGTTTCACCGAAGAGCATTCCCATGGGTTGGGGTGCACCAGTGACTTCCAATCCTTGCCACTCGGAGCGTTGGCGTTATCTCCAGAATTGCATCATCACGGCAACAAACAACGTATTCTTGTCACCGATTTCAATGGGGATGGAAAAGCCGATATCTTGCGCACCCGCAATTTCTCCGCCGACGGCCCCAATCAATTATGGTTGAGCACCGGCATGGGATTCAGTGAAAACGTCCTTCCCGATCCCATGTTGCACTCCCCCCTAGAGTATGTGTTGGATGGAGACTATAGCCAACGGCTGTATCCCAGCGATTTCAATGGGGATGGAAAAGCCGATCTGTTGCAGGTGACGGCCCAAGGCTTGGGGCAGGACACCCTCCTCTTGTCTCGGGGAAGTGGGGATTTTCACAATGCCATCATGGATCAAATCCCGGATGGAAGCTTGCAACGGGATGCGAGTGGTCCCTTCCATTTGGTCATGGGAGACTTCAATGGCGACGGCAAAACGGATCTGCTTCGGGTGCGGAATTACAAAAGCCCGAATAAAACCCATGCGATCCTCCGGGAAACGAATGATTTGTTACCCCAAAGCTCCAACAACCAAACCAGCCAACTGTGGTTGAATCAACATCAGCCTGCCAATTATCGAGTCCATATCGTGAACACGGACCTGGGGGGCAGCTTGCGAGTCTATTATCGCCCGGCCACTCATGCTGAGACCGGACAACCCATCCAACGTGTGAGCACCTGTCACAACGGGGGGGATCCGGCACCCGATTGCGGAGTTCCATTGGCTTCGGCTCGATTGCTCGTGACAGGAGTGGTCCAAAATCGAAACCGTAGCGCGTCCTACTCCACAGAAACGTTGACCACCCAGTATAAATATTACAACGGACGGGTCATTCGAGGCCCAATTCCTGATCGCCGCAATTTGGGGTTTGAAACCACGGAGGTGACGGAAATGGATTCCCGGACAACCGTCAAAACCTCCTATTGGCAACGCTCAGACTTTTTTGGGGTGCCACATGTCGTGGATACCTATGTCCACGACCAAATTTCGTCTCGAATTGAAACACAATATCAACGGTTTTATCCCCACGGAGGCGATCAAATCAAACTCGTGAAACCCACCCACGTGACCACCACCACTTACGATCCCGAAAAAACCGATGGCAATTGGGATCATCGACGGATTACCGAGAACGCGAGGCAGACAACCTACGACACGGCTTCGAATGGATATTACTTTCCTGTCAAAGTCTTGGAATGCATCAACGGCAATTGCAAAACCGTGCTGACCGAATACCGGCATTATCCCAACGAATGGATTTTAGGACGCACCCTTGATGTGAAAACTTTAAACGGTGACGTTCCCATTGGCCAAGGTACAAATCGTGATAAATTGGCATGGACCCAATACCAATATGATGAAAGTGTTCCTCAATACCCGTTACAACGAACGGAACAATGCAAACATCCTCAAGGACGTTGTGATCAAAATGGTCACCAATGGATCTCCATCCAACAAGGTTTAAAATACGATGCTCATGGGAATTTGATCGAAAGTCGAGATCGTTACGGCCACTTGGTGCAGTTCTTCTACGACGACACCTACCGCACCTTTGTGAAAGAAGAACGTCGCTATTTGGGGACGGATACCAGCGTTTCGTACCTCAGCCAACATAAAACCTATGACGCCGCAGGACGCCAGAAAAGCGCCACCGATGCCAACAACGTCACCGTATACTTCGATTATGATGCCTGGGGACGCACGACAAAAGTGCATCGTGGATCCAATGCCCATGTGGCCTATTCGTATCACAACGATGGACAAGCCCCTACTCAATACAATCGGATGGAAGTGATCAGTGAAAGCGGAGCCAGTTTGGATATCCAAGAAGTGTATTTTGATGGATTCGGCTTCATTTATCGGGAGAAAAGCAAAAGTGACCAAGGCATGTTGCAGGTCGAAAATCGGTCGGATTTTGTGAATGGACTCCAAGTCAAACGGAGATCCAAACCCTGTTATTGCGATAACCCAGCGCAGTGGTCTCGTACGGAGTATGATTTTGCCGGAAGGGTCAAACAGGTGTTTCAGTACCAAGACACTTCCGAACCGTTCGCAGAGTATGCCTATGGCAGCCAATTTGGAGAACATTGGGTGCAACGGTTCAACACCGTTATGGGCAATCGTGTCTCCCAAACAGAACACCACGATGTGTTTGGCAATCTTGTGAAATCGGTCGATGCGCACAATCAACTCACGCACTATCGTTATGATGATTCCAACCGACTGGTTGAAGTCGAATTGCCAAATGGAGAAACCACAACCATGGTCTACGATGGTTTGGGACGCCGAACCTCCATCACGGAACCACATACCGGCACCACCTCTTTTGCATTCGATGACATCGTCTCACGAAAAACACGGACAACTGCCCGAGGCAGCATCACCTATGCGTATGATGCGTTAGGACGCCTCGTGAGCCAAGTTGCGGGAGATGGCAGCTTTACCTATCAATACGTCTACGATCAGAGTCCCCAACAAGACGACTATCACAACAGTAAAGGCCGGTTGAGTTCCGTTTCCTTTCCAGGGGGAACTTATGCTTATTCTTACGACACCTTAGGCCAGATGATCCGCAAAACCACCCAATTGCAAGACCTGTACAACACACCTTATATCCAAACCTGGGCTTATGATGATTTTGGTCGGGTGGCACACACGGTCCTTCCCGATGGGTCGAAAGTCGACTACGGTTTCACGCTAGGGAGTCATTTAGATACGGTCCACTTGAATGGAAGCCAACGGGTGCGTTTTAACAACTACAACGACTTGGGGCAGGTTTTGGAAAAAACGGTGTATGGTGAGAACAATCAATGGGTTCAGACTCTATATGCATACAACTCGGATGATCGTTTGGCACAGCTCCAGACTCAATCCGTCCACGGCACCGAATTGCAGAACCTCCATTATGACTATGATCGTTCGGGCAATATCAAAAACATGACCGACCAACGGGGGAATAAGATCATTCAAGGGATTGACACCTCGGCGACCCAACGCTTTGAATACGATGCCTTGTCCAGGATGACATTTGCCGAAGGGAGCTATCGTGATTCGAGCAACCATCAACCCCACCACAATACCTACAGCTATGATGCGATTGGCAATCTAACGAAGATGCGCCGGAAAACATTCAGTTTTTCTGGAAATACGCCCTCCCGTTTGAGCCATGTCAATGGTCAACGTGTTGATGGATCTGCCTACAACGTGAATGTCCATTTTGACAGTTCGGGAAATGTCACCATCAAGCAAGGGAACGGTGCCAATTGGTATTATAGTTACGATCTCGACAATCGGCTTACCGAAGCTCGAAATACGACTTCAGGAGAAGTGGTATCGTTCGAATACGATCATGCCGGGCAACGCATTAAAAAAGTGTTTCAACGCTCTGATGGCAGCCAAGTGGCGACATGGTACGTGGACAAAACTTTCGAACGACGACGCGATTCAAAACAAAATGAAGATCTGATCACGTTGTATGTGTATGGCAACGGTCAAAAGCTGTTTTCACAAACGCGATACCGCGAACGGTCCACACAACGGCTCACCGGGAACACCACATCCAGTTTGCCCATTGGCATGTTTTTCTACCATTCGGATCACTTGGGATCGTCAACGCTTGTAACCGACAGCGCGGGAAAAGAGCGGACTCGACTGTCGTATTTGCCGTTTGGTCAATTGGATCGAGACCATAGTGTGGGCTTGGATAGTGTGACCCATAAGTTCACTTCGCAGGAACTGGACGAGGAAACCGGTCTCTATTATTACAATGCGCGGTATTACGATCCGGAGATCGGTCGATTCTTAACGGCCGATTCAATCGTTCCCAATCCGGGAAATGGTCAAGCGTTCAACCGGTATGCGTATGTGTACAACAATCCGTTGTTTTACACGGATCCCAGTGGGCATGATCCGATTACCGCCGCCGTTGTGGGAGCGATGGTGAGTGCCATCATCACTGCGGCCCAAGGGGGGAGTCCTCAACAAATTCTCACATCGGCCTTTCTGGGGGCGGTCTCGGGAGCAACCTTTTACGGAGTGGGCCAGGCCCTTCATGTCGCGGGTGCGGGCATTGGAATGAAGATTGTCACCCATGCGATGGTCGGAGGATTTCTGGGCGGCTTCAATAGTGCCGTCACTGGCGGAGACGTTCAAAAAGGTGCCATGACTGGTGCATTCAGTGCGGGCTTTTCCAAATTTGCCACGGTTGGGAACTTCCCTATTGGTGAGTTTACGGTGGGAGGGTTTGCCGCTTCGGTCGCCGTGGGTGGCACCAGTGGAGGATTGGTGTCTTACCTGTTCTATGGAGAAAGCTTTGAGGACGGGTTTGTGGAAGGAGCCAAAACCGCAGCAATCGCTTATGCGTTCAATCAATCTGCAAGAAAGATGAGAGCCCAGAAGCGAGCCGAGCTTCAAAAAAAGGCTATGGCGGCTAAATGTGCAAAATATCCTAGTAGTTTGGGCTGCTCAGGTTACAAGAATCGGTTAGAAAAACTGCATAATAGGCCGGTCGCACCGCTATCAAAAACGGCGAGTGTTGCTGTCGGCATAATTGGCGTTGGTGCCTCAGGTGTTTCCATTTTTACCACAGGCCCTTTGGGAGTGTGGGCTACTTATGTAGGATATGGAGCAACAGCACTTAGTGTCGCGGACGCTTTAGCTCAAGGCGACCCCCTTGAAGCGGGTGTCCAAGCCGCTCCCACTCTTGCTGGGAAGGTATTAACGAAAGGTGGGCTTCCCAATATCGGCAATGCCGTCGACCTGGGCGGCACGACTGTCAATGCAGTTCGCGGGATTCCCACGGCTGAATAATATGTAGGAGGCCTTAATATTGTATTGGTTTGATCGTCATCAAAACGCCTTCCCCTCAAAGCCCTTGGGTTCGGTGAACCGCAAAACATCATCATTGCCTCGGAGCCTTCCACAAAGGCAACAACCCCGAATAGTTGCTTCTCTGCATATTCTGGGAAGAATTCACGAAAACGGCGCAGATGCTTCAGAAGGACCTGTTATTGCTCTTGATGGTGATGTCATGGATTGCCCCGTGCCTGCGGGGATGACTCGGCACACGGAGCACTATCCGTTTCGCTGTAATTCAACGAAGTTTTACTGGAACAGCATTCAAATAAGGACTCCTGGGCAATTTTCGGATAAATTTAGACAAATAGCAGACGCTTTCTGGTTAACATGGTTGGTGAGGTGCCCGCTGAACGCAAAACAGGTTATCAAACGATTGAGAAATGAAGGATGGTATGAAGTGTCCCAGCGTGGGAGTCACAAGAAATTCAAACATCCAGAAAAAACAGGAATGGTCGTGGTAGCGGATCATGGTCACTCTGACATTCCGACTGGAACGTTGAGTCAAATTGCCAAACAAGCAGGATGGAAATGAGAATATTTGTAATACTGGAAAAAGGAAGACTAGGACAAGAGCCTTTTGGTTGTTTTGCGTTGGATGCCCCCGGTTGTATTACCACGGGGAGTTCTATTGAAGCCACGCTTCAAAATATGCAGGAAGCCCTCGAATTGTATTGGGAGGGAGAAGAATTGCCATCCCATTTTCTATCGGACAAGGAGGTCTTGGCAAAGCACCCCTTGGAGGAAGGAGAATTTTTGACAAGTGTTAATGTGAGGGTTGCAGAAGCCGCTTAAACCCTCCATCTCTTTCCACTCAGCCACAGAAACATCAGCTTGATCGTCATCAAAACGCCTTCCCCTCAAATTTGTTCGGAGTCTATGCGAAACAAGATCACGGCATTGTACAATTTAACCTGAAAGCGAGTTGAGTACTCTTGACGAACCGTGATTTCCAGCGATTTTACAAAAACCGGACGTGATGACTTGAGATGGGGACACGGCTATCTTTGATGGATTCCTAGTCCCAAGTCAGGCTTACCCACAGGTTCATTTTAGGCATGGGGTTTAGGGAACCAAGCGATTTTTGTCATCCCCTTGTGGGATACGGTGATTGTGCATCAATCGGATACGACTCAATTTCTCGAACGATTTCTACCCATGATTCGCAAGGGTCAGGAGGCCGAATCCGCCATAGAAGAGCTGATTTTATCATGCCTACGCCAAGAGAATCGGAAGAGTGAATATTGCATCGAGCATCGATTCACCACACGCTGAGAATTCGAAAAATTGATCTCGCTCATTCTTAAAGCTCGTCTTTAAGCAGAACGTCTTCCTCTCAGTTTTTGAGTCTGAAAGTCGCAATTCTTCCATTTCTAACCAAAAAAAGTAGTGTGAAAATTCTTCCAATTTTTGCCAATTTCGTTTATGATTTTTTCCACTGTTGTAACCCTTTGAAATAACGTTGCATTTTCAAAGGGATTGCCCCGTGCCTGCGCAATGTCATCAAGTTTAGGTTTTCCCGTTTGGTTTCTCCATTTTCCCTTCAGGTGTCGCCCAGTTGTCTTGGCTGCTACAAGGCCCGCTTTCGGTTCATCGGAAAGACCGTACGGGGCTTCTTGCGAGGGGAAGAGCGTCCGGGACGAATGGGCACCTTATGCTTGAGCACCCGTTGGACGAGTTCTTGATA